>NZ_JBICWC010000011.1:89956-279133 GCF_043199535.1 Streptomyces sp. NPDC048590 | reverse complement strand
GACCGTGCGCCGCGTCGTGATGACGACCGTGGTGGGTACCGCGGTGGTCAGCGTGATGACCGTGGTGGCCGTCCCGGTGGCTACGACCGCGACCGTCGTGATGACCGTGGTGGCCGTCCCGGTGGTGGGTTCGACCGTCGTGACGACCGGCCCCGTGGCCCGCGCCGCGACGACGACCGTCCCGGCGGCAGTGGCGGTGGATTCCGTCGTGATGACCGGAGCCGCGACCGCGACCGTGGTCCTCGCCGCGACAACGACCGCGGTAACGACCGCGGTGGCTACCGTGGCCGCGATGACCGTGGCGGTTACCAGGGCCGTGACGACCGGGACCGCGAGCCCGTCAAGCGGCTTCCCATCCCCGACGACGTCACCGGTGACGAGATCGACAAGGACGTTCGGCAGGAGCTGCTGAGCCTGCCGAAGACCCTCGCCGAGGATGTCGCGCGGAACCTCGTCATGGTCGCCCGTCTGATCGACGAGGACCCTGAGCAGGCCTACGCCTACTCGCGGATCGCCCTGAGGCTCGCCTCGCGGGTCGCCGCCGTGCGTGAGGCCGCCGGCTTCGCCGCGTACTCCAGCCAGAGGTACGCGGAGGCGCTGGCGGAGTTCCGGGCGTCGCGCCGGATGACCGGCTCCGTCGAGCTGTGGCCCGTCATGGCCGACTGCGAGCGCGGACTCGGCCGGCCCGAGCGGGCGATGGCCATGGCCGGCGAACCCGAGGTGCAGAAGCTGGACAAGGCCGGACAGGTCGAGATGCGCCTGGTCGCGGCGGGAGCCCGCAGGGACATGGGACAGCTCGACGCCGCCATCGTCACCCTGCAGAGCCCCGAGCTGGCGTCGAACGCCATCCACCCGTGGACCCCGCGACTTCGTTACGCCTACGCCGACGTCCTGCTGGAAGCGGGTCGCGAGGACGAGGCCCGCGAATGGTTCGGGAAGGCGATGGAAGCCGACAAGGACGGCGCGACCGACGCCTCGGACCGGCTCGCCGAGCTCGACGGGGTCGAGTTCGTCGACGCGCTCGACGATGACGACGACCACGGTGACGCACCGCTCGACGCCGACGCCGACGCCGATGGTGACGCCGCCGATGGCGATGCCGAGACCGGGGACGGCGGCGTGGACGGATCCACGAAGGCCTGAGGCCTGTGAACAGCGGTGAAGGGCGGCACCCCGGAGGGTGCCGCCCTTCACCGCTTTCACGGACCGGCCGGGACCGGCCCGCGCGAGGGTTTCCTCAGCCGGTCTCCAGGCTGCGCAGCACCAGCCCCGTGGCGGGCTTGGGGCCGAACGACGTCGATTTGCGGGGCATGGTGACGCCCTGCCGGGCCAGGTCCCGGACCGTTTCCTCCCGCACCGGATGCATCAGAACGGCCGTGGCGCCGTGCCGTTCGGCCTGCTCGATCGCTGCCTCGGTGTCGTGGATGTAGGCGATGTGGTCCGGGGAGTCAGGGATGCCCCAGACCCCGTCGAGCAGGGTGGAGTGCAGCACGGTGGCGTCCAGGGCGCGCCAGGCGGCGGGCCGGTCCCCGCGTATGGTGCGTTCCAGCAGGTGCTCGTCGGGGCGGTCGACCAGATGGAAGCGGCCGTCTCCCGCGAGGAGGAAGGCGTTGCCCTCCGCGGCCGCCTCAGCGAGCGCGTCCAGAGCCAGGGGCAACGGCCCGTCGACGGAGCGGACGCGGAAGAGACCGTCGAGTGCGCGGAGCGCGTCCGGGACCGGAAGCCGGTGGAGCAGACGGTGGATGGCACGTACCCGCAACGGGTGGCGGGCCGTGTCGACGAGCAGCACCAGACCGAAGTCCCAGGGGCCGGGTGCATCCTGCTCACGCTGAAGCCTCAGGTAGGTGGCCCAGCGGTGATGGCCGTCGGCGATGAGGGCCTGACGCAGCGACAGATCCGCATCGATCTCCGCGTGTTCGGCGGGATCGGTGACGGCCCAGAGGCGATGGCGGACGCCGTCCTCCGTGACCGTGACGAACAGAGCGGGACGCTCCACGACCCGCTCGATCACAGCCGTCGCACCGGTCGGACCGCCGTCCCCCTCGTAGCTGAAGAGCAGGGGTTCGAGGTGGGCCGCCGTCGTGCGCATCAGATCCGCCCGGTCCTCGACGACATCGGGCATCACGTCCTCGTGGGGCAGCACGACACCCTCCGACGCGGGGGAGAGCGCCAGGGCCCCGATCACGCCGCGCTGCAGACTGTCACCGGCCTGCTGCTCGTAGACGTACAGCGCGGGGAGGGGATCCGGGGCGAGCACGCCCTCCGTGAGCCACTGCGTCAGGGTGCGGGCGGCCTGCCGGTGCCGCTCGGCGGGCGATCCGCCCTGCGGGAGGATGAGCCGCACGATGTTGTGCGGGTCCGAGGACTCAAGGTGATGGAGCCCGTCGGGCCGGACGACGACGTCGTACGGGGGAGAGGTGACCGAGGCCAGGCTGCCGACCTGTTCCGGGACGTACCGCAGTCCGCGGAAGGGGGTCAGCCGCAGTCCCTGGCTGCGGACGGGGGCTCCGGATGTGTTCATCCGGGCATCGTATGCGCGCCCGGTGGATACGCGATGATCGGGGGAGAAGCATGAACGAGGAGCACAGGCATATGAGTCAGCAGTACAGGACCCGGCCGCTCGGGAGCGACCAGCCGCTGAGCGAGCGCTACGACACGGCCCTGCTCGACCTCGACGGGGTGGTGTACGCGGGCGGACACGCGATCGGGCACGCGGTCGAGTCGCTGCAAGCCGCGCGTGACGGCGGGATGCACCTGGCGTACGTGACGAACAACGCGCTGCGCACCCCCGACGCGGTCGCCGGGCACCTGACGGAGCTCGGTGTGCCGGCCGAACCCTCCGACGTGATCACGTCGGCGCAGGCCGTCGCCCGGCTGATGGCCGATCAGCTGCCGGCCGGCGCGAAGGTCCTCGTGGTCGGCGGGGAAGGGCTCAGGGTCGCGCTGCGCGAGCGGGGGCTGGTGCCCGTGGAGTCCGCGGACGACGATCCGGCAGCCGTGGCACAGGGCTTCGGCGGCCCCGACCTGCCCTGGGGCAGGTTCGCGGAGGCCGCCTACGCGATCACCCGCGGAGCGGTGTGGTTCGCCTCGAACACGGACCTGACCATCCCGGGTGCCCGCGGTATCGCCCCGGGTAACGGCGCGGCGGTGGAGGTCGTGCGGATCGCGACCGGGGCCGAGCCGCAGGTCGCCGGCAAGCCGCTGCCCCCGATGCACCGTGAGACGGTGCTGCGGACCGGGGCCGAGCGCCCCCTGGTCGTGGGGGACCGGCTGGACACGGACATCGAGGGTGCGTTCAACGGCGGCGTGGACTCGCTGCTCGTGCTCACCGGGGTCACCGACGCGGCGCAGCTGATCGCCGCCGAGCCCAAGTACCGTCCCACCTATGTGGACCGGGACCTGCGCGGACTGCTCACCACCCAGCCCGAGGTGTCCGAAGAGGACGGGGTCTTCCGCTGCGGAGGCTGGACCGCCGTCGTACGCGGAGAGGCGCTCGCCCTGGAGGGTGGCGGCGAACCGGTCGACGGGCTACGGGCCCTGTGCGGGGCAGCCTGGACACACGCCGGAGAGGGCGCCTGCGAGCTGGACGCGGAGAAGGCCGTCGCCGAGCTCCGGCTCTGAGGGCGGCCGGGAGACCGTAGGCTGTGCCGCACCGGGGAGTTGAGCCAATCGGAGGATAGGCTAACCTAACCACGTGTTGGTCGACAGTCTCCCCGAATCGAGTTCGGATCCCGCGCCCCGGCCCGACGCACCCGTGCGCGCGGGGCGGCACGCGGTACGTGCCGCAGGTCTGCTGGTGGCCCTGGGCCTCCTGGTGCTGGTCTGTCTCGCGAGTGTCGCGATCGGTGCCAAGGGCCTCCCGCTCTCCGACGTGTGGCACGGTCTGTTCCACTACTCGGGTACCAACGGGGACGTCCTCGTACGGGATGTGCGGGTCCCGCGCACCGTGCTGGGGCTCCTCGCCGGCTCCGCCCTCGGGCTGTCCGGCGCGGTGATGCAGGCACTGACCCGCAATCCGCTGGCCGAGCCCGGCCTGCTGGGCGTCAACGCGGGCGCGTCCGCGGCCGTCGTCTCCGCGATCACCTTCTTCGGCGTCACCTCGCTGACCGGCTACGTCTGGTTCGCGTTCGGTGGCGCCGCGGTCGTCTCCGTCGCGGTGTACCTGCTCGGCGGCAGCCGGTCCGCGAACCCCGTACGGCTGGCACTCGCCGGTACGGCGGTCACCGCCGCGCTCTTCGGCTACGTCAACGCCGTACAGCTGCTGGACTCGGCGGCGCTGGACCGGCTGCGGTTCTGGACGGTCGGATCCCTCGCCTCCGCCAACCCCGAGACCGTCGGGAAGGTGTGGCCCTTCATCGCGCTGGGGGTGCTGCTGGCCATGCTGATCGCCAGGCCGCTCAACGCGCTGGAGATGGGCGACGACACGGCCCGGGCGCTCGGCGCCCGGCTCACCCGTACCCGTGCCCTGGCCATGGTGGCCGTCACCCTGCTCTGCGGGGCGGCGACCGCGGCCTGCGGGCCGATCGTCTTCATCGGGCTGATGATCCCGCACCTGGTCCGCACCATCACCGGCCCCGACATGCGCTGGATCCTGCCCTACGCGGCCGTCCTCGCGCCCGTGCTGCTGCTCGGTGCCGACATCGTGGGCAGGATCGCCGCGCGCCCGTCCGAGCTGCAGGTCGGCATCGTCACCGCGCTGATCGGCGGACCCGTCTTCATCCACCTGGTACGACGCAAGAGGATGGCCCAGCTGTGAAGGCCGCACAGGACACCACAAGGACCGTCCACGCGGTGCGGACCGCGGGCGGCCTCTCCCTCCGGGTGGACGCGCGGGCGTTCACCGTGGTCACGCTGCTCGTCGCCGCGGCGGCCTTCGCCGCCGTCGTGCTCATCGGCAGCGGCGACTACGCCATGTCGCTCGGGCAGGTCGTCTCCACCCTCCTCGGGGACGGAACGTTCCAGCAGCAGTTCATCGTCACCGAACTGCGGCTGCCCAGGGTCCTCGTCGGACTCCTCGTCGGCGCCGCCCTCGGCGTCGGCGGAGCCGTCTTCCAGAGCGTCTCGCGCAACCCGCTCGGCAGCCCCGACGTCCTCGGCTTCGGCCAGGGCTCCGCGGTCGGCGCCCTCGCCGTGATCGTGCTCTTCCACGGCGGTTCCGGCGAGGTCGCCGCCGGCGCGGTCGGCGGCGGTCTGCTGACCGGTGCCGCCGTCTACCTGCTGGCCTGGAAGCGCGGGGTGCACGGCTACCGGCTCGTCCTCGTCGGCATCGGCGCGGCCGCGATGCTCACCGCCGCCATCCACTACCTGATCACCAAGGCCAACCTCGTCGACGCGACCCGGGCGGTCGTATGGATGACCGGCTCGCTCGACGGACGGGACTGGGCGCAGGTCTGGCCGCTGCTCGCGGTCTGCTGCGTGCTCCTGCCGCTGGTCATGGGACACGGCAGGGCGCTGCGCATGATCGAGATGGGCGACGACGCCGCCCACGCGCTCGGCGTACGGGTGGAACGCACCCGGCTCGTCCTGCTCGGCTGCGCCGTGCTGCTCGTCGCCGTCGCCACCGCCGCCGCCGGGCCCATCGTCTTCGTCTCGCTCAGCGCCCCGCAGGTCGCCCGCAGGCTCACCCGGGCCTCCGGACCCAACCTGGCAGCCGCGGCCGCCACCGGGGCCGTCCTGCTGCTCGTCGCCGACTGGACCGCCATGAACGCCTTCGGGGACCGCCAGCTCCCCGTCGGCGTGATCACCGGCGTACTGGGCGGCTGCTACCTGCTGTGGCTCCTCGTCTCCGAGCGCAGGGCGGGGCGCATATGAGAACGGGACACACACGTACGAAGCCGGGAACCCCGGACACCTCGAAGACCACCCCTCCGGAATCCGGGAGTACGACCATGCAGCGCCTCACCGCGGACTCGGTGACCCTCGGCTACGACCAGCGGATCATCGCCGAGAACCTCTCGGTCGAGATCCCCGACCACTCCTTCACCGTCGTCGTCGGCCCCAACGCCTGCGGCAAGTCGACCCTGCTGCGCGCCCTGTCGCGGATGCTGAAGCCCAGCGGGGGAAGCGTCCTGCTGGACGGGCAGTCCATCCACCGCATGCCCGCGAAGAAGGTGGCGAGGACGCTCGGACTGCTGCCCCAGTCCTCCATAGCCCCGGACGGGATCACCGTCGCCGACCTCGTCTCGCGCGGCCGGTACCCGCACCAGGGGCTGCTGCGCCAGTGGTCCCCCGAGGACGAGCGCGTAGTGAAGGAGTCCATGGACTCCACCGGTGTCGGGGCGCTCGCCGACCGCTACGTCGACGAACTGTCCGGCGGCCAGCGCCAGCGGGTCTGGATCGCCATGGCCCTCGCCCAGCAGACCCCCCTGCTGCTGCTGGACGAGCCGACGACGTACCTCGACATCCAGCACCAGATCGACGTCCTCGACCTCTGCGCGGAGCTGCACGAGACACAGGGACGCACCCTGGTCGCCGTGCTCCACGACCTCAATCACGCGGCGCGGTACGCCACCCACCTCATCGCCATGCGTGAGGGGGAGGTCATCGCCGAGGGCGCGCCCGGTGACATCGTCACCGCGCAGCTGGTGGAGGAGGTCTTCGGGATGCGCTGCCAGGTCATCGACGACCCGGAGACGGGCACCCCGCTCGTCGTCCCCGCCGCCCGCAAGCGGCGCGCCGCGGCCTGAGGCCCGGCGCCCCGGAGGTCAGAGCAAGGACTTGAGCTTCAGCAGATCGCGGAAGCCCGCCTCCAGCCGCACCCGGCCCGACGCCCAGGCCTTGGCGAAGTTGAGCTCGCCGCCGACCATGGCGACCAGGTCGTCGCCCGTCATCGCGAGCCGGATCTCCGCCTTGTCGCGGGGCGGGCCGTCGTGTGTGTCCAGCACATGGATCCGGCCGTTCGCGAGCCGCCCGGTGAAGGTCACGTCGAGATCCCTGATGTGGCAGCTCAGCGAGCGGTCGAGGTCGGCGGCGCCGCGTACGTCGCCGTCGGCCCCCGCCAGATTGTCGGAAAGTGTGTCGAGTGCGCTGCGGCACTCCGCCATGGTCGCCATCGTCACCGACGGTACACCGGCCGTTCGGGGTAGCGTTCCCGCATGAGCGACTGGAAGCCGGAGCCGGACACGGAGCAGCGGGACGGGGCCGACGACGCCGCCGGGCAGCAGCCCGCCGAGCCGCCCACGCCCTCCTTCGACCCCGCGCCTCCCGCACCCCTGGGGATCACCCGGACCCCGACCGGGCACGTCGGTGTCGACGCCCGCCTGGACCGCCTGGCCGACGCGGACCACCTCGCGGCCGACGGCCACACCGAGGTGTACGAGGATGTACACCGGGGCCTGCGCGAAGAGCTGACCGCTCTGGACGCACGCCCCGCACCCGCACCGACGCGCACGCACGACAACAGGAGCTGAACCGAACGTGGCAGGAGTGGCACGTCGCCGCCTCGACGCCGAGCTGGTACGCCGCAAGCTCGCCCGCTCACGCGAACACGCGAGCCAGCTGATCGTGGCCGGGCGGGTGACCGTCGCGGGGAACACCGCGACGAAACCGGCCACCCAGGTCGAGACCAGTGCCGCCGTCGTCGTCGTCAAGGACGACAGCGACCCCGAGTACGTCTCGCGCGGCGGGCACAAACTCGCGGGAGCCCTCGCCGCCTTCACCCCCCTCGGGCTGAAGGTGGAGGGACGGCGGGCGCTGGACGCCGGCGCCTCGACCGGTGGCTTCACCGACGTGCTGCTGAGGGCCGGAGCCGGGCATGTGGTGGCCGTGGACGTCGGCTACGGGCAGCTCGCCTGGTCCCTCCAGTCCGATGAACGCGTCACCGTCAAGGACCGTACCAACGTACGAGAGCTGACGGTGGAACAGATCGACGGGCAGGAGGTGGACCTGGTGGTGGGGGACCTGTCCTTCATCCCGCTCGGTCTGGTGCTCCCCGCCCTGGCGCGCTGCGCCGGCCCCGAGGCCGATCTCGTCCTGATGGTCAAGCCGCAGTTCGAGGTGGGCAAGGAGCGCCTCGGCAGCGGAGGCGTGGTCCGCAGCCCCGAGCTGCGGGCCGAGGCGGTACGGGAGGTGGCGCGCCGCGCCTGGCTCCTGGGTCTCGGCGTCCGGGGTGTGACGGCGAGCCCGCTGCCCGGACCGTCGGGAAATGTCGAGTACTTTCTGTGGCTGCGGGCCGGCGCACCTGAGCTGGATCCCGCTGACGTCGACCGTGCAGTGGCGGAGGGGCCCCGTTGACGACGCATGCGGCACAACCAGGGAACGCGGAACGTACCGTCTTCCTGCTCGCGCACACCGGCCGTCCGGCTGCCATCCGCAGCGCCGAACTCGTCGTCCAGGGGCTGCTGCGCAACGGCCTGGGCGTGAGGGTGCTGGCCGCGGAGGCCGAGGACCTGCCGCTTCCGGCCTCCGTGGAGACCGTTACGGACGCCACCCCGGCGGCGGTGGACGGCTGCGAGCTGCTGATCGTGCTCGGCGGGGACGGGACGCTGCTGCGCGGCGCCGAGATCTCCCGCGCCTCCGGCGTCCCCATGCTCGGCGTCAATCTCGGACGGGTGGGGTTCCTCGCCGAGGCCGAGCGTGACGACCTCGACAAGGTCGTGGACCGGGTCGTGACCCGCGCCTACCAGGTCGAGGAGCGGATGACCCTAGACGTCCTGGTGCACAGCAACGGCGACATCGTGCACAGCGACTGGGCCCTCAACGAGGCGGCGGTGCAGAAGGTCTCGCCCGAGCGGATGCTCGAGGTCGTGCTGGAGATCGACGGCCGTCCGGTGACCGGCTTCGGCTGCGACGGGATCGTCTGCGCCACGCCCACCGGTTCGACCGCATACGCCTTCTCCGCGGGCGGACCCGTCGTCTGGCCGGAGGTCGAGGCCCTGCTGATGGTCCCCATCAGCGCCCACGCCCTCTTCGCCAAGCCCCTGATCACCTCGCCCGAGTCGGTGCTCGCCGTCGAGGTCCAGCCGCACACCCCGCACGGGGTGCTGTGGTGCGACGGACGCAGGACCGTGGAGCTGCCCGCCGGGGCCAGGGTCGAGGTGCGCCGGGGCGCCGTCCCCGTACGGCTCGCGCGGCTGCACCAGGCCTCCTTCACCGACCGGCTGGTGGCCAAGTTCGCGCTGCCCGTGCAGGGCTGGCGGGGCGCCCCGCACTGACCTCCGGGGCCCGCGACCACACCCGCGTGAGTGAACCCTTCACCGGGGTCCGTCGCACACCGGGGCTTGGACCTCGTAAGGTCTTGTCCGTGTTGGAGGAGATGCGGATACGGTCGCTCGGAGTCATCGACGACGCGGTGGTGGAGCTGTCACCCGGTTTCACCGCCGTGACGGGTGAGACCGGCGCGGGCAAGACCATGGTCGTGACCAGCCTCGGACTGCTGCTCGGCGGCCGCGCCGATCCCGCCCTGGTGCGGATCGGAGCCAAGGCCGCGGTCGTCGAGGGGCGGATCACGGTCTCCCCGGGCGACGCGGCGGCGGTGCGCGCGGAAGAGGCCGGCGGCGAGATCGAGGACGGTGCGCTGATCGTCAGCCGTACCGTTTCGGCGGAAGGGCGCTCCCGCGCCCACCTCGGGGGCAGATCCGTGCCCGTGGGCGTGCTCACCGAGCTCGCCGACGAACTCGTGGCCGTACACGGACAGACCGACCAGCAGGGGCTCCTCAAGCCCGCCCGGCAGCGCCAGGCCCTCGACCGGTACGCGGGCGACGCCGTCGATACGCCCCACGCCGCCTACGAGGCCGCCTTCCGACGGCTGAGGGCGGTCGTCACCGAGCTGGACGAGCTGACCACCCGGGCGCGGGAACGGGCCCAGGAGGCGGATCTGCTGCGCTTCGGCCTCGACGAGGTCGCCGCCGTGAATCCCTTGCCGGGAGAGGACACCGAGCTGGCGACGGAGGCCGAGCGGCTCGGCCACGCCGAGGCCCTCGCCTCCGCGGCGGCGCTCGCCCACACCGCGCTCGCCGGCGATCCGGAGGACCCGGAGGGCGTGGACGCCACGACCGTCGTCGCCGCCGCCGGGCGCTCCCTGGACGGTGTACGGGCACACGACCCCGCGCTGGCCGGGCTCGCCGACCGGATCGGCGAGATCTCGATCCTCCTCGCCGATGTGGCGGGCGAGCTCGCCGGGTACTCCGACCAGCTCGACGCCGACCCGCTGCGGCTCGCCGCCGTGGAGGAGCGGCGCGCCGCCCTCACCGCGCTCACCCGCAAGTACGGCGAGGACATCTCCGCCGTGCTCGCCTGGGCCGAGGAGGGAGCCGCCAGGCTGACCGAGCTCGAGGGCGACGACGACCGGATCGGTGAACTGACTGCGGAGCGGGACGTGCTGCGCGGCGAGCTCTCGGCGCTCGGCCAGGCACTGACCGATGCGCGCACCGAGGCGGCGGCGCGCTTCGCCGCGGCCGTGACCGAGGAGCTGGCGTCGCTCGCGATGCCGCACGCCCGGGTCTCGTTCGCCATCCGGCAGACCGAGGCGCCGGACGAGGCCTCGGGGATCGACGTCGGTGGCCGGAGCGTCCTCTACGGGCCGTCCGGAGCCGACGAGGTGGAGCTGCTGCTCGCGCCGCATCCCGGGGCCCAGCCCCGGCCGATCGCCAAGGGCGCGTCGGGCGGTGAGCTGTCCCGTGTGATGCTCGCCGTCGAGGTGGTCTTCGCGGGCTCCGACCCCGTGCCGACGTACCTCTTCGACGAGGTGGACGCCGGTGTCGGCGGCAAGGCCGCCGTCGAGGTCGGCAGGCGGCTGGCGAAGCTCGCGAGGTCCGCCCAGGTCGTGGTGGTCACCCACCTGCCCCAGGTGGCGGCCTTCGCCGACAGGCAGCTGCTGGTCGAGAAGACCGTGGACGGATCGGTGACCAGGAGCGGTGTCACGGTCCTGGAGGGCGAGGACCGGGTGCGCGAGCTGTCCCGGATGCTCGCCGGTCAGGAGGACTCCGAGACGGCTCGCGCACACGCCGAGGAACTCCTCGAGACCGCCCGGGTCGACGGGTAGTCAGATCTCCGACGGCCGAAGTCAATTCAGGACGGTCCATCTCACCCGAAAGTGTGGGGTGGACCGTTCCGCTGTGGGTGAGGGGTCCGAAGCAACGTTTCGTCGGTCCCGGAACGTGCGTACGGACTGGCATCCTTGTGGCTGTACACATCACCCACTCGGGAGCCCCGGGAGCCGATCAACGTGACACAGCTGCGTACGGTCCAAGTCCTGGGCGGCGGCGTGAGAAGCAGCGCTCACGTCAGGTCGCTCGCCGCGGGACTGATCGCCCGGGGCGTACAGGTCACCGTCTGCGCTCCGGTCGGGACGGGCCGCGCCCGCGGCCTCCCCGTCACCGGCGCCCGGTTCGTCGCGGTGCCCCGGCGCAGCGACCCGGCGGCCGTATCCGCCCTCCGGACCGCGTGCACGGGCGCGGACATCGTCCACGCGCACGGGCTGCACGCCGCCGTACGCGCCGGGATCGCGCTCAGCGGCCGCTCCACCCCACTGGTCATGACCTGGCACACCCGTGTCCAGGCCGAGGGCGCCCGAGGCCGGCTGCTGCGGCGGCTGGAACGGAGGGCCGTCCGGAGGGCGGCCGTCGTGCTGGGGACCTCCTGGGAACTGGTCGACCGGGCCCGCAGCCGGGGGGCCAGGGACGCCAGGATCGCGCCCGTTCCCGTGCAGCCGAGCGGTCCGCGAGGCGCCGGTGACACCGGCAAGACACGCGCCGAACTGGGCGCGGTCGGACGCCCGCTGCTGGTGTCGGTCGCCCAGCCCGGTCAGGACACGCTGGTGGAGGCGGCACGCGAGTGGCGCGGCCTGGACCCCGCGCCCCTGCTCGCCGTGGTGGGGGAGGACAGCCGGGCCGGTGCCCTGCGCCGCAGGATCGCGGCCCAGGGGCTGCCGGTCGTGCTCGCCGGAGGCATGGACGGGCTCGCGGACGTCCTCGCCGCCGCCGACATCGCCGTACTGACCGGCGGGGGCGAACACGGGCCGGCGCTCGCCCGCGAAGCACTGAGGGGCGGCACCCCACTCGTCGCGGCCGGCACCGAGGGGCTGACCGAACTCGTCGGTGACGCCGCCGAGCTGACCCCGCACGGAGACGCCGGGGCCCTCTCCGGCACCGTCACCCGCCTTCTGGGGGACCCGGAGCAGCGGCAGGCGCTGGCCGACTCGGGGCTCCTGCAGGCCGCCGGATGGCCGACCGAGGACGAGATGATCAGCCATGTGCTGTCCGTCTACGACGAGTTGGCGGCACCCGGGCCGGCCGGCCGGAGCTGACGGTTCCTCAGCCCGTGTGACGCCGGGCGCGGAGCGCCAGACTCAGCGCCAGCACCGACTCGGGGTCGTCGAGGTCCGTGCCCAGCAGTTCGCCGATGCGGGCCAGCCGGTTGTAGAGCGTCTGCCGGTTCAGATGCAGGTCGCGTGCGGCCTCCGCCTTGCGCCCCGCGTGCGCGAGGTAGGCCTCGAGCGTGGGCAGCAACGCGGGACGACCGGTCCGGTCGTGCTCGCGCAGCGGCCCGATCGCGCGGTCGACGAAGGACTCCAGGTCCGGATGGTCCCTCAGCCTCCAGAGCAGCAGATCGATGTCCAGCCGGCGCGCGTCGTACCAGGGCCGTTCCTCCAGCCCCTGGGCTGCCGTCGCGGCCTCCGCCGCGTGCCGCAGGCCCGCGCCGGCCGCCGCCCAGACACCCGAAGCGGCGACCACCACCACGACGGGTGTACGGTCGCCGGCCCGCTCGAGGCCCGCCCGCGCGGCCCCCGCCCGGAGCGCCTGGGCCACCCGGTCGGCGAGCGCCGTACGCGTCATTCCCGGCCGCAGCGCCAGCAGCAGCGGGACCCTGCCCTCCACCGGGCGCACACCCACCAGGGCCGGGGCGCCCACCGCGGCCAGTTCCTCCGTCACCGCCCGGGCCAGCAGCGCCCAGCTGCCCGAGGGAGCCGACTCGGGGGAGAGACGCATCACCACGGGCAGCAGCGGGTCCCCTCCGGGACGGAATCCGAGCACCCCGGCCTGGGCCGGCGCGTCCTCCGGTCTGATGCGGCCCTCGGCGAGATCCGTGAGGAAGTCACCGCGCCCCCGCGCGGCCACCTCCTCCTCCTGGCGGGCCTGCATCAGCACGACCGCCAGGATGCCCGCCGCACGCTCGGCCGCCATCCGGTGCACCGCCACGAGCGGGCCCGACACGGCCAGCAGCACCAGGCGCGCGCGCACGGAGCCGGTCCCGGGGCCGCTGCCCGGCACCTCCACGAGGACTGTTCCGGCCGGTGGCGACTCCCGGGCCGCACGGCCACCGCGCAGCCCCTCCCAGACCTGCAGCGGGTCCGCGCCCACCGCCCCCGTGCCGGTGCCGGCGGCGTACAGCAGCCGGCCGTCGGGGGTCTCGAGGAAGACCGGATTGGCGGCGAAGTCCGCCAGGATGCCGAGCACCTGCGGCACCCCGCCGCCGTCCAGCACCGCGCGGGTGCACCGGCGGTGGACTTCCTCGGCCCGCTGCAGCAGGGCGTAGTGGCCGTTGACGATCTCGGTGTGGATCTCCTCGGTCACCGCGACGAACGGGACCTCCCGGTGCAGCTGGACCAGCGGCAGCCCCGCGGAGCCGGCCGCCTCCACGATCGCCGGTGGAAGCCGGCCGAACCGCGGGCCGAGCTCGACGACCAGCGCCGCGATCCCGCGGTCGGCGAGCCTACGGACGAAGGCCCGCTGGTCGGCGGGCCGGGAACCCAGGCCGAGCCCCGTCGTGAGCAGCAGTTCCCCGCCCTTGAGCAGGGCGGGGATGTTGGGGGCCTCACCGGCGTGCACCCAGCGCACCTCGCGGTCCAGCCGGTCCTCGCCCGTCAGCACCTCGGGAAGTCCGCCACGCAGTCCGGGCAGTTCCAGCGCCCGCCGTACGGTGATCCCGCCCTCTGTCTTCACCGGATCCGGCCTCGTGCTTCCCGTCGTGTGCCTGCGCGCCCCTGCGATCGGGCCAGGAACGCCCTGGTGAGGAAGGTACCGGCCCCGGCCGGGCGCGTCACACCCTGGCCACCGCCGGCCGCACGTTGTGGTTCAGGTGGAAGACGTTGCCGGGGTCGTAGTCGGCCTTGACCCGGGACAGCCGCTCGTAGGCGTGCTCCCCGAATCCGGCGACCACCCGCTCCGTCCCTTCGCGGCCGATGAAGTTGAGGTAGACGGCGCCGCTCGCCCACGGCACGAACGCGCCGCGGACCCGGCGCACCCACTGCTTGGCCCGCTCGTCGTCCGCCGGGTCCTCCCAGACCCCGAACGGGTGCACCGTCCACGGGGAGGTGCGCCAGGGGAGCGGGTAGTCGGCCGGCCCCCTGGCCACCGCGCCGCCCATCGGGAACAGCACGTGCTGGCAGCCGGAGGGGACGGGCAGGGTGGAGGCGCAGGCGCTGAACTCGGCCGCCGCCTCGTCGGGGAGCGCGTCCAGGTACTCCGCCGACCAGTAGTTCCGCATGCCGGGCGGGTCGTCGAGCATGCACTGGAGGTCTGCGTACGGGATCGCGTCGATCACCCCGGCCTCGCGCTCCAGCGCCAGCAGGGGCGCGGCCGCCTCACGCAGATCCGACTCGGTACCGGCGTAGGTGACCAGGACCGCGCACACCAGCCGCCCCACCATGGCCTCGGGCACCCACTCCTCGGGCGGCCCGGTGATGTACAGGCACGCCCCGCCGGCCGCGTCCGGGGCGGAGTCCATCACGTCACGGTAGGTGCGTACGACCTCCGGGCCGTTCTCGGGGCGGAACAGAAGCAGCGCCATGCTCATCGCGGGCAGGTCGTGGAGCCGGAGCGTCAGGGACGTGACGACCCCGAAGTTGCCCCCGCCGCCGTGCAGGGCCCAGAAGAGCTCGGGGTGCTCGTCCTCGTCGGCGTGCACGGTCGTGCCGTCCGCCGTCACCAGGTCCGCCGCCACCAGGTTGTCGCAGGCCAGGCCGAACGCGCGCTCCAGCCACCCCGATCCGCCGCCCAGGGTGAACCCGCCGACACCGGTGGTCGACACCCGGCCGCCCGTCGTGGCGAGGCCGTACGGCTGGGTCGCGCGGTCCAGGTCGGCCATGGTCGCGCCGCCGCCGACCCGGACCGTACGGGCCCCGGGGTCGACCTCCACCGCGCGCATGAGCCGCATGTCGACGACCAGACCGCCCTCGCTCAGGGCCATCCCCGCCACACTGTGTCCACCGCCGCGTACGGCGACCTCCAGCCCCTCCTCACGCGCGAAACGCAGCGCACGCACGACGTCCGCCTCGTCGGAGCACTGGGCCACGACCGCCGGTCTGCGGTCGATCATGCTGTTGAAGACGGTACGGGCCTCGTCGTATCCGGGGCTGCCGGGAACGTGGATCTCACCGGAGAAATCAGCGCGGAGACCGGTCGTGGAGGCATCCGTCGCAGGGGTACGGGGCGTCATGTGGAGCCCCCTTCGCAGGGCGTGACAGGACCCCTCCAGGATAGGCCGGGCCGTCCGCGTCGGCCGTTCCTGAGAGGGGTCCGCCCCGCCGCCGGCTGTAGGTTCCGGTGAGCCGTGTCGTCCGGAGATTGCACGACCTGCGTTTTCGCGGGTCGATTCCGCGGTCGTGTCGGCGGTGCAGTCCCGTCTTCGCGTCGTTTTCCTCAGAGGACGAGAAGCAGCACTGGCCGTCCAGTGACGGCAACTCTAACCGGCGGACTCCGGTCCGAAAACCCGCAGCAACCGCCCGCCGAGCAGCACTGCGCAGGCCCCGACGGTCAGTAGCCCGCCGACGAGGAAGGCGCCCCGCACGCCGGCGAGCGGCAGGACCAGTCCGCCGAGCGCGGCGCCCGCTGCGATACCGGCGTTGTATGAGCCGGAGTTCGCCGCGAGTGCGATATCTGTGCGGCCCGGTGCGCAATGCAGCATCGCGTTCTGGGTCGTCATGAACACCGGCCCGAGTGCACTGCCCATCAGTGCCAGGAACACCACCGCTGCCGCCGGCTCGGTGCCGACCGCATACAGACCAAGCATGCCCACCGCCTGTGTACCGACGGCAGTGGTCAGTGCGGCCTGCGGAAAGCGGTCCAGCAACGCCCCGGTGATGCTCACTCCGGCCAGACACGCAACCCCGAAAGCCACGAACAGGGCACTGACCGCGCTCGAGGAGAACCCGCTCACGTCGCCCAGGAACTTGACGATGTAGGTGTATCCCGCGAAGGCCCCCGTAGCGGATAGGGTCCCGGCCGCCAGCACGATCCCGAACCGGCGGACGTCGGGACTGGTTCCGTAGGCGGTGCTCTCCTCTTCCGGACGGGAGGTGGGCAGTAGAACGGCGATGGTCACCAGAGAGACGAGCCCCAGGGCCGCGAGCATGGCGATGGGCACCTGCCAGTCGCTCTGCCGGCCCAGCCAGGTCCCGGCGGGAACACCGAGCACGAGGGCGAGAGAACCGGCGACGGACAGCGCTCCGACCACACGTCCACGGACCTCGGGAGTGAACAGGCCCACCGCGACCGGCCCCATCACGGCCCAGAACAACGCTTGGGCGAGTGCGGTCAGCAGCCGTGCGAAGAGGAGCACCCAGTAGGAGGTGGCCAGCGCTGCGACCAGGCTGGACACAACCAGCGCGGCCAGCAGTCCAGTGAGCGCATGGCGTCGGGGCACGGCCCGCATGACGTAGGCGAGCGGCAATGACGTGACGGCCACGGTCACGCCGTAACCGGTGACCAGGAGACCGACCGCTGACACCGACACCCGAAGGCTTTCGGAGATGAGCTCCAAGAGGCCGATCGGCAAATTTTCCGCGGTGTTGAGGGTGAAGGCGGCCAGCATCAGGGCGACAAGCACCGCCGCCCTGTGCCACAGAGGCAGATACATGGTGCTTCCCGACCTCGCCCGTTCCGCCGGCTCCGTGGCACCGTCCATGCAGGTAGCCCACCGGGCTGCCCGGTCCCGCCGCAACCGAATTCATCTGCCGTGTAGGGAGCCCAGAGCGTAACTGGCGCATCGCTGGATCCTCCTGACCTGGGGTTTCACGTATCGGTCCCACCTCTGTGTCGCTGGTTTCGTCCCGTGGTGCTGTCTTCTTCCTCAGCGCCACGGGTGCGGCATTTGGATCGTGAGCCACGGCTTGGTGTGCCGAGGCGGTGAGTGAGTAGAAGGTGCGTCGGCGTGCGGCGCCTGGCCGTTCGGCACGGGTTTCGAGGCGGCTTGTGAGCCAGCCGGCTACTTCCATGCGCTTGAGCTGCTTGTAGACGGTGTTGAACGGGATGCCAGTGGCGTTCTGGATCTGGCCTGCGTGGGTCTCACGGCCCGCGTGGGCGAGCAGATGCTCCAGAAGAGGCAATACGGCAGGAGGGACATGGATCCGCTCCCCGAACTGGAAGTGAGAGTGAAGACTGGTCAGCGCGCCGCGCTCACCATCGACGACGGCGGCTGCGGCGTCGACTGTGTCTTGGCCGGGAATCGCTTCGAGCTTTGATCCGAGCGCGTCGCGCATGATTTTCTGGACGTCATCGCGGTCGAGGTCCTGTAGGAGACGGGCTCCTCTCCTGGTTGGCGTCTGCGGTGTGTGCCGGACCGAGCGGTGGAAGAGCTCAGCCCCGACGACGCATTCCAACTGGTCGAGCTGCAGCGTGAGCGCGCTCGGCACGAGCCCGAGATAGGTGGCGCTGGTTTTAAGCGTGGGGAAGAACATGCTGATCTGGAACCGGCGCAGGCGACGCCATCCGTGAATTGTCTTTTCTGCTGCTGTCCGGATATCGAGTGGCACTGATGCTTCGATTTTGGTGATCAATTCGGGCCTGCTGCGGCCGGCCGGACGCCGTGGAATTCGGAGATGGTCCAGTCGGCGACGGACCGATTCGATATTGGATCCGGTCTCCTGAGCGATGTCGGACCCTGTCCTTTTCCGTGCAATGTACTGTTCGCGTAGCCAGTCGTCATCGAAGACGTGCGGGCGGTTTCCGCGGAAGACCGTGATGCCGAGATCCCTGGTATGCCGGATGACGTCCCGCCTCGGGAATCCGTGCGTATCGGCGATCACGCGGAGGGGCGTCCGGCCTTCTGTGTATTCACGCTGGAGGAAGTCGGGGGTCAGGACGGTTTGCCGTCGCTCCTGCAGCCGCCAGCCGCCGAACCCGCTTGTGGGGTCGGTGATGTCGGCGAGGGCCTTCTGCCAGGCATCTCGGGCAGCATCGCTCAGAGCCAGGAGGTCCGATGCGGTCAGTGACTCCACCAGCGGCGAAAGGCGTGTGTCGACCTCTGCGAACCTTCGGCCGCTCCAGCCGATGTCGCGGCTTGACATCCACGACTACCGGCCCGTCATCGGTCAGCAGCAGGTAGTCCGGGATGTGCCGCCGCAGCCTGCCCTCAACCACTGCCTTGAGCAGGAACGGCTGAGCGACGACGTGCCGGACGTCCGGAGCGAAGTCCGCGAACAGCAGCCGTGCCAGCTCCAGCCGCGACTCGTAGATCACGTGGTCGCGTTCCGTCGCCGCCCAGTACGTGCCCGAGTAGTGCTGCTGGCCCTTGTACCAGCGGAACGTCCGCCATGGGTGTGCGTTCCGCAGGAGATCGAGCGGCGCGGACGCCCACTCCAAGTCCTCCGCCACACACCCGTCAGCCTGCCGGACACTCACCTGTACCGACGCAGTCAGATCTGTCGTGCTCACCGGATCCCCAACTTTGCGTTCTCCAGGGCGGCCTGATCGGCCGCCGAACGCTGCTGGCATGCCCCGGTCGTCTGCGTTGATGACGACCGGGACGGTCCGGTACACGAAGAGTGGAACTGCTTGAGTTAGAGGCATGGATCCCGCTTACCTGTCGTATCCGACACGGCTACGACATCCCCGCGCGGAATCCGACACGAGGAACGGGATCCCACACCGGCTCAGCCCGCGTACGCTCCGCTGGCCGTCAGCCGCAGCGCCGTGTCGATCAGCGGCACGTGGCTGAACGCCTGGGGGAAGTTGCCCACCTGGCGCTGGAGCCCGGAGTCCCACTCCTCGGCCAGCAGTCCGAGGTCGTTGCGCAGGGACAGCAGCTTCTCGAAGAGGCGGCGGGCCTCGTCGACCCGGCCGATCATCGCCAGGTCGTCCGCCAGCCAGAACGAGCAGGCCAGGAACGCGCCCTCGTCGCCCTCCAGACCGTCCACGCCGGCGTCGTCGCCCTCGGTCGGGTACCGCAGGACGAAACCGTCCTCCGTGGACAGCTCCCGCTGGATCGCCTCGATCGTGCCGATGACCCGCTTGTCGTCGGGCGGCAGGAAACCCATCTGCGGGATCAGCAGCAGGGACGCGTCCAGTTCCTGGGACCCGTAGGACTGGGTGAAGGTGTTGCGCTCCTGGTCGTAGCCCCGCTCGCAGACATCGCGGTGGATGTCGTCGCGCAGCTGGTACCAGCGCTCCAGCGGTCCCTCCGCGTCGCCGGACTCGATCAGCTTGATCGTGCGGTCCACCGCCACCCAGGCCATCACCTTGGAGTGCACGAAGTGACGGCGCGGCCCGCGCACCTCCCAGATGCCCTCGTCGGGCTCCTCCCAGTGCTTCTCCAGGTAGCTGATCAGCTTCAGCTGGAGGCCCATCGCGTAGTCGTTGCGGGTCAGCCCCGTCATGTGCGCGAGGTGCAGCGCCTCGGTGACCTCGCCGTACACGTCGAGCTGGAGCTGGTTGGCCGCGCCGTTGCCGACCCGGACCGGGGCGGAGTTCTCGTACCCGGGCAGCCAGTCCAGCTCCGCCTCCCCGAGCTCCCGCTCTCCGGCGATGCCGTACATGATCTGCAGGTTCTCCGGGTCGCCCGCGACGGCCCGCAGCAGCCACTCGCGCCAGGCGCGCGCCTCCTCGCGGTAACCGGTGCGGAGCAGCGAGGAGAGCGTGATCGCCGCGTCCCGCAGCCAGGTGTAGCGGTAGTCCCAGTTACGCGAGCCGCCGATGTCCTCGGGCAGCGAGGTGGTCGGGGCGGCCACGATGCCACCGGTCGGAGCGTAGGTGAGCGCCTTCAGCGTGATCAGGGAACGGACGACGGCCTCACGGTAGGGGCCGTGGTACGTGCACTGCTCCACCCACTCGCGCCAGAAGTCCTCCGTCGCCGTCAGCGAGGACTCCGGATCGGGCACGCCGGGGGGCTCGTGGTGCGAGGGCTGCCAGCTGATGGTGAAGGCGATCCGGTCACCCGGGGCCACGGTGAAGTCGGAGTAGGTCGTCAGGTTCTGGCCATAGGTCTCGGCCTCGGTGTCCAGCCACACCGAGTCGGGCCCGGCGACGGCGACCGTACGGCCGTCCACCTTGTGCACCCACGGGGTGACCCGGCCGTAGCTGAACCGCATCCGCAGTTCGGATCGCATGGGGACCCGGCCGCTCACCCCCTCCACGATGCGGATCAGCTGGGGCGCGCCGTCACGCGGCGGCATGAAATCGGTCACCCGGACCGTGCCCCTGGGGGTGTCCCACTCCGACTCGAGGACGAGCGAGTCACCGCGGTAGCGGCGCCGGTCCGCCGTCGGGGGCTGCGCCCCCTCCGCACGGGCGGGTCCCAGCCGCCAGAAACCGTTCTCCTCGGTGCCGAGGAGCCCGGCGAAAATCGCGTGGGAATCGAAACGTGGCAGGCACAGCCAGTCCGCGGTTCCGTCCCGGCAGACCAGTGCTGCGGTCTGCATGTCTCCGATGAGTGCGTAATCCTCGATGCGCCCGGCCACGTGCGTCTCCAGTCGAACGGCCATGTCGCCCCGCAGGGCGCTTACTGCTGGTCAAGGGGTCGTTGTAGTAGAACCGACGAGCTCTTGCGCGGGTGAGCGGGCTGGGGTGGAGCCGCTGGGCCGGCCAACTCGGCAGCGAGTGTCCGAGCAGGATACGACGCACCCGGGAGATCCGCGCGACTGTCCGCAACTTGTCCGCCGCCTGTCACGGGCGAATGGGTGGGACCTGAAACGAACGTGATGATCTTGTGTTCGGCGGGGCGGGGGTATGGCTGGAAGCGACCTCTCCTCGTCGCTGATACCCTGGTAGCCCGTGGACCGGTGGTCGTCCCGAGAGTGGACGAGGCCCCCGAACCGCAGCGACGGCACCCCGGAAACCTCCGTGCGGCACGCCGGTACGCACCTCACGATCGCGACCACGGGAGCCCCCTTTGGCTATGCAGCCCACATCCACGACGACCAAGCACATCTTCGTCACCGGGGGTGTCGCCTCCTCCCTCGGCAAGGGTCTGACTGCCTCCAGCCTCGGTGCCCTGCTCAAGGCGCGGGGCCTCCGGGTCACCATGCAGAAGCTGGACCCCTACCTCAACGTCGACCCCGGCACGATGAACCCGTTCCAGCACGGTGAGGTCTTCGTCACGAACGACGGGGCCGAGACCGACCTGGACATCGGTCACTACGAGCGCTTCCTGGACGTCGACCTCGACGGCTCGGCCAACGTCACGACCGGCCAGGTCTACTCGCAGGTCATCGCCAAGGAGCGGCGGGGCGAGTACCTCGGCGACACCGTCCAGGTCATCCCGCACATCACCAACGAGATCAAGCACCGCATCCGCCGCATGGCCACCGACGACGTGGACGTCGTCATCACGGAGGTCGGCGGCACGGTCGGCGACATCGAGTCGCTGCCGTTCCTGGAGACGGTCCGTCAGGTGCGCCACGAGGTCGGCCGCGACAACGTCTTCGTCGTGCACATCTCGCTGCTGCCCTACATCGGCCCCTCCGGTGAGCTGAAGACCAAGCCGACCCAGCACTCCGTCGCCGCCCTGCGCAACATCGGCATCCAGCCGGACGCCATCGTCCTGCGCGCCGACCGTGACGTCCCGACCGCCATCAAGCGCAAGATCTCGCTGATGTGCGACGTCGACGACTCCGCCGTGGTGGCCTGTGTGGACGCCAAGTCGATCTACGACATCCCCAAGGTGCTGCACACCGAGGGTCTGGACGCCTACGTGGTCCGCAAGCTGGACCTGCCCTTCCGCGACGTCGACTGGACCACCTGGGACGACCTGCTCGACCGCGTCCACAACCCCGACCACGAGGTCACCGTCGCCCTGGTCGGCAAGTACATCGACCTGCCCGACGCCTATCTCTCGGTCACCGAGGCGATCCGGGCCGGCGGCTTCGCGAACAAGGCCCGCGTCAAGGTCAAGTGGGTCGCCTCCGACGACTGCAAGACCCCGGCGGGCGCGCAGAAGCAGCTCGGCGACGTCGACGCGATCTGCATCCCCGGCGGCTTCGGCGAGCGCGGTGTGGTCGGCAAGGTCGGCGCCATCCAGTTCGCCCGTGAGAACAAGGTGCCGCTGCTCGGCCTCTGCCTCGGCCTGCAGTGCATCGTGATCGAGGCCGCGCGGAACCTCGCCGGCATCCCGGACGCCAACTCCACCGAGTTCGACGCCGCCACCGGGCACCCCGTCATCTCGACGATGGAGGAGCAGCTGGCGTACGTCGAGGGCGCGGGCGACCTGGGCGGCACCATGCGCCTCGGCCTGTACCCGGCGAAGCTCGCCGAGGGCTCCCTGGTGCGCGAGGCGTACGCCGGTGAGCCCTACGTGGAGGAGCGCCACCGCCACCGCTACGAGGTGAACAACGGCTACCGCGCGGAGCTGGAGAAGAAGGCCGGCCTGGTCTTCTCCGGAACCTCCCCGGACAACAAGCTCGTCGAGTACGTCGAGTACCCGCGCGAGGTCCACCCCTACCTGGTCGCCACGCAGGCGCACCCGGAGCTGCGGTCCCGTCCGACCCGGCCCCACCCGCTCTTCGCCGGTCTGGTGAAGGCCGCCGTGGAGCGTCAGGTCGCGGCACGGGGCACCGGCGCCGACGCCTGAGTCCGGCGTTCCGGTCCTGCCCGGCTCCGCTCCCTGATCCGGCACGATCCGAACGTAGGGCCACGGTCCGAAGCGATACGGTTGACCGGGGTACACGTCCTGAAGGGGACGCGGTACCCCGGTTTCCGTTTGTTCGTGGGAGGACGTACATGGGTTTCCAGGACACGCCCGAGGAGTGGCAGGTCACCGCGTCGGTGACCCCCTTCACCGGCAACAAGACCAGCGTCCGCACCGACGACGTCGTGATGCCCGACGGCAGCGTCCACAGCCGCGACTACCAGGTCCACCCCGGATCCGTGGCGGTGCTCGCACTCGACGACGAGGGCCGGGTCCTCGTCCTGCGGCAGTACCGGCACCCGGTGCGCCACAAGCTGTGGGAGATCCCGGCGGGGCTCCTCGACATCCCCGGTGAGAACCCGCTGCACGCGGCGCAGCGCGAACTCTACGAGGAGGCCCACGTCAAGGCCGAGGACTGGCGGGTGCTCACCGACGTCTACACGACGCCGGGCGGCTGTGACGAGGCCGTACGCATCTTCCTCGCCCGGGACCTCTCCGAGGCCGAGGGCGAACGCTTCGCGGTCTCCGAGGAGGAGGCCGACATGGAGGAGGCCCGAGTGCCTCTGGAGGACCTCGCGCGAGGGGTGCTCGCGGGTGACCTGCACAACAACTGCCTGGTCGTCGGCGTCCTGTCGCTGACCGCGGCGCTCGCGGGCGACGGGGTCGACTCCCTGCGCCCGGCCGATGCGCCCTGGCCCGCCCGGCCCTTCGAGGCCTGACGATCCGCCGGCTCCCGTCTTCCGTGCGTCCGTGTCGCGGCGAACGGAGGACGGCGAGCAGGCGGCTGATCGTACGAAATGCTGATCCGATCGGGGGATGCGTCCGCCGCGCTCGGCCATGATCGTCCGCACCGCTGAACTAGGGTCTGTCCGGCGGAGCTTCGCGGGCCCACGACGCCTGGCACGCACTCTCGCCGTACGCCCGAATCACCCGAGTACGTCCAGTACGAGGGCGATCCTGACGCACGCCGAGAGCACGCACCAGACGCCGCGGGCTGATCCACGAAGATCCGCCGGACAGACCCTAGGCTCGAAAGGCCCCGCGCGGAGTTCCGGCGGGCAACCGCGTGCAGCGAAGTGGAGCGTGGCCCGTGACCGATCAGGCGGTGGACACCAGCGGCCCGGCCGAAACGGCGAGGACGTCCGGAGCCGATGAACCGCCGGACGTCACTCCATCCCAGTTCTTCGGCCGCGAAAGAGAACTGAAAGCCCTTCAGGAAGATGTCGGGCGGGCAGGCCTGGACACCCTGGCCGGCCGCAAAGCCGCCCGGGCACGGGTCCTGCTGATCGCGGGGCGTCCCGGATCCGGACGCTCCGCCCTCGCCGCCGAACTCGCCCGCAGGCTCACGGAACCGGGGGACTACCCCGACGGGGTCTTCCATGTCCAGCTCACGGATCCGGACGGTGAGCGGGTCCCGGGGGAGCGCACGGCGCGCGGGCTGCTGGACCTGCTCGCCGTTCCCGCTCCGCCCGGGGCGGACGAGGACGAGCTCTCCGGGATGGTCCGGGAGGCGTTCGCCTCGCGGCGGGCCCTGATCGTGCTCGACGACGCCGTGGACGCGGAGCAGGTCGACCCGCTGCTCCCCGACAACCCGGACTGCCTGGTCGTCGCGGTCGCGACCGGTCCCCTCACCGGGATTCCGGGGGTCCGCCCATGCACCGTCGGAGGTCTCGACACCGGTTCCGCGGTCCGGCTGCTCGCCCGCGCCATCGGGCAGGTCCGCGTCACCGTGGATCCCCGCACGGCCGAGGCGCTCGCGCAGGAGTGCGGAGGACACCCCGCCACACTCACCCTGGTCGCCGGCTGGCTCGCCGCACGACCGGGCGCGTCGGTCGCCGATGCCGCCGGACGACTGCGCGACCAGCAGGTCGACTCCGAAGTCCCGGCGGCGTCGAGGCCGTTGGCGCGCGCTTTCAGGCTGGTCCACGAGTCGCTCCCGCCGGCGGCCGCCCGTACCCTGCGCCTGCTCGCCCTCGCACCCGCCGGTCTGGCCGACGCCCACACCGCGTCCGCGCTGGCCGGATGCTCGGTGCCGGCGGCGGAGACCGCCCTCGACGACTTCGTGCGGCTCGGGCTGCTCAGGACGGACGGCGCGCGACAGCCTCAGTACGAACTGCCGGGCTGTCTCGCCCCGTTGGTGCGCGCCGCACTGGAGGAGGCGGAGCGGCCCGGCGAGATCCAGCTGGCGCGGGCAAGGATGCTGGAGCGGACCGTACGCAGGCTCCAGGCGTGCCGGGCGGTCACCGACCCCGAGGACTCCCCGGCCCGCCGCAGGCTGGCCGGGCTGCCGAGCTCCCTGCGCTTCTCCCCTCCGGAGTCCGCCGCGGAGTGGCTCAGGATCCGCGAGCCCGCGCTGGTGGCCGCCGCCCGCTCCGCGGTGAGGGAGGGGGATCTGGACACCCTCGCCCGACGGCTGGTGGCCGCTCTCGTCAGGGCTCTCGCGGCGCACCGGGGCACGGAGGACGCCGCTCCCGTGCTCTACGGGCTGCACGGCCTGGTCCTCGACGTGGCCGAGCGCCGAGACCTGCCCCGGGAGAAGGCGGCGGCCCTGCTGAACCTCGCCGATCTGGACGCCAGGACCGGCCGTACGGAGGGGGCGCTGGTGCGCTACCGGGCGGCCCTCGACGCCGGACGCGCCGCAGGTGACCTCTACGCGACCGGCCGGGCGATGGAATCCGCAGGTGGGGCCTACGCCGAACTGGGCGACTTCAGCCGGGCCTCCGACTGGTACGGCCGGGCCCTGGCGCAGCGGCTCGGCCAGGGCGAGCGGGCCGACGCGGCGCGGCTGTACGGACGGCTCGGGGCCGTACACGCCTATGCCGGGCGTTACGGCGAGGCCCTGCGCGACTGGCGGGCGGCCGCGGCCGGGTACCGCAGGCTCGGGGACGTCCCGGCCCAGGCGCGGGCGCTCAGCGAGGCGGCCCGGGTGCAGGAGTACGCGGGCCGGCCGCAGGAATCGCTCCACACCTGCAGGGAGGCGGTCGAGCTGGCGCGCAGGGCGGGTGACGTGCGTCTGCAGGCCGCGCTCGAGCTCAGGCTGGCCGACACCCTGGACCGGCTCGGCGACCCGGCGGCGGCCCGGCTGCACCGTGCCACAGCCGACAGACTGCTCGAAGACGACAGTGGCGCCTGCGAAATCCGTAGTGCATCCGCAGAAAATTAATGCTTTGTAAGGCTGGACAGCGCGAAGCCCTTCATTAATGATGGCTCTGCCGCGCATCACTGCGGTGTCTCCCCCTATGCTTGATTCATGCGGGTATGCCCCGCCATGTCCGAGCACATCACCGAGCCAAGGACCGTGATCGACGTGAAGGTCGGCATCCCCCGCGAAGTCAAGAACAACGAGTTCCGGGTGGCGATCACCCCTGCCGGAGTGCACGAGCTCGTCCGCCACGGCCACCAGGTCCTCGTCGAGCAGCACGCCGGCGAGGGGTCCTCCATCCCGGACGCGGAGTACGTGGCCGCCGGTGCGCGGATCCTCCCCACCGCCGACGAGGTCTGGGCCGCCGCCGACCTGCTGCTCAAGGTCAAGGAGCCGGTCGCCGAGGAGTACCACCGCCTCCGCAAGGGTCAGACCCTCTTCACCTACCTGCACCTCGCCGCCTCGCGCGAGTGCACGGACGCGCTGCTCGCCTCGGGCACCACCGCCATCGCGTACGAGACGGTCGAGACCGCGACCCGGGCCCTGCCCCTCCTCGCCCCGATGTCCGAGGTCGCCGGGCGCCTCGCCCCGCAGGTCGGCGCCTACCACCTGATGCGCTCGGTCGGCGGCCGCGGTGTGCTCCCCGGCGGTGTCCCCGGCACCGGTTCGGCCCGTGCCGTCGTCATCGGCGGCGGCGTGTCCGGCTGGAACGCCACGCAGATCGCCGTCGGGCTCGGCTTCCACGTGACGCTGCTCGACAAGGACATCAACAAGCTCCGTGAGGCCGACAAGGTCTTCGGCACGAAGGTGCGGACCGTCGTCTCGAACGCCCTCGAGCTCGAGAAGGCCGTCGTCGAGGCCGACCTCGTCGTGGGTGCCGTGCTCATCCCGGGAGCGAAGGCTCCCAAGCTGGTCACCAACGAGCTGGTCGCCAAGATGAAGCCCGGAAGTGTTCTTGTCGACATTGCGATCGACCAGGGCGGCTGCTTCGAGGACTCGCGTCCGACCACGCACGCCGACCCGACGTTCAACGTCCACGACTCGGTCTTCTACTGCGTCGCCAACATGCCCGGCGCGGTGCCCAACACCTCGACGTACGCCCTGACCAACGCCACGCTGCCCTACATCCTGGAGCTGGCGAACCGTGGCTGGGTGGACGCCCTGCGCCGTGACGCCGCGCTCGCCAAGGGTCTCAACACCCATGACGGACAGGTGGTTTACCGCGAGGTGGCCGAGTCGCACGGGCTCGACCACGTCGCCCTGGAGACGCTTCTCGGCTGAGTGGGTCAACTCTCCCCGTCAACCTCACGCGTCCGGCCGGACCCCGCTCAGCGGGGTCCGGCCGGACGCGTCCGCGTACCCGGCCCAACTCGTCGGAGACGTAACCCTCTACCCGTTTTGCACCCCTGCCAAAGGTGCGTCCCGGACGCTTCTCGCTCTTGACAGCGGGGTGTTCGATTGCCGACACATCGGGCCGGGTCCGGCGGATTGTGTTGCTGCGAACCGGTGACACGCCATAGAGTCGCCAATCGTCGGCATGGTGCCACGCTGACCTATCGATAAGTTTCCTGGTCACATCCAAGGAGGTAAGACGACTTGTGAATGAGTCGACAATTACTCCCGGGGGTGGTCAACCAGGGATGCCCGCACGGGGTCTGAGCCCGATCGGGCTCGAAGCTGTCGGCTCCGTCGCTGTCCGCACCTTCGCCACCCACCAGCAGATGACGACAGCCCCCCAGATGATGGACGGCCTACACGTGAACGCCATGGCCGGCAACGAGAGTGGCCGGGAGACCGCCCACTTCGCCGACTTCGCCGAGGTGCCCGAGGGGCACTTCTACGACCCCGATGCCGAATACGAGCCCGACCCGGAGTACGCGGCCACGCTCGCGCCCGACGCCGCCCGTCAGCGCCGTGAGCGGATCGGCCCGACCGGCCGCCCGCTGCCGTACTTCCCGATCCCCGGTCCGCTGACCGACCACGGTCCCGCGAAGATCATCGCGATGTGCAACCAGAAGGGCGGCGTCGGCAAGACCACGTCGACCATCAACCTGGGTGCCGCACTCGCGGAGTACGGCCGGCGTGTGCTGCTCGTCGACTTCGATCCGCAGGGCGCCCTGTCCGTCGGACTCGGGGTCAACCCGATGGAACTCGACCTCACCGTCTACAACCTGCTCATGGAGCGGGGCATGGCCGCCGACGAGGTGCTGCTGAAGACGGCCGTGCCCAACATGGACCTGCTCCCCAGCAACATCGACCTCTCGGCCGCCGAGGTGCAGCTGGTGAGCGAGGTTGCCCGGGAGTCGACGCTCCAGCGTGCCCTGAAGCCGCTGATGGCCGACTACGACTACATCGTGATCGACTGTCAGCCCTCGCTCGGCCTGCTCACCGTCAACGCCCTGACGGCCGCTCACAAGGTGATAGTCCCGCTGGAGTGCGAGTTCTTCGCGCTGCGAGGTGTGGCGCTGCTCACCGAGACCATCGAGAAGGTCCAGGAGCGTCTCAACCCCGAGCTGGAGCTCGACGGCATCCTCGCCACGATGTACGACTCCCGCACGGTGCACAGCCGTGAGGTGCTCGCACGCGTCGTCGAGGCCTTCGACGACCACGTCTACCACACCGTCATCGGACGGACCGTGCGCTTCCCCGAGACCACGGTCGCCGGTGAGCCCATCACCACCTACGCGTCGAACTCGGTCGGCGCGGCCGCCTACCGTCAGCTCGCCAGGGAGGTGCTCGCCCGGTGTCACGCCGAGTGAGTCTGCCGGGCGCCGACGAGCTGTTCCGTACCACCGGGGGCATGGGCCTGCAGGCCTCGTCCCCAGCCGAGCGGCGACGCAAGGCGAACGGCGAGGCGCGGGTCCCCGCGCCCTCCGGCGGGAGCGAGCCGGCGGCGGAGACCGGCCAGGGCGGCACACAGGCGAGCGGTGACACACCCGGTGCGCCCCGGGAGGAGCACTCCGCGGCCGACGCCGACGGCGGCGGCTCCCGCGGCCGTGCCGAAGCCGAGGAGCGGGACGCGCCCGTCCCGCCCCCGGCGCGCACGGCACAGCCCGCGGGTGCGGCCACCACGGTCCAGCCGCAGCGCGGACGGGGCGGAGGGCGGGGTGCGAACCGCCGTCCCAGTGGCCGGGAGCGCCACGACGAGAAGATCACCGTCTACGTGTCGGCCGAGGAACTCATGGACCTCGAGCACGCGCGTCTCGTGCTGCGCGGCGAACACGGCCTGGCCGTGGACCGCGGGCGTATCGTCCGGGAGGCCGTAGCCGTGGTGCTGGCCGACCTGGAGTCGCGCGGCGACGCGAGCATCCTCGTACGGAGGCTGCGGGGCCGCTGACCGGCGAGGCGCCGGTAGCCTGCCGGGGAGGGCCGCCGTACGCGCGGCCCGGCCCCGGGGCGCACCGCCCACCTCCCGCCGCACCCCTGGACCCCAGCACATGCCGACTGCCGACGACACGCCCCGCCCGACCCGCCGAGCCCTCGGCCGCGGCCCGGGGACGCGGCCGGCGGCGGCCCCGGCGGAGTCGCCTCCGACCGCTGAGGCCCTCCTGGCGCCCCCTGTGCCTCCTCCCGGGGTCTCCGCGGCCCCTGGAGGCTCTCCTGAGCCGTCCGGGCCTCCCGCGCCCGCCCAGGAGCCACCCGTGCCCTCTCCGGACCGTACGGAGGCCGTCGAGCGCGGGCGGGACACGACGGACGAGGTGGCAGGACCGGTTCCACCGGTCGCACCCGCGCGGGACGCGCCGGAACCGCCGGTCCAGGTCCCCGAGGCCGGTGACGACCGCCGGTTCACCGTCCGGCTGGTCAACTTCGAGGGCCCCTTCGACCTGCTCCTCCAGCTCATCTCGAAGCACAAGCTCGATGTGACCGAGGTCGCGCTGTCGAAGGTCACCGACGAGTTCATGGGGCACATCCGCGCCATGGGGCCGGACTGGGACCTCGACCAGACCACCGAGTTCCTCGTCGTCGCGGCGACGCTCCTGGACCTGAAGGCGGCCAGGCTGCTCCCCACGGCCGAGGTGGAGGACGAGGCGGACCTCGCCCTGCTGGAGGCGCGGGACCTGCTCTTCGCCCGACTGCTGCAGTACCGCGCGTACAAGCGGATCGCGGAGATCTTCAGCGACCGGCTGGACTCCGAGTCGCGTCGCCACCCCCGCACGGTCGGACTGGAACCCCAGCACGCGGCGCTCCTGCCCGAGGTCGTGATCAGCATCGGCCCCGAGGGTTTCGCTCGGCTCGCGGTCAAGGCGATGCAGCCGAAGCCGAAGCCCCAGGTCTACGTCGACCACATCCACGCCCCCCTCGTCAGCGTGCGCGAACAGGCGGAGATCGTGGTGGCGCGGCTGCGCGCGGAGGGCGAGATCAGCTTCCGGGAGCTGACCGAGGACGCGGCGGACACCCTCACGGTCGTCGCACGCTTCCTGGCCCTTCTGGAGCTCTACCGGGAGAAGGCGGTCACGCTCGACCAGGAGGAGGCGCTCGGCGACCTGCTGGTGCGCTGGGCCGGGGCCGAGGGGGCGGAGCCGGTGGTCACGGACGAGTTCGACCAAGAGGTGCGCGAACCGCAGGAGGATCGAGAGGCATGAGCACAGAAGACGACGGGCGCGACACCACGGTTGCCGGGCTCGACCTCAAGCCCGCCCTGGAGGCGGTCCTCATGGTCGTCGACGAGCCCGCCACCGAGGAGCACCTCGCCAAGATCCTCCAGCGTCCGCGCCGGGCCGTCGCGGACGCCCTGCGCGAGCTGTCCGACGAGTACACCGCGCAGCGCCGCGGATTCGACCTCAGGCTCGTCGCCGGAGGCTGGCGCTTCTACACCCGCCCCGAGTACGCCCGGGCCGTCGAGGGGTTCGTCCTGGACGGCCAGCACGCCCGGCTCACGCAGGCCGCGCTGGAGACGCTCGCCGTCGTCGCGTACCGTCAGCCGGTCAGCCGGTCGAGGGTGTCCGCGGTGCGCGGGGTCAACTGCGACGGCGTCATGCGCACCCTGCTCCAGAGGGGTCTCGTCGGGGAGGCGGGCACGGAACCCGAAACAGGTGCGATCCTGTACAGGACGACGAACTACTTTCTGGAGCGCATGGGCCTGCGAGGCCTGGACGAGCTCCCGGAGCTCGCGCCCTTCCTCCCGGAGGCGGACGCGATCGAGGCTGAGACGCTAGAGGGTGTGCCGTCGTTCGATCCGGACGCACCGGACACCCCGGATACTCACGCAGACGACAAGACGGATTTTTGATGCGAAGCAGTGGCAGGAACAGCGGAAGCGGCGGCAGCAGCGGCGGCCGGAGCAGTGGCGGCGGCCGCGGCAGGAACAACGCCGGCACCGGCAGGAACAGCAACCCGAACCCCCGGGTTCCCCGCTCCGAGCGCGACGACAAGCGCGACGACAAGCAGGAGCAGCGCCCCCGCCGGCCCCGTCCCGAGGAGCGCCGCTACGACGTCGGCTCCGACAAGCCGGGCGGCGACGGCGGCCCCCGCAAGGGCCGTGGTTCCGCCGCGCGCGGTGGGGCCAAGGGCGGCCCGAAGTCCGCGCAGAACGTGAGCAAGGGCGGCCGCCGCCAGGGCGCGCCCGCCCGCCCCCGGGAGCTCGACGCCAAGATCGAGCAGCGCAACCGCGACAGGTACGCCGGGAAGCCCGAGATCAAGCTGCCCAAGACCCACCCGGGCGCCGAGCAGGAGGGCGAGCGCCTGCAGAAGATCCTCGCCCGCGCCGGCATGGGCTCCCGCCGGGCCTGCGAGGAGCTGATCGAGCAGGCCAGGGTCGAGGTCAACGGCGAGATCGTCCTCGAACAGGGCATGCGCGTCGACCCGCAGAAGGACGAGATCAAGGTCGACGGCCTGACCGTCGCCACCCAGTCGTACCTCTTCTTCGCGCTGAACAAGCCCGCAGGTGTCGTCTCCACCATGGGAGACCCCGACGGCCGGCAGAACCTCGGTGACTACGTCACCAACCGTGAGACGCGGCTGTTCCACGTGGGCCGTCTCGACACCGAGACCGAGGGCATCATCCTGCTCACCAACCACGGTGAGCTGGCACACCGGCTGACCCACCCCAAGTACGGGGTGAAGAAGACCTACCTGGCAGCCATCCAGGGGCCGCTCCCGCGCGACCTCGGCAAGCGGCTCAAGGACGGCATCCAGCTGGAGGACGGGTACGCCCGGGCCGACCACTTCCGCGTCGTCGAGAACACCGGCAAGAACTACCTGGTCGAGGTCACCCTCCACGAGGGCCGCAAGCACATCGTCCGCCGGATGCTGGCCGAGGCCGGCTTCCCGGTCGACCGGCTGGTGCGGACGTCGTTCGGGCCGATCCCGCTGGGCGACCAGAAGTCGGGCTGGCTGCGCCGCCTGACCAACACCGAGGTGGGCATGCTGATGAACGAGGTCGGCCTGTAGGCCGCACCACCCGCAATCGAGGCCCGTGGCCGGTCCCGTTCGTTTTTCGAACGGGACCGGCCACGGGCCTTTCGCCGTCCCCCGTTCTTCTTTATAGTCAGAGTGACCATAAAGAAGAAGGAGGCGGCGCGGTGACGCTCGCGGACATACTCGACCCCCTGCAACAGCCCCTGGTGACAGCCCTCGGCACGCCGGTCAGCTGGACCGAGGTGCTGGGATTCGGCAGCGGCGCGCTGTGCGTGTGGCTCGTGGCCCGCCAGCACCTGGCCAACTGGCCCATCGGCATCGCCAACAACCTCTTCTTCATCCTGCTGTTCACCCAGTCCGGTCTGTACGCCGACGCCGGCCTGCAGATCGTCTTCATCTCCCTCGCCGTGTACGGCTGGTGGACCTGGACCCACGGGGGTGGACCGGGTTCGTCCGTCCTGCCGGTGCGGAGCACCTCCCGCACCGAATGGACCTGGCTGCTCGCGGCGGGGGCGGTGGGGACGCTCGGTCTCACCCTGCTGCTCTCCAGGGCCACCGACTCCACCGTGCCGTTCTGGGACGCCCTGACCACCTCGCTGTCGCTGATGGCGACGTACGGGCAGTGCCGCAAGAGGGTCGAGTCCTGGTGGCTCTGGATCGCCGCCGACCTGGTGTACATCCCGCTCTACGCGTACAAGGAGCTCTACCTGACCTCCCTGCTCTACGCGGGCTTCCTCGTCCTCTGCCTGATCGGGCTGCGCGACTGGAGGCGGGACCTCGCGCCGCACCACCGCGAGGACAGGGCGGTGGCGGCGTGAAGCGGTACGGGCACGGTCTCGTCCTCGGCAAGTTCTATCCGCCCCACGCCGGCCACCACCACCTCGTCCGTACCGCCCGGGACCGGTGCGAGCGGCTCACCGTGCTGGTCTGCGCCGCCTCCGTCGAATCCGTGTCCCTCGCCGACCGGGTCGCCTGGATGCGGGAGGTCCACCCCGACGTGCGGGTGGTGGGGGCGGTGGACGACATCCCCGTGGACCTCACCGACGCCGCCGTCTGGGACGCGCACATGGAGGTGTTCACCACCGCCGTGCCCGAACGGGTCGACGCGGTCTTCACCTCGGAGCCGTACGGCGAGGAGCTCGCCCGCCGCTTCGGCGCCCGGTCCGTCCTCGTCGACCCGGAGCGCATGCTCTTCCCGGTCTCCGGCACCGCGGTCCGCGCCGACCCCGTCCGCTGCTGGGACCACCTGGAGCCACCCGTACGCGCCGCGCTCGCCCGCCGGGTCGTGGTCCTCGGCGCCGAGTCCACCGGCACGACGACGCTGGCCCGCGCCCTGGCGGGCCACTACCGCCGGCGCGGCGGTGTCTGGGCGCGCACCGGGTACGTCTCCGAGTACGGGCGGGAGTTCAGCGAGGAGAAGCTCGCCGCGCTGCGCGCACGGTGGCCCGGGGCCCAGTGGGAGGACGTGGCCTTCACCACCGACGAGTTCCCCCTCATCGCCGAGACCCAGAACGCCAGGGAGGAGGCCGCGGCACGGGCCGGCTCCCCGGTGCTCTTCTGCGACACCGACTCGTTCGCCACCACCGTCTGGCACGAGCGCTACATCGGCGGGCGCAACCCCCTCGTCGAGCTGACCGCCGACCGGGTCGGCCACCACCTCTGGCTGCTCACCGACCACGAGGGAGTGCCCTTCGAGGACGACGGGCTGCGCGACGGCGAGGAGTTGCGGCCCTGGATGACCGACCGCTTCCGTGCCGAACTCACCCGTACCGGCAGGCGGTTCATCGAGATCACCGGCACCCGCGAGGAGCGGCTGCGCACCGCGGTCGAGGCCGTCGACGAACTGCTCGCCACCGGATGGCACTTCACCGCACCCCTGCCGGAGAAGCGATGAGCACCGCCCCCGACGGTTACGACCCCCGGGCCTTCGAGCCCTTCGCCGTCACCGTGGACCTCGCCGTCTTCACCGTCCGCGAGGCGCGGCTCCACGTGCTGCTCGTCGAACGCGGACAGGCCCCCTATCGGGGGCGGTGGGCACTGCCCGGCGGTTTCGTCCTGCCGAGGGAGTCCGCGGAGGAGGCGGCCCGCCGCGAGCTCGCGGAGGAGACCGGCCTCACCCAGAAGTCGGTCCGCGCCTTCCACCTCGAACAACTGCGCACCTACAGCGACCCGGACCGCGACCCGAGGATGCGGGTCGTCTCCGTCGCCTATGCCGCTCTCGTGCCCGACCTCCCCGAACCCCAGGGCGGCGGGGACGCGGCCAGCGCCCGGTGGTGGGACGTGAACGGCGCCGGGCCGCTGGCCTTCGACCACGACGGCATCCTGGCCGACGCGCACGACCGCATCGGCGCCCGGCTGGAGTACTCCTGCCTCGCCACCGCTTTCTGCCCCGAGGAGTTCACCCTCGGCGAGCTCCAGCAGGTCTACGAGACCGTCTGGGGCGTCGAGCTCGACCGGCCCAACTTCCGGCGCAAGGTCCTCGCCACACCCGGCTTCGTCCAGGCCGTGGACGGACCGCCGCGCCGCACCGGAGGGCGGGGGAAACCCGCCGCCCTCTACCGGGCGGGTGCCGCCACCGCCCTGCACCCCCCGCTGCTGCGCCCTGACGGGCGTCCCGAAGGACGGACACAAGGACGGAGACCATGATCCCGACAAGGATTCTCACCAAGCAGGCCGCCACGGGCGCGCTGACCGGGCTCGCGCTCGGCGACGCGCTGGGCTTCCCCACCGAGTTCAACGACGTCCCCTCGATCCTCGCCAAGTGCGGGCCCTGGCGGCAGATGGCCCTGCCGACGCCGGCGTTCGTCACCGACGACACCCAGATGACCATCGCGCTGGGACGCGGGATACGCACCGCGATGGACCAGGGCCTGCTCACCCCGGAGCGGATGGCGGGCCCCGTGCGGGAGGAGTTCGTGCGCTGGAACCGCTCGCCCGACAACAACCGGGCCCCCGGCCGCACCTGCATCGAGGCGTGCGAACTCCTCGAGGGCGACAGGGTCTGGCAGGAAGCCAGCCGGACCGGATCCAAGGGCTGCGGCGCCGACATGCGCGTCGCGCCCATCGGCCTCGTACCCGGTCTGAGCGACGAACAGCGCGCCGGGGCCGCCCAGCTCCAGTCCGCCCTGACCCACGGTCACCCCACCGCGCTGGCCGCCTCCGACCTGATGGCGCGCGCGGTGTTCCTGCTCGCACAGGGGACTGAGCCCCTCGGACTGGTGGGCCAGCTCCGCTCGTACGCCTACGAGAACCGCGGGCGCTACCTGAGGCGGTGGCTCGGTGACCTGTGGCGCTACACCCACGACGCCTCGCCCGAGGCCTTCATCAGCCGCGGCTGGGACGAATGCCTCACCGCCCTCGCACGGGTCCAGGACGCACTGCGCTCCCCGTCGCCCGAGACCGACCCCTGCGAGGTCACCGGTGACGGCTGGATCGCCGAGGAGGCCCTCGCCACCGCACTGCACTGCTTCCTCCTCTTCCCCGAGGAGCCCGTCACCGCCCTGCGCAGAGCCGCCTGCACCCGGGGCGACTCCGACTCCCTGGCCTGTATGACGGGGGCGCTCGCGGGGGCGCACCTCGGGGCGGGGGCATGGCCCAAGGAGTGGTCGGAACGCATCGAGTACCGCAGCGACCTGCTGTCCCTGGCGGCGCTCTGGGACGCTTGACGCATGAACACCGACCCCGACCTCCTGGCCCGCGCGGGGCTCCCCGCCATCGACCTCGCGTCCGTACTCGACGGGGAGCCGTGCCCGCTCGCCTTCGCGACGGTCTCGGGAGCCCACCTGTACGGCTTCCCCTCCCAGGATTCGGACGTGGACCTGCGGGGGGTCCACGTCCTGCCCGCGAAGGACCTGGTCGGGCTCCGGGAACCGGAGGAGACGCGGTCGCGGATGTGGGACCACGACGGCGTCGAGATGGATCTGGTCACCCACGACCTGCGCAAGTTCGTCCGGCTCATGCTGAAGCCGAACGGCTACGTCCTGGAGCAGTTGCTCTCCCCGCTGGTGGTGCACAGCACGGAGCTGCACGCCGAACTGGCCTCGCTGGCACCGGCGGTGGTGACCAGCAACCACGCCCACCACTACCGCGGCTTCGCGGGCACGCAGTGGCGGCTGTTCGGGAGGACCGGTGAACTCAAGCCGCTGCTCTACACGTTCCGGGCGCTGCTCACCGGCATCCACCTGATGCGCACCGGCACGCTGGTGGCACACCTGCCGACCCTGCTGGACGAGGTCGCCGCCCCGGCCTGCCTTCCCGAACTGATCCAGGCCAAGGCGGAGGCCGAGCACGGGCCGGCGCACCTGGTCGACGCGGGACGGGCGTCGCGTGACATCGAGGCACTGCACGCCGTGCTCGACGAAGCCCAGGCTGGCTCGCACCTCGCCGAGGCACCGTCGGGCTTCGGCGCTCTGCACGATCTCGTCGTCCGGGTCCGGCTGACGGATCCGGCCTCCTGACCCCGGGACTCCAGAAGTTTGCGGGAACGGCAAGCTTGGTTGCCTTCGGTGCAAATATTTTCCATAGTGGCGGCATGACTCGTTCCGCATCCCGGCCGCCCGCCGACGACCACGGCGCCGCGTCCCCTGCTCACGACCACCAGGCACAGGACCGCCACGCCCACGGTCACCACGCCCATGGGCACGAACACCAAGGGCACGAACACCACGGACACGACCACCACGCGGACGACGCGGTCCGGGACGACGAGCTCGCCGAGATGCTCGACCTCGACGCCGCGCTCTTCGCGCCGTACATCGAGTCCGTGACCGCCCGGATCGCGCACCTGGCCGGGGGTGGAGGGGACGTCCGACACGTCGTCGACCTCGGCTCGGGCACCGGTACGGGGACGTTCGCCCTGCTGGAGCGCTTCCCCCGCGCCACGGTGACCGCGGTCGACAGTTCGCCCACGATGCTCGCCCGGCTCGTCGAGGCGGCCCGCGCCAAGGGACTCGGCGACAGGGTGCGCCCCCTGGAGGCCGACGCGGGCGCCGGGCTCGCAGGGGTCGAGGACGCCGACCTCGTCTGGGCTTCCGCATCGCTCCACCACGTCGACGACCCAGCCGCGGCCCTTGCCGGGGCTCGGGCCGCGCTGCGCCCCGGCGGGCTGCTCGCCGTCGCCGAGCTGGACGGGCTCCCGCGCTTCCTGCCGGACGCCGGCGAGGAGGGCGGCCCCGGCCTGGAGGCACGCTGCCGAGAGGCCATGGACGAACTCCACGGGGAGCAGGTCCCGCACCTGGGCGCGGACTGGGGGCAGCGGCTCACCGAGGCCGGCTTCACCGTCGAGCACGAGCAGACGGAGCGGCTGGAGCTGCGCGCGCCGCTGCCCGAGGGCGTCGGCCGCTACGCGCGGATCGTGTTCTCCCGCATCCGCGGTGCCCTGGAGGGCAGGACCGCCCCCGCCGACCTCGCGGGGCTCGACGCCCTGCTCGACGGGGGACCGAAGGACGTCCGCCACCGGGACGACCTGGTCGTCCGCTCCGTCCGGGAGCTGTGGGTGGCCCGCCGCCCCTCCTGACTGTCCCCGGTCACCCGCCGGCCGAAGCCCGCCGGGCCCGGACCAGGAACGCCTCCACGCGTTCCCGGTCCGGCTCCGGCGGCAACGGGGAGCGTGCGACGGCCTCGTCGTTCTCCTCGGCCAGCCGGTTCATCCGGCGCTCCACCTCGGCCCACGGGACCTCGCCCCGCTTCACCGACAGCAGGTCCTCGCGCGCGTCCCCGACCTCGATCCGCAGCTCACCCGTCCGCAGCAGGTCACGGCCGGACGCCAGCAGCCGCAGCAGGTGCATGGCGTGCTTCCAGCGCGGGACGCCGTGCGTCCGGACATCGGCCTCCAGCTTCCGCCGCTGCCCCAGGGCGTAACGCACGAACGTCCCGTGGGCACGGCGGGACAGGAAGGCCCCGCGCAGGTCCAGCAGCTCGCGGCCGGTGGCGTCGATCCGGTCCACGAGCGGGGAGTGCAGGCACTCCAGCACATTGGGGTTCGCACGCAGGGCCAGCTCGCAGAAGCGCTCCAGCTCCCAGGAGAACTGCTCGTCGGCCGGACCCTCCACATGGGTCGGGGGCTTCGTGAAGCCCCAGAACAGCGGTGTGGGCGCGAGAAAGACCCCGCGCCGGTCCGTGTCGCTGCCGTCGGTGGCCAGCCCGAAGGCACGGGAACCCATCACACAGGCGTAGACGGTGTGCTCCCGCACCAGCCGGGCGCCGTCAGGGTCGATCATGCGCGTGAGGCTACGCCCTCTGGGCGAGCCGGATGCCGCCGCCCTCCACGGTGATCCGCTCGGCGGGGAGGGCGCGGGTGGCGGGGCCCTGCTCGACCGCCCCGTCCTCGATGCTGAAGCGGCTGCCGTGACAGGCGCAGTCGATCGTGCCCCCGGCGACCGAGGACACGATGCAGCCCGCATGGGTGCACACCGCGGAGAACGCCTTGAACTGCCCGGCGGCGGGCTGGGTCACCACGATCTTCCGGTCGGCGAAGATCTTGCCGCCGCCCACCGGGATGTCCGCGGTCCTCGCCAGTTCCGCGTCACCCGAGGCGGGCGGAGAGCTCTCGCCGTCCCCGCCCCCGCCGTCGCCGGACGATCCGCAGCCGGTCACCAGCACCGCCGCTCCCGCGGTCAGGACCGTCCTCCGCCGTGCGTTCATGGTCTTCTCCTCGATGGGTGACGGACGCCGGGGCAGGACGCGGCCGGCGAGAAGCATCGTCACCCCGCCGTTCGCCCCGGCCGCGCAACCCGGCGGCGGATGCGTCCGACCGGGGCACGGAAGCGCCACCGCCCTGGCGTCTCACGGAGAGAGCACGATGATCGGCGTGCCCGGCGCGGCACTAGGCTGAAAGGGCACGCAGCACGAGGCGACGAGGGGTACGACGTGGCGGTACGAGCAGTCCGTGGAGCCGTCCAGCTGGACCGGGACGACGCGGGTCACATGGACGAGCGGGTGAGTGAGCTCCTCACCGCGGTCCTGGAACGCAACCAGCTCGTCGCCGACGACCTGATCAGCGTCTGGTTCACGGCCACCCCCGACCTGCACAGCGACTTCCCGGCCGCGGCGGCGCGGGGCCTCGGTATCGTCGACGTACCGCTGATCTGCGCGCAGGAGCTCGACATCACCGGGGCCATGCCCCGGGTGGTCCGGGTCCTCGCCCACGTCGAGACATATCTCTCCAAGGCGGAGATCAGCCACGTCTACCTCGGCGCCACCGGCGCCCTCCGCAAGGACATCGCCCAGTGAGAACAGCCCTCGTCATCGGAACCGGCCTCGTCGGCACCTCCGCCGCCCTCGCCCTCGCGAGCCGTGGCATCCAGGTCCACCTGGCCGACCACGACCCGTCCTGCGCCCGGACGGCGGCCGCGCTCGGCGCCGGTACGGACGAGGCGCCCGAAGGCCCCGTCGACCTGGCGATCGTCGCCGTGCCGCCGGCTCACACCGCCTCCGTGCTCGCCACCGCGATGCGCGACAAGATCGCCCGCGCCTACCTCGACGTGGCCAGCGTCAAGGGAGGCCCCCGCCGCGAACTCGAGGCGCTCGGCGCCGACCTCACCCCGTACATCGGGACGCACCCGATGGCCGGGAAGGAGCGCTCCGGTCCTCTGGCCGCCACCGCGGACCTCTTCGAGGGCCGCCCCTGGGTCCTCACCCCGACGCGGGAGACCGACACCGAGGTGCTCAACCTGGCGCTCGAGCTGGTGGCGCTGTGCAGGGCGGTGCCGGTCGTCATGGACGCCGACGCCCACGACCGTGCCGTCGCCCTGGTCTCCCACACCCCGCAGCTGATCTCCTCGATGGTCGCCGCCCGGCTGGAGGAGGCCGACGAGACCGCCGTACGCCTGTGCGGCCAGGGGATCAGGGACGTCACCCGCATCGCCGCGTCCGACCCCCGGATGTGGGTGGAGATCCTCTCCGCCAACCCCGGCCCGGTCGCCGACGTGCTGGCCGGGGTCGCCGCCGACCTGGAGGGGACCGTCCGGGCACTGCGCGGTCTCCAGTCCGCCGACGAGGACGAGCGCCGCTCCGGTACCGAGGGCATCGAGAACGTCCTGCGCCGCGGCAACGCCGGGCGCGTCAGGGTCCCCGGCAAGCACGGCGCCGCCCCCGCCTCGTACGAGGTAGTCGCCGTGCTGATCAGCGACCGGCCGGGCGAGCTGGCGGCGATCTTCGCCGACGCGGGCAAGGCGGGCGTCAACATCGAGGACGTCCGTATCGAGCACGCCACCGGCCAGCAGGCAGGGCTGGTCCAGCTGATGGTCGAGCCCAGCGCCGCGCCCGCGCTGAGCGCCGCCCTCGGTGAGCGCGGCTGGTCGATCCGCCCCTGACGCCTGGTGCGGCCGCCCCCGGGGCGCGGGGCGCGACAGGGGTACAAACGCGCTTCGCGCACTCGGTAACCTTGTGGGAGGCCGTCCCGTGGCCTCGCTCCGCCCGTCACCGTGTACCAGGAAGGTGTCCACCACCGTGGAAACCGTAAGCACCGCCGCCCGGACCGCCCCGGCCGCAGTGATCGTCGCCATCGACGGCCCCTCCGGCACCGGCAAGTCGAGCACCTCCAAGGCCGTCGCCGCCCAGCTCGGCCTGAGCTACCTGGACACCGGGGCGCAGTACCGGGCGATCACCTGGTGGATGCTGAACAACGGCATCGACGTGCGCGACCCCGCCGAGATCGCCACGGCGGCCTCGAAGCCGGTCATCGTCTCCGGCACTGACCCGGCCGCCCCGACGATCACCGTCGACGGCGAGGACGCCTCGGGCCCGATCCGCACCCAGGAGGTCACCTCCCAGGTCAGCGCGGTCAGCGCCGTGCCCGAGGTGCGCGCTCTGATCACCGAGCTGCAGCGCTCGATCGCCAAGGAGGCGGAGCACGGCATCGTCGTCGAGGGCCGTGACATCGGCACCACCGTGCTGCCGGACGCCGACATCAAGATCTTCCTGACCGCCTCGCCCGAGGCACGCGCCGCCCGGCGCAGCGGTGAGCTGAAGGGCTCCGACCTCGCCGCCACCAAGGAGGCGCTGGTCAAGCGGGACGCGGCCGACTCCGGCCGCAAGACCTCGCCGCTGGCCAAGGCCGCGGACGCCGTCGAGGTCGACACCACGGAGCTGACGCTGACCCAGGTCATCGAGTGCGTCGTCACCCTCGTCGGGGAGAAGCAGGCCGCGAGGTGACCGAAGCCACCACCGCACCGGCACGGCGCGGAGCGGCCGTGGGGCGCGGGATCGGCATCGGGCTCATGTACGGGCTGTTCAGACCCCGTGTGCTCGGCGCGTGGAGGGTCCCCACGACGGGACCCGTCATACTCGCGGTGAACCACGCGCACAATCTCGACGGACCCATGCTGATGGGCACCGCGCCCCGGCCGGTGCACTTCCTGATCAAGAAAGAGGCGTTCGTCGGACCGCTCGACCCGTTCCTGCGCGGAATCGGGCAGCTGAAGGTGGACCGCACGACCGCCGACCGCGGCGCCATCACCCAGGCACTCGGAGTGCTGGGCGACGGCGGGGTCCTCGGGATCTTTCCCGAGGGCACCAGGGGCGAGGGTGACTTCGCCTCCCTGCGCGCGGGGCTCGCCTACTTCGCCGTACGCGGCGGGGCGCCGATCGTCCCCGTGGCGGTCCTGGGAAGCACGGACCGCCGCGGACGGTTGATATCGGCGCTGCCTCCGCTGCGCAGCAGGGTCGACGTCGTCTTCGGCGACGCCTTCCAGGCCGGCGACGGCAGCGGGAGGCGCACCAGGAAGGCGCTGGACGAGGCGACCCTCCGGATCCAGGCCGAGCTGACCGCACACCTGGAGAACGCCAGGCGCCTCACCGGGCGCCCGGTCAAGACCTGAGTAGTGGGCCGCGCGATCGTGGCCCATCGATGATGACGCACAGAGGAACGGACTTCATGAACGACCAGATTCACTCCGACGGCTCGGACCACGAGCACGGAGCACTTGGCGATGCCGAGTACGCGGAGTTCATGGAGCTCGCCGCGCAGGAGGGGTTCGACCTCGAAGAGGTCGAGGGCGCGATCGGTGAGGCCGGTCACGGCCCGCTTCCGGTGCTCGCCGTCGTCGGCCGCCCGAACGTCGGCAAGTCGACCCTGGTGAACCGGATCATCGGCCGTCGCGAGGCCGTCGTCCAGGACAAGCCCGGTGTCACCCGTGACCGCGTCAGCTACGAGGCCGAATGGGCCGGCCGCCGCTTCAAGGTCGTCGACACCGGCGGCTGGGAGCAGGACGTCCTCGGCCTCGACGCCTCCGTCGCCGCGCAGGCCGAGTACGCGATCGAGACGGCCGACGCCGTCGTCTTCGTCGTCGACTCCACCGTCGGGGCCACCGACACCGACGAAGCGGTCGTCAAGCTGCTGCGCCGTGCCGGGAAGCCCGTGGTCCTGTGCGCCAACAAGGTCGACGGCCAGAGCGGGGAGGCGGACGCCACCGCCCTGTGGTCGCTCGGCCTGGGCGAGCCGTACCCGGTCTCGTCGCTCCACGGCCGCGGCACCGGCGACATGCTGGACGCCGTCCTGGAGGCCCTGCCCGAGGCCCCGGCCCAGACCTTCGGCACCGCGCTGGGAGGACCGCGCCGTATCGCGCTGATCGGGCGCCCCAACGTCGGCAAGTCCTCCCTCCTCAACAAGGTCGCCGGGGAGGACCGCGTCGTGGTCAACAGCCTCGCCGGCACCACCCGTGACCCCGTCGACGAGCTGATCAAGCTCGGCGGGACCACCTGGAAGTTCATCGACACCGCGGGTATCCGCCGCAAGGTGCACCTCCAGGAGGGCGCGGACTACTACGCCTCGCTGCGTACGGCGGCCGCGGTCGAGAAGGCCGAGGTCGCCGTCATCCTGATCGACGCCAGCGAGTCCATCAGCGTCCAGGACCAGCGCATCGTCACCATGGCGGTGGAGGCCGGGCGCGCGGTCGTGGTCGCCTTCAACAAGTGGGACACCCTCGACGAGGAGCGCCGCTACTACCTCGAGCGTGAGATCGAGACGGAGCTCGCGCAGATCGCCTGGGCCCCGCGCGTCAACGTCTCGGCGGTCACCGGGCGGCACATGGAGAAGCTGGTCCCCGCCATCGAGACCGCCATCGAGGGATGGGAGACCCGCGTCCCCACCGGCAGGCTCAACGCCTTCCTCGGCGAGATCGTGGCCTCGCACCCCCACCCGGTGCGCGGAGGCAAGCAGCCCCGCATCCTCTTCGGCACGCAGGCGGGCACCAAGCCGCCGCGGTTCGTGCTCTTCGCGTCGGGCTTCCTGGAGCACGGCTACCGCCGTTTCGTCGAACGCCGGCTGCGCGAGGAGTTCGGCTTCGAGGGAACGCCCCTGCACATCTCGGTGCGGGTCCGCGAGAAGCGCGGCCGCAAGAAGTGAGCTGACGGTACGGCGAAGCCCCGTACCCCCGAAGCGGGGGTACGGGGCTTCGCCGTACCGTCAGGCGTCCGTGGACCCGGGCGGCAGTGCCGCCGGCTTGGCGCGTCCACCGGCGTGCCGGCCCACCCGCTGCCAGGACCCCGGGTTGGTGCCACTCGTACTGCTGCTTCCCTGGGAGTTCGCCGCCGAGCGGCCCCCCAGCGGGGCACGGCTGCCGAACATGCCGATGCCGAACGTTCTGAAGCCGAGATTCTCCTCGCCCGTGCGATCCCCGGGAAGAGCCCGGAACGACCGCCTGTACTCGGAGTACAGCGCGTCGTAGATCGGGGTGGGGGACTTGCCGCCCGACGGGTCCTGCGAGGGACGCATGGCCGGAATCGGGGTCTGCTGCTGGCGAGGAGGGTCGTATGAGTGCACGTAGGTGCCAACGACCTCACCTCCCGTCGGATGCGGGCGAGACGGAGAAATCGCGGTCAGACGGGCGTCGGAGGGCATGACGGACATGCTCAGGTCCCGGCGAGAGGCATGGTCGCCGCGACCAGGAGGCCGTTGACGGCAGCCTTGTCCAGCGCGTCCCGGAGCAGGTCCTCGCGCGGCTGCTGGCCGATCGAGCCCGCCGGAGCGGCGAAGACCAGCACACTCTGCGCCTTGTTCGCCGCCGTACGCCAGCCCTCGGTGACCTGGAGCGGCTGATGGGCCTGCCACCACGCGACGGGGTTGCCGCCGCCCGCGCCCGGCTGGAGTACGGCGTGCAGCTGGCCCATGGCGAGGAGGACGGACCAGCCGGGAAGGACGCCGGGCAGCCGGTTCAGGTGGGGAGTGGGCAGGAAGCCCTGCTCCAGCAGCAGCTGGAGGAACTGGTCGCCCCCGCTGCCGTCCGTGCCCGGTCGCGCGATCGGCCCGGTGGGTTCGACCACCAGGGCGGGGCGGAGGTCGTCCTCGATCAGGACGAGACCGCTGGTGATGCCGAGGACGGCCTGTTCGGGCATGAGGCCCTCCGGATTCTGTGGCTCGCTGCCGGTGATGGAGCGCACGGCCCCCTGGAGCTGGTCCTCCGCGACCTGGACGACCTGTGAGGGGATGCAGGTCGCGTGGGCGAAGGCGAGTACGGCGGTCTCCTCGCCCACGAAGAGCACCGTGCTGGTGCGTTCCTGGTCGGAGTCGCCGGGAGTGCGGCAGGAGGTGCAGTCGTAACTGCCTGGTGCGCTGTCGCCGACGAGCAGCCGGTCGGCTTCGGCGTCGCCGATCTCGGCGCGTACGTCCTCGCTGACGTCGAGCATGCGCGGCACGGGTGGCTCCTCGAACTCGGTGCGTCGGCCGGGTGGTTCCCGGCTCACGAAGAGACAACGGAAGACCGGGGGCCGGGGTCACGCGCGAATCGGGAGATTGAGCGCCGGGCTCGGCTCGCCGATACGTCAGCAGAGCGTCGCCGCGATCCGGAGCGAATCATTCCGTACGGCGAGCTCCGGAACGCGAGCGCTCGTTCGAATTGTCACGGGACTGTACGGCTGTCGTGCGAAGCCTGCGACCTCTTCTGACGGCACGTAAGGTCCGACGCGACCAGTCGAACAGGGGAAACGACTACGCAATGCATATTTCATTTCTTCTCCACAACGCGTACGGCATCGGGGGAACGATCCGTACAACCTTCACGCTCGCCCGGACCCTGGCGGAACAGCACGACGTCGAGATCGTCTCCGTCTTCCGCCACCGGGAGGTGCCGAAGTTCGGCGCGCCCGAAGGGGTGCGGATGAGTCACCTCGTCGACCTGCGCAGGGAAAGTCCGGGATACGAGGGAGCGGCCGCCGAACACGCCGTCCCTGCCTCGGTCTTCCCGAGGGGGGACACCAGGTACCGGCAGTACAGCGGGCTGACCGACCGGCGCATCGCACAGCACCTGGGGACGCTGGACGCCGATGTCGTCGTCGGTACGCGGCCGGGCCTGAACGTCCACATCAGCCGGCAGGCGCGGTGCGGCCCTGTGCGCGTCGGTCAGGAGCACCTCGCCCTGGAGAGCCACGGATACCGTCTCCGGCGGGAGATCGCCCACCGGTACGGGCTCCTCGACGCCGTCACCACCGTCACCGAGGCCGACGCCCGCGACTACCGCACCAGGCTCGGGCTTCCCGGTGTGCGGATCGAGGCCATCCCCAACGGTGTGCCGGAGCCGGCGGGTCCGCCCGCCGACGGCGGGGAGCGGTGGATCGTGGCGGCCGGCAGGCTCCACCGGGTCAAGCGCTACGACCTGCTGATCCGCGCCTTCGCCGAGGTCGCGGCGGTGCGCCCCGAGTGGCGGCTGCGCATCTACGGCGCGGGGGACGCGTCGGGGAACGAGGCCGCGGCCCTGCGGGCGCTCGCCGACGGGCTCGGGCTCCGGGAGCGGGTCCTGTTCATGGGGGCGGTCGATCCGATGGAGACGGAGTGGCCCAAGAACTCGATCGCCGCCGTCACGTCCGAGAGGGAGTCGTTCGGCATGACCATCGTGGAGGCGATGCGCAGCGGGGTGCCGGTCGTCTCCACCGACTGCCCGTACGGCCCCGCCGAGATCATCCACGACGGTACGGACGGCAGGCTCGTCCCGCCCGGCGACACCGGGGCCTTCGCGGAGGCGCTGCTCGGTCTCATCGACGACGACGCGCTGCGGTGCCGGATGGGCCGTGCCGCGCGGGAGTCCGCCGCGCGCTTCGACCCGGCACCGATCGCGGAGCGGCACGTGCGGCTCTTCACCGAGCTGGCCGCGCGGGGCGGGAGAGGCTCGGGGAGCGGGCTGCGCGGCGCGTTGTACCGGTCCAGGAGCGGTGTCCTGGACGTGGCGTACGCGCTGCGTGACAAGGCGGCCGGAGCGATCCGCGGGGAAGGGGTCTGAGCCCGGGGTGGCGGGGCTCGCCGGAAGCGCGGCGTCGCGGCCCGTCATTGCGGATAGTGCGATGATCCGCGGCGCCGGCTCCGGGGCCGAGCGGCCGTCCGGGGGGCGGAGGAGTAAGAGCCGCATAAGGCGGGGTGAATTCGGGATGACGGGCCCGCGTATTCCTCATTTCCTGCGTCCCGGAGAAAGGGATCGCGCGCGGCCCGTACTCGCCTGTTATTGCGCCGGCTGCGACGCCCGGGGCCTTTTCGCGACCTGCGGGGCATTGATGAATACACGGTGCCCGGCTACCCGTTCGGGTGAAGCGGACGTTATGAACAGGTGTGGGGGTCCTGTGACACAAGCGTGACCCTCCGGATACGGAGGGGCATCCTGGCGCGGGCCCTCACGGCTTCCGCTGCGGCACCGGGCGGCCTACGGTGAGAGGTATGTCATCCGTACCGAGCCCTCCCGCCCAGCCCGACGACAGCCCCGACTCGTACGTCGGCCTCGACGCCGAGGCCGCGGACCGGCAGGCCAGAGCGCGAGGCTGGAGCACGGTCCGTGCCCTCCCGCCGGGCACCGTCATCACGATGGAGTACCGCAGCGGGCGGATCAACTTCGAGGTGGAGGCGTCGACGGTGACCCGTTGCTGGGTCGGATGACGCCCGCACCGCCGAGCAGGACGAAGGCCCCCACGGAACCGTGGGGGCCTTCGTCTGTCGGTCCGCGCCCGGCGGGGGCGGTTCGGTCAGGGGGTGACCGAACCGCCCGTCACCGGTCTCGTCTGTCCTGCGGCGCTTCTCGGCGTACGGTCCGCGTGCGGCGGCCTGCGCGATGCCGCGGGGGCCTGTGAGCTCCGCTCCGAGCGCACGGGGTGAAGCACCTGGTGCGCCCTGGCCCGCCCGGCACCCGGATGCCCTGGCGCTGCCGCCGAGTCCGGTACCGGTGCGTGGCCGGCGGGTCCCTGGAGATCCTCGGCCGCGGCTCCGCCACTCAGGGCCTGAGGCAGGAGGACCGGCTCCGGAGCCACCGGAGCGGCAGGCGTGGAGGCCCGTGCGCCGCGCCGCGCCCGCCACCGCTCGCGGAACGCGAGAATGACGGTCTCCGCCCGTGTGACCAGGGGTTCGAACCAGGGGAGGGCCAGCAGGATCAGCAGACCGGCCGCCCAGCCCAGCAGCACGTCGCTCAGCCAGTGCGTGCCGATGTACACGGTGGTGAGCCCCACGCCCAGCGAGACGAAGGCCGAGAGCGCCGACAGGTAGCGCCTGGCGCGCGGCGTGGTGGCCAGGTAGGCGAGGATTCCCCAGGTCACCACGGCGTTCGCGGTGTGCCCGGAGGGGAATATATCGCCGCCGGCGAAGAGCTCGGCCGAGCCGATCTGGGTGGCGTAGTGCGGTCCCAGCCGCCCGAGCCCGTACTTGACCGCGCCCACCGACACGTTGAGCAGCAGGAGCGCGGTGCCCAGCGTGAGCAGGGGCCGCAGCGTGTGCTGGCGCCAGGAGCGCCAGCCGAGCCAGGAGGCGACCATCACGGCCGTGGGGCCGCGCTGGCCGAGCACGACGTAGTAGTCGAGGAAGGCGTGGAGTCCGGGCCACTGCTGATACGGCCGGAACAGCATGACCTTCCAGTCGAGGGCCACCAGCCAGGACGAGACCAGCACGGCGACGACGATGGCGAGATAGAACGCCAAAGTCCCGCCGAAGAGAGCGATGCGGTGACGGCTCATCCGCGGGGTCTCTATCTTCGGCGGTTCCGGCTCCCGGTCCAGACGGGCAAAGATGTCGGTACGCACCCAATGGACGTTACAGCGAGTGAGTGTGTGATCCGGCCGATCCCGCGTCTTTGTGATGACGATGTGATGTGGACTTTGTCTCAGGCCGGTATCCATTCCCGGCGTGCGGCGGAATGTCTTCCGCTCATGGGCTATTCACTCCCGTTGTTATTCGCAGAAATGTTTGAGCGTCGACGAAATGGCTGTCGAGTGACCACATCCGGCCGGCCCTCCGACCCGCCCGCGCGGGCACCGGGGGATTTCGGAGGGCGGGCGATCCGGTGGTGCCCACCGGCGCGGCGGTCCTGGTGTCCCCCTGCTCACGGGGAGTGAAGTGGTGTACGCCACACCCGGTGGCTGGTGAACGTATGAGCTGCACCACGCGTGACCACGGGGGACTCGCGTACGCTGACGGCTCACTCGCCCGTCGATGCCGGGCCCGGGGGCAGGTCAGCCGGCCCCCTGCTGGCCTGCCGAGCGCGAGGGACACATCAGTGGGAGGTACGCGTATGACCGGGACGACCACGGCCGTGGGCAGGCTGCGCTCGGCGGCCGACGGTGCCAACCGCTGGGTCGTCCTGGTCGTCCTCTGCCTCAGTCTGCTGCTCGTCGCACTCGACGCGACCGTGCTGCACGTCGCCGTGCCCGCGGTCACCGAGGACCTCCGGCCCAGCGCCGTCGGACTGCTCTGGATCGTGGACGCCTACCCACTGGTGTGCGCCTCGCTGCTGATCCTCTTCGGCACGCTCGGTGACCGGATCGGCCGACGGCGGGTCCTCCTCCTCGGCTACGCGCTCTTCGGTGTCGCCTCCGCGCTCGCCGCGACGGCCGGCTCGCCCGGGGTGCTCATCGCGGCCCGTGCGCTGCTCGGCGTCGGCGGGGCGATGATCATGCCCGCCACGCTGTCGATACTCCGCCAGGTCTTCCCCGACCGCCGTGAGCGGGCCCTGGCCGTCGGCATCTGGACCGCGGTCGCCGCGGTCGGAGCCGCGACCGGGCCGGTCATCGGCGGCTTCCTCGTCGAGCACTACTGGTGGGGCTCGGTCTTCCTGATCAACATCCCCCTCATGGCGATGATCCTTCCGGTCGGGCGCTGGCTGCTGCCCGAGTCGCGCGGGGAGGGCGAGGGGCCCTGGGACGTGATCGGAGCGCTGATGGCCGCGGCCGGGGTGCTCGGAGCCGTACTCGGCATCAAGCGGATCGGTGGTGGGGAGGGGCTGCTGAACCCGGGCACCCTCGTCCCGCTGCTGGCGGGATTCGCCCTGCTCGCGCTCTTCGTTCGCAGGCAGAAGCGCCGCGCGCACCCGCTGATCGACATCGCGATGTTCTCCCGGCCGGCCTTCAGCACCGCCGTCGGCTGCATCGTCCTCGCCATGCTGGCGCTGGTCGGCCTGGAACTGATCGCGGTCCAGTACCTCCAGCTCGTCCTCGGTCTGAGCCCGCTGGAGACGGGCCTGCGGCTGCTCCCGCTCACCTTCGCCGCCATGGCGGCCGGGGCCACCGGGTCCCACACCCTCAGCCGCATCGGTCCGCGCCGGATGGTGGGGTGGGGCTTCGTGCTCACCGCGGCCTCGGTGCTGCTGCTGACGCTGATGGGCCAGCACGACCGGCCGGTCCTGCTGACCGCGGGTTTCGTGCTGCTGGGCTTCGGGCTGCAGTCCACCTTGTTCGGCGCGTACGAGTCGATGCTGAGCGAGGTGCCCGCCGAGCGGGCCGGCGGCGCCGCGGCGATCGGCGAGACGTCGTACCAGCTGGGCGCCGGTATGGGCATCGCGCTGCTCGGCAGCGTGATGAACGCCGCCTACGCCCCGGGGCTCTCCCACCTCCACGACGAGGGGGTGCCCGCCGCGGCGGGCACGGCCGCCTCGCACTCGCTGGGCGAGGCCTACCAGGAGGCGGGGCGGTTGGGCGGTCCCGTCGGGGACCTGCTGCGGAGCACCGCGCGGCACGCCTTCGTCGACGGTCTGCACATCACGCTGCTGGTCAGTGCGGGTCTGCTGCTGCTCGGGGCGCTGGCAGCCCTCCGGCTCCCGCGTGTCATGGACTGCCGTACGGCGGGGGAGGGCCACGCGGAGCGGCCGGCGGTCCTGCCGGGCCAGGCCGAGGGGCGTGACGACTCCGGTCCGGACGCCTCCCGCCGTGAGGCGGGTGAGCGGCGACCGGGGCACCGGGTGTCCCTGCCCGCCCGCCGCGAGCCCGCCGAGGCGACCGGCTCTGGACGGGCCGCGCGCTGAGCCGTAACGTCGGCACGGCGCCGTAACTACCACTGCTAGTTTTAGTACCGTGGCGCGTTTCTGTACCGTGCGAGCCGCCGGAGGCACCCATGTCCACCACCGAGTCCGCGAAGCAGTCAGCCCAGGCGGCGCCGCCGAAGCGGCAGCCCTTCGATCCCGGTGACCCGCTCGGGATCGACGACCTCCTCGGCCCCGATGACCTCGCGATCCGTGACACCGTGCGCACCTGGGCCGCCGACCGCGTCCTGCCGCACATCGCCGAGTGGTACGAGAACGGCGAACTGCCCGGAATCCGCGAGCTGGCCCGCGAGCTCGGCTCGCTGGGCGCCCTGGGCATGTCCCTCGACGGGTACGGCTGCGCCGGGGCGAGTGCCGTCCAGTACGGACTGGCCTGCCTGGAGCTGGAGGCCGCCGACTCCGGCATCCGTTCGCTGGTCTCCGTGCAGGGCTCGCTCGCCATGTACGCCATCCACCGGTTCGGATCCGAGGAGCAGAAGCAGCGGTGGCTCCCCGGGATGGCGGCAGGCGAGACGATCGGATGCTTCGGTCTCACCGAACCCGACCACGGGTCGGATCCCGCGGGGATGCGGACGTACGCCCGGCGGGACGGGGACGACTGGGTCCTCACCGGCCGGAAGATGTGGATCACCAACGGTTCGGTCGCCGGTGTCGCCGTCGTCTGGGCGCAGACCGACGAGGCGGGCGGCGGGCAGGGGGTCCGCGGCTTCGTCGTGCCGACCGACAGCCCCGGATTCTCCGCCCCCGAGATCAGGCACAAGTGGTCGCTGCGTGCCTCGGTCACGAGCGAGCTGGTCCTGGACGACGTGCGGCTGCCCGCCGACGCGGTCCTCCCCGGAGCCACCGGTCTGCGCGGCCCGCTCAGCTGCCTCAGCCACGCCCGCTACGGCATCGTCTGGGGAGCGATGGGCGCCGCGCGGTCGAGCTTCGAGGCGGCCCTGGACTACGCGAGGACCCGTGAACAGTTCGGCCGGCCGATCGGCGGGTTCCAGCTCACCCAGGCCAAGCTCGCGGACATGGCCCTGGAGCTCCACAAGGGCATCCTCCTCGCCCACCATCTCGGACGCCGGATGGACGCCGGGAGGATCCGCCCGGAGCAGATCAGCTTCGGAAAACTCAACAACGTGCGGGAGGCGATCGAGATCTGCCGCACCTCACGCACCATCCTCGGTGCCAACGGGATCTCGCTGGAGTACCCGGTGATGCGGCACGCGACGAACCTGGAATCGGTGCTCACCTACGAGGGCACCGTGGAGATGCACCAGTTGGTCCTGGGCAAGGCGCTCACCGGCCTGGACGCTTTCCGGTAGGGAGTTCCGGCGAGCGCCCGCTCAGCTCTGGTTGAAGAAGCCGTCGGCAGGCCGGCCGGCGGCTTCGCCGTTGACGACCTGGGTGTGGGCGGGGGTCAGCAGGAACACCCTGGTGGCCACGCGCTCGATCGAACCGCGCAGCCCGAAGGTCAGCCCCGCGGCGAAGTCGACGACGCGCTTGGCGTCGGTGGGGTCCATGGCGGTGAGGTTGACGATCACCGGGACGCCGTCCCGGAAGAGCTCGCCGATGGCACGCGCGTCACGGAAGCTGTCGGGGGTGACGGTGGCGATCCGGCGGCCCTTGTCCTCCGCCTTCTCCGACGCCACCCGGACCCGGGGGTCGGTCACCCACGGCTGGTTGGTTCCGGTCTCGGCATCCTCGGAGTACTCGTCGTCGTAGTACCGCTCGTCGTTGTCCTCCACGAGGCCCAGCCAGGCACTCGCCTTGCGCACCGATCCCATGGACGCCTCCTCTCACCGCGGTTCGTTGGTGTTCCGCATCTCTTTCCTATCCCTATGGTCGTCCATGATGCGGATCCAGCGCCAAGGGGATAGTCGCGGCGCAGGCGATTCGTGACGCTACTGGTGCAGAACATGTGGCGATTCGTCAGGGTTCATACCGCATCGGGGGGCTTGCGGAAGGAAAATATGATGCACCCGCCCGTACGGGTGAGATGGAGGGCGTACGGGTGAACGGCCCACTCGATACGATGCACGCCGCGCTCGTGCACGGGCGCGGTTCGTCAGATGAACGGCTCCCGGGGGATCGTCGTGTTCGGAATCGTGAGGCCCTGCACCCATCGGCTGTCCGAAGGGCTCAAGGCGGAGTGGATGGCCCATCTCTGCGGGCTCTGTCTCGCGCTCCGTGCGGACCACGGGCAGTTCGCCCGTGTCGTGACGAACTACGACGGCCTGATCGTCTCGGTTCTGACGGAAGCTCAGACCGAGCGTACGGCGGCGCAACGACGCACGGCGGGGCCGTGCCCGCTGCGCTCCATGCGCACGGCCCCGGTCGCCCGCGGCGAGGGGGCCAGGCTCGCGGCCGCGGTCTCCTTGGTGCTGGCCTCGGCGAAGGTCCGTGACCATGTGGCCGACGGGGACGGTGTGTTGAAACGGCGCCCGGTGGCGGCCGCCGCACGACGTGTCGCCGCCGGATGGGACCGGGCCGGTGCCCGCACCGGGGCGGAGCTCGGCTTCGACACCGCGGTCCTGGTCGACGCGGTGGACCGGCAGACCGGGATCGAGTCCCTCGCCGGCCCCGGCACCTCGCTGCTGACGGTCACCGAGCCCACCGAGACGGCCACGGCCGCCGCCTTCGCGCACACCGCCGTCCTCGCCGGCCGGCCGGACAACACCGAGCCGCTCGCCGAGGCGGGGCGGCTCTTCGGACGGCTCGCGCACCTGCTGGACGCCGTGGAGGACCTGGAAGCTGACGCGGCGTCGGGTGCCTGGAACCCGCTCACCGCCACCGGCACACCGCTCGACGAAGCACGCCGGCTGTGCGACGACGCCCTGCACGGGGTGCGCCTCGCCCTGCGGGACGCGGAGTTCTCCGACGGCTCGCTGACCCATGTGCTGCTGGTGCACGAACTGCGGCGCTCCGTCGACCGGGCCTTCGGGACGGCATGCTCCCACCAGCACGCCGGACAGCCCTCGGGCAGCTTCGGCCCGCCGCCCGGCAACCCCTACGCCCCCACGCCCGGCGGCCCGTACGGTCCCCCCGGCCCTCCGCTCCCGCCCGAACCGCCGCGCAACCGGCGCGGGCTCATCGCCGGCTGCCTGGTCTGGGCAGGGCTGGCCTGCACCTGCCAGATGTGCTGCTCCAGCAGCTTCCACGACCCGTGGAGCGGACAGGAGCGCGAAGGGCTCTGCCACAAGTGCGACTGCGGCGACTGGTGCGAGGGGTGCTGCGAGGGCTGCAACTGCTGCGGGAACTGCTGCAGCTGCTGCGAGGGCTGCGACTGCGGGTGCGACTGCTGAATCCTTCCGGGCGCGGGTCGGTCACCGCCCGCACGCGGACACGCCCGCCTGCTTCGCGGAGTCCGCTTCCGCCCGCGAGGCCGCGGGTGCGCCCTGCGCGCGGGCGGTGAGTGAGAGTGCGGCGGTGATCAGTGCGAAGGCGGCGGTCTGCCGTGTTCGGTGTATGGCGGAGCTCTCCGAATTCGTCGACGGCGCTCCCGTGCCCGGGTGGCAGGGAGTATCGGTGAGGGAGATCGGCTTGAGGGAGGGGAGGGTCGTGCGACGCCGTGTACGCGAAGGAACGCGAGGGAAAGCCGCTCGAGCGCGCATGGCGCGAGCGGAGGAAACGCAGGGCGAGGGTCAGCTCAACAGGAACAGGACCACACACGACCGAAGTCGATGTGGGAGCGGGTGACCAGCCATGGCTGCGCGTGCATGGCCCAAGTGGAACAGGCATCCGGTGGTGCGTCAACCGCGATGAGACGTACTGCTCACACTCCGGACAGCCTTGACATCAGGGCCCGTTGAGGCTTTTCTCGGAGACGGACCGGCGCTGAGGGGCCCGGTCCACACCGTGTTCCGCGCCGAAGGTGCGCCCCGTGTTCGATCTCTGCATCCACGGAGCCCCCGCATGTCCGCGCAGACGCAAACCCTCTCGACCGGCCTTTCCGCCAGACCCGCCACGCACATCGGCGAGCGGATCCCCCGCGTCGTCCCCGTACGCCGGACAGGACAGTGGGCGGCCGTCGCGGCCGTCCTGGTCCTCCTAGCGGGATCCCCGGTCGCCGTCACCTCGCTCCTCTCCCTCGGCCGGCACCACGTCGAACACCCCTACGCGCGCGGCACGGCGGACGCACGGTGAACGCCGCGCACACGATCGTGATCGTCGGGGCCGGCCCCCGCGGCACCGGCCTCATCGAACGCATCGCCGCCAACGCCCCCGAACTCCACGGCGAACGGCCCCTGGACATCCATCTCGTCGACCCCCACCCGCCCGGCGGCGGCCGCATCTGGCGGCAGAAGCAGTCCCCGCTGCTCCGGATGAACTCCATGGCCGAGGACGTCACCATGTTCACCGACGACACGGTCCCGCTCGACGGCCCGGTACGCCCCGGCCCCACCCTGCACACCTGGGCCCAGGACGTCCGCGAAGGGCGCACCGCGGCACAGGCCGCCCCGGAGGTGCTGGAGGAGATCCGGAACCTGGGCGGCCAGGACTTCCCCAGCAGGCGTCTCCAGGGCGTCTATCTGCGCTGGGTGTACGAGACCGCGCGCGCCGCGCTCCCGCCGGACGTCACCGTCCACGAACACCGAGGCCACGCCGTGCGGGTACGCGGACCCCGCGACGGCCGGCAGCAGGTCACCGTCCGAGGACGCGCCGAACCCCTCGAAGCCGACCTCGTCGTGCTCACCCTCGGCCACCTCGACGCCGAACCGGACGCCGGCCAGCAGGAACTGGCCCGCTTCGCCGCACGCCACCACCTCGTCCACCTGCCGCCCGACCACACCGCCGACACCGACCTGACGCGGCTGCGGGCGGGGGAGCCCGTCCTGGTGCGAGGCATGGGCCTCGCCTTCATCGACCTCATGGTGCTGCTCACCGAAGGCCGGGGCGGCCGCCACGAGAACGGGGTCTACATCCCCTCCGGGGAGGAGCCCGTCCTCTACGCCGGATCGCGGCGGGGAGTCCCGTACCACTCCAAGATCGGCTACCCCTGGGAGGGCGAACGGCCTCCTCTGCCCAGACACCTCGGCCCCGCCGAGGTGCGCGACATCCTGAGCCGTACCGCGACCCCCGACTTCCGGCGCGATCTCTGGCCGCTGGTCGCCAAGGAGTTGGGCCACGCCCACTACCACCGGCTCCTCACCGCGCACCCCGAGCGGGCGGCCATGGCGCTGGAGGACTTCTCGGAGAAGTACGCGGCCGCCGGGCCCGACGGCCCGGAAGTCGCGGCCCTCGTCGCCTCGGCCGTCCCCGATCCGTCCGACCGGCTCGACCTCGAAGCCCTCGACAACCCCCTCGACGGCGTGCGGCACCCCTCCTTCGCGTCGTTCCAGGACGCCATGCGCGCCTACATCACCGCCGACCTCGAACGCCGGCACGACCCCCGGAACAGCCCCGATCTCGCCGTCTTCCTCGGACTGCTCTCCGTATACGGCCAGTTGACAGCGCTCGGCGACATCGGAGACCGCTGGCACGGCTTCTTCAGCCACCTCGCCTCAGGCCCCCCGGGCCTCAGGCTGCGCCAGCTACTCGCCCTGTCACGGGCCGGAGTCGTCCGCTTCCTCGGCGCGGACATGACCGTCGAGACCGACGAGGCGCACGGCCTCTTCCGCGCCCGCAGCGCCACCGTGCCCGGGGCGTTCACCGAAGCACGCGCCCTGGTCGAGGCGCGGCTGGCGCAACCCTCGCTGCGCGACAGCCGCAGCGCGCTGCTGAGCGCGCTGCACGACGACGGGGCGGCCGGCACCGGCACGGGGCTGCTCCGCGTCGACCCCGCCGACGGCCGGATCCTCTACCGCGACGGCACCGTCCACCCGCGCCGCTTCGCCCTCGGCCCCGGCACCACGGCGCGCACCGGCGCGGCCTTCACCCGGCCACGTACCGGCGGCCCGGCCTTCCGGCAGAACGACGCGACGGCCCGCGCTCTGCTCACCTTCCTCCGCGACCCGCCCCGCCGGGACCGGAGTGCCCGCTGAGCCGGTCCCCGGCGTCCCCTCCTCCACAGGCACCTGATCCGTGAACTCCGCTGCGGATGCCGTCCGCCCGACGGGCCATTCGTACTCCCCGGGAGCAGCCCTCCCGGCTCGTCCCGGACCCATGACCGAACCGAACCTGAGAGGCCTCGCATGCCCGCAACCGGTGCACTCCACCTCGCCGCCGAGATCGGGGGCCCACCCCGCTACGACGCCCGCTCCCACGTCGCGCTCGCCCGCCTCGCCGAGGAGGGTGCACTCGACTACGTCACCCTGGCCGACTCCTTCGCCCGGCCGGGTCCGGACGCCCTCTCCGTACTCGCCCGGGTCGCCCCGGACACCAAGCGGATCGGTCTTGTTCCGACGGTCACCACCACCCACACGGAGCCCTTTCACGTCTCGTCCGCCGTGGCCACACTCGACTGGGTCAGCAAGGGCCGGGCCGGCTGGTACGTGGACGTGTCGGCCACCGAGACCGAGGCCCGGCTGTTCGGCCGGAGGACCGCCGGGCCGGCCGCCGCGCTGTGGCAGGAGGCCGGAGAGGTGGCCGACGCCGGAGCCCGGCTGTGGGACAGCTGGGAGGACGACGCCGAGATCAGGGACGCCGCGACCGGCCGCTTCGTCGACCGCGAGAAGCTGCACCATGTCGACTTCCACGGCAGCACCTTCTCCGTGCGCGGTCCGGCCATCGTGCCGCGGCCACCCCAGGGCAGGCCGGTCGTCGTCATCGACGGCACGAGCGACCTCGCCAGGGAGCCGGCCGCACGCCACGCCGACGTGGTGCACGTGCGCGCCGCCTCGGCCGCACAGGCCGCCGCGCTCCGCGACGACCTCCGAAGCAGAGCAGCCGCGTACGGCCGCGACCCCGCCGGCCTGAAGGTCCTGGCCGCGCTCACCGTCGACCTCGGGGACGCCGAGACGACACCCGAACCAGGGCTGGACAGCGCCCCGCAGCGCTCCGGACGGGAGAGCTACTTCCGCGGCGGCCCCGTCGACCTCGCCGAACTCATCACCGGGTGGCACCGCGGCGGAGCGGTCGACGGATTCCACCTCACCCCCATCAGGCCGGAGCGCGACCTGGAGAGGATCGTCAACGGCACCGTGGCCCTGCTCCAGCACCGCAGCCTCTTCCGCACCTTCCACCCGGGCGGCACGCTGCGCGAGCACCTCGGCCTGAGCCGGCCCGCCAGTCGCTACGCGTCCGCCAGGATCTCAGGAGCCACCTCATGAAGCAGATGCATCTCGCGGCCCACTTCCCGGGCGTCAACAACACCACCGTCTGGGCTGATCCCCGATCCGGGAGCCAGATCGACTTCAGCTCCTTCGAGCACCTCGCCCGGACCGCCGAGCGCGGAAGGTTCGACTTCTTCTTCCTCGCCGAAGGACTACGGCTGCGCGAGCACAAGGGCCGGATCCACGACCTGGACGTGGTGGGCCGGCCCGAGTCCCTCACGGTCCTCAACGCCCTGGCCGGCGTCACCGAACGCCTGGGACTCGCCGCCACGGTCAACGCCGTATTCAACGAGCCCTACGAACTCGCCCGCCGACTAGCCACGTTGGACCACCTCAGCGCGGGCCGTGCCGGGTGGAACGTGGTGACCTCGTCCGACGCCTTCACCGGGGAGAACTTCCGCAGGGGCGGCTACCTCGACCGTGGGAACCCCCACCCGGCCCCCGGCTCCGGCCGTCCCGCGCCGACGCCTTACACCCGGGCCGCCGAGTTCGTCGCCACGGCACGGGAGCTCTGGGACTCCTGGACCCCGGACGGCACCCCGCGTCCGTTCACCCACACGGGAGAGCACTTCGACATCTCGGGGGAGTTCACCGTCCCCCGCTCACCACAGGGCCACCCCGTCGTCATCCAGGCCGGCGACTCCGACGAGGGCAGGGAGTTCGCGGCATCCGCCGCCGACGTCGTCTTCACCCGCCACGGCACGCTGGAGGCCGGACGCGCCTTCTACGCCGACGTCAAGGCGCGCCTGGCCGCGCACGGAAGACAGCCCGACGACCTCAAGATCATGCCGGGTGTCACCGTGGTGCTCGGCGACACCGACGCGGAGGCACAGGAGAACGCCGCCGCCATCCGCCGCCTCCAGGTGTCCCCGCAGAACGCGATCCTCGCCCTCGAACAGGTCTGGGGCCGCGACCTCTCCGCGTACGACCCCGACGGCCCCCTCCCCGGCATGGACCCGGCCCCTGAGCCGGACCTCGCCCAGGGCAGGGTCCGGATCAAGGACCCGCAAGCCGTGGCCGCGAGATGGCGCGCGCTCTCGGAGGCCAAGGGACTGTCCATCCGCCAGACCGTCATCGAGACCACGGCCAGGCAGTCCTTCATCGGTTCTCCGGCCACGGTAGCCGCCGAACTGGAGACGTTCGTGGACACCGGGGCGGCCGACGGCTTCATCCTCGTACCGCACCTGACCCCGGTCGGGCTGGACGACTTCGTCGACCGGGTGGTCCCGCTCCTCCAGGAACGCGGCTCCTTCCGTTCCGAATACACCGGCACCACGCTCAGGTCGCACCTCGGCCTGACCGAGCCGGTATGGAAAGGTTGACCGCATGAGCACGGACGCACAGCAGGGCAGCGAGGAGTTCCAGGCCTGGCAGCGCTGGCACGAGGGACGCATCGTCGCCGTCGCGGCACCGCACGGGCCGCTCTCCCTCACCGGCACCCACTGGCTCGCCGACCACCCGGAGGGTCGAATTCCGGCCGTGCCCGGGCTCTGGCGTGAGGAGGACGGCGCGGTGGTCCTCACCGCGACCGCCGAGGACGGTCTGACCGTCGACTCCAAGCCGCTGACCGGCGAGATCCGTCTCGGAGCGGACCACGGCCCCATCGACACCTCCCGGGTCGCGCAGGGCGAACGCCGGCTCGTCGTGCTCAGCAGGGAAGGACTGTGGGCGGTGCGGGACTTCGACCCCCGGTCGCCCGCCAGGCACGCCTTCCGGACCATCGACGCCACCCCCTACGACCCGCGGTGGTCACTGGACGGCGTCTACCGCCCCTACGGCGCGGACCGGAACATCCGTGTCGAGAACGCCGACGGGCGCGAGCGGGGTCTGGGGCTCTCCGGGGAGATCGCCTTCACCGTGGACGGAAGCGAGCACACCCTCCAGGCCGCGGTCGAACCCGACGGTTCGCTCTGGGCGGTCTTCGCCGACGCCACCAGCGGGGAGAGCAGTTACCGCTTCCGCTTCCTGCGGCCCGCCGCACCGGACGCGGAGGGCAGGGTCCGGGTCGACTTCAACCGCGCACTGCTGCCTCCGTGCGCCTTCGCCGACCACTTCATCTGCCCCTTCCCGCCGCCCGGCAACACCCTCACCACAGCCGTCGCCGCGGGCGAGCGGAACCGGATCGACGGCTGACCCGTCCCACCCGCGGGCAAGCGCACGGCCCGGCACGCCCTGCCCCTTCAGCCCTGCCGTCCCCGTCAGCAGGACGGTCGGCGGGGCACTTCGCCGTGCTCCCTCCCACGGCCGAAAACGCTCCCTTGCGGGGCACACGGGCTGCCCCCAATACTCCCGAGCAGCGCCCGTCAGGAGCGTGATGGCGTCCGGAACGCCGGCCACCGCCGGACGCGTACGCGCCCCATGACCGCGCCTCACGGGCCCCTGCCACCCCACAGGAGGGCCCCCGATTCCCCTCGGGAGGAACGACAAGTGAGGATCAAGCGCACCAACCCCCGCACCGGCACCGCAGGAAGACGCCGCCGGATCACCGCCGTCACCACCGGCCTCGTGGCCCTCGCCACACTCGCGGTGCCCGCCGCCAACGCCAGTCAGTCCGGAACCTACAGCGCCGACCAGCTCGGCGCGGCCGGAGAAGCCGTGCTCGCCGCCGACGTCGCGGGCACCGCCTGGAACGTCGAACCGTCGACCGGGCGGCTCGTCGTCACGGTGGACAGCACCGTGACCCAGGCCGAGATCGACACGATCAAGAAGTCCGCCGGAGCCAACGCCGGGGCACTGCGCATCGAACGCACCCCGGGAACGTTCAGCAAGCTGATCTCGGGCGGCGACGCGATCTACGCCTCCAGCTGGCGCTGCTCCCTCGGCTTCAACGTCCGCAGCGGCAGCACCTACTACTTCCTGACTGCCGGTCACTGCACCGACGGCGCCGGAACCTGGTGGTCCAACTCCGGTCACACCACGGTCCTCGGTACGACGTCCGGTTCCAGCTTCCCGACCAACGACTACGGCATCGTCCGCTACACCAACTCCTCCGTCACCAAGTCCGGAACGGTCGGCAGCCAGGACATCACCAGCGCCGCCAACGCGACCGTCGGAATGTCGGTCACCCGTCGGGGATCCACCACCGGCACCCACAGCGGCTCCGTCACCGGCCTCAACGCCACGGTCAACTACGGCGGCGGGGACATCGTCTACGGCATGATCCGCACTAACGTGTGTGCCGAGCCCGGAGACTCCGGAGGCCCGCTCTACTCCGGAACGCGTGCCATCGGGCTCACCTCGGGTGGCAGCGGCAACTGCTCCTCGGGCGGGACGACGTTCTTCCAGCCGGTCACCGAAGCGCTCAGCGCGTACGGCGTCAGCGTGTTCTGACCCGTTCGGCCACCGCCGCGCTCCCGTGAGTCCCCGCCGATCGCCGGCGGGGGCTCCCTTTCGACCCACCTGTTTTGAGAAGATGCCAGGACGGCCGGTCGCAGAGGCACCACGGGGGGCGGACGCTGTGCCCGTACGGAGGGACGCCCTCCGTGAGCCCCCGCAGACACCAGGGGGTTCCAGGTCCGTGAAACGCATCGGTGTGACCGGTCACCGCTCCATCCCCCCGGAGCTCCACGCGCTCGTACAGGAAGGGCTGAGGGCCGCACTGTGCGGGCACGAGGGCAGCCTGGAAGCACTCTCCAGCCTCGCGGTCGGAGCCGACCAGCTCTTCGCGGACGTCGCGCTCGCCCACGGCGCGGAGCTGACCGTGGTCATCCCCAGCGGTGACTACGAGTCCGGCTTCGACGAAGCGGAGGACCTCGAGCGCTACCGCACGCTCAAGGCGAGAGCCGCGCGCGAGATCAGACTCGACTTCCCGCACTCCACCGACGAGGCCTACTACGCCGCCGGTACCTACATCGCGGACCACTGCGACCGGCTGGTCGCCGTCTGGGACGGCCTTCCCGCGCGCGGACTCGGGGGGACCGGGGACATCGTGACGTACGCCCGCAGCCTCGGCCGTCCGGTCACCGTCATCTGGCGGGACGGCGTGCAGCGGGGCTGAGGGGTGCGCCGGCCTCGCGGGGGCAGCGGGGCAGAGGAACCGGCGCGCCGCTGGGTGCACGGGTGGACACGGGCGCCCAGGGCCCGGTGTACGGGACCTGGTCCGAGACCTGGCCCGGCCCGGCCAGGAAAGGGGACCTGGCCAGGGGTCGGGGACCGGGCCGGGCGCCGGTCACATCCGGTGACGCACCAGCCAGTCGGTGTGCTCCGGTGACACGATCCGCTCGGTCTCGAAGACCGCCACGGCCCACTGCCGCTCGGTGAGAGTGGTCTCCATGGCGGCCTGCATGTTCTCCAGGTCGTCCTCGACGAGGGAGTGCGCGGTCAGCAGCGGATGATGACGACGCGTCTCGTTCCACGCGAGACACGCGGCAGCGGCGGCCGAGAACGTACCGGTGAGCCCGAACGAACCGGCACTCCCGAAGGTCTGGAACAGGGCAAGCACCAGCGCCGGGAATGTCAGCGCCGCGATGGTGCCCGACCAGACCAGGGCCCCGCGCCGCGAAACCAGTCTGCGCCGCCGGTACCAGCGCCGCTGCTCGATCAGCCTGTCCCTGATGTAGGTCTCCTTGCGCACGGTGAACGCCTTGTCCCGTAACTCCCGCATGGAGGCGGTGATGAGACCGCCCCCGGAGTCCTTCATCGCCTCCCTGGGATCGTCCCATCCGACCTTCCGCAGCTCCTGGAGCCCTTCCTCCAGCCTGCTGGCGAACAGTGCTTCCGGATGGTGCACGGAGGAGTCGAACGGTGAGCCGTGGACGGCGTAGCGCCAGCAGTTCGATTTGATGAACTCCGCTGCGGAACGGTTGAGTTGCCAATGCGACTTTGCTTTGCGCCTGGAGGCCAGGAAGGTCGTGATCAGGACACCGAGGTACGCCAACACCGCGATACCATCCAGGAGTTGGATGCCTGACCCGACCTCGGCATGCCAGGGGAGGGCAGCCGGCAGGGTGCCCAGGACCAGCAGCGCCAGCTGTCCGCGGGTGGTGTTGACCGCCTCGCGCTGGCGGGCGATGGCCACGGCGTCGGTGTGATGGAAGAGTGCGGGCAGATCAGTACTCCTGAAGACCATCGACCTAAGCGGGCCGGGAAGTTCCGACACGTTCACCCCCGTCTGCAGTTGTGGCAGGCCTTGTGGGGCGGGTACGGCCCCGCCGTGGATTGCCTTGTCCCCGGAGGTGTGGTCAGGGCTCAGGGCGCGCGCAGGCCTGCCGGGGCCACGAGAGTAGGTTGCTCCCTCATCGACTGCAATGGCGCCTCTCGTGGCGGATCGGTCGAGAGGGGAGATGCGGGACACCCTCGCCCCAGAGGTTGTCCGTGTGTAAGGATCCGCATCAACAACACTACAAACACGTGTAGTTGACGGTTAGTCATGCGTGATCACCCCCCGGGGAAAGGGGCGGATACGTGGTGGACGCAGGTCAGGGCGATGAGGTGCGGATATCCTTCGTCCAGCGAAGGATTCGCCGCAGCCCGTTGCTGTTCGCAGCCCCTCTGGTGATGCTCCTGCTGCTGCTGCTCGTCCTGCTCTGGGAGTCGGTCCGAGCCAATGTGGATCCGGGATCCCGGAACGACTGGCCATGGCGACTGCAGTTGCTGGACGTGCAGGTACTCGGGAGCTTGCTGGCCGTGGCCGGTGGCGGGGTCCTCGCTCGGGCCCAGTACGCCCGCACCGTTCGTCCATACCTGGGATGGCGTGGGGCTTGGCAGGCAGGTCTCCTGGGAGGGGGCTCCGAGGCCTGGAGAGTGGGCGTCATGAATGGTGGTCAGCACATCGCGGCCATCGATCGCATGGACTTCATGGTGGTGATCCCGTCGGGCGGTCAGGGCCACACCGTTCCAGGGCGGTGGGTCAACCAGTCCGAGGTGGTGACGGCGCTGACCGGGGCCGGCTTCGTCAATGGCGTGGACTTCCGGCTTGTCTCGTTCGGTCGCGGGTTCCCCCTGGTGGGAACCGGTAGCTACGAAACAGTTCTGGTCGGCGCATTCTCCACGAGATTCGTCGAGCACGTCCAGGCTCTCCACGTCCGCCTGCGAGTGACCGATGTCGTGGGTGACACCCACGAACGCATCGTCGACTGCATGAAGGGCGCGAAGCCGGAGGGTGGTGCTCCGGACGGCTGACATCCTGTCATCCGTGTCGAGCGTACGGGCGGACGTGGTCCCACTCGAATCGAGCCGGCCGGGTGAGCGCGACGGTGCAGCCCTCCTGCTGTGGTTGTGAGGCGTGAGGCAAGGGCGGTTCTCCGGGCCGTGACGCGGTGTGACGGGGGCCGTGACCGCACCTTGTGCGCGTGAGGCAGGTGACGTGGAAGGCCCCTGGCCGACCGGACCGGGAGCAGCTCTGCCTCCACTCACCCGTGCGGGTCAATGAGGCCCGGGTTTCGGCGCCCGCAATTCGGCGTAAACGAGGGATTTCGTCCTGCTGTGGCGTTTGCGGTGTCCTACCGGGGGAGTAAAGTCATGCCGCCGGATACTGTGAATATGCGGGAGCCGGCTTCGATCCAGTGTCCAGAAACAATCATCAAGGACGGCCGTGAAGACCTACGAAACCTCCCCTGCCTTCGCCATCGCGAAGAAGAGCCGTGTGCCTCTCGCCAAGATCGATGCCCGTGGTGCCGACGTCTCCAGGAAGATCGGACGGGTTTTCGGCGCCTCCACGGTTCGGCCGATGGGGACTTCGACCTTCAGCTCGGCACTCTGAGCAGAGGCCTGAAGTGGCTAGACTGGGGGAATGACAGGACCCCTGGTCCCTTTTCGCGAGATTGTGCTCAAGGTTCACAGTCGGTGTGATCTCGCGTGCGACCACTGCTACATCTATGAACACGCAGATCAGAGCTGGCGCACCCGCCCTAAGTCCATCTCTGACGAGGCTATTTCATGGACAGCTCGACGTTTGGCCGAGCATGCCTCGAAGCATGCACTCGATTCGATGTCAGTGATCCTGCATGGAGGCGAGCCGCTCCTGGCCGGCCCGGCGCGACTGCGCCAGGTCTGCGAGGAGCTCACCTCGGCGATGGACGGTATCGCTGAGCTGGACCTGAGGATCCATACCAACGGTGTCCAGCTCAGCCCCCGGTATCTCGATCTCTTCGACGAGTTCGACGTCAAGGTCGGTATCTCCCTCGACGGTGACCGAGTCGCGAACGACCGGCACCGCCTCTTCGCCAACGGTCGCAGCAGCCACCCGCTCGTCCTCCGAGCGGTCGAGCTCCTGCGACAGGACCGTTACCGGCACCTGGATCTCGGACTGCTGTGCACCATCGACGTCCGTAATGATCCAGTCGCTGTCTACGACGCGCTTGTCGACCTCGGCCCCCCACGCGTGGACTTCCTTCTGCCGCACGCGACCTGGGACGAGCCCCCACTGCGGCCCAACGGTTCGAATGCCGCCTACGCGGAATGGCTCCTCGCTGTCTTCGACCGATGGACGGACGACGGGCAGAAGGTGCCGGTGAGGCTTTTCGAGTCGGTGCTCTCCACCCTGAGCGGCGGCCCCAGCCTCACCGAATCCCTGGGGCTCGCGCCCACGGACCTCGTGGTCATCGAGACCGACGGTCAGATCGAGCAGGTGGATTCCCTCAAGAGCGCCTACGAGGGCGCGGCGGCGACCGGTTTCGACGTCTTTCGGCACACCTTGGACGAGGTGGCCGATCATCCAGGGGTGCGAACACGGCAACTCGGCCTGGCCGGTGTCAACGAGACCTGCCGCTCGTGCCCGGTCGTACGGTCGTGCGGTGGTGGCCTCTACACCCACCGCTACCGTTCGTCCAACGGCTTCGACAACCCGTCCGTGTACTGCGACGACCTCAAAGCTCTGGTGCGGGGGATCGAGACACGAACGAGTGCCGTCACGGTGTCGCCGGCGCTCACCAATCGCCAGGAACTGGTCGCCGAGCAGCATGATCTGACCCGTACGCTCCTTGCCGGCCTCCATGACGCGCTGGACGGCCGGGGCGGATTCCGATGGGACGAGGCCTGGGAGCTCGCGGGGGCTCTGGAGTCCACCGGTTCGGGCGCTGCCGGACTCGACCGGGTGCTGGCGCACCCTTACACCCGCACATGGCTTCTGGACACCCTGGAGGGGCTGCACGCCGAGCGCCCCGAGGCCGTCGGCCAGGCCCTGAGGCTGTCCGCGTACGTGGCAGCCGCCGCGGTGAGGTCCCGATCGGGTCAGTCGGTACCGACGGAGTTCCATGACGGCAGGCTCTTCCTGCCCACGCTCGGCGAGGTACGGATCGCGGGAGCGGGCGAGGCGGGCCGGGTAGGTGTGTGCGCCTCGGAGGACGGGTTCTCCGTTCATCGGGAGGGAAGCGGTGCGTGGCTGAACATCCCGATGGGAGCGGAGGGGCCCGAGTGGCGCCCGCTGCGGGAATTCGGCTTGGGGGGAGTTCCTCCGTTCGTCCTCGACGACCTGGACCCCTTCCGGGACTGCTACGTCGCGCCGGCCGCTCCCCGTCTGAACCAGGGGGAGGCGGACGCCTGGATCGAGGCTGTGGGAGTGGCCTGGAAACGGCTTGAGCGGGCGGCGCCCGGGGTCACGGCAGACGCCGCGGAGAGCCTGACCACACTCACGCCACTCCTTGACGGCCGTAGCGCGAGGCGGCCTCACGCGTACGGCGCCGTCGGACTCGGGATGACGAAGGATCCGGACGAACTCTTCCTCTGCCTGATGCAGGGGTTGCGGTGGACGCGCCTGAGGGCGTTGTTGGACCTCACGGATCTTTACGCGCTGGACGGGGAATGGGAGTACCGGCTTCCCTGGGAGCGGAATGTAAAGGTCCCTTTTTCTGATCTGCTTGCCCGCACATATGAACGCGTGGGACTTTCCTACCTCGTTCCCCGATTCCTGGAGGGTGTCCCCGAGGCGCTCGACATGATGGAAGTGGCGGCTGAGCCCACCGTGGGGGGAATGAGGCTGATCCAATCGCTCAGGGACGAGGTGGGGGGTGTGCATGAGGTGAGGGAGGTGAACATCGCCATCAATGCCGAAGATCAAGTGCCTGTTCGATGAGTGTCGGGCGGCGATGACCGAAAAGCGGCGTTGATTGACCGAACGTCATGGGGGTGGAGCATGGTCCGCTCCGGAATGATGAACTCTCTCGCAATTCCAGTTCCTGGGGTGCGAGTGCTCACACTGGACGGGGGTCGTGTGCACGCATGACGCAGCAGCGAGCGGCGGACCATCGGCCGTACTTCTTTCTGAGTTACGCGCATACACCGGGGTACGGCGGTGCAGCGGACCCGGATATGTGGGTCGAACGACTTTTCCAAGATCTCTGTGGTCATGTGATGGCGATGACCAACCTGCCCGCGGGAGCACAGGCGGGCTTCATGGACCGGGAGATACGCTCGGGCGAGGGGTGGTCCGAACGGCTGGGCAACGTACTCGCCAACTGCAGGGTCTTCGTGCCCTTGTTCTCGCCGCGCTACTTCGCCAGTGAGATGTGCGGCAAGGAGTGGTACGCCTTCGAGCAACGAGCCATCCATCAGCGAGCCAGGTCCAACCAGCCGGCCGAGGCGATCGTACCGGCCCTCTGGGTTCCGGTACCGGCCAGTCAACTCCCTGGTCCGGCCGAGCGATTACAGTTCAACCATCGAGATTTCGGTGAGCGCTACGTCAGTGACGGCCTCTACGGGCTGATCAAGCTCACCCTCTTCGCCCAGGACTACGAGCAGGCCGTCTACCACCTGGCCAAGCGGATCGTCCATGTCGCCGACACCGTGCAGCTCGGCTCGGGCAGGCCGCTCGACTTCCGGCTCGTGCCCAGTGCGTTCGGTGCGCCGGGCGACGGAGCAGGCGCACCGAGACCGATGCGGATCACCATCGCCGCGCCGACCCGCCACGATCTGCCGGAGGGCCGCAACCCGGAGTACTACGGGGACATCCCGCAGGAGTGGAATCCGTATCACCCCGCTGCCGCCAGGCCTCTGGCCTATGTCGCCGAGGAGCTGGTCAGATCCCTCAACTACCAGGCCAGTGTCGTGTCGTTCGACGAGGACATCGGGTCGCGCGGAATCAAGCAGTCTCCCAGCACACCGGAGATCCTCCTCGTGGACCGCTGGGCGCTGCAGGACGAAGACCTGAGGCGGCGCCTCGCCGCCTTCGACGCGGAGCACCGTCCGTGGGTGACGTTGGTCGTTCCCTGGTGCAGGGAGGACCATCAGAGCAGAGCTGCCGAGGCCGATCTGGTCGAGATGCTGGAGCGGACGATGCCGGTCAAGATGCGACAGGGGCGGGCCTTCTGCCGCGTCGCGGCCAAGGGGGTACCGAGCATGGAGGCGTTCGGCCAGATCCTTCCCCAGGTGGTCGAGGTGGCCGCCCAGCAGTATCTGCGCCACGCCACGGTCTATCCACCGGCCGGCGGGCGGCACAGTGAACGAACGCGGCTGATGGGTCCGATGGGCAACACACAGTTCATACCCGAGCACGACCCTGCGATGGATGCGGAGGACGTATGACAGCCGGTCGTGACGGGCGCATCGTCACTTTCTACTCGTACAAGGGCGGAACGGGGCGCACCATGGCCCTGGCCAACACGGCCTGGATCCTTGCCGCCAACGGGAAGCGGGTGCTGGCCGTCGACTGGGACCTGGAAGCGCCCGGACTGCACCGCTTCTTCCATCCCTTCCTCGATCCGGCGACGCTCGGCGCCACCACCGGTGTGATCGACCTGATCACCGAGTTCGCCTGGGCAGCGACCAACCCCGCTCAGCGTGCGGACGACTGGCATCGCGACTACGCCCGGATCCAGCCGCATGCCGTATCCCTCAGCCCGGAGGCGCTCGGCTGGGAGTTCCCGCGGGGCGGCACCCTCGACTTCGTCTCCGCCGGACGCCAGAATCGTGAGTACTCGGCGACCGTCTCGACCTTCGACTGGGACAACTTCTACGACCGTCTCGGGGGAGGCCACTTCTTCGACGCCCTGCGGGACGACATGAAGGCCAACTACGACTACGTCCTCATCGACAGTCGTACGGGTCTCAGTGACATCGCCGACATCTGCACCGTCCATCTCCCGGACGTACTGGTCGACTGCTTCACCCTCAGCGACCAGTCGATCGACGGCGCCGCCTCGGTGGCCCGGCAGATCGCGGAGCGCTACACCGGCCGGCCCATCTCGATCTTCCCCGTCCCGATGAGGATCGACGAGGGCGAGAAGGAGAAGGCCGACGCGGGCCGTGCGCTGGCCAGGCTGAAGTTCGACCGGCTGCCCCGTGATCTCTCGGGCGACGAACTCACCGCCTACTGGGGCGCGGTGGAGATCCCGTACCGTCCCTATTACGCGTACGAGGAGACTCTCGCCACCTTCGGTGACGAGGCGGGGCTCAGCAACTCCCTGCTGTCCGCGTTCGAGCGGCTGACCGCGGTCGTCACCCAGCAGGAGATCACCTCGATGCCCCCGGTGGGTGAGGAGGCGCGGCTTCGCATCCGAGACGCGTTCACCCGGCGCAGGCCCGCGTTGCCGGCGGATCTCCACCTCAGTTATGTCGCGGAGAATCGCATGTGGGCCGACTGGATCGAGTCCGTCCTGACGCGGGCCGGCTTCCGAGTGGTCCCGCGCGACGTCTCCGCGGAGGCGGGCCCGGCGGATCCCGGGCAGAGCGCCGCCGAGAACGCGACCCGCACGATCGTGCTGCTCTCGAGCGCCTACCTCAAGTCCCAGCGTGCCGTGGACCTGTGGGAGAGGTCGGTTGCCGAGGATCCAGGTGGCGGACGCCGGCAACTGCTCCCGCTGCGGATCAGTGATGTCCGGCTTTCGGCGCCGTACATCGACCGAAATCCGGTGGACCTGTTCAGGCTGGACGAAGTCCATGCCACGACTGCGCTGTTGCGGGCTCTGGACCGGCCGGTGCAGCTGGGGGACGGAGTATCGCCAGGTCCGCGCTTTCCCGGCACCGTGCCCAGAATCTGGAACGCGCCGCCGCGCAACCCCGGCTTCACCGGCCGCTCTCTGGTCCTGGAGAGGATGCGCGACCAGCTGGGCGGCGGCATGGCCGTGGTCCTTCCGCAGCCACAGACGCTGTACGGCCTCGGTGGTGTCGGAAAGACGCAGGTGGCGCTGGAGTATGTGCACCGCTTCATGGCCGACTACGACCTGGTCTGGTGGATATCGTCCGAGCAGACGGACGACGTGATCGCGGGGCTGGCGGAGCTGGCGGGTCGGCTCGGTGCTCAGGGCGGTGACGACATGGCGGCCGCCTCCCAGGAGGCAGTGGACCTGCTCAGGCGCGGTGTTCCCTCGGACCGGTGGCTGCTCGTCTTCGACAACGCCGACGACCCGGAACGTCTCAGGCGCTACTTTCCGCAAGGCGGATCCGGGCATATCCTCGTCACCTCCCGGAACCAGGCCTGGTCGCAGCACGGTGACGCTCTTCCCGTCGACGTCTTCCTCAGGGAGGAGTCGGTCGAGCACCTGCAGCGCAGAGCGCCCGGACTCAGCGCCGAAGACGCGGCGCAGGTGGCCACTGCCGTCGGTGACCTGCCGCTCGCTGTCGAGCAAGCCGCGGCCTGGATCGCCGAGACAGCCACCCCTGTCGACACCTATCTGGAGCAGCTGGCCCAACAGGCCCCTGAGGTCCTCGCCCTGAACCAGCCGCCCGGTTACCCGCAACCCGTCGCCGCGACCTGGAACATCTCCATCGAGCGGCTGAAGGAGCGCTCACCCGCCGCGGTCCGGCTGCTGCAACTCTGCGCGTTCTTCGCGCCCGAGCCGATCTCCGCGAATCTCCTTTACAGCAAGGAGATGATCGAGGCGCTCAAGCCCTACGACTCCTCGCTCCAGGAGAAACTGGTGCTCGGCCGGGTCATCAGGGAGATCGGCCGCTTCGCTCTCGCCAAGGTCGATCAGGTGTCGAACTCCATCCAGGTGCACCGCCTGGTCCAGGCGGTCATCAGGGCTCAGCTCAGCGAGGAGGAACAGGCCGAGGCCCGGCACGTCGTACACGTCATTCTGGCGGGCGCGCGGCCCGATGACACCGAGCCGATCGACAACCCCGAGAACTGGCCTCGTTTCGCCACGATCTGGCCGCACCTCGGTCCGTCCGACGCCCGATACTGCAGGGATCAGGAGACCCGCAGGCTACTGATCGACAGGGTGCGCTATCTCTGGAAGCGCGGTGACGTCAGAACCGCGGGGGCCCTGGGCGAGGAGCTCCGCGAGACATGGCTGGACATGCTGGGGGAGCGGGACATCCAGTATCTGTACCTCTGCTTCCACCTCTCCAACATTCTCCGCACGCGCGGAAGGTACGTGGAGGCCAAGGAGCTCGACGAGTTCACTCTGCGACTCCAGCGCGAGGTCCTGGGGCCGGAGCATCCGCACACCTACATGACCACGAGCGGCCTGGCCATCGACCTGGGTCTGCTCGGGGACTACACGCGTGCGATCGAGCTCGCGACCGAAGCCCATGACGGCTTCAACCAGATCTTCCACGAGAGGCATGCCCGGACGCTGGCGGCAGCCAACAATCTGGCGTTGAACCTGCGAAGTGTCGGGCAGTACGCAAAGGCCCGTGAGATCGACCAGGACTGCTACGACCTGCGTTCCGAAGTGCTCGGACAGGAGCACCCGCACAGTCTTTCGTCTGCCCTCAACCTGGCACGTGACCTGAGGGAGGTGGGGCGGTACGAGGACTCGGTGGCTCTGCTCAGCCGGACGTACGACAGTCTCAAGGCGACGCTCGGCAGGACGTATCCCACCACGCTCAGCGCCGCCAAGAGCCTTGCGGTCTCCTTGCGCAGAGCTGGGCAGTTGGAGGACGCCCGTCGGCTCACGGCGGCGACCAGGGCCAGGTACCGGGCGAAGTACACCTCCGCCAACCCTGAATCGCTGGCATGCGACCTCAACATGGCGGCAGATCTGTTTGCCGCCGAGGAGGCCGAGGGGGCAAGGGACACCGCGCAGGAAGTGGTGGACCAGTACATGAAGGTGCCAGGTGAGAGGCATCCGTACACCTTGGCGGCCCAGAACAACCTGGGTGTCTACCTCGCGGCGGCAGGTGCGGGCGAGGAGGGCGAGCAGTTGCTGACGCGGGTGGTGGCGTCGATGCGTGAGATCTTCGGGCGTGAGCACCCGAACACCCTGCTGTGCGTCATGAATCTGGCCAATGCCACGGCTGACAGGGGGGATCTGGAACTCGTACTCGAAACCGAGCGCAAGGTGGCTTCCCAGCTCAGGGAAGTACTCGGCGCGCACCACCCCGAGACTCTGGCCATGACCTCGAACCTCGCCGTCACGCTCAATGCGCTGGGGCGGAGCGACGAGGCACTCAGGGTGCGTGCCGAGACCGGCGACGAGCTGGCCCGGCAGCTCGGTGACGATCACCCGCTCACCCGTATCGCACGTGACGAGCGGAGGTTCCAGCGGGAGCTGGAACCCATGGCGGTGTGAGCCGTGGGTTCCGGGCTCCGCCAGGGCGGAGCCCGGAACACCTTGATCCCGCCTTCCCCGGCAGGGAAGGCGGGACTCCTGGACCACTGCGCCCGCCGGGCATGGGCGCCGGGGCAGGAGTCAGCCGGTCGTCACTTCTCCCTCTTCCAGCAGCCAGTTGAGCACCGAGGGAAGGACGGAGAGCGCGTCGAAGTGCGCTGCCGCGGGCTCCAGGACCGCTGTGGCGCCCGGGATCTGGTCGGCCAGCCAGCGGGAGTGGCCCACGGGCGAGAACACGTCCTTCACCCCGTGCCACAGCATCACGGGGCACTTGATGTCCGCGAGGTCGAAGCCCCACGGCCGGCAGAAGGCGATGGCGTCGTCGATCCAGCCGTATGCCGATGTGCGCAGGCCCTCCCGGTAGTTGGCGAGCAGCATCGTGCGGATCCCGGCGTCGTTGACCACCGTCCGGTCGGAGTCGGTCAGCTCCTGGCGGAGGTCGTCCAGGAGCCGGACCGGGTTCTGGCGGATCTCTGCCGAGCGGCTGATGAAGGATTCCGCCAGCCCGTCCGGATCCGCCGCCGCCGTGGAATAGGCGAGCACGTTCGAGGCGGCCATCCCGTCGAACCAGTCGAGCCCTTCGGCGTCCCAGGGAGCCAGGCTGACCAGCGCGGCGCTCCGGGTCACCCGGTCCGGCAACAGCGCGGCGCAGGCCAGAGCGTGCGGGGCGCCGCCCGACCTGCCCACCACGGCGAAGCGTTCGAGACCGAGTGAGTCCGCGATCGCCCGTACGTCGTCGACGACGTCCCGCACACGGCGGCCCGGGAGCCGGTCGGAGCCGCCGTAGCCCGGCCGGTCGTAGGTGATCAGTTGTGTCTTGCGCTGGTAGAGCACCATGCCGCGCGGTGCGGGCCCGAGCCGGCTGCCGGGCATTCCGTGCAGGAGGAACACCGGTCTGCCCCGGGGGTCTCCTTGACGCTCGACCAACAGATGGCGTCCGTCCGCCACACGCACCCGACTCCGCACGCTTCCCCCTCCGCTCGGTCATTCCGCTCGGGTTGGGCATCAACTGCCCTTCATGTGCTGCAAGTTCGATGATGACTCATTCCTCGTGACATCGGCCACCATCTGTCGGTACACGCCGGTGGTGTTCGAGATGTTCGGGAGCACTCGGTGGTGTTCGGCTTCAGGAGTGCTCTGCACAGAATTCGGACTCCAGGCGCTGTTTCAGGACAGGACTAGTCCTCACCCACCGCCGATATTCCGTCGCCCCGGGTGTTCGCGATCGGAACCGACGTGGTGGAACACCTGATGTGTGAACGCCCCGCGGGTGAACGGTTGTCGTCGTGTGCGCGTCCGGAAGTCGACCTTGTGTGCTATCGGCGGCGTCGGAATAGTGGGCGCCCCATCCTCCGTGTTCCGGACACCCCACTTGTCCGTGCACGGCCCCACAGGAGGTCGAAGTTGAAGCACCGACGCATATCCAGGAAGCGAATGGCGATGGCCGGATCGGCCGTCCTCGCCCTGGTCGCAGCAGGAGTGACGTTCCAGACTGCGAACGCCAGTGACGATGTGCCCCAGTTCACGGCGAAGACGCTGACCGCCCACACGGCCGGAAGTCTCGCCGCCACCCTGGACAGGACTCTGGGAGGCGACACCGCCGGTTCGTACTACGACGCCCGGGCGAAGAACCTCGTCGTCAACGTCGTGGACGAGGCCGCGGCCGAGCAGGTCCGCCAGGCCGGCGGCAAGGCCAGACTCGTCCAGCACACGCTCGCCGAGCTCACGGGTGCCCGGCAGACCCTCGCGGACAAGGCGACCATCCCCGGCACCTCGTGGGCGGTCGACCCGGTCAGCAACAAGGTCGTCGTCACGGCGGACCGTACGGTCGGCGGAGCGGCCTGGGAGAAGCTCGGCAAGGTGGTCGACGGACTCGGCTCGAAGGCCGAACTCAAGAAGTCGGAGGGGGAGTTCAAGCCGCTGATCGCGGGCGGTGACGCGATCTGGGGCAACGGCGGCCGGTGCTCGCTCGGCTTCAACGTCGTCAAGGACGGCGAGCCGTACTTCCTGACCGCCGGACACTGCACCGAATCGATCACCAGCTGGTCCGAGACGCAGGGCGGCGCCGAGATCGGGGCGAACGAGGGCTCCAGCTTCCCGGACAACGACTACGGCCTGGTCAAGTACACCTCCGACGTGGCGCACCCGAGCGAGGTGGACCTCTACAACGGCTCCACCCAGGCCATCACGCAGGCGGGCGACGCCACCGTCGGGATGACGGTGACCCGCAGTGGCTCCACCACCCAGGTCCACGACGGTGAGGTCACCGCCCTGGACGCCACGGTGAACTACGGCAACGGCGACATCGTCAACGGCCTCATCCAGACCACGGTCTGCGCCGAGCCCGGTGACAGCGGTGGCGCGCTCTTCTCGGGCGAGACCGCGCTCGGCCTGACCTCGGGCGGCAGCGGCGACTGCTCCTCGGGCGGCGAGACGTTCTTCCAGCCGGTGCCGGAGGCGCTGGCGGCGTACGGCGCCGAGATCGGCTGACGCCTGCTCGCTCCACCGCGGCCCGCCCGCCCCGCCCGCCACGCACGGGGCGGGCGGGCCGTCGGCCTTCCGGCCTGGCGGTTCGTGCCGCACGTCCCGCTTGCCACCGTTCACCGCGGGGGAGGCGCGACCGTCACTCGACGGGCGTGAGCCCGCCCGCGGCGAGCCGGTCACCCATGTCGTCCGCGAGGCCTCTGCCGAGCACGTCCGTGCTCGTCAGCAGCTCGCGCGACGCGGCTTCCAGCTCGGAACGCGGGGGCAGCCCATGGGGCCGGCGCTGATCGGTGGCCAGCTCCTCGTAACCCCGGTCAGACAACTCTGAACACCGCGTACGGCACGCTCAAGATGTATGGGCCGCGCCGGCCAGGTACGCCGAGGCGCTGGCGGATCTGGAGGGTGCGTTCCACGCGGATGTCTGGCCCCATCTGGGAGCGCTGAGGAAGACGATGCGGGATGACCTGGGCATCGAGGAGTGACGGTCCCAGCCGCCGTTCGCCTGGGCGTCGTCGGTGTACCGCATCGCACCGATCACCCCAGGCGTCCTAGGGTGACGGGATGACGCTGCCTGCCGACCGGATCGCCCTCGGCCTGCTCGACGCCCATCTGGAGGGGCTGTGCGACGGAGCGGCACTCCCGCTGCTGCCCGAGGGACTCGACGATCGCGCCGTCGGCGAGGCCGGCGACCTCGTACGCTGGGCCCTTGACCGGCTCCGGGGCGTTCCGCGGCAGCCGGTCGGCGACTTCGCGCGGGAAGTCGGCGGTCTGCTCGGGGAGTTCCGTACGCGGGTGTGCCCGTGGAACGCGGCGGCGGTCCGCCTGCTGGGCGACTCGTACAACTTCGTGGCCACGGGCCCGCGCTCGCACGAGGACTGGGCGCACGACGTGCTTGCGGTGCTGCACCGATCGGTCCGTGACCCACGCGGCTGGATCCGGCTGGATCCGGACCGCGCCAACGCCGCTCGCCACAGTGTGCCCGCGTATCCCTTCGACCCGCCTGCCGCACCGCAATTGGCCCAGTGCCTGCATCCCCTGGAGGGAGAGGCGGCGGTTGCCGCGCTCGCCGTCATGACCGAGGAGTGGATGGGGGAGCCTGCTCCCGTGCGAACCCGCCCGGACCAGGGAGCCGTTCTGGCGGATGCCCGGACACTCCTCGACCGGTACGGGCCGGGCGCGGGCTACTGGACCAACGCGACGGCCGCCGCGTCCGACCCGGCCCCCGACTTCATCGCGGCAGGCCTCAAGGGCACCGGTTCCCACCGCTTCCTCACCGGCGAGTACCTCAACGGCCTCGATCTGTACGAGGATCTCGGCGTGATCGCGGTGGGCCGCGACGAGGTCGGCGTCTTCTGGTCGATCGGCGCGTACTGACGAACGACCGGCAGCGGGGCCGTTCCCGACCGCTTCGGCTGCTGCCGGACGGAGACCGGGGTGACCCGCGGTCGGGACCCGCCGAGCGGGTACTCCGTCAGCGCGGACATGATGAGGGGCCCGACGGGAGTGGCTGGGCGGACGCCGGCCGTCAGGCCCACGCGCAGTCGGCTGCATCGCCGTTCACGGGAGAGAGCTACCTGCTTCGGGACGGTCGGCCCGCCGTTCGGACGGCCTTGGTGGAGCAGTCCTGCGAACTCTTCCTGGGCAGCGCGAACCTCACGGAATCGGCCGCCCGGCGCAAATCGAGGCAGAGGCCCTGATCCCGGGCGGGGACGCGCCGCAGCGAGCTGCCGAGCACATCGTGGAGCTGCAGCGCCGGGGGGTGCTGCGGCGGTTCCATGTGTGACGCCGGGTGACGGGTCGGGCCGACGCGCCCGGAGCGTCTCGTGTGCACCAGGAGCCCGGGGGGCCTGGTGCACACGGCGAGCCGCGGTGCGACCGTGGGCTGAGGCGAGGCCGAGGCCGTGCCGCCCGGTCCGGGAGGTTGCCGTCAGGCGGTCCGCGACCGGCTGTCCAGGGCTCCCTTGGCCGGTGTGACGCCGAAGATGTCCACCGCGTGGTAGTACGTCCATGCCGTGCTGTTGCACGCCGTCAGCTGCGCGCCGGAGTAGGCGGCGCACACCCGTTTGAGGTCCGAGTGGAAGGCGGAATCGATGCGGGACTTGTTCGCTGAGAACGTGCCCGCGGCCTTGTAGTTGCGGTAACCGAAGTCGTGCCGGGCGCAGGCCGTCTGGAAGGGGAAGCCGAACGGGTTGTCCGGAGAGGTGCTGCAGTAGTCCGTCGACCAGTCGAAGCCGTACGCGGACCAGGCGCCCTGGTTGTTGCGGGCGGAGTTCCAGGCGCTGTAGCTGGAGGCGCTCGTCTGGGTCCAGGAGCTGAGGACCTGTGGCTTGTCCGACGGGGCGGCCGAAGCGGAGCCGGCGGGTATCAGGGCGAGCGGGAGCGACAGAGCGACTGCGGAGAGCGGGACGGTGAATCTGCGGCGCATGGGCAACCTCCGGTGAAGGGAAGCGGGTTGTGCCGACCGTGCTCCTCGCGGGTCGCGCGAGGCCGCTCCAGAATGCCGCCATGCACCTGTCATGGCTAGTGGCTTCGCTCACTGGTCACCAGGAGTTCGACCGTGCCTCGGGCGCTCCGGCAGGAGTGCCCGCCCTCGTGGCGGGTCAGGGCGTACGGAAGTGCCCCGGCCGCGGTGCTCGACACGTGTGAGCACTACGGCCGGGGCGCGCCTCGGGCCTCAGGCGGCGGAAGGATTCCGGCGGTGGGTCCGTCAGAGGTGCCGCCGGGAGTTGAGCCGGGCTGCCTGGCGGGTCAGGTGGTCGCGTTCGGCGAGGTTGGATGCCGCGCGGGCCGCCTCGGCGTACAGCCGTGCCGCCGTGGCCGTGTCACCGTCGCGCTCGTGGAGGTAGGCCGCCACCGCGGTGTGGCGGGGAAGGGAGGCGTCCAGCTCCGCGAGCGCCGCCAGGCCGGCGCGCGGTCCGTCGGCCTCCCCGACGGCGACCGCCCGGTTGAGCCGCACGACCGGGCTGTCGGTCAGGCGCGCCAGTTCGTCGTACCACTCGACGATCTGCACCCAGTCGGTCTCCTCGGCGGTGGGCGCGTCGGCGTGGAGTGCCGCGATGGCGGCCTGCGCCTGGAACTCGCCCAGCCTGTCGCGGGCGAGGGCCGCCTGGAGGATCCCGACGCCCTCGGCGATCAGCGCGGTGTCCCACCGGCCGCGGTCCTGTTCGGCGAGCGGGACCAGGCTGCCGTCGGGCGCGGTCCTGGCTCCGCGCCGGGCGTGGTGGAGCAGCATGAGGGCCAGCAGTCCCGCCGCCTCGGGGTGGTCGACGGCGGCGGTGAGCTGCCGGGTGAGCCGGATGGCCTCTCCGGCGAGGTCGACGTCGCCGGAGTAGCCCTCGTTGAAGACGAGGTAGAGGACGCGCAGCACGGTGGCGACGTCCCCGGGCCGGGTGAACCGCACGCCTGACACGGTGCGCTTCGCCCGGCTGATGCGCTGCGCCATGGTGGCCTCGGGCACCAGGTAGGCATCGGCGATCTGGCGTGTGGTGAGACCGCCGACGGCGCGCAGGGTGAGCGCGACGGCGGACGCCGGGGTGAGTGAGGGGTGGGCGCAGAGGAAGTAGAGCTGGAGCGTGTCGTCCACCTCGGGCGCGGGCCCCGGGGCCGGTTCCTCGTCGACGAGGTCCTCGCGGCGGCGTCGGGAGGCGTCCGCCCGGGCCCCGTCGAGGAACCGGTGCCAGGCCACGGTGACCAGCCAGCCCTTCGCGTCCCGCGGAGGTTCGGCCGGCCAGACGCGGACCGCTTGGAGCAGTGCGTCCTGCACGGCGTCCTCGGCCGCCGCGAAGTCGGCTCCGCGGCGGACGAGGATCGCGAGCACACCGGGGGTGAGGCTGCGCAGCAGTGCCTCATCCATGGGTGGGATCACTCCGTGACGGTGGGCAGCTCGGTCAGGAACGGGCGCAGCTCCAGCCACTCGTGGATCGGCTCCCCGCCGGCTCCGGGGGCGGCCGACAGCTCGCCGGCCAGTTCGACGGCGCGTTCGTAGGTGTCGACGTCGATCACCATCCAGCCGGCGATGAGGTCCTTGGTCTCGGCGAACGGGCCGTCGGTGACCGGCGGGCGTCCCTCGCCGTCGTACCGGACGAACGTGCCGGTGGGTGCCAGGGCCTGGCCGTCGACGTACTCGCCGGTCCCTTCGAGCCGGGTGGCGAAGTCCTGCATGTACTGCATGTGCGCCGAGATCTCCTGGGGCGTCCACTTCTCCATCGGTACGTCGTTGGCCGGGGCCGGGGCGCCGCGGTAGTGCTTGAGAAGCAGGTACTTGGCCATGGTGTTCCTCCTTGCCGGTGCGACCATTGTGGTCGCGTTCACCACGGGGACGGAGCCGGTCCCGGGTTCTCGACATCGCCGCCCGATATTTTTTCGGAGACCTGGCTCCGGACGTGCGGGCGCTGCGGTGAACGTCCCCGAACGTCCCTGTACGCCGTGGTCCCAGGTGCCGCATCCCGTACGCGGGGTCCCCGTACGCGGGGTCTCAGCCGAGGTGCGAGCCGCCGCGGGGGACGGTCGTCGTCCGCCGCGTCCCGGCGGCGTCGCCCCGGCGGCGCATCGACAGCAGCAGGGTCAGGGCCGTACCCGCCACCGCCCAGGCGGAGAGGACCAGCAGGGGGCCGGTGACCGCGTTGCCGTGGAAGTACGCGACTGAGCGGGCGACCCACGTCCCCGCGCCGGGTGGCAGGGCAGGGCCGATCGCCCGCCAGAAGTCCGGCAGCATCGGCAGGGGGAAGGCGCCGCCCGCGCTCGGGTTGCCCGCGACGACGATGATCAGGACGGCCAGGCCGATGCCGACGATGCCGGTGAGCGCTTCCAGGGCGAGCGTGGTCATGCCGACCGCGAAGACGGTCAGGGCGCCCAGGCCGGCCAGGGCCCACACGCTGCCCGGCAGTGCTCCGAGGACCGGCCCGATGATGACCGCGCCGCCGATCCCGCCCGCGATCGAGTACAGCGCCATCACCGCCGTGCGGATCACGGCGCGCTGCCGGTCGGCGGGCTTGGCGCCGGCGCTGATCGCCAGGATCGAGGCGCAGAGGTAGCCGCCGACGCACCAGCCCACGACCAGGTAGAACGACGAGAGCCCGTCGAAGTCGTCCGGGGACGCGCGGGGCCACGTCCACGGTCCGTACCGTGCGCTTCCGGGGGCCTTCGGTCTCCTTGATGACCGTGGCCAGCGAGGTGGCCAGCACGGTGCCGCCGCCGGAGGCGACGAGCAGGGTGTCGGTCGTTCCGGTGGGGCTGACGATCAGGGCGCCGTCGATGTCGCGGTTCTCGACCTGCCGGCGGGCTTCGGCCGCGTCGGGGACCGCGCGTGGGTCCAGCGGTCCTCCCGGCAGGCCGTCGAGCTGGGTGACGAGCTGCCCGGACACCTGCTGCGGGGCGACGACCCCGAAGGGGACGTCCGTCGGGTCGGGCCGGTGCAGCGCGCCGACGTAGGAGGCGATGAACAGCAGCTGCAGTGCCAGCACACCGACGACCAGCAGCGCGGCCCGTGCGGTGACGGCGTTCTTCACCTCGTCAGCGAAAGCCATGCCCCCACGGTCGGAGAAGGGCGACGTCCGCGCAGGCGGGGGCGGGCCGAATGGCGGAGGGGGTCCCGTACCCCGGTTATCGTACGAACGTTCGAAACTTGGTTTATGGTGGAGAGCGAGGGGGTGGCGAGTACGGATCGGTCCAGGAGGTGCGGGTGCCCGGGTTCACGCATCTGCATACCGTCTCCGGGTTCTCCCTGCGCTATGGGGCGTCCCATCCGGAGCGGCTGGCCGAGCGTGCCGCCGAGCGGGGGATGGAGGCGCTGGCGCTGACCGACCGCGACAGCCTCGCGGGTGCGGTCCGCTTCGCCAGGGCCTGCGAGAAGGCCGGGATACGGCCCCTCTTCGGTGCGGAACTCGCGGTGGCGCGCTTCGCGACGGAAGGGGAGGCGGGCGCGCCCCGGAGAGCTCGCACGCCGGTCCGGGGCGGTTCCTTCGTCGATGAATCGGCACCCAGGGTGACCTTCCTCGCCCGGGACGGTGGCCTCGGCTGGGCCGAACTGTGCCGGCTGGTCACCGCCGCCCACTCCGGCAGCAGGGCCCCGGGCGCCGGGCAGCCCCTCGTCGGCCTGGACGCGCTGCCCGCCGAAGGGCTCACCGTGCTGCTCGGCCCCGCCTCCGAGGTGGGCGCCGCGCTCGCCGCGGGGCGTCCCGACCTGGCCGCCGCGCTGCTCGCGCCCTGGCGGGAGATGTACGGCGACGCCCTGCGTCTCGAAGCCGTCCACCACGGCCGCGAGGGCACCGGTCCCGGATCGCTGCGGCTCGCCGCCCGTACCGTCGGCCTCGCCGCGGAGCAGGGGGTGCGGGCCGTGCTGACCAACTCCGTCCGGTACGCCGACCCCGGGCAGGGGCCCGTCGCCGACGTGCTCGACTCGGCCCGCCGGCTCGTCCCCGTCGACCCGCGCCGCTCGCCCCTCGACACCGGGGAGCGCTGGCTCAAGGACACCAGGGCCATGCGGGAGACCGCCGAGCGGATCACCTCCGCCGCGGGGCTCGGGCGCGACGCCGGGGAGCTGCTGCTCGCGGAGACCCGGCGTACCGCCGACGCCTGCGCCGTCGATCCCGCGGACGACCTGGGACTCGGCAGCGTCCACTTCCCCGAGCCGCGTCTGGTCGGGGCCGGCCGGCGCACCGCCCAGCGGGTGCTGGCCTCGCGCGCCGCCGCGGGCATGGTGCGGCACGGTTACGACCGCAGGCGTGACTACTGGGAGCGGATGCACCACGAGCTGGACATCATCGCCCACCACGGTTTCGCCACCTACTTCCTGACGGTCTCCCAGGTCGTCGACGACGTGAAGAACATGGGCATACGGGTCGCGGCACGTGGCTCCGGGGCCGGATCCCTGGTCAACCACCTGCTCGGGATCGCCCACGCGGATCCGCTCGAACACGGACTGCTCATGGAGCGGTTCCTGTCCAAGCGGCGCTTCGTACTGCCCGACATCGACATCGACGTGGAGTCGGCCCGGCGGCTCGAGGTCTACCGCGCGATCATCGACCGCTTCGGTCCTGAGAGGGTCGCGGCCGTCTCCATGCCCGAGACCTACCGGGTGCGGCACGCCATCCGCGACGTCGGCGCCGCGCTCTCCATGGACCCGGCCGAGACCGACCGGCTCGCCAAGGCGTTTCCGCACATCCGCGCCAGGGACGCCCGCGCCGCCATGGAGGAACTGCCCGAACTGCGGGCCGTGGCGGGCACGAAGGAGAAGTACGGCAGGCTCTGGGACCTGGTGGAGTCGCTGGACGCGCTGCCGCGCGGTATCGCCATGCACCCGTGCGGGGTCCTCCTGTCGGACGACTCGCTGCTGCGGCGCACCCCGGTCGTGCCCACCAGCGGGGAGATCCCCCACGGCCCCGGCGGCGAGGGCGGATCGCCCATGCCGATGACGCAGTTCGACAAGGACGACGTGGAGCACCTCGGGCTGCTCAAGCTCGATGTGCTCGGTGTCCGGATGCAGTCGGCGATGGCGCACGCGGTGACGGAGCTGAAACGCGCCTCGGGGCAGGAGGTGGACCTCGACGCCGTCCCGCAGGGTGACCCGGAGACGTACCGGCTGATCAGGAGCACCGAGACGCTCGGCTGCTTCCAGATCGAGTCGCCCGGCCAGCGCGACCTGGTCGGCCGGCTCCAGCCCGCCACCTTCCACGACCTGGTGGTCGACATCTCGCTGTTCCGTCCGGGGCCGGTCGCCGCGGACATGGTGCGCCCCTTCATCGAGGCCAGGCACGGGCGGGCGCCCGTGCGCCATCCGCACCCCGACCTGGAGGGCGCGCTGCGCGACACCTACGGGGTGGTCGTCTTCCACGAGCAGATCATCGAGATGGTGGACATCATGACCGGCTGCGGGCGCGGCGAGGCCGACCGGGTGCGGCGCGGACTCTCCGACCCCGAGTCGCGGGACCGGATCAAGGTCTGGTTCGCGCAGCGCGCCGCGCAGCGGAAGTACGGGGCGGAGGTCGTCGCCCGCACCTGGGAGATCATCGAGGCCTTCGGCAGCTACGGCTTCTGCAAGGCGCACGCCGTCGCCTTCGCCGTACCGACGTACCAGTCCGCCTGGCTCAAGGCCCACCATCCGGCGGCTTTCTATGCCGGGCTGCTCACGCACGACCCCGGGATGTACCCGAAGCGGCTGCTGCTCGCGGACGCGCGGCGGCGGGGGGTGCCGGTGCTCCCGCTGGATGTGAACCTGTCGGCGGCAGCCCATCGGATCGAACTGGTGTCTGGCGAAAAGGGTGAGAAATGGGGACTGCGGCTGGCCCTCTCGGATGTCCACGGCATCAGTGAGGCCGAGGTGGCCCGGATCGAGGCCGGGCAGCCCTACGCCTCGCTGCTGGACTTCTGGCAGCGGGCCAGGCCGGGGAAGCCGGCCGCCGAACGGCTGGCCCAGGTCGGTGCGCTGGACGCCTTCGGCGCCAACCGCCGGGACCTGCTGCTGCACCTGTCCGAGCTCCACCGGGCTCAACGGGGTTCCGGCCCCAGGACGGCGGGTGCCCAGCTCCCGCTCGGCGGCGGACGGACCACCGGCGGCATCGGACTGCCCGACCTCAACGACGCCGAACGCCTCAGCGCCGAACTCGGCGTCCTCAGCATGGACGTGTCCCGTCATCTGATGGGCGACCACCACGCCTTCCTGGAGGAGCTCGGCGCGGTCTCCGCGAAGCGGCTGCGGGATGCCAGGCACGGGGAGACCGTGCTGGTCGCGGGTGCCAAGGCGGCCACCCAGACCCCACCGGTCCGTTCCGGGCGCCGGGTCATCTTCACCACCCTCGACGACGGCACCGGCCTGGTCGACCTCGCCTTCTTCGACGACAGCCACGCGGCCTGCGCGCACACCGTCTTCCACTCCTGGCTGCTGCTGGTGCGCGGGGTGGTCCAGCGGCGCGGCCCCCGCAGCATGAGCGTGGTCGGGGCAGCGGCCTGGAACCTGGCGGAGCTGGCCGAACTGCGGCGTACCGGGGGTCTCGACGCGGTCGCCGCGCGGCTGGCCGAGGAGCCCGCCTCCGGTGCCGAGGAGGCGTCGGACGACGGCCGCCGTATCCAGATGCCGACCGGATACGAGATGAACCCCTGGGCCGACCTCCAGCCGCCCGGCGAGGGGCCGCCCACAGGGAGGAAGCTGTGGCACCAGAGCCAGGGGAGCGCGGGATGAACGACCGGCCGGCCGTCCTGTGCCTGCGGTTCCGCCGGATCGGCGGCGGACTGCCGGACAGCGCGGGCTACGAAGGGCTGCTCGCCCTCCTCGGGGCGTTCACCCCGGTCGTCGAGGCGGCCCCGCCGGGGTCCGCGCTCGCCGATGTCGGCGGTGCGCTGCGCTACTTCGGGCAGGACGCGGCGGGTCTCGCCTCGGTGATCCGGGTGCGCGCCCTGGCCCTGCACGGCGTGGACTGCGCCATCGGGGCGGCCGCCAACCCCATGCTGGCCAGGATGGCCGCCCGGCAGGCGGCTGCCGGGACCACCTTCGTGGTTCCTCCCGGCGAACACGCCGGCTTTCTCGCCTCCAAGCCCGCCGCCGCGCTGGACGGTGTCGGCACGGCGACCGCCCGCACCCTGTGCGGATACGGCCTCGACTCCATCGGCCGGATCGCCACCGCACCCCTGGCCACCCTCCAGCGGATCATCGGGGTGAGGACCGGGCGCGAGGTGTGGGAGCGGGCCAACGGCATCGACCGTACGCGGGTCGTGCCCAACGCCGCGGCCCGGTCGATCGCCGCCGAACGGCCCTTCCCACGCGACGAACTCGACCCGGAACAGCACCGCCGCGCGCTCCTCTCCCTCACCGAGGAGCTGGGTGTCAGGCTGCGCGGCGACGGACTGGTGTGCCGCTCCCTCGCGGTCTCCGTGCGCTACGCCGACCGGACCGGGTACGCGACGCTGACCCGCAGCCGTACGCTCCCCGAGCCCACCGCCCACTCGGCGGCGCTCACCTCGCTCGCGTACCGGATCCAGGACTCGTTCGCCCTGCAACGGGCGAGGGTGCGGGGGATCGGACTGCGGGCGGAAGGGCTCCAGGACGCCGAAGGGGCCTCCCGGCAGCTGTCGTTCGACCCCGTGGACGAACGGGCGCGGACGATCGAGGCGGTGTCCGACAGACTACGGGCCCGGTTCGGCCCACAGGCCGTGAAACCGGGGCGGCTCGCGGCCTGACGCGATGGCGCGAGGTTTTACCGACGCGTAACTTCCCCAGCGGCCCTACCGATGCGTAACTTGGCATGAGCACGTTGAAAGTGAGATCCGCTGTGGTCCGGACCGCAGGGCGCACCGACATCGCAACTCCCTTGAGCCGCAAGGAGAAAACCCGATGCTGCCCTGGAACCGCCCCCTGCGTACAAGACGCGCGCTCGCCGCGCTGCTCCTCACCCTCGCCGCACTCCTCGCCCCCACGGCGACGGCCGGCGCCGCGGAGACCTCGGCTCCGTCGCGCGGGTGGAACGACTACTCCTGCAAGCCCGCCGCGGCGCACCCCCGCCCCGTCGTCCTCGTCCACGGGACCTTCGGGAACTCGATCGACAACTGGCTGGTGCTCGCGCCCTACCTCGTCAGCCGGGGCTACTGCGTCTTCTCGCTCGACTACGGCCAGCTCCCGGGCGTGCCGCTCTTCAACGGCCTCGGCCCGATCGAGAAGTCGGCCGGCCAGCTGGACGTCTTCGTCGACAAGGTGCTCGCCGCCACCGGCGCGGCCGAGGCCGATCTCGTCGGCCACTCCCAGGGCGGGATGATGCCCAACTACTACCTGAAGTTCCTCGGCGGTGCCGCCAAGGTCAACGCCCTCGTCGGAATCGCCCCCGACAACCACGGCACCACGCTCCTGGGCCTCACCAAGCTGCTGCCCTACTTCCCGGGGGTCGAGGACCTGCTCACCGCGAACACCCCGGGGCTCGCCGACCAGGTGGCCGGCTCCGCGTTCGTCACCAAGCTCAACTCCGTCCCCGACACCGTGCCCGGAGTGCGGTACACGGTCATCGCGACCCGGTACGACGAGGTCGTCACGCCGTACCGGACGCAGTACCTGGACGGGCCGAACGTACGCAACGTCCTGCTCCAGGACCTCTGCCCGGTCGACCTGTCCGAGCACGTCGCGATCGGGACGATCGACCGGATCGCCTTCCACGAGGTGGCCAACGCGCTCGACCCGGCGCGCGCCACCCCGACCACCTGCGCCTCGGCCGTCAGCTGACGGCCGACGCCGGGCCCCCGCTCCCCGGTACCGGGGGCCCGGCGCCACGGGATCAGGCGCGGTGCGCGCCGCCCGAGGTGCGGCGGCGGACGGAGACGAACAGGGCGCTCGCCCCGAGCGCCAGGGCCGCGGCCCCGCCCATCGCCAGGTACGAGGTGGTGCTGCTGCCACCCGTCTCGGCGAGGACCTCACCGGCGGGCGCCGTCGTCGCCGGAGAGGCGGCGACGTTGTTCGGCTCAGGCGCGTTGGCCCCGGCGGCCTCGGCCGGCGCGGCCGCCTCGGTCACCTCGGAGTTGGTCGAGGCGTCGTCGTCGCCGTGCCCGTGGTGCTCGACGGAGGACTGGCCCGCGCCCGCCTCGATGTCCTCGTCCGACGGGGCGGAGGCGGCCGGCGCCGGGACGGCGGCGACATCGCCGCTGCCGGACTCCTCACCACCGAAGACCACGTCCGAACAGGCGTAGAACGCCTCAGGGGAGTCGGACCGCTGCCAGACCGTGTAGATCAGCTGACGCCCCGAGGCCTGCGGCACGGTCCCGTCGAAGACGTACGAGCCGTCCTGGAGCGTCGGGTCGGTGGCCGTGGCGAAGGGCTTCTCCTGCAGGTCCGACCACTTCAAGGGCTGCGCCGGGTCGTAACCGGGCTTGGTCAGGTACAGCTCGAACGAGCCCTTGTGCGGGGCGGTGGCCCGGAAGCGGAAGGTGTGGGAACCCGCCTTCATGGGCGTGGACGGCCAGTCGGCGCGCGGCAGGTCGAGCCCCTTGAACTTGTCGTTGCCCGCGCTGCAGAGCTTGCCGTCCGGGATCAGCTGCCGGTGGTTCCCCGCCGCGTTGGCGATGTTCACACCGTTCCAGTCGTACAGCGCCTGGGTCCCGCCTGCCGCCACCGCCGCCTGGCACGCCCCCGACCGGGGGTTCTCCGGTCCCTCGGCGAAACAGGCCGAGACCCTGCTGACCGGGTCGCTCAGCGAACCGTGGGCCGCGGCCGGGGCGGCGGCGAGCCCGGTCAGCGCGAGGGGCACGGCGCCGAGCGCGACGACGGTTCCGGCGGTCCTGCGGCGAGCGGTGGTGAAGACGGGCATGGTGAGGGTTCTCCTTCGGCGGCACGGCTGTTGACCAGGTCTGGTGATCAGCAAACTAGCCGTCGCCGAGAGGGATTTCGGGCGTGGAAAGCCGCAGGTGGCGATCGTTATGGCGGGCTTAAGGGACGGTTAGGGGAGGGCTCAGGGAGCGGAGGACGCATCTCGCTCGGACCGGGCCCAGGCCTTCCCCGTGGACCGCCAGGAGGTCAGGACGGACACCTCGGCGTCGGGTGCCAGGCGCAGGCCGGCCGCAGCGAGGAAGTCGGGCAGGGAGATCTCCCCGCCGCCGGTTCCGTCCTCCCAGAGGGTCAGGAGCCGGGACCCCTCACCGTCCCAGGTGTCGCTGTCCTCGCTCGGGTGCTGCTCGACGGTGCCCTCGCCGTGCCGGTAGCGCAGGTACAGGTACTGGCCGTCCGTCGTCCAGGCGTCCCATTGCGAAGGGCTTGCCAGGCAGGTCCGGACGACCTGGGCCAGGGTCACGTCCTCGTGCAGGAAGTCCTCTATCGGGCCGAGGGCCGGAGCCCCGCCGTGGGCGAGGACCAGTTCCCCGTCGAGGGACAGCAGCCTGAACCAGCCCCCGGGGAAACGGAATGTGAGACCGCACGGCCGGTCCACCGGGCCGTTCCGGTAACGGATCTCCCGTACCGAGCGCACTTCCGTACCCGTGAACCGGTCCACCTGGAGGTCACGCACGGGGAACGCCGCCGCGGCGGCGCCCGGATCCAGGACCGGCGAGAGGCCGGCGTCCCCGGCGTCGAACCGGACCGGACCAAGCTCCTCGAAGTGGAGCCACAGCCGGGAGAGCGGGGCCGGGAGGCCGCTCCCGGCGGTCACCCCCAGCAGCCGTCTGCCGAGCAGATCGGAGGTGTACAACTCCTCGACGTCGGTCATGCGGCCGATGCTGGCAGGCGACGCGACACGGTGTCGAGGTGGTTTCGGTGCCGTCGGGGACCGGCCCCCGACGGCACCGAGGCGGTACAACACCTCAGATCTGCACGCCCGGCCTGCTGTCCTCCACCACCACGCTCGCGCGGGTGCTGACCGGGGCGTCAGGCCGGGTGACGTAGGGCACGACGCGGAAGTCGCTGGTCCAGCGCTCACGGTCCACCGTGACGCGCACGTAGCCGCGCTGGCTGTTGAAGAACTTCATGTGCGGGTTCGCCGCGAGGAAGGTCTCGCCCTGCGCCGTCATGTCGGCGCCGTCGCCGCCGCTGGTGATCGACGTGCCGACGAACTCCGAACCGACGGTGGCCGAGCCGGGGTCGGCGTAGTCGCGCTTCAGGTCCCAGGCGTAGTTCTGGTGGCGGTCGCCGGTGATGACGACCAGGTTGCGCACGCCACGGGTGTCCGCCTCCGCCAGCAGCCTGTTGCGCTCGGCGACGTAGCCGTCCCACGGGTCGGTCCACACGGTCACGCCGGCGCCCGGGTCCTGGTCGGTCTGGCCCATCGGCGCCTGGTTGCCCAGGATCTGCCAGCGCGCCTGCGAACGGCTGAAGCCCTTGAGGACCCAGTCCCGCTGACGGGAGCCGAGCAGGGTGCGGTTCTCGTCGAAGCGCTCGGCGCAGTCGGCCGTGGTGCCGTCACCGCACGCCTGGTCGTCGCGGTACTGGCGGGTGTCGAGCATGGTGAAGTCGGCGAGCCGGCCGTAGGGGAGCCGGCGGTACATCTGGACGTCGGGGCCGCTCGGCAACTGGGCCCGGCGCAGCGGGGCGTGTTCGTACAGGGCCTGGAAGGCGGCGGCCCTGCGGAGCAGGAAGGTCTCCGGGTCCTCGTTGTTCTCGGACGTCTCGTCCGCCCAGTTGTTCTCCACCTCGTGGTCGTCGAACGTCATGATCCACGGGAAGTTGGCGTGCGCCTCGCGCAGCGGGGCCTCGGACTTGTAGAGGCCGTACTGGAGCCGGTAGCGGGCCAGGTCGATGGTCTCGGTGTGGAACTTCGGGTCCGTCGTCACCCCGCGGCTGTTCGTCTTCACCCCGGACTCGTAGAGGTAGTCACCGAGGTGCACGACCAGGTCCAGGTCCTCCTGCGCCATGTGCTGGTACGCCGTGTAGTAGCCGGCCTGCCAGGCCTGGCACGACGCGAAGGCGAACTTCAGCTCGCGCGGGGAGTCCCACGGCGCGGGGGTGGTGCGGGTGCGGCCCACCGGGGAGATGGCGGAGCCGGCCTTGAAGCGGAACCAGTACGTGCGGTCGGGGGCGAGCCCGTGCACCTCCGGGTGTACGGAGTGGGCGAGTTCGGGACTCGCGACCACGCTGCCGCGGCGCACCACCCGGCGGAACCTTTCGTCGAGCGCCACCTCGTACTCGACGCGGACGAGGGTCGCCGGCATGCCGCCCATGCCGTCCTGCGCGAACGGGTCGGGAGCCAGCCGGGTCCAGAGCACGAAGCCGTCCCAGGTCGGGTCGCCGGAGGCCACCCCCAAGGTGAACGGATCGCCCTTCAGAGCGGGGGCGGCGTACGCGGACTGCGCTTCCCACGCCCCCGTGCCGAGCATCAGCGCGGCGGCCGCAGCGCCACCGAATCCGAACATCTGCCTGCGGGAAACGGAACTCACGACCACGGGTCCTCCTCGGTTGCCCTGCGCCAACCCGGGACACGCTGCCGGTGGTTGATGTCATGTGCACACGCAGCGCATGGCCGGAGGCCGAGCGATACGTGAACAGGACAGCCAGATGCGGTCGTGAGGTTCTGTCAGTGGTGGCTGGGAGTATGGACGCATGACCACGACCGACTGGGACGCCGCCGCGGACACCTTCGACGAGGAGCCGGACCACGGGCTCCTCGACCCCGTGGTGCGCAGCGCCTGGGCACACCGCATGGAGACCTGGCTGCCCACCGCCCGCTCCGCCGTGCTCGACCTCGGATGCGGGACGGGCAGCCTGTCCTTGCTCGTCGCGGGGCAGGGGCACCGGGTCACCGCCGTCGACCGGTCGCCACGCATGGCCGAGCTGGCCCGCGCCAAACTGGCCGGCACCGGCAGCGAGGTGCTCGTCGGGGACGCGGGGCGCCCCCCGGTCGGCAAGCAGCGCTTCGACGTGATCCTCGCCCGGCACGTGGTGTGGCTGCTCCCCGACCCCGCCGCCGTCCTGCGGCACTGGTTCTCGCTGCTGCGCCCGGGAGGCCGGCTGCTGCTGATCGAAGGTGTGTGGAACGGCGTGGGCATCCCCGCCGACCGTCTGGCCGCGATGCTCGCCGAGCACACGGAACGGGTCCACCACGAGCCGCTCTCGGGGGACGCGCGGCTCTGGGGCAAGGAGGTCGACGACGAGAGGTACGCCCTGGTGGCGCGTGCCGAACCGCCGCTCCGGCACGCGGAGGTGGTCGACGTCCACCTGATCCTGCGCAAGGGACCGGAGGTGCTGCTCGCCCGCCGCTCCGGCACGGGTTACGCGGACGGGCTGCTCCACGCGCCCTCGGGCCACGTGGAGGACGGCGAGGACGTCCGCGCCGCCGTGATCCGCGAGGCGGCCGAGGAGATCGGCGTCCGGCTCGATCCGGACGAGCTACGGGTCGCCCTGGTCATGCAGCACCGGGGCCCGGCCGGGCGGCCCCGGACGGGCTGGTTCTTCGAGGCGGACCACGACCCCGCCCGCCCGCCGCGCAACGCGGAGCCCGACAAGTGTTCCGAGGTGGGATGGTTCCCGCTCGACGCACTGCCCGACGACATGGTGGCGTACTGCCGCGCCGGACTCGACGGATACCGGGCGGAGCAGCGCTTCCTGATCCACTGGCACCAGGACACCGACGCGATCGCGTACGCGCCTCGGGAGCCGCGCCGCGCCGTGGCGCTCCCGGTCGCGGCGGGACCGACCGGCCGGCTGCACCACGTCGAGCTGAGGGTGCCGGATCTCGCGGAGGCCGAGAGGGAGTGGGGATGGCTGCTCGGCCTGCTCGGGCATGTCCCGTACCAGCGCTGGCCGGAGGGGTGCAGCTGGCGGAGTGGCGACACCTGCGTGGTGGCGGAACAGGACCCCACGGTGCGGGAGGGAAAGGCCCCCGGCGCTGGCCCACTGGCGTTCCACGTGCGCGACCGTGCGGAGCTGGAGGCATTGGCGGCGCTGGCGCCGGGCCACGGCTGGCGTCCGCTGGTGCCGCCGGGCGACGCCGGTCACGCGGGGGAGAGCCGGCCGCTCGTGGTCCGTCTCGCCAACAGGACCGGCCACGAGGTGGAGTTGATCGCTCCCTAGAGCCGAGGGGCGCGCGTCCCGGGGCCGGGCGGAGGGGGAGTCACCCGTCCGGCCCGGCGTGACCGTGCCCTCGTACCTCAGTGCTGCCCGGGGGCACCCACGCGATCGGGCGAGTTCCGCAGCAGCCTCCTGACGAGGTCCTCCTCCGATATCCGGGTGCTGTGACCGTCCACGACCACGGCCTCGCCGTCCACCATCACCGCCGCCACGGTCCGGCCGCCCGCGCAGGTGAGGAGGGTCGCGCCGGGGTCCCGCACAGGGAGGACCGCGTAGTCCCGCGCGAAGTGGTGCAGCACCAGGTCGGCCCGCGCGCCGGGAACGACGCCCAGGGCCCCGGACTCCAGCCCCAGGGCGGCGTTCGCTCCGTCCGTGCCGATCGCGATCATCTCCTCGAAACCGAGCAGATCGGCCTGTCGGCGAGAGGCGCGCTGGAGGTAGGAACCGATCCGCAGGGCTTCCATCACATCCTGTGTGTCGTTGCTCGCCGCGCCGTCGACCCCGATGCCGACGCGCAGGCCCGCCGCGAGGAAGTCCGGGACCGGCGCGACACCGCTGCCGAGACGCATGTTGCTGAGCGGGTTGTAGGAGACCGCCACCCCGTGGGCGGCGAGGGTGCGCTGACCCGCGGCGTCGAGCTCGACACAGTGCACCGCGAGCAGCCGGTCCCAGAGGAAGCCGGCCTCCGCGAGGTACTCCACCGCGCCGAGCCCCGTGTGCTCCCTGCACATGTTCTCGTCGGTCGGTGTCTCCAGCAGGTGGATCGAGACGGGCATGGACCGCTCCTCGGCGAACGCCCTTACGGCCCGCATGCCTTCGGGCGTCAGTGTCCTCGGGTTCGGCACCGCCAGGCCGACACCGACACGACTGCCGCGCGCGGCCCGGCTCAGCGCCTCGGTATGGGCGAACACCTCGTCGAGCGGCTGCATCAGCCGTGGGTCCATGCCCCATCGGCGGCTCGGATCGGGCCGGTCGCACACCCCACGGCACAGCACGGCGCGGATCCCCGAGTCGTCGAGGGCGGCCAGCACCGCGTCATGGACCTCGGTCGACGGATGCGGCCACATGTGCTCGACGAGGGTGGTGGTCCCGCTCCGCAGCGCCTCCAGGGCGGCCGCGGCCGCCGCCGTGTACGCCTGTTCCGGAGTGAGGGCCACCGTCTCCTCGCCGACCAGGTGGAGCCAGTCGAGGAGCGGTCGCCCCTCCCCGATGCCCCGCATCCGTGCCTGGTGGAGATGGGTGTGCGTGTTCACGAGGCCGGGGATCAGATGGCCTCCGGAACCGTCCAGGGCTCGCGCCTCCCCGGGCACGGGCAGGCTGCCGGCGGGTTCGACCGACACCACCCTGCCGTCCGCGATCCGCACGTCCTGGCCGGGCAGCCACGCCCCACGGCTCCACACCGTGACGTCGGTGACGAGATCGACACGCATCACACGGCCTCCTCGTCGCCGGACCGGACGCGGCCTGCGGGGCGGGTGATGCCGGGCACGAGGCAGCCGTGTGCCATCGCTCCTCCTCTGCGGGGAAGGGGTGACGGCTGGTTCGCGACGCCGCGCGGCGTGGTGCCCGCCCGGAGGAGCCCACCGGCCGTTGCAGCCATGACCGGTGTGGCCCCGACGGTAGACGCCCTTTGTTTCCTGGCTGTTGCGTCGCCCCGGCGGGCCTGAACCACCGGATCGGAACACGGGCGTAACGCGCCGACACGCCGTCGCAACACGGTGCGGGCAGGCTCGGTCCATCGCGTACGGCCCAGGCCGTGCCAGCCGCGCCCCGGATCCCGGCCCTCACGGCCCCCGGCGGCGCAGCCGCGCCCCCGCGGTCCCGGGGAATCCGGTTCCGCCGACGGCAGCGGACGAGGAGCAGGGGCGGTGACTGCACCTCTCGCACCCACATCCGCGAGACGCGCACAGGGAGACACCGCCTTGAGACAGCACACCGACGACACCCTCCGCCCGGAACCCGCCACCGCGCCCATGGTCGAACTCGACCGGGAGTCCGCGATGGGCGGGCTCGGCGAGGAGACCGCGCGGCGCGACATCCGACGTATCGATCTGACCGACTTCGAGGCACGGCGCGCGGAGATCGGCGAGCAGCTCTGGGAGGCGGCCACCGACATCGGCTTCTTCCAGATCACCGGGCACGGGATCACCCCGGAGGAGACCGACGCCGCCTTCGCGGCCTCGGCCGCCTTCTTCGCGCTGCCCGCGGACGTCAAGCGGCGCTGTGCGATGGAGCCGGGCACGAACGCGGGCTGGGAGCACCGCAGTCAGGTCCGTCCTTCGGTCGGCATCCCCGACGAGAAGGAGTCCTACCAGCTCACACGCCCGCGCATGGAGGGGATGTGGCCCGGCGACGAGGAGGCCCGGGGCTTCCGCGAGACCGTCCTCGGTTTCGAGTCGCACTGCAGGGAGGTGGCGATGAGGGTGCTCTCCTGCTTCGCCGAACGGCTCGGCATGGAGCGGGACTTCTTCGCCCGAGCCCACGACCCGAACAGCCCGGGGCACCAGTCGACCCTCCGGCTGCTGCACTACTTCGAGGCGCCCCGGGTCCCGGCGGAGGCGGGCGTGTGGTGGCGGGCCGGGGCGCACACCGACTTCGACTGCCTGACCCTGCTCTTCCAGCGGGAAGGCCAGGGCGGACTACAGGTCTGCCCCGGGGCGGAACGCGAGGCGCAGGAGTGGACCCCGGTGCCCGCCACCGCCGACGCCATCACCTGCAACATCGGCGACATGCTGATGCGCTGGAGCGACGACCGTCTGCCGTCGAACTTCCACCGGGTCAAGGCCCCGGGCCCCGGTGACGACCACGGCGCCCGCCAGTCCATCGCCTACTTCGCCCAGGCGGACCGGGACGTGCTGATCGAGAGCCCGCAGGGTCTCTACCCGCCAATCACCGCCGGCGAGTACATCAAGCAGCGCATCGCCGCGAACTTCGCGGACGCCCCACGCGGCTGATCCGGCCGTATACGACCGAGCGCGCTGACGCCCCGCGGCATGTGGTCTCCTCCACGGCCGCGGGGCGTCCGCGCGTTCCCCGGGGTTCGCACCTGTTCCCCCGTGCCCGCGCCTTCCCTCGCCTTCCCTGGCATTCCCGCGCGTGACGGCCGTGGGGGCGCCCCGGGGCGCAGACCACGCGCCCGTACGCCGGGGCCCGAGGCCGGCGTACGGGCGCGCGGCACGAGACCCCGGCGTACGGGGGCGGAGATCCGGTCAGCCCAGGCCGACGGTGTGATCCGTGAAGGCGTCGGTGAAGATGTCCCCGGGCTTCAGGCCCGTCGGCACGGAGGACCCCTTCTCGCGTATCACGGGGGCGAGTTCGCCGGTGAAGGATGCCACGCGCTTCATGTCGTAGGTACCGAGCGAGCCGTCGGCCTCCTCCGCGATCAGTCCCTCCCTCTTGAGGAACGCGGCGCTGTAGTCGGCCTCGCCCTGGGTGTACGGGGCGTAGGAGCTGTCCTGGGAGACCACGTCGACGATCGTCTCGTTGGTGGCCTTCGGCTCACTTACGTAGGCGGCGCCCGCCTTCTGGACGAGCGGGACCAGCTTCTTCAGGCAGGGCGTGAGCTCCTTCAACCGGTCCGCGCGGACGGCCATATTGGAGGCGTAGACGTTGTACCCGGCGTCCCTGAGGAGCTCGAAGCCGACCTTCCTGCCCCAGGCGGGGGTCTCCTTCTCGTAGGTGTAGGGCTCGGAGTTGGCGAAGCCCTGCTGGACGACGTCCGGGTCGCCTACGAAACGGGCGGGGTTGCCGTCGTACCCGGTGTCGAGCTGCCGCTTCCGCACCAGGCCCTTGGCGACCAGCCAGTCCGGGTAGAACTGGTCCTTGGACACCAGCACCGTGGCACCGGAGCCCGCCAGCTTGTCGAGGGTGAGGCCGGGGTGCGCGGACGGGTCCCACATCAGCATGGCCGGGCTGTACTTGAGGAGCGGGGTGACCCCCACGACCCGCCGGCCTCCCGATGCGGCGATGAGCTGGTCGGAGTGGACGAGGCCGAAGTCCACCGTGTCGTCGGTGTACATCTGCGACGGTACGGACTGGAAGCCGATGGCGGGGCCGCCCGCCTTGAGGGTGAGCTCCACCCCGGTGTCCTTGCCATCCGCGACGAGGGGGCCCGTCACGGACTTGTCCGATGCGTCCACCCGGTAACCGGGGCCCAGCATCTCGAAGAGCGCGCCCATGTCGGACTGGGGCTGCCACTGGAGCTGGACCACGACGGTCGAGGGGCAGACCCCGTCCAGCCGCTGTGCCGCCGGAGCCGGCGCGATGTCCACCGATGCCGCGGCTGACCCTGCGTCCCCGCCCGAGCAGGCGGTGGTGGTGGTGAGGAGCGGACCGAGGGCGAGGGCGAGAGCGAGGGAACGGCGGACGGTCATGGGCCTCATGCGTTTCTCCAGGGATGTCGCGCCGGGAGGGCGGATACGGACGCTCCGGGGCACGCCGGCGGCGCGGTGTGCGGAGCGACTGGTGCGTCGATCCGCCACTGTGACCGAGCTCTGTTACGACGCTATTACATGCAATCAATGCGATGAGTAGTTCTTGCTCGGCAGATTGCATGTGATGCGCTCCGGGTTCGATCTCTCTGCCCGGTCGCCCTGGAATGAGCTGTTCACCAGCGTAAGGGCGAGTCGAAGCGCCTCGCGTCACACGAAGTTAACGTCACTCTCCTTGTGGTGAGTTACATGTAGTCAGCAGACTGGCACGCATTCCGGCCCGTCGATCCGCCGACCACGGCCGGGTACCCCCGGGACCAGCAGAACGGAGAGCCCGTGCACCTCGTCGACACCCTGCGGGACGTGGACGCCAGTCATCTGATGAAGGGGACGCGGGTCTCCTTCGATCACGTCTCGGTCCGCTACCCCACCGGCACCCAGGCCCTCGACGCCGTCACCCTGGAGGTGCCGGCGGGCCAGTTCACCGCCGTCGTGGGTCCCTCCGGCTGCGGCAAGTCCACCCTCCTCCGTCTCGCCGCCGGGCTGGAGAGGCCCACGGCCGGATCGGTCGCCCTGGACACCTCCTCCGTCGGATTCGTCTTCCAGGAGGCGACCCTGCTTCCCTGGTGCACGGTCCGGCACAACATCGGACTCCTCGCCCGGCTGGCGAAGGTCCCGAAGGCGGAACGCGAGGAACGCGTCGACGCCGTGATCCGGGCCGTCGGCCTCCAGGACTTCGCCGGCCAGCTGCCCCGGGCGCTCTCCGGCGGCATGCGGATGCGTGTCTCGCTGGCCCGGGCACTCGTGCTGCGCCCCGAGGTGATGCTCCTCGACGAGCCCTTCGGCGCCCTCGACGAACTCACCCGCCAGGACATGCAGGCCGAACTCCTGCGCCTGTACCAGGAGCGGCGCTTCACCGCGCTCTTCGTCACCCATTCCGTCGCGGAGGCGGTCCTGCTCGCCCAGAGGGTCGTCGTCATGTCCCCGCGCCCCGGCAGGATCGCCGCAGTCGTCGACATCGACCTGCCTCGCGCACGCGGCCCCGAACTCCGCTACGACCCGCGTTACGTGGAACACGTCGCGGCCGTCTCCGCTCTGCTCCAGGAGGTCCGATGACCCGCACGCTCGACCCCGCCACCGAGGTCCGCGGCGCCGCGCCGAAGAGCGCCGGGCCCGCCCGCCCGGCCGTCACCGCACCCGGGACCGTGCCTCCCCGTCGCCGGGGCCCCGTCCGGCGCGCCGTGTCCGCCGTGGGCGTGCCCGCCCTGGCGCTCGCCCTGGGCGTCGGCGTCTGGTACGCCGTCAGCTATCTGCTGCTGGTACCCGCCCGGCGCTTCCTGCTCCCGCCCCCGCACCAGGTGGTCGCGCGCTCGCTCGCCGACCCGGTCCACCTCGAGCCCATGCTCCAGGCGCTCGGCGTGACGGCCAGGATCGCGGCGATCGGCTTCGTGCTGGCCGCCCTGATCGGGATCGGCGTCGGATCACTGATGAACCAGGCCCGCTGGATCGAGCGCCTCGTCTATCCCTACGCCGTCATGCTCCAGGTCATCCCGGTCCTCGCGATCGTGCCGCTCATCGGACTCTGGTTCGGCTTCGGTACGGGCTCCCGGGTCGTCGTCTGCGTGATGATCGCGCTGTTCCCCGTCATCACCAACACCCACTTCGGGCTGCGTTCCGTCAACAAGGGGCTGCACGAGCTCTTCACCCTCGGCCGGGCCTCCAGGCCGCGCCGCCTGATACGCCTCGAACTGCCCGCCGCCCTGCCGTCGGTGTTCACCGGGCTGCGCATCGCCGCCGGGCAGGTCGTCATCGGCGCCATCCTCGGCGACATGTTCTTCGCCAAGGGCGAGCCGGGCATCGGCACCCTCCTCGACACCTACCGGGCGACCTTGCGCTCGGAGGACCTCATCGCCGCCATCGTCCTCGCGTCGGCTTTCGGAATCGCCGTGTACACCGTCTTCACGCTCGCGTCGCAGGCGGTCGTGGGCCGCTGGCACAGTTCGGGTGACAGGGGATGAGCAGCCGGCCGTCGCGAGGGCGGGCAGGGCTCATCTCCCGCCGGTCGCCGCGCCGCCCTTCCCCGTCGTCAGCCACCGCCAACGCGGCAGCTCGGCGACGAGTGCCGCCGCCGCCAGCGCGGTCACCAGGCACCCCGCCCACACGGGCCAGGCCAGCCAGGCCGACACGAGAGCCGCCGCCAGTTGCAGCAGGACGAGCAGGACCGTGACCGAACCCGGCACCGCGACGATCACCCGGGCCTTGTCGCCGGGCGTGGATAAGACCGTGGGCAGCCCGATCAGTACGAACACCGCGAGGACCGCGAGCCACCAGGAGTGCGAGGACAGCGCCCACGGGGTGGCCACCCAGGCGACGAGCTCGGTCGAGAACCGCAGGAACGATGCGACCCGTTCGTCCGGGCGGCTGACGGCGCTCATGTCTTCCCCCACACCGTTGTCGGATCAAGTGCACCACACGGTATGCCGGTTGAGGCGAACCTGACGGAGTGCGGATCTCCGTGCCGGTGCGCAGGGGGAGCGGCCCTCCGGTTCCGGAAGGGCGCCGACGCCGGCCTGCCGGCCCTTCCCGCCCTGCCCCGGCCCAGAGGGGCACACCACCGACCAGTTGCCGCGCCCACTATGCTCGGCCCGGAATGTGAGGGACGACCACCCCGCATGACCACCACACCAGCCCCCGCCGTCCCGCTGCCGGGACGCGGAACCGCGCGCCGGGCCCCCGGTGGCGCGGGACCCGTGCCCAGGAGAACGATGACCACCGACAGCGGCGAGCTCCTGGCCGACGCGGTCTACCACCGCCTGCTCGACCGGATCTTCGGCGGAGACCTGGCGCCGGGAGCCCCGCTCAGCGTCCCCGCGCTCGCCGCCGAGATGGACGTCAGCCGCAGCCCGGTGCGTGAGTCCGTCCAGCGCCTCATCTACGACGGCCTCGCGGTGCACATCCCGCACGCCGGCGCGAAGGTCGCCCAGCTCGACCAGGAGTCCGTCTTCGCCGTCCTGCAGGTGCGCGAGGTGCTGGACGGCCTGGCCGCGAAGGAGGCGACCCTCCGGGCCTCGACGCGCGACATCGGCGCTCTCGAAGCGCTCGTCGCACGGCAGGAGGCGCTGCTCGGCGAGGCCCCCGACCCGCAGCGCGAGGCGGCCCTCGACCTGGAGTTCCACACCGCGATCCGCGCGCTCGCGGACAACACCGCGCTCAGCGACGCCCTGCACCGGCTGGACGCCCAGGCCCACCTCTACCGTTCGGCCCTCTGGTCCTCCCAGCACAACCGGGAACTGGCCCTCAGGGAGCACCGCACCATCCTCGCGGCCATCGACGCCGGCGACGCCCCCGCGGCGCAGAGCGCCGCGGCCGCCCATGTCGCCGCCCTCACCGTCAGGATGCGGCGCTGGGCGGCCGCGGAGGAGTGACCATCGGGTCAGCGCAACAGAGCCGCGATCCCGTCCGCGCGCGCGAGACGCTCCAGTTCGTCCAGGGCGCGGATCGCCTCCGCCGCCGCCGGCGGGTCGCGCTCCGCCAGACCGCTCTCCTCGAACTCGTCCTCGTCCAGCCGCAGCACGCACGAACCGTCGGCCGACATCCAGAGATCCAGGTCCAGGTCCTCGACCACGAGCTCCCCGTCCCGCAGCACGGCGGGCCGGGTGATGTCGCAGTACCAGCCCTTCAGCTCGCCGTCGGCCGTGCGGACCTCCTTCACCGCGTACCACCGGTCGCGCCAGTAGTGCTCGGTGAAGACGTCGCCCGGCTCGAACCGTACGAAGCCGAAGTCGCGGACGCCGGGAGCCGCCCAGTGCGCCCGCACGGTGATCCAAGTGCCGTCGTCGCCGGCTGGCTCGGCCGGGTAACGGATCTTGGTGCGGCCCCCTTTGACGAGGGTCACCGTCAACGTGGGGGCGGCCTCAGCCGAGGGTTCGGACATGGCATACCTCCGTCGCGCAGATCTCGTAGCCGAACCAGCGGTTGACCGTCAGCAGCGATCCCGCGCCCCGGCGCCTCCTGTCCGCACATACGTATTGCAGAAGCCCTGCCCCGGCAGCGGGCTCTCGTGGGAGATGCCCACCTGCGCGGTCCCGATCACCTCGCCGTCCTCCTCGGCGACCAGCAGCCGGTAGCACCGGTCGGGATGAGCGTCGGCGAGATCGCTCAGGACCTGCTCCGGAGTCGTCACCATGTAAGGCAGGGCGGCACGCCGCACCCGTACCCAGGCCTCTCCGTCGGCGGCCAGGAAGTCACGCACGCGAACCGTCATGCGGGGACGCTAGCCCGGGACCGCCGCCGGACGCCTCCGGTTTTCCGGTGGTGGGACCGGTGGCGGGACGCCTGGTGGGAGAGAATCGGTCCGTGACCCTCAAGATCGCCGTTGATCCGGACTCCGCCACCGCCCCGTACGAGCAGCTGCGTGCGCAGCTGTCCGAACAGGCCCGCTCCGGCACGCTCCCCGTCGGCTACCGGCTCCCGACCGTGCGGGGACTCGCCGGCGAACTGGGCCTCGCGGCCAACACGGTGGCCAAGGCGTACCGCGCCCTGGAGGCCGACGGGGTGATCGAGACCCGTGGGCGCAACGGCACGTTCGTGGCCGCCGCCGGTGACGCCGCGGCGCGCCACGCGGCGACGGCGGCGCAGGAGTACGCCGAACAGGCGCGGCGCCTCGGCCTGTCGGAGGCCGACGCACGGGCGCACGCGGAGGACGCGGTCCGCGCCGCGTACGCCCGCCAGGGCCCGCATTGAGCTCCCCGTCGCCCGCCCTACGGGCGGACGACGCGGAACTCAACACAGGCCCTTGGGGCCCGCCGCCTCAGAGGTACAGCCCCGCGTCCGATCCCGCGTCCTGCCTCGGCACGGACGCGGGGCCGCTGCCCCGGCGCAGTGCGTAGAGCTCGGCGAGCGTCGCCCCCTCGCGGCCGACGCCCTCCTCGGTTCCCAGCCAGGACACCGACTCCGCGCGGGTCAGCGATCCGACCTCGATACGGGCCAGGCATCGGCCGGGCCGCACGACGGCGGGGTGCAGGCGCTCCAGGTCCTCGTTGGTCGTCACCCCCACGAGTACGTTGCGGCCCTGGCCCAGCAGCCCGTCGGTCAGATTGAGCAGCCGTGAGAGCGCCTGGCCGGCCGTGTGCTTCGCCTCGCCGCGGATCAGCTCGTCGCAGTCCTCCAGCAGCAGCAGCCGCCAACGGCCCTTCGCGGAACCGTCGTCCTCGCCGATCGCGATGTCCATCAGATAGCCGACGTCGTTGAAGAGGCGTTCCGGATCCAGGACGCAGTCGACCTGGCACCAGTCACGCCAGGACCGGGCCAGGGTGCGCAGCGCGGAGGTCTTCCCCGTTCCCGGAGGCCCGTGCAGCAGGAGCAGCCGGCCGGCGATGTCGTCGGGGGTGACCTTCATCAGCCGGTCCATCGCGCCGGCCACCGGGGCCGTGTAGTTGGACCGGACCTCGTCCCAGGTGCCGGCGGCGATCTGCCGGGTGGTGCGGTGCGGCCCACGACGGGGGGAGACGTACCAGAAGCCCATGGTCACGTTCTCCGGCTGCGGTTCCGGTTCGTCCTTCGCGCCGTCGGTCGCCTCGGCCAGGACCTTCTCGGCCAGTTCGGGGCTCGTGGCGGTGACGGTGACGTCGGCGCCCCTGCTCCACCGCGAGACCAGCAGGGTCCACCCGTCGCCCTCGGCGAGGGTCGCACTGCGGTCGTCGTCACGGGCCGCCCGCAGGATCTCGGCGCCGGGGGGCAGCAGGGTCGCGCCGGACTTCACCCGGTCCAGGGACGAACTGTGCGAGTAAGGCTGCTCGCCCGTCGCGAAGCGGCCCAGGAAGAGCGCGTCCACGATGTCGGACGGCGCATCGCTGTCATCGACGTTGAGCCGGATGGGCAGCGTGGACTCGGGATTGGCAGGCATGGGGCCATGATCCGGCACGGCCGGGTGGAGCGCATCAGGTTTCGTGAGCTGCCATCCGGGTGGCGGACGGCTGCCGTCCGCCGGCCGGCCCGGAGGCGAAACACAGGCTGATGGAACGTCAACTGACCCAGGGGCAAAGGCCGGACGTCCTCGCGGAGCCATTTTGGCATGAACACTTCCGGAGATCGGGTCGATGGGCTACTACGTAGTAGGCAGAGATCCTGCCCAAGGAGGTTACATGAAGATGTCCAGACCCGTGGCTTTGTCGTTCTCCCTCCTGCTCGGTGCCGTACTCGCTCTGACCGGCGCGGGTGTCGCCCAGGCCCAGGCGTCCGCGGCCGTCGACTACGTCGCCCTGGGCGACTCGTACGCGTCGGGCGTCGGCGCCGGCAGCTACGACAGTGCCAGCGGCGACTGCAAGCGCAGCACCCGCGCCTATCCCGTCCTCTGGCAGGCGGCCAACAAGCCCTCCTCCTTCGCCTTCACCGCCTGTTCGGGGGCCAGGACCGGAGATGTGACGGCAAGTCAGCTGGGGCCGCTGAACTCCGCGACCGACCTGGTGTCCATCTCCATCGGCGGCAACGACGCAGGGTTCGCGGACGTCATGACCACCTGCGTACTGCAGTCCGAAGCCACCTGTCTGAGCCGTGTCGCCACCGCACGCGCCTACGTCGACTCCACCCTGCCGGGCAAACTGGACTCCGTGTACGCGGCGATCAGCGCCAAGGCGCCCTCGGCCCATGTCGTCGTCCTCGGATACCCCCGCTTCTACAAGCTCGGCGGCAACTGCATCGCCGGGCTGAGCGAGAAGGAACGCTCCGCCATCAACGGCGCGGCCGACTACCTCAACGCCGCCACCGCCAAGCGCGCGGCCGATCACGGCTTCACCTTCGGCGACGTCACCCCGACCTTCACCGGGCACGAGATCTGCTCCGGCAGCGCCTGGCTGCACAGCGTCAACTGGCTCAACATCGGCGAGTCCTACCACCCCACCGCCGCAGGGCAGTCGGGCGGCTATCTGCCGGTGCTCACCTCCAAGGCCTGACCGGACCCCGGTCGGCCGGGGATGCCGGTGGGCGGCATCCCCGGCCGACCGGCGCCTTCCGGGGAGGAGGCCGGTGCCACCGGTCTCCTCCCTCCCGGCTCAGCCGCCCGTTCCCTACCTCCCGGGTCATGAGGACGACGGCGCGCCCCATGTGCTCGCGGGGGCCCGCACGCCGCTCGTGCCCTCCGGGTCGTCGTCGGACATCAGAGCCCAGACGATTCCTCCTGCCAGGATCAGAGCCACCAGTGCCACCGCCAGCAGGATGCCCGGGCGCCGGACCGGACCGGCGGTCTCCGGCTCCGTGTCGCCGAGGACCGGTGCGCCGGCCGTCGCCGGCCCGCCCGGCTCCGACGTCCCGCCGCCCACGGGGAGAGCGGGGCCGGAGCCTGCGCCCGGTGAGCCGTTCCCTCCGGCCGCGAGGATCCGCAGGCGGCGCTCGGCCTCCTCGGCCGAGAGCCGTTCCGCCGGGTCCTCGCGCAGCAGTCCCTCGATGACCGGAGCCAGCGCACCGGCGCGCACGAAGGGCGACGGCTCCGCGGCCGTGGCGCGACGGGTCGCCGGCCCACCGTCCGGCGGGAAGGGCGAGCGGCCCTCGGTGACGGCGTAGAGGAGCACACCGAGCGACCAGAGATCGGATCCGGGCCCCGGCTCGCGCCCCGGCGCACATTCGGGAGCGCGGTAATCGGGCGCCCCGTAGGACAGTTCGACCGCCGGGGTGGCCGCGGGTGAATCGCCGGCCCCGGACGCCGCCTCGGCCGGAAGGCCCGCGAAGTCCGTGAGCATCACCCGGCCGTCGTTGGCCAGCAGGACGTTGCCCGGCCGTACGTCCAGGTGCAGTACCCCGGCGTCGTGCGCTCCTCGCAACGCCGCGAGCACCTCCGCGCCGATCCTCGCCGCGCGCCGGACGGGCAGCGGTCCGTCCGCCTCCAGCACCTCGGAGAGCGGGAGTCCGCGGATCAGCTCCCTCACGATCCAGGGCCGGGACCCCTGGCTGACCACGTCGTGGACGGTCACGACGTTGCGGTGGCTGACCCGGGACGCGTCCCACGCCTCGCGCTCCAGCCGGGAGTGGAGGCGGTGAGCGCCGGCCTCGTCCAGTCCTGCCGGGGCCCGCACCTCCTTGACGGCCACCTCACGCCCCAGTACCTCGTCGCGAGCCCGCCACACGATGCCGGTCCGCCCCTCACCCACGGGGTCCAGGAGGCGGTAACGGTCGGCGATCACAAGTCCGTCGTCCGGAACTTCGTTCATCGGTGACCCTCCATCAGCAGCGGTGTGCAGTACGGACGAATCCCCTCCAAGCTAACTCAAGTCGCCCGTCGGCCGACAGGATGCGGTAACGGGGCGTCAACAGCGTTGCGCAGGTGTGTAATCATCCGGCCGGGATACACGAGTGTCACCGCGGGACGATAGGGTTAACCTGCCCGGGCCGGGTGCCCTCGTACGGGTGGGGAGTGACATGGAACAGATAACGGTGCGCAGCAGGCCGCGTGTGCCTGCCATCACATGTGGGAGCGGCGCGACCAGTTCGCGGCTCGACCGCCACCTCGCGGTGCTGGGCGGTCCCGCCGTTCCGCAGCGGGAGACGGCGGAGGCGACGCTGCTCATGCTGGAACTCACCGCGCGGGACGCCTCGCACAGCCGACGGAGCAGGAGCGCGCGTGTCTCGCTCTTCGCTCCGCTGCGGCGGCTGCGGCGCTCGCTCTTCGGTAGCCGCCACTGACCGACGGCTGTCACCACAGGTACGGCCCTGTCTCCGGGGCCGTGTCCACGACCACTCCGCCCGGCGCGGCGCCGCTGTCCGCCCGGTCCGTCATCCCCCGGGCCGCGGCGTCGCGCCGGTGCGTTCCCCTGGGCCCGGCGCCGGCCCGGCATCCACCGGCGCGGCTGATTCGACTCACAGGAGGGCGAACTGCCCCTCGGGCCCTTCCTCCTGGTGGTCCAGGACCGAGGCCGGCCGACGGTGACGCGCGGGCACGGGAAGTATCCCGGCCGCTCCCAGGTCCTGTCGTGTGAGGGTGGCAGCGCTGTCGAGGCGCCCGCGCAGTTCCCGTTGCCGTGGCCGCAGGCCGGCGAGCAGGGCGAGCACGGTCACCAGTTCCAGCAGCTCCGAGGTCCGCTCCCGCGGCCAGTCGCGAGGCCCCACCGCCGCAAGCCCCTCCCCGGCACCGGCGCGGCGTCCGAACCAGAGCTCCAGCATCCGCACCCCCGAGACGTGGAAGTCCCAGGCACCCGCCGGGACCGGGGAGATCCGTCCCTCGCCGAGGACGAGCGCCTCCTCCCCGGCCTCGTAGCGCAGGCCGTCGGGCCGGGCCGGGACGGTGGCCCGTACGTACGGTCGCCGTCCTCCGGGCAGACGGGGGCGCTCGCCGCCGTGCGCACCGCGCAACTGCACCCGCAGGATCTCCCGGCCGAGCTCCACACCACGGGCCCACAGGCCGCCGTCGGCGGGCAGCGGCACGAGCGGTCCCGACGGGGAGGGGAGCGCGGCGGCGAGCGTCCAGGCGAGGAAGGACTCGGCGGAGACGGGCTCGCCGTAGCGATCGGCCAGCAGCTCCGGCAGCCCGGCTGCGAGATTGGGCTCCTGCCCGCCGGGCCGCCGGTAGAGCGGCCGGATCCGGCCCGGCCGGCCGGCGGGGGAGTGCCCGTCCGGCAGCAGTGCTGTCGCCGAGAGCGCGGGGCCGTCCTGCCCGGGGACGTACCCGTGCTCGACGGCGAAGAGCTGACGGCCGTCGGCGACCCGCCACAGTTCCGGGCGCGCCGCGTCGAGCAGCCGGTGGTCGGGGATCAGCCACTGCTCGTCGAACGGCCCGTGCAGGATGCGCACCGGGTCGGGATACGGCCCGGGGTCACGGGCGAAGGCGCTCGTACCGCCGGCCCGGCCGGGCAGCGCGGCAGCAGGGGTCGACGGCGTACGGGAGCGGGACGGCAGGAACAGCCTCTCCTGCTCCTCGCCCTCGGCCGCCGCCAGGAGATCCCACCGCGCCCGCAGCGAAGCGGCCTCGGGCGCCGTCACCCAGGGGCGGCCCGGTCTCATGGGGCGCACCGACCAGGGCATGAGGTCCTCCAGCAGGGGGACCGTACCGGTCCCGTCCGCTCCGGCCGTCAGCCGTGCCGCCACCGTGTGCCGCCCTCCCCGTCGCCACGTCCGTCGCCCCCGGCATCGTAACGACCTCCGGCCGGGGACCCGCGGTCAGTGGGCGTCGACGGTCACCGAGAAGGAGAATCGGTCCCCCCGGTAGCGGATGCGTGCTACGTCCACCACGGTGCCGTCCTCGTCGTAGGTCACGCCGGTGTAGTGCAGGATCGGGCTGAGCAGCGGGACCTGGAGCAGTTCCGCCGTCGCGGGGTCCGCGAGGCGCGCCTCGACGGTGTCGGTGATCCGGGAGATCCGTACGCCGACGGCGTCCCGCAGCACCTTCGTCATGGGCCACCGCTCCAGGTCGGCCACGTCGATCAGCGCCGCGATCTCCGGACGCACGGCGTTCTCCGCCCAGTTGGTGGGTTCCTCGGTCTGCTCGTCGCAGCGCAGCCGCCGGTAGCTGACGACCTCGGGGCAGTCCGGGAAGAACTCGGAGAGATCGCCGGGTACGGGCGTCCGCCCGTGGCCGAGCACGGTGGTCCGCTCGCCCGACTGCTGGGCGACGATCGCGTCGATGGAGCCCATGAGCCGGACCGGCGACACCCGCCGGGCGCGGGGCTCGATGAACGTGCCCCGCCGCCGGTGCCGGCTGATGAGGCCCTCACCCTCCAGCTCCTTGAGGGCCTGGCGCATGGTGAGGACGCTGACCCCGTAGTGCGCGGCCAGCTGCTCCTCGGTGGGCAGCCGGGTGGACGCGTCCTGGGGCCGGCCCAGTATCGAGGCCCGCAGGGACTGCGAGACCTGGTACCAGAGCGGCAGCTTCCGGTTCAGTACCAGGGAGTCGGGGGCGAAGCCGGGCCGACTCGCCTCGTTCACCTGATTCATCCGGATTCACCTGATTTCCCCAAGGAAGCCCGGGGCTTCAGCCCCGGGAGGAATTGGTCCTTGGCGCGGAGGTGCTGAGCGCCGGAGTTCTCTGCGCATCTGCCGGTACCTCAACTTGATCTCCCGCGCTCAGCCCTACTAGCGTGCTCTGCGTGAAGATCGTAGTGCAGGTGAAGTTGCTGCCTGTGTCCGCTTATGACGCGGACGCACTGGCGGCGACGCTGCGCGCCTGCAACCGGGCCGCGAACGCGGCCTCCGAGGTTGCGTTCGCCAAGGACCTCAAGCGGCGGAACATGTTGCAGGACGCCGTCTATCACCGGCTCCGGGCCGAGTTCGACCTCGGCGCCCAGGCGGCGGTGCGCACGATCACGAAGGTGTGCGACGCGTACACCACGCTCAAGGCCAACATCAAGGCCGGGAACCTCGGCCGTGACGGGTCCAGGCGCCGCGTACGCGCCGAGTCCAGGCCGATCAGCTTCCGTGAGGGCGCGGCGCAGCCGTACGACGACCGGATGCTGACCTGGAACCTGGACGCCCGTACGGTGTCGATCTGGACAGTGGCCGGGCGGCTCAAGCACGTTCCGTTCGTGTGCTCGCCCGAGGGGCTGGAACTCCTGCGCTCCCGCAGGGGGGAGTCGGACCTGGTGATGCGCGACGGCGTGTTCTTCCTGGTCGCCACCATCGACCTGCCCGAGCCCGAGGTGTTCGAGCCGGGCGGCTTCCTCGGTGTGGACCTCGGGATCGTGAACATCGCCACCACCTCGGACGGGGAGATCCTGGCCGCACGTCGGCTGAACCGCTACCGGCAGCGGCATCGTGACCTGCGGACCAAGTTGCAGAAGAAGCGCACCAAGTCCGCCAAGCGGGTCTTGAAGCGCATCCGCCGCCGCGAAGCCCGGCACGTGGCCAACACCAACCACATCATCGCCAAGAAGCTTGTCGCCACCGCTGAACGCACCTCGCGCGGTATCGGACTGGAAGACCTGTCCGGCATCCGTGCCAGGGTTACGGCCAAGAAGGACCAGCGGGCCAGGCTGCACTCCTGGGCATTCGCCCAGCTCGGCGCATTCGTCGCCTACAAGGCGAAGCGGGCAGGTGTCCCCGTGGTCCACGTGGACCCCCGGAACACTTCCCGCCAGTGCTCGGAGTGCTGGCACGTCCACCGCACCAACCGCGTCTCGCAAGCACGGTTCGAGTGCCGGTCCTGCGGCAGCATCATGCACGCGGACCACAACGGCTCCCGCAACATCGCCCACCGGGCCGATGCTGTGTGGCAGCGGGGCGCAGTCAACCGCCCCAGAACCAGCGCAAGCTGATTCCGGACGCAGGGGACCACGCGGCAGCCATCCGCGCTCCACCTGCAATCACGGCCTTTCACGGATCGAGTGACAAGCTCGGTCCTTCAGGCCGAGAAGTTGACCTGAGCTCTCTGCGCTGCGGCCCGCCGCGAGGACTCACGGCCTGAAGTTGCGGCTCAGACCCTGCCACACGTCGTCGTACCCGCGCTGAAGATGACCGGCGCCCGCCGCCTGTGCGGTCGCCGTGACCGGCCAGCGCGTCTCGAACATGAACGCCAGGCCGTCGTCGACGCGCTGCGGCTTCAGCTCCGCCGCGCTCGCCCGGTCGAACGTCTCACGGTCCGGCCCGTGCGCCGACATCATGTTGTGCAGCGACCCGCCGCCCGGTACGAACCCGCCCGCCTTGGCGTCGTAGGCGCCTTCGATCAGGCCCATGTACTCGCTCATCACGTTGCGGTGGAAGTACGGCGGGCGGAAGGTGTCCTCGCCGACCAGCCAGCGCGGCGCGAAGACGACGAAGTCGACGCCCGCCAGTCCCGGGGTGTCGGACGGCGAGGTCAGCACCGTGAAGATCGACGGGTCCGGGTGGTCGTAGCTGATCGTGCCCAGGACGTTGAAGCGGCGGAGGTCGTAGACGTAGGGGGTGTGGTTGCCGTGCCAGGCGACCACGTCGAGCGGGGAGTGGCCGTACGTCGCCGACCAGAGGTTCCCGCAGAACTTGTTGACCACCTCGACAGGTCCCTCGCGGTCCTCGAAGGCGGCCACGGGTGCCAGGAAGTCCCTGGCGTTGGCCAGGCCGTTGGCGCCGATCGGGCCGAGATCGGGCAGGACGAAGGGCTGGCCGTAGTTCTCGCAGACGTAGCCGCGGGCGGTGGCGTCCAGCAGCTCGACCCGGAAGCGCACCCCGCGCGGGATGAGCGCGATCTGGCCCGGCCGGGCCGCGAGCAGCCCCAGCTCGGTGCGGAGCAGCAGACCGCCGCGCTCGGGCACGATCAGCAGCTCGCCGTCGGAGTCGCTGAACACCCGGTCCGTCATGGAGGTGTCGGCGCTGTAGAGGTGAACCGCCATGCCGGTCCGCTGCGTGGCGTCACCGTTCCCGCCGAGCGTCCACAGACCGGCCAGGAAGTCCGTGCCCGGGACGGGATCGGGCAGCGGGTCCCAGCGCAGCCGGTTGGGGTCGGGCACGGCCTCGGTGAACGGCGCGGTGCGCAGGGAGCCGTTGTCGACGCGGACGAAGGCGGGGTGGGCCGCCGAGGGGCGGATCCGGTAGAGCCAGGACCGCCGGTTGCGGGCCCGGGGTTCGGTGAAGGCCGAGCCGCTGAGCTGCTCCGCGTACAGCCCGAGGGGCGCGCGCTGGGGCGAGTTGCGGCCGTGTGGAAGCGCTCCCGGCACGGCCTCCGAGCTGTGCTCGTTGCCGAAGCCGGAGTGGTGGGCGAGGTTCTCCGCCGTCTTCCTCGCCTGTTCGATACCGCTCATCTTGCTCTCCCGTCGGATGAGGAATCCCCGAGGACCCCCTGACGGAGAATCCTATGCATCACCGTAGGAATGGAAAGGTGGCTCGTCAACGGCATGCGGGCATCATGGGGTCGTGTCCCAAGCTCATTCGAACCTCCGACGCGTCCCCGTGCAGCAGCGCAGCGCCGACCGGCTCGCCCGCATCCTCGACGCGGGCGCCGCGCTGCTCGACGAGACCGGCTACGAGCAGCTCTCCACCCGGGCGGTCGCCGACCGCGCCGGAGTGCCGATCGGCTCGGTGTACCGCTTCTTCAGCGACAAGAGAGCCCTGGTCGAAGCCCTGGCCGAGCGCAACCTGGAGGTCTACGTCCGGCGGGTCGTGGCCAGACTCGAGGCGATCCCCGAGCGGGAGTGGCGTGCGGCCATCGACGCCGTGCTCGACGAGTACCTGGCGATGAAGCGTTCCGTCCCCGGCTTCGCCCTGGTCGACTTCGGCCCGCCCGCGCCCGTCGCGGACCCGCTCGACGAGGTCAACCGCCGGGTGGCGGGGCGGCTGGCCGAACTGCTCGCGGGGCATCTCGGCTCCGGGGGGGAGGGTGCGGACGCCGGGGCGGCCCTGTACCGCACGGTGCTGGTCTGCGTGCAGGCGGCCGACGCGCTCCTCCAACTCGCCTTCCGGGCCGACCCGGAGGGCGACTCGGAGCTCGTAGAGGAGACCCGCGTCCTGCTCCAGGCCTATCTCGCGCGGGTACTCGCGTAGGAACTCCCGCCGGGCGGACCGTCCTCGGCGGACCCGCCTCCGGCCGGGCCTGCCGGCCGAGTGCGGCGGGCCGTGCGTGTGTCGCGTGCCCGCCCGCCGCGGCGGCCGGCGACCGCGGTCCGAGTGGCTACCCGGTCACGGTCCACCGTGCCCGCCGCCCGAGTGGTCACCCGGTCACGGGCCCACGCGGCCGCTGTCCGGGCCGCCCCAAGCCCTCGCCAGCATCCGTACCGGTCGGTATGCTCGATCCGCCGGGAGCCCGAACCAGCCGAACGCGGTGCGGATCGCCGGTACATGCCCGCGCGCCACCGCTGCCGCCGCCCCGGGGAGGGCCCGTGTCCCACGATTCCCGTACCGCTCTGCGCGTCTGCCCGCTCTGCGAGGCCGCCTGCGGACTCACCCTCACCGTCGAGGGGAGCCGGGTGACCGGAGCCCGGGGGGATCGCGAGGACGTCCTCAGCCAGGGCTTCATCTGCCCCAAGGGCGCCTCCTTCGGCGGCCTCGACGGCGACCCGGACCGGCTGCGCACCCCGCTCGTCCGCACCGACGGCGTCCTGCGCGAGGCGACCTGGGGCGAGGCATTCGCCCTGATCGCCGAGAGGATCCCGGACCTGGTGGACCAACACGGCCCACAGTCCGTCGGGGTCTACCTCGGCAACCCCAACGTGCACACCATGGCCGGCGGGCTCTACCCGCCGCTCCTCCTGGCGGCGCTCGGCACCCGGAACGTCTTCACCGCGAGCACCCTGGACCAGATGCCCAAGCACGTCTCCAGCGGACTGCTCTTCGGGGACGCCCACGCCATCCCCGTACCCGACCTGGACCGTACGGCCCATCTGCTCCTGATCGGCGCCAACCCGATGGAGTCCAACGGAAGCCTCTGCACCGCCCCCGACTTCCCCGGCAAGCTCAAGGCCCTCCGGCGGCGCGGCGGGACCCTCACCGTCGTCGATCCCCGCCGTACCCGCACCGCGCGTCTCGCGGACCGGCACGCCGCCATCAGGCCGGGGGCCGACGCCCTGCTGCTCGCCGCCCTCACCCAGGTCGTCGTCGAGGAGAAGCTGGCCGACCCCGGCGTGCTCAGCGGTCACCTGGAGGGCTACGACGAACTCGCCCGGGCCGTCGCGGACTTCACTCCGGAGGCGGTCGGTGCGGCCTGCGACCTGGACCCGGAGACGATCAGGGAGATCGCGCGGGAGCTGGCGGCCGCCCCTGCCGCGGCCGTCTACGGACGCATCGGCAGCTGCACCGTCGAGCACGGGACACTGGCCAGCTGGCTCGTCGACGTACTGAACATCCTCACCGGGAACCTCGACCGCCCGGGCGGCGCGCTCTTCCCGCTCTCCGCCACCGCACGCGCCCCGCGGCCCGCGGGCCCTGGCAAGGGCTTCGACCTCGGCCGCTGGGCGAGCCGGGTCTCCGGCCACCCCGAGGCCAAGGGCGAACTGCCCGTCGCCGCGCTCGCCGAGGAGATCGAGACGCCGGGCCGAGGACGCATCCGCGCCCTGATCGTCGTCGCGGGGAACCCCGTGCTCAGCGCCCCGGACGGGAACCGCCTGGACCGGGCGCTCGCCGACGGCCTGGACTTCATGGTCAGCGTCGACCCCTACCTCAACGAGACGGCCCGCCACGCGGACGTCGTGCTGCCACCGCCACCGCCCTCGCAGAGCGCCCACTTCGACTTCGCGCTCAACTCCCTGGCCGTCCGCAACCAGGTCCGGTACAGCCGTCCCGCGGTGCCGCTCGACGAAGGGAGGATGGACGAGTGCGAGATCCTCGCGCGGCTCGTCCTCGCCGTCGGCGGGAACCACGGCACCCCCCATGAGGCCGTGGACGACCAGGTCATCGCCGCCACGCTCGACAAGGCGGGCATGCCCCGGGAGTTCGCCACGGAGCTGACCGGCACGACCGGCGCCGAACGGCGGCTCGACCTGATGCTCCGCCTCGGTCCGTACGGCCTGACGCTGGAACGGCTCCTCGCGCATCCGCACGGGATCGACCTCGGACCGCTGGAGCCGCGGGTGCCCCAGGTGCTCCGGACCCGCAGCGGCCGCATCGAGCTCCTTCCGGCCCCCATCGCCGCCGATCTGCCGCGGCTGCGCGCCGCACTCGGGGCGAAGCCCGCGGAGTTCGTCCTCGTCGGCCGCCGCCATCTGCGGTCCAACAACAGCTGGATGCACAACATCGCCTCGCTGCGCGGAGGTTCGAACGTCTGCACCCTGCAGATCCACCCCGAGGACGCGGCCCGGATCGGCATCGCCCAGGGCGACACCGCCCGGATCACCGCCACCGGCGGCCAGGTCGAAGCGCCCGCCGAGATCACCGACTCCGTACGCCCCGGGGTCGTGAGCCTTCCGCACGGCTGGGGCCACGACCGGCCGGGCACCCGCACGGAGGTCGCGGCGGGCGACCCCGGCGTCAACGTGAACCAGCTCCTGGACGGCACCCTGCTGGACCCGCTGTCGGGCACCGCGGTGCTCAACGCGGTCCCCGTCTCCGTAGCACCAGCCACTTGACCTGGGGTTTTGCTCGTATTGCTCACGCTCCGAGGTATTGCTGACGCTGCTTCGGGGCCCCTAACGTCATCCGGACGCCGACACCGGTGACAGTTCAAAGGTGAACGTTAGGTACCCCATATGCTGACAATCCTCGGCTTCGCCATGATCGCCACATTCCTGGTCCTGATCATGACGAAGAAGATGTCGCCGATCGCGGCGCTCGTCCTGATCCCGGCCCTCTTCTGCGTGGCCGTCGGGCAGGGTGCCCGGCTCGGCGACTACGTCATCGAAGGGGTCGGCGATCTGGCGCCGACCGCGGCGATGCTGATGTTCGCGATCGTCTACTTCGGCGTGATGATCGACGTCGGCCTCTTCGACCCCGTCGTGCGGGCCATCCTGCGCTTCTGCAAGGCCGATCCGATGCGGATCGTCGTCGGGACCGCGCTGCTCGCGGCCGTCGTCTCGCTGGACGGCGACGGCTCGACCACCTTCATGATCACCGTTTCCGCCATGTACCCGCTGTACAAGCGGCTGAAGATGAGCCTCGTGGTGATGACCGGCGTCGCCGCCACGGCGAACGGGGTCATGAACACGCTGCCCTGGGGCGGCCCCACCGCCCGCGCCGCCACCGCGCTCAAGGTGGACGCCGCCGACATCTTCGTGCCGATGGTCCCGGCCCTCGCGGTCGGCCTGATCGCCGTCGTCCTGCTCGCGGTCGCCCTGGGGCGCCGGGAGCGCAAGCGGCTCGGCGTGCTCAGCCTCGAAGGGCCGCCCGCGGCCGAGCCCGAGGCCGTGCTCGCCGCCGCGCCCGCCGGTGCGGCCGGTGCCCGGAGCGGCTCCGTGGCGTCCCTCGAGGGTCCCGGCGGCGATGCCGCGCGCGTGGGCGGCGCGGAAGAGGAGCCGGGCGAGGAGGAGTTCAAGGGGCTCGACCCCCACAGGGCCACTCTGCGCCCGAAGCTGTACTGGTTCAACGCCGGTCTCACCGTGGCCCTGCTCGCAGCGATGATCATGGAAATCATGCCGATCCCGGTGCTCTTCCTGCTCGGCGCCGCCCTCGCCCTCACCGTGAACTTCCCCCGCATGTCCGACCAACGGGCCAGGATCGCCGCACACGCCGACAACGTGCTCAACGTCTCCGGCATGGTCTTCGCCGCCGCCGTCTTCACAGGTGTGCTCACCGGCACCGGCATGGTCGAGCACATGGCGGACTGGCTCGTCGGGGCGATCCCCGACGCCATGGGGCCGCACATGGCCGTCGTCACCGGGGTGCTGAGCCTCCCGCTCACCTACTTCATGTCCAACGACGGCTTCTACTTCGGCGTGCTGCCGGTACTCGCCGAGGCGGGTGCGGCCCACGGCGTCTCGTCGCTGGAGATCGCCCGTGCCTCGATCGCCGGGCAGCCGCTGCACATGTCCTCGCCGCTCGTGCCCGCCGTCTACGTCCTGGTCGGCATGGCCAAGGTCGAGTTCGGCGATCACACGCGGTTCACGGTCAAGTGGGCCGTGCTCACCTCGCTGGTGGTGCTCGGCGCAGCGGTCCTCCTCGGCATCGTCTGATGCCTCCGTACGTACGGCCCGGCAGGGGATGGCTGCTGCGCCTCGTCATCGCCTTCTCCTTCGCGCAGGCGGCGGTGTCGATGGCGCGGCCCGCCGTCTCCTACCGGGCACTCTCCCTCGGCGCGGACGAGGGGGCGGTCGGCGTCATCGCAGGTGTCTACGCGCTGCTCCCGCTCTTCGTGGCCGTGCCGCTCGGCAGGCACACCGACCACGGCCGCTGCGCGCCCCTGCTGCCCGTCGGAGTCGTCCTGATCGGTGCGGGCTGCGCGGGCGGCGGAGGCGCGGGCACCCTCACCGGGCTCGCCGCCTGGAGCGGGCTGATGGGACTCGGCCACCTCTGCTTCGTGATCGGGGCGCAGTCGCTCGTCGCGCGGCAGTCCGCCCCCGCCGAACAGGACCGCAATTTCGGCCACTTCGCCATCGGCGCCTCCCTGGGCCAGCTCGTCGGCCCCGTCGCGGCCGGCTGCCTGATCTCCGAGCGGGACGGCGCCATGGCCCGTACGAGCGCCCTCGCCCTGCTCGTCTCCGCGGCCGTCGCCGCCGTCGCCCTCACCTCGCTGTGGCGGATCGAGCACCGCCGGCCCGTCCGCCGCGCCCCGCGTCCGGTCGCCAAGGTCCCGGTGGGCGGCATCCTGCGGACCAGGGGTGTGCCGGCCGGCATCTTCGTCAGCCTCGCCGTGCTCTGCGCCACCGACATCCTCACCGCCTATCTTCCGGTGGTCGGAGAGCAGCGGGGCATCGCCCCCGCCACCGTCGGACTGCTGCTCAGCCTCCGGGCCGCCGCGACCATCGCCTGCCGGCTGGTCATGACCCCGTTGCTGCGAGTGCTCGGACGCGCCCTCCTGCTCTCCGGTACGTGCCTGCTCGGCGGCCTGCTCTGCGTGGGCCTCGCCCTCCCGGTGCCGGTGTGGTCCCTCGCGCTCATGCTCGCCGTGCTGGGCTTCTGCCTCGGGGCGGGCCAGCCGCTCTCGATGACCACGGTGGTCCGGGCGGCCCCGGCCGCCGCCCGCTCCACCGCGCTCGCCCTGCGGCTCACCGGGAACCGTCTCGGTCAGGTCGCGGCCCCCGCGGCCGCCGGACTGGTCGCCGGAGCCGTGGGTACCGCCGCGCCGTTCGTCATGCTGGGCGCACTGCTCGTCGCGGCGGCCGGGCTCGGGTCGAGGGAGCGTGCCGCCGGTGCGGATCCCGGGCCGGGTCCCGCTCTGCCGCTACCGGCCGAACGCCCGTGTGCCGAGCGGGACTCCGCCTGAGGGGCGCCCGTTCCCGGACACCGGGCCGGCCGGAGCCGTCCCGCCCCGGGACATTCCGGGCCGGGCGTGCCAGTGTGGCTGTCGGCCGTGCGTGACCTGTGTCTCCAGCGGTTCCCTGGCGCCAAAAAACTAACAGCGCTAGTTTGGGCCCGGACGGCATCCGTCGGTACGACGCACGGCTTCGGCGGCAGGCACAGCGAGCCCGGGAGGAACGGTCATGAAGGCGCATGACGGGATGTACATCGGCGGGGAGTGGCGGCCCGCCGTGGGCAGGGACACGATCGCGGTCGTGAACCCGGCCGACGAGCAGGTCATCGGCCACGTCCCGGCGGGAACCGCCGAGGACGTCGACGCCGCGGTACGCGCCGCGCGCGCCGCCTTCCCCGGCTGGGCGGCCACGCCGCCGGCCCGGCGCGCGGAGCTGATCGCCGCCCTGCGTGACGCGCTCGCCGCGCGCAAGGACGAGATCGCCGAGACGGTCACGGCGGAGCTCGGTTCACCGCTGCCGCTCTCCCAGATGGTGCACGCGGGCGTTCCGGTACTGGTCGCCGGCTCCTACGCCGACCTCGCCGCCTCCTACTCCTTCGAGGAGAAGCTCGGCAACTCCACCGTCCTGCTGGAGCCCGTCGGGGTGGTCGGCGCGATCACCCCCTGGAACTACCCGCTCCACCAGATCGTCGCCAAGGTGGCCCCGGCACTCGCCGCGGGCTGCACCGTCGTCCTCAAGCCCGCCGAGGACACCCCGCTCACCGCCCAGCTCTTCGCCGAGGTCACCCAGGAGGCCGGGCTGCCGGCCGGCGTCTTCAACCTGGTCACCGGCATCGGCGCGGTCGCGGGCCAGGCGCTCGCCGAGCACGAGGGGGTCGACCTCGTCTCGTTCACCGGCTCGACCGCCGTCGGCAAGCAGATCGGTGCCACCGCGGGGGCGGCCGTCAAGCGCGTCGCGCTGGAGCTCGGAGGCAAGTCCGCCAATGTGATCCTTCCGGGCGCCGACCTGGCCAAGGCCGTCAACGTCGGCGTGGCCAACGTGATGTCCAACTCCGGCCAGACCTGCAGTGCGTGGACCCGGATGCTGGTCGATGCCGAGCGGTACGAGGAGGCCGTGGCCCTCGCCGCCACCGCCGTCGCCAAGTACGTGCCGGGGGAGCGGGTGGGCCCCGTCGTCAACGCCAAGCAGCAGGCCCGGGTGCGCGGGTACATCGAGAAGGGCGTCGAGGAGGGCGCCCGCCTCGTCGCGGGAGGCCCCGAGGCCCCCAAGGACCAGGGCTACTACGTCAGCCCCACCGTGTTCGCCGACGTGACCCCCGAGATGACCATCGCGCGGGAGGAGATCTTCGGCCCGGTGCTCTCGATCCTGCGGTACGAGGACGTCGACGACGCCCTGCGGATCGCCAACGACACCGTGTACGGACTGGCCGGCGCCGTCTGGGGAGCGGACGAGGCCGAGGCCGTGGCCTTCGCCCGCCGGATGGACACCGGCCAGGTCGACATCAACGGCGGCCGCTTCAACCCCCTGGCACCGTTCGGCGGTTACAAGCAGTCCGGGGTGGGGCGCGAGCTCGGTCCGCACGGTCTCTCCGAGTACCTCCAGACCAAGTCCCTCCAGTTCTGATCCCAAGCCGATCCACCGAGGAGTCTGTTCGTGGTCCGCGCCGCCGTACTGCCCGCCGTCGGAGCTCCCCTGGAGATCACCGACATCGAACTCCCGGAGCCCGGCCCCGGCCAGGTGAGCATCAGCCTCGCCGCCGCCGGTGTCTGCCACTCCGACCTGTCCCTGTCCAACGGCACCATGCGGCTGCCCGTCCCCGCCGTCCTCGGGCACGAGGGTGCCGGGACGGTGCTCGCCGTCGGTGAGGGTGTCACCCATGTCTCGGCCGGCGACGCGGTCGTCCTCAACTGGGCCCCGTCCTGCGGAGCGTGCTTCCACTGCGGGATCGGTGAGGTGTGGCTGTGCGCCGACGCGCTGAAGGGGGCCGCGAACATCCACGCCCGCACCGCCGACGGCACCGAGCTCCACCCCGGCCTGAACGTCGCGGCTTTCGCCCAGGAGACCGTCGTCGCGGCCAACTGCGTGCTGCCCGCCCCGGCGGGCGTGCCGCTCGAGGACGCCGCCCTGCTCGGCTGCGCGGTTCTCACCGGATACGGGGCGGTCCACCACTCGGCCAGGGTCCGCGAGGGCGAGAGCGTCGTCGTGTTCGGCATCGGCGGCGTAGGCCTCGCCGTGCTCCAGGCCGCCCGCATCGCCGGTGCGTCGAAGATCATCGCGGTGGACGTCTCCCCGGAGAAGGAGGAACTCGCACGCGGCGCCGGGGCCACCGACTACGTCGTGGCGTCCGACAAGACCCCGCGCGCCATCCGGGCGCTCACCGGCGGCCAGGGTGCCGACGTCGCCGTGGAGTGCGTGGGCAGGCCCGCCACCATCCGCGGCGCCTGGGAGTCGACCCGCCGCGGCGGCCGCACCACGGTCGTCGGCATCGGCGGCAAGGACCAGCAGGTGACCTTCAACGCACTGGAGATCTTCCACTGGGGCCGCTCCCTCACGGGATGCGTCTACGGCAACAGCGACCCGGAGCGCGACCTGCCGGTGCTCGCAGAGCACATCCGCGCCGGACGGTTCGACCTGTCCTCACTCGTCACCGAGCGCATCTCGCTGGACGGCATCCCCGCCGCCTTCGAGAACATGATCGCGGGCAAGGGCGGACGTGCGCTGGTCGTCTTCTGACGCTGCCACGGCCACGGCCGGGTGCCCGTGCCGCGTGCACCTGCCCGGCCGTGGTCAGGCGTCCGCGTACCTGACCACCTCGTCCAGCGGGCGTCGCGGAGCCGCCGGCGGCCGTGCCGTCGCGTAGCCCATCCGTAGAACCATCCGGGGGTGGCCGTGGTGCGCGGCACCGGCGGCCACCTCCGTCCGCAGCCAGGCGTCCTCGAGGGGCTGATTGGCGAACGAGGCCACCACGCCGTGCCCGGTGGCCTCCAGCAGCAGTCTCTGGAGTGCCTGGCCCGCGCCGATCCATGCCTCCGGTCCGTCGTCGGCCGTCTCCAGAACCGCCAGGTCCGGATGCCGTTCGAAGGCGGCGCTGCCGCGACCCGGGACGTCGAGCCCTACCGCCATGTCCCGGACCGGACGATCGTCGGGCGGTTCACGCCGGGGTACGGGTCCGAGGTCGGCCGGCGTCCCTGGACTCCGCCCGCACCTCCAGTCCGTCGTCGGTGAAGGTGAACGACCACGGCTGGGCGTTGAACACCGAGGGAGCGGCGGCCCCCGCGGCCGCCACGACGAGCTTCTCCGACGCGTCGAGCGCGGCGTGACCGGTGTGCTGCATGAGTGATGTCCTCCCTCGGGGTACGACCGTGCGGAGAGGCGGACCCTCCCCCCTGTGTGACGCATCTCTCAGGGTGCGACGCCGGCGCGGCGGGCGTGAGGGACCTCCGCCACCGGCCGGAAGGACTTCGGGCCCCTCCCGCAGGGCCGTTCAGCGCCGCTCCACCCTCGCCTGCCCGGCCTCCACCGTCGCCTGCTCCGGCTCCGGAACCACCGGGCCCGTACCGCTCCGCCGCGCGGTGCCGCGCCCCCGGGAGACCGCGACGCCGGCCAGGCAGAGCAGTCCGCCCGCGACGGCGAGCGGCGCCGGGACCTCGTCCAGCAGCAGCCAGGACATCAGCACCACCAGGGCGGGCACCGCGTACGTCGTCGCGCCCATCCGGCCCGCGGTCGTCCTGGACAGGGCGTACGCCCAGGTCGTGAAGGCGAGCGCGGTCGGGAACACCCCGAGATAGACCATGTTCAGCGTGGCGGACACGGGCGCGGCGGCGGCCTCGGAGAGCAGAGCGCCGGTGAACGGCAGGCAGGCGACCGTACCGGTGAGGCAGCCGAACGTGGTGATCTGCAGGGCGGAACCGTGCCGGAGTGCGGGCTTCTGGCTCACCACGCCGCCCGCGTACGCCACCGCCGCCACCAGGCACAGCACCACGCCGAGCACGGACGAACCGCCATGACCGGACATCGACAGCCCGACCACCGCCGCGCCCGCGAAGGAGACGCCCATGCCGATCAGGAGCCGGCGTGGCAGCCCTTCACCGAGGAGCCCCGCGCCGAGCAGGGCGATCAGGATCGGGCCGATGTTCACCACCATCGCCGCGGTCCCGGCGTCCACCTGCTGCTCGCCCCAGTTCAGCACCACCATGTAGAGCCCGAACCAGAGCAGCCCCGACGCCGCGATGCCCGGCCAGGCCGCTCGCGCGGGCAGCCCTTCCCGGCGCACGAGGAGGATCGTGCCGAGCGCCAGTGACCCCGCGAGGAGCCGTCCCAGCGCGAGGGCGCCCGGTGAGTACGCCTCCCCGGCGGTGCGGATGGAGACGAAGGCGGAGGCCCAGAGGATGACCGTGGTGCAGGCGGCGGCGGGGGCGCGCCAGTCACGCGCGGATGCTCCGGGCGCGCGGGATCCTGATCTCGGTGTCGTCGTCATCGCCACGACGTTAGGCCGGTGAGGTTGCGGCGCCCACCGAATTGTCGGGTGCGCCGAGGTCCTCCGGTCCGATGCCGAGGAGCTCCCGCAGCGCGCGCACCCCGGTGGGGGTCGCCCGGACGGCCCGTCCCGTCCCGACCCGCTCGCACCACCCGGAGTCCAGCGCGTGCGCGCACAGGGCGGCGCCGGCCGTTCCCGCCAGATGCGGCCGCCGTTCGGTCCAGTCCAGGCAGGCGCGGGCCAGGGGGCGCCGGGACGGCGTCGGGCCGGAACCGAGGTCGACACCGAGTCCGGCGAACCACCGCAGGCCGTCGTCGGTGAGTGCGAAACCGGTGTCCTGGCGCAGGAGTCCCCGCGCTGTCATCGCGTCGGTGATGCGGATCCCGAGCCGCCCGGCGAGGTGGTCGTAGCAGGTGCGTCCCCGGGCCAGCGCGTGCTGGAGGCTCGCCTCGCGCAGGGTGCGCGCGGGCGCCGGGGCGCCGGGGAGCACATGGGCGGCCAGCGCCTCCACGAGCTGCGCGGTCCGTGCGTCGGCGAGCCGTACGTAGCGGTGGCGGCCCTGACGCTCCTGTGCCAACAGCCCGCCGGCGACCAGTTTGCCCAGGTGCTCGCTCGCCGTGGAGGGTGCGACCCCCGCACAGCGGGCCAGCTCCCCGGCAGTCCAGGCCCTGCCGTCGAGCAGCGCCAGGCAGAAGGAGGCGCGGGTCTCGTCCGCGAGCAGGGCCGCGAGTGCCGCGAGGCGGGGTGCCGCGGGGTCGCGGGGCGTCGTACGGGTCATGCGTCCAGGATGCGTCAGCCACCGTTCGGCGGGTGCCGAACGGTGCGGTCGGGCACCGTCTGCGCGTACTGGAGCACGAGGCCGTCCAGCAGGGCGCGCAGCCCGGTCTCGAAGGCGCCCTCGTCCACCTGCTGGCGGCGCTCGGCCAGCAGGTGGGCCTGGCCGAGGTGCGGGTAGTCGGCGGGGTCGTAGGCCGTCTCGTCGTCGACGAACCCGCGGGCGAAGGAGCCGAGCGCCGATCCGGTGATGAAGTAGCGCATCAGGGCTCCGATGTAGGTGGCCTGGGCGGGCGGCCAGCCGGCCCGGACCATGGCGCCGAAGACCGCGTCCGCGACCCGCAGACCGGCCGGACGGCGGCCGGGCCCCTGGGCGAGCACCGGGACGATGTGCGGATGCGCCGCGAGAGCGGCGCGGTAGGAGACGGCCCAGTCGTGCAGGGCGGCCGGCCAGTCGCGCGGATCGGACTCCTCGAACATCGACAGGTCGACCTGGGCGGACACCGCGTCCGCCACGGCGTCGAGGATCTCGTCCTTGTTCCGGAAGTGGTTGTAGAGCGAGGGCCCGCTCACCCCCAGTTCCGCCGCCAGGCGACGGGTCGAGACGGCGTCCAGCCCTTCGGCGTCCACGAGCGAGCTCGCCGCCTCGACGATGCGGTCTCTGCTCAGGAGGGGCTTGCGCGGTCGGGCCATGCGGCACATAGTAGGGCCTGCAAGCGATAAACTAGCAGTGCTAATTAAAAGTGGGGTGTCGCAGGATGAACCTGGAGCTGAGCGAGGAGCAGGACGCCGTCCGGCAGCTCGCCGAGGACTTCGTCGCGCGGGAGATCACCCCGCACGTCGTCGCATGGGACCGCGCCGAGAGTGTCGACAAGTCGATCGTGAAGAAGCTGGGCGCCCTCGGCTTCCTCGGGCTGACGATCCCGGAGGAGTACGGCGGGTCGGGCGGCGACCACCTCGCCTACTGCCTGGTGACCGAGGAGCTCGGCCGCGGCGATTCCTCGGTGCGCGGCATCGTCTCGGTCTCCCTCGGCCTGGTCGCCAAGACGATCGCGTCCTGGGGCAGCGAGGAGCAGAAGCGGCAGTGGCTGCCCCGGCTCACCGCGGGTGAGGCGGTCGGCTGCTTCGGCCTCACCGAGCCGGGCACCGGCTCCGACGCCGGGAACCTGACCACCCGCGCCGTCCGGGACGGTGACGACTACGTCATCAACGGCTCCAAGATGTTCATCACCAACGGCACCTGGGCCGATGTCGTCCTGCTGTTCGCCCGCACCGGGGACACTCCCGGCCACCGGGGCGTCTCCGCCTTCCTGGTGCCGGCCGACAGCCCCGGGCTCACCAGGCGCACCGTCCACGGGAAGCTGGGACTGCGCGGGCAGGCCACCGCCGAACTGGTGCTGGAGGACGTCCGCGTCCCCGCCTCCACGCTCATGGGTCCCGAGGGCAAGGGCTTCTCCATCGCGATGTCCGCCCTCGCCAAGGGCCGGATGTCCGTCGCGGCGGGCTGCGTCGGCATCGCGCAGGCGGCCCTCGACGCCGCCGTACGGTACGCGGGTGAGCGCGAGCAGTTCGGCAGGTCCATCGCGAACTACCAGCTCGTCCAGGAGCTCATCAGCGACATCTCCGTGGACGTGGACGCGGCCCGCATGCTGACCTGGCGTGTCGCCGACCTGATCGACCGCGGCCAGGACTTCGCCACCGCGGCCTCCACCGCCAAGCTGTTCGCGTCGGAAGCCGCGGTCCGCGCGGCGAACAACGCCCTCCAGGTCTTCGGCGGCTACGGCTACATCGACGAGTACCCCGTCGGCAAGCTGGTCAGGGACGCCCGCGTAATGACGCTCTACGAGGGCACCAGCCAGATCCAGAAGCTCATCATCGGCCGCGCGCTGACGGGTGTCTCCGCCTTCTGAGCCCTCCGGACGGGACGCTGAGTACGGGGTGAGTACGCCGGCGGATACCGGCGTACTCCGCCGCGCCGGATGCTGGGCGGCATGAGCGACTCACCTACGGTCAAACAGCAGTCCACCGCCGCCTTCTACGGCCAGGCCGTCCTCTCCTTCGGTGTCGCGCTGGGCGCGGTGGCCCTCGGGATCTTCTTCCTCGACGCCGACGCCTGGGTGCGGGCCTTCCTCGCCATCGGCGTCCTGTATCTCGTCACCTCGTGCTTCACTCTCGCCAAGGTCATCAGGGACCGGCAGGAGGAGGGCAGGATCCTCAGCAGGGTCGATCAGGCCAGGCTGGAGAAGATCCTCGCCGAGCACGACCCCTTCCAGAAGCTCTGACGACCCCGGCTCCGACGGCTCCAGGGGCTTTCGTCCGGATCATGTCGGACCAGGGAGCGGGGCGCGCGAGCCCGACAAGATCCGCACGAGGCCCTAAGCGCTTGCTCAGGTTCGCGGTATGGTGTTCGTCCTGCCAGCGGAAAGGGGCACGTGGCGATATGAGCACGGTGGAGGAGACCGACGGCGAGAACGCGCCGTGGAGCGAGGTCACGCCCGAAGCGGCGAGGCGACTGCTCGTCGCGGCCGTCGAGGCCTTCGCCGAGCGTGGCTACCACGCCACCACCACCCGCGACATCGCCGGGCGGGCGGGGATGAGCCCGGCGGCCCTCTACATCCACTACAAGACCAAGGAGGAGCTGCTCCACCGGATCAGCCGGATCGGGCACGACCGCGCCCTGCTCCTCCTGGAGGACGCGGCCGCCAAGGACGGCACCGCGGCCGAGCGGCTCGCCGAGGCGGTCCGCTCCTTCGTCAGCTGGCACGCCGAGCGGCACACCACCGCCCGGGTCGTGCAGTACGAGCTCGAGGCGCTCGGCGAGGAACACCGTGCCGAGATCGTCGCGCTGCGCCGGCGGTCCGACGGGGCGGTGCGCGGGATCATCGACGACGGTGTCCGGGCGGGCGAGTTCGACGTCGCGGACATCCCGGGCACCGCGCTCGCCGTGCTGTCCCTCTGCATCGACGTCGCGCGCTGGTTCAACGTGCGCGGCAGCCGCACCCCCGAAGAGGTCGGCGAGCTCTACGCCGGCCTGGTCCTGCGCATGGTGGGCGCGCGGAAGTGACGCCGGGCGCCTCCCGCGGGCCCGGCGCACCCCCGGCGGATCAGAAGTAGTAGCGGGAGACCGACTCCGCGACGCAGGCCGGCTTGTCGCCGCCCTCACGCTCGATGGTGACAAGGGCGGTCACCTGGACGCCGCCGCCCGCCTCCTCGACGCTCTGCAGCACGGCCGTGGCGCGCAGGCGCGAGCCCACCGGGACGGTCGAGGGGAAGCGGACCTTGTTGGTGCCGTAGTTGATGCCCATCTTCGCGCCCTCGACCGCGAGGACCTGGGGTACCAGGGCGGGCAGCAGTGACAGCGTCAGGTAGCCGTGCGCGATCGTCGTGCCGAAGGGGCCCGCCGCCGCGCGCTCGGGGTCGACGTGGATCCACTGGTGGTCGCCCGTCGCCTCCGCGAACTGGTCGATCCTCTTCTGCTCGACCTCCAGCCAGTCGCTGTGCCCCAGCTGCTCGCCCACGGCGTCCCGCAGCTCCTGTGCGGAGGTGAAGATCTTCGGCTCTGCCATGTTCCTGGTCCCTGCCTTCCGGCTGTCCGATCGCCCCGTCCGGGCGATGTCTAAGCGCTTGCTCAGCATGGTTGGACGGCGCGCCCCTGTCAACGACGGACCGGCCGGGATCGCGGAGCGGAGGGTGGGGTGCCCCGGACAGGGCCTAGGGTCGGGGCGTGCCACAGATCCCGCAGACCCACCACGAGCTCACCGTCGGGCAGCTCTCCGCGCGCAGCGGCGCCGCGGTGTCCGCGCTGCACTTCTACGAGGCCAAGGGCCTGATCAGCAGCACCCGTACGAGCGGCAACCAGCGCCGCTACACCAGGGACGCGCTGCGCCGGGTGGCGTTCGTCCGCGCCGCGCAGCGGGTGGGCATCCCGCTCGCCACCATCAGGGACGCGCTCACCGAGCTGCCGGAGGAGCGCACGCCGACGCGCGAGGACTGGGCCCGGCTCTCCCGGTCGTGGCGCTCGGAGCTGGACGAGCGCATCAAGCAGCTGGCGCGGCTGCGCGACCACCTCACCGACTGCATCGGCTGTGGATGCCTGTCGCTGGAGACCTGTGTGCTGTCCAACCCGGACGACGTGTTCGGCGAACGGCTGACCGGCTCGCGTCTGATGCCCGAGCGGAGCGCGCCCGAAGCCTGAGCGGAGCGCACCAGGCCGTTCCCGAGTGCGTCCCCGCTCCGTCGCGCCGCTCCTCGTAGCCTGCCTTCAGGCGGCCGACGCCAGGCTCCCGGAGCGTGCCCCGCGCGCCTTCGCCAGGGCGCCGGCCGTGAGGACGGGCCGGGGGACCGCGATGCCGCACCCTGTGCAGACGGGCCCCGACCACGGCTCGTGGTCCAGGTCGCTGCGCCAGGTGATGCCCCCGCCCGAGCAGACCGGGCAGGTGGCGCCGGGCTGGGTCCCGAGCGCCGTGATCAGCCTGCCCAGGACCTCCGCGAGGGGTGCGTCGGGGTGGACCTCCGGGTCCTCGCAGTGGGCGATCCCATGGCCGCCCCAGGTCTTGCGGTGCCAGTCGTCGAAGGAGCCTGGCCGGCGCAGGCCGTCGTGCTTCTCCCGGCGCCGCCGCTCGGCGAAGCCGGCCTCGTACGCGAGCCACACGGCCCGCGCCTCCTCGAGTTCGTCCAGTGCGCCGATCAGCCGCACCGGGTCGGGCGTCCGGTCCTCGGGCTCGATCCCGTGCCGGACGCACAGATGGTCCCAGGTCGCCCGGTGACCGTACGGGGCGAACCGTTCCAGGCATTTGCGCAGCGAGTACCGCCGCAGGGGCAGATCGCCCCGTGGATCGCGGACCTGTCTCGCAAGACTCCGGAAACCGGCCATGGCCGCCACCTCCGTCGCTCGTTCATCGCGTCAAGGGATGGACGTACGACTGCCCGTTTCGGCTCCATCGAAAGGTGAAAAGCGTCCACGGATCGAGACGGCCCGTGCGGGACCGTGTGACGATTCGGAAAAAGTGACTGATGTTCATCTTACCGGCGGGCCGTACCGCCAGTAACCTCCGGCGCAATCGGCCACCCGGAGGAGCACGCATGCCCCCACGCACCCGCACCCTCAGAACCGCCGCAGCCGCGGCCGTCCTCGCCCTCGGTACCTCCCTCCTCGCCTCGGCACCTCCGGCGGGAGCGGCGCAGCCGGCACCCCTCGCCGTCACCGATCACTGCGGCAGCCAGTGCGCGGACATCCTGCCGCCCGGTGAGAACGGCAACGCCACGCTCGTCGAGATCCTCGGGAACAAGACGCTGGGCACGCACCCCGCGCACAGCGACGACCAGCTCGACCGCTACAGCGCCCTGGTGGCCGGGCACGCAGGCCTCACCGACGGCAAACTGACGGACTTCTTCAACGACGCCTCCTTCGGGGTCGCCGCCGACCAGGTGGAGTCCGTCACGAAGCCCCGCGAGGACGTCACGATCACCCGGGACAAGAAGACCGGCGTCCCCCACATCAAGGGCACCACCCGCTACGGCACCGAGTTCGGAGCCGGCTTCGCCGCCGGACAGGACCGGCTCTGGCTGATGGACCTCTTCCGGCACATCGGACGGGGCGAACTGACCTCCTTCGCCGGGGGAGCACTGGCCAACCAGGGCCTCGAGCAGCAGTTCTGGCCGCAGGCCCCGTACACCGAGGCGGACCTGGAGGCCCAGATCGAACGGATCAGGACCACCGAGGGCGCCCACGGCGAGCAGGCCATGGCAGACGCGCAGGCCTACGTCGACGGGATCAACGCCTACCGGGTGAAGTCGAAGAAGGGCCGCTACTTCCCGGGTGAGTACGTCCTCACCGGGAAGATCGACGCGATCACCAACATCGGCGACATCCAGCCGTTCCGGCTCACGGACCTGATCTCGATCGCCTCGGTCGTGGGCGGGCAGTTCGGCGGCGGAGGGGGCGGCGAGGTCGAGGCGGCACTGTCGCTCCTCGCGGCCCAGCAGAAGTACGGGGTCGAGGAGGGCACCCGGGTCTGGGAGTCCTTCCGGCAGCGCAACGACCCCGAGGCCGTCCTCACCGTGCACGACGGCACCTCCTTCCCCTACGCGGGCAAGCCCGGGAAGGCGCGCGGGACAGCCCTTCCCGACCCGGGCTCCGTCACGCCCGAGCCCCTGATCTTCGACCGCACCGGTTCGGCGGGCACGGACCGGAAGGCGCCGGTCAAGGCGCCGGCCGCCCTGAAGCCGCTCCAGGGCATGTACGACGACGGGGTGATCCCGGAGGGCTCGCTGCCCGGCTCCGGGGAAGGCGCACAGCGGCGCGGGATGTCCAACGCCCTGCTGGTGTCCGGCAAGCACACCGCGAGCGGGAACCCGGTCGCCGTCATGGGCCCGCAGACCGGCTACTTCGCACCCCAGCTGATGATGCTCCAGGAGCTGCAGGGCCCGGGGATCAGCGCCCGCGGGGTGTCCTTCGCCGGGGTCGGCATGTACATCCAGATGGGCCGGGGTCAGGACTACGCGTGGAGCGCGACCTCCGCCGCCCAGGACATCACCGACACCTACGCCGTCGAGCTGTGCGAGCCCGACGGCTCCGCGCCCACCAAGGACTCGACGCACTACCGCCGCGACGGTTCGTGCACCGCCATGGAGAAGCTGGAACGGGTCAACTCCTGGAAGCCCACCGTCGCCGACTCCACCGCCAAGGGCTCCTACCGGATGCAGGTGTGGCGCACCGACTACGGGATCGTCACCCACCGCGCCACCGTCGGGTCGAAGCCCGTCGCGTACACCTCGCTCCGCACCACCTACCGGCACGAGGCCGACTCCATCATCGGCTTCCAGCTGCTCAACGACCCGGCGTACGTGACGGACGCGGCCTCCTTCCAGCAGGCGGCCGGTCACATCGACTACGCCTTCAACTGGTTCTACGCCGACTCCCGCACCACCGCCTACTACAACAGCGGCATGAACCCGGTCCGCGCCGAGGGCGTGGACGCCGCCCTGCCCGTCAAGGCGGAGAAGGCGTACGAGTGGCGGGGCTACGACCCCGCGGCCAACACCACCGACTACACGCCGTTCGCCGAACACCCGCACTCCAGCGGCCAGGACTACTACATCTCCTGGAACAACCGTCAGGCGCGGGACTACTCCACGGCGGGGTTCGGCTTCGGCTCCGTGCACCGGGGCGACCTGCTCGACGACCGGGTGTCCGAACTCGTCGCGGAGGGCGGGGTGACCAGGGCCTCCCTCACCCGCGCCATGGAGGAGGCGGCACTCACCGACCTGCGGGGGGAGCAGCTGCTGCCCGAGCTCCTGAAGGTGATCCGCTCCCAGCCGGTCACCGACCCGGAGCTGAACGCGGTGGTGCAGCAGCTGGACGCCTGGCGGTCCGCCGGGGCGCAGCGCAAGGAGACGGCCCCGGGATCCCGCACCTACACCCACGCCGACGCGGTCCGGATCATGGACGCGTGGTGGCCGAAGCTGATAGAGGCGGAGTTCCGCCCCGGCCTCGGCGACGGTCTCTACGACGCGCTGACGGCGAGCCTCGCCACCGACGAGTCGCCCGCCGCGAGCCACGGGCCGAGCGGTGCGCACAGCGGCTCGGCCTTCCAGTACGGATGGTGGGGCTTCGCCGACAAGGACCTGCGGCAGGTCCTCGGACAGCCCGTCAAGGGCCCGCTGGCGAAGACCTACTGCGGCAACGGTGACCTGAGCACCTGCCGCGCGTCGCTGCTGAGCACCCTGAAGTCGGCGGCGGCCGAGCCCGCGGACGAGGTGTATCCCGGCGACGACAGCTGCGGTGCAGGTGAGCAGTGGTGCACCGACGCGATCATCCACCGTCCGCTGGGCGGGATCTCGCAGAAGTCGATCCACTGGCAGAACCGGCCCACCTACCAGCAGGTCGTGGAGTTCCCCTCGCACCGCTGACCTCCGCACACACGGCCGCCGGACGGGCCCCTGCGAGCCCGTCCGGCGGCCGTGCCGTGTCCCCGGACGGTCAGCGGTACTGCAGGTACCGCCTGCGCTTGGCCCGGAAGGCGGCCAGCTCCCCGGACCAGGCGCCCACGACCTCGTCCGTGTCCGCCCCGGCGTCGATCATCGTGCGGACCCTGGTGCTGCCCGAGAGCCGGTCGATCGCGTTGTCCGGCCGCCAGCCGAAGTCGCTCCAGGTCTTCTTGGCCGTCACCAGCAGGCCGATTCCCGTGCGGACGGGGTCGAAGGCCACCCGGTCCTGGACGTGCACCTGGACCCCGCCCACCGTCTTCCCGGCGAACTTGGAGAAGGTCGGCGCGAAGTAGGCCTCACGGAAGGCCACTCCGGGCAGTTCCAGCGCGTTCGCCGCGTCCGCCCAGCGGTGGTCGATCCCCTCGGCGCCGAGCAGCTCGAACGGCCGCGTCGTCCCCCGCCCCTCGGAGAGCAGCGTGCCCTCGAAGAGGCAGGTGCCCGAGTAGACCACCGCGGTCTCCGGCGTCGGCATGTTGGGGCTTGGCGGCACCCACGGCAGGCCGGACGCGTCGAAGAAGTCCTCACGGCGCCACCCGGACATCTTCACGATCTCCAGCTCCACCGGCCGCTCCGCCAGGAACTCCGCGTTGAAGAGGAGCGCCAGCTCCGCCACCGTCATCCCGTGCGCCTGCGAGATCTCGCGGCGCCCCACGAAGGACGCGAAGGCCGGATCCAGCACCGGGCCCAGTGCCGCCCGGCCGGTCATCGGGTTCGGCCGGTCCAGGACGACGAAGCGCTTGCCGGCGAGGGCCGCGGCCTCCATGCAGTCGTACAGCGTCCAGATGTACGTGTAGAACCGGGCACCCACGTCCTGGATGTCGAAGACGACGGTGTCGACGCCCGAGGCGGTGAAGATGTCGGCCAGCGGCTGACCGTTCTTCAGATAGGTGTCGTAGACCGGGAGCCCGGTCGCCGGGTCGTCGTAGCGCCCCTCCGAACCGCCCGCCTGCGCGGTGCCCCGGAAGCCGTGCTCGGGACCGAAGACGGCGGTGAGGTTCACCCGGTCGTCCGGGTGCATCACGTCGACGATGTGGCGTACGTCGGAGGTGATCCCGGTCGGGTTGGTGACGACGCCGACCTTCTCGCCGGAGAGCAGCCGGTACCCGTCGGCGGCGAGCCGGTCGAAGCCGGTACGGACCCCGGGCCGCCCTCCGCCGTGCCCGCCCGCCACCGCCGTACCGGTGACCGAAGCGGTCGTCGCGAGGGCGCCCACCGCGCCGCCGACAGCCAGCAAACCACGCCTGGACAGGGTCATCGTGCTACCTCCATGATCACGTCGATGGTCATGGTCACGCACGCTAGCGCGGCTGTCGCCTACACGGAACGGCCATGACTGGGCAGATTCCCAGACCTGCCACAGACCCCTTCCCCGATCACATACCGACTGGTTAGTCTGCCCGGAGGACGGCTTGAGAGAGGCGGAACCGATGAGCACGGTGCAGGGCGCTGGCGTAGTGGTGACCGGAGCGGGAGGCGGCATCGGAGCCGCGATCGCCCGCAGATTCGCCGCGGAGGGCGCGCGCGTGGTCGTCAACGACCTCGACGGCGGCCGTGTCCGGGCGCTCGCCGAGGAGATCGGCGGCACCGTCGTCGCGGGCGACGCCTCCGTCGTCGTCGACGCCGCGCGCGAGGCGCTCGGCGGCAGGATCGACGTGTTCTGCGCCAACGCCGGCCTCGCCTCGGGTGGCGACGCCTTCGCCGAGGAGGATGTCTGGGCCAGGGCCTGGGACGTCAACGTGATGGCGCACGTCCGCGCGGCCAAGGCCCTGCTGCCCGAGTGGCTGGAGCGCGGCAGCGGCCGTTTCGTCTCCACCGCCTCCGCGGCCGGACTGCTGACCATGATCGGCGCGGCCCCCTACAGCGTCACCAAACACGGCGCCGTCGCCTTCGCGGAGTGGCTCTCGCTGACCTACCGCCACCGGGGCGTCCAGGTCCACTCCATCTGCCCCCAGGGGGTGCGCACGGACATGCTGTCGAACGCGGGCTCCGCGGGTGACCTGGTGCTGGCGCCCACCGCCATCGAACCGGAGGCAGTCGCCGACGCGCTGTTCGAGGCGATGGCCGAGGACCGCTTCATGGTCCTGCCGCACCCCGAGGTCGCCGGCTACTACCGCCACCGCGCGAGCGACCCCGACCAGTGGATCGGCAACATGAACCGGCTGCAGCAGAAGTGGGAGGGAGCCCGGGCATGACCGACTCGATCTACGCGGCGAAGCCCTGGACCGCCCTGCTCAGCGAGGCCCAGCTCGCCCCCGTCCACCCCGCCGAGACCGTGGTGCACGCCTTCCGCGCGGCCGTCGACAGGGCCCCGGAACACACCGCGCTCGCCTACTTCGACGGACGCCTCGGCTACCGGGAGACCGACGAACTGTCCGACTCCGTCGCGGGGCACCTCGCGGCCGAAGGGCTGGAGCGCGGCGACCGTGTCGCGATCATGCTCCAGAACACCCCGCACTTCGTGCTGGCCCTGCTCGGCGCCTGGAAGGCCGGCGCGACCGTGGTCCCCCTCAACCCGATGTACAAGTCGGGCGAGGTGGGACACGTGCTGAACGACGCGGGAGTGACCGCGCTGATCTGCTCCGACCGGGCCTGGGACTCCTACCTGCGGGCCACCGCGGAGGCCGCCCCGAGTGTCCGGATCGCCCTCACCGCCTGCGAACGCGACCTCCAGAGCACCGACGACCCCCGGGTGCTGGGCTTCGAACGGCTCCCCGCGCCCGCCGCCGACGACCGGGCACGCGACCTCGTCGAAGTGGCCCGCCGAGGGCTCGCCGCCCCGCGGGACCGCGAACTCACCGCCTCGGACACGGCCCTGATCAGCTACACCTCGGGCACGAGCGGCACGCCCAAGGGAGCCATGAACTCCCACGGCAACATCATGGTCAACGCCGAGCGCCAGCGCGCCGGTCACCCCGTCGCCGAGGGCTCCGCCTACTTCGCGCTCGCACCCCTCTTCCACATCACCGGCATGGTGTGCCAGCTCGCCGCCTGCCTGGCCAACGCGGGCACCCTGGTCCTCGCCTACCGATTCGAGGCGAGCGTCGTCCTGGAGGCCTTCGCCGAGCACCGCCCGGCCTACACGGTCGGCCCCTCGACCGCCTTCATGGCGCTCGCCGCGCACCCCGCCGCCACCCGGGAGCACTTCGCCTCCTTCGAGGTGATCTCCTCCGGCGGCGCTCCGCTCCCGCCCGCGCTGGTGGAGAAGTTCCGCGAGACCTTCGGCCCGTACATCCGCAACGGGTACGGACTCACCGAGTGCACCGCGCCCTGCGCCTCCGTGCCGCCGGAGCGAGAGGCTCCTGTCGACCCCGTCTCCGGGACGCTGTCCGTCGGTGTGCCCGGCCCCGACACGGTCGTGCGGATCATCGACGAGAAGGGCGACGAGGTCCCCTTCGGCGAGCTGGGCGAGATCGCCGTACGCGGACCCCAGGTCGTCTCCGGCTACTGGAACCTCCCCGAGGCCACCGAAGCCGGCTTCCCCGACGGGGAACTGCGCACCGGGGACATCGGCTTCATGGACACGGCCGGCTGGCTCTACGTCGTGGACCGGAAGAAGGACATGATCAACGCCTCCGGCTTCAAGGTCTGGCCCCGGGAGGTCGAGGATGTCCTCTACACCCACCCGGCCGTATGGGAGGCCGCCGTCGTCGGTGTTCCCGACGCCTACCGCGGCGAGACCGTACGGGCCTACGTCAGTCTGCGGCCCGGTGCGGAGGCGGACGCCGCGGAGCTCGGCGCGTACTGCAAGGACCGGCTCGCCGCGTACAAGTACCCGCGCGAAGTCGAGATCCTGGCCGAACTCCCGAAGACGGCGAGTGGGAAGATCCTCAGGCGGGAACTGCGTTCCCCCCGTTAGAACAGTTGACGCACGGTACGAAGGGGCAGGTGGCGGCAATGGCCAAGGCGACGGACGGGGACGGTGCGCCCGTCCCCCAGAGGCTGCTGGCCGCCGCCACCCGGCTCTTCGCGGAGTGCGGTTACGACCGCACCTCCGTCCAGGAGATCGTCGAGGCCGCGGGCGTCACCAAGGGTGCGCTGTACCACTACTTCGGCTCCAAGGAGGACCTCCTCCAGGAGGTGTACGCCCGGGTGCTGCGGCTTCAGCAGGAGCGGCTGGACGCCTTCGCCGGTTCCGGGGCGCCGGTCGAGACGCGGCTGCGTGACGCGGCGGCGGACGTGGTCGTCACCACCATCGACAACCTCGACGACGCCTCGATCTTCTTCCGCTCGATGCACCATCTGAGCCCGGAGAAGAACAAGCAGGTCAGGATGGAGAGACGCCGCTACCACGAGCGTTTCCGGGCCCTGATCGAGGAAGGCCAGCAGGCCGGGGTGTTCTCCACCGCGACCCCGGCCGACCTGGTCGTCGACTACCACTTCGGCTCCATCCACCACCTGTCCACCTGGTACAGCCCGGACGGCTCGCTGAGCCGGCGGGAGGTCGCGGACCACCTGGCGGACCTGCTGCTCAGGGCCCTTCGCCCCTGAGCGGTTCACCGGAGGTGTCCGCGTCACCCGCCAGCATCTCCAGCAGCGCCCCGGCCGCCGGATTGCGCGGCGCGGGGGAGCGGCCCACCAGGACCACGGTCCGCCCCGGCTCCGGCTGACTGATGCCGACGCACGGCAGCCCGGCGTCCTCGCCGATGCGGCGGGGCACGATGGCCACGCCGATGCCGGCCCGGACGAGATCGACGAGCAGCCGGATCTGTGTGACGTCACAGGTGATGCGGCGTTCGAGGCCGCAGTGGGCGGCCAGCCTGCGGACCGCGGTCTCCAGGCCCGTGCCCGCCCGGAAGTCCACGAACGGTTCGTCGGCGAGATCTCTGATCAGGGTGCGCCCGGCGCCCGCGAGCGGGTGGCCCGGAGCGGTGATCAGCACCAGTTCCTCGTGCCACGTCGCGAACGCGGTGAGGCCCTCGGGGAGCCCCGCCGCGTCCGGGGCGAGATAGGCGAGATCCAGCTCGCCGGCGCGTACGGACTCGATCAGATCGGGTGTCGTCGCCTCCCGCAGCGAGATCTGCACCCCGGGGCGCAGCCGGTGGAACGCCGCGAGTTCGGCGGCGAGGTCCACACAGGTCAGCGTCTGGATGGTGCCGACGCGCACCCGCCCGGTGCGCAGCCCGGAGACGGAGGACACCGCGTCCCGCGCCGCTTCCGTGCCGGCCAGCACCGCCCGGGCCGCCGGGACGAGTGCCACGCCGGCCTCGGTCGGCACCACCCGGCGGCCCGTACGGTCGAACAGCTGGGCGCCCAGTTCGCGTTCCAGGTTCCTCACGGACGTGCTCAGGGCCGACTGCACGATCAGCTCCGCGCGAGCGGCCGCCGTGAAGCTGCCGTGCGCGACCACGGCCATGAAATGCCTCAGCTGGCGTATCTCCATGCCATCGACGATAGCGATGGCTGCCATCGAATCCATCTGTTGGACCGAACGAGACGATCCATCCGAACCTGATGGCATGACAACTCAGCTCCGTGGCATCCTCGTTCGCCCGTTCCGCCGCACCCTGGCGTTCCTGCGCGCCCTCGCCCTGGCCGACCACCAGTCGTCCGGCGGGTACTGAGGGCCGCGTAAACCGGGGCGTGGCCCGTCCCCAGATCGTTCGTTATACGGACACCACTGTCCGAAAACCGCCCTTGACGGTACTCGGTCATTCGTTGAGCATCGGGGGCGCACCGAAGCACCTCAGCTCCAGGCCCCGGCCGTGCACGGCCCGGGACCCCCCGCACGTTCCGTCAGTCCCCAACGGAATCCGGAGCCTTCGATGAGACCTGCCCGATTCAGATCCCTCGCCGCGGCGGCGCTCGCCGTCGCGGCCCTGCTGGCGACCGCCGCCCCAGCCGTCCAGGCAGCGCCTGCGGGAGCCCTCGCCGCCCCCGACATCCCGCTCGCCAACGTCAAGGCGCACCTGACCCAGCTCCAGTCGATCGCCACCGCCAACGGCGGCAACCGCGCCCATGGAAGGACCGGTTACAAGGCCTCGATCGACTACGTGAAGGCCAAGCTCGACGCGGCCGGGTACACCACGGCGCTCCAGCAGTTCACCTCCGGTGGCGCCACCGGGTACAACCTGATCGCGGACTGGCCGGGCGGCGACCCCGGCCAGGTCCTCATGGCCGGCTCCCATCTCGACTCGGTGACCTCGGGCGCCGGGATCAACGACAACGGCTCCGGCTCCGCCGCCGTCCTCGAGACCGCTCTCGCGGTGTCCAGGGCGCAGCTCGCGCCCGCCAAGCACCTGCGCTTCGCCTGGTGGGGCGCCGAGGAACTGGGCCTCGTCGGCTCCAAGTACTACGTCAACAACCTGGCCTCCGCCGAGCGCGCCAAGCTCGCCGGCTACCTCAACTTCGACATGATCGGCTCGCCCAACCCCGGGTACTTCGTCTACGACGACGACCCCGTCATCGAGCAGACCTTCAAGGACTACTACGCGGGGCTGTCGATACCGACCGAGATCGAGACCGAGGGCGACGGCCGGTCCGACCACGCCCCGTTCAAGAACGCCGGCGTCCCGGTGGGCGGTCTCTTCTCGGGCGCCGACTACACGAAGACCAGCGCCCAGGCCCAGAAGTGGGGCGGCACGGCCGGCCAGGCCTTCGACCGCTGCTACCACTCGTCGTGCGACACCACGTCGAACATCAACGACACCGCCCTGGACCGCAACAGCGACGCGGTGGCCCACGCCGTCTGGACCCTGTCCGCCGGCACCGTGACCCCGCCCACCGGCACGGTGTTCAGCAACACGGCGGACGTCGCCGTACCCGACAACGGAGCGGCCGTGACCTCGTCCGTCTCCGTCACCGGCCGTACGGGCAACGCCCCCTCGGCCCTCAAGGTGGGAGTCGACATCAGGCACACCTACCGCGGTGACCTCGTCGTGGACCTGCTGGCCCCCGACGGCACCGCGTACCGGCTGAAGAACTCCAGCAGCAGCGACTCCGCGGACAACGTGATCGCGACGTACACCGTCAACGCGTCGAGCGAGACCGCCAACGGCACCTGGAAGCTCCAGGTCAGGGATGTCGCCGCCCAGGACACCGGCTACATCAACAGCTGGCAGCTCACCTTCTGACCCGGCGGGGAGGCGCCCCACGAGCGGCGTCTCCCCCTGCCGGAGGGGTCAGAGGTACTTCTTGATCTCCCGCCGCGCCAGCGAGCGCTGGTGCACCTCGTCCGGACCGTCCGCCAGCCGCAGCGTCCGCGCCGACGCGAAGAGTTCGGCCAGCGGGAAGTCCTGGCTCACCCCGCCCGCGCCGTGCAGCTGCACCGCCTGGTCGAGGATGCCGACGACCGCGCGCGGGGTCGCGATCTTGATCGCCTGGATCTCGGTGTGCGCCCCGCGGTTGCCGACCGTGTCCATCAGCCAGGCCGTCTTCAGCACCAGCAGCCGCAACTGCTCCACCGTCACCCGGGCGTCCGCGATCCAGTTCTGGACTACGCCCTGCTGGGCCAGAGGCTTCCCGAAGGCCGTACGCGCCACCGCGCGCCGGCACATCAGCTCGATCGCGCGCTCGGCCATCCCGATCAGCCGCATGCAGTGGTGGATCCGGCCCGGACCCAGCCGTGCCTGGGCGATCGCGAAGCCGCCGCCCTCCTCGCCGATCAGGTTCGCGGCGGGCACGCGTACGTCGGTGAAGACCACCTCGGCGTGGCCGCCGTGCGAGTGGTCCTCGTAGCCGTACACCTGCATCGCCCGGCGCACCTCCAGGCCGGGGGTGTCACGCGGCACGAGGATCATGGACTGCTGGCGGCGGATGTCCTCGTTGTCCGGGTCCGTCTTGCCCATCACGATGAAGATCGCGCAGTCCGGGTTCATCGCCCCGGAGATGTACCACTTGCGGCCGTTGATGACGTAGTCGTCACCGTCCCGCGTGATCCGGGTCTCGATGTTCGTCGCGTCCGACGAGGCCACCTCGGGCTCGGTCATCGCGAACGCCGAGCGGATCTCGCCGGCGAGCAGCGGCTCCAGCCACTGCTTCTTCTGCGCCTCGGAACCGAACTGGAAGAGGACCTCCATGTTCCCGGTGTCCGGCGCCGCGCAGTTCAGCGCGGTCGGCGCCAGATGCGGGCTGCGGCCGGTGATCTCGGCCAGCGGGGCGTACTGGAGGTTGGTCAGCCCGGCGCCGTACTCCGCGTCGGGGAGGAAGACGTTCCACAGGCCCTGCTTGCGCGCCTCGGCCTTGAGGTCCTCCACGATCTGCGGGGTGTCCCACGGGGAGGCCAGCGCCGCGCGCTGCTCCTCGGCGACCTCCTCGGCCGGATACACGTGCTCGTCCATGAACGTGAGCAGCCTGGTGCGCAGCTCTTCGGTGCGGGCGTCGAATGCGAAGTCCACGGGGGGATCAGCCTTCCTGGAGGGTGGTGAGGCCGTGCGCGATGAAGACCGGGACCAGGTCGCCGATGCGGTCGAAGCCGGCGCCGACGGTCTGGCCCAGGGTGTAGCGGTAGTGGATGCCCTCCAGGATCACGGCGAGCTTGAACCACGCGAAAGCCGTGTACCAGGAGATGGCGGAGGTGTCGCGGCCGGAGCGGGCGGCGTAGCGCTCGATCAGTTCGGCGGGGCTCGGGTGGCCCGGGGCGCCGCTGGTGGTGGAGACGGGCGACTCGGGCAGGCCCAGGTCGGAGCTGTACATCACGAGCAGACCGAGGTCGGTCAGCGGGTCGCCGAGCGTGGACATCTCCCAGTCCAGCACCGCCTTGATGTGGTCGTCCCGGCCGACCAGCACGTTGTCCAGACGGTAGTCGCCGTGGACGACGGTGGGCGCCGGGGAGGAGGGCAGGTCCCTGCCGAGCGCCGCGTGCAGCTCGTCGATCCCGGCGAGTTCGCGGTTGCGGGAGGCGTCGAGCTGCTTGCCCCAGCGCCGCAGCTGGCGGTCCAGGAACCCCTCGGGGCGGCCGAAGTCGCCGAGACCGACCGCCGCCGGATCCACGGCGTGCAGATCGACCAGGGTGTCGACGAGTTCCAGCACCACCGCCCGGGTGCGCTCGGCGCCGAGCGGGGCGAGCTGCTCGGCGGTGCGGTACGGGGTGCCCTCGACGTGCTCCATCACGTAGAACGGCGAACCGATGACCGAGTCGTCCTCGCAGAGCAGGAGCGTCTCCGGCACCGGGACCGCGGTGGGGTGCAGCGCGCTGATCACCCGGTGCTCCCGCGTCATGTCGTGCGCGGTGGCCAGCACATGGCCCAGCGGAGGCCGGCGTACGACCCACCGGGCGGTGCCGTCGGAGACGATGTAGGTGAGGTTGGAGCGCCCGCCCTGGACCACCTCGGCCTCCAGCGGCCCGTTCACCAGCCCCGGCCGCTCGCGGTCGAGATGGCCGCGCAGCAGATCGAGATCGAGACCTGGCGGGTGGACTGGGCTCATGGTGCGCACCTCCGGGGCGGTTGAACGGACGGGACCATGATGCCGACCAGTCGGTATGTCGTCCAGTGTCCTCCCGTAATCCGAGAAGTGATCTCCGGCTCCACCGCGCACCGACGGCCTCCGGCGCCGGTGCCCGCGGGCGGCCGGAGGTCCTGAGTTGCGGGGAGCCCGGGCCCCGCCGATCGTCGGAGGATGAAGGCGATCAGCTACGGCGGGTACGGTTCCGTGGACGTCCTCGAGTACGGCGAACGGCCCGACCCCAAGGTCGGCCCGGACTCCGTCCTGGTGAAGGTCAGGGCCGCCGCCGTGAACCCCGTCGACTGGAAGGCCCGCGAAGGCTACCTCCAGGCGGGACTGGAGGCCGTCTTCCCCGTCATCCCGGGCTGGGACGTCTCCGGCGTCGTGGTGCAGCCCGGCGCGGCCGTCGATGAGTTCGCGGTGGGGGACGAGGTCATCGGCTACGTCCGCGAGGACTTCCTCTCACGCGGTACGTTCGCCGAGTACGTGGCGGCTCCCGTGCGCACCCTCGCCCGCAAGCCCCTGAGCCTCAGTTTCGAGGAGGCGGCGGGACTCCCGCTGTGCGGTCTCACCGCCTACCAGGTCCTGCACCGGGTCCTCAGGGTGCGCGAGGGCGAGACGGTCCTCGTCCACGCGGCCGCGGGCGGGGTCGGTTCGCTCGCGGTGCAGCTCGCCCGGCACGCCGGCTGCCGGGTCGTCGGCACCGCCGGACCCCACAACCACGACTACGTGAGCCGGATCGGCGGCGAACCGGTCGAGTACGGCGAGGGTCTGGCCGCCCGCCTCCGCGGCCTCGTCCCCGACGGTTTCGACGCGGCCTTCGACACCGTCGGCGGGGAGGCGCTCAGGGTCTCCGCCGACACCCTGGCGACCGGAGGCCGCCTCGCCTCCATCGCCGACGCCGAGGTCTTCTCCTACGGCGGGCGCTACGCCTTCGTACGGCCCGACGCGACGGACCTCACCCATCTCGCCGGTCTGGCCGAGCAGGGCATCGTCACCGTCCATGTGGACCGGGTCTTCCCGCTGGAGCAGGCCGCGGAGGCCTACCGGCTCAACCAGGAGGGCCGCACCCGCGGCAAGATCGTCGTCACCGTGGAGTGGGACGACTGATCCCCGGCCGGCGGGGCGTCAGAACAGCATCGTGGCGGCGAACACCGCGAGCGCCACCGTGCACGCGGCGGCCGTCAGGGCATGGCGGGGCGACAGCCGGGCGGGATCGACCGTCCCCATGCCGGTCACCCGACGGTGCGCCACCGTGAGGAACCCGAGCCAGGCCAGCAGGCTCATGGCCACGGCCAGCACCCCGCCGGCCGTCGGCCCCCCGTGGAGCGCCTGACGCCCCGCGAGCAGGGCCACCACCGTCCAGGACAGGGTGGTGCGCCGCCAGGCCAGCCGGGTCCGCTCCGGCTGCAGTCCGGGGTCCCGCGTGGTCATCGGCCCTCCCAGCCGAAGAGGACCACCACCACCATGGCCACCGCCACCACGGCGACGACCAGGCTCAGCAGGGCGGGGAACCGTGAGGTGGGGAGATCCTCACCGCGCCGCATGGCCTGCTCGCACCGGACCCAGTGGTTGACGGCGCGCAGCGAGCAGAGCACCCCGGCCGCGATCAGCCCGAGCGCCAGGCCGACGCGGACGCCCCACACCAGGCCGGGCAGGAACTGGTCGACGGCGAAACCCCCGCCGATGAGCGCCAGCGCCGTGCGGATCCAGGCGAGGAAGGTGCGCTCGTTCGCGAGGGAGAAGCGGTAGTCCGGGGTGTCGCCCTCCTCGCGTATCCGCTCGGGCGCGAACCACAGCCGCAGGCCCCTTACGAAGTCGCTCATGCGCCCGCCTCCGCCCGCGCGGCCCGGAACTCCCGGAGCCGGTGGTAGGTCTCCAGCCCGTCCGGCACCCAGGTCCACCGGCCGAGGTGCTCTTCGAGCTCGGCGTCCGTCAGGAAGGTGTGCCAGGCGACCTCCTCCGGCTGCGGACGTACGGGCAGCTCGCAGCGCACCTCGTACACCTTGCTCCACCAGGTGTGCCGACCGCTCTCGAAGAGGTACTTGAAGAGCGGGACGGGGCGGGGGAGGCCCGAGACGCCCAGCTCCTCCTCGGCCTCCCTGAGAGCCGCCTCGTCGTAGGACTCGCCGGCGCCCACGACGCCGCCGACGAACATGTCGTGGTGCGAGGGGAAGACGAGCTTGGTGGCCGTCCTGCGGTGCACGAAGAGCCGGCCCCGCGCGTCCCTGGCCTCGATGAAGACGCAGCGGTGGCGCAGGCCCCGCTCCGTCGCCTCACCGCGGGGCGCCTGCCCCACGACCTCGTCGTTCTCGTCGACGATGTCGAGGATCTCGTCAGCCGGAGTCATGGGGTCCATCATGGCGTCCATCCAACATCAACCGGTCGGCGGGCGTGGCACCGTGCCTCTCCTTGCCCTCCGGCATCGCCGGATGCAGCCCCAGCAGCACGATCCCCACGACGATCGCCGCGAGGCCGGCCGCGAGCCCGGCGAGGGCCGCGGTGTCCGTGTGCACCTGGTCTCCGAGGAACCCGATCCCGCAGACGATCCCGGCGAGCGGCTGGGCCGCGGTCAGCGCGGGCAGCGACTCCCGCAGCGGACCCGCCTCGAAGGCGCTCTGCACGAGGATCAGGCTGGTCACGCCCATGACGACCAGCGCGTAGGGCTGCCAGCCGGTGAACAGCGCCACCCAGCCGCCCTCCGAGAGCCGCAGCCCGCAGACCCGGGTCAGCGCGTCCTGGAGCCCGTACAGCAGCCCGCCGGCCAGCCCCAGCAGCGTGGGTGCCCAGGGCGTGCGCGGGTGCCGGGCGAAGGCGGTCAGGCCGAGCGCGAGCGCCACCACCGCGCCGATCACCAGCCAGTGCCGCAGAGGCTCCGTCACCGCCTCACCACCCCGTGGCCGGCCGGCCAGCAGGAAGGCGGTGACACCGCCGGCCAGCAGCACGAGACCGCTCCAGCCCTGACGGCCGAGACGCTGCCCGGTGAAGTACCGGGACAGACCCAGCGCGAAGAGGAGGTTGGTGGCGAGCAGCGGTTCGACGACCGAGACCTCGCCCTGTCCGAGCGCCAGCGCGCCGAGGACCATGCCGCAGATCATCAGGGCGATGCCGGCGAGCCAGCTCGGCACCCTCATCAGGTCCAGCAGGAGCCGCGGTGACAGGAAGTCGCTGGGCGGGGCGCGCCGGGCCGCGTCCTGCTGCAGGACGAAACCGAAGCCCGTACAGCAGGCGGCGCCCAGGGAGAGCAGGAGTACCGGCAGGGACACGGTCCGACGATAGCCCGGCATCCGCACCGAAGACGTGAGGCGCCCGTCGCCCGGACGGTTGACGTCGGCGCGACCCTTCCCCAAGATCTGACGCACAAGTAACTTCGCGCCGGCCCGGGATCCGCGCCGCGTCGCACCGAAACGCCCCGAAGGACGGAACCCATGGCGTACGACGCTGACGTGATCGTGATCGGGGCAGGACTCGCGGGGCTGGTGGCCACCGCGGAGCTCGTCGACGCGGGGCGCACGGTGATCCTCCTCGACCAGGAACCCGAGCAGTCGATCGGAGGCCAGGCGCACTGGTCCTTCGGCGGGCTCTTCCTCGTCGACTCGCCGGAGCAGCGCCGGATGCGGATCAAGGACAGCCACGAACTGGCTCTCGAGGACTGGTACGGCACGGCAGGCTTCGACCGCGACGAGGACCTCTGGCCGCGCCGCTGGGCCGAGGCGTACGTCGACTTCGCGGCGGGCGAGAAGCGGTCCTGGCTCCACGCCCAGGGGCTGCGGTTCTTCCCGGTCGTCGGCTGGGCCGAACGGGGCGGCTACGACGCGAGGGGGCACGGCAACTCCGTCCCCCGCTTCCACATCACCTGGGGCACCGGACCGGGCGTCGTCGCGCCCTTCGAGCGCCGGGTGCGCGCGGGCATGGCGAAGGGCCTCGTCCGCACCCGCTTCCGGCACCGGGTGACCGGCCTCGGCCGTTCGGCGGGCGCGGTCGACACGGTCACCGGCGAGATCCTCGCGGAGAGCGGCGCCGAGCGGGGGACCGCGAGCAGCCGCGAGGTCACCGGCTCCTTCGAACTCAGGGCGCAGGCCGTGATCGTCACCTCCGGGGGCATCGGAGGCAACCACGACCTCGTGCGCGCCCAGTGGCCCGAGCGGCTGGGCACACCGCCCGAGAAGCTCCTGTCCGGGGTCCCCGCCCATGTCGACGGACTGATGCTCGGCATCGCCGAGAAGGCGGGTGCCCACCACATCAACCGGGACCGGATGTGGCACTACACCGAGGGCATCGAGAACTGGAACCCGATCTGGGACAAGCACGGCATCCGGATCCTGCCCGGCCCGTCGTCACTCTGGCTCGACGCACGTGGCAAGCGTCTGCCGGTGCCGCTCTTCCCGGGCTTCGACACCCTGGGGACCCTCGAACACATCATGAGGTCCGGGTACGGCTACACGTGGTTCGTCCTCGACCAGAAGATCATCGGGAAGGAGTTCGCGCTCTCCGGCTCCGAGCAGAACCCGGACCTGACCGGCAAGTCGGTGCGGGACGTGATCGGCAGGGCGCGCGCGGACGTCCCCGGGCCGGTCCGGGCGTTCATGGACAAGGGCGCGGACTTCGTCGTCGAGAAGGACCTCGGCGCACTGGTGCGGGGCATGAACGCGCTGACGGACGAACCCCTGATCGACGAGGACGAGCTGCGCCGGGAGATCACCGCCCGCGACCGCGAGATCGACAACCCCTTCACCAAGGACCTCCAGATCACCGCGATCAACGGGGCCCGCTCCTACCTGGGTGACAAGCTGATCCGCACCGCGAAGCCCCACCGGATCCTCGACCCGGCCGCCGGGCCGCTCATCGCCGTACGGCTCAACATCCTGACCCGCAAGTCCCTCGGAGGTCTGGAGACCGACCTGTCCTCCCGCGTCCTGACCGAGGACGGCACCCCGCTGCCCGGGGTGTACGCGGCGGGGGAGGCGGCGGGCTTCGGTGGCGGCGGGGTCCACGGCTACCGGTCGCTGGAGGGGACCTTCCTCGGCGGCTGCATCTTCTCGGGCCGGGTGGCCGGCCGTGCGGCCGCCGAGGCCACCGGCTGATCCCCGACCTGATGGCGGAGCGCCGAGCGGCTGGCAGGGCGTCAAGCGGCCGGCGGAGCGTCGAACGGGGGGTGGAGCGCCGAACGGGTGGTGGAGCGTCAGAGCAGACGCTCCACCACCCGGAAGCGCTCGGCCACGATCATGGTCTCCTCGTCCACGGTGAAGTGAGGGTCCCCGAGCGCCTCGCGCATCTCCTCGCCGTGCCAGAACGGCTCCTGGCCCGCGCGCCATTCGGCCACCGAGCCGTGGCCCTCGCCCTCGTCGCGCACATGGGCCAGGTCCACCGCGCCCAGCGGCAGCACACGGACTTCGGTGAGTTCGACCACGGCCACCTCCCGCCCGTCGCTGTCGATCAGCGCGGACCGCTCGCCCACCGGCGGGAGTTCCTCGCGCTCCGCCTCGTACTCGGCGAGCAGCCCCGAGGTGGAGACCTTCTCGCCCGACAGCACCGCCGCCACCAGCCGGTCGCGCAGCGGCCCCGGGAAGGCCAGGAGGAAGGGTTTCAGCGGTTCACGGTTCTCCATGACGGAAGTGTGGCACGCGTCACTCGGCACCGGCGGCCGCCTTCGTGGCAGCCCGCCAGGCAGCGAGGGCAGGGGATCCCGGTGCCTGCTTCCATCAACTGAGTGAAAAATCAACAGAGTTGACCGCAGTCGCGCCTTGACGCGGACTGTTGCCTAACGCTTAACTGTGCGCGATCATTTGCTCGCGCACAGCATCGGAATGTGCGGGCGCCGTGCCGAAGTGGAAAAGGAAGCCTGCGGATGTCCCCGCCTCCGCCGCCCCTGGGCCGTTCACGCCGCAAGGGCGGGCGCCTCGGTCACCTCTTCGATCCGGCTCTCGGTGACGCCGAACTCATCGAAGTGCGAGCGCAGTTCACTCAGGGACGTTGGACGAGGGCCCGCTCCCTGCTCGTCGCGACGGGCACGGACTGGGACCGTCGCGCCCACCGTCTCCTCGCCCTCGCGGCCGTCCCGTCCGCCGAGGGCTGGGCCCGCGACTGGCTCCTCGCCGAGCCGGGCAGCGCCGACGCCACCACGCTCCTCGCCTGCGCGGCCGTCGCCCGGGCCGAGGGCGCCCGTACCTCGTCGGAGAGGAGCGACCGGGCCCGCGAGGCCTGCCGTGCCGCAGCGGCCCTCGACCCCGCCGACCCCACCCCCTTGCTGGGCCTGATGATGCTGGAGCGCGCGCACGGCACCCAGGAGGCCGTCGCCCGGCACTTCGAGGAGATCCGGGCCCGCCATCCCGAACACCACCACGCCCACCACCTCATGACCGCGGGACTGGCCGAGACGCATCCCGAGAGCGACCCGCTCCACGAGGTCTACGACTTCGCGGCGTGGGCCGCCGAGCAGGCCCCCGCGGACTCCCCGCTCGCGGTGCTCCCCGTCGTCGCCCACGCCGAGCGCTACCGCGTCCTCGTAGCGTCGGGCGCAGCACCGGGCGACCCGGCCGCCTCCGGCCACTGGTCGGGACGCCGGGCGAGACAGGTGATGAAGGCCGCCTTCGACTGGTGGCTCGAATGGGAACGCGAGGACCACCCCCGTCACCGCACCGATCTCAACTTCCTCGCCCACGCCAAGATCTGTGAGGGCCGCCCCGCCGAGGCCGCGGCCCTCCTCCACCGCATCGGCCCCCACGCGACCGCGGCCCCGTGGTCGTACGCCGGGCACGACCCGTACGCGGCGTTCCTCGCCGCGCGCACGCTCGCGCTCGGCGCCCCCTGACGCGTCTCGCGACCGACCTGACGCACCTCGCAACCGACGAAGGGACCGACCCCGCCATGTCGACGGGCAGTACAGATACGAGTGGGACCCGCTCCACCGGAACGCCCGGCGGCACCGGGGGGATCAACACCTACAAGGGCGAGGAACGAGCCCTGCGCGCCGACCGGCTCGGCACTCCGGGCCTCCTGCTGTCCGTCCTCGCCGCCAGCGCCCCGCTGATGGTCGTCGCCGGGGTGATGCCCACGGTCTTCGGCGTGATGGGCATCGTCGGACAGCCGCTGCTCTACGTCATCCTCGGCATCGTCCTGATGCTGTTCGGCGTGGGGTACGCGGAGATGAGCCGGCACGTCCACAACGCCGGGGCCTTCTACGCCTACATCGCCCGCGGCCTCGGTCCCACGGCCGGCGCGGGTGCCTCCCTGGTCGCGCTGGTGGCCTACAGCGCCATGCAGGTCGGCATCTACGGCATCCTCGGCTTCGAGGTCTCCGGGCTCTTCGCCACCTATCTCGACATCGAACTGGGGTGGTGGATACCGGCCCTGGTCTCCGTGGCGGTCGTCGGCGTGCTCGGCTGGCTGAAGATCGACCTCAACGCCAAGGTCCTGGGCGTCCTGCTCGTCGTCGAGTGCGCCCTGGTGGTGATCTTCGACATCGCCGCGGTCGGCAAGCCCGGCCCCGAGGGCCTGTCCCTGCACGCGTTCGACCCCTCGACGCTCACCGGCGCCGGCCTCGGTACGGCGCTCTGCTTCTGCATCGCGGCGTTCGTCGGGTTCGAACAGGCCCCCGTCTACGCCGAGGAGACCAGCCGCCCGCAGATCGTCGTGTCCCGCGTGATGTTCCTGGCCGTCGGCTACGCCGCGCTGTTCCTCGCCGTCAGTTCCTGGGCGCTCACCGTCGCGGCGGGCCCCTCCTCCATCGGCGACCTCTCGCTGAAGGAGGGGCCCGGGATGCTCTTCGGACTGACCGAGGAACGGCTCGGATCGGCCTTCACCGACGTCCTGCACGTCCTGTTCGTCACCGGCATGTTCGCCGCGCTGCTCAGCTTCCACAACGTCGTCGCCCGCTACGCCTTCGCGATGGGCCGCGAAGGACTCCTCCCCGCGGGCTTCGGCCGCACCACCCGGGCGAGCGGCGCCCCCGCCACCGGCTCCCTGCTCCAGTCCGCGGTCTCCGTGGTGATCGTGCTCGCCTTCGCCCTCACCGACGGCAACCCGGCCGGCGACCCCACCGCGCCCGTCCTGCACCTGTTCACCTGGATGGGCAATGTCGGGGCGCTGGGCGTCATCGTGCTGATGGCAGCCGCCTCCTTCGCCGTCATCGCCTTCTTCGTACGACGTGGCGCCGGGCGGGCCCAGGCACCCCGGCTGGTCGCCTCCGGCCTCGCCGGCGTCGCCCTGCTGGCCATCGCCGTCCTCACCGTCCGGGACTTCGACGCCCTGGTCGGCTCGGGCCCCGGTTCCTCGCTCGACCGGATCCTGCCGGGCGTCATCCTCCTCGCCCTCGTCGTGGGCCTCGTCTACGGGGAGGTACTGCGCCGGACCAGACCGGAGGTCCACGCGCGGATCGGCCTCGGCAACGAGGCGTTCCAGCTGGAGAAGACCGCGGAGAGCGGAGGAACGCCCCGCTGACCGGCGGATTCTTACCGATCCATGACGCGCACCCGCGGCACCTGGTGGGACAGGGGCCGCGGGTGTTCGAATGAGGGGGTGAACGCTTCCCCTCCCGATTCCGGTGGCACACCCGTCGGCCGCCGCCTGGTCCTCACCATGCTCGGCCTCGGCGTCGCCGGGGTGGCCGCCGCGCCCGTCCTCCAGGACGCGATGGAGAGCGGTCTGGGAGCGGTGGCCGACAAGGACCCCACCGGGCTCACCGGGCTGCTGCCCAACGGCGGCGGCTTCCGCTACTACTCGGTCACCTCGTCCGTGCCCCGGAAGACCTCCGCGGACTACCGGCTGACCGTGGGCGGACTGGTCGACCGCCCGAAGACGTACACACTGGACACGCTGAAGGCGCTTCCCCAGTCCCGGCTGGTGCGCGATGTCCAGTGCGTCACCGGGTGGCGGGTCCCGGAGACGCCGTTCGAGGGGGTACCGCTCTCCGCGCTGCTGGACGCGGCGGGGGTGCGGCCCGGCGCCAAGGCCGTCCGCTTCACCTGCTTCGACGGCGCGTACAGCGAGAGCCTGACACTGGAGCAGGCCCGGCGGCCCGACGTGTTGGTCGCCCTGCGGATGCGGGACGAGCCCCTGGCCCACGAGCACGGCGGGCCGGTCCGGCTGTACGTCGCGCCCATGTACTTCTACAAGTCCGCGAAATGGCTTTCCGGGATCACCGTCACCGACTCCGTGCGACCCGGCTACTGGGAGGAGCTCGGATATGACGTCGACGCCTGGGTGGGCCGGTCCAACGGCCGGGACGACGCACCCACCGTCTGATTCCACTTCGAGGATCCGCCGGTTCACCACCGCCGAACGCTGGGTGCACCGCACCACGGCCTGGCTGGTGCTGATCTGCGTGGCCACGGCCGCGTGCCTCTACGTACCCCAGCTCGCCCAGCTCGTCGGCCGCCGCCACCTCGTGGTGACCGTCCACGAGTGGTCCGGGCTGCTGACCCCGGTGCCGCTCCTCGCGGGGCTGGTCTCCAGGGCGCTGCGCGCCGACCTCTCGCGGCTCAACCGCTTCGGCCCCCACGACCGGGAGTGGCTCCGCGCCGCGCTGCGGCGTGACCGTACCCCCGGGTCCCGGCCGGCGGGGAAGTTCAACGCGGGCCAGAAGCTCTACGCCGCCTGGATCGCGGGCGGTCTGCTGGTGATGCTCGGCACCGGGCTGCTCATGTGGTTCACGGGGCTCGCGCCCCTGGTGTGGCGTACCGGGGCGACCTTCGTGCACGACTGGCTGGCGCTCGCCGTCGGCATCGTCCTCGCCGGTCACATGGCGAAGGCGCTCGCCGACCCGGAGGCACGCCGTGGCATGCGTACCGGATCGGTCGAGCGCCTCTGGGCCCGCGCCGAGCACCCCCTGTGGAGGGAGCCGGAGGAGTAGCGGTCGAACCCCGCGCCGGCTAGAGCACCAGCGACAGCAGCATGATGAATCCCAGGGCGACGACGGAGATGATCGTCTCCATCACCGACCAGGTCTTGACCGTCTGCGGCACGTCCATGCCGAAGTACTCCTTCACCAGCCAGAAACCCGCGTCGTTGACGTGGCTGAAGAAGAGCGAACCGGCGCCCACCGCGAGGACGAGCAGGGCGACGTGCGAGGTCGAGAGGTCGGCGGCCAGCGGGGCGACCAGGCCGGCGGCGGAGATCGTGGCCACCGTCGCCGATCCCGTCGCCAGCCGGATCGCGACGGCGATCAGCCAGCCGAGCAGCAGGGCGGGGATCGACCAGTTCTCCGAGAAGTCCAGGATCATCTGGCCGACACCGGCGTCGATGAGGGTCTGCTTGAACCCGCCGCCGGCGCCCACGATCAGGAGGATGCCCGCGATCGGGGCGAGCGACTTCTCGACGGTGGAGGAGAGGCGGTCCTTGGTGAATCCGGCCGCCCGGCCCAGGGTGAACATGCCGAGGATCACGGCCGCGAGCAGGGCGATCAGCGGGGAGCCGATGACGTCGGTGACCCGCTGGACGTGGTTCTCCGGGTCGTCCACCACGATGTCGACGAGCGCCTTGACCAGCATCAGGACGACGGGCAGCAGGATCGTCACGAGCGTGGCGCCGAAGCTGGGCCGGCGGTCCAGTTCCTCGGAGGGACGCTGCGGGATCATCTTCTCCGGCGCCTGGATGTCCACCCAGCGGGCGGCGTAGCGCGAGAAGACCGGACCCGCGATGATCACGGTCGGGATCGCCACCAGCACACCGAGCGCCAGGGTGACGCCGAGATTGGCGCCGAGGGCGTCGATCGCGACCAGCGGGCCGGGGTGCGGCGGGATCAGCCCGTGCATCACGGAGAGCCCCGCGAGCGCCGGGATGCCGATCCGCATCAGCGAGTAGTTGCCGCGCTTGGCGACCAGCAGGACCACCGGGATCATCAGCACGATCCCGACCTCGAAGAAGAGCGGCAGCCCGATGATCGAGGCGATCAGGACCATCGCCCAGGGCATCGCGCGTCCGCTCGCCTTGGCGAGGATCGTGTCGACGATCTGGTCGGCCCCGCCCGAGTCGGCGAGGAGCTTGCCGAGGATCGCTCCGAGGGCGATGAGTACGCCCACACCGGCGACGGTCGAGCCGAGGCCCGCGGTGAAGCTGGTGATCGTCTTCGCGGGGTTGGCGCCCGCGAAGGAGCCGAGGGCCAGCGAGCCGATGGTCAACGCGAGGAACGCGTGCATCCGCAGTTTGGTGATGAGCAGGACGATGACGGCGATGCCCGCCAGGACGGCGATGCCCAGCTGCGCGTTGCCGGCCGAGGTGATCGGCTCGACGGCGTCCGCTGCCAGCATCTCGACGCTGAGACTGGTCACGGTGATGATCCTCAGTTCTCGAGCCGGCGCAGCGCTGCGACGGCCCGTTCGGTGATTTCCTCGGGGGTGCCGGACACGTCCACGGCGACGCCCGCCTCGTCCTCCCGCAGCGGCTGCAGGGTGGCGAACTGCGAGTCGAGCAGCGCGGTCGGCATGAAGTGGCCCTTGCGGTCCGCCATGCGGCGTTCGATCAGGGACCGGTCCCCGGTCAGGTGCAGGAAGACGGCGCCGGGGGCCTCGGCCCGCAGCCGGTCGCGGTAGACGCGCTTGAGCGCCGAGCTGCTGACGACACCGCCGAGCCCCGCCCGGCCGTGCGCCCACTGCCCGATCGCGTCCAGCCACGGCCAGCGGTCCGCGTCGTCCAGGGGGGTTCCGGCGGACATCTTGGCGATGTTGGCCGGCGGGTGGAAGTCGTCGCCCTCGGCATAGGGGACGCCGAGTGCGTCGGCGAGCAGGGGGCCGATCGTGGTCTTGCCGGTCCCTGCTACGCCCATCACCACGACGACGTGGGGGGTGCTCATTGCTGCCTCGCTGTCTTCATCGACATCGGTCCGTCGCGCTACTGAAACCCATTACATACGACTTATTCAAGAGGCTGTGACATAAACGTCGTACTTTTCGGTCGGCGAGGCCGCCCCGTAGGCTTGCGGGCATGACCACACCTGCCCAGGGGCTCCATACGCATGTGCTGGACACCCTGGGCCTGGAGATCGCCGCGGGTGACTGCCCGCCCGGCACGGTCCTGCGCACCGACGAGCTCGCCGGGCGGTTCGACGTGTCACGCACCGTCGTACGCGAGGTGATCCGCGTCCTGGAGTCGATGCACCTGGTCGAGTCGCGCCGCAGGGTCGGGGTGACCGTCCTGCCCGCCGAGGAGTGGAACGTCTACGACCCCCAGGTCATCCGCTGGCGGCTCGCCGGCGCCGACCGGCCTCGGCAGCTGCGCTCGCTCACCGTCCTGCGGTCCGCCGTCGAACCCGTCGCCGCGGGGCTGGCCGCCCGGCACGCCACCGCCGAGCAGTGCGCCGCCCTCACGGAGTGCGCGCTCGGCATGGTCGCGACCTCACGAGGCGGGCAGCTCGAGGGCTACCTCCGGCACGACATCGCCTTCCACCGCATCGTGCTCAACGCCTCGGGGAACGAGATGTTCGCGCGGCTCGGCGACGTCGTCGCGGAGGTCCTCGCCGGACGGACCCACCACCAGGTGATGTTCGAGGACCCCGACCCCGCGGCCGTCACGCTCCACGTGCGGCTCGCCGAGGCCGTGCGCGAGGGCGACGCCCAGGGCGCGGAACGGCTGACCAAGGAGATCGCCGTCGGGGCCCTGCACGAGCTGGACGTACTCGCGCCCTGAGGCGGGGACGTCGCCGGCGGACGCGCGCCCTCCGGGAGGCGCTCAAGCCCCTCCGGGTGCGCGCTCAGGCCCCTCCGGGTGCGCGCTCAGGCCCTCCGGGTACTTGCGCCCTCCGGGTGCGCGCTCAGGCCCCCGGCACTCAGGCCCCCGCCGGGTCCTGGCGCAGGTGCAGCAGCCGGGCCGAGGCGGCGGCGAGCATCATCTCCAGCGCGGCGGGATAGCCGCTGGTGCGCATCTCCTTCACGAGTACCGGCGCCGTCGCGGCGATGTGGGGACGACTCGCCGCCGGCTGCTGCGCGTAGACCTCCTGCCACGCCCGCGCCTCCTGCTCCCTGGCCTGCTCCGAGAGCACCAGGGCCGAGGCGTCGAGGGCCGCGAAGGACAGCGTCTGGTCGACGAACACGTGGTAGATCCGCACGGCCTCGGCGTCCGGGAACCCCGCTCCACGGAGCACCCCCAGGATCGCCTCCACCGAACTGACCTCGTGCGTCCGGCCGGTCACCCGTGAGCAGGTCAGCATCGCCGCCCTGGGGTGCGCCAGGTAGTCCGCGTGCATCCGCAGCCCCAGACTCCGCAGATCGGCCCGCCACTCGCCCGTCGGCCGCCACGCGCGCAGGGTCCTGCCGATCAGCTCGTCGGCCACCGCCAGGAGCAGTTCGTCGGTGTCCCGGAAGTACCGGTAGAGCGCGCTGGGATCGCAGCCCAGCGCAGCTCCGAGCCGCCGCACGGTGAGCGCGGCCGCTCCGTGCTCACCGATCAGGCGCAGCGCCGTCTCCACGATCAGCTGCTCCGACAGCACCGTGCCCTGCTTGGTGGGGCGCCTGCGGCGGCGCGCCCCCTCCGGCACCACCCGGTCGTTCGCCTTCATGCGCGGACCTTACGACAACACCGTTGACCTGTGGAAGCCCCCGGGAGTTCGATGTGCGCCGGCGGGGCCGAAGAGCGCCCCTCGGCGAAGGAGCGACCGTGACGACACCCTGTACTCCCTCCGGCGGCGAACCACCGGCCCCGGCCGGCCTGACGAAGAACCTCGGCGTGATCGACGGCTTCGCCATCGCGGCCTCGTCGACCGCGGCCACCACCAGCATCGGCATCGGTCTCGGCGTCACCGCCGGCGCCGTCGGGCTGCATCTGCCGATCATCATGCTGCTCGCCTTCCTGCCCGTCCTGGGCATCGCGAGCGCCTACACCCGGCTCAACCGGGTCGAGCCGAACATGGGCAGCGGCTACGTCTGGGTCGGCCGCTCCCTCAGCCCCTGGCTGGGATTCCTCGTCGGCTGGATCGCCATCGTCGCCACGATGGTCTTCCTCGCGTACACCACCACCGTCACCGGCTCCGCCCTGCTGCAGCTCGCGGGCGAGGCCGGACTGCACGACCTCGTGGGACTGCGGCTCGACCCCGACTCCACCGCCCAGTCGACCGCCCTCGGCATCGTCGTCCTGATCGCGGTCACCCTCACCGCCGTCACCGGCGTACGCTCGGCCGCCAACCTCCAGAAGTACCTGCTGGTGTTCGAGTACGTCGTCCTGCTCGGCTTCTGCGGATACGGCCTGTTCGCCGGTCCGCACCCCTTCAGCCTCGACTGGATCAACCCCTTCTTCATCCCCTCCGCGGAGCAGCTCGCTCAGGGCCTCCTGCTCTCCGTCTTCTGCTTCTGGGGCTTCGAGGCGTCGTTCAGCGTCACCGAGGAGGTGGGCGACCCGCGGGACGCCTCCAGGGCCGGGATCATCACGCTCTTCACCATGCTCGGGCTCTTCCTCCTCGGCTCCTTCGCGTTCCAGCGAGTCCTCTCCCTCGACGAGCTGACCGGCCACGGTGCCCAGGGCCTCACCTACTTCGGGGACCGGCTCGCCGACCAGCCGCTCGCCGCTCTGCCACTGATCGCCCTCACCTTCTCCGCGGTCGCCTCGCTGCAGTCCGGTGTGATCCCCACGGTCCGAGGCATGTTCGCGATGGGCCGGGACCGCACGCTCGGCCCCCTCTGGACGAAGGTCAGCCCCCGGTACGGGACTCCGGCCGCGGGAACCGTCGCGGTCGGCTGCCTCGCGGCCGCGGTCGCCGTGCTCTCGCTCGTCATCCCGAAGGTCGGCGACCTGATCCTCGCCTCCGTCAACGCGATCGGGGTCGTCGTCGCGATCTACTACGCCCTCACCGCGCTGGCCGCCGCCGCCCGGTTCCGGGGCACGCTGCGGGGGGACCGGCGCCAGATCCTGGGCGCGGTGGTGATCCCGGTGGCGAGCGCACTCTTCCTGCTCGCCCTCGGCGGTTACCTCTGCTGGACGTTCTTCGACTCCGCCGACCACTTCGAGATCAGTCCGGACAACGGCTGGTTCATGCTCACCACCCCGGCCGTGATGCTGCTGACCGGAGTCCTGGCCGCCGCGTGGGCCAAGTGGGTCAGGAAGTCCGACTACTTCGTCACCGGCCGCACCACCGAGGAGCCCGGCCCGGCGGTTCCCGAGCCCGCCCGCGACCCGGCCTGACCGCCCCGCCCGCCGCCGCTCCCGCACGGCCGGCCCTCCGCGCCCGCGGACCAACGGAACGGAACCACCCATGCACCACACCCACGCCGACCTCGTCCTCACCGGCGGGCCCGTCCACACGACGGACGCCGCCCGCACCCGCGCCACCACCGTCGCCGTCACCGGGGACCGGATCACCGCCGTCGGCCACGACGAGGTGCGCGAACTCATCGGCCCGCGCACCGAGGTCGTCGACCTCGCCGGACGCCTCCTGATCCCCGGCTTCCAGGACGCCCACGTCCACCCGGTCACCGCCGGACTGGAACTGGCCCTGTGCGACCTCACCGGCCTGCCGGACACGGAGGCCACCGTCGCCGCCGTACGCGCCTACGCCGACGCCAACCCGGACAGGGACTGGATCACCGGCGGCGGTTGGTCCATGGAGGCCTTCGACAACGGGGCCCCCACCCGGCAGCAACTCGACACCGCCGTGCCGGACCGCCCCGCCTACCTGGTCAACCGTGACCACCACGGGGCCTGGGCCAACAGCCGGGCCCTCGCCCTGGCAGGCGTCACCACCCGTACCCCCGACCCGGCCGACGGCCGCATCGAACGCGACGAACGGGGGGAACCCACCGGGCTCCTCCAGGAGGGCGCCATGGACCTGGTCGCCCGCCACACACCACGCTCCACCACCGCGGACCGGCTCGACGCCTTGCTCCGGGCGCAGAGCCTGCTGCACTCCTACGGCATCACCGCCTGGCAGGACGCCATCATCGGGTCGTACGGGTCGATGGACGACGTGTCCGACGCCTATCTCGCGGCCGACAGGGACGGTACTCTCACCGCCCGCGTCGCCGGCGCCCTGTGGTGGGACCGCGAACGCGGCGGCGAGCAGATCCCCGAACTGGTGGCCCGACGCCGAGAGCTGAGCGGCCGGAACTTCCGCGCGCGCACCGTCAAGATCATGCAGGACGGAGTCGCGGAGACCGGCACCGCCGCACTCCTCACCCCGTACCTCGACGCATGCGGCTGCGCCACCTCCAACACCGGGACCAGCTTCGTCGATCCGGCCGCCCTGCGCCGCCACGTCACCGAACTCGACGCGCTCGGCTTCCAGACCCACTTCCACGCCCTGGGCGACCGGGCGGTGCGTGAGGCGCTGGACGCCGTCGAGGCCGCCCGCGCCGCCAACGGGCGTACCGACACCCGGCCCCACCTCGCCCACCTCCAGATCGTCCACCCCGACGACATCCCCCGTTTCCGCGCCCTCGGCGCGACGGCGAACATCCAGCCGCTCTGGGCGGCCCACGAACCGCAGATGGACGAACTGACCATCCCCTTCCTCGGCGGCGAACGAGCCGCGCTCCAGTACCCCTTCGGCGCGCTGCTGCGCTCCGGCGCCACCGTCGCCGCCGGGTCCGACTGGCCGGTCAGCAGCCCCGACCCGCTGCACGGCATCCACACCGCGGTCAACCGGGTCGCACCCGGAGGGGAGGGGCCGGTCTTCCTCCCGGGCCAGCGCATCTCCCTCACCGACGCGCTGGCCGCGTACACGGCGGGTTCCGCGTACGTGAACCACCTGGACGACACCGGGACCATCCGCGCCGGAGCCCTCGCCGACCTGGTGATCCTGGACCGCGACCCCTACGCCGCACCCGCCGAGGAGATCGCCGAGGCGCGCGTCCTCGCGACGTACGTGGGCGGCCGTCGCGTCCACGGGGACTGAGGGGGCCCGGCGGGACGTATGTGCCCGACGCGGCGCGGTCCCGGCCCGCCCCCGCACGGCGTACGGTTGTTCGTGATCGAATCCCCGCGACCGGTCCCCGAATCCTCGTGACCGGTCGCGGAGGAACGCCGGGAAAAGGGAGTCCACGGGAATGCCGCAGCAGGTACAAGGGGTCGTCGCACCGGGAAAGAACGAGCCGGTACGGGTCGAGACCATCGTGATTCCGGACCCCGGCCCCGGTGAGGCCGTGGTCAAGATCCAGGCGTGCGGCGTCTGCCACACGGACCTGCACTACAAGCAGGGCGGGATCAACGACGAATTCCCCTTCCTCCTCGGCCACGAGGCCGCGGGCGTCGTGGAGTCCGTCGGCGAGGGTGTCACCGACGTCGCGCCGGGCGACTTCGTCGTCCTCAACTGGCGTGCGGTCTGCGGCCAGTGCCGCGCCTGTCTGCGCGGGCGCCCCTGGTACTGCTTCGACACCCACAACGCCAAGCAGAAGATGACCCTCCTCGACGGCACGGAGCTCTCGCCCGCGCTCGGAATCGGTGCCTTCGCCGAGAAGACCCTCGTCGCCGCCGGTCAGTGCACCAAGGTCGACCCCGAGGTCTCCCCGGCCGTCGCCGGTCTCCTCGGCTGCGGAGTGATGGCGGGCATCGGCGCCGCCATCAACACCGGGCAGGTCGGCCGGGGCGACTCCGTCGCGGTGATCGGCTGCGGTGGCGTCGGCGACGCGGCGATCGCCGGTGCCCGGCTCGCCGGAGCGGCGAGGATCATCGCCGTCGACATCGACGACCGCAAGCTGGAGACGGCGCGGAAGATGGGCGCCACCCACACCGTCAACTCCCGCTCCGACGACCCGGTCGAGGCGATCCGCGCCCTCACCGGCGGCAACGGCGCCGACGTCGTCATCGAGGCCGTCGGCCGCCCCGAGACCTACAAGCAGGCGTTCTACGCCCGCGACCTGGCCGGCACCGTGGTCCTCGTCGGTGTCCCCACGCCGGAGATGAAGCTCGAACTCCCGCTCCTCGACGTGTTCGGCCGCGGCGGTTCGCTCAAGTCCTCCTGGTACGGCGACTGCCTGCCCTCACGCGACTTCCCGATGCTCATCGACCTGCACCAGCAGGGCCGCCTGGACCTGGGTGCCTTCGTCACCGAGACCATCGGGCTCGGCGAGGTGGAGCAGGCCTTCGACCGGATGCACGAGGGTGACGTCCTGCGGTCCGTGGTGGTGCTGTGATGGCGGCCCGCATCGACCACCTGGTCACCTCCGGCACCTTCGCCCTCGACGGCGGCGAATGGGACGTGGACAACAACGTCTGGATCATCGGCGACGACACCGAGGCTGTCGTCGTCGACGCCGCCCATGACGCGGCCGCGATCGAGGCGGCGCTCGGCGGCCGTACCCTGCGCGCGATCATCTGCACCCACGCCCACAACGACCACATCGACGCGGCACCCGCCCTCGCCGACGCGACCGGGGCGCCGATCCTGCTGCACCCCGACGACCTGCCGCTGTGGAAGCAGACCCACCCGGACCGCGATCCGGACGGGGAACTGGCCGACGGCCAGGAGATCGAGGTGGCCGGGACCAGGCTCACCGTGCTCCACACCCCCGGCCACGCGCCCGGCGCGGTCTGCCTGCACGCCCCGGAGCTGTCCACGGTCTTCACCGGGGACACCCTGTTCCAGGGCGGGCCCGGCGCCACCGGGCGGTCCTTCTCGCACTTCCCGACGATCATCGACTCCATCAGGGACCGGCTGCTCGCCCTCCCCGCGGAGACCGCGGTGCGCACAGGCCACGGTGACTCCACCACCATCGGGGCCGAGGCCCCTCAGCTGGACGACTGGATCGCCCGGGGCCACTGACCCGGGCGGGGGTTCACCGGTCCGGCCACGCGGAGAGCCGCAGCCCGCTCTCGAAGCGGCGCGGCTCACCCGTGACCGGGTCGGTGAACTCCAGTACCTTCGCCAGCAGTTGGAGGGGCCGCTCGAAGTCCCCGGGCTCCCTGTCCGGCTCGACGACCGGATACACCGGATCGTTCAGCAGCCCCAGGCCCAGCGCGTTCATATGGACCCGCAGCTGGTGGGTGCGGCCGGTCGCGGGAAGCAGCCGGTAGCGCCCCAGCCCCGAGCGGTGCTCCAGCAGCTCGATCCGGCTCTCGCTGTTGACCGGGCCGGGCTCCTCACGCGCGGCGATCACCCCGCGCTCCTTGACGATCCGGCTCCGCACCGTGCGCGGCAGCGGGATCTCCCCGTCGTACCGGGCGACGGCCTCGTACTCCTTGCGCACCAGCCGGTCCCGGAACAGGGTCTGGTACGCGCCCCTGTCCCCAGGGCGTACGACACAGAGGACCAGACCGGCCGTCAGCCGGTCCAGTCGGTGCGCGGGCTGGAGCTCCTCGATCCCCAGCTCGTCACGGAGCCGGGCGACCAGGGTCTGGGTGACATGTCGGCCGCGCGGTGTGGTCGCCAGGAAGTGCGGCTTGTCGGCGATGACCAGATGCTCGTCGCGGTGGACCACACCGATGGGGAAGGGCACCGGCACCTCCGGCGCGAAGTCGCGGTGGAACCAGAGGTGGCGCCCGGCCGTGTACGGCTCGTCGGCCCGTACCGCACCGCCGTCCACGCCGACGAACCTGCCCTCGGCCAGCATGGAGTCCACCCGTCCCGCACCGACCGCACCCGCGAACCGCTCCAGCAGATGGTCCCGGACGGTCGGCCACGCACCGGCCGGATCAGCGGGGAGACGCACCCGTACGGGATCGACGCCGGCGCGCTGGGGGAGCGGGGCGGCGGGCGGCTTCGCCCGTCCTCTCATCGCGTGGTCCTGGTCGGGTGAGTGGCCCGCTGAGGCCGGGAACTGGGTGGTCCCCTCCATCATCGCACCGCCCGCGGGAGCGGCGTCCGTCGCGTCGCGGCGGCCGACCGCCCCGGCGGAGCCCGTCGAGGGACCGCTGTCGGGTACCGGCCGTCGTCCTGAATCGAATCAGGCTCTCCTGAGCCGTAGAAAGCGCTTGCGAGTGCCGCTATGGTTCCAGCTCGTTGAATCCATTCAATACGTCAGGAGCCCTTCATGCGCCAAGCCGGTACCGCACTGCTGGCCGCCTGTGCCGCCGTCGTCACCCTCACCTCCGTCGCGGCAGCCCCGGCCCCCACCCGCGGCCGCGACGGAGGTGACGGCGGGCTCGGTCACTGCACCGGCACCGCCCCCGTCGTCTGCCACCTGGACGTCGCCCCCGGGACCTACCGGGTCCGGGTCCGTCTCGGCGGAGGGCCGCAGGCCGGCTCCACCTCGGTCACAGCCGAAGCGCGCAGGACGATGCTCGCCGAGACGCCCAACGCCGCGGGTGAGACGGTCCGCCGCGCCTTCACCGTGGACGTCCGCGATCCGGAGGGTGAGCCCACCGGCGCCACCGGAAGCCCCGGGCTCGACCTCACCTTCGGCGGCGCGGCCCCGCGACTCGTCTCGCTGGAAGCCGTGCGCGTCCGCACCCCGCAAATCCTGCTCGCCGGGGACTCCACGGTCTGCGACCAGGCGTCCGCGCCCTACACGGGCTGGGGGCAGCAGCTCCCGCAGTACCTCACCGACCGGATCTCCGTATCCAACTACGCCGACTCCGGTGAGAGTTCGCAGAGCTTCCGGGACAACCCCGCGCTCTTCCCCGCCCTCCGTGCCCGTATCCACCCCGGGGACCTCGTCCTCGTCCAGCTCGCCCACAACGACAAGCAGACCGACCGCGACACCTACCGCGCCAACCTCAGGGCGATGGTCGAGGACGTACGCGCCGAGGGCGGCAGGCCCGTACTGGTCACCCCGATAGTCCGGCGCTGGTTCAACGCCGACGGCACGCTCGACAACGGCACCGCGCTGCTCGTCAACGGACTGGGCGTGGACCTGCCGGCCGAGATACGCGCCCTCTCGGGTGAACTGGGAACCCCGCTCGTCGACCTCACGGCACTGACCAGGGCGCGCGTGGAGGAACTGGGCCCCGAGGGGTCGAAGGCCCTCTACCTGTACGACGAGAAGCGCGACAACACCCATACCTCGTCCCGTGGGGCGAGCGAGTACGCCGCGCTCGTGCTGGGCGAACTCCGGGGCCAGGGGCTGGTCCCGGACCGCGCCGTCCGATGACCCGGTGAGCCCGAGGCCCTGAAGTGCCTCGACCGGGTGCTCCGTACAACGCGAAACTCCCCAGGTCTGTGACCTGGGGAGTTTCCGCTGGTGTCCGAGGGGGGACTTGAACCCCCACGCCCGATAAAGGGCACTAGCACCTCAAGCTAGCGCGTCTGCCATTCCGCCACCCGGACCGGGTGTCTGTCGTTCCGGGCCTTGCCCGTTCCGACGTGGAAAACAATAGCAAACATTCAGGGGTGCTCGATCACGCCCCCGGGCCGCGTGAACGACGCGTGACGGAGGGCGGGCGCCCTTGGGCCCACGGGGGCGGGCGCGCGAGGATGAGGGGGAGCACCACCGCGCCAGTGGAAGGAAGCAGCGTGAGCGAGACCAACACGGCCCGGTCCGGCATCGGCGAGCGCGCCGAGAACGAGGTCGTGGACCTCTGTCGTGACCTGATCCGGATCGATACCAGCAATTACGGCGACCACTCGGGCCCGGGGGAGCGGGCCGCCGCCGAGTACGTGGCCGAGAAGCTCGCCGAGGTCGGGCTGGAGCCGAAGATCATCGAGTCCCACAAGGGGCGCGCCTCCACCGTGGCGCGGATCGAGGGCGAGGACCCCTCCAGGCCTGCGCTGCTGATCCACGGACACACCGACGTCGTGCCCGCCAACGCCGCGGACTGGACCCACGACCCCTTCTCCGGGGAGATCGCGGACGGCTGCGTGTGGGGCCGCGGAGCGGTCGACATGAAGGACATGGACGCGATGACGCTCGCGGTCGTACGCGACAGGATGCGCAGCGGGCGCAAGCCCCCGCGCGACATCGTGCTGGCCTTCCTCGCGGACGAGGAGGCGGGCGGCACCTTCGGGGCGCGCCACCTCGTCGACCACCACCGCGATCTGTTCGACGGGGTCACCGAGGCGATCGGCGAGGTCGGTGGATTCTCCTTCACCGTCAACGAGAACCTCCGTCTCTACCTGGTGGAGACCGCCCAGAAGGGCATGCACTGGATGCGGCTGACCGTGGACGGCACCGCCGGGCACGGCTCGATGACCAACAACGACAACGCCATCACCGAGCTCTGCGAGGCCGTCGGCCGGCTGGGGCGCCACCAGTGGCCGGTCAGGGTCACCAAGACCGTCAGGTCCTTCCTCGACGAGCTCTCCGACGCGCTGGGGACCCCGCTCGACCCGGAGGACATGGAGGCGACCCTCGCGAAGCTGGGCGGCATCGCCAAGATGATCGGCGCGACGCTGCGCAACTCCGCCGCACCGACCATGCTCGGCGCCGGCTACAAGGTGAACGTCATCCCCGGTCAGGCCACCGCGCACGTCGACGGGCGCTTCCTGCCCGGCTTCGAGGACGAGTTCCTCGCCGACCTCGACCGGATCCTCGGCCCTCGGGTCAAGCGCGAGGACGTGCACGGCGACAAGGCGCTGGAGACCAGCTTCGACGGCTCCCTCGTCGACGCCATGCAGGTCGCGCTGAAGGCCGAGGACCCGATCGCGCGCGCCGTGCCCTACATGCTCTCCGGGGGCACCGACGCGAAGTCCTTCGACGACCTCGGCATCCGCTGCTTCGGTTTCGCCCCGCTGAAGCTCCCGCCGGAGCTGGACTTCGCCGGGATGTTCCACGGCGTGGACGAACGGGTCCCGGTGGACGGCCTGAAGTTCGGTGCCCGGGTGCTGGACCGCTTCATCGACCACTCCTGACCGTTCCGCGACCAAAATCGCCAGCCTGTGCGCACGTCACCGAAAGGGTGAAAGTGATCGCCGACTCGTAGCCCCCGCGATTCCTCGTCGTTACAGGTGATGCGGTCCGCGGCTGGGACCGCACTTGTCAACACAGGAGGAATCATGATCAAGAAGGTCGTCGCAATCGCGGCCGCCACCGGTGGTCTCGTGCTCGCGGGTGCGGGTATGGCTTCTGCCGACGCCGGTGCCCAGGGTGCCGCCATCGGCAGCCCCGGCGTGCTCTCGGGCAACGTCATCCAGGTTCCGGTCCACGTTCCCGTGAACGTGTGCGGCAACACGATCTCCGTGATCGGTCTGCTGAACCCGGCCTTCGGCAACGCCTGCGTCAACGACTGACGAGTGCGTCAACCCGTAAGGGTGTGAGCCCTGTCGGCCTCGGAGTGCGTGCCATGCACTCCGGGGCCGCTGGGCATTCCGCCCCGCGCACGTCTGCGACGGGGCATTTCGTCAGGCAGAAGGCAGGAAGACAACGTATGCGACAGGTCACACGCAAAGGCCTGATCACCATGGCGGCGGCGGGTGGAGTGCTCGCGCTCGGCAGCGGCTACGCACACGCCGACGCGGGTGCGGCGGGTACCGCCTCGGGTTCACCGGGTGTTCTCTCGGGGAACTCGATCCAGGTCCCGATCGACGTACCCGTCAACGTCTGCGGAAACTCCGTCGACGTCGGCGGTCTGCTCAATCCCACGAGCGGAAACGAGTGCGGAAACGGATCTTCGGACTCCGCTCACGCGCACGGCTCGGACGAAGGTTCCCGGTCCGGCCACGGCTCCCACGGCAGGTCCTCCGACCACGGCCGGGACGGCAAGGGCTCCGACGGCAAGGGCTCCGGTCACGGCCGGGACGGCAGGGGCTCCGGCCACGACGGCATGCGCGACGGCGGCATGCGTGACGGCGGCGAGGGGACGGGCAGGCACCGCGCGCCCGGCGCCTCGGCCCAGGCGGAGACCACCGGGTCCCCCGGCATCCTCTCCGGCAACCAGGTGCAGGCTCCGGTGGAGATCGCCCTGAACGTCTGTGGCAACAGCGTCACCGTGGGCGGACTGCTCAACCCGGTCTTCGGCAACTCCTGCGAGAACGGCACGGAGACGGCACCGCCTCCCGTCGTACCGCAGACTCCGCACGACCCGCAGGAGCCGGTCACGCCCCAGGAGCCCCCGGCTCCCGAGACCCAGCTGGTGGTGGGCGAGCAGCTCGCGCACACCGGTGGTGGCGGCCTCGACCTGCTCGTCCCGGCCGGTGCCGGTCTGCTGCTCGCGGGTGCGGGCACGGTCCTCTACCGGCGCTCGCGCAGCGCCGCGTAGCGCGGGTGACGCTCACCACGTTGTGACGCCCGGCACGGACGCCGCTCCCTCACGGGCGGACATCGCCTGCGGCGGTACGGGCAACGGCACGACACCCGTACGACGGGCGGGTTCCGCGGGTGCGGAACCCGCTCCGTCCTACCAGGTGGCGCGGATCTGGCGGATGATGCGGCGGCGCAGCCGCACCCGGCGGCTCCCGTCGAGACGCAGCGTCAGCCGGTCCAACTCCCAGTGGCCGTACTCGGCGTGGTCGGTCAGCAGTCGGGCCGCCTCTTTGCGGGAGACCCCGCGCGGCACGTACACATCGATGAATTCGTATTCCGGCATCGCATCTATTGTGCGGGCAGACCCCCGCTACGGATAGCGTCTGTCCCATGTCTGATGCTGCGCAGCCCACCGCTGCCGAGGTACGCGCCGCCGCCGATGCAGTCAAATCCGCGCTCGACCGCCACCTCCAGGCTGTCGAGCGCCGTACCGGGGACGACGACCCCGCCGTCTACGACGCGTTCAACGCACTTGCCGCCGCGGCCGAGGTCTACGACGAACTCCTCTACGACCGCTACGACGAGGTCACCCCCTTCGAGATCCCGGGCGCGGAGGACTCCCTCCCGCCCTACGAGGGCCCCGAGGAGCCTCACGCCGTGAGTGTGCTGATCAGGCGCGACTACGCCGTGGCGGAGCCGGCCCGGCTGCTCGCCCAGGCCCAGCGGCTCGCCGACCTCGACCCCGACGCGGCGGAGGCCGGCGTCCCCACGGTCGCCGACGGTGGTGTGCACGCCGCGCTCGGGGTGGTCTTCGGCGAGTACGAGGCGGACGAGATCGCCTCCCGGCACACGGAGTTCGGGCTGGAGGAGGGGGACTCCACCCTCTGGGTCTCCGCGATCGACGAGCTCCCCGATCCCGGGGACTGGCTCGGGTCACCGTTCGAGGACGCCGACGCCGCACTGGTCGTCTGCCGGTTCGACGTCAGCGCGGTCTTCGACGAGGAGGACGAGCCGGACGAGGACGCGGACGGTCCCGCCACGGGACGCGCCTGATCCCGAGCCGGCGCTCACCGCCCCGGCGGACCCGGCGTCGCACGCCGGGGTCCGCCGGGGCGGTTCCCGTTCACGGAGTCATGAGGCGTCCGGCGTGGGCAGGGCCTCCAGCAGGGGCCGCAGCCGGGTCGTCCGCTCCTGGGCCGGCACCTCCGCCACCGCGCGTGGCAGTGCCTGGTCCACACCGTGCACCACGGACAGGTGCCGCTCGCCCCGGCTGAATGCCGTGTACACCCAGGGCCTGCTCAGCCCCTGCGCGGCGTCACCCGGCAGCACGACGACGACGGCCGGCCAGCGCATCCCCGCCGCCTGATGGGCACTGAGCGCCCATCCATGGCGTACGGCGGTCTCCACCCGGTCCGGCGGCACGACGACCGGCGTGCCCGCGCAGTCCAGGCGCAGGCCCTCGGGACCGGCCGACACGACCGAGCCGGGCACCGCCCGGCCGGGGGCCGGCACATGGACCACGCGATCGCCGGGGTCGAAGCCGCCGAAGCGCCCCGGTCCCGGATTGAGACGCTGCTTCAGTGCCGCGTTGAGCGCGGAGGTGCCCGCGGAGCCGCCGTGTCCGACGGTGATCACCTGCGTGTCGCCGGACGGCACGCCCAGGGCGCGCGGCACCGAGTCGGCGACCAGCTGCACCGTGCGGTGCACCGCCTCACCGGCGTCACGGACGGGCACGATCACCACCTCCTTGCCGGGCGCCTCGACCTGCGCCAGCTCGCCGACGCCGATGCCGGAGACGAGCTCCCCGATCGGCCCCGGGTCCGGGGTCCGTGAGACCACGTGGGGGCAGGAGCGGGATCCGGCGACATCGGCGAACACCCGGCCCGCACCTGCCGAAGCGAGCACACCGGGATCACCGCTCAGGACCAGCCGTGTCCCGTCCGCGAGCGACTCCACCAGGATCGCCGCCGTCTCCACGTCGAGCTGCGGGGCGTCCAGCACGACCAGTACGTCGAGGGCGAGCGCTCCGTCGGCGTCCCGGCCGGGGCCCTCCTCCCCGGAGAGCAGGGCCGAGAGCGTGACGGCCGAGCGTGGTTCTCCGACCGTCTCCGCCAGCCTCCGCCGCCCGTCGGCGCTGTGCGTGGTGCCCAGGGCGCGCAGACCCAGGCCGTGCGCGGCCGCGATCAGCGCGGCGGGCTCGGCCCGGGCACTCTCCCCGCCGCTGTGGACGACCAGGCCGGCGGTCGCGGCGGCCCTGATCAGCTCGGCGGCCGAGGGGGTCGGTGCGGCCGCGGCGGCCTCCGTCCAGTCGGCGTCCTTCTCGCAGGAGTTCATCAGCCGGGCCAGACCGTCGGCCAGGCTCTCCTCGGCCAGGGCGTACCTGTCGAGGCCGAGCAGGACACGCGCCGGTTCGCCGTCGTCCTGCCGGCCGGCCGGGTCGTCGCCCTGTTCCTCCGGCTGTTCCCCGTCCCCGGGGTCCGCGGCGTCCGCACCGTCCTGGAAGACCAGGACCACGCCCTCGGCGACGGCCTGCCGGACGGCCTCACCCGGATCGGTCACCGCGAATCCCGACAGTGCCGTGCGCACCTCGTCCGCGTCGAGAGCGGTGTGGCCGCGCAGCGCGGCCCGCTCCAGCAGGTGCCCGACCAGGGCCGCCGTGCGCCGCTCGTCGTCGGGCCCGCACTCCGCCCCGAGCAGCGCCCGCGCGAAACCGTCGGCCTGCTCCGGCCGCACACCGGGCACCGACAGCAGCTGCCACGGGTCCGCACGCAGGGCGTCCGCCGCGCCCTCGCCGAGCGTGGCCGCCACCAGGTCCGCCAACGCCCCGGGAGCCCCGCCCTCGGCCAGCACGGCGGCGACGGCGGCAGCGGCCTCGGCGGAGGCGACGCGCGGGGCCGGGTGCACGGGGGCGGGGGAGGGACGGACGACGGGAGCGGCTGCCGCGCGGCGGGGGGCGGGTGCCTCCCGGGGGGAGTCGAAGAAGTCCGTACCCGGCTTCTCGCCGCTCTCGACCGCGCGTACGGCAGCGAGCAGGTCCGCCGCCGTGCCGCTCAGCTTCGTACCGGCGGCGATGGGGCCGTCCTTCTCAGCCTTGCGCTGCTCGATCCGCCGGCGGAGCTCACGCTGCGCCGCCAGCTCCGCCTCGGCCTCGGTGGGAGCGGCGGCCCCGTCGGAGCCCTCCCCGGTCTCCCGCGCCCCTTCCGCGCCGTCGTCCGCCCCCTGTGCGCCCCCCTCTTCGGGCGTACCGGGCGTGTCGTCGGCGTTCACGCCGCCGTCCTCGCCGGCCTCGTGGTCCTCGGCCGCGGGGTCCGGGGTCTCTCCCCGGGGGTGCGCAGTCACAGCGTGCTCCAGTCCTGGTCGGGATAGCGGTGCACGGGCGCCGAAACGTCGTCGAGCGCCTGGCAGATCTCGTCAGGAAGACTAAGCGTCTCCACTGACAACGCCTCCGTCAGCTGCTGCGCGTTGCGCGCGCCGACGACCGGGGCCGCCACCCCGGGACGGTCCCGCACCCAGGCGAGCGCGACCTGCAGCGGGGTCGTGGCGAGGCCGTCGGCCGCCGTGGCCACCGCGTCCACGATCCTGCTCGCGGCCTCGTCGAGGTACGGCTCGACGAACGGGGCCATGTGCTCGGAGGCACCCCGGGAGCCGGAGGGGGTGCCGGTGCGGTACTTGCCGGTCAGTACGCCCCTGCCCAGCGGGGAGGAGGGAAGCAGTCCCACCCCGAGGTCCAGTGCCGCCGGGAGCACCTCCCGCTCGACGCCCCGCTGCAACAGCGAGTACTCCATCTGCGTCGAGGCCAGGCGGGTGCGCGGCCCCGGCGCGGCCAGCTGCCAGGTGGCCGCCTTGGCCAGTTGCCATCCGCTGAAGCCGGACACCCCGGCGTACCGTACGCGCCCCGACGACACCGCCAGGTCCAGCGCCTGCAAGGTCTCCTCCAGCGGTGTCGCGGCGTCGAAGGCGTGGACCTGCCACAGGTCGACGTAGTCCGTCCCCAGCCGCCGCAGGGACGCGTCCAGGGCAGCCAGCAGGTGGCCGCGCGATCCGTCGAAGCGGCGGTAGGGGTCGGGCACGCTGCCGGCCTTGGTCGCCACGACCAGGTCCGCTCTCGGCACCAGGCTGTCCAGCATGCGCCCCAGTACGTACTCGGCCTCCCCGCCGCCGTACACGTCCGCGGTGTCGACGAGGGTGCCGCCCGCGTCCCAGAAGGCCTTCAGCTGATCGGCGGCGTCGTGCTCGTCCGTGTCCCGGCCCCAGGTGAGCGTGCCCAGCCCGATCCGCGACACACGAAGGCCGGTACGGCCGAGATGCCTCTGCTCCATGGGCGCTGAGATTACTGGCCAAGGCCCCACGGGGTGGAGCCCTGTGGACGACGTGCCACCCGGGGCGGGCCTGCCGCGTCCACGCGCTCCGCGCTAGAGTCCCCGGCACAGGAACGTTACTGATCAGTAGAGGGAGCGTGGGTATGCGACTCGGCATCAATCTCGGTTACTGGGGTGCGGGGATGGACGGTGACAACCTCGCCGTCGCCCAGGAGGCCGACCGGCTCGGTTACGACGTCTGCTGGGCGGCCGAGGCCTACGGCTCCGACGTTCCGACGGTGCTGGCCTGGGTCGCCGCCCGGACCGAGTCGATCGACGTCGGATCGGCCATCATGCAGATCCCGGCCCGTCAGCCCGCCATGACGGCGATGACGGCGGCCACCCTCGACTCGCTGTCCGGAGGCCGCTTCCGCCTCGGCCTCGGTGTCTCGGGACCGCAGGTATCCGAGGGCTGGTACGGGGTCAAGTTCGACAAGCCCCTCGCCCGTACCCGCGAATACGTCGAGATCGTGCGCAGGGCGATGTCCCGTGAGCGGCTGTCCTACGAGGGCGAGCACTGGACCCTCCCGCTGCCCGACGGACCCGGCAAGCCGATCAAGCTCACCGTCCACCCCCAGCGTGAACACATCCCCCTCTACATCGCCGCGATCGGCCCGAAGAACCTCGAGCAGACCGGTGAGATCGCCGACGGCGCCCTGCTGATCTTCCCGTCCGCCGACCACCTCCAGGAGACGGCGGTCCAGCACCTGCGGGCAGGCCGGGAGAAGGCGGGGCTGACCATGGACGGGTTCGACGTCTGCCCGACGCTGCCCCTGGCCGTGGGCGACGACATCAACGGCCTCGCCGACATGTTCCGCCCGTACACCGCGCTCTACGTCGGCGGCATGGGCAGCCGCAAGCAGAACTTCTACAACCAGCTCGCCCAGCGCATGGGGTACGAGAAGGAGGCCGCCGAGATCCAGGACAAGTACCTCTCCGGCGACAAGGCCGGCGCCGCGGCCGCCGTCCCTCACAAGCTGATCGACCAGACCACACTGCTCGGCTCGGTGGACCGGATCGCCGACCGGATGCAGGCCTACGCGGCCGCGGGTGTCACCACCCTGACGCTCGCCCCGGCCGGCTTCACCCTCGACGAGCGGCTCGCCGCGCTGCGCGCCGGGACCGAAGCCCTGGAGCGCTCCGGTCTCGCGGCCTGAACCACTGGCCGGGCACTCCCGGACAGCACTGCGGCCGTGGTGGGGGCTCGGGGCCCACCCCGCCACGGCCGTCGCAGGGAACAACGCGCCGCCCGGCACGCGGGTTACGCCCCGTCCCCCTCACGGGACGCCCCGGCAGGTCCGGCGGCCGTCCGGGCGCCCGTTCGGCCCTGCCCGGAGCCTCCCGTGTTGCCTACCGACCCGTACCGAATTTGACTGTGCCTCTGCGGACACCGGTGCGAAAGGTGGCAGTGATGCTCTCGGCAAAGAGTCTGTTCCAGGAGATCCTCGACAACGACGAGTCGTTCCGGCTGTTCTGCTCCATCGCCGCCGGCGGCGAGTCGCAGGGGGGCTGGGAGAACGGACGCATCGCCTCCCTCGTCCCTCCCGCCCTGAGCCAGCTGGCACCCAAGGTCGCCCGGCACGGCGCCGACGAGGACAAGCACGGCCGGATCTTCAACGCACTCCTGAAGCAGCGCGGACTCCAGCCCGTCTCCGTGCCGTACGAGACCGACTACACCCTGCTGCTGGAGCGCCGAGGCATCGGACTGGCCCACGACCGGCTCGGTCGCGAGGAGCCCCTCACCGAGCGGGACATCATCGTCTACCTGGCCCACAGCCGGGTCACCGAGCAGCGGGCCTCGGAACAGATGCGGCTCCTGCTCAGGCACTTCGCCGAGCATCCGGTCCTGGGCCGTGCGGTCAGGATGATCTCGCGCGACGAGGACAGCCATCTCGCCTACTGCCACGAGGAACTCCTCCGCTTCGCACGGGCCGGGCACGGCCGGACCATCCAGTCCGTCCTGCGGGAGTGCGCCCAGGCCGAGATCCGCGTCTACCGCGACGTCAGCCTCGCCGTGATGAGCCACATGGGCACCGTCCTGCGCTGGCCCCGCGCGAAGGCCGCCGTCCTGGCCGCGGGCATCCACGCCATGTACGCGTACGAGCGCCTGGTGGGATGGAGGCGCATGGTGAGTCTGCGGCAGCCCGCCCTGCGCGACGCGCTGGGCGGTCCGCCGGCACCGGAGACCGAGTACGCCTGAGGCCGGCGGCTAGGGCGTGCTTCGAAAGTCCCGTCTGTCTGGCGGCGTCTGGCACGCACTCCCCCAGACTTCGTCCGGGGGTGCCCCCACGCCGCGTTGTCGGGATCGCCCCGATACGCCCAGTATCGGGGCGACCCTCCGCCTTGCGATCGCACGCACCAGACGCCGCCAGGCCCGCCCTGCGGGCGGGCGACGCTACTTTCGAAACACGCCCTACATCCAGCCGCGGTTCTTGAACAGGCGGTACAGGCCGGCGACCGCGACGCCCATCAGCACGATCACCGCCGGATAGGTCCACTCGAGGTCGAGCTCGGGCATGTGGCTGAAGTTCATCCCGTAGATCCCGGCCACCATGGTCGGGACTGCGGCCATGGCCGCCCACGCGGAGATCTTCCGCATGTCGTCGTTCTGCCGTACACCCACCTGCGCCAGATGGGCCGCCAGGATGTCCGAGAGCAGCCGGTCGAGCCCCTCGACATGCTCGACCGCACGCGTCAGGTGGTCGTTGACGTCCCGGAAGAAGGGCTGCGAGCCGGTGTCGACGAAGGGCACCCCCGCGCCCGAAAGCCGCGTCATCGGCGTGACCAGGGGATTGGTGGCGCGACGGAACTCGAGCACCTGCCGCTTGAAGGTGTAGATCGCGGCCGCCGTGTTCTTGGTGTCCCGGGACCTGCCCTGCGGGGCGAAGACCTGGGCCTCCAGCTCCTCCAGGTCCACCTGCAGCTCCGCGGCGACCTCGATGTAGTGGTCCACGACCGCGTCGCTCACCGCGTACAGGACCGATGTCGGCCCGTGCCTGAGGACTTCGGGCTCCGCCTCCAGCCGGCGCCGTACCGCCGCCAGCGGGGCGCCCTCGCCGTGCCGCACGGTCACCACGAAGGAGTCCCCTATGAAGAGCATCAGCTCTCCCGCGCTCACGGTGTCGCTGCGCTGCTCGTAGACCACCGGCTTGATGACGACGAACAGGGAGTCGTCGTAGATCTCCAGCTTCGGCCGCTGGTGCGCGCGCAGGGCGTCCTCCACCGCCAGCGGGTGCAGCCCGAACTCGCTGCTGACGAGGTCGAACTCCTTCTCCGTCGGTTCGTGCAGACCGATCCATACGAAGGCGTCCCCCGCGGTCCGTGCCTCACCGAGGGCGTCGGAGAGGTCGGCGGGGCCTTCGGTCCGGCGCCCGTCCCGGTAGATTCCGCAGTCGACGATCATCCGCGCATTCTTCCCTGCCAGGAAGGGTTCACGCACCTCTACGCTGGCAGGTATGCCCACGCTCATCCTTGTACGTCACGGACGCTCGACCGCCAACACCTCCGGAGTGCTCGCGGGCCGGACCCCCGGCGTCTCCCTCGACGAACGCGGTGCCGCGCAGGCGGCCGCGCTGCCCGGACGGCTGTCGGCGCTCACCCTCGCCGCAGCGGTCAGCAGCCCCCTCCAGCGCTGCCGCGAGACCCTCCAGCCGCTCCTGGACGCCCGTCCGGACCTCCCGCTGCACACCGAGGACCGGATCAGCGAGTGCGACTACGGGGACTGGTCGGGACGCAAGCTCGCCGAGCTCTCCGACGAGCCGCTCATGAAGGTCGTCCAGCAGCACCCCTCGGCCGCGGTCTTCCCCGGCGGCGAGTCCATGCGCGCCATGCAGGCACGGGCGGTCGAGGCGGTACGGGAGTGGAACGACAGGATCGGGGCGGAGCACGGGGACGACGCCACGTACGTCATGTGCTCGCACGGCGACATCATCAAGGCGATCGTCGCCGACGCGCTCGGCATGCACCTCGACCTCTTCCAGCGCGTCCAGGCGGACCCGTGCTCGGTCACCGCCATCCGTTACACGGCGCTGCGCCCCTTCCTCCTGCGCCTCGGCGACACCGGTGACTTCGCCTCCCTGGCGCCGCGCGAGCGACCCGCCGGGGCGGACGCGGCCACCGCCCCGGCGACGGACGCGGCCGTGGGGGGCGGCGCTGGGGCGCCGTGATCGCTCAGCGCAGTAGGGTGGACGCGCCGTAGAGGCCCCGCGGGACACCCCGTGGTGCCCCGGGGCCGCCCCATCCGCCCACACTTCTCTCAAGGGAGACAGGACGTGTCACGTCAGGTGTTCCTCTACGACCCGCCGGACCGCTTCGTGGCCGGCACGGTCGGGCTGCCTGGCCGCCGTACGTTTTTCCTGCAGGCATCCTCGCGCGGACGGGTCACGAGCGTGGCCCTGGAGAAGACCCAGGTCGCCGCGCTGGCCGAACGGATCGACGAGCTCCTCGACGAGGTCGTCCGGCGGACCGGCGGCAATTCACCGGTCCCCGCGGTGGCGCCCATGGACGTCACCGACACCGCGCCCCTCGACGCCCCCGTCGAGGAGGAGTTCAGGGTCGGCACGATGGCCCTCGCGTGGGACGGCGAGGAACAGCGCATGATCGTCGAGGCGCAGGCGCTCGTCGAGCTGGACGCGGACTCCGAGGACGACCTCGCGGAGGCCGAGGAAAGGCTTCTGCAGGACGAGGAGAACGGCCCGCCCATGCTGCGCGTCCGGCTCAGCGGCGCCCAGGCCCGTGCCTTCGCCAAGCGAGCCCTCGACGTCGTCAACGCGGGTCGTCCCCCGTGCCCGCTGTGCAGCCTGCCCCTCGACCCGGAAGGACACGTATGTCCGCGCCAGAACGGATACCGTCGCGGGGCCTGACGGAGGCCGCGCTGCGCACCCTGCTGGCCGAGGGCGAACTGACCGTTCTCGGCCGAGTCCGGGGTGCCTCCAACGCGGTGCTTTACTGCACGGTCGCGTACGAGGGCGAGGAACGCACCTGCGTCTACAAGCCGGTCGCGGGCGAGCAGCCCCTGTGGGACTTCCCCGACGGCACACTCGCCCAGCGTGAGGTCGCGGCGTACGAGATCTCCGAGGCCACCGGCTGGGGGCTCGTGCCCCCGACCGTGCTCCGGGAGGGACCCTACGGCCAGGGCATGTGCCAGCTGTGGATCGAGGCCGAACCCGAGGAGCCCGCGGAGGACTCCGAGGAGGAGGACTCCGACGGGCTGGGGCCGCTGCTCGGGCTCGTCGAGGCCGAGGAGCCGGGAGAGGGCTGGAAGGCCGTCGGTCTCGCGGATGTGGGGGAGGGGCGGACCGCCCTGCTGGTGCACGCCGACGACCCCCGGCTGCGCAGACTCGCGGTACTCGACGCCGTGATCAACAACGGCGACCGCAAGGGCGGGCACCTGCTGCCCGCACCGGACGGGCGGTTGTTCGGCATCGACCACGGGGTCACCTTCAACGTGGACGACAAGCTGCGGACGCTGCTCTGGGGGTGGGCGGGCGAGCCGCTCACCCAGGAGGCGACCGAGGTCCTCGACACCCTCCTCGCCGGTCTCGCCCCGGGGGCGGTGCTCGCCACCCGCTTGGGCGAACTGATCACGGAGACGGAACTCGACGCCCTGCGCGGACGCGTGGAGAGCCTCCGGAAGTCCGGCCACCACCCCCGGCCGAGCGGGGAGTGGCCGCCGATCCCCTGGCCCCCCGTGTAGGCGCCTGCTGCCCGCCTCGCCCCCTGCGCGAGGGGCGCAGCACGGCTTCCGCCCGTACGCAAGAGCGCCTCGTCGGCCAGGATCAGGCATCCGGTTCGTATCCGGAAGCATCGTCCGGTTACGCTCGTGACATGCATGCCTGGCCCGCTTCTGAGGTCCCCGCCCTGCCTGGCAAGGGCCGCGACCTTCGGATCCACGACACCGCGACCGGCGGACGGATCACCCTTGACCCCGGTCCCGTCGCCCGCATCTACGTCTGCGGCATCACGCCGTACGACGCGACCCACATGGGTCATGCGGCGACCTACAACGCGTTCGACCTCGTCCAGCGCGTGTGGCTCGACACCAAGCGGCAGGTTCACTACGTCCAGAACGTGACCGACGTGGATGATCCTCTGCTGGAGCGGGCCGTGCGCGACGGCGAGGACTGGACCGCGCTCGCGGAGCGCGAGACGGCGCTCTTCCGGGAGGACATGACGGCCCTGCGCATGCTCCCCCCGAAGCACTACATCGGTGCCGTGGAGGCGATACCGGGCATCGTCCCGCTCGTCGAGCGCCTGCGTGACGCCGGCGCCGCCTACGAGCTCGACGGCGACGTGTACTTCTCCGTGGACTGCGACCCGCACTTCGGGGAGGTCTCGGGGCTCGACGCCGACGCCATGCGGCTGCTCTCAGCCGAGCGCGGCGGAGACCCGGAGCGCCCCGGCAAGAAGAACCCGCTCGACCCGATGCTCTGGATGTCCGCCCGTGAGGGCGAGCCGAGCTGGGACGGCGGCAGCCTCGGCCCGGGCCGGCCCGGCTGGCACATCGAGTGCGTCGCCATCGCCCTGGACCACCTGGGGATGGGCTTCGACGTCCAGGGCGGCGGCTCGGACCTCGCCTTCCCCCACCACGAGATGGGCGCCTCCCACGCGCAGGCGCTCACCGGCGAACACCCCTTCGCGCGGGCCTACGTGCACGCCGGCATGGTGGGGCTCGACGGCGAGAAGATGTCCAAGTCCAAGGGCAACCTCGTCTTCGTGTCGGCGCTGCGCCGGGACGCCGTGGACCCCGCGGCCATCAGGCTCGCGCTGCTCGCGAACCACTACCGGGCCGACTGGGAGTGGACCGACCAGGTCCTCGCGGACGCCGTCGAGCGTCTCGCCCGGTGGCGTGCGGCCGTCTCCAGGCCGGACGGTCCTTCCGCCGACGCGGTGGTCGAACAGGTACGCGAGGCGCTTGCGGACGACCTGGACAGCCCGGCGGCGCTCGCCGCGATCGACGCGTGGGCCGCACTGCAGAGCGCGGACGGCGGTACGGACGAGGGCGCGCCCGGTCTCGTGTCGCGCACCGTGGACGCCCTGCTGGGCGTCGCGCTGTAGCGCTCACAGAGCCCGCACTCGGACGGCCCCGGGCCTGCGATCTCTCGCAGGTCCGGGGCCGTCCGCGTGCCTGATGGCTGTCCCGCAATCCCTGGCGGGCGCGGATTGCGGGACAGTCCTTGGTCAGCCGTCCGAGGAGTCCTCGTCCGGGCCGGTGGGCGGATCCTCGGGCGGCTGCTGCCCCCCGTCCTCCTCCTTCGGACGGCCCTTCTCCGGCCGCTGCGGCTTCGGCGGCCTGGTCCGGCCCCCTGAGGTGTCCCGCAGATAGGGCGCGTCGCCGCTCTCCGTCGCGTGACCGCCCGGACCGCCGACGTCCCTGCGCCGCAGATAACGCTCGAACTCCCGGGCGATCGCCTCTCCGGACGCCTCGGGGAGCTCGGCGGTGTCCCTGGCCTCCTCCAGCGTCTGGACGTACTCCGCGACCTCACTGTCCTCGGCGGCCAGCTGGTCGACGCCCACCTGCCAGGCGCGCGCGTCCTCGGGAAGCTCGCCCAGCGGGATCCGCAGCCCGAGCAGGTCCTCGAGACGGTTCAGCAGTGCCAGAGTCGCCTTGGGGTTGGGCGGCTGCGACACGTAGTGCGGAACGGCGGCCCAGAGGCTCACCGCGGGGACCCCGGCATGGGTGCAGGCCTCCTGCAGGATGCCCACGATGCCGGTCGGGCCCTCGTAACGGGTCTCCTCCAGGTCCATGGTCCTCGCGAGATCCGGATCCGAGGTGACCCCGCTGACCGGTACCGGCCTGGTGTGCGGGGTGTCGCCGAGCAGTGCTCCCAGGATGACGATCATCTCGACGCCCAGCTCGTGGGCGAAACCGAGGATCTCGTTGCAGTACGACCGCCAGCGCATGGAGGGTTCGATGCCGCGGATGAGCACCAGGTCCCGGGGCTTGTCGCCGCCGACCCGGATCACGGACAGGCGCGTGGTGGGCCAGGTGATCTTCCGTGTCCCGCCGTCCATCCACACGGTGGGCCGGTTGACCTGGAAGTCGTAGTAGTCCTCGGCGTCGAGCGCCGCGAACACCTCGCCCTTCCACTCCCGGTCCAGATGCGCGACCGCTGTGGAGGCGGCGTCACCGGCATCGTTCCAGCCCTCGAACGCGGCCACCATGACCGGGTCGATCAGCTCGGGTACCCCCTCGAGCTCGATCACCCAGGCCTCCTTCCGAAGTTCCCTTGTGTACGGACCAACCTTACGGCTTTCCCCTTGCTCCGACGCAGTCCGTTTGCATGCGGGGACGAACCGTGCCGCCCCTTGATTCATCCGAGCTGTACCGGTCGAAAGTGATCAATTTTCATCCGGACCCTGGACCGGGGCGCACTGTTGGAGTTATACATCGGATGACCGCTGAGAGATCCGATGTTATTCCCTGGGGGCGCACATGAATCTGACCGTCACGGATCTCGAGGTCGAGGACATCCGGTTCCCCACCTCGGAGCAGCTGGACGGCTCGGACGCGATGAACCCCGACCCCGACTACTCGGCCGCATACGTGATCCTGCGGACCCAGGGCGGCCCGGACGCGGAGGGCCACGGATTCTGCTTCACCATCGGCCGCGGCAACGATGTCATGGCCGCCGCCGTCGAGGCGCTCCGGCCCTTCGTGGTTGACCGCCCCGTCCCGCGCACGGCCGCGGACCTCGCCGACCTCCACCGCGCCCTCACGCACGACTCGCAACTGCGCTGGCTCGGCCCTGAGAAGGGCGTGATGCACATGGCCGCGGGGGCGGTCGTCAACGCGGCCTGGGACCTCGCGGCGAAGCTGGCCGGCAAGCCCGTATGGCGGTTCCTCGCGGAGATGACCCCGCAGGAGCTCGTCTCCCTCGTCGACTTCCGCCACCTCACGGACGCCCTCACCCCCGAGGAGGCGCTCGCCATCCTCCGCGCCGCGGAGCCGGGCCGTGCGGAGCGCACCGAGCTCCTGCTCGCCGAGGGATTCCCGGCGTACACCACGACACCGGGCTGGCTCGGTTACGACGACGAGAAGCTCGTACGGCTCTCCAAGGAGGCCGTGGCCGACGGCTTCACCCAGATCAAGCTGAAGGTCGGAGCCGATCCGGACGAGGACGCCCGCAGGCTCTCCCTGGCACGCCAGGCGGTCGGACCGGACATCCGGATCGCCGTCGACGCCAACCAGCGCTGGGACGTGGCCGAGGCCGTGGACCGGATGAACGCCCTCGCCCCGTACGACCCGTACTGGATCGAGGAGCCGACCAGCCCCGACGACGTCCTCGGCCACGCGGCCGTCCGCGCCGGACAGCCCGTCAAGGTCGCCACCGGTGAACACGTCGCCAACCGGATCGTGTTCAAGCAACTGCTGCAGGCCGAGGCCGTGGACTTCGTGCAGATCGACGCCGCACGCGTAGCGGGGGTGAACGAGAACCTCGCGATCCTGCTGCTCGCCGCGAAGTACGGCGTCCCGGTCTGCCCGCACGCCGGTGGCGTCGGCCTGTGCGAACTCGTGCAGCACCTCTCGATGTTCGACTACGTCGCGGTCTCCGGAAGCCTGGAGAACCGGGTCATCGAGTACGTCGACCACCTCCACGAACACTTCGCCGACCCGGCCGTCGTCGAAGCGGGCCGCTACGTCGCACCGCGTGTGCCCGGGTTCTCGGCCCGCATGCTGCCGGACTCGATCGCCGAACACCGCTACCCGCAGGGCCCCGTATGGCAGGCCCGCCGCACCTCGGAGGAGACCGACTGATGACCGGTACGCAGGATTTCGACGGACTGTCCGCGCTGGTGACCGGCGGCGCGTCCGGCATCGGGGCCGCCGTGGCTGCGGCGCTGCTCGCCCGGGGGGCACGGGTGGCGGTGCTCGACCTGGACCCGAAGGGGGCACCCGAGGGCGCGCTCGGCATCGAGGCCGACGTGACGGACGACGAGGCCGTACGGAACGCGGTCGACCGGGCCGCCGCGGAACTGGGCGGCCTGCACACCCTCGTGTCCAACGCCGGGACCGGATCGATCGGCACGGTCGAGGACAACACCGACGCCGAGTGGGCGCGCGTGCTGGACATCAACGTGCTCGGCATGGTCCGCACCGCGCGCCACGCCCTGCCGCATCTCCGGCGGGCCGCCGCCGCGCGCCCGGGCGCCGTGTCGATCACCCAGACCTGCTCCATAGCCGCCACCGCGGGTCTCCCGCAACGCGCGCTCTACAGCGCCAGCAAGGGGGCGGTGCTCTCCCTCACCCTGGCCATGGCCGCCGACCACGTCCGGGAGGGGATCAGGGTCAACTGCGTCAACCCCGGCACCGTCGACACCCCCTGGATCGGCCGGCTGCTCGGGCAGGCGGAGGACCCGGTGGCGGAGCGCGCCGCGCTCGGCGCCCGGCAGCCGCTCGGACGCCTGGTGTCCGCCGAAGAAGTGGCCGCGGCCGTCGTCTACCTCGCGAGCCCGGCGTCCGCCTCCGTCACGGGCACCGCGCTCGCGGTCGACGGGGGGATGCAGGGGCTGCGTCTACGGCCCGTCGAGGTCCCGCGGGGCTGAGCCGCGCGCGGTGCCCCGCCGGACCTCACAGGGTCGAGCGGAGCCACTGCTCGATGCTCGCCACGTGCACCGTCGCCCAGGACCTGGCCGCCTCCGCGTCGCGGTCCCGCATCGCGGCCAGGATCGCCCGGTGTTCGTACAGGGTGCGGCTGACCGCGTTCTCCTGCGTCAGCCCCCGCCACACCCTGGCCCGTGTGGTCGGGCCGGACAGGCCGTCGAGCAGCGAGCAGAGGACCGAGTTGCCCGAGCACCGCACGATCCCCCGGTGGAACTCCAGGTCGGCCGCGACCAGGGCCTCCACCGAGGGATCGGTGCCGAGCGCGTCCAACTGAGCTTCAAGAGCGTCCAGTTGTTCGTCCTCGATGCGCAGCGCGGCCATGGCCGTGGCCGCCGGTTCCAAGATCCGGCGGACGGCGAAGAACTCCAGCACCGTGTCGTCGCGGTGGAAGTCCACCACGAAGCTCAGCGCCTCCAGCAGGAGCTGGGGATCCAGACTGGTGACGTAGGTGCCGTCGCCCTGGCGGACGTCGAGGATCCGGATCAGCGACAGCGCGCGCACCGCCTCACGCAGGGAGTTGCGTGACAGCCCGAGCTCCGCCGCGAGTTCGCTCTCCTTGGGGAGACGGTCCCCGGGGGCCAGGGCACCCGAGACGATCATTTCCTTGATTCTCTCGATCGCTTCGTCGGTGACGGCCATGAGGGGCCTCCTCGCACACAAGACATCCGATGTATCGCCTCATTATGCGGGCAGGGGCGGTGCGAGGCCGCACACCGCCCCTGATCGCGGCCCGGGCCGTCAGCGACCCTCGGCCAGCATGCCCTCGACCCCGGCCCGGATCTCGTCCGTGGCCAGGCCCCGGATCGTCAGGGTGGTCCGGCGGCGCAGCACGTCGTCGGCCGTCGTGGCCCACTCGCGGTCCCGCGCGTACGCCACCTGCGCCCAGATCTCCGGGGCGTCGGGGTGGATGCGCTCGGCCAGTGCCGGGTTCTCGTCCGCCAGCCGGGCGATCTCGAAGGAGAGGGAGCCGTAGTGGGTGGCCAGGTGGCGGGCCGTGTCGGCGGGCATGCGCGGCCCCGGGGTGCCGCCCTCGGCGAGCAGCCTGTGCGCCACCGCGTCCGGGTTGGCGATACCGGGGAGCGGTACCTTCCGCGGCAGCCTGGCCATCGGTTCCATGTCCTCGGCGAGGGGGCGGCCGGGCAGCTCGGCGAGCTTGTTCATCACCGTCCGGCCGATGTGGCGGAACGTCGTCCACTTGCCGCCGGCGACCGACAGCATCCCGCCGCGGCCCTCGGTGACGACCGTCTCCCGCTTGGCCTTCGAGGTGTTACCGGGTCCGCCGGGCAGCACGCGCAGGCCCGCGAAGGAGTACGTGATCAGATCGCGGGACAGCTGCTGGTCCCGGACCGAGAACGCCGCCTCGTCGAGGATCTGCGCGGTGTCCTTCTCGGTGACCGCCACATCGCCGGGATCGCCCTCGTACTCCTCGTCGGTGGTGCCGAGCAGCAGCATGTCCTCCCACGGGAGGGCGAACGTGATCCGGTACTTGTCGATCGGTGTCGCCAGCGCGGCCCTCCACGGGCGTGTGCGCCGCAGGACGAGGTGGGCGCCCTTGGACAGGCGGATGGAGGGAGCCGCGGCGGGGTCCTCCATCTTCCGCAGATGGTCGACCCACGGACCGGTGGCGTTGAGCACGAGCCGGGCGTCGACGCCGAACTCCGTACCGTCCTGACGGTCCTTCAGCTCGGCGCCGGTGACCCGGCCCCGGGTGAACCTGAGCCCGGTCACCGCCGCGTGGTTGAGGACGACCGCGCCCGCGTCCACGGCCGCGCGCACGGTCATCAGCGCCATCCTGGCGTCGTTCATCTGGTCGTCGCCGTAGACCGCGACCGCCTTGAGCCCGTCGGTACGCAGCTCCGGTACGTCCCGGGCCGCCCGGGACGGGCTGATCACATGCCCGACGCCGTCACCGAAGGCGGACAGCGCCGAGTAGGCGAAGACCCCCGCACCGAGCTTGGCGGCGCCGTGCGGACCGCCCTTGTAGACGGGCAGGTAGAAGGTGAGTGGGTTGGCGAGGTGCGGGGCGACCTGGCGGGAGACCGCGCGCCGCTCGAAGTGGTTCTCGGCGACCAGCTTCACCGCACCGGTCTGGAGGTACCGCAGGCCGCCGTGGAGCAGCTTGGACGAGGCGGAGGAGGTGGCGCCGGCGAAGTCGCCGGCATCCACCAGGGCCACCCGCAGTCCGGACTGCGCGGCGTGCCAGGCGGTGGAGATGCCCAGGATGCCGCCGCCGATCACCAGGAGGTCGTACGTCGCCTTCGAAAGCCGTTCCCGGGTCTCGGCGCGGCTCCGGAGGGAGCCGGAGGCCGGATGCGTCCCGAGAGTCGGGACGCTCTGCAGGGTGGTCATGTCGATTGCTCCTCAGCTCTCGTCGTCGATCCAGCCCATGGTCCGTTCGACGGCCTTGAGCCAGCTCTTGTACTCGCGGTCACGGGTGGCCGCGTCCATGCGGGGTGTCCACTCGGCGGCGCGGCGCCAGTTGGCGCGCAGCGCGTCGGTGTCCGGCCAGAAGCCGACGGCCAGGCCGGCGGCGTAGGCGGCGCCGAGGCAGGTCGTCTCGGCGACCATGGGGCGCACCACGGGCGCGTCCAGGAAGTCGGAGAGCGTCTGCATCAGCAGGTTGTTGGAGGTCATGCCGCCGTCGACCTTGAGCGCGGTGACCTCGACGCCGGAGTCCTTGGTCATGGCGTCGCTGATCTCGCGGGTCTGCCAGGCGGTGGCCTCGAGCACGGCACGGGCGATGTGCGCCTTGGTGACGTACCGGGTGAGGCCGGCGATCACGCCGCGTGCGTCGGGGCGCCAGTAGGGGGCGAACAGCCCGGAGAAGGCGGGTACGAAGTACGCCCCTCCGTTGTCCTCGACGGAGGAGGCCAGCGTCTCGATCTCCGCCGCGGACTTGATCAGGCCCATCTGGTCACGCATCCACTGGACGAGCGACCCGGTGACGGCGATGGAGCCCTCCAGCGCGTACACCGCCTTCTGGTCGCCGATCCGGTAGCCGACGGTGGTCAGGAGGCCGTTGTACGAGTTCACCGGGGTGTGGCCGGTGTTGATCAGCATGAAGGTGCCGGTGCCGTACGTGGACTTGGCCTCGCCCTGGGCGAAGCAGGTCTGCCCGAACAGCGCCGCCTGCTGGTCACCGAGGGCCGAGGCCACCGGGACACCGGCGAGCACGCCGCCCTTGGCGGTGCCGTAGACCTCCGCGGAGGACCGGATCTCGGGGAGCACGGCGGCGGGGATGTCGATGGAGCTGAGGATCTTGTCGTCCCACTGCATGGTGTGCAGGTTCATCAGGAGGGTGCGCGAGGCGTTGGTGACGTCCGTGACGTGCACGCCGCCGTCGGTTCCGCCGGTGAGGTTCCAGATGACCCAGGAGTCCATGGTGCCGAAGAGGATGTCGCCGCGTTCGGCGCGCTCCCGCAGGCCCTCCACGTTGTCCAGCAGCCAGCGGACCTTCGGGCCGGCGAAGTACGAGGCGAGGGGGAGACCGGTCTCGCGGCGGAAGCGGTCCTGGCCGACGTTGCGGCCGAGCTCCTTGCACAGGGCGTCGGTGCGGGTGTCCTGCCAGACGAGGGCGTTGTGCACCGGCTCACCGGTGTGCCGGTCCCAGAGCAGCGTGGTCTCACGCTGGTTGGTGATGCCGATCGCCTTCACGTCCGCGGCGGTGATGCCGGCCTTGACGACCGCGCCCGCGACGACCTCCTGGACGTTCTCCCAGATCTCCTTGGCGTCGTGCTCGACCCAGCCCGGCTTGGGAAAGATCTGCTCGTGTTCCTTCTGGTCGACGGAGACGATCCGGCCGTCCTTGTCGAAGACGATGCAGCGGCTGGAGGTCGTGCCCTGGTCGATGGCCGCGATGAACGGGCCGGTGGTGTGTGCGTCGGTCACGGTTGGCTCCCGGAGTCTGTGTGGTGTGGAGAGGTGCGTCTCAGGCGAAGGCGAGGTTGTAGAGTCCGCCGGCCAGTGCCGCCCCGATGAGCGGTCCTACCACCGGTACCCAGGCGTAGCCCCAGTCCGACCCGCCCTTGTTCGGCAGTGGCAGCAGGGCGTGCACGATGCGCGGCCCGAGGTCGCGGACCGGGTTGATCGCGTAGCCGGTCGGGCCGCCGAGCGAGAGGCCGATTCCGACGACCACCAGAGAGGTGATCAGGGCGCCGAGCGCGCCGAGGCCGTTGCCCTCGTCGTTGAGGCCCTGCGTGAGGATGGCCAGGATCAGCACGAAGGTGGCGATGACCTCCGTGACCACGTTCTGCACCGCGTTGCGTATCTCCGGGCCCGTGCTGAAGATTCCGAGCACGGGACCGGCCTTCGGGGCGGCGGACCGGTCCACCAGCCCCTCCTCGGGCGGCAGGTCCTTCACGATCTCCGGATCGGTGAGGTGCGCGTGGAACTGTCCGTAGTAGACGGCCCAGACGAGCACGGCACCGATCATCGCTCCGAGCAGCTCGGAGGCGAGGTACAGGGGTACGTCGCTCCAGGCGGTGCCGCCCTGGATCGCCAGGCCGATCGTGACCGCCGGGTTGAGATGCGCGCCGGAGACGCCGGAGGCGATGTAGGCGCCGGTCAGCACGGCGAACCCCCACCCGAAGGTGATGGCGAGCCAGCCGGCGTTCTGCGCCTTGGAGCGCTTGAGCGTGACGGCGGCACAGACACCGCCGCCGAGCAGGATGAGTATGGCGGTACCGATGGTCTCGCCGATGAAGATGTCGGAGCTGGACACCCGCGACTCCTTTGTCCTTCGTCCAGGGGAAGGCGAAACACCGGGTCCCTCCGGTGGATCGCGCCCCAGATGGGTACCTCTGGAAGAGCAGGCACCCCACCTGTAGGGCTTGACCGGCCCTCGGCACTGTCACACCCTAACGCGTATTGCCGTTAGGTGTTCGACAATGCCGACCGGTGAACGGTCATGCTTCTCCCCGAACGTGAGTGCGTCAAGGGGTGTGTGACGCGCGACTCGATCGTTACCGGCGCCGTGGGCGCTCGGTCAGAAGCGTCCCGCGCCCAGATCCCGCGACACGGCGCGGGCGCAGTCCCGTACGGCCGCGACGAGTTCGGGGCGCAGTTCCCCGCCGGGGCACACGCGCTCCACGGCGCCCGTCACCGCCACGGCGCCGACCGGCATCCTGCGCCGGTCGTGGATCGGGGCCGCCACCGCGGCGACGCCCTCCCAGGTCTCCTCCACGTCGGAGGCCCAGCCCTGGGCCCGGACCAGGTCGAGCAGCGACTCGAACTCCGCGTCGCCCGTGACGGTCCGCGGCGTGAAGGACCGCCGTTCCGTCTCGGTGGCCTCGCTGTGCGCGACGGGGTCGTAGGCGGTGAGCACCTTGCCGAGCGCGGTGGAGTGGAGCGGCTGCATCGCGCCGACCTCGAGCACCTGGCGGCTGTCGTCCGGCCGGAAGACGTGGTGGACGATCAGCACGCCGTGCTGGTGCAGGACGCCCAGGTGGACGCTCTCGCCGCTGGACCGGGCCAGGTCGTCGGTCCATACGAGCGCGCGGGCCCGCAGCTCGTGCACGTCGAGGTAGCTGTTGCCCAGCCGCAGCAGTTCGGCGCCCAGCTGGTAGCGGCCGGACGCGCTGTCCTGCTCGACGAAGCCCTCGTGCTGGAGGGTGCGCAGGATGCCGTGCGCGGTGCCCTTGGCCAGACCCAGCGACGACGCGATGTCCGACAGTCCGAGCCGGCGCTCGCCGCCCGCCAGCAGGCGCAGCATCGCCGCTGCCCGCTCGAGCGACTGGATGTTCTTCGCCATCGCGCCGTACTCCTCCACTCGGTTCGACAATGCTGAACACTATCGGTCGATGTCGACCTCTGTCCGGTGGCGCGCGCAATATGCGTCACGCCGCGAGCCGGCCCGTTCACCGCACAGCATGCAGTCCGCCCCGTGGGACGCGTCGACCGGCCCGGACGCCTCCCGGCTACGCTGGCCGCGTGCCCCCCTCCGCAGAAGGGGGCGAAGCCGACAGCCGTCGCATCCCAGGGAGAACATTCCATGGCCTCGTCGCCGACCCCCACAGCTGACAGCCGGAACCGAGCCACCGCGCTCCGTGAGGCGCTCGCCACCCGGGTGGTGGTGGCCGACGGCGCGATGGGCACCATGCTCCAGGCCCAGGACCCCACCCTCGAGGACTTCGAGAACCTCGAGGGCTGCAACGAGGTCCTGAACGTGACCCGGCCCGACATCGTCCGCTCGGTGCACGAGGAGTACTTCGCGGTCGGTGTGGACTGCGTCGAGACGAACACCTTCGGAGCCAACTCCTCCGCCCTGGGCGAGTACGACATTCCCGGCAGGATCCACGAGCTCTCCGAAGCCGGCGCCGCGATCGCACGCGAGGTCGCCGACCGCTTCACCGAGTCCACCGGTCAGCAGCGCTGGGTCCTCGGCTCCATCGGCCCCGGCACCAAGCTGCCGACGCTGGGACACGCCCCGTACACGGTGCTGCGCGACGGCTTCCAGCAGAACGCCGAAGGGCTGATCGCCGGCGGCGCCGACGCGCTCATCATCGAGACCACCCAGGACCTCCTGCAGACCAAGGCCGCCGTGCTCGGCGCCAAGCGGGCGCAGGAAGCCCTCGGCACCGACCTCCTGGTGCTGTGCTCGCTCGCCTTCGAGACCACGGGCACCATGCTGCTCGGCTCCGAGATCGGCGCCGCGCTGACCGCCCTCGAACCGCTCGGCGTCGACATGATCGGCCTGAACTGCTCGACCGGCCCCGCGGAGATGAGCGAGCACCTGCGCTACCTCACCCGCCACTCGCGCATCCCGCTGCTCTGCATGCCGAACGCCGGTCTGCCCGTCCTCACCAAGGACGGCGCCCACTTCCCGCTCGACGCGGAGGGCCTGGCGGACGCCCAGGAGACCTTCGTCCAGGAGTACGGCCTCTCGCTGATCGGTGGCTGCTGCGGTACGACGCCCGAACACCTGAGGCAGCTCGTCGAGCGCGTCCGCGGCGCCGAGCTCACCGCCCGCTCCCCCCGCCCCGAACCGGGCGCCGCCTCGCTCTACCAGAGCATCCCCTTCCGCCAGGACACCTCGTACCTCGCGATCGGCGAGCGTACGAACGCCAACGGGTCCAAGAAGTTCCGTGAGGCCATGCTCGACGCCCGCTGGGACGACTGCGTGGAGATGGCCCGCGACCAGATCCGCGAGGGCGCGCACATGCTCGACCTCTGCGTCGACTACGTGGGTCGCGACGGTGTCGCCGACATGGAGGAACTGGCGGGCCGCTTCGCCACCGCCTCCACGCTGCCGATCGTGCTCGACTCCACCGAGGTGCCCGTCCTGCGCGCGGGGCTGGAGAAGCTCGGCGGCCGCGCCGTGCTGAACTCCGTCAACTTCGAGGACGGCGACGGCCCCGAATCACGCTTCGCGCAGGTCGCCGGCCTGGCCGCCGAGCACGGTGCCGCGCTGATCGCGCTGACCATCGACGAGGAGGGCCAGGCCCGTACCGTCGAGCACAAGGTCGCCATCGCCGAGCGGCTCATCGAGGACCTCACCACCAACTACGGCATCCGTGAGGAGGACATCCTCATCGACTGCCTCACCTTCACCATCTGCACGGGGCAGGAGGAGTCCCGCAAGGACGGGATCGCCACGATCGGGGCCATCCGCGAGCTGAAGAAGCGCCACCCCGACGTCCAGACCACCCTGGGCCTCTCCAACATCTCCTTCGGCCTCAACCCGGCCGCCCGTGTCGTCCTCAACTCGGTCTTCCTGGACGAGTGCGTGAAGGCCGGCCTCGACTCGGCCATCGTGCACGCCTCCAAGATCCTTCCGATCGCCCGGCTCGAGGAGGAGCAGGTCAAGGTCGCCCTCGACCTGATCCACGACCGCCGGGAAGAGGGTTACGACCCCCTGCAGCGCCTCATGGAGCTCTTCGAGGGCGTCAACATGAAGTCGATGAAGCAGGGCAAGGCCGAGGAGCTCCTCGCGCTGCCGCTGGACGAACGGCTCCAGCGACGCATCATCGACGGCGAGAAGAACGGCCTGGAGGCCGACCTCGACGAGGCGCTGGAGACCACCCCCGCCCTCGACATCGTCAACAACACCCTCCTGGAGGGGATGAAGGTCGTCGGCGAGCTCTTCGGCTCCGGCCAGATGCAGCTGCCCTTCGTGCTCCAGTCCGCCGAGGTCATGAAGAGCGCGGTGGCCTACCTCGAGCCGCACATGGAGAAGACCGACGACGACGGCAAGGGCACCATCGTCCTGGCCACCGTCCGCGGCGACGTCCACGACATCGGCAAGAACCTCGTCGACATCATCCTGTCCAACAACGGCTTCAACGTCGTCAACCTGGGCATCAAGCAGCCCGTCTCCGCGATCCTGGAAGCAGCCGAGGAGCACCGCGCCGACGTCATCGGCATGTCCGGGCTCCTGGTGAAGTCCACCGTGATCATGAAGGAGAACCTCGAGGAGCTGAACCAGCGCAAGCTGGCGGCCGAGTACCCGGTGATCCTGGGCGGCGCCGCCCTCACCAGGGCCTACGTCGAGCAGGACCTGCACGAGCTCTACGAGGGCGAGGTCCGCTACGCCCGTGACGCGTTCGAGGGCCTGCGCCTCATGGACGCCCTGATCGCGGTCAAGCGCGGGGTGCCCGGGGCGGCCCTCCCCGAGCTGAAGCAGCGCAGGGTGCCCAAGCGGGACACGGCGGTGACCGAGGTGCGTGAGCCCGAGGAGGGCGTGCGCTCCGACGTCTCCGTCACCAACCCGGTCCCCGAGCCGCCCTTCTGGGGCACCAGGGTCGTCAAGGGCATCCAGCTCAAGGAGTACGCCTCCTGGCTCGACGAGGGAGCCCTCTTCAAGGGCCAGTGGGGGCTCAAGCAGGCCCGCGCCGGTGACGGGCCCACGTACGAGGAGCTCGTGGAGCGGGAAGGGCGGCCCCGGCTGCGCGGCTGGCTCGACAAGCTCCACACCGAGAACCTGCTGGAAGCCGCCGTGGTCTACGGCTACTTCCCCTGCGTCTCCAAGGGCGACGACCTGATCCTGCTGCACGAGGACGGCTCGGAGCGGACCCGCTTCACCTTCCCGCGCCAGCGCCGCGGCCGGCGCCTCTGCCTTGCCGACTTCTTCCGCCCCGAGGAATCGGGGGAGACGGACGTGATCGGGCTCCAGGTCGTCACGGTCGGCTCGAGGATCGGCGGAGCCACCGCGGAGCTGTTCGAGGCCAACTCCTACCGGGACTACCTGGAGCTGCACGGCCTGTCCGTGCAGCTGGCCGAGGCGCTCGCCGAGTACTGGCACGCGCGTGTCCGCGGCGAGCTCGGCTTTGCCGGGGAGGACCCGTCCGACGTCGAGGACATGTTCGCGCTGAAGTACCGCGGAGCCCGTTTCTCCCTGGGCTACGGCGCCTGCCCCGACCTCGAGGACCGGGCCAAGATCGCCGATCTCCTGGAGCCGGAGCGGATCGGCGTGCAGCTCTCCGAGGAGTTCCAGCTGCACCCGGAGCAGTCCACCGACGCCATCGTCATCCACCACCCCGAGGCGAAGTACTTCAACGCACGGTAGAGAGCCGCTCGACGCGCGGTGACGCCACGCTGCGCATCGAGCGGGCACAGTCGTAGACTGGTCGGTCCAGTGCAGGCCGGTCGCCGTTCCCACCGGGAAGGCGGCCGGCCTTCTCGTCCCTCATGGAGGTGTGCCGGATGACCAGTACGGTCCCCGCGTCCCTGATCCGTACGGCCGAAGGGTCGGCGCTGCAAGCGGTGCTGCTCGACATGGACGGCACACTGGTCGACACCGAGGGTTTCTGGTGGGACGTGGAGGTCGAGGTCTTCGCCGACCTCGGTCACCGGCTCGACGAGGCATGGCGTGACGTGGTCGTCGGCGGGCCGATGACGCGCAGCGCCGGGTACCTCATCGAGGTCACCGGCGCGGACGTCGCCATCGAGGAGCTCACCGTCCTGCTGAACGACCGCTTCGAGAAGCGGATCAGCCGCGGTGTCCCGCTGATGCCGGGCGCCTCCCGGCTGCTCGCCGAACTCTCCGCGCACAAGGTGCCTACCGCCCTCGTCTCCGCCTCGCACCGGCGGATCATCGACCGGGTGCTTGACTCGGTCGGGCGCCACCACTTCGCGCTCACCGTCGCGGGCGACGAGGTCACCCGGACCAAACCCCACCCCGAGCCCTATCTCGCCGCCGCGGCCGGCTTCGGGGCGGACCCGTGGCGGTGCGCCGTCGTCGAGGACACCGCGACCGGGGTCGCCGCGGCGGAGGCGGCGGGCTGTCGTGTCGTGGCGGTGCCGTCCGTGGCGCCGATCGCCCCGGCGCCGGGGCGGGTGGTGGTGCCCTCGCTGGAGCAGGTGGATCTCGCGTTCCTGCGCGGACTCGTCGCGGACGACTGACGTCCGACGGGGACGGGGGCCGGGAAATCCCTCCCGGCCCCTTTTGGTCGAAATATCAGGTCCATGTCAACGTGTCGGTCATTTCGGATCAGTGACGTTCGTCACTCGACGTGACGCCCGTGGGCCTGGCGAGTCGGTCGTAATGCCCGATCCGGGCGGTCTTACGTCCGCTTTCGAGAGGTGATGCACGAAACATTCCCGGACGTGACGTGGACAACCCGTCATCGATGATCACCCAGTGGATACGGGGCCGAACCGGCCCGGTAGGGCCCTCCCGCGGCGGCCATTAATCTCGGTTTGCTCGCATGCCGTACTGAGGGAGAACGTCCAGATGAACCGCAAGACGCTGGTGTTGCCGGCCGTAGTGGGCCTGCTCGCGCCCGTGCTCGCCGCCTGTGGCGGGTCGGACGACGGGGGCGATGCCATCGTTGTCGGGACCACGGACCAGTTTGTCGCCTCGAAGGACGCCCCGGCCCCGCTCGACCCCGCCATCGGTTACGAGGCGGGCGTGTGGAACGTGCTGCGGCAGACGGTGCAGACCCTGACCCACATACCGCGTGGCGGCGGCGCACCGGCCCCGGAGGCCGCCAAGAGCTGCGCCTTCACCGACACGGAGAACGAGAGCTACCGCTGCACCCTGCGTGACGGCCTCACCTTCGCGGACGGCACCCCGGTCACTCCGGAGGACGTCAGGTACTCCATCCAGCGTGTCCTCGACATCAAGGACGAGAGCGGTCCGATCGGCCTCCTCGCCAACATCGACACGATGGAGACCAAGGGTGACAAGGAGATCGTCTTCCACCTGAAGACTCCGGACGCGACCTTCCCCTACAAGCTCGCCACGCCGCCCGCCGGCATCGTCCAGAAGGACAAGTACCCCGCGAAGTCCGCGCGCGAGGGCTTCCAGGTCGACGGCTCGGGCCCGTACACCATGAAGCCCGAGGTCGAGGGCGACCAGGTCACCAAGGTGGTCTTCACCAGGAACCCGAAGTACAAGGGCGACCTGAAGGTCAGCAACGAGAAGGTGGAGCTGGACCTCTTCCCCGACGCCGCGGCGATGGGCAAGGCGCTCGACGACAAGAAGATCGACATGATGACGCGCACCATGTCGCCCGAGCAGGCCCAGTCGATGCTGGCCAAGCCGAAGGACGGCGTCAAGCTGACCGAGATGCCCAGCCTCGCCATCAGCTACCTCGCCTTCAACACCGACGACCCCGCGGTGAAGGACAAGGCCGTGCGTCAGGCCATCGCCCAGGTCATCGACCGCGGGGCCGTCGCGAAGTCGGTGTACGGCAGCACGGCCGAGCCCCTCTACTCACTCATCCCGTCGGGCATCACCAGCCACACCACCTCGTTCTACGACCGCTACGGCGAGCCCAGCGCCACCGAGGCCGCGAAGATCCTGGACAAGGCGGGTGTCAGCACCCCGGTGAAGTTCACCCTGCACTACACGACCGACCACTACGGTCCGGCCACCAAGGCCGAGTTCGAGACGCTCGCCAAGCAGCTCAACGCCTCGGGTCTCTTCCAGGTCGACGTCAAGGGCACCCCGTGGGCCGAGTACCGCCCCGCCCAGATGAAGGGCGACTACGCGGTCTACGGCATGGGCTGGTTCCCCGACTTCCCGGACGCGGACAACTACACCGCGCCGTTCCTCGACGAGAACAACTTCCTCAACTCGCCGTACCGGTCGTCCGTCGCGGAGAACACCCTGATCCCGCAGTCCCGCAGGGAGGCCGACCGGAGCGCCGCGAGCCCGGCCTTCGACAAGCTCCAGGACATCGTCGCCGAGGACGTCCCCGTCCTTCCGGTCTGGCAGGGCAAGCAGTACGTCGCCTCGCTCGACGGGCTGACCGGTGTGGAGTGGTCGGTCAACTCCTCGGCCGACCTCCAGCTCTGGGAGCTCGGGCGCGGCGACTCCTGACCCGTCACACCTCATGGAAGAACCGGCGCGGGCCCGGGGCACGCCCCCGGGCGCGCCCGGGGTTACCAGACCGCGCACAGGGCGCCCGGCCGCACCCGGCCGGGGTGGGACGGGGTGGGCGCGGCCGGCCAGGGGGGGGCGCG
>NZ_JBICWC010000011.1:0-89946 GCF_043199535.1 Streptomyces sp. NPDC048590 | reverse complement strand
TGGGGTACCGCGCCGGGGCCCCCCCCCGGGGGGGGGGGGGGGGGGGGCCCCCCCCCCCCCCCACCCCCCCCCCCCCCCGGGGGGGGGGGGGGCCCCCCCCCCCGCCCCCCCCGGTTTCTTCCATGACCGCTCACTGGGCGCCGGGACGCACCAGACCGCTCTCGTACGCGTAGACCGCGGCCTGCACGCGGTCGCGCAGGCTCAGCTTCGTGAGGACGTGGCCCACATGCGTCTTGACCGTCGTCTCGCTCACGAACAGGTCCGCCGCGATCTCCGCGTTGGACAGACCGCGCGCCACCAGCTTGAGCACCTCGACCTCACGTTCGGTGAGGGTATGCAGGGCGTCCGGCACCGGATCCTCGCCGGAAGGCAGATGGTCGGCGTACTTGTCGAGCAGCCGGCGCGTGATGCTGGGTGCCAGCATCGCCTCCCCGGCGGCCACCACCCGGATGGCCTGCACCAGCTCGTCGGCGGGCGCGTCCTTCAGGAGGAAGCCGCTCGCCCCGGCGCGGAGCGCCTCCACGACGTACTCGTCGAGATCGAAGGTCGTCAGCACCAGGACCTTCGCCGGGCCGTCCCGGCCGGGACCCGTGATCTGGCGGGTGGCCTCGACCCCGTCCATCCGCGGCATCCGGATGTCCATGAGCACGACGTCGGGCTGCAGCGCGCGTACCTGATCGATGGCCTGCAGACCGTCACCCGCCTCGCCGACCACCGCGAGGTCACCCTCGGCCTCCAGGATCATCCTGAAGCCGGTGCGCAGCAGTGGTTGGTCGTCGACGAGCAGGACGCGGATAGCCACGTGATCTCCTTAAGGGCCTTCGAGGGCGGCCTCCCGGCCGGTCTCGGACCGGACCGGCTCCATTCTGCCCTGCACAGCCTCCAACGGTTCGGCCGGGCGAACGGACAGCGGATATACCGGGGGAGTCCCACCGAACTCAGGACAGACCGCCCGGTGGTCGCACCAGCCGCACAGCTTGGTCGGCCGGGGGCGCCACTCACCCGTCTCGGTCGCGAGCCGGATCGCCTCCCACAGCGCGAGCAGCTTGCGCTCCACCCGCTCGAGGTCGGCCGGGACGGGGTCGTACGTCAGCACGTCGCCGCTGCCGAGGTAGACCAACTGCAGCCGTCGCGGCACCACCTTCTTCAGGCGCCACACCACCAGGGCGTAGAACTTCATCTGGAAGAGGGCGCCCTCCGCGTACTCCGGCCTCGGCGCCTTGCCCGTCTTGTAGTCCACGATCCGGACCTCGCCCGTGGGTGCCACGTCGACACGGTCGATCACCCCGCGCAGCCGCAGCCCCGAGTCCAGCTCCGTCTCGACGAACAGCTCCCGCTCCGCCGGCTCGAGGCGGGTCGGGTCCTCCAGCGAGAACCACCGCTCCACGAGCCGCTCCGCCTCGCCCAGCCACCCGGCCAGCCGCTCGCCCTCCGGATCCTCCTCGAACAGCTCCGTGAGCTCCGGCCTCGACTCCAGCAGACGGTCCCACTGGCCGGGAATCAGGGCCTTGGCCCTCGGCGCCGTACGGTCCACGGCCGGGGCGTCGAAGAGGCGCTCCAGCACCGCATGCACCAACGTGCCCCGGGTAGCAGCCTCACTGGGCTTCTCGGGCAGCTTGTCGATCACCCGGAAGCGGTACAACAAGGGGCACTGCATGAAATCGTTCGCGCGCGACGGCGACAGGGACGAGGGTGGCTGAGGCGGGCGCGGTACGGACGTCATGCCGAAGACCCTACGGCCCGCCACCGACACCGGGCGGCATACCATCGACCACAGAGCTCGGACACAGCATGACCGTGGCACAGCCACCGACCGGAGGGACCCCGTGGACGAGAGCGGCGACAGCGGGCGCCCGGAGCACGGCGCAGGGGGTAAGGACCCCGGCACCGGACCCGGCAAGGGCACACCACCACGTCCGGCCGAGCCCGGCGGTGGCCTCCTCATGGGACGTCCCTTCGGTGTGCCGGTCTACGTGGCCCCCAGCTGGTTCGTCGTCGCGGCTCTGATCACCTGGGTGTTCGGCGGCCAGCTCGACCGGGTCCTCCCGGAGCTCGGCGGCTTCCGGTACCTCGTCGCGCTCTTCTTCGCGATCGCCTTCTACGCCTCCGTCCTGGTCCACGAGCTCGCCCACACGGTGGCCGCCCTGCGCTACAAGCTCCCGGTGCGCCGCATCCAGCTCCAGTTCTTCGGCGGTGTCTCGGAGATCGAGAAGGAGACAGAGACCCCCGGCCGCGAATTCGTCCTCGCGTTCGTGGGACCGCTGCTCTCCCTGGTCCTCGGCGGGGTCTTCTACATCCCGCTCCAGTTCGTCGAGGCGGGCACCGTCCCCGGAGTGCTCCTCGCCGGACTGATGGTCTCCAACCTCATCGTCGCCGCGTTCAACCTGCTGCCCGGTCTGCCCCTCGACGGCGGACGCATGCTCCGCGCCGTCGTCTGGAAGATCACCGGCAAGCCGATGAGCGGAACCGTCGCCGCCGCCTGGGTGGGCCGGGGGCTGGCGGTCACCGTCCTCATCGGCCTGCCCCTGCTCACGCACACCGGCACCCTCGGCAACGCGGCCGGCGAGATCAGCGGGGTGGAGACCGTCACCGACGCGCTGCTCGCCGCGATCCTCGCCGGCATCATCTGGACCGGCGCCGGCAACAGCCTGCGGATGGCACGACTGCGTGAGCACCTTCCCGACCTGCGCGCCCGCACCCTGACCCGGCGCGCGGTACCCGTCGAATCCGCGACCCCCCTCTCCGAGGCCCTGCGCCGGGCCAACGAGGCGGGCGCCCGCGCCCTCGTCGTCGTCGACGGGCAGGGCAGCCCCAAGGGCGTCGTACGTGAGGCCGCCATCGCGGGCGTCCCCGAGCACCGCAGGCCCTGGGTGGCCGTCAGCGGCCTCGCCCAGGACCTCACCGACGGCATGAGGGTGCCCGCGGAACTCGCCGGCGAGGCGCTCCTGGACCGGCTCAAGGCCACCCCCGCCACCGAGTACCTCGTGGTCGAGGACACCGGCGAGATCTACGGCGTCCTCTCCACCGCCGACGTCGAGCGCGCCTTCGTCAAGGCCATGGCCCGTCCGTCGGCCTGACACCCCGGCAAGCGGCCCCCGAAATACCGGTAGGCTGGTCACATGTCCGAACCGACCGGTGCCGCCCGCCGTCGCGGCCCATTCAAGGTCGGGGACCAGGTCCAGCTCACCGACCCCAAGGGACGCCACTACACCTTCACGCTCGAAGCCGGGAAGAACTTCCACACCCACAAGGGTTCTTTCCAGCACGACGAGCTGATCGGTGCTCCCGAGGGCAGTGTTGTCCGTACCACGGGAAACGTCGCCTACCTCGCGCTGCGCCCCCTGCTCCCCGACTACGTCCTGTCCATGCCCCGCGGTGCCGCCGTGGTCTACCCGAAGGACGCGGGCCAGATCCTCGCCTTCGGCGACATCTTCCCCGGCGCCCGCGTCGTCGAAGCCGGCGTCGGCTCGGGTGCGCTCAGCACCTTCCTGCTGCGCGCCATCGGTGAGCAGGGCATGCTGCACTCCTACGAGCGCCGCGAGGACTTCGCCGAGATCGCCCAGCAGAACGTCGAGCGCTACTTCGGCTCGCCGCACCCCGCCTGGCAGCTCACCGTCGGAGACCTTCAGGACAACCTCTCGGACACCGACGTCGACCGTGTCGTCCTGGACATGCTCGCTCCCTGGGAGTGCCTCGAGGCCGTCTCCAAGGCCCTGGTGCCCGGCGGCATCCTCTGCGCGTACGTCGCGACCACGACCCAGCTCTCGCGGACCGTCGAGTCCATCCGGGAGATCGGCTGCTTCGCCGAACCGCAGCCGTGGGAGTCGATGATCCGCAACTGGCACGTCGAGGGCCTGGCCGTACGGCCCGACCACCGCATGATCGGCCACACCGGATTCCTGGTCACCGCCCGCCGCCTGGCGGACGGTGTGGAGCCGCCGCTGCGCCGCCGCCGCCCCTCCAAGGGCGCCTACGGCGAGGACTACAACGGTCCCGGAGCCCGGAGCGGCTCCGCCGCCCGCGACTGACCCGCCAGAGACCCGAAGGCGCCGCCGCCGAGTTCCCGGACCGACCCGGGAGCCCGGCGGCGGCGCCTTTCCGCAGTCCTTGCGGACCCCACCGTTCCCCATGGGTGTGAGGTGTGGCACGATGCTGGCCACCCCCGCCCGCCGGCCTGTGTCCGGCGCCGCCCGTCAGGCCTCCAGGAACCTCAGGAGACATACCGCGTGCAGACCTCCGCGCTCCCGGACCTCGCGCACACCGCGGCCAAGCCGGTGCACTGGCTCGCCACCGCGACGGCCATGGCCGCGGTCGTAGCCGCGGCGGGGCTGCTCCAGCCCGACGCGGCGACCGCCACCGCTTCGGCGCCGGGGCACCGTGTTGCCGCGCCGCACGCCGGCGCCTCCGCCGCGCCGGCGCCCGATCCGTCGGACGTCGTGTTCCCGCTCGACTGCGGTGCCTCCGGGCAGACCGTGGCGGACAGTGCTCCGGGAGACCTGGACGGCGACGGCGGGCCCGAGACCGTGGCCGTAGTCCGCTGCGACGCGGGATCGGGCACCCCGCCCAGCGGCATCTACGTCCTGGCACAGGCGAGCGGGGCCGCGGCCAGGGTCGTGGCGACCCTGGTGGACCCCGCTCAGAAGCTGACCGTCACCGACCTCGCGGTCCATGACGGGCGTATCTCGGCGACCCTGCTCGGCTACTCCTCGGCCGATGTGCCGCGCTGCTGCCCGGACGAACTGGAGAAGCCCGTCTGGCAGTGGAAGGGCAACGCGTTCATCAGGAGCGCCGGCCCCGCGGAGAGCGCCGCGCGCGGCGTCTGACCGTCACTCCGCGTCCGGACCGTAGACTTCCACATTGTCCGAAACGCGACGTACATGAATGCAGTCGCCGGGGCACTCCTTGGCCGAGTCCACCACGTCCTGGAGCAGGGGCAGCGGCACCGGGGTGGTGGCGCCCTTGTCCTGGAGCAGCTCGTCCTCGGAGCTCTTCACGTACGCGAGACCGTCGATGTCCAGCTCGAACACCTCGGGTGCGTACTGCACGCAGATGCCGTCGCCCGTACAGAGGTCCTGGTCGATCCAGACCTCGAGGTCCTGCGTGTCGCTGTCGCCCGGAGCGTCGTGCTGCACGGTCATGTGTCCTGCCGTTCCCTGCGTATCTGCACCAATTGAAGCCAGCCCTGACGGGTGTTGACCGCTTCGACGATACAACCGGCTGCTTTCCGGTGCCGAAGGGTGGGTATTCCCTTGGCGTGAGGGAGAGCGCAAGGGTGAAGATCGGACACAGTCCCGGGTCTTTGTGATCTAGGGGTTTCAATCATCACCCACCCAGGTAGGGTCAGGAAGCGTCCAGCTCCCCTTGGAGGAGGTGAGGACCGTGGCAGCCCACGACGACGACATCAACCGCGGCATCCGGCCCGCGCGGGGGTCAGAAGACCCAGCCGGCCAGGTTGCCTATCTCGAGCAGGAAATCGCCGTCCTGCGACGTAAGCTCGCCGACTCTCCGCGTCATACGAGGATTCTCGAAGAGCGGATCGTCGAGTTGCAGACCAGCCTGGCGGGCGTGTCCGCGCAGAACGAGCGGCTCGCCAACACACTCCGGGAGGCCCGCGACCAGATCGTGGCCCTCAAGGAGGAGGTCGACCGGCTCGCGCAGCCGCCGGCCGGATTCGGTGTCTTCCTGCAGGCCAACGAGGACGACACCTGTGACATCTTCACCGGGGGCCGCAAGCTCCGGGTGAACGTCAGCCCCAGCGTCGAGCTCGACGGCCTCAGGCGAGGCCAGGAAGTCATGCTCAACGAAGCGCTCAACGTGGTCGAGGCCATGGAGTTCGAGCGGGCCGGGGACATCGTCACCCTCAAGGAGATCCTCGAGGACGGCGAGCGCGCCTTGGTCATCGGGCACACCGACGAGGAACGGGTGGTGAGGCTCGCCGAGCCCCTCCTGGACATCACCATCCGCCCCGGCGACGCCCTCCTGCTCGAACCCAGGTCCGGCTACGTCTACGAAGTGGTCCCCAAGAGCGAGGTCGAGGAACTCGTCCTCGAAGAGGTCCCGGACATCGACTACGACAAGATCGGCGGCCTGGGCGACCAGATCGAACTGATCCGCGACGCGGTCGAGCTCCCCTACCTCCACCCGGACCTCTTCAAGGAGCACGAACTCCGACCGCCGAAGGGCATCCTGCTCTACGGTCCCCCCGGCTGCGGCAAGACGCTCATCGCCAAGGCCGTCGCCAACTCACTGGCCAAGAAGGTCGCCGAGGTGACCGGGCAGCCCGCGGGGAAGAGCTACTTCCTCAATATCAAGGGCCCCGAGCTCCTCAACAAGTACGTCGGTGAGACCGAGCGGCACATCCGGCTCGTCTTCCAGCGTGCACGGGAGAAGGCGAGTGAGGGCACCCCCGTCATCGTCTTCTTCGACGAGATGGAGTCCCTCTTCCGCACCCGTGGTTCCGGCGTCAGCTCGGACGTGGAGAACACCATCGTCCCGCAGCTGCTCGCCGAGATCGACGGTGTGGAGGGTCTGGAGAACGTCATCGTCATCGGCGCCTCCAACCGTGAGGACATGATCGACCCCGCCATCCTGCGGCCCGGCCGTCTCGATGTGAAGATCAAGATCGAGCGTCCGGACGCGGAGGCCGCGAAGGACATCTTCGCGAAGTACCTCACCCCCTCGCTGCCGCTGCACTCGGACGACCTGGCCGAGCACACCGGTTCCAAGGAGGCCGCCGCCCACGCGATGATCCAGTCGGTCGTGGAGCGGATGTACACGGAATCCGAGGAGAACCGCTTCCTCGAGGTCACCTACGCCAACGGCGACAAGGAAGTCCTGTACTTCAAGGACTTCAACTCCGGAGCGATGATTCAGAACATCGTGGACCGGGCAAAGAAAATGGCCATCAAGGCATTTCTCGAGCAGGGCCAGAAGGGCCTGCGCGTCTCCCATCTCCTCCAGGCGTGCGTGGACGAGTTCAAGGAGAACGAGGACCTGCCCAACACCACCAACCCGGACGACTGGGCCAGGATCTCCGGCAAGAAGGGTGAGCGGATCGTCTTCATCCGCACACTCGTCACCGGAAAGCAGGGCGCAGACACCGGTCGCTCCATCGACACGGTGGCGAACACCGGGCAGTACCTGTAAAACGCAGACCGGCTGCGGATGCCCGGCAGGGTATCCGCAGCCGGCCGTTTTCACTGCGGGCTCCGGCCACACCGAACAAAGACGCAATTGATCTCCCCTCCGGCGCAGAGGCGCTCTAGGCTCTGCCGTATCCGCCGAGTCGCGCAGTGCGGGGACTGGCACCGCGGACCAGCAGCGGGTACTTGAGCGCCGCTCCCGGACGGGGGCGACGCCGGGCAAGGAGGGCCGCATGACCGTACGGCGAGTAATGGGCATCGAGACGGAGTACGGGATCTCCGTTCCCGGTCAACCCAACGCCAATGCCATGCTCACCTCGTCCCAGATCGTCAACGCCTACGCGGCGGCGATGCACCGGGCGCGCCGCGCCCGCTGGGACTTCGAGGAGGAGAATCCGCTGCGTGACGCGCGAGGCTTCGACCTCGCCCGCGAGACCGCAGACTCCAGCCAGCTCACCGACGAGGACATCGGCCTGGCCAATGTCATCCTCACCAACGGTGCGCGGCTCTACGTCGACCACGCACACCCCGAGTACAGCTCACCGGAGATCACCAACCCCCTGGACGCGGTGCTCTGGGACAAGGCGGGGGAGCGGGTGATGGCGGAGGCGGCGGAGCGGGCCGCCGCGATCCCCGGGGCCCAGCCGATCCACCTCTACAAGAACAACACCGACAACAAGGGCGCGTCCTACGGCACGCACGAGAACTACCTGATGAAGCGGGAGACCCCCTTCTCGGACATCGTGCGCCATCTGACCCCCTTCTTCGTCTCCCGCCAGGTGGTCACGGGCGCGGGGCGCGTGGGCATCGGCCAGGACGGCCAGGAGCACGGCTTCCAGCTCAGCCAGCGCGCCGACTACTTCGAGGTCGAGGTCGGGCTGGAGACGACGCTCAAGCGCCCCATCATCAACACCCGCGACGAACCGCATTCGGACGCCGAGAAGTACCGCCGGCTCCACGTGATCATCGGCGACGCGAACCTGTCCGAGATCTCGACCTATCTGAAGCTCGGCACCACCTCGCTCGTCCTCGCCATGATCGAGGACGGCTTCATCAAGGTCGACCTCGCCGTCGACCAGCCGGTCCGCACCCTGCACCAGGTCTCGCACGACCCCACGCTGAAGCAGCTGGTCACGCTCCGCAGCGGCCGGACACTCACCGCGGTGCAGCTCCAGATGGAGTACTTCGAGCTCGGCCGCAAGTACGTCGAGGAGAGGTACGGAGCCGACGCCGACGACCAGACCAAGGATGTGCTGGCCCGCTGGGAGGACACGCTCAACCGGCTCGAGAACGACCCGATGAGCCTGTCGGGCGAGCTCGACTGGGTCGCCAAGCTGGAGCTCATGAACGGCTACCGGCGCCGGGACGGCCTGGACTGGGACGCCCCGCGGCTGCACCTGGTCGACCTCCAGTACTCCGACGTACGGGCCGACAAGGGGCTGTACAACCGTCTGGCGGCGCGAGGGAGGATCAAGCGCCTGCTGGACGAGACGGACGTCGAGCGGGCCCGCACGAAGCCCCCTGAGGACACCAGGGCCTATTTCCGGGGCCGCTGCCTGGAGCAGTACGCCGACGACGTCGCGGCGGCGTCCTGGGACTCGGTCATCTTCGACCTGCCCGACCGCGACTCACTGCAACGGGTGCCCACCATGGAACCGTTGCGTGGTACACGTAGCCACGTCAAGGACCTCCTGGACCGCTGCCGTACGGCGGAAGAGCTGGTCCGGACGCTGACGGGGGCCTGAAAGCCGCGCCGGCTGGGAATCAATGAGATGACCTCCGGACGTTGAGGAAAGTACCGGGCCAATGTCGGACCCCGTAGGTAGGGTCTGATCAAGTGCTTCGAACCGAGCGGGGTGAGCTACATGGCGACCAAGGACACCGGCGGCGGACAGCAGAAGGCGACACGTTCCACCGAGGAGACCGAGGAGCAGGCGCAGGAGGCGCAGGCGTCCGAGGACCTCGCGGAGCGGCAGGAGAAGCTGAGTGAGGACGTCGACGACGTCCTGGACGAGATCGACGACGTCCTCGAGTCCAATGCCGAGGATTTCGTTCGAAGCTTTGTTCAAAAGGGTGGCGAGTGACGGCCGGTGATCCGGTCCTGACCTCTCGCCGGTGAGCCCGACCGCCGGCCCGCGCTCTCCGTGGGGTGCCCTCGCCCACACCGGGGCACCCCACGGAAGTGCTTGAGCCCCACGATCATGTTGATCACCGTCACAGGGCGGGTAGGGTCCGTGGCGTACTGCTTCAACTGCAATTCGGCCATCGGCAAGTTGGGGGATGATCCTGACTCCTTGCGCAGGGCCATCGCATACCTGGAGGGAAACGCGTGGAAGCCAACACTCGTAGCACCGGGCGTCTACCAGCTGCCTTCCTGACGCCGGGGTCGTCCTCGTTCATGGACTTCCTGTCCGACCACTCACCCGAGATCCTTCCCGGCAACCGCAGCCTGCCGCCGCTCCAGGGTGCCGTCGAGGCACCGCACGGCACGACCATCGTCGCGGCCTCGTACCCGGGCGGAGTGGTCCTGGCCGGCGACCGGCGGGCGACCATGGGCAACATGATCGCCCAGCGGGACATCGAGAAGGTCTTCCCGGCGGACGAGTACTCGGCGGTGGGCATCGCCGGTACGGCGGGCCTCGCCGTGGAGATGGTCAAGCTGTTCCAGCTGGAGCTGGAGCACTTCGAGAAGGTCGAGGGTGCCACGCTCTCCCTGGAGGGCAAGGCCAACCGGCTCTCCACGATGATCCGCGGCAACCTGGCGATGGCCATGCAGGGCCTGGCGGTCGTCCCGCTGTTCGCCGGGTACGACGTCGACCGGGAGAAGGGCCGCATCTTCTCGTACGACGTCACCGGCGGGCGTTCCGAGGAGCACGGCTACGCGGCCACCGGCTCGGGTTCCGTCTTCGCGCGCGGCTCGATGAAGAAGCTGTACCGCCGAGACCTGACGGAGGAGCAGACACTCACCCTGGTCGTGCAGGCGCTGTACGACGCGGCCGACGACGACTCGGCGACCGGTGGCCCCGACGTTGCCCGCCGGATCTACCCGATCGTCACCGTCATCAACGACGAGGGCTTCCGCAGGCTGGACGACACGGAATCCTCGGAGATCGCTCGCGCGATCCTGGAGCGCCGGCTCGAGCAGCCCGACGGCCCCCGTGCCGCCCTGCTCTGACCGGCCCGATGCTTCTCCGACGCACTCGTCACTGACAGAAAGGGACGGATAGCCGGTGTCGACGCCGTTCTATGTCTCACCCCAGCAGGCCATGGCCGACCGGGCGGAATACGCCCGGAAGGGTATCGCCCGCGGTCGCAGCCTGGTTGTGCTGCAGTACGCCGACGGCATTGTGTTCGTCGGCGAGAACCCGTCCCGCGCGCTGCACAAGTTCAGCGAGATCTACGACCGGATCGGCTTCGCCGCCGCCGGCAAGTACAACGAGTACGAGAACCTCCGCATCGGCGGGGTCCGCTACGCCGATCTGCGCGGATACACCTACGACCGCGACGACGTGACGGCCCGTGGACTGGCCAACGTCTACGCGCAGACGCTCGGCACCATCTTCTCCAGCGCGGCCGAGAAGCCGTACGAGGTGGAGCTGGTGGTCGCCGAGGTCGGCGTAGGGCCAGAGGGCGACCAGATCTACCGGCTGCCCCACGACGGATCGATCGTGGACGAGCACGGCTCGGTCGCGGTCGGCGGCAACGCCGAACAGATCAGCACCTTCCTCGATCAGCGCCACCGCGACGGGATGTCCCTGGCGGAGGCGCTGAAGCTGGCGGTGCAGGCGCTCTCCCGCGAGGCCAACGGCAACGAGCGGGAGATCCCCGCCGAGCGGCTCGAGGTCGCGGTCCTGGACCGGACGAGGCCTCAGCAGCGGAAGTTCAAGCGGATCGTCGGCAGGCAGCTGGCCAGGCTGCTGGGCGCCGACGACACCGGAACCACCCCGACAGACGCCCCGTCGGACTCCGAGGAGCCCGACGGGCCGGCCACGACAGCCGCCCCGGAGCAGGGCGACGGCCCCGGCACGGACGGCACCGTCAAGGAGTGACCGGGAGTCATCCGCGACACCGACCGTGTCCCCGGCCACCCGCCAAGGTGGCCGGGGACACGGTCATGTGGTCGAGGCGGGTGCGGTGGATCCCCTCGGCACGAGCCGGACGGGCAGCTCACCGGGCTCCGCCGGCCTGCCCTCCAGGACGGCGAGCAGAGCCTTCATGCCGCGCTCACCGACCTGCTCGGCGGGCAGGCGCACGGTGGTGAGCTCCGGCTCCACCGCGGTGGCGAGGGCGAGGTCGTCGAATCCGGTCACCGAGATGTCGTCGGGGATCAGCAGTCCGAGCCTCCGCGCCGCCTTGCAGGCGCCGGCCGCCAGGATGTCGTCGTCGCAGACGATCGCCGTGGGCCGGGGCCCCGGGGCGGCCAGGGCCGCCTCGGCGGCCTCGCGTCCCGCGGTCACGGCCAGGGGCGCGCGCACGGTCCTCAGCGCGACACCCGGGACGTCCCGCACGGCCTGCCGCAGCGCGCGGGCGCGCACGGCGAAGGTCCAGGTGTCCACGGCGGACGCCAGATGCACGAACCTGCGGTGCCCGAGACCGAGCAGATGGTCCGTCACCTGGCGCATTCCGTCCGCGATGTCGAGGTTCACGTGCGCCGCCGCGCCGTGGCCCTCGGGATCGCTGTCCAGCATCACCAGCGGCAGCTCCGCGGCCCGCAGCGCTCCCAGGGCCTCGGTGGCCATGGAGGACGCGATCACCCCGTCCAGCGCCGCGCGTGCCGAGGCGAAGGGATCCCTGGCGGGGCCCGTGCCGTCCGGCGACGGATAGAGCACCACGCCGAAGTCGTGCTCGGCGGCGACGGCCGCGGCGCCGGTGTACACCCGGGCGAAGAACTCGTTGGTGAGCGCGGGCACGACGAGGAGGGCCGTCCGGGTGTCTCCGAGCCGCAGGCTGCGGGCGGCGAGATTCGGCCGGTAGCCGAGCTCCCTGGCGCTGTCGCGCACCCTCTCGGCGGTGGCCGCCGACACCCGGCCCCGCCACTTGTCGCCCAGCACCAGCGAGACCGTGGCCTGCGAGACCCCCGCGGCCCGTGCCACGTCACGGCTGGTGGGCCGCGGTGGGGCGGGCTGCCGCGCGCTGCTCACTCTTGCCTCCGTGCCGGCCGTTCCGATGCGGTGGGATGGACTCCCAGGTTGCCCACATGGTACGTATGAACACCGACGTTATACGTAAAACCCCATGGCCGTGACACCGTCGGGGGAGAGGGGCTGACATGGCCACGGGATATCTCGACATCCTCAGGGCGAGGCACGCCGCGCGGCTGCTCGCCGGGACCTTGGTGGGACGGCTGCCGAACGGCACCGCCCACATCGCCATCGTCCTGTTCGTGCGGGCCGAGGGCGGCAGCTACACGCTCGCGGGAGCCCTCGCCGCCGCGTACGGTCTCGCCACCGCTGTGGGGCAGCCGCTGCTGGGCCGGGCCGTGGACCTGCACGGGCAGCCGCGCGTCCAGCTGCCCGCCGCGATCGTCTCCGCCCTCGGAATGGCCGGTCTGGCGCTCGTGGGCCTCGACTCGCTCCCCGCGGCCTGTGCGGCGGTCGTGGTGGCAGGACTGTTCACGCCCCCGCTGGAGGGCGGACTGCGCGCCCTGTGGCCCACCGTCCTCGGCCGGGAGGACCGCGTGCACCGGGCCTACGCCATGGACGCGGTGGCCCAGGAGGTCATGTTCACCGTCGGCCCGCTGCTCGTGACGGTCCTGGTCTCGCTCTGGTCGCCCGCCGCCGCCCTGCTGGTCATCAACGCCGTCGGGGTGCTCGGCGCGCTCTCGGTCGTCCTGTCCGAGCCGTCGAGGACCTGGCGTTCGGCGCCGCGCGAGGCGCACTGGCTCGGCGCCCTGCGCTCCCCGGGCCTGCTCGCCCTGCTGGGCGCCTTCTTCTTCGTCGGCCTCGCCCTCGGCTCCATCACGGTCGCCGGGGTCGCCTACGCCGACGACCACGGCCGGGAGTCCGTGTACGGCTGGCTGATGGCGGCGCTCGGCCTCGGGGCGCTGATCGGGGGAGCGGTGTACGGGGCCCGGCAGTGGGCGGGCCCGCCCGAACGCAGGCTGCGGGTCATCGTGGGTCTGCTCGCACTGGGCTATCTGCCGCTGACCCTGACCCCCGGTGTGCCCGCCATGACCCTCCTGGCGGCCCTTGCCGGGGTGTTCCTCGCCCCGGCCATCGCCTGCTCCTTCATCGTCGTGGACCGGCACGCCCCGCGGGGCACCGTGACCGAGGCGTTCTCATGGCTGGTGACGACCTTCGGGGTGGGCGCGGCGGCCGGAACCGCCGTGGCCGGCCCGGCGGTCGAGCTCGGCGGGACAGCGTGGAGTTTCGCCGTGGCGGGGGCCGGTGGAGTGGCCGCCTCGCTGGTGCTGCTGGCCACCCGAGGGGTCCTCGCAGCTCCCGGGCGTACGCCCGCTGTCGTGGCCGGTTCGGAAAATGATCGAAACGGTGCTGCCGAACCCGGTTTCAGCTCAGGCCATAAGGCGTAATGTTCAGTCATGGACCGCCGCATTTTCGGGCTGGAGAACGAGTACGGCGTCACGTGCACGTTCAGGGGACAGCGCCGACTGTCACCTGACGAAGTGGCGCGCTACCTCTTCCGCCGTGTTGTGTCATGGGGCCGCAGCAGCAATGTCTTCCTGCGGAACGGCGCCCGCCTGTACCTCGACGTGGGATCGCATCCGGAATACGCGACACCCGAATGCGACAACGTGACCGAACTGGTCACGCACGACAAGGCCGGCGAACGCATTCTCGAGGGCCTGCTCGTCGACGCAGAACGCCGCCTGCACGAGGAGGGAATCGCGGGCGACGTCTATCTCTTCAAGAACAACACCGACTCGGCGGGAAACTCCTACGGGTGTCACGAGAACTACCTCGTGGCACGGCACGGGGAATTCTCGCGGCTCGCGGACATCCTCATTCCGTTCCTCGTGACCCGTCAGCTGATCTGCGGCGCCGGCAAGGTGCTGCAGACGCCGCGTGGAGCGGTCTACTGCGTGAGTCAGCGGGCCGAGCACATCTGGGAGGGCGTCAGTTCCGCCACGACGCGCTCCCGCCCGATCATCAACACCAGGGACGAACCGCACGCCGACGCCGAGCGGTACCGCCGCCTGCACGTCATCGTCGGTGACTCGAACATGTCCGAGACGACCATGCTCCTCAAGGTCGGGGCCACCGACCTCGTGCTGCGCATGATCGAGGCGGGCACGGTGATGCGCGACCTGACCCTGGAGAACCCGATCCGGGCCATCCGGGAGGTCAGTCACGACACCACCGGACAGCGCAAGGTCCGCCTGGCGAGCGGCCGCGAGGCTTCCGCCATCGAGGTCCAGCGGGAGTACTACGAGAAGGCCGTGGACTTCGTCGAGCGCCGGGGCATCCGCACGGGCACCGTGGACCAGGTCCTCGAGCTGTGGGGCCGCACCCTCGACGCCATCGAGGCGGAGGACCTCGACCGGATCGGCACCGAGATCGACTGGGTCATGAAGTACAAGCTCATCGAGCGGTACCGGGCCAAGCACAACATGACCATGTCGAATCCGAGGGTCGCTCAGATAGACCTCGCCTACCACGACATCCACCGGCGCCGCGGGCTGTACTACCTCCTGGAGCGCAAGGGCCAGGCCGCCCGCATCTGCAACGACCTGAAGATCTTCGAGGGCAAGTCCGTGCCCCCGCAGACCACAAGGGCGCGGCTGCGCGGCGACTTCATCCGCCGCGCCCAGGAACAGCGGCGGGACTTCACCGTCGACTGGGTGCACCTGAAGCTCAACGACCAGGCGCAGCGCACCGTGCTGTGCAAGGACCCGTTCCGTTCCGTCGACGACAGGGTGGAGAAGCTGATCGCCGGAATGTGACGGGAGACCCCGTCCCGCCCGGTGAGCCGCAGGGCCCCGCACGTTCCTCGTGCGGGGCCCTCGCGCGTCGCCGGTGGCCCGTCCGAGGGCGCGCACGGTGCCGCGCATGTCGTCGCGTACCGGCCGGGGACACGGAGTCAGCCCTTAGAGTGTCGGGGGACCATTCACGTGTCGTCTGAGATCTGAGGAACCCGTGCGCCGACTTGCCGGCCTTCTCGTCGTCCCCCTTCTGCTGCTGTCCGCGGTGGCATGCGGCGACGACAAGGCCTCCGACTCCGCTTCGTCGAAGGGCGACCCCGCGATCACCGCGGGGGCGAAATTCGGTGAGAAACCCACTCTCGCCAAGGGTGAGGGGGATCCTCCCAAGGAGCTGAAGACCGACGTCATCAGTGAGGGGGACGGCGCGGCGCTCAAGAACGGCGACGCGATCCAGGTCAACTACCTCGGTCAGGCCTGGGACTCCACCAAGCCCTTCGACAACAGCTTCGACCGCAAGCAGCCGTTCGACCTGACGCTCGGCGCGGGCATGGTCATCCAGGGCTGGGACAAGGGGCTCGTCGGACAGAAGGTCGGCAGCCGCGTCCAGCTGGTCATCCCGCCGGACCTCGGTTACGGCGCGCAGGGCCAGGGCGACATCAAGCCCAACGCCACCCTTGTCTTCGTCGTCGACATCGTGAAGGCGACCCAGATCCCCAAGTCCGCCGAGGGTACGAAGGTCGCACAGGACAACGTCGACCTCCCCAAAGTCGGTACCAACACGGACGGCAAGGCGCCCTCGGTCAAGATCCCCAAGAGCGACCCGCCGAAGAAGCTGGTCTCCAACTACGTCCTCGAGTCCAAGGGCGAGGTCGTCAAGGAGACCGACAGCGTCGTCGTGAACTACGTGGGGCAGCTCTGGAAGGACGGCAAGACCTTCGACAGCACCTACCAGACGGGCAAGACCCAGACTTTCCCGCTGGCCCAGGTCACTCTCAAGGGTCTCAAGAGCGGTCTGGTCGGCAAGAAGGTCGGCAGCCGCGTACTGCTCGTCATCCCGCCGGACCAGGCCTTCGGTGACGAGGCGCAGCAGTCCATCCCCGCCAAGTCGACCCTCGTCTTCGCGGTCGACATCCTGGCGAAGATGTAAGACTGTCCCGGTTACGCGTTCATCAGTAAGAGGAGCAGCTCAGTGAGCATCGAGAAGCCCGAGATCGACTTCCCGGGCGGCGAACCGCCGGCCGACCTGGAGATCAAGGACATCTGGGAGGGCGACGGACCGGTGGCCCAGGCCGGTCAGACCGTCTCCGTGCACTACGTCGGTGTGGCCTTCTCCACCGGCGAGGAGTTCGACGCCTCGTGGAACCGCGGCACCCCGCTGCAGTTCCAGCTCGGTGCCGGTCAGGTCATCTCCGGCTGGGACCAGGGTGTCCAGGGGATGAAGGTCGGCGGCCGTCGCCAGCTGACCATCCCCGCGCACCTCGCCTACGGCGACCGCGGCGCCGGCGGCGGGCGCATCGCCCCGGGCGAGACGCTGATCTTCGTCTGCGACCTCGTCGGAGTCTGATCCGTCCGGTTACCGCACCAGGGGCCCGCGCCGCAAGGCGCGGGCCCCTCGCTTTGGTCCGGACACCCCGGGGCGGTACGGTCGACGGTCGGAGAGTACGTCGAGAAGGGGCGTCGATGGCGATTGCCAAGGCCGAGCGGCTGATGAACCTGGCACTGTGTCTGCTGGGAACCCGGCGCCCGCTCAGCAAGCGTGAGCTCCGCGGTTCCATCGAGGCGTATCTCGAAGCCGGCTCCGACGAATCCTTCAACCGTATGTTCGAGCGGGACAAGGACGACCTCCGCGAACTCGGCCTCGTCATCGAGACGGTGGAGAACCTGGACGGCGACACCGGGTACCTCGCACGCCGTGACAGCAACAGGCTGCCTCCGATCACCCTGGACGCCGAGGAGGCCGCCGCCCTCGGGCTGGCCGCGAAGGTCTGGCAGCAGGCCCGTCTCGCCGGGGCCGCCAGCGGCGCCCTGCAGAAGCTGCGGGCCGCGGGCATGCCGGAGGCCGAGGACGCCTTCGAGGTGCACAGCACCCTGGAGCCCCGCATCCCCGTCCACGAGGCCGCCTTCGAGCCGCTGATGCTCGCCTGCCGTGACCGGCGCCCGGTCACCTTCGACTACCGCAAGGGCAACGCAGCGCGCCCCGAGCAGCGCCAGGTCGAACCCTGGACGCTCGAGTGCTGGCGCGGGCACTGGTACCTGGCCGGCTGGGACCGCGACCGGGGCGCCGAGCGGGTCTTCCGGCTCTCCAGGATCTCCGGGCGGGTCCGTTCCCGCGCCGGGGCGTTCACGGCACCCGTGCCCGACGCCGTCACCGTCCGGGAGACCGTCGAGAGCTGGGCAGGTGAGACGGCCACCAGGACGGCACGTATCCGGCTTCGCTCCGGGGCCGGCTACCCGCTGCGCTCCAGGGCGATATCCGTCACCGAACTCAGCGATGGCTGGGACGAGTTGGAGATCCCGTACGGGCACGGGCTGGACGCCTGGCTCGTGGAGTTCGGCCCCGACGTGATCGTGAGCGAGCCCGCCGACCTGCGGGCCGATGTGATGGACCGGCTGCGCGCCGTGGCCAAGGACTGAGGGGGAGCCGTACTCGTGGCCACGAACGCGATCGACCAGACCCGGCGGATGCTCTCCCTGGTGACGTACCTGCGTGAGCGCCCCGGCGCCCACGTCCAGGACGTCGCCCGGGCCTTCGGGATCTCCGAGGACGAGCTGATCTCCGACCTCGACGTGCTGCCGATGTGCGGGACCAGTTTCCGCGGCGGTGATCTGCTGGACATCGACACCGACGGCGACCGGATCTGGTGGCACAACCCGGACGACGTCGCCGAGCCGCTCAGGCTCGCCGCCGACGAGGCGACCGCGCTGCTCGTCGCCGCCCGAGCCGTCGCCACCCTCCCCGGCCTGCGGGAGAGCGACCGGCAGGCACTTCTGCGGGCGACCGCGAAGCTGGAGACCGCGGCCGGTGAGGTGGGGACGGCCAGCTCACGGCTCTCGGTGACCTTCGAGGCCGAGGGAGGCGTCTTCGCCGACGTGGACCGCGCGATCTCCGAACGCCGCCGGCTCTGGCTGCGCTACTACTCGCCGGCCCGCGACGAGCTGACCGAGCGCGAGGTGGACCCGATCCGGCTGTTCGCCGTCGGACGCACCTACATGGAGGGGTGGTGCCGGCTCACCGAGGCCCGGCGCACGTTCCGCCTCGACCGGGTCGCCGAGATCAGGCTGCTCGACGCCCCGTCCGCCCCGCCGGAGCTCGAGCTGCGCGATCTGTCCGAGGGGCTGGTCCAGCCCGCGGCCGAGGACCCGGAGGTCGTCGTCGAGGTCGGCCCGGGAGGCCGGTGGGTCGCCGAGTACTACCCGCACGACAGCGCCGAGGAGCTCCCCGACGGCGGGCTGCGGATCACCCTGCGCACCCCCGATCCGGCCTCCCTGCGCAGGCTGGCACTCAGACTGGGCGGTGAGGGACGCATCACGTCGCCGCCCGACCTGGCCGAAAGCGCCCGCACGGCCGCGCGTGAGGCGCTGGCCGCCTACGACGGCGCACTCTGAGGGGCGGCGGCCGGTGCACCGAGGAGACCGAGGCCCCCTGACCGCGATACCGGGCACCCAGGCCGGACCCGTTCCGGTCCCGGTGCCCGAGACCGTACGCTTCCGGGCGGCCTGCCCCGACTGCCGGGAGCGGTTCGAACTCGGAGCGGGGGCGCTGCGGCTCGCGATAGGCGCCAGCCGCCGTACGACCTTCTACTCCTTCACCTGCCCAGCCTGCGGCTCCGCGGTCCGCAAGCCGGCCGGGGAGCGCATAGTCGAGCTCCTCAGCGGCGGCGGGGTGCGAACGCTGCGCCTGCACACCGCCCTGCGGTGACGAGACACATCGAGGATCCGTCCATGTTCTGGCCCATGCTCGCCATCGCCCTGGGATTCGCCGGCCTGGCCGTCCTCGGTGTACTGGCCGTCAAGGTCTACGTCGAGGCACAGCGACTCGGCCGCCAGGTCGCCGCGACCACGCGGCGGATCAACCGAGCGGCGGAGGATCTCGAACGAGCGGCCACCACGCTCGCCGATACCGGGGACGCCCTGCGATAACAGGCCGTGGCCTCCTGATTCACCGGATCGAGGGGTACGCTGCTGAGGCGGCCCCGGCAGGGAGGTGCGGCCGCAAGCAGGAGTACGCACGGGCATTGCCTCGCGTTTACCCCTGCGGGTTACGATCGCTGCCAGCGGAGAGGTCGGACACCTGTCCGGTCGAACGGGTAGCGAGCCCACCCTCCAGACGCCTCAGTGAGAAGGAAGTCGCACATGATCGGCAATCTGAAGCCCCTCGAGATCGTTCTGATCATCGCTGTCATCCTGCTGCTCTTCGGTGCCAAGAAGCTTCCCGACATGGCGCGTTCGCTCGGCAAGTCGGCCCGCATCCTCAAGAGCGAGGCCAAGGCCATGAAGAAGGACGACGCGGAGCCCGCCGCCCCGACCGCGGAGAACGTCGCGGACACGACCGCCCCGGCGACGCCCGCGCGCACGATCCAGGCCGCCCCGGGAGACGTCACCAGCTCCCGCCCGGTCAGCGAGCCCAAGCCCACCACCCAGAGCTGACAGCTGATCCGTAGCCCCGGAAGCTGCCGCACGAGACGAGGGAAGTGGGTTGCTCAAGTCCGCCCGCAAGCAGGAGAAGGACGACGAGGGGCGGATGCCCCTCCTCGATCACCTGCGTGAGCTGCGCAACCGCCTGCTGAAGTCGGTCCTGGCGATCCTGATCGCCGTGATCGTGGCGGCCTTCTTCCAGAAGGAGATCTTCGAGTTCCTGATGAAGCCGATCCTGGACTCGGTCGGCTGCAAGGACGGCGCGGTGACCATGATCAACGGTCGCCCGTGCGCGGAGATGACGACCAACGGTCTGCTGTCGCCGTTCACGATCGCGCTGAAGGTCGCCCTGATGACGGGCGTACTGGCGGCCACCCCGGTGTGGCTCTACCAGCTCTGGGCGTTCGTCGCCCCGGGGCTGCACAAGCAGGAGAAGCGCTACTCCTTCGCCTTCGCGGCGGCCGGCGTCCCGCTCTTCGTGCTCGGTGCCTGGATCGCCTACTGGATCCTGCCGCAGACCGCCGAGATCATGCTCGGCTTCACGCCGGACAACGTGAAGAACCTGTTGCCGCTCGACGACTTCCTCGACCTGATCACGCGCATGGTGCTCGTCTTCGGGCTGGCCTTCGAGCTCCCGCTGCTGCTGATCCTGCTGAACATGACCGGCGTGCTGAGCGGCCGTCGGATGCTCGCATGGTGGCGCGGGATGATCATCGGCCTCACCGCCTTCGGCGCTATCGCGACGCCCGGCGGCGACCCCCTCTCGATGATGTTGCTGGCGGGCCCGCTGGCGGTGCTCTACTTCATCGCGGTCGGCTTCTCGCTGCTGAACGACAAGCGCCGTCACCGCAACAATCCCGACGCCGAGCTCGACGACGACGAGGCGTCGCGGCTGGACCTGACGCCCGAACCGGTCGGTGCCGTCGAGCCCGTCTCACGTCCGGCCCTGCCGGGACAGGCGAACGGCGAGGCGGACGGCGGGGGCTCGCACCGGCTGAACGGTTACGACGACATCACCTGACCTTGTAAGGTCCCGCGGGTGACCAGCGAGATCACCCTCTTCGTCAATCCCACCGCGGGAAGCGGCCGGGGCGCGCGTGCCGCGCAGCCGGCCGCTTCGGCTTTGCGGGACGCCGGCTTCTCCGTCCGTACCGTGCTCGGGGAGGACGCCGACGACGCCCTGAGGCGGGCCCGCGAGGCGGTGGCGGGCGGCACCGGGGCGCTGATAGCCGTGGGCGGGGACGGCATGATGTCCCTCGCCCTCCAGGCCGTCGCCGGGACCACGACACCGCTCGGCGCCGTGGCGGTGGGCACCGGCAACGACTTCGCCCGTGCGCTCGGTCTGCCGTTGCGTGATCCGGCCGCGGCGGGACGGCTCGCCGCCGGGATCCTCAAGGACGGCACCGCGCGTGAGATCGACCTGGGGCGTGCGGGGGAGCGCTGGTTCGGGTCGGTGCTGGCCTCCGGCTTCGACTCCAGGGTCAACGACCGGGGCAACCGGATGCGCCTGCCCGGGCGCTTCAAGTACGACCTGGCGATCCTGGCCGAACTCGCCGCCTTCCGGCCGATCCCGTACCGGGTCCGGCTGGACGGCGGCCCGGTGGCCGAGATCGAGGCGACCCTCATCGCGGTGGGCAACGGGAGCACCTACGGCGGTGGCATGCGCATCTGCGCCGGAGCGGTGATGGACGACGGGCTCTTCGACGTGACGGTGGTCGGCGACTGCGGCCGGGGCACACTGCTCAAGGTGTTCCCGAAGGTGTACCGGGGGACGCACCTGGACCACCCGAAGGTCACCGTGCACCGGGTCTCCTCGATCGAGCTGGCCGCGGCGGACGTCACCGCCTACGCGGACGGCGAACCGCTGGGCGCGCTGCCGCTCACCGCCACGTGCGTACCGGGTGCCGTGCGGGTCCTGGCACCGTGAAACAAAGATCGGGCTGACTGTCATACCTGGCGGGTAGGCTCGTACCAAGATGACAGAGGACCTCTCACCAGCTGAGCGATACCAGGCGTCCCGGGTCCGTGCGGCCGAGCAGGCCACGGCCCTCGGGCCCTTCCGCGAGATGTACGAATTCGGGCTGGATCCGTTCCAGACCGAGGCATGCCAGGCCCTGGAGGCCGGCAAGGGGGTGCTGGTCGCGGCCCCCACGGGGTCGGGCAAGACGATCGTCGGTGAATTCGCCGTCCACCTGGCCCTTCTCCAAGGGCGCAAGTGCTTCTACACCACGCCCATCAAGGCGCTGTCCAACCAGAAGTTCGCCGATCTGGTCCGCCGCTACGGCGCGGACAAGGTCGGTCTGCTGACCGGTGACAACAGCGTCAACGCGGACGCGCCCGTGGTCGTCATGACGACCGAGGTCCTGCGCAACATGCTCTACGCGGGATCGCAGGCACTCACCGGCCTCGGGTACGTGGTCATGGACGAGGTGCACTACCTCTCCGACCGCTTCCGGGGCGCGGTCTGGGAGGAAGTGATCATCCACCTGCCGGAGTCGGTGACCCTGGTGTCGCTCTCGGCGACGGTGTCCAACGCCGAGGAGTTCGGCGACTGGCTGGACACCGTGCGCGGTGACACCCAGGTGATCGTCTCCGAGCACCGCCCCGTGCCGCTGTGGCAGCACGTGATGGCCGGCCGGCGGATGTACGACCTCTTCGAGGAGGAGACCGACCACGGGGGCCGGGGGACCGGCCGGCGTGAGGTCAGCCCCGACCTCGTCCGTCTCGCCCGTATGGAGAACCAGCGCGGTTACAACCCGCGCGACCGGCGGCGCGGGAAGATGGTCAGGGAGGCCGACCGCGAGCGGGAGCGGCGCCAGCGCAGCCGTATCTGGACCCCGTCCAGGCCCGAGGTCATCGAGCGGCTCGACTCCGAGGGCCTGCTGCCCGCGATCACCTTCATCTTCAGCCGGGCCGGCTGCCAGGCGGCCGTGCAGCAGTGCCTTCAGGCCGGACTCCGGCTGAACGACGAGGACAAGCGCCGGCTGGTGCGGGAGATCGTCGAGGAGCGGACCGCATCCATCCCCGGCGAGGACCTGCACGTCCTCGGTTACTACGAGTGGCTCGAAGGTCTGGAGCGGGGCATCGCCGCGCACCACGCGGGGATGCTGCCGACCTTCAAGGAGGTCGTGGAGGAGCTCTTCGTGCGCGGCCTGGTCAAGGCCGTCTTCGCGACCGAGACGCTCGCCCTGGGCATCAACATGCCCGCGCGCTCGGTGGTGCTGGAGAAGCTCGTCAAGTGGAACGGCGAACAGCACGCCGACATCACACCGGGCGAGTACACCCAGCTGACCGGCCGGGCCGGACGCCGGGGCATCGACGTGGAGGGCCACGCGGTCGTCCTCTGGCAGCGGGGCATGGACCCCGGCGCGCTCGCCGGGCTGGCGGGCACGCGTACCTACCCGCTGCGGTCCAGCTTCCGCCCCTCGTACAACATGGCCGTCAACCTCGTGCAGCAGTTCGGGCGGCACCGCTCCCGGGAACTGCTCGAGACCTCCTTCGCCCAGTTCCAGGCCGACCGGTCCGTCGTCGGGATCTCCCGGCAGGTCCAGCGGAACGAGGAAGGACTCGCGGGCTACAAGGAGGGCATGACCTGCCACCTCGGTGACTTCGAGGAGTACGCGCGCCTGCGCCGCGACCTCAAGGACCGCGAGACGGATCTCGCCAAGCAGGGAGCGGCCCAGCGGCGGGCGGCAGCCGCGACGTCCCTGGAGAAGCTGAAGCCGGGGGACGTCATCCATGTGCCCACCGGCAAGTTCGCCGGTCTCGCGCTCGTCCTGGACCCGGGTCTGCCCGCGGGGCGGACCAACGGGCACCGCGGGCTGGAGTACCACGACGGACCGCGCCCCCTGGTGCTGACCGCGGAGCGGCAGGTGAAGCGACTGGCACAGATCGACTTCCCGGTGCCGGTCGAGGCCCTGGAACGCATGCGGGTGCCCAAGTCGTTCAACCCGCGCTCCCCGCAGTCACGCCGCGACCTCGCCTCCGCGCTGCGCAGCAAGGCGGGCCACATCGACCCGGGGCGGCACCGCAAGCAGCGCGCCGCGGCGGCCGACGACCGTGAGATCGCCAGGCTGCGCACGGAGCTGCGCGCCCACCCCTGTCACGGGTGCGACGAGCGGGAGGACCACGCCCGCTGGGCGGAGCGCTACCACCGGCTGCAGCGTGACACCCGGCAGCTGGAGAACCGCATCGAGGGCCGGACGAACACCATCGCCCGTACCTTCGACCGGATCGTGGCGCTCCTGACCGAGCTCGACTACCTGCGGGGCAACGAGGTCACGGAGAACGGCCGCCGGCTGGCGCGGCTCTACGGCGAGCTCGATCTGCTCGCCAGCGAGTGCCTGCGGGACGGCGTCTGGGAGGGGCTGAACCCCGCCGAGCTCGCCGCCTGCGTCTCAGCCCTGGTCTACGAGGCGCGTCAGGCCGACGACGCCGTCGCCCCCAAGCTGCCTTCGGGCCCGGCGAAGAAGGCGCTGGGCGAGATGGTCCGCATCTGGGGCAGGCTCGACGCCCTGGAGGAGGACTTCAAGATCAGCCAGACCGAGGGGGTCGGCCAGCGCGAGCCCGACCTCGGCTTCGCCTGGGCGGTCTACATGTGGGCCTCCGGGCGGTCGCTGGACGAGGTCCTGCGTGAGGCCGAGATGCCGGCCGGGGACTTCGTGCGGTGGTGCAAGCAGGTGATCGACGTACTCGGCCAGATCGCGGCGGCGGCGCCCCGGGACGGGAGTTCGGTGGCGAAGAACGCGCACAAGGCGGTCGACGCGGTGCTCCGGGGAGTCGTGGCGTACAGCTCGGTGGGCTGATCACGCGGGTGCTCCCCGCTCACCCGGGTGCTCCCCGCACCCGGCCGCGAACACGGGAGCGGCCACAGGACCGGACGTCTGTGGCCGCTCTGTCGCTTCCGTTCCTGTGTGTTCTACGGTCAGGTCCTTGCCGCCTTCGTCCTCTTGCCGCTCTTCTTCTTCCCGCTCATCAGCGAGAGCCCCGCGCAGGCTGCCCCCAGCACGATCGTGAGGCCGCCGACGATGACGTTGGTGAGGATCACACCCATGTCGGGGCTCTGTCCCACGACCCATGGTGCGATGATCAGCCATGCGCCCAGCGCGACGATGGCCAGGCCCGCTCCGGTCATCCGCTCGGGCATGGCGGTGAAGCAGAGCGCCAGCACCGCGATCGCGATGCCGATGACGAGGTTGTGCGGGACCAGGGAGGGCTGGCTCCCGGTGAAGTGGAGCACCCACGGAGAGACGGCACAGAAGAGGCCCAGCAGGAGCAGCGGAGCGGCCGCCATACCGGCCGAGCGTCCGGTGCCGCTTTCGGCACCACCGCTCATCACTCGGTCGTGGCGCTCCCGCATCTCGTCGGCGTCAGGGTGCCCGGACATGTCCCTGGCGGCATGGTCCCTGCCTGTATGGCGTGAGACATCTGTGTCGGTGTGGCGGGAAACATCTCTGTCGGTCCGGTTCGAGACGTCCCTTCCGGAGTGGGCGAGGTTACTCATGAGGATGGTCTCCTTCGCGCTTTCTGGAGGGGCCGCATCCGGTCGGAGGGCCGGTGCGGTCGTCCGTTTCTCCTCACCAGTGTGCTCTTATCTGGCCCTTATGTGTAGTTTCATGCCGTTTTTATCCTGCGATTCCGTCGAGGCGCAGGGCCAGTGACGCCAGGTCGGACGCGCGCAGTACCCGGTCCCCGTATCCGGGCAACGGCACGTGGAGGGGGGCCGTCCAGCGCTCCGGCACCGCGTCGACGCCGTACACGGCGCCCGCGAGGCAGCCGGTCACCGCGGCCACGGTGTCCGTGTCGCCGCCCACGTCGACGGCGGCGGCGAGCGCCGCCTCGAAACCCCGGGTGGTGCGCAGCGCCCACAGTGCCGTTCCGAGACACGGCCACACCGCGCCGTTGAACTCCGTGGCTGCGTCCGGATGCCAGCCCGCGTCGAGGACGGTGGCCCAGCGGTCCCGGTGGCCGGGGTGGACCTCGGCGAGCGTGGTGTCGACGGCCGCGAGTGGGTCTTCGCCCTCGAGTGCCACGCGCACCAGTTCGTGGAGGACGGCGGTGCCCTCCCAGGCTGCCCGGTCACCGTGGGTCAGCGCGGCGATCCGGCGGCCGGCTTCCATCGTGGCCGTCCGCCCCGCACGGGCGAAACCCACCGCCGAGGTGGCGGCGCGCATCAGCGAACCGTTGCCCGCCGCCCGGGCGTTGACCTGGAAGTGGAGTGCGGCGGCCCGGTCCCAGGGGTCCCCGCTGGTGAGCACGTCCTCGGTCTGCAGGCCGATGTCCTTCGGATCGCCCGCCGCCCAGCGCCGGAAGCGGGCGAACATGTCCGGGAGGTCGAGGCCGCTCTGTTCCAGTATCGACTCCCCGACGAGGACGGCCATCTGCGTGTCGTCGGTGGCCTCGCCCGGGTCCCAGCCGCCGCCCCCGCACATCGTCCCGGTCCCGTCCGGGAACCTGGCGCCGTAGACCCCCGGGAGGCCGAACTCGAAGGGTGCGCCCAGCGCGTCGCCGACCGCCGATCCGACGACCGCGCCGATGACGCGAGCCCGGCGGGCCACGTCGTGCGGGCCGGAGGGGGGCAGGGCGTCGTTCTCGGGGTTCACAGGCCTCATCCCGTGAGCGTACTGACGGCGAGGGCCCGGAAGGCCGCCACCCGTTCCATGCCGGTCCAGGGGGAACACCGCGCCGTCGCCCGGGACATGACCGCCCGGGGTGGGGCGGGCGCACAGGGAGAGACGGCTGTCATCAGCTGACGTCGACCACCACCGAGTGCCACCCGGTCGCTCCGTCCGGGACGGTACCGACCCGCTCCTCGGTCTGGGTGGCGCCCGTCCGGTCCGTCGCACGGACCTCGAGCGTGTGGTTGCCGGTGGTGGCGGGCCACTCCCACACCCACTGGCGCCAGGTGTCGCGGCCCGCGTCGGCCGCCAGCCGCGCGGTGTGCCACTCGCCGCCGTCGACCCGGACCTCCACGCGCTCGATGCCCCGGTGCTGCGCCCAGGCGACCCCCGCGACCGGCACGGTCCCCGCGCGAGGGGAGGCGAACGGGCGCGGGGTGTCGATGCGTGACTCGGTCTTGATCGGCGCCTCGCGTGCCCAGTCTCGCTTGACCCAGTAGGCGTCGTAACTGTCGAACGTGGTCAGCTCGATGTCCTGGATCCACTTGCAGGCCGATACGTAGCCGTACAGACCGGGCACGACCATCCGCACCGGGAATCCGTGGTCGAACGGCAGCGGTTCGCCGTTCATGCCGACGGCGAGCAGTGCGTCACGCCCGTCCATGACGTCCTCGACCGGGGTCCCGATCGTCATGCCGTCCACGGAGCGGGCCACGATCTGGTCGGCCGGTCCGCCCCGGGACGGCGGCTTCACCCCGGCCTCCCGGAGCAGGTCCGCCAGGCGTACGCCGATCCAGCGGGCTGTGCCCACATACGGGCCGCCCACCTGGTTGGACACGCAGGTCAGCGTGATGTCGCGCTCGATCAGCTCCCGGGCCAGGAGGTCCTGGAAACCGAGGGTGACCGGCCTGGCCACGCCCTTGCCGTGGATACGCAGCCGCCAGCCACCGGCGTCGACCCGTGGGACGGTCAGGGCGGTGTCGACGCGGTAGAAGTCCTTGTTGGGCGTCACGAAGGAGCTCAGGCCGCGGATGTCCAGATCGGCGCCGCGAGGTATCGCGGGCGCGGGTGAGGCAGGCGCGGGGAGGGTGATGTCCCCGCGCGCCGCGGACACCCCGGCCAGCCGGGAGGCCTGGAGCTGCCGCCCGAGCAGTCCCGCACCGGCCGAGGCAGCCGCCGCCGCGGTCGCCGCGACGACGAACCCGCGGCGGTCGAAGACCCCCCGGTCCTCACGCTCCGTCTCCCCAGCCGCGGGAGGCGGAGCGGTCGCCGGGGCCAGCCGCCCGGCCAGGAGGTACAGCACCCCCGCGGCCACCAACGCGCCCACGACCGAAGGCAGCGCGTCGGTGGCGCGGCCCTCCGGCCGCCCCACCGCCGACACCGCCCCGATCACGCCGAAGACCAGGACGGCCGCGGCACCGGTCCGCCGGTGACGCGAGGCCAGGACACCGATTCCCATGGCGAAGAGCGCCAGGAGGACCAGGATCCCGAGTTGCAGCACCAGCTTGTCGGCGGTGCCGAAGTTGCGTACGGCGAAGTCCTTGACCGCGGGGGGAGTCCGGTCGATGACCGCCCCTCCCACCGCCGTGACCGGACCCGCCTCCGGGCGTACGGCCGCGGCGACCAGCTCCGCCACGCACAGGGCGGTGAAGCCGGCGATCAGACCGCTGAGCGCGGCCGGGGCGCCCCGGGCGAGGCGGGAGCGCCAGGGCCCGGGGGCCCCCTGTTTCTGCGAATCGTCCAGGTCTGTGGTCACACCAGGGGTTCGGCGCCCGACGTCGCGCGGATTGGCTCCTCACTCGATCGAAGGAAGTCCGATCATCGGCCAATCCATGACGCCACCAGCACCGAATCACCGCCGAGGGGCGCTGGAACAGCGCCCGTTGCCAGTGAGCGGAACAGCGGAGGGATCCGAATGACGACGGAGCGGCGGCGCACTGCCGTGGTGGGGAGCGGAGTGGCGGGACTCACGGCCGCGTTCGTCCTGGGGAAGGCGCACGACGTGACGCTCCTGGAGGCGGACGACCGGGTGGGCGGGCACGCCCACACACATGAGCTGACGTCACCGGACGGCCGTAGCCAACGGGTCGACTCCGGCTTCATCGTGCACAACCGGCGGACCTACCCCAACCTCCTGCGGCTCTTCGACGAACTCGGAGTGGCGACGCAGGAGTCGGAGATGAGCATGTCCGTGCGCTGCGAGGGCTGTGGCCTGGAGTACGCGGGAGCACGCGGTCCTGCCGGGCTCGTCGCCCGGCCCGGTGCCCTGCTGCGGGGCCGCTACCTGAGGATGCTGGCCGAGGTGCCCCGCTTCCACCGCGCGGCGCGGGCGCTGCTTGCCATGCCCGAGGGAACCGGCCTCATGACCCTGGGCGAGTTCGCCGAGCGCGGCCGGTTCTCGCCGTACTTCCGCGCCCACTTCCTGACACCGGTGGTCTCCGCGGTCTGGTCCTGCGACCCGGTGACCGCACTGCGCTACCCGGCGCGGTACCTGTTCAGGTTCCTGGAGCACCACGGCATGCTCTCCATCGGCGACTCCCCGGTCTGGCGCACCGTCACCGGCGGCTCCCGCGAGTACGTCGAGCGGATCGCCAAGCAGGTGAGCTCCGTGCGGACCGGGGCACCCGTACGGACCCTCCGCCGGCACGGGGACGGGGTGGAGATCGTCACCGGGGACGGCGCCACCGAGGAGTACGACGCGGTGGTCGTCGCCACCCATCCCGACCAGGCGCTGCGCATGCTCGCCGACCCCACCGACGAGGAACGGCAGATCCTCGGAGCGTTCCGGTACTCCCGCAACCCCACACTCCTGCACACCGACAGCACGCTGCTGCCGGGCAGCCGGGGCGCCGCGGCCTCCTGGAACTACCTGATGCCCTCCTGCGCCGCCGACGCCGACCGGGTCACCGTCAGCTACGACATGAACCGCCTCCAGCGCCTGGACGCCCCTGAGCGTTACGTCGTCACCCTGAACGGCGCCGACCGCGTCGACCCGGACCTCGTCCGGGCCCGCATGGTCTACGAACACCCCGTCTTCACCCCGGAGTCGGTGGCCGCGCAGGCACGGCTCCCCGGACTCTCCGGCCCCGTCGTCGCCTACGCGGGGGCGTACCACGGCTGGGGCTTCCACGAGGACGGCTGCCGCTCGGGGGTCGAGGCCGCCGCAGCCCTGGGGGTCACCTGGTGAGCGGCGCCCTCTACCCCTGCACCATCACCCACGTACGGACGTCGCCACGCCGCTACGCCCTGCGCCACCGCACCTACCTCTGGCTCATCGACCCGGACCGCCCGCCACGGCTGCCGGCACCGCTGCGGCCGCTCGCCGGCTTCGACGCCCGTGACCACTTCGGCGGCACCGCTCCCACCGTCCGGGCCGGCCTGGAGCGCTTCCTCGCGGCGCACGGCGTCGATCTCGCGGACGCCACCGTCAGCATGCTCACGCAGGCCAGGGTGTTCGGCCATGTCTTCAACCCGCTGACCGTGTACTGGTGCCACCGCTCCGACGGCACCGTGCTCTGCGTGGTCGCCGAGGTGCACAACACCTACGGGGAGCGCCACTGCTACCTGCTGCGCCCGGACTCCGACGGCTCGGCCACCACCGGCAAGGACTTCTACGTGTCGCCGTTCTTCCCCGTGGACGGCGCCTACCGGATGAGGCTCCCCGAACCGGACCGGCGCCTGGCCCTGACGGTCCACCTGGAGCGCCAGGACGCACGCCCGTTCACGGCGACCGTACGGGGCACCCGGCGCCCCGCCACTCCCGCCCAGCTCGTCCGGCTCTTCCTCCGCCACCCCTTCTCCACCGTGGTGGTGTCGGCCGCCATCCGGCTCCACGGCATCCGGCTGTTCCTGCGCCGGCTCCCCGTGCAGCCGCGCCCCGCCCATCCCACCCAGAAAGGCATGCAGTGAAGACGCCCACCTCATCCACCTCCCCGGTGACCACCCCGGCCGGCGGCGTCATCCCCGCACAGACCAGGCCGGCCGGGGCACCGCCCGCCGGTGTCGACGCGGACCGCTGGCCCGATGTCGCCGCCCAGCCACAGGCCTCGGCGATCAGAACCGCGCTGGCCGAACGGCTCGTCCGGCACGCGCTGTCCCGGCTCCCGCTGCGGGCCCGGATCGCCGGCCGCGACAGCATCGGCCTGGGCGGCCCGCTCATGGAGATCCGCAGGCCGGACGCCTTCTTCCGGAGGATCGGCGCGAGCGGACTCATCGGCTTCGGGGAGTCGTACATGGCGGGGGAGTGGGACTCGCCCGACCTCGTGGGAGTGCTGACGGTCCTCGCGGGGAACGCCGCCGGTCTCGTGCCCGCGCCGCTCCAGAAGTTCCGTAGGCTCTGGGCACTGCGGCAGCCCGCGGCGCAGGCCAACACCCCCGAGGGGGCCCGCGACAACATCAGCCACCACTACGACCTGTCGAACGACCTCTTCGCGCTCTTCCTCGACGACACCCTGTCGTACTCCTCCGCCGTCTTCCGCGGATTCCCCGCCGAGCACGAGCTGCTGCCCGCCGCACAGCACCGCAAGATCGACAGGCTGCTGGATCTCGCCCGGGTCGGCCAGGGCACCGAACTCCTGGAGATCGGCACCGGCTGGGGCGAACTCTCCGTGCGCGCCGCCGCCCGGGGCGCACGGGTCACCACTCTCACCCTCTCCCGGGAACAACAGGAACTGGCCAGGGCGCGGATCCGCGAGGCGGGCCACGAGGACCGTGTCGACGTGCGGCTCTGCGACTACCGGGACGTCACCGGGGAGTACGACGCGATCGTCAGCGTCGAGATGATCGAGGCCGTCGGCGTGGAGTTCTGGCCCGTCTACTTCAAGACCCTGGACCGTTGCCTCGCCCCCGGCGGACGCGTCGCGCTCCAGGCGATCACCATGCCGGACGACCGGATGCTCGCCAGCAGCGCCACCTACACCTGGATCCAGAAGTACATCTTCCCCGGCGGCATGCTGCCCTCCGTCGAGGCGGTCGAACGCGTCACCACCGCCCACAGCGCCCTGCGCACCGTTCGGTGCGACGGCTTCGGCATGCACTACGCCGAGACCCTCCGGCTGTGGAGGGAACGCTTCGTGCAACGGACCGCCCAGGTCGACGCGCTCGGCTTCGACGCGACCTTCCGCCGGATGTGGACCTTCTACCTCGCCTACTCCGAAGCCGGATTCCGCTCCGGCTACCTCGATGTGCAGCAGATTCTCCTGACCCGTGAGGACACCGCGTGAACACCGTCACCGTCAACGAGACCCCGGTCACCGGAGCCGCCCAGCGGATCGCCCCGGTCATCGAGCAGTTCCTCGGAGGACCGCCCCCGGTCCGCATCAGGATGTGGGACGGCAGCGAGACCGGACCCCTGGACGCGCCCACGGTGCACGTGCGATCCCGCCGGGCGTTGCGCAGGCTGCTGTGGCAGCCCGGTGAACTCGGCCTCGCCGAGGCCTACATCACCGGTGACATCGACATCGCCGACAACCTCGCCGACGGGCTGCGCGCGATGCGCCGGGCATCACGGGACCAGGGACTCCAGCTGCCCCGCCCCCGCCTCGCCGACCGCCTCCGCGCCGCCGGAACAGCCCTGCGCCTCGGCGCGGTCGGCCCCCGCCCACCGGTCCCGGCGGCCCGCGCCGGACTGAGCGGAGCGCTGCACAGCAAGGCCCGCGACCGGGCGGCCATCAGCCACCACTACGACCTGTCGAACGCCTTCTACTCCCTGCTGCTGGACGAGACGATGGCGTACTCCTGCGGCTACTGGACCGGCACCGGGCCCGACTACGGACCGGCCGACGCCCAGCGCGACAAGCTCGAACTGATCTGCCGCAAACTCGGGCTCACCCCCGGCGCCCGCCTGCTCGACATCGGCTGCGGCTGGGGATCCCTCACCCTGTACGCGGCGGCCCGGCACGGTGTACGGGTCACCGCGGTGACCCTGGCCAGGGAGCAGGCGGCCCATGTGCGCGCCCAGGTCGCCGAACGCGGACTGGAGGAGCTCGTCGAGGTGCACAACTGCGACTACCGCGACGTCGCCGGACTGCCCGGCTTCCGGGGCGACTACGACGCGGTGTCCACCGTCGAGATGGGCGAGCACGTCGGGGACGCCGAGTACCCGGCGTTCACCGCGCTGCTGCACTCGGTGCTCCGGCCCGGCGGCAGGGCCATGGTCCAGCAGATGTCCCGCGGTACCACCGCGCCGGGCGGCGGGGCCTTCATCGAGTCGTACATCGCGCCGGACATGCACATGCGGCCCGTCGGGGAGACGGTGGGACTCCTCGAAGGCGCGGGGCTGGAGGTACGCGACGTGGAGTCGATGCGTGAGCACTACGTCCTGACCGTCGAGGCCTGGCACCGGACCCTGGAGGAGCGCTGGCCGCAGTTCACCGCCCTGGTCGGTGAGGAGACCGCCCGAGTGTGGCGGCTGTACCTGGTGGGCGGCGCGCTGGCGTTCGAGGAGCGTCGGATGGGAGTCGACCAGATCCTCTCGGTGCGGCCGGACGCCGGCGGCGGGGCGGCCATGCCCGCCACCCGGCACGGCTGGTACGCGGGCCTCGGCGCCGCCGCCGGGAGCGGTGAGCCCGCGGTCGCCGGACCGGGCCGGTGACCGGCTTCGCCTGGGCGGCGTTCGCCCAGAACCTGGCCGCGACCGCGGGCGCCGCCCTCCTCGTCATGCTCGTGACCTTCCTGGTCGCCCTCCGCAAGGGCATGCACCGGATCGTCGACGTGGCGTGGGGGCTCGGCTTCGCGGCCGTCGCCGTCGTTTCGTACGCGATGTCGGCGGGCGACGGGGACGGGACGCTCCGCCTCCTGGTGACCGCCCTGACCGTGGTCTGGGGGCTCCGGCTCGCCGTGCACATCGGCCGCCGCGGCCGGGGCCACGGCGAGGACCCGCGCTACGAGGCGATGCTCGCCAAGGCGCCGGGCAGCCCCGCCCTGTACGCCCTGCGCAAGGTGTACCTCCTCCAGGGCGCGCTGGTCTGGCTGGTCTCCCTGCCGGTCCAGGCCGGGCAGTACCTGCCCGGGCCGGCGGGCGCGTGGGCCTGGACCGGGACCGCCGTATGGGCGGTCGGGCTGGTCTTCGAGGCGGTGGGGGACGCCCAGCTGGACCGGTTCAAGCGGAATCCGGAGAACAAGGGCCGGATCATGGACCGGGGACTGTGGTCGTGGACCCGTCACCCGAACTACTTCGGGGACTTCTGCGTCTGGTGGGGGCTCTTCCTAGTCGTCTGCGCCGACCCCGTCGTGGCGGCCACCACCCTGGTCTCCCCCGTGGTGATGAGCCTCCTGCTGACCATGGGCAGCGGAAAGGCACTGCTGGAACGGCACATGGCCGGGAGGCCGGGATACGCGGAGTACCGGGCCCGAACCAGCGGATTCCTCCCGCGTCCGCCCCGCAGGAGCTGAACCGGGAGGCGGACACCGGGAGCCGGTGTCCGTCAGGCCCCCGGACTCCGGCGCTCCAGGCGGCCGAGCAGCGTGCAGGCGCGCTGCTCGGCCGGGAGGGTGTCCGACAACGACGTGTCCAGCCCGGTGATCCGCGCGATCGTCCTGCGCCACACCCTGCTGTCGTACGTGTTCGGCACGATCATCCTCGCCACCGCCATCAACCTCGTCGCAGGCCTCGTCACCGGGTGACGGACCGCGCGCTCAGCCGGTCCCGCGCACCGCTGCCGTCGGCTCCAGCCGCACGACCATGCTCTTGGCGGTCGGCTGGTTGCTGGCGTCGGCCACGCTGTCCAGCGGCAGCAGGACGTTCGTCTCGGGGTAGTACGCGGCGGCGCATCCCGGAGAGGTCGGATAGGGCACCACCGTGAAGTCCTCCGCGCGGCGCTCCTCACCCCCGGCCCAGACACTCACCAGGTCGACGTGGAGCCCCGGTGACAGCCCGAGCCTGGTGACGTCCTCAGGGTTCACCATGACCACGCGCCGGCTGCCGTGGACACCCCGGTAACGGTCGTTGTCCGTGTACGGGACGGTGTTCCACTGGTCGTGCGAACGCAGGCTCTGCAACAGCAGATGCCCCTCGGGCGCCTGCGGCATCACCCAGTCGTTGCAGGTGAACATCGCCTTGCCGGTGACCGTCGCGTAGACCCCCTCGTTGACGGGGTTCGGCAACTGGATGCCACCAGGCCTGGCCACCCGGCGGTTGAAGTCGTGCAGCCCCGTCACGACACGGGAGATCCGGTCCCGGACGACGCCGTAGTCCGCCTCGAACTCCGCCCAGGGGATACCGGATCTGCCGGAGAGGGTCCGGACGGCGAGGCGGCAGAGGATGGCGACCTCGCTGAGCAGGACCTTGGACGCCGGCTCCAGGCGGCCGTGGGAACTGTGCACCTCGCTCATCGAGTTCTCCACCGTGACGAACTGCTCGCCCGTCGCCTGGATGTCGCGTTCCGTGCGGCCGAGCGTCGGCAGGATCAGCGCGGTCCGGCCGCACACCGTATGGGAACGGTTGAGCTTGGTGGAGATGTGCGCGGTGAGGCCGCACCGTCGCATGGCTTCCTCGGTGACCTCGCTGTCCGGTGCGGCTTGGACGAAGTTGCCCGCGACGCCCACGAACACCTTGATCCGGCCCTCGCGCATCGCCCTGATCGAGTTCACCGCGTCGAGCCCGTGGGCACGCGGCGGTTCGAAGCCGAACTCGTCCCCGAGCGCGTCGAGGAAGGAGTCGGGCATCTGCTCCCACACGCCCATCGTCCGGTCGCCCTGGACGTTGCTGTGCCCGCGTACCGGGCAGACCCCCGCGCCGGCCCTGCCCAGGTTCCCGCGCAGCAGCAGGAAGTTGACGATCTCCCGGATCGTGGGCACCCCGTGCTTCTGCTGCGTGACTCCCATGGCCCAGCAGACGATCACCCGCTCGCTGCGCAGGACCTCGTCCCGGACCTGCTCGATCTCCTCCCGGGCCAGCCCGGTCGCGGCGAGGACGTCCTCCCAGGCGATGGAGCGGGCGTGACGGGAGAACTCCTCGAAGCCGCTGGTGTCGGAGCCGATGAAGTCGTGGTCCAGGACGGTACCCGGACGCTCGTCCTCCGCCTCCAGCAGCATCCGGTTCAGGCCCTGGAACAGGGCGAGATCGCCGCCGCTGCGGATGTGGAGGAAGCGGTCGGCGATCTGGACGCCGCGCCCCACGACCCCGCGCGCCTGCTGCGGGTTCTTGAACCGGAGGAGTCCGGCCTCGGGCAGGGTGTTCACGGCGATGATGCGAGCGCCGTTGTCCTTGGCCTCCTCCAGCGCCGAGAGCTGACGCGGATGGTTGGTGCCGGGATTCTGGCCCACCACGAAGATCAGATCGGCGTGGTGGACGTCCTCCAGGCTCACGGTGCCCTTGCCCGTGCCCAGGGTCTCGTGCAGGGCGAACCCGCTGGACTCGTGGCACATGTTGCTGCAGTCGGGGAGGTTGTTGGTGCCGAAGGCCCGGGCGAACAGCTGCAGGAGGAACGCGGCCTCGTTGCTGACCCGGCCCGAGGTGTAGAAGACCGCCTCGTCGGGGGACGCCAGCGCCTTCAGCTCCTCGGCCAGCAGCCCCAGAGCCTCGTGCCAGCTGATCGGCTCGTAGTGGTCCGAGCCGGGGCGCTTGACCATCGGCTCGGTGAGCCGGCCCTGCTGGTTGAGCCAGAGATCGGACCGCCGGCCCAGTTCGGAGACCGTGTGCTCGCGGAAGAAGTCGGCCGTGACGCGCCGCGACGTCGCCTCGTCGTTGATGTGCTTGGCACCGTTCTCGCAGTACTCGTTCAGATGCCGGTGCCCGGGGGCCGGATCTGCCCAGGCACACCCGGGGCAGTCGATCCCGTCCACCTGGTTCATGTTCAGCAGCGTCAGCCCGGTCCGCCTGGCCGACGTCTCGGAGAGCGAGTACTCGAGGGCGTGCGTCACCGCGGGCACGCCCGCCGCCCACTTCTTGGGCGGAGTCACGGTGAGTTGTTCGTCCTGCTCCTCGCGCGGGGCCTTCTTCATCGGACGTGCCCTCTCACTCTCGTGCTCTCTCGCTGCCGGACGGGCCGGTCAGCCGACGGGCCAGTGGGGGACCCGGCTCCTGGCCGGCTCCCGCTCCACGGGCCGGACGTGGCCGTTGTGGATGGTTCCGCGCCAGGCCCCGCCCTCGCGCCCCATGCCTTCGATGAACTCCCTGAAATGGCCGAGTTCGGCCCGGACCACACGGCCCGTGAACTCGTGGAGCCGGGCGCGGGGCCCCGAGGCCGCGTGCGGCCCGTCGTCCAAGAGAAGGGACACCGCCGTGCCCCCGGACGCCGTCGCCCGGAACGACACCTCACCCCGGTGGGCGAGACGCCGCCCCAGGCTCCGCCACGCCACCAGCTCGTCGGGTCGCTGCTCCACGATCTCCGCCTCGAACTCGTGCCGCAGCGGGCCGAACCCCACCACCCAGCGGGTGAGGTTGGGGCGGATCTGCTCGACCGACTTCACGGCCGTCATGAACCGCGGAAAGCTCTTGAACTGCGTCCACTGGTTGTAGGCGGTGCTCACCGGCACGGCCACTTCGATCGTCTCTTCAACGGTGCTCATGGGCTCACCCGTCCTCAGGTGCCGTGGGCCGTGCCGCCGCGCGCCCGGCTGCCCACCCGGCAGGGCGCACCACCGACCACCCTGCACCCGCCGCACGAGCACCGCCACTCCGCACGGCAGAGCCCCGGGGCGCGGCCTCCGCACGAGAACGTACGGAGACACGCGCACCGGGGCTCCGGAGCGGTTACGGGGGACGGGTCTCGGATCAGGCGTCCCGGAACTCCATCACGGCCAGGGGCTCGGTGGTCGGCTGCTCGGAACCGCCCTCCGGCTCGATGGTGATGCCCATGCCGGAGGCTCCGTCCACGGGACCGTCCAGCAGCACGGCCTCGTCGGTCGCCGACGGGTTCATCAGACCGGCCGGGCGCATCACGCCCCCGTCGTCGTACCAGAGTTCGTAGACCTTGCCGCTGGGCGGCTGTGCCAGGTCCGAGGCGAGGAACACCGCCCGGTCGACGCTCCTGGAGACGACCACGGTGCCCCGCGCTCCGTCCGCCAGCTCCGACGCGGTCGTCGCGGCGTCGGGCGCGGTGAGGACCTGAGCCACCTGCGCGTTGTGCTCCTGGGCCCGTGTGGCCTCCTGCCGGGCGTCCTGCGCGACCTGGTTCTGCCAGACGGCGACCCCTCCGAAGGCCGCCGCGGCGGCGACGCACGCGGCGAGGGCGTAGCTGGTCCACCGGCCGGCCCGGCCCGTGGGTGAACCCCCGGAGCGCATTCCCCGCCCCTGGGACGGGGTCTCCTGCCGAACGGTCGTGATCTCCCGCAGCACCCGTTCCCGCAGGGGCGGCGGCGGGGTCGCGGAGACCGCGAGCCCGAGCCGTGCGGCGGTGGCGGACAGCTCCCGCACCTCCTGGGCGCACGCCTCGCAGGCGCTCAGATGCCGCTCGAACGCCAGGCGTTCGTCGTCCGGCAGCGCGTGCAGGGCGTAGGCCCCGGTCAACGTGTGCAGCTCGGCCGTGGTCATGCGCTCACCCCCAGGCAGTCGCGCAGCCGGATCAGTCCGTCACGCAGCCGTGTCTTGATGGTTCCCAGTGGTACGGAGAGCAGCTCACCGACCTCCCGGTAGGTCAGCCCTCGGTAGTACGCCAGCGTCACCGACTCACGCTGGAGTTCGGAGAGCGTCCGCAGACAGCGCCGGACCTGCTCCCGCTCCAGGCGGCTCTCGACCTGCTCCGAGACCTCGTCGAAGTCCGGGGTGCGGTCGAGCAGCGCCGCCTTGTGCTCACGGGCCGCCGTGGCCTCGGCCGACCTCACCCGGTCCACCGCCCGGTGATGCGCCAGCGTCAGCACCCAGTTCATGGCGCTGCCGCGGGACGGCTGGAAGCGCGGGGCGGTCCGCCAGACCTCCACCAGCACCTCCTGGGCCACCTCCTCCGACTGCGCGGGGTCGCGGAGCACGCTCCGGACGAGACCCAGAACCGGCCCGCTGACATGGTCGTACACCTGGGTGAAGGCGTCCTGATCGCCACGGGCGACCTGGACCAGCAGATCCTCCAGGCCGGGGCCCGGCGAGCGGACCCCACTGATGTGTACGGCTTCTCTCACGCGGACGGTCCTCCCGGAGCACACAACGGTTTCGTCTTTGATTCGGAGCCGGACCCCCGGCGGATTGGTCCTGGGTCCCGCGCACACGTGCGGAGACCGGGCTCAGCGGGCTCCCGGGCCGGGCTCAGCGGGCTCCGGGGCCGCCGGGGTCCGGTGCGGACGGTTCCGGCCGAAGCCTGGATCCTACGGCCATTCGGATGACGAGGAAGGCCATCCACCCCACCGGGGACAGCAGAACCGTCAGTACCAGCAGCGGACCGGACACCAGAGGGGAGAGCCCCAGCCGGCGCGAGCGCAGGAAGATCCACTGACCGATCAGCAGGTCCCAGGCGATGATCTGCGCCCACACGGCGCCGGCACCGTTCGCGAGGGCGGTGAGCTCACGGAAGGTGTCGATGTCGGGGCTGCTGACCGCCGCCCAGAGCTCCGGAAGGACCGGAACGGCCATCACCGCCCACAGCGTGAGCACCGGCAGCACGGTGAGCGGTGAGGCGGCGACGCGCCGCGTGAGGTGCCACCCCGGTGCGAAGATCATGAGCAGCCAGAACGGCGCCGCCGCCAGGAACGTGACCTCGAAGAGTGCCCCGGTCACCGGACCAGCTCCTTCTCCGGCGTGCCGGTCCGTCCCGGCCGTGTCCCCGGTCGCAGCGCCGTCACGAAGCCGGCCGCCGTGGCCACCCCGATCGCCGCCGCGGCGGTGAGCGTCGCGCCCTCCGGGTGGATCAGCGGTTCGCCCCGGAGCGCCTGCCAGGTCAGGAGCGCGACGAGGGCCGCGTAGGCGCCGCAGGCGACCCTCGCCAGGCGCAGCCGTACCAGCGGGTCGCGCAGTAGGGCGACCCGTGGCGCGAGGAACAGCAGTACGAGCAGGAACAGCGGCAGCGCCTGCAGGGCGTGCATGCCGACGAAGTGCGGGATGCGCAGGTCGCCACCGGTCGTCGACCAGCCCGTGAGCGCCATCGAGGGTCCGCCGTCCGGTACGCCCACCGCGTGCGCTCCGACCACGTCGGCGCTGTCGAGACCGCCCGCCGCCCGCTGTTCCGCGGAGGGGCGGGTCATCAGGAAGCCGATCGCGGCTCCCGCCAAGGCCAGCAGGGCACCGGACCTCACGGTCCAGGCGGAGGCGCGGTCGCCGATCCGGGCCCTCAGGAGCAGGAGCGCGATGACGAGGGTGCCCGCCCAGAGGATCACCACCGTGACGGCCATCGCCTGGTACAGCATCGAGTCGAGCGGGGTCGCGTTGTTGAAGTGACTGCGCTTCCCCCTGATCACCTGTCCGGTGATGATCGCCATCTCTCCCGCGCAGGCCAGTGTGACGACGGTGCCCGCCCGACGGCCCGCGCGCCGGCCCCGCGTCAGGAGCGTCAGCATCCACGCGAGCGAGAGCGCGTACGCGACGAACGAGACGGCGAACTTGAAGGGCTTGGCCCAGATCGGCGCGCCCGCGAGCACGCGTTCGTCCACCACCATCCCGACGGCCGCGACGACGGCCGTCACCGCCATCGATGCGGCGAAGAGGACTAAGGGCCGGTGCCAGGTACGCCAGGACTGCATGGATCCCCCTGAGAGCTTATGGATAGTGGCACTGTCCACTATCTGATAGGGGGACTATCTATGATGGGCTTCGCCTTGGCAAGCTCCTGGAGGGTGAACACGCAGTGCGCATCGGTGAATTGAGCCGCAGGTCCGGCGTCCCGGTACCGACGATCAAGTACTACGTACGGGAGGGACTGCTGCCGGCGGGCGAGCTGACCAGCCCGAACCAGGCGCACTACGGCGACGGGCACGAGCGTCGGCTGCGGCTGATCCGGGCTCTTCTGGACGTCGGCGGGATGTCGCTCTCCGCCATCGCGGAGGTGTTGGAGGCGGTCGACGATCCGGGCCAGCCGGTGCACATGGTGCTCGGTACGGCAGCCGGGCGCATCATCCCCGAGGAGCCGGAGACCGGCGAGGACGGCGAGCCGGAGGTGGCCGAGGCCCGGGAGGAGGTCGCCGCCCTGGTGGCGCGGCGCGGCTGGCTGGTGAACGCGGACAACCCGGCGGCACGGTCCCTCGCGGAGGTGCTGGCCGCGCTGCGCAGGGCGGGCCACGGCGCGTTCGTCGAACTGCTCGACGCCTACGCGGACGCCGCCGAACCGGTGGCGCGGATGGACCTCGACTACGTCCGGCGGCGGGTCGCCCGGGAGGACCTCGTGGAGAGTGTCGTCGTCGGGACGGTGCTGGGAGAGGCCATGTTCGGGGCCCTGCGGCGTCTCGCCCATGTGGACGCCTCCGCCCGCGCCTACCCGGACGGGGCGGGGGAGGGCTGAGCCCTTCCCGGGGGCTCCGGACAAGACGGAACCCGGTCGATCCGCAGGGACGACCGGGTTCCGTCGGTGGCGGGGAAGGGGCCGGTGCTACCGCCGTCCTTCAGGGCGGCGAGGATGTCAAGCGGCGCTCTGCTCCTCGCGCTCCACCTGCTCGTTCCACTCACGCTTGACCGCGCGCCACGCCTCGTCGTCCTGGCCCAGGCGCCAGTAACCCGAGATCGACAGCCGCGAAAGGGGAATGCCGCGCTCCAGGCGGAGGTGGCGCCGGATCTCCTTCACGAAGCCGGCCTCGCCGTGCACGAACGCCTGGACCTCGCCCTCGGGGAACTCCAGCCCGCGCACCGCCTCGACGAGCGCCGCGCCGACCGGGCGGTCGCCCCGGTGCAGCCAGGTCACCGTGACACCGTCCGGCGCCACGAGCTTCTGCTCCTCCGAGGCGTCCGGGACCTCCACGAAGGCGTGCGCCACGGCGCCCTGCGGCATCTGCTCCAGCGACGCCGCGATGGCCGGGAGCGCGCTCTCGTCGCCCACCAGCAGATGCCAGGCGGCCGAGGCCTGCGGGGCGTAGCCGCCGCCGGGGCCCAGGAGGGTCGCCAGGTCGCCGGGGACCGCCCGCGCCGCCCAGGGGCCGGCCAGCCCCGCATCGCCGTGCACCACGAAGTCGATCGCGAGCTCACGCGCCGAGGGGTCCCAGGAACGGACCGTGTAGGTGCGGGTGGCCGGCCACAGCTCGCGCGGATACTCCTCCCGGATCGCCGCCATGTCGAAGGGGTGGGAGTACTCCGCGCCCTCCGGTGCGAAGCACAGCTTGACGTAGTGGTCGGTGTAACCGTCGAGCTCGAAGCCGGCCAGGCCCTCGCCGCCGAGGACCACGCGCACCATGTGTGGGGTGATCTGCTCGGTGCGCAGAACCTGGGCCCCCCGTGCCTTCGGGGTCCGGCGTTGCGGCTGCTCTGCCACGTGGTTCTCCCTGCTCTGAGCATGCGTCTTCGACTTAGGTATACCTAAGCTAGCACCTCACGCCTGGAGCGTGACGAGCAGGCGCTGTACGGCGTTGCCCAGGCCCCACCTCGCCGTGAGGGCCTCCAGCGCGGCGGGGTCACGGGGTTCACGGGGGAGTGCCGGGGTGAAGGCGGGCAGGGGGACGTCACCGGCCACCCGGACCACCTTCGGCGCGACCGCGACGTAGTCCCGGGCCTCGTCGAGCCGCTTGCGCTGGGACGGCGTCAACCGGGCGGAGGGGTCGTCCACCGCGGCCATGATCCCCGCCAGGTCGCCGAAGGCGTCGAGCAGCTTCGCCGCCGTCTTCTCGCCGATTCCGGGCACGCCCGGCAGTCCGTCGCTGGGGTCGCCGCGGAGCAGGGCCAGATCGACGTATCCGGCTCCGTCCACGCCGTACTTGCCGCGCAGCCAGGCCTCGTCCGTCACCTGGAGCGTCCCCACGCCCTTGAGGGGGTACAGCACCCGAACCTCGCGCGCGTCGTCGACCAGCTGGTAGAGGTCGCGGTCCCCGGTCACGATGTCGACCGGGCCGGTGGCGCGCCCGGCCAGGGTGCCGATCACGTCGTCCGCCTCGTACGACTCGACGCCCACGCGGGCGATGCCCAGGGCGTCGAGCACCTCCTCGATGACTGGGACCTGCGGCGAGAGGGTGTCGGGGATCTCCTCCTCGTCCGGGACGCCGCCCGCGGTCTCGACCGCTACCCGGTGGGCCTTGTAGGTCGGGATCAGGTCGACCCGCCACTGGGGACGCCAGTCCGCGTCCATGCAGGCCACCAGGTCGTCGGGGCGGTGGTCCTGCACCAGCCTGGCGATGAAGTCGAGCAGTCCGCGCACGGCGTTGACCGGGGTGCCGTCCGGTGCGCGCACCGAGTCCGGGACGCCGAAGTAGGCGCGGAAGTAGAGGGAGGCGGTGTCGAGGAGCATCAGGCGTCGCGTCACACCCCAGATGATGCCGCACCCCACCGACAGCGAGGGCGGGTGAGGCGTTCGGTTCCCGTTGCGGCCGTTTCGTTCGAGTGAACTGGATCACACAGGTGTTTGGGTCGCGTAAGCAGGGGCAGGCGCGGCACCGGAGCGGATCACGTCCATTTTCCAGTGCGCACGTGCTCTGCGGGAAGATTCCGCGCCGCTCCACGGTCTGCCCGCGGGGGTGGCGGACCGTTTCGGTTCAACGCGTGAGGTGTATGTGTCAAGGCTGCAAGCGGAACACCTGTACAAGGTGTTCGGCAGACGACCCGATCAAGCCGTGCGGAAGCTCCAGGGCGGTACCCACCGTGACGAGCTGCGCGCCGACGGAACGACCGCAGCGGTGATCGACGCCTCGTTCACCGTGGAGCCGGGCCAGATCTTCGTCGTCATGGGACTCTCCGGATCCGGTAAGTCCACCCTGCTGCGGATGCTCAACGGTCTGCTGGAGCCCACCGCGGGCCGGGTGCTGTTCGACGGTCAGGACCTGACCGCTCTCAGCCCCCGCGACCTGCGTGAAGTCCGCTCCACCAAGATCAGCATGGTTTTCCAGCACTTCGCGCTCTTCCCCCACAGGAGCGTGCTGGAGAACGCCGCCTACGGCCTCGAGGTCCAGGGCGTCCCGCGTGCCGAGCGCGAGTCCCGCGCTGCGCAGGCGCTGGAGCTGACCGGCCTCGCCGGCTGGGAGAAGTCCTGGCCCGACGAGCTGTCCGGCGGCATGCAGCAGCGTGTGGGCCTGGCCCGCGCGCTCGCCACCGACGCCGACCTGCTCCTCATGGACGAGTCCTTCAGCGCGCTCGACCCGCTGATCCGCCGTGACATGCAGGACCAGCTCCTGGAGCTGCAGAAGCGCCTGAAGAAGACGATCGTCTTCATCACCCACGACCTCAACGAGGCCATGCGCCTCGGGGACCAGATCGCGGTGATGCGGGACGGCGAGATCGTGCAGCAGGGCAGCGCCGAGGACATCCTCGTCCGCCCCTCCAACGACTACGTCGCCTCCTTCATCCAGGACGTCGACCGGTCCCGCGTCCTCACCGCAGGTTCGATCATGGAGGCGCCCGAGGAAGGCGTCTCCGACAAGGACCTGCTGGCCGAGGCCCCCGCGACCGTCACCTCGGAGACCCCCATCGCGGAACTCTTCACCCCCTGCTCCACCAGCGGCGCCGCCGTGGCCGTCACCGGAGAGGACGGCGACGTCATAGGCGTCGTCCCCCGTGACCGGCTGCTCGCCGCGCTCGGCGAGGAACCGCAGGTGGACGCCCCGGCCGAACAGGTCCCGGCGCAGCGTGCGGAGAAGGTGACCGCCGATGCCTAGGCTGACCTTCGGATCGTGGGTCGAGAACGCGGTCGACTGGCTCCAGTCGAACCTCACCTGGATCTTCGACTTCATCAAGACCGTGCTCGGCGGCATGTACGACGGCGTCAACGCCGTGCTGAGCGGCGGCGAACCCCTGCTGATGGCCGGGATCTTCGCCGTGATCGCCTTCTGGCTGCGCGGGATCGTCCCCGCGGTGCTGACCTTCGCCGGCTTCGCGCTCATCGACTCCCTCGCCCTGTGGGACGAGGCGATGGCCACGCTCTCGCTGGTCGTGGTGGCCGCGGTCATCACCATCCTGATCGCGGTGCCCACGGGTATCTGGGCGGCGCGCAACAGCCGGGTCAGCTCCGCGCTGCGGCCGGTGCTCGACGTCATGCAGACGATGCCCGCCTTCGTCTACCTGATCCCCGGCGTCATGTTCTTCGGCGTCGGTGTCACCCCCGGTGTGATCGCGACGATCGTCTTCGCGATGCCGCCCGGTGTCAGGATGACCGAGCTCGGCATCCGCCAGGTCGACGGCGAGCTGGTCGAGGCCGCCGCAGCCTTCGGTACCACGCCCAAGCACACCCTCACCCGGGTGCAGCTGCCGCTCGCCCTGCCGACGATCATGGCCGGGATCAACCAGGTCATCATGCTGGCCCTGTCGATGGTCGTCATCGGCGGCATGGCCGGCGCCGGCGGCCTCGGTGAGAAGGTCTACGCCGCGATCACCCAGCTCCAGGTCGGCCTCGCCGCCGAGAGCGGTATCGCCGTCGTCATCCTCGCCATGTACCTGGACCGGATGACGGGCGCGCTGAACGAGCGCGTCTCCCCCCTCGGCCGCCGCGCCGCGGCCAAGGCCGCCGCCGGAGTCCGCAAGCTGCGGTTCACGCACTACAAGCCGGGCACCGCCGTCGCGATGACCGGTGTCATCGTCCTCGCGCTCGTCGCCGGCGGCCTCAACATCGCCGGGTCCTCGGACTCGAAGGGTGTGCAGGCCGGCGGTACGGACGTCGGCAAGGGCGAGAAGATCAACATGGGGTACATCCCCTGGGACGAGGGCATCGCCTCCACCTTCCTCTGGAAGGAGATCCTTGAGCAGCGCGGCTTCGAGACCGGGATGACCCAGCTCGACGCCGGCCCCCTCTACTCCGGTGTCGCCCGCGGTGACATCGACTTCCAGACCGACTCCTGGCTGCCGACCACGCACAAGGACTACTGGGACAAGTACAGCGACCAGCTGGACGACATGGGTTCCTGGTACGGGCCGACGTCGCTGGAGCTGACGGTTCCCTCGTACGTCAAGGGCATCGACTCGCTCGAGGACCTCAAGGGCCAGGGCAAGAAGTTCGACGGCAAGATCATCGGGATCGAGTCGAGTGCCGGGATGATGGGCACCCTCAACAAGAAGGTGCTCAAGGAGTACGGCCTGGACGGCGAGTACAAGGTCGTCTCGTCCAGCACCTCCTCGATGCTCGCCGAGCTCAACGCCTCCATCAAGAAGAAGGAGCCGGTCGTGGTGACCCTGTGGTCGCCGCACTGGGCCTACAGCAAGTACGACCTGAAGAAGCTCAAGGACCCGAAGGGTGCCTGGGGCAAGGGCGAGCAGGTCCACACCGTCGCCCACAAGGGCTTCGCGAAGAAGTCCCCCACGGTCGCCAAGTGGCTGAAGGACTTCAAGCTCGACGAGAAGCAGCTCACCAGTCTCGAGAACGAGATCCAGGGGGCCGGCGAGGGCAAGGAGCAGGACGGCGTCCGCTCCTGGCTGAAGAAGAACCCCGGTCTGGTCGACAAGCTCGCCCCCGTGCCCGGTGGAGCCGGGAAGCAGGGCAAGGACGCCGGCAAGACGGTCAACCTGGGGTACTTCCCCTGGGACGAGGCCATCGCCAGCACCTACCTCTGGGAGAACATGCTGGAGGACCGGGGATACAAGACCTCGGTCAAGCAGCTCGACCCGGGCCCGCTGTACACCGGGCTTGCCCAGGGGCAGCTCGACGTCCAGTTCGACTCCTGGCTGCCGACGACGCACAAGGACTACTGGAACAGATACAAGGACGACCTCACCGATCTCGGTTCCTGGTACGGGCCGACGTCGCTGGAGCTGACGGTTCCCTCGTACGTCAAGGGCATCGACTCGCTCGAGGACCTCAAGGGCCAGGGCAAGAAGTTCGGCAACAAGATCATCGGGATCGAGTCGAGCGCCGGGATGATGGGCATCCTGAACGACAAGGTGCTCAAGGAGTACGGCCTGGACGGTGAGTACAAGGTCGTCTCGTCCAGCACCTCGTCGATGCTGGCGGAGCTCAACCGGTCGATCCAGAAGAAGGAGCCGGTGGTGACGACCCTGTGGTCGCCGCACTGGGCCTACGCGAAGCACGACCTGAAGAAGCTCAAGGACCCGAAGGGTGCCTGGGGCAAGGGCGACGAGATCCACACCGTGGCCAAGAAGGACTTCGGCAAGGACTTCCCGGAGCTCACCGGCTGGCTGAAGGACTTCAAGCTCTCCGACACCCAGCTGTCCTCGCTGGAGGCGGAGATCCAGAAGGGCGGCGCCGGTAACGAGAAGGAGTCCGCCCGTCACTGGATGGACGCCAACCCGGACGTGATCGACAAGCTGGCCCCGGTCAAGGGCTGATCCGTACGGACCCGGACGTGGCCGGGACGCGAGTGCGCGCCACCCGCTGATCCACGAGCACCCGCTGGTCCGCCGGCGACTAAGGGGACGGCCCCGGTAGCGAACCGGAGCCGTCCCCTTCAGGCTTGTCCCAAGGAGTCCCCGAAGGTCTCGCGTCCGCCCACTTCCGCTCCATCGCGCGAACGACATGCGTAGGGTGCTGGGAACCGGGAGGATTGGTGATCCGGGGAGGGAGCCGGACATGGACGAGAAGGAAGCCCTTCGGGTGGGTGCCGCGGTCCGCCGACGCCGCAGGACCCTCGGGCTGACGCTGGCGGCGGTGGCCGGGCGCAGCGGGCTGTCCGTGCCGTTCCTCAGCCAGATCGAGAACGAACGGGCCAGACCGAGCCCCCGCTCACTGGACCGGGTCGCCCAGGCGCTCGAGACCACGACCGCGCGCCTCCGTGCCGCGGCCGACTCGGCCCGTGCCGTGGACCTGGTGCGCGCCGAGGAGAGCGACGGCGTGCACCGGCTGGTGCGCGGACGTCACCAGCTCAGCGCGCTGGAGTTCATCGGTGAGCAGGACCTCGGGCGCGAGTTCCAGCACCGCAACGACGAGGTGATGTACGTGGTGGAGGGAGCCGTCGAGGTGGAGGCCGAGGGACAGGCCCACCGCCTGGGCCGCGGGGACACCCTCTTCCTCTCCGGAGGGGTCAGGCACCGCTGGCGGGCCACCGTCGAGGGCACCCGGCTGCTGGTCGTCTCCGTGGCCGAGCACATCGACGCCACCTACGACTCGCGCCGCTGACGGGTGCCGCCGGTGCGGGTCGTCTCCCTGGTCCCCTCGCTCACCGAGGCGGTCGCCGTCACCGCCCCGGGACTGCTGGCCGGCGTCACCGACTGGTGCACCCACCCGGCCGGACTGAGTGCCGCACGCGTCGGCGGCACGAAGAACCCGGACACCGCCGCCGTGGCGGCCCTGCGGCCCGACCTCGTCCTCGCCAACGAGGAGGAGAACCGGGAGCCGGACCTGGCCGCCCTGCGGGAAGCCGGTATCGAGGTCCTGGTCACCGAGGTCCGTACGCTCGACCAGGCCTTCGCCGAGCTGGAGCGGGTCCTCACCGCGTGCGGGGCCGCACCCCGCCCGCGCTGGCTCGACGAGGCCGAGGCGGCCTGGGCGGCGCTGCCGCCCCCGGCCGCACCTCCGCGTCCGGCGGTCGTGCCCGTCTGGCGCCGGCCCTGGATGGTGCTCGGCCGCGACACCTTCGCGGGTGACCTGCTCGCCAGGCTCGGCGTGCGGAACGTGTACGCGGACCATCCCGACCGCTACCCCCGCGTCCCCCTCGACGAACTCAACACCTGCGGGGCCGGACTGGTGGTGCTGCCCGACGAGCCCTACCGCTTCACGGCCGAGGACGGGCCCGAGGCCTTCCCCGGGATGAGAGCCGTACTCGTCGACGGACGCCATCTCACCTGGTACGGACCGTCGCTGGCCGAAGCGGCCGGGGCGCTGGGAGCAGCGCTCCGCTGAACAGCCCGCCCAGTGTCCGTACGCCGGCGACAGCCCAGGCGGTCACCAGCAGCGCGTACAGCGCCACGGCCAGCCAGGTGTACGCGTCGAGCCCGGTGTGCCGGGCCAGTCCCGCCGCACCGGTGACGCAGGTGCCGACGGGGAAGGTGAAACCCCACCACGTCATCGTGAACCGCATGCCGCGCCGCACCGCGCGCACCACCATCGCGGCGGACAGGGCCAGCCACAGCAGGGCGAAGCCCATCACCGGGACCCCGTACAGCACCGCGAACGCGCCGAAGGCCGAGGTGTACGGCGCCCCGATCGCCCCCGGTGCCACATCGGCCAGCTGGTTGACGGCGGTCGTGGACTGCCCCAGCGGCCCGAGCACGAGGAACAGCGTCGGGGTCAGCGCGAGCGGCAGCGGTCCCTGGTGCAGCAGCCTGGCGAAGACCAGAGGCACGACCACCAGCGTCGCCAGCAGGGACAGTCCGAACATGGCGTAGCAGGCCAGCAGCAGTGCCTCGCGCCACTGCCCGGCCGGCAGCTCCGGCACCAGCAGGGGTCCCACGGCCGCCGAGACCATGGGGGCCACCAGCGGCAGCAGCCAGACCGGGGACGCGTCGGCCGGGGCGGGCCGGTGGCGTACGACCATGAGATACGGGATCACCACGGCGGCGGCGAGAGCCGCGACCGTGCCGCCGGTGAACAGCACGGCGTCCACGGCGACGGCCGCGCGGTGCCCGACGAGGTCCCGCCCGACCGCCATCGTGGCGGCTCCCACCGCGAGCAGGGCCATGGGGAGACAGCCGTAGAAGGGGGCGACCGCCGCGTCCCGGAGGTGGGCGCGGGCCTGGTCCCGGTGCAGCAGCCAGTGCCCCGCGCGTGCCGCGAGCACGGTGACCAGCAGGACCGCGGAGAGCGCCCACACCGTCACGCAGACCGTGCGCAGACCCGGCACCCGCACCGGCAGCGCGGCGCCCGCGGTCGCGACGATCGCGGTGCCCATGACCGTCGCGTACCAGTTGGGGCCGACGTGCCGCAGGGAGGGGAGCGGGGGAACGGCTGAGGTGAGGGGGAGTGCCCCGGTCTTGGTCTGCGGAAAGATGGCCATGCCACGATTCTCCGAGTGCCCGCCGCCGGCCACCAGGGAGCGTGCGGCTATGAGGTCATAAGCTGGTCTTATGACCAGTCCGCAGTCCGTGCCGTCCTCCCTGCCCCACCGGGTCCCCGACCTGGGCGCCATGGTGCTCCTGCTCGCCGTGGCGCGGCACGGGAGCCTGGGCCGGGCGGCGAAGGAGGTCGGCATCAGCCAGCCCGCCGCCTCCAGTCGCATCCGGACCATGGAACGGCAGCTCGGGGTGGCCCTCCTGGACCGTTCCCCGAGCGGCTCCCGGCTGACCGACGCGGGCGCCCTGGTCACCGACTGGGCCCGCCGGGTCGTCGAGGCGGCTGAGGCGTTCGACGCGGGAGCCCAGGCACTGCGCGACCGGCGGGACTCCCGGCTGCGGGTCGCGGCGAGCATGACCATCGCCGAGTACCTGCTGCCTGGCTGGCTGATCGCCCTGGGAGCCGAACGCCCGGGCACCGCCGTGTCCCTGCTCGCGGGCAACTCCGCCACGGTCGCGCTGCGGCTGCTGGCGGGCGAGGCCGACCTCGGCTTCGTCGAGGGCCTGTCGATACCGGAGGGGCTGGACGGCACGGTGATCGCACACGACCGGCTCGTGGTGGTCGTCGCCCCCTCCCACCCGTGGGCCCGCCGGCGTACCCCGCTGACCCCCGGCGAACTCGCGGCGACACCGTTGATCCTGCGCGAGTACGGCTCGGGCACCCGGCAGGTCCTGGACGCCGCGCTCGCCGTCCACGGCGGCCTGGCGCGTCCGCTGCTCGAACTCTCCTCGACCACGGCGGTGAAGGGAGCGGCGGAGAGCGGCGCGGGTCCCTGCGTGCTGAGCGAACTCGCCCTGGGGGAGGAGCTGTCGGCCCGGCGCCTGGTCAAGGTCCCGGTCGTGAGCGTACGGCTGAGGCGCCAGCTCCGCGCGGTGTGGCCCTCCGGACACCGGCCCACGGGCCCGGCCCGCGACCTGCTGTCGCTGACCGCCGGAGCCGTGGGGCCGGTACGGGGGTGAGAGCGGGGAGTACGCCGGCCCCCGGTGGTGCGGCCGGCTCAGGCCCGTCCCGCCCCCGTCAGACCCACCCGCGAGCGCGAGGCCTCCACCAGGGCCCGCATGATCCGCAGGTCATCGCTCATCTCGGGGTGCCACTGGACTCCCAGCACCCACTGCGACCCCGGCAGTTCCACCGCCTCGACCGTGCCGTCCGCCGCGTACGCGGACACCACCAGGCCCGGTGCGAGGCGGTCCACCGCCTGGTGGTGGTATGTCGGTACGGACGCCTCCTCCGGTACCAGCGACGCGTACAGAGTCCCCGCCACCGGCGTCACCATGTGCTCGCCGAGTACCCCCGCCTTGCCGAACGGCCCCGCGTGACCGTCCAGATGCTGGGTCAGCGTTCCGCCCAGGGCCACGTTCAGCAGCTGCATCCCCCGGCAGATCCCGAGCACCGGAGTGCCGGCCGCCCGGGCCGCGCGCAGCAGGGCCACCTCCCAGCTGTCGCGCTCGTGCGCCGGAGGGCCGGTCCTGAAGTCGCGCTCCGCTCCGTACAGTCCGGGGTCGACGTCCGCGCCGCCCGCGATCACGAGCCCGTCCAGACGTGCGACGACCTCGGCCGCCCGTGCCGGGTCGTCCGGCGGCAGCAGCGCGGCCAGGCCGCCCGACCGCTGGACCAGCCGTGGATACGCGGAGGGGAGCACCGCCGCCGGGAGTTCCCAGACGCCCCAGCGAGCCGCCGGCTCCAGATAGGTAGTGATGCCGATGAGCGGTTCGTGCATGGCGCGGTCCCTCCGGCGGCCGGTCTGCGGCCGGCCCGGTGCAATGGTGTCGCGTCATACCTTTGTTCGTGCCGGGCCGCCGCGCAAGAGCGGTGATCCGGAAGAGCAAGATCAAGCCAGGAAGCCGCGGAGCAGCGCCGCCGTCCCCGCGCAGTGCTCGCGCATCACCGCGCGGGCCGCCTCCTCGTCGCCGTCGAGCACCGCCTCGACGAGGGAGGCGTGCTGGTGCTGGGAGTGTTCGAGGTTCCGTACCAGCAGGGGCAGGCAGTCCAGCAGGTCGTTGACGTCCGCCCGCACCGCCGCGTAGCGGGCCGCCAGGGAGGGCGAACCGGCGAGCTCGGCGAGCGTCAGGTGGAAGAGGGTGTCGAGCCGGCGGTAGTCGGGCAGAGGTGCCTCGTGTGTCGCCGCCAGAGCTCCCCGCAGCCGGTCCGCGCCCGCGGCGTCGAGGCCGCGCGACGCGCAGAGCCCCACCGCCCCCGACTCCAGCACCTCGCGGAACAGCAGGAGGTCCTCGAGGTCGACGCCGGCCACCCGGCGGCGCAGTTCGTCCCCGTCGGCCGGGGCGCCCGTGCGCGGGAGCACGAACGTACCGCCGTACCGGCCGCGTCTGGCCTCGATCAGACCCTGGTCCTGAAGCACCTTCAGGACCTCGCGCAGGGTGACGCGGCTGATGCCGAGGAGCCCGGCCAGCTCCCGCTCGGAGGGCAGGCGCCCGCCGTCCGGGACCAGGCCGAGCCGGACCACCTGGAGGATCTGTTCCAGCGCCTCCTCGAAGCCGTTGCCGGCGCGGACCGGTCGCAGGCCGTGAGGGAACACGGGGTCACCGGTCTCTTCCGCCACGTCCCGATTCCCTTCCCCCCAATGGTTTTCTCCCATACCTTAAGCCTTCCGGCTGACCGATCGAGGAGCATCCCGTGGCAGACCGCACATCCCCGCTCGCTACCGACGAGCTGCGCCTGCTCGTGGAGCGCGGTGAGATCGACACCGTCGTCCTCGCCTTCCCCGACATGCAGGGCCGGCTCCAGGGCAAACGGTTCGCGGCGTCCTTCTTCCTCGACGAGGTACTGGAACACGGCACGGAGGGCTGCAACTACCTGCTCGCCGTCGACACGGACATGAACACCGTCGACGGGTTCGCCATGTCCTCCTGGTCCAACGGCTACGGCGACTTCGCGATGCGCCCCGACCTCGCCACCCTGCGGCGTGTCCCCTGGCACGAGGGGACCGCCCTCGTCATGGCCGACCTCGCCTGGGAGGACGGCACACCCGTCGCCGCCGCGCCCCGGCAGATCCTCCGGCGGCAGCTGGAGCGGCTGGCCGCCCACGGCCTGACCGCCCATGTGGGAACCGAGCTGGAGTTCATCGTCTTCAAGGACACCTACGAGCAGGCCTGGGACGCCAACTACCGCGGCCTCACCCCGGCCAACCAGTACAACATCGACTACTCCGTCCTCGGCACCGGAAGGATCGAACCGCTGCTGCGGCGCATCCGCAACGAGATGGCCGCCGCCGGGCTCACCGTCGAGTCCGCCAAGGGGGAGTGCAACCCCGGCCAGCACGAGATCGTCTTCCGCTACGACGAGGCGCTCGTCACCTGCGACCAGCACGCCGTCTACAAGACCGGCGCCAAGGAGATCGCCGCCCAGGAAGGTGTCTCCCTCACCTTCATGGCCAAGTTCAACGAGCGGGAGGGCAACTCCTGTCACATCCACCTCTCCCTCCAGGACACCGACGGACACGCCGTCATGGCCGGCGAGGGCGGCACCATGTCCCCGCTGATGCGCCACTTCCTCGCCGGACAACTCGCCGCCCTGCGTGACTTCTCCCTGCTGTACGCCCCGAACATCAACTCCTACAAGCGCTTCCAGCCCGGCTCCTTCGCCCCGACCGCCGTCGCCTGGGGCCACGACAACCGCACCTGCGCCCTCCGGGTCGTCGGACACGGCCGCTCGACGCGCTTCGAGAACAGGCTCCCCGGCGGGGACGTCAACCCGTACCTCGCCGTCGCCGGCATGGTCGCCGCCGGGATCCACGGCATCGAGAACGAACTCGAACTCCCCGACGCCTGCGAGGGGAACGCGTACACCGCCGGGTACGAACAGGTCCCCACCACCCTGCGCGAGGCCGCCGCCCTGTGGGAGGGCAGCGGACATGCCCGCGAGGCCTTCGGCGACGACGTGGTCGCGCACTACCGCAACATGGCGCGCGTCGAACTGGAGGCCTTCGACGCCGCGGTGACCGACTGGGAGCTCCGCCGCTCCTTCGAACGCCTGTGAGGCAGAACGTGACCACCGAACACCGCGTCCTCAACCCGGCGACGGAAGAACTCGTAGCCGTCGTCCACGCCACCACCGCCGCGGAGGTGGACGGCGCCGTCGCCCGCGCCACCGCCGCCCAGCGGACCTGGGCAGCCCTTGCCCCGGCCGACCGTGCCAGGCTGCTGCGCCGCTTCGCCGTCCTCGTGGACGAGAACGCGGAGCGGCTGGCCCGCCTGGAGGTCACCGAAGCCGGCCACACCCTCGGCAACGCCCGATGGGAGGCCGCAAACGTCCGTGACCTCCTGGACTACGCGGCCGGGGGAGTGGAGAGACTGACCGGACGCCAGATCCCCGTCCCGGGCGGTGTCGACCTCACCTTCCTCGAACCGATCGGCGTCGTCGGGGTGATCGCTCCGTGGAACTTCCCCATGCCCATCGCCGCCTGGGGCGCAGCCCCCGCTCTCGCGGCGGGGAACGCCGTGCTGCTCAAGCCGGCCGAGACCACCCCGCTCACCGCACTGGAACTGGCCAGGCTCGCCCTCGACGCCGGCCTCCCCGAACACCTCTTCCAAGTGCTCCCGGGCGCCGGTGACGTGGCCGGCAACGCGCTGGTCGAACACCCGGGCGTCGCCAAGATCGTCTTCACCGGTTCCACCCGCGTCGGGAAGCAGATCATGGCGAGGTGCGCCGGCCGGATGAAGCGGCTGACCCTCGAACTCGGCGGCAAGAGCCCCAACATCGTCTTCGCGGACGCCGACCTCGAAGCCGCCGCGGCGTCGGCGCCGATGTCCTTCCTCGACAACGCCGGCCAGGACTGCTGCGCCCGCTCCCGCATCCTGGTCCAGCGCACCGTCTACGAACGGTTCCTGGAACTGCTCCTCCCGGCCGTCTCCTCCGTCGTCGTGGGTGACCCCGAGGACGAGAAGACCCAGATGGGGCCGCTCATCTCCCGGGCCCAGCTGGAACGCGTCCGCGCGCTCGTACCCGAGGCGGCGGACGGCATCCGGGGCACCGCGCCCAGCGGCCCCGGCTTCTGGTTCCCCCCGACCGTCCTCACCGGGACGGCCCCCGACTCCCCGGTCGCCACCGAGGAGGTGTTCGGCCCGGTCGCCGTGGTGCTGCCCTTCGAGGACGAGGCGGACGCCGTACGCCTCGCCAACGCCACCGCCTACGGGCTCGCGGGCTCCCTCTGGACGCGGGACGTCGGCCGCGCGCTGCGGGTCTCCCAGGCCGTCCGGGCGGGGAACCTCTCCGTCAACTCCCATTCCGCGGTCCGCTACTGGACTCCGTTCGGCGGCTACAAGCAGTCCGGACTCGGCCGCGAACTGGGCCCCGACGCCCTCGCGGCGTTCACCGAAACCAAGAACGTCTTCATCGCCACGGAGGCCTGAGCACACATGAGCACCGACACCGGCGGCGTCTGCCGCCGTCTGACCGGCCGCACCGCCGTCATCACCGGCGCGGGCAGCGGAATCGGCCTCGCCACCGCCCGCAGACTCGCCTCGGAGGGCGCCCACGTCGTCTGCGGCGACATCGACGAGAGCGCGGGACGGGCCGCCGCGGAGGAGGTGGACGGCACCTTCGTACGCGTCGACGTGACCGACCCGGGCCAGGTGGACGCACTGTTCGCCGCGGCGCACGAGACGTACGGCTCCGTCGACATCGCCTTCAACAACGCCGGCATCTCACCGCCCGAGGACGACTCCATCCTCACCACCGGGCTGGAGGCGTGGAAACGCGTCCAGGACGTCAACCTCACCTCCGTCTACCTCTGCTGCAAGGCCGCACTCCCCTACATGCGGCGCCAGAAGCGCGGCTCGATCATCAACACCGCGTCCTTCGTCGCCAGGATGGGCGCCGCCACCTCCCAGATCTCGTACACCGCGTCCAAGGGCGGTGTCCTCGCCCTGTCCCGTGAACTCGGGGTGCAGTTCGCCCGGGAGGGCATCCGGGTCAACGCGCTCTGCCCCGGGCCGGTCAACACCCCGCTGCTCCAGGAACTGTTCGCCAAGGACCCGGAGCGCGCGGCGCGCAGGCTCGTGCACATCCCCCTCGGCAGGTTCGCCGAGGCGACGGAGATCGCGGCGGCCGTCGCCTTCCTCGCGAGCGACGACTCCTCCTTCGTCAACGCCACCGACTTCCTCGTCGACGGCGGAATCTCGGGGGCGTACGTGACCCCGCTCGGCTGAGGAATCCCCACGGGACCGCCCTACAGTGGGGCCATGCACACGACACCGCCCGGCTGGTACCCGGACGTGAACGTGCCCGGCACCGAGCGGTGGTGGGACGGCGCGGCCTGGACCGGCCACACCAGGACGGCCGCCGCCACCCGGCCGCTGCCCGTCGCGCCCACCGGCCGGCACCCCGTGCGGGACGGCGGCCGCACCACCCGCATCGCGGCCCTCGCGGCGGCCGGCCTGGCGGTCGCCGCCGCGGCGGTCACCGGCATCCTGGTGCTGGGCGACGACGAGGGCGGCGTCGGGCGGGCCGGCCCCGCCGCCGGCAGTAGCGCCCCGGCCGCACCCACCGCGTCCACGGCGGCTCCGTCGCCCACCACGGGCGGTCAGGAGGATCCGGCGGTGCTCGTCGACCAGCTCAACGGGGTGACCATTCCCGTCCCGGACGGCTGGGAGAAGCCCGAGCACACCCTCGACGACGCCACCACCATGCGTACGGCCGTCTCCTACTCCTGCCCCGGCGACTCCGGCGACTTCTGCTACCACGGCACGGTCACCGTGCGGACCGCGAGCGGCACGGACCTCACGGAGATGAAGCCGATCGCAGAGCAGGACGTCGAGACCGCCGCCGACCGCGCCTACGGGAAGGACATCGCGGGCGACCTCATCCACGGGGGCATCCGGTCCGAGAAGGAACTGGCCTCCAGGTCCGTGACCGTGGCGGGACGCACCGGCTACCTGGTGCGCAAGCAGATCACCACCGGCAAGGGCCCCGGCGGCTATGTGCAGTCGCTCGTCTTCCCGTCCCCGCTCGGCAGCGAGACACCGGTCATCGTGCGCTTCGCCTTCGACGCGGACCGCGACGAACTGCCGCTCTCCCTCATGGACTCGCTCACCCGGGGCATCCGTCCGATCGGTGACGCCACCGACGGCGGCGTCGGGAGCACCGTGGCACCGTGAGGCGCCGGTCCACCGGTCCGCTCAGAGGAAGGTGAGCCCCTCACCCCGGTACGTCGGCACGGTCGCGGTGATCCGGTCGCCCTCGATCAGGCGAAGTTCGTCGAACCGCTCGCACAGCTCCCCGGCCTTGGCGTGGCGGAACCACACCTTGTCACCGATCAGCAGATCGTCCGCCGCGGTCCCCAGGAGAGGGGTCTGGACCTCGCCCGGTCCCTCCTGCGGGTCGTAGCGCAGCCCTTCGGGCAGATACGGCACCGGCAGCCGGTCCGTGCCGGCGGCGCCGGAGGCCGGGTAGCCGCCCCCCAGCACCGTCACCACGCCCACCCCGGGCCTGCGCACCACCGGCTGGGCGAACAGTGCGGCCGGACGGGCCGTGAACGACGTGTAGTTGTCGAACAGCCTCGGCGCGTAGAGCCCCGACCCCGCCGCGATCTCGGTCACCGCCGCCTCGGCGGCCGTGTGCTGGACGCTGCCCGTGCCGCCCCCGTTCACGAACTCCAGGCCGGGCGCCACCGCGCGGACCGCCCGCACGACCTCGGCCCGCCGGACGGCCAGTTCCCTGCGCGCCGCCGCCTGCATCAGCCGGACGGCCCGTGAACGCAGTGGCCGGCCCGCCACCGAATCGCCCACACCGGCCACATGGCCCTCGTACGCCATCAGCCCCACCAGGCGGAAGCCGGGCCGGCGGTCCACCGACCGCGCCAGCTCCGCCAGTTGGTCCGGGGTGCGGAGCGGGGATCGCAGCGCGCCGATCCTGACCCGGCCGCCAAGCATCCGCAGCGACGTGTCCAGCTCCAGACAGACCCGGATCTCCTCGCCACCACCGGCGCGCGCCGCGTCGATCAGATCCAGCTGGGCCTGGTCATCGACCATCACCGTCACGGCAGCGGCCAGCTTGGGATCCGCTGCCAGCTCCGCGTACGCGGACCGGTCGGCCGACGGATACGCCAGAAGCACGTCGTCGAAGCCCGCGCGGGCCAGCCACAGCGACTCCGCCAGGGTGAACGACATGATCCCGGCGAAACCGGGCCTGGCCAGCACCCGCTCCAGCAGGGCCCGGCAGCGCACGGATTTGCTGGCCACCCGGATCGGCTTGCCGCCGGCCCGGCGCACCAGATCCTCCGCGTTGGCGTCGAAGGCGTCCAGGTCGACGACGGCCACGGGGGCGTCGAGATGGGCGGTGGCCCGGTCGTAGCGGCTCCGGTCAGCGGCGCGGACAGTCATGGCGGCAGCTTGCCAGACGGCCCTACCACTGGGTAGGGGGATGTTAGGTGCAGATCGCCCGGCCCCCTCCCTTCCCGTTCCCGGCGGGTGCCGACCACCCCGTAGAGTGACGGGACACGATCGACCGGCGGGACCCGTGCGAGCCGCGGTCCGCAGGCGGTACGGGGACGTGGACCAGGGGGGACGGATGAGTACCGAAGCGCGGCGCGCTCCTGTGCCACCCCGCCCGGCAGCCCCGCCGGGGCCCGCGAACCCCCTGCCGGGGCCCGCCCCCGAGGCGCCCGCGCCCGGTGGCCACCACACGCCGCCCGCCCCACGCGCCGAGACGCACCCTCCCGTCCCCGGAACCCCTCCCGCGCCCGCGATCCCCCGACCCGCGGTCCCGCCCGCGCCCCAGGTCCCCCCGTCGGCGCCGCCCGTGGAGACGACCGCCCGGCTGCGTCCCGTCCCCCCGGCGCCGCCCCTTCCCCCGGCTCCGCCCGCGCCCCAGGTCCCGCCGCCCACGGCGACCCGGCGCAGGCCCGTCGGCGCGGTGGACCTCACGCCGCGCCCCGGCGCCGCCCCCGCCCGGCCGGGCACCTACCACCCTCCGTATCCGGAGACGCCCGCGGAGACCACCACCCGGCTCCGCCCGGTCCCGGCACGGAGCCCCGCGCGGACCGTGTCGGCGGCCGTGTGCGCGGTGCTGGGCCTCGGACTGATCGGCGGTGCGATCACCGGGAGCTGGCTCACCGGCGACTCCGCCGCGGAGAGCGGCGACACCGGCGCGTACACCCTGAGCCGCTCGGCCTGGCACAGCGTGCCCGTCGACGACCTCTTCCCGCCCACCCTCAAGGGCGACGGGGCGGGGCCCGGCGCCACCGACCGGGTCTGGACCCGGATCGCCGTCGCACCCGACGGCGGATGCGCCGCAGGCCTCGACCCGCTCCTGCTCAAGGCGCTCGGCCCGGTCGGCTGCGAACGCCTGGTCCGTGCCACCTACACCGACGCGACCCGCAGCAACGTCACCACGGTCGGCATGGTCTTCACCGAGGCGGACGCCGAGGCGATGAAGGCACTCGGCACCCGGTTCACGACCCAGCACCTCGCCGACCGCTCGGACCTGATGCCCCGTACCTACCCGGTGGCCGGCACCGCCGCGGGCGCCTTCGGCGACCGGCAGCGTGCCAGCTGGACCGTGCACGTCCTGGCCGAGGTGCCCGTGGTCGTCTTCTCCGTCTCCGGCTTCGCCGACGGCCGTACGGTCGCCGAGCCGCAGCCCGCCGCCGAAGCCATGTCGGACGGGGCGACGACGGCCGTCGCCCAGGCAGGACTCGGCCACGAGGCGAAGGGCGTCGCCGACCGGGTGGAACGGGCCCTGCGCAGGACCGCCACAGAACTCGCGGAGAAGCCGGAATGACCCCTCCCCGCCGGCTCCGGGCGCTCGCCGCCCTGACCACGGCCACCGCCTTCGCCCTGCTGCCCGCCTTCCCCGCCCAGGCGGACGCCATCCGCGACCAGCAGTGGGCCCTGGACGCCCTCCACACGAGCACGGCCTGGCAGACCACCAAGGGCAAGGGCATCACCGTCGCGGTCCTGGACACCGGGGTCGACGGCCGGCACCCCGACCTGTCCGGCCAGGTGCTGCCCGGCAAGGACCTCATCGGATTCGGCGCCGGACGCGGCGACCGCTCCTGGGCCCTGCACGGCACCGCGATGGCTGGCATCATCGCGGGCCGGGGCAGCGGACCGGGCCGTGCCGACGGGGTGCTCGGCGTGGCCCCGGAGGCCGAGATCCTTCCCGTACGGGTGATCCTCGAGTCCGGCGACCCCGCACGCGCCAAGGCCCGGGCATCACGCGGCACCGCACTCGCCGACGGGATCCGCTGGGCCACCGACCAGGGCGCGGACGTCATCAACCTCTCCCTCGGCGACGACAGCGAGTCCGCCCACCCGGAACCCGGAGAGGACGCCGCCGTGCAGTACGCGCTCTCCAAGGGCGTCTCGGTCGTGGCCTCGGCCGGCAACGGCGGGGAGAAGGGCGACCGGGTCTCCTACCCCGCCGCCTACCCGGGAGTGATCGCCGCGGCCGCCGTCGACAAGTACGGCACACACGCCTCCTTCTCCACCCGGCGGTGGTACGCCACCGTCAGCGCGCCCGGCGTCGACATCGTCGTGGCCAACCCCGACCGGCACTACTACATCGAGTGGGGCACGTCCGCCGCTTCCGCCTTCGTCTCCGGGGCGGTCGCCCTGGTGCGTGCCGCCCACCCCGGGCTCTCGCCGGCCCAGATCAAGACCCTGCTCGCCGACACCGCCCGCGACGCCCCCGAGGGAGGCCGCGACGACGCCAGGGGGTACGGCCTCGTCGACCCGGCCGCAGCGATCAAGGCGGGGGCGAAGCTCGAACCGGAAGGGCTGAACGCCCGCTCGGCCGAGGCCGGTTACCGCAAGGAGTACTTCGGCCCCGGCCCCACCGCCCGGCAGGGCGACGACGGCCCTGCCGACTGGCTCGCTCCCGCGGCGGGAGGACTCGGGGCGGTGCTCCTCGCCCTGGCCGTCGTGCTGTGGCGACGCCGGACTCCCGGCACCGGGAACCAGGCCAGGGGATTCGGCGGCGCCACCGGGTGGCCCGCCGGCCCTCCACGCTGAGCGGCCCCGCCTCTTCGCCGTCCCGCCCTCGTAGGCGCGTATCCGGCGGGCTCAGGGGGACGGCCTAACGTCCCTCCGCCCCCACCGCCACCCGGGCGGCCGCCTCCGCGACGGACTCGACCAGGGCGACACCGGCCTCCTTCGTCGCGTGCCCGCGCGACAGCACCGCGACCAGCAAGGTGTGCCCGCCGCGCTCCACACGGCCGATGCTGTTGATGTCCCAGAGCCCCGTCGTCGTCCGCGGCATCCAGCCGTTCTTCAGCACGGCGCCGGTGCCCGCCGCGGACACCCCCCACCGCTGGTCCTCCTCCACCTCGCCCATCAGCTCCGTGAGATAGGCCCGAGAGTCCTTCGACAGCGGTGAGTCGGTGCCGTCCACCGCCTCGAGCAGCCGCACCTGGTCGGCGGCCGTGGTCTGCGTCAGCCCCCACGCGTGGGCGGCCGTCGTCCCGGTCAGGCCCAGACGTTCGTTCGCCGCGTCGAGCCCCTCCTCCCCGCCGACCGCCCTGAGCAGCGCGGTCGCCGAGGCGTTGTCGCTGCGCCGGATCATGGCCTCCGCGTACGCGTGCTCAGCGCCGTTCAGCTCCCTGTCCTCGTCCTGCGCGCGCAGCAGCAGCGCCGCCAGGATGTCCACCTTGACGATGCTGGCGGTGTCGTACGTGTCGTCCCCGTACACGGCGCGCGCCCCGCTGCCGGTGTCCAGTACGGCCACCGACACGTCCGCGCCGTCGGCCAGGGTCGCCAGCGATCCGGCCAGCTCCGCGTCGAGATCCACCTCGGGCTCCTCGCTCGGTACCGCCGCGGCGGGCGGGCTCGACGCGGACGATACGGCGGCCACGGCCGCGGACGTGCCGTCCGGCGAGCGACCCACCAGATACGCACCTCCCGCGGCCGAACCGGACAGCAGCACGGCGGTGGTCAGGAGTGCGGGCAGCGCGCGCCTGCGCGATCGGTGGCGGGACATGGGCCGGACGCTAGGCAGCCCACCTGGCAGCAGGCTGTGCCCGACCTGTCGCCGAGGTGAGAGCCGTGACCCACTAGGCTCGTGGTGTGGCGCTCAAGAACATTCCGGACCCTGGTTTCTCCGACGACGACGGCACGGCCTCACCCGCTCTGACCGCGGCTCTCGCGGCCTGGTCGGCGGACCGGACGGCGGTCGGCCCGGTCCTCGCCGCCCTCCGGGACGCACGGCTCCTCGTGCCGGTCGTCGCCGTCCTCGGCGAGGTCGAGGAGGACGAGAAGGGTCTGCGCCGCGAGAAGACCAGCGACATGGCGGTACCGACCCTGCAGGCCGGCGACCGGCGCGCCTTGCCCGCCTTCACCTCCACCGCTTCGCTGGCCCTGTGGGACCCGCAGGCGCGGCCCGTCGCCGTACCGCTGCACCAGGCCCTGCAAGCCGCCGCCCACGAGAAGGCGGACACGGTGGTGCTCGATCTGGCGGGGCCGGTGCCCTTCGAGCTGACCGGGCCGGCCCTGCTGGCCCTCGCCGAGAACCGGGCGAGCGCCGATCCGCTCGACGACCCGGCGGTGGTCCGGGCGGTACGTGAGGCGGCCGAGGCCGAACCCGCGGTGATCCGGGCCCATCTCGGACCGGGCCGTGCCGACGGCACCCTCGCCCTGGTCCTCGCCCCGGACGCGGTTGCCGCCGAAGCCGCCCGGCGGGTGGCGGACGCGCTCTCCGCCAGCGAGGTGCTCCGCGCACGGCTCGTACGCGGCATCGACCTGGCACTCCTGCCCGCCGACGCGCGGGCCCCCGGCCCCGCGCTCTTCAGCCGCTGACGCACACGAGCCCGCCGCCCCTCAGGGGCGGCGGGCTCGTCGGCAGGCAGTACGGGCGTGGACTCAGCCGTAGACGGGACCGGTGTACTTCTCGCCCGGGCCGTGACCCGGCTCGTCCGGTACGAGCGACGCCTCGCGGAAGGCGAGCTGGAGCGACTTCAGGCCGTCGCGCAGGGGCGAGGCATGGAACGTGCTGATCTCGGTGGCGCTCGCGTCGAGCAGTCCGGCCAGTGCCTGCACCAGCTTGCGGGCCTCGTCGAGGTCCTTGTGCTGGTCGCCCTCCTCGGTCAGGCCGAGCTTCACGGCCGCCGCGCTCATCAGGTTGACGGCGACGGTCACGATCACCTCGACCGCGGGAACCTCCGCGATGTCGCGGGCCATGTCGTCGAAGCCGGGGTTCTCGGTGCTGGGAGTGGTCGAGTCGCTCATGCCTCACACGATAAGGCCAGGCCGTGCGCGCCCTTCCCGCGGGAGCGCGGAGGACAGGGGATTAGCGAACGCGCGGGCGGGCTGCTAACCTTGTGTAACGACCGGCCGGACACCTATGTGCTCGGCCCACAAGTGGAGGCTCCGATCTCCCACCTGACCGTCCTCACGGACGGCGGGTCACCGGTCAGGCGGCAGCCATCGTTCCGTACGGACGATGGGGCCGCCCGATAGCGCCCCGCGGTTGACGCTGCGGTGTTCCGGTAGTTCCAGGAGCCCCGCCTGTGTCCCGTCCGGGGCTTTTGTGTTTTTCCCGGCTCGGTTGGTCTCATGAGAAGACGTTACGTGGCTGTCCGCCAGGCGGTCACGTGGTGCTACCGAGGAGGATCCATCAGCGCCGAGCCCCGCATCAACGACCGGATTCGCGTTCCCGAGGTGCGACTTGTCGGTCCCAGCGGCGAGCAGGTCGGGATTGTTCCGCTTGCCAAGGCCCTGGAGCTCGCACAGGAGTACGACCTCGACCTGGTCGAGGTGGCGGCGACAGCCCGTCCCCCTGTGTGCAAGCTCATGGACTACGGGAAGTTCAAGTACGAGTCGGCCATGAAGGCCCGTGAGGCGCGCAAGAACCAGGCGCACACGGTCATCAAGGAGATGAAGCTCCGGCCGAAGATCGACCCGCACGACTACGACACCAAGAAGGGTCACGTCGTCCGGTTCCTCAAGCAGGGGGACAAGGTCAAGATCACGATCATGTTCCGCGGTCGTGAGCAGTCCCGTCCCGAGCTGGGCTTCCGACTGCTCCAGCGTCTCGCTTCGGACGTGGAGGAACTCGGCTTCATCGAGTCCAACCCGAAGCAGGACGGCCGGAACATGATCATGGTTCTGGGCCCGCACAAGAAGAAGACCGAAGCCATGGCCGAAGCCCGTGAGGCCCAGGCCGCCCGTAAGGCCGGACGCCAGGGGAGCACCTCTGACGCCGAGTCCGAGGGTGACACCGCTGAGGCTCCGGCCGCAGCGGCCGAGGCTCCGGCCGACACACCTTCCGAGGCGTGACCTCCGGGGGCAGCCACCCAGGCGCCCCCGGGTCCCCCGGAAGCCACCCAATCTGACGCCCCTGCAGTCCGGTGCCCGCACCGAGAGGGGCGCCACTGACGAGGAGATAACGGCGCGATGCCGAAGAACAAGACGCACAGCGGTGCCAGCAAGCGGTTCAAGATCACCGGCTCCGGCAAGGTGCTGCGCGAGAGGGCCGGCAAGCGCCACCTGCTCGAGCACAAGTCGTCCAAGAAGACCCGCTCGCTGACCGGCACGGTCGTCGCGGCTCCGGCCGACGCCAAGAAGATCAAGAAGCTTCTCGGCAAGTGAGGCGCGGTCCCCGGCTGAAGCCGGGGACGCGACCTCGATCCGACCGGGACCCATTCGTTTCCGGGTCGGGTGAGTCAGAACTACGACCACCTGACCCCGCTGCAAGGAGTTAAAAGTGGCACGCGTCAAGCGGGCGGTAAACGCCCACAAGAAGCGCCGGGCGATCCTCGAGGCCGCCAGCGGTTACCGCGGTCAGCGTTCGCGCCTGTACCGCAAGGCCAAGGAGCAGGTCACCCACTCCCTGGTCTACAACTACAACGACCGCAAGAAGCGCAAGGGCGACTTCCGTCAGCTCTGGATCCAGCGCATCAACGCGGCCGCCCGCCAGAACGGCATGACGTACAACCGCCTCATCCAGGGTCTGAAGGCCGCCAACATCGAGGTGGACCGCAAGATCCTGGCCGAGCTCGCGGTCAACGACGCCAACGCGTTCGCCGCCCTCGTCGAGGTTGCCCAGAAGGCCCTCCCGAGCGACGTCAACGCCCCGAAGGCCGCCTGATCCAGGCAGCACTTCCAGCGTTCTTAACCGGACCCGCAGGCGTGTGCCGTCTGCGGGTCCGGTGCGTCGCACCCCGTGCCACGTACGCCATCAGCCGTACGCGGACAAACGTACGCAGAGAAGCCGACTTACGCAGAGAGGCTCGCCGCCGACCATGGGCACCCCCGAACTGATCTCCGCCCGATCGCCGCGAATCGCCGCCGCACGCCGACTGGCCAGGCGCAACTTCCGCGGCAAGGAGCGCAGATTCATCGCCGAGGGGCCGCAGGCCGTGCGGGAGGCCGCCGCCCACCGGGGCGGCGACGGCGAGCCCACGCTGACCGAGCTCTTCGCCACCGTCGAGGCCGCCGACCGGTACGCCGACATCATCGGTGCCGCCCGGGCCGCGGGCGCGCGGGTGCACCTCGCGGACGCCGACGTACTCGCCGACGTCTCGCAGACCGTCACCCCTCAGGGGCTCATCGGCGTCTGCCGCTTCCTCGACTCGCCCTTCGAGGACATCCTCGCGGCGAAGCCCACGCTCGTCGCCGTCCTGGCCCATGTGCGCGACCCGGGGAACGCGGGCACCGTCCTGCGCTGCGCGGACGCCGCCGGCGCGGACGCGGTCGTGCTCACCGACGCCTCCGTGGACCTCTACAACCCCAAGTCGGTCCGGGCCTCCGTCGGCTCGCTCTTCCACCTACCGGTGGCGGTGGGCGTCCCCGTCGAACAGGCCGTACGCGGACTGCGGGACGCCGGGGTGCGCATCCTGGCCGCCGACGGGGCGGGCCAGGACGACCTCGACGACGAGCTCGACGCGGGCACCATGGGCGGGCCCACCGCCTGGGTGTTCGGCAACGAGGCATGGGGCCTGCCCGAGGAGACCAGGGCGCTCGCCGACGCCGTCGTCCGCGTCCCGATCCACGGCAAGGCCGAGAGCCTCAACCTCGCCACCGCCGCCGCGGTCTGCCTCTACGCCTCCGCCCGGGCCCAGCGCCCGCGGGCCGCCCGCGCCTGACCACCTCCGCCCCCACCGATCGATACGGGCCACACGGGGCCGCGGCCCGCCCTGAGGGTGTCGCACCGTCGCCGACGCCTAGTAGGGTGACCAACTCTGGGGCCCACTGCACCGGTTCGAGAGGTGGGGTACGGGAAAGATGGCTGTCGGCATGAGCGGGCCGCGAGCGACACACCTGGCCGCCGTGCGCGCCCTCCCCGGCGAGAACGGCACGGTCCGGCCCGCCGGGGACACCGTCACGGACATCGCCCCCGACGACCTGCCCGACGGCCTCGTCGTCGCCGACGAGACCGGCACGGTCGTCTGCTTCAACGCGGCGGCGACCCGGATCACCGCCACCCCCGCGGCGGCCGTACTGGGGACCCCGCTGAGCCAGGCACTGCCCCTGGAGGACCTCAAAGGCCGGCGCTGGTGGGACCTGACCGACCCCTACGGAGGCCTCTCCATCCGGGTGGGCCAGCCCGAACGCAATCTGCTGCTCCCCGGCGGCCGCGAGGTCCTCGTCTCCGCGCGCTACGTGCGCGAGACCCCCACGGGCCCGGTCCGCAGGCTCGTCGTCTCGCTGCGCGGCACCGAGGCGCGGCGGCGCACGGAGCTCAGCCACGCCGAGCTGATCGCCACCGTCGCCCACGAGCTGCGCTCCCCGCTGACCTCGGTGAAAGGCTTCACCGCCACCCTGCTGGCCAAGTGGGAGCGCTTCACCGACGACCAGAAGAGGCTGATGCTGGAGACCGTCGACGCCGACGCCAACCGGGTCACCCGGCTCATCGCCGAACTCCTCGACATCTCCCGCATCGACTCCGGCCGGCTGGAGCTGCGCCGTCAGCCGGTGGACATCTCCGCCGCCGTGGAACGGCACGTCCAGGCCCTGATCGCGACCGGTCAGACGCCGGACCGTTTCCTCGTACACACCAGGCAGCCGCTGCCGGCGCTCTGGGCCGACCCGGACAAGGTCGACCAGGTCCTGGGCAACCTCCTCGAAAACGCGGTGCGCCACGGGGAGGGAACCGTCACCATTGAGATCGCCCCCGCGCCCGCGCCGGGGAAGATCGACGAGAGCGGAACGGCGGTCACCGTGAGCGACGAAGGCCCTGGCATCCCCGAGGAGTCGATGAGCCGTGTCTTCACCCGGTTCTGGCGGGGAAGCAAGCGCGGCGGCACCGGGCTGGGCCTCTACATCGTCAAGGGCATCGTCGAGGCCCACGGCGGCACGATCACGGTCGACCGCGCGCCCGGCGGCGGCGCGGAGTTCCGATTTATTCTGCCCGTGAGCGCGCCGGGCTATCTGACATAAGGGGTTTCGCACACCGAACCAACAGGGGTGGCGGCGGGAGACGGGCGGGCCTGAGCGGCCCGCGGGCTCCTTCGCCCCCCGACGGCCCGTAGACTCGACTTTTGGCACCTTTGCGTCCTCAGTCGTCGAACCAGGGTCGCCACCAGCCAATCGGAAGCACGGGAAGAGATGTCGGCACCGAACAAGTCGTACGACCCAGTCGAGGTCGAGGCACTGAAACCGGAAGAGATCGAGCGCATGCGGGACGAGGCGTTCGCCGCCTTCGCCGCCGCCGGCGACCTCGACGCGCTCGCCCAGGCGAAGACCGCGCACACCGGTGGTACCTCGCCCCTCTCGCTCGCCAACCGGGAGATCGGCGCCCTGCCGCCCCAGGCCAAGGCCGAGGCCGGCAAGCGCGTGGGCCAGGCCCGCGGCGCCGTCTCCAAGGCGCTGGCCGCCCGCCAGGCCGAGCTGGAGGCCGAGCGTGACGCCCGTGTGCTCGTCGAGGAGGCCGTGGACGTCACGCTGCCCTACGACCGCACCCCGGCCGGCGCGCGCCACCCGCTCACGACCATCATGGAGCGCGTCGCCGACGTCTTCGTGGCCATGGGCTACGAGATCGCCGAGGGCCCCGAGGCCGAGGCCGAGTGGTTCAACTTCGACGCCCTGAACTTCGTGCCCGACCACCCGGCCCGGCAGATGCAGGACACCTTCTTCGTCCAGGGCGCCGACGGTGCGAAGAACGACGAGTCCGGTGTCGTGCTGCGTACGCACACCTCGCCCGTCCAGGCGCGCTCGCTGCTCAGCCGCAAGCCCCCCGTCTACGTGGTGTGCCCGGGCCGGGTCTACCGCACCGACGAGCTCGACGCCACGCACACCCCGGTCTTCCACCAGATCGAGCTGCTCGCCGTCGACGAGGGTCTCACCATGGCGGACCTCAAGGGCACCCTCGACCACATGGTCCAGGCGCTCTTCGGCCCGGACATGAAGACCCGGCTGCGGCCGAACTTCTTCCCCTTCACCGAGCCGTCCGCCGAGATGGACATGGTCTGCTACGTCTGCCGCGGCGAGTCCGTCGGCAACCCGGACCGCCCCTGCCGCACCTGCGGCAGCGAGGGCTGGATCGAGCTCGGCGGCTGCGGCATGGTCAACCCGAAGGTGCTCGTCGCCTGCGGTGTGGACCCCGAGAAGTACAGCGGATTCGCCTTCGGGTTCGGCATCGAGCGGATGCTGATGTTCCGCCACAACGTAGAGGACATGCGAGACATGGTCGAGGGTGACGTCCGGTTCACCCGGCCGTTCGGGATGGAGATCTGATGCGCGTCCCGCTTTCCTGGCTGCGGGAATACGTCGACCTGCCGGCGACGGAGACCGGCCGTGACGTACAGGCCAAGCTCGTCTCCGTGGGCCTCGAGGTCGAGACCGTCGAGCAGACCGGTGCCGGCCTCAAGGGCCCCCTGGTCGTCGGACAGGTCCTGACCATCGAGGAGCTGGAGGGCTTCAAGAAGCCCATCCGCTTCTGCACCGTCGACGTCGGCACCGCCAACGGCACCGGCGAACCGCAGGAGATCGTCTGCGGTGCCCGCAACTTCTCCGTCGGCGACAAGGTCGTCGTGGTCCTGCCGGGCGCCGTGCTGCCCGGCGACTTCGCCATCGCCGCGCGCAAGACGTACGGCAAGACGTCGCACGGCATGATCTGCTCCACCGACGAGCTCGGCATGGGCGACGACGGCACGCACGGCATCATCGTGCTCCCGCCGGAGTACGAGCCCGGCACCGACGCGATCGAGCTGCTCGAGCTCGTCGACGAGGTCCTCGACATCGCCGTCACGCCGGACCGCGGCTACTGCCTGTCCATGCGCGGCGTCGCCCGTGAGACCGCCACCGCGTACGGGCTGCCGCTGCGCGACCCGGCGCTCCTGGACGTACCGCCGCCCAATGCGCACGGCTACCCGGTGAAGGTCTCCGACCCGATCGGATGCGGCAACTTCACCGCGCGCACGGTCACCGGTCTGCGGCCCGAGGCACGCTCCCCGATCTGGATGCAGCGCAGGCTGCAGAAGGCCGGGATGCGTACCGTCTCGCTCGCCGTCGACATCACCAACTACGTGATGCTCGAGCTCGGCCAGCCGCTCCACGCCTACGACCGCACCCGTGTCCAGGGAACGATCGGGGTGCGCCGCGCCCAGCAGGGCGAGAAGCTCACCACGCTCGACGGCGCCAAGCGTGTCCTGGACGCCCAGGACCTGGTCATCACCGACGACCGCGGACCGATCGGCCTCGCCGGTGTCATGGGCGGCGCCGACACGGAGATCGCCGACCACGCCGAGGACACCGGGACCACCGAGGTCGTCGTCGAGGCCGCGCACTTCGACGCGATCTCCATCGCCCGGACCGCGCGACGCCACAAGCTCAGCTCGGAGGCGTCCAAGCGCTTCGAGCGCGGCGTCGACCCGCAGGCCGCCGCCGCTGCCGCGCAGCGCACGGTGGACCTGCTGGTCCTCCTCGCGGGCGGCACGGCCGAGGCCGGCGTCACGGAGATCACCGCCCCGTCCGCGCCCCGCACCATCGCGATGCCGGCGAACCACCCCGACCGGGTGGCGGGTGTCGACTACGGCCGTGAGACCGTCGTACGCCGCCTCCAGCAGGTCGGCTGCGACGTCTACGGCCAGGACGAGCTGATCGTCACCGCGCCCTCCTGGCGTCCCGACCTGGCCGAGCCCAACGACCTGGCCGAAGAGGTCATCCGGCTGGAGGGGTACGAGAACCTCCCCTCCACCCTGCCGACCCCGCCGTCCGGCCGCGGGCTCACCGACCGCCAGCGGCTGCACCGCCGGGTCGGCCGGGCCCTCGCCGGAGCCGGATACGTCGAGGCGCTGAGCTACCCGTTCATCGGCGACGCCGTCCTCGACCAGCTCGGCCTGGAGAAGGACGACGCCCGCCGCCGCACGGTCACCCTCGTCAACCCGCTCTCCGACGAGGAACCCGCGCTGCGCACCACGCTGCTGCCGGGTCTCCTCGGCGCACTGCGGCGCAACGACGGCCGCGGCAGCCACGACCTGGCGCTCTTCGAGACCGGTCTGGTCTTCAGGCCGACCGGCGAGGAGGCCAAGGCGGTGCGCCTGCCCGTCGACCGCCGTCCGACCGACGAGGAGATCGCCGGACTGGACGCCGCGCTGCCGCGCCAGCCGCGCCGCGCCGCGGTCGTCCTCGCGGGCGCCCGCGAGCAGGCCGGCTGGTGGGGCAAGGGGCGCCCCGCCACCTGGGCGGACGCCGTCGAGGCGGCGCGCACGATCGCCGGTGAGGCGGGCGTCGAGCTGACCGTCCGCGCCGACCGGCACGCCCCGTGGCACCCCGGCCGCTGCGCCGCGCTGTACGTCACGGTCGCCGGCGAGGAGACCCTCCTCGGTCACGCGGGCGAACTCCACCCGCGGGTCGTCAAGGACCTCCACCTGCCGGAGCGCACCTGCGCCATGGAGGTCGAGCTCGACGTCCTGGAGCGGGCTGTCGACGGCGCCCTCCAGGCACCCCGGATCTCCACCTTCCCGGTGGCGACCCAGGACGTCGCTCTCGTCGTGTCGACGGAGACGGCCGCCGACACGGTGGAGGAGGCGCTGCGTGAAGGCGCCGGGGAACTCCTCGAGTCGCTCAGGCTGTTCGACGTCTTCACCGGCGAGCAGATTGGCGAGGGGAACAAGTCCCTGGCGTACGCGCTGCGGTTCCGCGCCCCGGACCGGACGCTGACCGTCGAGGAGGCCACGGCCGCCCGTGACGCCGCGGTCGCCCTGGCCGCCGAACGCACCGGCGCGGTGCTGCGCGGGGCGTAGTCACCCCGGGAGTCGGGAAGGGGCGTATCCGGCCACCGGATACGCCCCTTCCGCTCTCGCAGGACGGCAGGGGGACCGCACACAGACCCTGCTGTCATCGGGGCAGTGGGCCGTACGGTCCGGCGCCTCCCGCCCTGCCACGGAGTGTCGGGCAGGCCGGCAGGGCGGACGGCGCGGGTGCGGGTCGTCGAACTTTACGAGGGGGAGCCGACGACCCGGCCGCCTCTTGCGAGGCACTCATTCAACCGAGCGGCGGTCCGGCGCGGCAGAGTGCACAGCAGGAGGGTTCGGGCATTTGGTTCACACCCCGTGTGAATCGTGCTCCACTAGGCTCCTTGCACACGTACATGGGGGGGCAATGGAGCCCAATGTCCTGCTCGAATCCCTGATCGACGAAGCAGGGGTGTCCCGTGCCGGCCTCGCCGGCCGCGTCAACCAGGCCGGCCGGGCCCGGGGGCTGTGCCTGCGCTACGAGCACACGGCGGTCGCCCGCTGGCTCAAGGGCCAGCGCCCGCGCGGTCAGGTCCCTGACCTGATCTGCGAGGTCCTGGCGGCCCGCCTGGAGCGGACCGTCACGCTCGACGACATCGGGATGGGCGTCGAGGGGACAGGGGCCAAGGAGTCGCCCGGCACAGGCCTCACCGGGTTCGTCGAGCACGCGACCGCGCTCTGGCGCTCCGACGAGCAGCAACGCCCGCACCTCGCCTCGGCCCCGGCCGTGACGGGCACCACGGCCGTGATGCCCGTCTGGGAGTGGGAGAACCCGCCCGAGGACACCGATGTCTCCCGTCCGGGACCGGCCCGGGTGAGCGAGGCGGACATAGCGATGCTCCGCGCCGCCCGTGCCCACTACGAGCAGATGTACCGGAAGGCGGGCGGGATCGCGACGAGGTCGCGCGTCGTCGGCTTCCTCAACACCGAGACCGCGCCCCTGCTGCGCGGCGGGTACAGCGACGCGACGGGCCGTCAGCTGCACCGCGCGACGGCCGGACTGGTTGCCGTCGCGGGCATCTGCGCCTACGACTCCGACGCCCACGGGCTGGCCCAGCGCTACTTCCACCAGGCCCTCCGCCTCGCCAAGGCGAGCGGGGACCGGGGGCTCGGCGGCTATGTCATCGCCCTGCTCGTGAACCAGTCGCTCCACCTGTCCGAGTACCGGCGCTCCGTGGCCTTCGCCGAGGCCGCCCTGCGCGCCGCCGGCCCGCACATCACCCCGGCCCTGGCCGCCGACCTGCACGCCATGCAGGCCAAGGCCTACGCCCGGCTCGGGGACCACCGGGCGGCCTTGGAATGCATCCGCCGCGCCGAGGCCGATGCCGGTCTCATCCGCAGCGGCGGCGAACCGGACGAGACCGGGTACGTCCAGCCGGGCCTCGTCAACATCCAGGTGGCGGAGGCCCTGTTGCGCCTCGGTGACCTCTCCGGCGCCCGGGAGCACGCCACGACGGCCGTACGCTCCCCCGCACACGACCGGGGCGCGGTGCACCGGCTCGCCCTGCTCACCCATCTCGAACTCCTCCAGGGGGAGGCGGACAAGGCGGCGGGCACGGCCCGCGAAATGGCGGAACGCGCCCGGGGCATGGAGTCGCAGCGGCTGCGGGACAGGCTCCGCTCCGTACGGGAACATCTGGCCGCCAGCGGCTGCGCCGACGCCGAAGCGGCGGCCCGCCTCATCGACGGAGCGCTCCGCGTGCCTCTGTGAGCCCCTTCCCGGCGCCCTGCCGACGTTCCCTCGCGGGGGCAGACTCTGCTCCGATGTTGCCATCGACCAGTCGGAAGGTGGCAGAACCGTGCAGTGGACGAACCTGAACGAGCAGACTGTGTACGAGAACCCGTGGTTCCGGGTCAATCTGGCAGATGTGGTCCTCCCTGACGGGAGGCACCTGGACCACTTCCTCATCCGGCTCCGCGCCGTCGCGGCCGCGACCGTCGTCAACGAGGCGAACGAGGTCCTCCTCCTGTGGCGGCACCGGTTCATCACGGACAGCTGGGGGTGGGAGCTGGCCGCGGGGGTGGTCGAGGGCGGCGAGGACATCGCCGCCGCTGCCGCGCGCGAGATGGAGGAGGAGACCGGCTGGCGGCCTGGTGAGCTGCGGCCCCTGATGACCGTGGAGCCCGCCAACGGTCTCGTCGACGCCCGGCACCACCTCTTCTGGTCCACGGAGGCGACGTACACCGGTCATCCCGCGGACGACTTCGAGTCCTCGCGCCGGGAGTGGGTCCCGCTCAAGCTGGTGCCGGACATGGTCGCACGCGGTGAGATACCGGCGGCGAACATGGCCGCGGGCCTGCTGATGCTCCATCACATGCGGCTGGGGTGAGGGAGCGGGGCGGGACGGGGCCTCCGGGAAGGCGAGGCCCCGTCCCGCTCCGGCCGCTCAGTCGTAGGTGTAGAACCCCGACCCCGTCTTGCGGCCGAGCCGGCCCGCGTCGACCATCCGCTGGAGGAGCGGGGGAGCGGCGTACAGGGGCTCCTTGTACTCCGCGTACATCGAGTCGGCGACGGACGCCACGGTGTCCAGGCCGATGAGGTCGGCGAGCTTCAGCGGGCCCATGGGGTGGGCGCAGCCCATCTCCATGCCGTTGTCGATGTCCTCACGGCTGGCGATGCCGGACTCGAACATCCGGATCGCCGAGAGCAGATACGGGATCAGCAGGGCGTTGACGACGAAGCCCGAGCGGTCCTGGGCGCGGATCGCGTGCTTGTCCAGGACGTTCTGCACGAGTGCCTCGGCACGCTTTATCGTCTCGTCGGACGTCGTCAGCGCCGGGATCAGCTCGACGAGCCGCTGCACCGGGGCCGGGTTGAAGAAGTGGATCCCGATGACCTGGTCCGGCCGGGAGGTGGCCACGGCCAGCTTCACGAGCGGGATGGAGGAGGTGTTCGAGGCGAGAATCGCGTCAGGGCGGGTCACCACCTGATCGAGCACCTGGAAGATCTCGGTCTTCACCTGCTCGTTCTCGACGACCGCCTCGATCACCAGGTCGCGGTCGGCGAACTCGCCGAGATCGGTGGTGAAGCTGAGGCGGGCGAGGGTCTCGTCCCGCTCCTCCACCGTGATCTTGCCGCGTTCGGCGGCCTTGGAGAGGGAGTTGTGCAGCCGGGTACGCCCTATCTCCAGCGCCTCGCCGGTGGTCTCGGCCACCTTCACGTCGAGACCGCTGCGGGCGCACACCTCCGCGATGCCTGCGCCCATCTGGCCACAGCCCACCACTCCGACGCGTGCAATGTCGGCCATAGAGTCCGTCACCTCGTGCCTTTCGCTGATCTCCGTGCGGCAGTCCCCGTCCGATCGCGGTGCCCGCCTCGACCCCATGACGTTAACCCGCGTTCAGCCTTCGGTGAGCCGCGGGTCGAACGGTCCGGCGGCGGGCATGATCTGCGTCACGCAATGCCGATGTGACATACGAGGACAAGCGATATGAAAGGTACACAGATGCGTCGTATGGGCCGAAGGTCTCTGGTGCTGGGCGCGGCGAGCACGGTGGCCGCACTGATGACGGCGGGTGACGCGGTCGCCGCGCCCCGGCCGGGCGGTGCCCGGCACCGGCGCCACAGGGCGGAGGCGGGCGAGCTGCGGGGTGTGTGGATCGCCACGGTCGCCAACCTGGACTGGCCCTCGGCGCCGGGTCTGAGCGCCGCCGCCCAGGAGGCCGAACTGATCGCCCATCTTGACCGCGCCGTGGAGCTGCGGCTGAACGCGGTGGTCCTCCAGGTCCGGCCGAGCGCCGATGCCCTCTGGCCCTCGTCCTACGAGCCGTGGGCCCAGTGCCTGACAGGGGTCCAGGGCAAGGACCCGGGGTGGGACCCGCTGGGTACCGCGGTGCGCGAGGCGCACGCCCGAGGGCTGGAGCTTCACGCCTGGTTCAACCCGTACCGGGTCGCCAACCACACGGACCCCTCACGGCTGGTCGCCTCGCACCCCGCCCGGCTCCACCCGGACTGGGTCCTGCCCTACGGCGGGAAGCTCTACTACAACCCCGGCCTCCCCGAGGTCAGGAAGTTCGTGCAGGACGCCATGCTCGACGCCGTGAGCCGCTACGCCGTCGACGCGGTGCACTGGGACGACTACTTCTACCCGTACCCGGTGGCGGGGCAGGTGTTCGACGACGACGACGCGTACGCGCGGTACGGCGGGGACTTCGGCAGCAAGGCGGCCTGGCGCCGTGACAACACCGACCGGCTGGTGAGCGAGACGGCCGCGCGGATCAAGGAGGTCAGGAGCGGCGTCAAGTTCGGGATCAGCCCCTTCGCCGTCTGGCGCAACGCCACGACCGACCCGCTGGGGTCGGACACCGCTGCCGGGGTGCAGACCTACGACGACCTGCACGCTGACACCCGTAAGTGGGTGAAGGAGGGCTGGATCGACTACATCTGCCCGCAGGTCTACTGGAACATCGGCTTCGCCGCGGCCGACTACGCGAAGCTGGTCTCCTGGTGGGCGGAGACCGCCCGGGGAACCGGCGTCGGCCTGTACGTGGGGGAGGCGCTCTACAAGGCCGGCGACCCGGCGCAGCCCGCCGCCTGGCAGGACCCCGCCGAGCTCTCCCGGCACCTCGACCTCGCGGCCGGGCACCCGGAGGTGGGCGGTCACATCTACTTCTCGGCGAAGCAGGTGAAGTCCGACCCCATCGGGGCCATGGCCAGGGTCGTGGCGGACCACTACCAGGTCAGGGCCCGCACGCCCCGCTGACGGTGCCGCCGTGCGACGCGTGTGCCGGGGGCCGCTCGTGCCCCCGGCACACGCGCGTCCGGCCGTGCGCCGTCCTGCCGTTCCCGGCCCTACCGCTCCCGGTCCTCGGCGGCGGTGTGCTGGACGACACTGTCGGGGCCCGGGGATCTGATCGACTCGTGCCCGTCCTCGAAGCGCAGCCGGTACGGGGGCTCGCCCCCGTCGCCGAGCACCTCGATGATCTCTGCGACCCGGTCGTGCTGTCCGACGGTCCTGCCGTGCGTCAGCAGCCGGTCGCCCGCATGTGCCTCCATCGGGAGTGACCTCCTCACGGGTGGCGGTCCATGTCGACAAGTCTATGACCGTACGGGCGCCCCGGCTCCCGTACGGCGTCCGCCCCCACCCCCCGCTCGCTGGGTGACGGCGATGCACACCAGGACGGCCACCGCCGCCACGGGGGCCGCGGCGGACACCCGCTCGCCCAGGGCCAGGAACGACCAGACCAGCGTGAGCAGCGGCTGTGCCAGCTGGAGCTGGCTGGCCCGCTCCACCCCGATCTCGGCCATGCCCCGGTACCAGAGGTACATCCCCAGGAAGGTCGATACGGCGGACACCCATACCAGGCCGGTCACCCCGTGCACCGTGAGGTGCACCGGCTCGTACGGCAGGGCCACGGCGGCGCCGGCGACCGAGAGCGGCAGGCAGAGGACGAGCGCCCAGCCGATCACCTGCCAGCCCGGCATCGTCCGGGCCAGCCGGCCGCCCTCGGTGTAACCCGCCGCGCAGACCAGCAGGGCCGCGAAGAGGTACAGGTCGCCACGGGAGAGCGCCCCGCCGCTCTGCCGGACGGTGAAGGCGATCACCACGGCGGCGCCGGCCAGTGCAGCGGCCCAGAAGGCGCGTGGTGGGCGCGCGCCGGTGCGCACCGCGGACAGGAGGGCGGTCGTCAGCGGCAGGAGACCCACCACGACGGCCGCGTGCGAGCTGGTGGAGGTCTGCAGGGCCAGCGTGGTCAGCAGGGGGAAGCCCACCACGACACCGCCCGCGACGACGGCGAGGCCGGCCCAGTGGCGGCGTTCGGGCAGGGCGGCGCGGCCGGCGAGCAGCGCGCATCCGGCGATCGTCGCGGCCAGCACGCTCCGCAGCGCGACCAGGGACCAGGGCCCGAAGCTTTCCAGCCCCCACACCGTCGAGGGGAAGGTCAGCGAGAAGGTGAGGACGCCCAGCCCGGCGAGCAGGGCACCGCTGCCCCGATGTCGCGCGGCAGGGGTTCCGAGGGCGCTGACCGCTATCGATGGTGCGGTAGTAGCGCTATTATTTGCTCTCATGCGTGAGCGTAGCAGCGTCTCCGAACTGGCGAACTCTCTGCGCGGGGAGTTGAACCGCTACTCACCGGGTGGAAAGCTGCCGTCCAGTCGGGAGCTCGTCGAACGCTTCAAGGTGAGCCCGGTGACGGTCTCCCGGGCGGTCGGACAGCTCGTCGCGGAGGGGCTGGTCTTCACGCGGCCCGGCGCCGGAGCCTTCCGGGCCGAGGCCCGGACCGCCGCACCTGCCCCGGGCGACACCTCCTGGCAGGAGGTCTCCCTCAGCGGCGACGGCGGACCCGGGGCCGTGCCGCGCACCGTCGACGCGTCCGACGTCCTCGTCACCCTCGCCGCGCCCCCGCCCGGGGTGATCGAGTTCAACGGCGGCTACCTCCACCACGGGCTGCAGCCCGAGCGCGCCCTGGCCGCCGCCCTGGCGAGGGCCGGCCGGCGGCCCGGGGCATGGAGCAGGCCCCCCACCGACGGGCTGCCCGAACTGCGCGCCTGGTTCGCCCGCGAGATCGGCTCCCCGGTCACCGCCTCCGACGTCCTGATCACCGCGGGAGGCCAGAGCGCCCTGACCACCGCCCTGCGGGCGCTCGCCCCGCCAGGAGCCCCCGTACTCGTGGAGTCGCCCACCTACACGGGGATGCTGGCGGCCGCGCGGGCCACCGGGCTGCGGCCGGTCCCGGTACCGGTGGACGCCGACGGTGTGCGGCCCGAACTGCTGGAGGACGCCTTCCGGGCCACCGGGGCGAGGGTCTTCGTCTGCCAGCCGCTCTTCCAGAACCCCACGGGCGCGGTGCTCGCCCCCGGGCGGCGCGAACGTGTCGTACGGGCGGCCCGGAAGGCCGGAGCCTTCGTCGTCGAGGACGACTTCGCCCGCCGGCTGGTCCACGCGGACGCCGGTCCGCTGCCCGAACCCCTCGCGTCCCACGACCCGGACGGTGTCGTGGTCCATGTCTGCTCCCTGACCAAGGTCACCTCGCCCAGCCTCCGCGTCGGGGCGCTCGCGGCCCGCGGACCCGTGATGGAACGGCTGCGCGCGCTCCAGGTCGTCGACAGCTTCTTCGTCCCCCGGCCGCTCCAGGAGGCCGCACTGGAACTGGTCGGTTCCCCGGCATGGGAGCGTCACCTGCGGAGCGTGGCAGGTGAACTCGCCGGCCGTCGCACCGCGATGACCGCGGCGGTCCGCGCCCAGCTGCCCGAACTCGTCCTGCCGCACGTACCCTCGGGCGGCGTCACCCTCTGGCTCAGGCTGCCGGGTCCGGCCGCGGGGGAGTCCGCGCTGGTCTCCGCCGCCCTGCGGGCCGGTGTGGCGGTGGCCCCCGGACGCCCGTACCACTGTGCCGAACCCCCGGCCGGGCACATCAGGCTGAGCTTCGCCGGGGTGTCCGGTCCCGCGGAGATCGCCGAAGGCGTGCGGAGGCTGCGTAAAGCGGTCGACGGCCTGGGGGTGGCAACGGATAGCCTCCCCGGATGAGTGACGACAGCGTCGGCGGGAGCCACGCGATCTCCAGCGATCCCGCACGGATCGACGCCGCGCGTGTCCACGACTGGCTCTCCACCGACGCCTACTGGGCCGTCGGTCGCACCCGGGAGCAGCACGACCGGATGATGACGGGCTCCCTCAACTTCGGGGCGTACGACCTGGATTCCGGCGAACAGGCCGCGTACGCAAGGGTGGTGACCGACCGTGCCTCCTTCGCCTGGATCTGCGACGTCTACGTCGACCGCCCCGCGCGCGGGCAGGGGCTCGGCACCCGGCTCGTCACCGCGGTCCGGGACGAACTGGCCCCGCTGGGCGTGCGGAGGTTCATGCTGGCGACCAAGGACGCGCACGGGGTGTACGCGAGGCTCGGCTTCGCCCCGCTCGCCGAGCCGGACATGTGGATGGCCCTGCAGGTGGGCTGAGGCAGAAGTGAACACGTGCGGCCGACGGGGCCCTCTTGACCGGCGGGGCGCCTGGCCCCACGATCGCGCCCATGAGTGTTCGGGTGTCCCTGGTCGCCGCAGCACGCGGCTCCGCCCTCCTCGCCGAGCGGTTCGACGACGACCGGCCGCTCGACCACGCCGGCTGGCGTGAGGTCCAGCTCGCCGCTCACACCCTGGTGGGCCTGGGCGCCGCGGAACTCCGCTACTGCTCGCCGACACCCCGCAGCCGGGCCACCGGCGACGCGCTCGGCTTCGCACCCCTCGTCCAACTCGCGCTGCGAGACTGTGACATGGGCCGCTGGCGCGGTCTGACCCTCTCGGAGGTGGCCGCCAGGGAGCCGGCCGCGGTGGACGCCTGGCTCGCCGACCCGCGCTCCGCCCCGCACGGGGGTGAGTCCCTGCTCGCCTTCATCTCCCGGGTGGGGTACTGGCTCGACACCCGCCCGGTCGAGGAGGGCGCACTCGTCGCCGTCGCCGAACCGGCCGTGGTCCGCGCCGCGCTCGTGTACGCGCTGAAGGCCCCGCCGTCGACGTACTGGAACGTCGAGGTCAGGCCGCTCTCCACCGTCACGATCACCGGGTCCCCCGGCCGCTGGAGCCTGAGCTTCGAGGCGTTCGGGCGCCAGGTGTACTGACCCGCCCGGAGGAACGGGTCACCTCGCGCCTTCCCGCCGGTCCGACCAGTCGGTATGGTGCGTGCCACCGATACGAGGAGATGCCCGTGCCGCAGATCCATGGCCACTGTGACGACCGGTTCGCCGCGGTGCGCGACGCCTTCGAGGCCAACTTCGCCGAGCGTGACGAACTGGGCGCGGCGGTCACCGTGCTCCTCGACGGCGCGCCCGTGGTGGACCTGTGGGGCGGCTGGGCGGACGGCGCCCGCACCCGCCCCTGGGAGCGGGACACCGTGGTCAACGTGTGGTCCACCACGAAGGGCCCGACCGCGCTCTGCGCCCACATCCTCGCCGACCGCGGCCTGCTGGACCTGGACGCCCCGGTAGCCGTGTACTGGCCCGAATTCGCCGCCGAGGGCAAGCAGTCGGTGCGCGTACGCGACCTGCTCTCGCACCGCTCAGGGGTCGCCGGCCTTCGGGACCCGCACACCCTCGCCGAGCTCTACGACTGGGAGGTCACCACGGCCCGCCTCGCGGCGACCGCCCCCTGGTGGGAGCCCGGTACCCGCTCCGGCTACCACGCCATCTCCTACGGCTTCCTCGTCGGCGAGGTGGTCCGCCGGATCACCGGCCTGCTGCCCGGGGAGTTCCTGCGGCAGGAGGTCACCGGGCCGCTCGGCATCGACTTCACCGTCGGTCTCCCGGAGAAGGACGCCGAGCGCGTCGCCGAACTGGTCCAGCCGAAGTCCGTCGCCCGCGAACAGGCAGCCCTCTTCGCCCTGATGGAGCCGGTGGCCGTCGCCTCGCTGCTCAACCCCGGCACCGGCATCGCCGCGGCCAACACCCCCGGCTGGCGTGCGGCCGAGATCCCGGCGGCCAACGGCCACGGCACCGCACGGGCGGTCGCCTCCCTCTACGGAATCCTCGCCGGGCGCGGCACCCTCGACGGCCGCCAAATCCTCTCCCCGGAAGCGGCCGAGCGGGTCCGCGAGGGGCAGGGCCCATGCCGCGACCTGGTGCTCGGAGCGGGCTTCACCCACGAGACGGAGCTCGGCCTCGGCCTCTGGCTGAGCGGCCCCAACGCCTCCTACGGGCCCAATCCGCGTGCCGTCGGCCACGACGGCGCCGGCGGGTCCTGCGGTCTCGCCGACCCGGAGGCCGGTATCGCGATCGGGTACGTCATGAACCGGATGGGCCCGCACATCGCCGACGACCCGCGAAAGATGGCCCTGGTCGACGCCGTGTACGGGGTCCTCGGGGCGGATCAGTAGCCCGACGGGCGCACCAGGCCGCTCTCGTACGCGTACACCGCGGCCTGGGTGCGGTCGCGCAGGGCCAGCTTGACCAGGACGCGGCTCACATGCGTCTTCACGGTCTGCTCGGCCACCACCAGCCGGCCGGCGATCTCCGCGTTGGAGAGGCCCTGCGCGATCAGCGACAGCACCTCCGTCTCCCGCTCGGTGAGACCGTCGAGCCGCTCCCTGACGGGAGGGCGAGGAGTCCTGCTCACCCGTGAGAACTCGGCTATCAGACGCCTGGTGACGCCGGGGGAGAGCAGTGCGTCGCCCGCTGCCACCACCCTTACGGCATGGGCGAGTTCGGCGGCCGAGGCGTCCTTCAGGAGGAAGCCGGACGCGCCCGCGCGCAGCGCCTCGTACACGTACTCGTCGAGGTCGAAGGTGGTCAGGATCAGCACCTTCGCGGTCGAGCCCGGCGCCCCGGCGATGCCCCGTGTGGCGTCGATACCGCCCAGGCGCGGCATCCGGATGTCCATCAGGACCACGTCCGGGGCCAGTTCGGCTGCCTGCTCGAGCGCGTCCGCGCCGTCCACGGCCTGTCCGACGACCTCGATCCCCGGCTCGGCGTTCAGCAGTACGGTGAAGCCCTGACGGACCATCATCTGGTCGTCGGCGATCAGGACGCGGATGGTCATGCGGGGTCCTCCAGAGGGAGCGTCGCGACTACTTCCCAACCTCCTCCGGGGAGTTGTCCGTGCGAAAGGTCGCCCCCCAGCATGGAGGCGCGTTCACGCATCCCGAGCAGTCCGTGTCCGATGCCCGTGGAGGGCGCGGCCGGTCCGGCCGGTGCGGTGTTCGCCACCCGTACGGTGACGGCGGCACCGTGGTAGCCGATCTCCACCCGGGCGCGGGCTCCGGGGGCATGGCGCATCACGTTGCTCAGAGCCTCCTGCACGATCCGGAAGGCGGACAGCTCCACACCGGGCGCCAGCGGCCGGCGGTTCCCTGTCGTCTCCGTGTCGACATGGATCCCCGCCGTCCGCACCTTGCCGGTCAGTTCGTCCAGGCGGTCCAGGGTGGGCTGCGGGGCATGCCGCACCCCGTCGGCCCCCGTGTCCTCGGAACGCAGCACGCCGAGCACCCGGCGCAGCTCCGCCAATGCCTCGACGGCGTTCTCCCTGATTCCCGCGAGGTTCTCGCGGAGCTCGTCCGACGGGTTCTCGACCAGATGCGGGGCGACCTGGGCCTGGATGGAGATCACCGACATGTGGTGGGCGACCACGTCGTGCAACTCCCGCGCGATCCTGGTGCGCTCCTCCAGCAGGGTCCGCCGGGACCTCTCCTCGGCGGTGAGACCGGACTGTGCCACGAGCTGGGTGCGGGTCACCCGCAGCGCGCGGAGCGCCGCACCGATCACGACGGCGGTGGCGACGACCGCCGCACCGGTCCCCATGGACCAGTTCTGCCCCTGGGTGGCAGGGAGACCCGACACCGCTCCCGCCGTCAGGGTCACCGCGAGCGCGAGCACCGATCTGCCAGGACGCACCCGGAGCGACAGCAGGAGCAGCGCCAGGCTCTGCAAGGCCGTGTCGGCGCCTGTCCAGGGGAACGGATCACCCGGTGCCGACACGGACTCCGCGATCCGCACGCCGACGACCATCAGGACGAGGGACGCCCACCAGGCGTACAGCGGGCGCCATAATCCGGCGAGCAGCGCCATGGCCTGGAGCGTGACGAGGAGCACCGCGTACGCGGGCACGGCCGCGCCGTGAGCGACCAGATCGGGCACGTGCCATACGGCGATCAGCGGTGCCGCGAGAACCAGCAGCATCCCGAGGACGGGATGCCAGACCGGAGTGCCCGGCGCGCCCTGGGGCGGCAACGGGTCGACGGGAGCGTTCCACAGATCCTCGTACAGCGCCCGTGGTGCGTGGCGCAATGCCCGGCCCACCCGGTCCCCGGCCCCCGTCATGCTGCTCAGCCTAGGCATTCCTGGTGCCCCCGGGTGCGTTCCGGGCCACTTCGTGTTTGGACAACATGGTGGTCCTTCCGTACCGGGGGGTTCCTGTCGGCTCCGGTACCGAAGCTAGGGCCCGGCCCGTACGGTCGGCGTCCCGCCCGGGAGCGCACCTGGCGCGTAGCCCGGAAGTACTACGGGTACGGGGCGACCCGTCCGTCAGGGCCTACGCCGGGGCTTTCCGCGCTTGGCGGCGCCGCCCTTGGCGCCCCTTGCGCTCTTCGCGGTGCCGGCCCCGCCCCGGGGTGCCCCGCCCTTGCGCGGGTTGCCGCCCTTCGTCCCGGCCTTCCCGGACTGGCCGCCCTTGGTCTGCTGAGGAGCCGGGCGCGGGCCCCGGGTGCTGTTCACCGTCCGCCCCCGGACGATCCCGATGAACTCCTCCACCAGGTCGGTCGTCCTCTCCTCCGGCCACGACAGGGCGATGCGCGACTCGGGCGCACCCGTCAGCGGGCGGTAGGTGAGGTCCTTGCGGTGGTACAGGCGGGCCAGGGACTGCGGGACGACGAGCAGGCCGATGCCGGCCGCCACCAGTTCGATCGCGTCCTCGGTGGTGGCCGGCCGCTCGAAGGCGGGCCGGCCGGGCGGGTGCTCCCAGTCGAGGGTGTCGTCCAGGGGGTGCAGCAGGATCTCGTCGGCCAGCTCCTCCACCGCCAGCTCCTCGACGGCGGTCACCTCGTGGTCCTTGGGGACGACCACCACGGTCGTCTCCGTGTAGAGGGGGATGGCACTGAGGAACGTACGGTCGACGGGCAGCCGCAGGAAACCGGCGTCCGCACCGCCCTCACGCAGCAGGTCCTCGGCGTCGGCGGCGGGTACGCCGGCGAGGGCCAGCGGGGTGCCGGGGAGCCGCTCGTTCCAGATCCGGACCCACTTGGCGGGGGTCACGCCCGGGACGTAGGCGAGCCGGAACGCGAGGGGTACTTCCGAGCCTGTCACCCCGCAAGGCTACCGGCCGTGGTCCCGGGTGCCGCACACGCTCGATACCCTGGACACCATGACGTCGCACCAGACCACCCAGACGATGAAGCCCGCCACCGCGGCGAAGAAGCTGGGTGTGTACCTCGAAGCCACCCCCGCCGAGTTCCAGGAGGGCGTCGTCTCGCGCGCCGAGCTGAACGCGCTGCAGTCGGAGCCGCCGCAGTGGCTGCAGGACCTGCGCCGCACCGGCCCGCACCCGCGGCCGGTCGTCGCCTCCAAGCTCGGCGTCTCCATCGCCGGGCTCGCGCGAGGCGGTGTCACCGACCCCCTCACCACCGAGCAGATCGACTCCCTCAAGCAGGACAACCCGGAGTGGCTCCAGAAGGAGCGCGCCACCCAGGCCGAGGTGCGCAAGGAGGCGGTGCGCATCAAGGAGCGCAACGCCGCACGCGCGGAGAAGGGCTCCCAGGACTGAGGAACGCCCCGCCCGGGCTCCGAGCCCGGGCGGCCGCGCGGTTTTGCTGCCGCCCGCGGACGGGGCCGGCCGCCTCCCGGCGGGGCTACTCGCCCGTGTAGAACGCGACCGTCGCCACGGTCGTGGCGGTCACCGTCTCCGGATCCGCCCCCGACGCGGCGAACGCGTGCCCCCACTCCTCGCCCGACCGCGCCACGAAGGCCTTCGCCTCCGGGGTGGCCTGCCACGCGGAGGCTTCCTGGTCGAGTCCGCCGCCCGTCAGATGCCATCCGAGCCCCAGCAGCGCCAGGTCCCAGCCGATGCCGACCGCGCCCGGACCGTACTGGCTCCGGAACTCCTCCGGGACCACGGCCAGGTGCTCCAGTTCGAACACCGTCCGCGCCTCACCGTCCGGGGAGAGCCGCACCTCGACCTCGCTGAAGCCGGGATCGGGGCCGTACAGCCAGGACACGCGCAGTCGCTCCCGCGCCACGCACTCGAGGATCTCGCCTCCGGCGTTCCCTTCCAGCTGGTAGTTCCCGCCCTCCCGGAGATCCCCGGTCACCGGCAGGAACCACCGGGCGATCCGCTCCCTCGTGGTCACCGCGGCCCAGACGTCCGCGAGGGCCGCGTCGAAGGAGCGCCGGAGCAGTACCGTGCCGGCCTCCTCCTCACCCACACGCCGTGTACCGACCTCGCGGTGCACCAGACCGATCTCGTCGAGGACCCCGCTCATGGCCGCTCCTTCCCTCGGTTGCCGGGCCGCGGCGCGACCCCCCGGCCATGTAACCGAAGTCCGGCCCGGCCCGCCTCACCACACGCTGGGCGCTTCGCCGGCCCTGCGAGAATGCGTGCATGAGACTTCCCCCGGACGCCACGGACACCGCAGCGCTGGTGGAAGTCGTGCGCATCACCGCCCTCCGGCCAGGGGGCGGCGCGTCCTACCAGGGAGAGGTGGTCGCCCACTGGGCCGGGAACGAGATCACCGAGGCGTTCGCCGCCGTCACGGCCCTGCCCGAGGGCGGACGGCATCGATGCGGCTTCTCGCCGGGCTGGGGCATGCGGGCGTACGAGAGCTCCCTCGACCTCATGCTGTTCGAGGCGGCGTTCTGCTTCCGGTGCCACGAGGTCCGCATGCACGGTCCCGCCGTACCGCCCGCCCTGGCCACGCAGTTCTTCGACGCGGACGCGCCGCAGGCGCAGGCGCTCCTGGAGTTCCTCCGCTCCTCGGCCCCACGCGGGTGACGCTGTCGGGTCCGCCGTGCCGTCGCGGGAGGAGGCGGTCGGGAACCGCCACGTCTTTGCATAACACTGCATAGCTGCGTATAGTCATGCCATCGATGAGGAGGATTTCCGATGGTGGTACGTGCGGCAGTGGCGGGAGCGAGCGGATACGCCGGCGGGGAACTCCTCCGCCTGCTGCTCACCCACCCCCAGATCGAGATCGGGGCACTCACCGCCCACTCCAACGCCGGTGAGCGGCTGGGAGCGCTGCAGCCGCACCTGAGGCCGCTCGCGGACCGGGTGCTCCAGCCCACGACCGCCGAGGTGCTCGCCGGGCACGACGTGGTCTTCCTGGCACTCCCGCACGGGCAGTCCGCCGCCGTGGCCGAACAGCTCGGCGACGAGGTGCTCGTCGTCGACATGGGCGCCGACTTCCGGCTGAAGGACGCCGCCGACTGGGAGAAGTTCTACGGTTCGCCGCACGCCGGCACCTGGCCCTACGGTCTGCCCGAGCTGCCCGGGGCGCGTGCCGCGCTGGCGGGGGCCAAGCGCATCGCCGTGCCCGGCTGCTACCCGACGGCCGTCTCCCTCGCCCTCTTCCCGGCGTACGCCGCGGGGCTGGCCGAGTCCGAGGCCGTCGTCGTCGCCGCGTCCGGTACCTCCGGCGCGGGCAAGGCGGCCAAGCCGCACCTGCTCGGCTCCGAGGTCATGGGCAACATGACGCCCTACGGCGTCGGCGGGGTCCACCGGCACACCCCCGAGATGATCCAGAACCTCGGTGCCGCCGCCGGCGGGCCCGTCACCGTGTCGTTCACCCCGACCCTGGCGCCCATGCCCCGGGGCATCCTCGCCACCTGCAGCGCGAAGGCCACGCCCGGGGTGAGCGCCGACTCCCTCCGCGCCGTCTACGAGAAGGCCTTCGCGGACGAGCCGTTCGTGGACCTGCTGCCCGAGGGGCAGTGGCCCTCGACCGCGGCCGTGTACGGCTCCAACGCCGTGCAGATCCAGGTCGCGTACGACGAGGCGGCCGGTCGCCTCATCGTGATCAGCGCGATCGACAACCTCGCCAAGGGCACCGCGGGCGGAGCCCTGCAGAGCACGAACATCGCCCTCGGGCTCCCCGAGGACACGGGCCTCTCCACCATCGGAGTCGCACCGTGAGCCACACCCCCGCAGCCGCCGGGCTGCGGCCGACGACGGACACCGCGCAGCCGCACCACGCGCACGAGAACGAGGAGATGAAGTGAGCGTCACGGCAGCCGAGGGATTCACGGCGGCGGGGATCGCCGCCGGGATCAAGGAGAGCGGTGACCCCGACCTGGCCCTCGTGGTCAACAACGGGCCGCGCCGCGCCGCCGCGGGCGTCTTCACCTCCAACCGGGTCAAGGCCGCGCCCGTCCTCTGGTCCGAACAGGTCCTCAGGGGCGGCGAGGTGACCGCCGTCGTCCTCAACTCCGGCGGCGCCAACGCCTGTACGGGACCGCAGGGGTTCCAGGACACCCACGCCACCGCCGAGAAGGCCGCCGAGGTCCTCCCCGGCCACAGCGCCGGCGAGATCGCCGTCGCCTCGACCGGGCTGATCGGTCTGCTCCTCCCCATGGACAAGCTCCTGCCGGGGATCGCGAAGGCGGCCGAGGCGCTGAGCGAGCACGGCGGTGAGAGGGCCGCCATCGCCATCAAGACCACCGACACCGTCCACAAGACCGCGGTCGCCGGCGGCGAGGGCTGGACCGTCGGCGGGATGGCCAAGGGAGCGGGCATGCTCGCACCCGGCCTCGCCACCATGCTGGTCGTCCTCACCACCGACGCCGACGTCGAGGCACCCGCGCTGGACACCGCGCTGCGCGCCGCCACCCGCACCACCTTCGACCGGGTCGACTCCGACGGCTGCATGTCGACCAACGACACCGTGCTGCTGCTCGCCTCGGGCGCGAGCGGGATCACCCCCGGCCGGGCGGAGTTCGAGCAGGCGGTGCAGAGCGTCTGCGCCGACCTCGCCCGCCAGCTGATCGGCGACGCGGAGGGTGCCTCCAAGGACATCCGGATCGAGGTCGTCAACGCGGCGACCGAGGACGACGCGGTCGAGGTCGGCCGGAGCATCGCCCGCAACAACCTCCTCAAGTGCGCCATCCACGGCGAGGACCCCAACTGGGGCCGTGTCCTCTCCGCGATCGGTACCACGAAGGCCGTCTTCGAGCCCGACCAGCTGAACGTCGCCATCAACGACGTGTGGGTGTGCAAGAACGGCAGTGTCGGCGAGGACCGTGAGCTGGTCGACATGCGCTACCGGGAGGTCAGGATCACCGCCGACCTCGCGGCGGGCACCGAGTCGGCCGTCATCTGGGCCAACGACCTGACCGCCGAGTACGTCCACGAGAACAGCGCGTACAGCTCATGAGCGCCGCGAGGAAGCACACAGCGCTGCCCAAGGCACAGATCCTCATCGAGGCGCTGCCCTGGCTCACCCGGCACAACGGCAAGACCGTCGTCATCAAGTTCGGCGGGAACGCCATGATCGACGAGGAGCTGAAGGCCGCCTTCGCCCAGGACGTCGTCTTTCTGCGGCACGCGGGCCTCAAGCCCGTCGTCGTGCACGGCGGCGGCCCGCAGATCAGCGCACAGCTCGACAAGCAGGGCCTGGTCAGCGAGTTCAAGGCCGGACTGCGCGTCACCACCCCCGAGGCCATGGACGTCGTACGCATGGTGCTCGCCGGCCAGGTGCAGCGCGAGCTCGTCGGGCTGCTGAACCAGCACGGTCCGCTCGCCGTCGGTATGACGGGCGAGGACGCGCACACGATCACCGCCGTACAGCACCGCCCGGTGATCGACGGCGAGGCCGTCGACATCGGCCGCGTCGGTGAGATCACCGCCATAGACACCGGGGCCATCCAGGCGCTGCTCGACGACGGACGGATCCCGGTGATCTCGTCCATCGCCCGCTCCGCCGAGGACAACCACGTCTACAACGTCAACGCCGACACCGCGGCCGCGGCCCTCGCGGCGGCGCTGGGTGCCGAGACGCTGATGGTCCTGACCGACGTCGAGGGCCTCTACGAGGACTGGCCCAACAGCGACGACGTCATCAGCCGCCTCACCGCGACCGAGCTGGAGAAGCTGCTGCCCGACCTGTCGAGCGGCATGGTGCCCAAGATGCAGGGCTGCCTCCACGCCGTACGCAACGGGGTCGAGACCGCCCGTGTCATCGACGGCCGGGTGCAGCACTCGATCCTGCTGGAGATCTTCACCGACGAGGGGATCGGCACCATGGTGGTGCCCGACCACGCCTCCGTCGCAAAGCCGCACGCAGAGGGGGAGTCATGAGCAACGCGGAGTACGCACAGCGCTGGCAGGGCGCGCTGATGGACAACTACGGCACCCCGCAGCTGCCGCTGGTGCGCGGCGAGGGCGCCCGGGTCTGGGACGCCGAGGGCGCCGAGTACCTCGACTTCGTCGGGGGGATCGCGGTCAACGCGCTCGGCCACGCCCACCCCGCGGTGGCCGAGGCCGTGTCCCGGCAGATGGCCACCCTCGGCCATGTCTCCAACCTCTACACCGCTCCGCCTCCCATCGCCCTCGCCGAGCGGCTCCTGCAGCTGTTCGGACGCGACGGCAGGGTCTTCTTCAGCAACTCGGGCGCCGAGGCCAACGAAGCGGCCTTCAAGATCGGCCGGTTGACCGGCCGGACCCACATGGTCGCCACCGAGAACGGCTTCCACGGCCGGACGATGGGCAGCCTCGCGCTCACCGGCCAGCAGGGCAAGCGCACCCCGTTCCTGCCCCTGCCCGGCGACGTCACCCACGTGCCGTTCGGCGACGTCGAGGCACTCCGGGCGGCGGTGACCACGGACACCGCGCTGCTGATCATCGAGCCGATCCAGGGGGAGTACGGCGTGGTCGTACCGCCCGCCGGTTATCTGGAAGCGGCCCGGGAGATCACCCGGGCCACCGGCACCCTGCTCGTCCTGGACGAGGTGCAGACCGGGATCGGCCGCTGCGGACAGTGGTTCGAGCACCAGGCGCACCAGGGCGTCGAGCCGGACGTGGTCACGCTGGCCAAGGGGCTCGGAGGCGGGCTGCCGATCGGCGCCACCGTCGCCTTCGGCGCGGCCGCCGACCTCCTGAAGCCGGGGCATCACGGGACCACCTTCGGTGGCAACCCCGTCGTCTGCGCCGCCGCGCTCGCCGTGCTGGACACGCTGGCCGCGGACGGTGTCCTGGACGAGGTGAAGCGGCTCGGCGAGCGGATCAGGGAAGGCGTCGAGAGCCTCGGGCACCCGCTGGTCTCCCACGTCCGCGGCTCCGGGCTGCTGCTGGGTATCGTGCTCACCGGGCCGCACGCCGCGAAGGTTCAGCAGGCGGCCCAGGGAGCAGGACTCCTGGTGAACGCGCCCGCACCCGACGTCGTACGGCTCATGCCGCCGCTGATCATCGGTGACGCCGAGGTGGACGCCTTCCTGCGGATTCTGCCGGGGGCCCTCGACGCGGCCCACGGGGACGGACGATCCGGAGAGTGACCATCCGGAGAATGAGGCGACGACGATGACCGAGGCGCAGGACGCCGACCACGGCGGGCCCGCGGTGCCGCAGACCCGCACGGCACGCCACCGCAGGATCGTGGACATCCTGAACCGCCGGCCGGTGCGCTCGCAGAGCCAGCTGGCCAGGCTGCTGTCCGACGACGGGCTGAGCGTCACCCAGGCGACGCTCTCCCGCGATCTGGACGAGCTCGGCGCGGTCAAGATCCGCAACACCGGGGGCGAGCTGATCTACGCGGTACCGAGCGAGGGCGGTTTCCGCACTCCGCAGGCCCCGCTGGGAGGCTCGGCCAAGGAGGAGCGGATGCGCAGGCTCTCCGCGGAGCTGCTGATCTCCGCGGAGGCCTCGGCCAACCTGGTGGTGCTGCGTACGCCGCCGGGCGCCGCCCAGTTCCTCGCCTCGGCGATCGACCAGGCCGAACTCCAGGCGATCCTCGGCACGATCGCCGGTGACGACACGCTGATGCTGATCAGCAGGGACCCGAACGGCGGGCAGGCCCTCGCCGACCACCTGCTGCGGCTGGCCCAGAACGACCGCGGGCCTCATTGACATCCTCTCCCCCCTGAAGGGGGGGGGAGATTCCCGCCTACCGCGCCGTTGAAGGCTGCGGTGTCGGGTGGGTTCCTGCTTCGCTGCGCGGTGCCGGAACACGTTCCGGTCTTACCTGCGCTCCACAGGCTGACACCGCCAGTCCGGCGGCCT
>NZ_JBICWC010000010.1:343776-388049 GCF_043199535.1 Streptomyces sp. NPDC048590 | reverse complement strand
CTGCAGGGGGGACCCTGTGGGAGAGTAGGACGCCGCCGAACAATTATTCCGGGAAAGCCCCGTGCCCTTGTGGCACGGGGCTTTTCTGCGTTCCGAGCGTCTAGGGTCGGACCATGCGCTACGAACTGGTCATCTTCGACAACGACGGCGTGCTCGTCGACAGTGAGCCGATCTCCAACACCGTCCTGGCCGACTACCTCACGGAGCTCGGCCACCCCACCTCGTACGAGGAGTCCCTCCGCGACTACATGGGGGCGGCCATCCACCGCGTCCACGACATGGTCGAGGAGCGTACGGGCCAGAAGCTTCCGGCGGACTTCGACGAGGAACTCCACAGGCGGACCCTCGGCGCGTTCCAGCAGGAGCAGCTCGCAGCGGTGGACGGCGTGGACGAACTGCTCGGCGGGCTCGTCGCCGGCGGGGTCGCGTACTGCGTCGCCTCCTCGGGGAGCCACCAGAAGATCGCCGCCGGGCACCGCAACACCGGCCTCGACCAGTGGTTCGAGGAGGAGTGGATCTTCAGCTCCGAGGACGTGGGGAGAGGGAAGCCCGCCCCGGACCTCTTCCTCCACGCCGCCGAGCGGATGGGCATCGCCCCCGAGAGGTGCGTCGTGATCGAGGACAGCCCCCTCGGTGTCGAGGCAGCACGGTCCGCGGGGATGGACGTGTACGGATTCACCTCGATGATGCCGGCGGACCGGCTGGCCGGAGTGACCGGACACTTCTCCGACATGTCACAACTGCCCGAACTGCTCGCCTGATCCATCTACCCAGCGGTAGATCCGGGCTCTACGCTCGCGGCCATGACGGATGCGCGGTTGCGGTACGGCAGGGTCTCGCTCGCCCTCAGCTTTCTGGTGCAGGGCGTGACCTTCGCACTGCTGGTGACGCGCATCCCCGCCATTCAGGACCGGTACGGGATATCCGACGGGCTGCTGCCCGTCTTCCTGGCGGCGGTACCTGTTCTGGCAGGGGTCGGCAGCGTGGCCACGGAGAAGGCCGTCGCGCGGGTCCGCCCCGGGGCCGTCCTCAGGTGGGCCCAGCCCGTCGTGCTGCTGGCCCTGCTGGGGGTCGGTGCCGGGGACCAGGTCTGGCAGGTGGCGGTCGCACTCGGGGTGTTCGGACTGTCCGTCGGATCTCTGGACGCCTCGATGAACATGATGGGCGTCAGCCTCCAGCGCGCGTACGGGCGGAGCATCATGCTGGGCTTCCACGCCGCCTACAGCCTCGGCGGGATCGCCGGGGCGTCGATGGCGTGGGCCGGTGCGCACTGGGACCTGTCCCTGCTGGTCTCCTACCTCCCCGCAGTGGTCCTTCTGCTGCCGGCGGCCCTGATCGGGAGCCGCTGGTACACCGAGGGGGCCGAGGGCGGTGACGTTCCGGCAGGGGGAGGGGCGGGGCAGGGCACGTCCGTGCCGTTCAGGCTGCTGCTGCCGCTCTGCCTGGTGATGGCGTTCGCCTACATCGGGGACTCGACGGTCTCCAACTGGAGTGCGAAGTACCTCCAGGACGTCCTGGGCAGCTCCGAGCAGCTGGCGACGGTTCCGTACAACGTCTACATGGTGACCACGCTGCTGGGCCGGGCCGTCGGTGACCTGGGGGTGCGGCGGTTCGGGGCCGTCGCGGTCGTGCGGGGCGGGAGTGTGCTGGCGGCCGTGGGGTTCGCGGTGGTGGCGCTCGCCCCCGGGGCCTGGTGGGGCATGCTCGGGTTCACGCTCCTGGGGCTCGGGCTCTGTGTGATCGTGCCCCAGACGTTCGCGGCGGCGGGACGGATGTTCCCCGGGGCGAGCGACGTGGCGGTGGCCCGGCTGAACGTCTTCAACTACGTCGGGTTCCTCGTCGGGTCGCCGCTCGTGGGGGCGCTGGGCGACGCCTGGAGCTATCGCGGCGCGATGCTGGTGCCGATGGTGCTGGTTCTCGCGACGCTCGCGTACGCCCGGTCGTTCGGCGCGGAACCCGCCCGATACGGTGGCGGGCATGAGCGGGCGCGCGCAGCTGATGTGGGATGAGGCAGTAACGGGATACGACTTCGGGTCCAGTCACCCCATGGACCCGGTGAGACTGGCTCTGACGATGGGGCTGGTGCGGGCGTTCGGTCTGGACGGGAAGGTGGACGTCAGGTCCGCCAAGGCGGCCGGTGACTCCACTCTGCGGCTCGTGCACCGCGCCGACTACGTGGCAGCGGTCCGTGCCGCCTCGGCCGATCCTGGCTCCGCCGACCAGGCCTACGGGCTGGGGACCGTCGACGACCCGGCCTTCGCGCGGATGCACGAGGTGTCCGCTCTCATCGCCGGGCTCTCGGTGGGCGCCGCCGAGGCGGTCTGGCGTGGGGAGAGCACACACGCGGTGAACTTCACCGGAGGTCTCCACCACGCGATGCCCGGCGCGGCCTCCGGTTTCTGTGTGTACAACGATCCCGCGCTCGCCATCGCACGGCTGCTGGAGCTCGGTGCGGAGCGGGTCGCGTACGTGGATGTGGACGTCCACCACGGGGACGGGGTGCAGGCGGCGTTCTGGGAGGACCCCAGGGTGCTGACCGTGTCGCTGCACGAGCACCCGCGCACCCTGTTCCCGCAGACCGGGTGGGCGGAGGAGACGGGCGCCGGGCCGGGCGAGGGCGGTGCGGTGAACCTGCCGCTGCCTGCCGGTACGGGTGACGCCGGCTGGCTGCGTGCCTTCCACGCGGTGGTGCCGGAACTGCTGGAGGATTTCAGGCCGCAGGTCCTGGTCACCCAGCACGGCGCCGACACGCACTTCGAGGATCCGCTGGCCCATCTCGCGGTGTCGCTGGACGCCCAGCGCGCGGTGATGACGGCCTGTCATGAGCTGGCCCACTCCTACGCGGACAACGGGCGCTGGGTCGCGCTCGGCGGTGGCGGCTACGCCGTGGTGGACGTGGTGCCGCGGTCGTGGACCCACCTCGTGGGCATCGCAGCCCACGCCCCGGTGGACCCCGAGTCGATGATCCCGGCTTCGTGGCGGGACGAGGTCTACGCCCGCACGCGGCAGTTGGGCCCTGCCCGGATGACGGACGGCCGCGCGCCGGCGTGGAAGCCCTGGGAGGACGGCTACGACCCCGCGGACCGGCTGGACCAGGCGGTGCTGGCCACCCGGCGGGCGGCGTTCCCGCTGCGGGGTCTCCTGGCCTGAGCGGGGGGTTTACGCCAACGGTGGTGCGGTATCCGGGTTCACGCCCGGGGGTCCTCGTGGTGCGGAATCATCGGGAGGGTGTTGAGCACCGGAGCGCTGCGCGCTCACCTGCTGGCGGCCCGGCTGGCCGGGCCCGTGGCCACGCCGCGGGAGACCAGCCTGCGGAGTTACCGGCTTTTCGCGGCGCGGGACCCCCGCCTGCTGCTCGGCCTCGATCCCGACCGGGTCTGGGGCGAGCGTGATCTGCTGCGTCTGATGGCGGACAAGTGCGGTGTCTCGGACGACCCCGGCCATGTGTCGGGCCCGGACATGATCGACCCGGAGCGGACTCTCGCGGCTCTGGACGCCTTCGCGGAGCGGCTCGCGGGGGCTGCTCGGAGGCGGGTCCCGGTGCTGTTCGGCACCGGGCACCCGCACCGTCTGATCGGTTTCTACGCCGGTCTGGCAGACGCCCTGTCGGCGGCCGGATGCCTGGTTCTCACTCCCGCGCGGGGGCGCGGTGTCGACGTGATGACCCGATTCGGCGTACGTCGGTACAGCCTCGACTACGTACGAGGTGTCGCCCTGGTGCGCGAGCCGGGCGTGCGGGTTCAGGGGAGTGCCGCCGGTGCGCACACCCACTCGCCGCTGCCCGTCCGGGCTGTCCTGGAGGCGGCGGTGGAGGCCCGGGGGGCGCTGCCCGAGTTGGTGGTCGGGGATCACGGATGGGTCTGCGGTGCAGGTCAGCTGGGCATCGAGGCCATCGGGCTGGGTGATACGGACGATCCCGCGCTGTTCGTGGGTGAGGAGGAGGGACGGGTATCCGTCGCTGTTCCCCTGGATGACGGTGTGCCGTCGGACCACTACGGGCCGATCGCTCGGTATGTGCTCAATCGCGCGCGTCTGTCACGGTAGGCCGCCGATTTCCTTACCTCTTCCCCACTCGCATCACCCGCACCTAATCTGGGGAGTGAGCGCACAACGACGAAGAGTCACCGGAGGGGAAGCCGGTGCGCGTCTCGTGCGGAAGGTACAGGTGGGTCATGGCTGCTGGAAGCGAGAGGCCTCTCAACGAGGTCAGGTTCCTGACCGTGGCGGAAGTCGCCTCGGTCATGAGGGTGTCGAAGATGACCGTGTACCGCTTGGTGCACAGTGGTCATCTGCCCGCGATCAGGGTGGGAAGGTCGTTCAGGGTCCCGGAGCAAGCGGTTCACGAGTATCTCCGCGACTCCTTCGTGGGGGTGGAGTCGGCCTGACGTCCCCCTCGGATTACGTCCCTCACGCGGTGGCGGGTAGGCTAGGCCGACGTAGGTCGTGTGGGCCCAGACGCCCCGCACCAGTGAAGAAGAAGTGAGCGAGGGTAGTCGTGGGCTCTGTTATCAAGAAGCGGCGCAAGCGGATGGCCAAGAAGAAGCACCGCAAGCTGCTCAAGCGCACGCGCGTTCAGCGTCGCAACAAGAAGTAAGCGAACGCGGTTCGTGAGTACGAGGCCCTCCCGCCGTCCTGGCGGGAGGGCCTCGGCGCGTTTCCGGTGCCCGCGCGGGTGAGAGCCGTGCGGCGGTTCGGTGGTATTCCCGCCATCGGTTCGGTAAAGCCCGCCTGGGGTCATCACAGGGCAACATCGACCGACTACGGTGACGGCTAAGGGCTGTCCCGCAATTCCCGGTGGGCGCGCGGCGTCAGCTACGGCGCCTCGCCGCGTTGTCGGAACGTCCGCATACATCCAGTATGCGGACGTCCCTCCGCCTTGCGATGCACCGCATCTGACGCCGCGCGCTGATCCACCGGGAATTGCGTGACTGCCCTTAGGGGAAGACCCCGTTCGGTGAACGATCGACGGAAGGCGCTGATCTTGGGGAAGATCGTGCTCGTCACAGGCGCGGCCCGGCAGCTGGGAGGCCGTTTCGTACGGCGCATCCAGCGCGACCCGGGTGTGGACCGGGTGATCGCGGTCGACGCGGTCGCGCCGGGGCATCAGCTGGGCGACGCCGACTTCGTCCTGGCGGACATCCGGCAGTCGGCCATCGCCCGGGTCCTCGCCGAGCATTCCGTCGACACGGTCGTCCACCTCGACGTGTCCGCGAAGGCCTCCGGCGCCGGTGGCAGGACGACGGTCAAGGAGACCAACGTCATCGGCACGATGCAGCTCCTCGGTGCCTGTCAGAAGTCCCCGTCGGTGCAGCGGCTGGTGGTGAAGTCGAGCACGAACGTGTACGGGTCGGCCCCGCGTGATCCGGCGGTCTTCACCGAGACGACGACGCCCAAGTCCCTTCCCAGCGGTGGCTTCGCGAAGGACGCGGTGGAGGTCGAGGGGTACGTCCGCGGATTCGCGCGGCGCCGGCCCGACGTCGCCGTGTGCGTACTGAGGTTCGCGAACATCCTGGGCCCGGAGCCGGACTCCCCGCTCGCCGACTACCTCGCGCTGCCGGTCCTTCCGACGGTCCTCGGGTACGACCCCCGGCTGCAGTTCGTCCACGAGGACGACGTCGTCGACGTACTGGAGATCGCCGCTCGTGAACCACGGCGGGGGACGCTGAACAGCGGCACGTTCAACATCGCCGGCGACGGGGTGCTGCTGCTGTCGCAGTGCTCCCGGCGGCTGGGGCGGCCGACGGTGCCGGTGCTGCTGCCTGCCGTCACCTGGGTGGGTTCGGCGCTCCGCACGATCGGCATGACCGACTTCTCCCCCGAACAGATCAGGCTGCTCACCCACGGCAGGGTGGTCTCGACGGTGCAGATGCGCGAGACCCTGGGTTTCAGGCCGAGGTTCAGCACCGCGGAGACCTTCGCGGAGTTCGTGCGGAGCCGCGGGCCGGGGCTGCTGCCGCCCGAGCTGGTGGGCAGGGTGGTCGGCAGGCTCGCCGGTCCTTCCCGCGGCGGTGGACCCGCCGTTACGACACATCCGACACACAGCGCCAGGTAGAGGAGCGCGACCGACGATGGCGGACGCCAAGGTCATTCCCTTCGACGACGACCGCTCACGCACGGGCGTGGGGCGGCGCAGAGGCATCCCTGCGGGTGGTGGACGGGTGCAGGCGCCCGCGTCCGCCCTTCCCGCGCCCGTCAGCGCCCTTCCGGGCACTCAGGTGCCGGAAGGGGCCGGTGTGCCCTCGGACGAGAGCGTGAAGGGGCCCGCGAGCGACTGGGACCGGCGTATCGCCGGCGGGCTCGCCTTTCTGCGGCGCAGGCTCACCGGCGACTACGAGGTCGACGAGTTCGGTTACGACGAGGAGCTGACCGACCAGGTCCTCATGTCGGTGCTGCGGCCGCTCGCGGACAAGTACTTCCGGGTCGAGGTCAAGGGCATCGAGAACATCCCGTCGGACGGCGGGGCGCTCATCGTGGCCAACCACTCCGGGACGCTCCCGCTGGACGGTCTGATGCTCCAGGTCGCCGTGCACGACAACCACCCGGCACAGCGGCACCTGCGTCTCCTCGCGGCCGACCTCGTCTTCATGCTTCCGGTCGTCAACGAGCTGGCCAGGAAGGCCGGGCACACCCTGGCCTGCGCCGAGGACGCCGAGCGTCTGCTGACCGGCGGTGAGGTCGTCGGGGTGATGCCGGAGGGCTTCAAGGGCATCGGGAAGCCGTTCGGCGAGCGGTACAAGCTGCAGCGCTTCGGAAGGGGCGGATTCGTCTCGACGGCTCTGCGGGCCGGTGTGCCGATCATTCCGTGCTCGATCGTGGGCGCGGAGGAGATCTATCCGATGATCGGCAACTCCAAGACCCTCGCGAGGGTTCTCGGGGTGCCGTACTTCCCGATCACACCGACGTTTCCGTGGCTGGGTCCGCTCGGTGTGCTGCCGTTGCCGACGAAGTGGACCATCCAGTTCGGGGAGCCGATCCCGACGGACGGCTATCCGCCGGAGGCGGCGGAGGACCCGATGCTGATGTTCAACCTCACCGACCAGGTGCGGGAGCAGATCCAGCACACCCTGTACAAGCTGCTGGTGCAGCGCCGGTCGGTCTTCTTCTGACACGGACTCGCATGCGTGAGGGGCGCCGTCCGGCCGGACGGCGCCCCTCACGCACGCATCCCGATTACGGTTCGATGTCCTCGCCGTCGATGCCCAGACCGGGCAGCAGGCCCGGGAGCAGCGGGGGCAGGGTGACGTCCGGCGCGGGGGACGCGTCGGAGCTGTCGTCCGGGGACGACGGGGTGGCGCCGTCCGTCGGGAGGTCGTCGAGCAGGCCGTCGGTGGAGCCGCCGAGCAGTCCCTCGTCCGGGCCGCTGTCGGAGCCGGACGGTTTCGGTGTGGTGCCGGCGGAGGTGTCGTCCTCCGGAGTCTGGGACGAGGGAGCCTTGCGGCCGGGGGCCGGGGAGTCCTCGTCCTGTCGCGGGGAGCCGGCGGACGGTGCGTCCTGTCCGGTGCCCGGTGTGCGTGGCAGCAGGGACTGCAGCGGTGCGACTTCCTGTTCCATGGCCTCGAAGACGGAGCTGACCCTGTCCCCGATGTCGGCCAGCTGGACGGGCAGGCGCTCGCGGAGGCTGCTCCAGCTCGCGCGGTGCGAGCGGGAGAAGGAGTCCAGCTTCTGGATCGGCCCGATGGAGCCGTCGCGCTGGTAGACGGTGTGCAGCAGGCGGTGGCCTTCGGTGGCGTCGTGCGTCATGCCGTCGAGGGCGCGTCTGATCTCACCGATCGATTCGTGGTCCATCTCGCCCGAGCGGGCGCGTTCCATCAGCCTGCGGGCCTCGCCGAGGCGGGTCGAGGCCTGGTCGAGGTAGGCCTCGCCGCGGTCGGCGTCACCGCTGGCCATGCCGAGGCTGATGTCCTCCATCCCGCGCTTGAGCGGGTAGAGCGAATCACCTGGCAGGGCGTCCGAACTGGCAGCGGCCACCCCGCCGAACGCTCCCGCCGCCACACCGACCGTGAGCCCTCCCGCGGTGAGGCCCTTCGCCCAGCGGGAGCGGGGGCGGAGCCTCCGGATCGGGGAGGCCCGGTGGGCCCCCTTGGTCCGTTGCTCGGGCACCGTAGGGCCCGAGGACGCACCGCCCTCGGCGAACATGGTCTCCATGGCTGCCACGAGCTGGGCTCGCTGCACCACTTTGACCTCGGGATCGAATTGCGGCTGCGGCAGCTCACCGAGGCCGTTCGCCAGGGCCAACAGCTCTCCGTGGTCGGCCGGTTCGGCCGGGTCCTCGGGCTGCACGGCCGCCGCACCGGGAGGGGACTGCTCCTCCAGGGCCTGGGCGAAGGCGTTCGCCCGCCGGTGTGCCGAGACGTTTGCGATCACTGGCGGCACCTCCTCTCGTCATGACGGTCGACTCCCCTGAGGGTCCGGAAGGTTGCCCACCTGAGTCGTTTCCGCACGAACGAGCGAACGGTTGGAAACGGTCAGGCAAGGCGACAGGGGGCCTGCATCCGGCACAACGAGCGGCGCGGCACTTGGGTTACGGACGAAAGATGATCCGATCGGTGTGTCACGAGCACGTCACGGAGCGTCATGTACGGACGCCCTGCGGGCGCTCGGGAAGGGCGTCAGCGGGCGTCGTCCGGGAGGAGCCGGGCGAGCGTGCGCACCGCCCGGTACTGCAGGGTCTTGATCGCGCCCTCGTTCTTGCCCATGACGCGGGCGGTCTCGGCGACCGAGAGTCCCTGCAGGAACCTGAGGGTCACGCACTCCTGCTGCTGCGGGTTCAGGCGGCGCACGGCCTGCAGCAGTGCGGCGTTGGAGAGGGACTCCAGGACGGAGTCCTCCGGGCTCCGGGCCACCTCGTTGGCGTCCAGCATTTCGCCGGTGGTCACTTCCAGTCGGAAGCGACTGGATTTGAAATGGTCCGCGACCAGGTTCCGGGCGATCGTGACCAGCCAGGCGCCGAAGTCCCGGCCCTGCCAGGTGAAGGTCGAGATACGGCGCAGGGCACGGAGGAACGTCTCGCTGGTCAGGTCCTCCGCTGTCGCCTTGCCTCCCACGCGGTAGTAGATGTACCGGTACACGGTGTCGCTGTACTGGTCGTACAGGCGGCCGAAGGCCTCGGCCTCACCGGCCTGCGCGCGCTCGACGAGATCCATCATGCGCGCGCTGTCGCTGTCGGCCGTCGGCCGACGGACGGCAGGCGTGGCCGAGCTGCCGCGGCTGCTCCGTCTTCCGACGGCGGCGCTGCGTTCGGCCAGCGCGTAGCAGGGACCGGCAGGTGCAGGGGTGGCGAATTGGGGGACGGCGTACGCGGTGGGGACGAAGCCGCGCAAGTGGTCGAGGACCGTTGCGCGCAGCGTAGCCAGGCCCGAGGTGTCAACCCCGACGTGTGGGTACACGGGACTCCCAGAGGCAGAGCTTCCATCACGTGCAGTTCGAAAACCATCACTCGTGGTAGCGGGTGACGGGCTCCTTGTGCGTCTGAGGAGAATAACGCTTCGTACAGGCCGTGCTACACCCAGTTGCTCAAATCATCGATTACGTCGCTTCCGTATCCTCTAAGTGACGGTTCAAGTTGCATATCGTGACCGGTTATTGATCGATTGGCTTCGGGATCTGCTTACGGTGACGGCGGGTTGTGGTCGCCCGGACGCAACGCGACTGGCCGGGGCGATGAATGGTCCGTGCCGCTGTTCCGCTCTCGATTGGCCGTACGTCTCCGGGCGTGCCGTCGCCTCCGCGGCAGGAGGGCTCCCGCCGGGCCGGGGGATCGCCTCCGGTCATGGCGCCGCACCCCCGCCGGGACGGCCGGCGGGGGTGCGGGGGGAGTGGTGGGAGGTGCCGAGGGTCAGCGGCGGCGGCGGTGGAGCGCCACGGCGGCGGCGGTGCCGCCGGCCAGGGCGCCGACGCCAGCCGCGGCGGGGATGCCGACCTTGGCCGCCTTGCGGCCGGTGCGGTAGTCGCGCAGCCGCCAGTCGAGGGAGCGGGCGTGCTTGCGGAGCTTGGAGTCCGGGTTGATCGCGTAGGGGTGGCCGACCAGGGAGAGCATCGGGATGTCGTTGTGGGAGTCGCTGTAGGCGGCGCAGCGGTCCAGGTCCAGGCCCTCCGCGGTGGCGAGAGCCCGTACGGCTTCGGCCTTCGCCGGGCCGTGGAGCGGTTCGCCGACCAGGCGGCCGGTGTAGACGCCGTCGACCGACTCGGCGACCGTGCCCAGTGCGCCGGTGAGGCCGAGCCGGCGGGCGATGATCGTCGCGGTCTCCACCGGTGCGGCGGTGACCAGCCAGACCTTCTGCCCCGCGTCGAGGTGGGCCTGGGCGAGGGCGCGGGTGCCAGGCCAGATGCGGTCGGCCATGTACTCGTCGTAGATCTCCTCGCCGATGGACATCAGCTCGGAGACGCGGTGGCCCTTGACGATGGACAGGGCGCTGTCGCGGGCGTCCTGCATGTGTTCCGGGTCCTCGACGCCGGCCAGCCTGAACCAGGCCTGCTGCCAGGCGAACCGGGTCAGTTCACGGCGCTGGAAGAACTTCCGCTTGTACAGGCCGCGGCCGAAGTGGAAGATCGCGGCGCCCTGCATCACGGTGTTGTCGAGGTCGAAGAATGCCGCGGCCCGGGTGTCTCCGGCGACCGGGAACGGTGGCTCCCCGGCCTCTCCGGGAGCGGCCGGCGGCTCCTCCGTACCGGTGGGGAGTGCCGACTTCCGCGCTGCCTCGGCTGCGGCCTCGCCTGCGAGCACGCTTCGTGCCGTGGCGGGGCGCCTGCGGGGGGTGAGCCATCCAAGAGCGGCCATGTCGTGAGCATAGCCATTCTGTTCGGCTCTTCCCGACCTGGCGGGATGCGGCGGTGTGAACTCTCCGGGACCGGGGCGTTAAACGGGTGATTCCGTGTCGTCCTCGTACGGGACCGCCCGTGGGGCGGGGAGCAGAATGAAGGTATGAGTGCACTGCTGCGTCGTACGAAGAAGAAGCCCGCGGAGCGGGTGGTGACCCTCGTGGGGAAGCCCGGCTGCCACCTCTGCGACGACGCGCGGACCGTGGTGAGCTCGGTCTGCGAGGAGACCGGGGCGTCCTGGGTGGAGAGGGACATCACGCAGGACGAGTCGCTCCACAAGGAGTACTGGGAGCAGATCCCGGTGGTCCTGATCGACGGCGAGCAGCACACCTTCTGGCGGGTGGACCCGGACCGGCTGCGCGCCGCCCTGCGTACGTGAGGGGGCTTCCACGGCGAAACCCGGTTAACATCGTGGGCGTTTTGAGTGGTCTCGGGGGCGTGGACATGAGGAGTGTGTACCGTCTTGCCCCCTTCGGGCCCGCAACGGGCTGATGGCGCCACCGGTTCCGGGATCGCGCAGGCAATACGCGTGACCCCGGTCACTTTGACAGGACAAAACGGACACAATCTTTGTGCACGCGTTCACAAAGACATAGCCTGCTGTCGACGGGGCGGTCATAGGACATACGGCCGCCTGCAGCCCCGCTCATCCCGCAGGAGCACCGTGGCAACTGGCCGAACTCACCGACCGGCGACCCGTAGCCGAGGAATTCCCGAGGCCACCGTCGCCCGGCTTCCGCTGTATCTCCGCGCGCTGACCGCGCTCTCCGAGCGCTCGGTCCCCACGGTCTCCTCCGAGGAACTCGCCGCGGCGGCGGGGGTCAACTCCGCCAAGCTGCGCAAGGACTTCAGCTACCTGGGTTCCTACGGCACGCGTGGCGTCGGGTACGACGTCGAGTACCTCGTCTACCAGATCTCCCGTGAGCTCGGGCTCACACAGGACTGGCCGGTCGCGATCGTCGGTATCGGTAACCTCGGCGCGGCGCTCGCCAACTACGGCGGGTTCGCCTCCCGCGGCTTCCGGGTCGCGGCCCTGATCGACGCCGATCCCGCCATGGCGGGCACGCCCGTCGCGGGGATCGCCGTGCAGCACACCGACGACCTCGACCGGATCATCAGCGACAACGGTGTGTCCATCGGTGTCATCACCACCCCGCCGGGTGCGGCGCAGCAGGTCTGCGACCGGCTCGTGGCGGCCGGTGTGACCTCCATCCTGAACTTCGCGCCGACGGTGCTCTCCGTGCCGGAGGGTGTCGACGTGCGCAAGGTCGACCTCTCGATCGAGCTGCAGATCCTCGCCTTCCACGAGCAGCGCAAGGCTGGCGAGGAGGCCGCGGCCGACGGCAGGGCGGTCGCGGACGAGGACGAGGAGGCGGCGCCGCCGATGCGCGCCACCCCCACCGGCCGGAAGGGACCTGACGGGGACATGCCCGCAGTGATGCCGGCATGAGTCTTCTGGTCGTAGGTCTGAGCCACCGCAGCGCCCCCGTCTCCGTGCTGGAGCGGGCCTCGCTGGCGGTCGACGCCCGGACGAAGCTCCTTCAGGACACCCTCGCCGCCGAGCCCGCGACCGAGGCCACCGTCCTGGCCACGTGCAACCGCATCGAGCTGTACGCCGACGTGGACAAGTTCCACGCGGGTGTCGCCGAGCTGTCCACCCTCCTCGCGCAGCACAGCGGGGTCGGTCTGGACGAGCTCACTCCTTATCTTTATGTGCACTACGAGGACCGTGCCGTCCACCACCTCTTCTCGGTGGCGTGCGGGCTGGACTCGATGGTCGTCGGCGAGGGCCAGATCCTCGGCCAGATCAAGGACGCGCTCGCGCTGGGGCAGGAGCTCCACACGGCGGGCCGTCTGCTGAACGACCTGTTCCAGCAGGCCCTGCGGGTCGGCAAGCGCGCGCACAGCGAGACCGGGATCGACCGGGCCGGGCAGTCGCTCGTCACCTTCGGTCTGGAGCAGTTGGCCGATGGCGCCGAGGTCACCGAGTGGGCTGCGGGCAAGCGCGCCCTGGTCATCGGCGCCGGATCGATGTCCTCGCTCGCCGCCGCCACCCTGGCCCGCGCGGGGACCGAGGAGATCGTCGTCGCCAACCGGACCCGGGCCCGTGCGGACCGGCTCGTCGAGATCCTCGGCCAGGCCGGCGTACCGACCGCGCGTGCCGTGGAGATGACCGCGGTGGCGGGCGAGCTGACACGTGCCGACATCGTCGTCTCCTGCACCGGAGCGACCGGCCTGGTGCTGACCGCGGAGGCCGTCGCCCACGCGCTCGGCGTGGAGTTCGAGACCGCCACCCAGGCGCCCGAGGCTCCCGCCGTAGCGGCGCCCGACGAGCTGGACCAGCACGCGGCGTGGGTGGAGAACGGATCCGCCACGACGGCCGACCGGGACCGCGCCGCGCGCCGTGCGCCGCGGCCGGCCCCCGCATCCGGCCCGGCCCGGATGCACCTGCTGGACCTCGCGATGCCGCGCGACATCGACGGAGCGGCCCACCGCGTCGCCGGTGTGCGCCTCGTCGACATCGAGTCGCTCGCCGAGGCGTCCGCCGACGCCCCGATGGCCGCCGATGTGGACCAGGTGCGCACCATCGTGGCCGACGAGGTCGCCGCGTTCGGCGCCGCTCAGCGCGCCGCCCACATCACCCCGACCGTCGTCGCGCTGCGCACGATGGCCGCCGACGTGGTGGCGGGCGAGATCGCACGGCTCGACGGGCGCCTTCCCGACCTGGACGAGAAGCAGCGCGCCGAGATCACGCAGACCGTGCGCCGCGTCGTCGACAAGCTCCTGCACGCGCCCACCGTGCGGGTCAAGCAGCTCGCGAGCGAGCCCGGCGGCGCCGGGTACGCGGATGCGCTGCGCGAACTCTTCGACCTCGACCCGCAGACGGTGGCCGCCGTCTCCCGGGCAGACCTGAACGACCCGAATAGAGGGCGGTCATGACCGACAACTCACCCCTGGGTGGGGAGACCACAACACCGCTCCGGCTGGGCACCCGGCGGAGCAAGCTCGCCATGGCGCAGTCCGGCATGGTCGCCGACGCGGTCCGTGAGGTGACCGGACGTGCCGTCGAGCTCGTCGAGATCACCACGTACGGAGACGTGTCCCGGGAGAACCTGGCGCAGATCGGCGGGACCGGTGTGTTCGTCGCCGCGCTGCGCGAGGCGCTGCTGAGCGGCGAGGTGGACTTCGCCGTCCACTCGCTCAAGGACCTTCCGACCGTGCAGCCCGAAGGCCTCGTCCTGGCCGCGGTGCCGGTCCGTGAGGACCCGCGCGACGCCCTGGTGGCGCGCGACGGCCTGACCTTCGAGCAGCTGCCGCCGGGTTCCCGCGTCGGCACCGGCTCGCCGCGCCGCATGGCGCAGCTCAACGCGTACGCCCGCTCGCACGGCCTCGAGATAGAGACCGTCGCGATCCGCGGGAACGTCGATACGCGCATAGGTTTCGTACGGAGCGGAGAGCTGGACGCGGTGGTACTCGCCGCGGCCGGGCTGAGCCGCCTCGGACGCACGGACGAGGTCACCGGCTTCCTGCCGGTCGACACCGTCCTTCCCGCTCCCGGCCAGGGAGCACTGGCGATCGAGTGCGCTGAAAGCAGCGCCGACCTCGCCGCGGCGCTCGCCGAGCTCGACGATCCGTACACCCGGATCGCCGTGACCGCCGAGCGTGCCCTGCTCAACGCCCTGGAGGCCGGATGCTCCGCACCTGTGGGTGCGCTGGCCGACCTCTTGGCCGACGGGCAGGTTGTCAACGAACTGCGCCTGCGCGGTGTCGTCGGTTCCACCGACGGCACCTCCCTGGTGCAGCTGTCCACCACCGGTCCCGTCCCCACGTCGCACGACGACGCGGCGGCCCTCGGTCGCGAGCTCGCGGCCGAGATGCTTGCCAAGGGTGCGGCCGGTCTTATGGGGGAGCGAGCACTTTGAGCCCCACCGGCCCTGTCGTATCCGACTTCCCTGTCCTGTCCGCAGGGCATGTCACCTTCCTCGGCGCCGGTCCCGGCGACCCGGGACTGCTGACTCTGCGCGCTGTCGAGGCGCTCGCGAGCGCGGACGTCCTTGTCGCCGAACCGGACGTTCTCGACGTCGTTCGCGGCCATGCCAGGGCAGGGGTAAGCACGCCTGAGATGACGGTTGTTGACACGGCGTCAACACCCGCCGGAGTACCCGTCCTCAGGGATGCCGCCAATCTTGTCATGGAGGCCGCCAAGGGTGGCAGGCGGGTGGTCCGTGCCGTGTCGGGCGACCCCGGCCTGGACGCTGGGACGGGCGCCGAGATGCTCGCCTGTGCCGCCGCGGGCGTGCCCTTCGAGGTCGTGCCCGGCATCGCGAACGCGGTCGGTGTGCCCGCGTACGCCGGTGTCCCGCTCCGCGACGCGCAGGGCGCCGACGTGCGTTTCGTCGACGCTCGTACGGCTTCGGACCGCTGCTGGTCCGAGGTCGGCGCGAGCGACGCGACGGCCGTCGTGTCCACGTCGCTCGACTCGGTGGCGGCGGCCGCCGGTGAGCTGGTCTCGGCGGGCCGCAAGCCCGACACCCCGCTCACGGTCACGATCGCCGGGACGACGACCCGCCAGCGCACCTGGACGGCGACCCTCGGGACGATCGCCCAGGTGCTGAAGCAGGCGAAGGTCCTCCCCTCGCCCGACGGGCACCTGCCGGTCATAGCCGTGGTCGGGGAGCGCAGCTCCGCCGCCCAGCGTGACCAGCTCGCGTGGTTCGAGTCCAAGCCGCTGTTCGGCTGGAAGGTCCTCGTGCCGCGTACGAAGGAGCAGGCGGCTTCGCTCTCCGACCAGCTGCGCTCCTACGGCGCGGTGCCGCACGAGGTTCCGACGATCGCGGTCGAGCCGCCGCGTACGCCCCAGCAGATGGAGCGGGCGGTCAAGGGCCTGGTCACGGGGCGCTACGAGTGGATCGCGTTCACCTCGGTCAACGCGGTGAAGGCGGTCCGGGAGAAGTTCGAGGAGTACGGGCTCGACGCCCGTGCCTTCGCCGGGATCAAGGTCGCGGCCGTCGGTGAGCAGACGGGCGCCGCGCTGGTGGACTTCGGTGTGAAGCCCGACCTGATGCCGTCCGGTGAGCAGTCGGCCGCCGGTCTGCTGGAGGACTGGCCGCCGTACGACCCGGTCTTCGACCCGATCGACCGGGTGTTCCTGCCGCGTGCGGACATCGCCACCGAGACCCTGGTGGCCGGGCTGATCGAGCTCGGCTGGGAGGTCGACGACGTCACCGCGTACCGCACGGTCCGCGCCTCGCCGCCGCCCGCCGACACCCGGGAGGCGATCAAGGGCGGCGGTTTCGACGCGGTGCTCTTCACCTCGTCCTCGACCGTCCGCAACCTGGTCGGTATCGCGGGCAAGCCGCACAACGTGACGGTGATCGCCTGTATCGGTCCCGCCACGGCGAAGACGGCGGAGGAGCACGGCCTGCGGGTCGACGTGCTGTCCCCGGAGCCCTCGGTGCACAAGCTGGCCCAGGCGCTCGCGGACTTCGGCGCGCAGCGCCGGGACGCGGCGAAGGAGGCCGGTGACCCGGTGACCCGGCCGAGCGAGCGGCGCCCGGGTGCGCGGCGTCGCAGGTCGACCACCTGAGCGTAGGTACGGCCGAGGGGCCGGTCGCTTCCCGAGGGGAGCGGCCGGCCCCTCACGCGTGGGCTCCCGGTCTCAGAGCGGTTTGCGCCAGACGGAGATGTGGCCGTCGGAGTCCTGGGTGAACGGGGTGCCCTCCCAGTCGGCGACCCGGCGTTCCAGCCGGAGCCCGGCGATGCGCGCCATGAGGTCGAGCTCGGCCGGCCAGGCGTACCGCTGCCGGGAGGCGCCCCTGCGGTAGCGGCCGTCCTCCTCGCGGAAGAAGTGGTGCGAGACGAGGAGCTGCTCGGTCAGGTCGAAGGTGTCGAAGCCGAGGTGCTGCTCGGAGACGTCGAACGGCACGGCGGTCTGGGTCGGGGGCAGGAGCCGCAGCGGCGGCACACCGAGCTCTACGACGAACCGGCCGCCGGGCTCCAGGTGGTGTGCGGCGTTGCGGAAGCACTCGACCTGCTCGTCCTGGGTGAGCAGGTTCCCGATGGTGTTGTAGACGACGTACACCAGGGAGAACGTGCCGGGGACCTTGGCGGTGGCCATGTCCCCGATGTGGACCGGGAGCCGGTCCTCGCCGATCTTGCGTCGGAGTACGGCCGCCATGTGCTCGGAGTACTCGATGCCGGTCACGGGCACGCCGCGTTCACGGAGCGGGATGCCGACGCGGCCGGTCCCGATGGCGAACTCCAGGGCCGGCCCGTCGCCGGCGAGTCCGGCGAGGAGGTCGAGGGTGGGCCGGAGGAAGGCGGCGGTGGATCTCGGGGCCTCCCCGGCGTCGTAGCGTTCGGCGGTCTCGTGGTCCCACAGGTCGCTGCTCGTCACGGGCAAGCACTCTGCCGGACCGGCCGGGGGCTGTCGACGTAATTCCTCGCCCCCGGGTGGCTTCGGTCCCGCTTTTTCCGGGTGGACTGTCGGTAAATCGGCGATGTGTACGGGTCTAGTCTCGAAGGATGACTGAGTACGGAAACTTCCCCGGCTCGCGGCCCCGCCGGCTGCGTACGACCCCTGTCATGCGGCGCATGGTGGCCGAGACCCGGCTCGATCCGGCGAACCTGATCCTGCCGGCGTTCGTACGTGAGGGCATCGACGCCCCGGTCGCCATCTCGGCCATGCCCGGTGTCCAGCAGCACACCCTGGACACGCTGCGGAAGGCCGCCGTGGACGCCGTCGCGGCGGGTGTCTCGGGGATCATGCTCTTCGGTGTCCCGCTGGAGGAGAAGAAGGACGGCCGGGGCACGGCGGGGACCGACCCGGACGGCATCCTCCAGGTCGCCCTGCGGGCGGTGCGGGAGGAGGTCGGTGACGACCTGGTGATCATGTCTGACCTCTGTCTGGACGAGTTCACCGACCACGGTCACTGCGGGGTGCTGACCGAGGACGGCCGCGTCGACAACGACGCGACGCTGGAGCGGTACGCGGAGATGGCGCAGGTGCAGGCCGACGCGGGCGCGCACGTGGTGGGCCCGAGCGGGATGATGGACGGCCAGGTCGGGGTGATCCGTGACGCGCTGGACCAGACGGGATACGAGGACGTGTCGATCCTCGCCTACACCGCGAAGTACTCCTCCGCCTTCTACGGCCCGTTCCGCGAGGCGGTCGGCTCCTCCCTGAAGGGCGACCGCAAGACGTACCAGCAGGACCCGGCGAATCTGCGGGAGTCGATGCGGGAGCTCGCGCTTGACCTGGAGGAGGGCGCCGACATGGTCATGGTCAAGCCGGCCGGTCCCTACCTGGACGTTCTCGCCAAGGTCGCCGACGCGGTGGACGTGCCGGTCGCGGCGTACCAGATCAGCGGTGAGTACTCGATGATCGAGGCCGCGGCGGAGAAGGGCTGGATCGACCGGGACGCGGCGATCCTGGAGAGCCTGACGGGCATCCGGCGCGCGGGAGCGCGGATGATCCTGACGTACTGGGCGACGGAGGTCGCGCAGCGGCTGGGGCGCTGAGGCCGGCCGGGGCCGGGGCCGTTCAGGACACCAGGCCCCGGCGGTAGGCGTAGACGACCGCCTGGACGCGGTCGCGGAGCCCGAGTTTGGTGAGGATGCGTGAGACGAAGGTCTTTACCGTCTCCCGGCTGATCACGAGGGACGCGGCGATCTCGTTGTTGGAGAGGCCGTCCGCGATGAGGCGCAGCACCTCCAGTTCGCGGGGGGTCAGTGGGATGTCGGCGCCCTTGTCCTCGGTGGGCCGGATCCGGGCGGCGTACCGGCCCACCAGCTGGCGTGTCACCTCGGGGTCCAGGAGTGCCGCGCCGGCGGCCACGGTCCGGATGCCGTGGAGCAGCCGGTCCGGCGGGGCGTCCTTGAGGAGGAATCCGCTCGCCCCGGCGCGCAGCGCCTCGTAGACGTACTCGTCCAGGTTGAACGTCGTCACGACCAGCACCTTGACGGGGTGCGGGACTCCCGCGCCGGCCAGCAGGCGGGTGGCCGCGATGCCGTCGAGCACCGGCATGCGGATGTCCATGACCACGACGTCCGGGCGAAGCTTCTCGACGAGGCCGACCGCGGTCCGGCCGTCGCCGCACTCGCCGGCGACCTCGAGGTCGGGCTGTGCGTCGATGATCGTCGCCAGGCCGGTGCGGATCAGTACCTGGTCGTCGCAGATCAGGACGCGGATCGGGTCGGTCACGAAGGGCTCCCGGCGGGTATGCGGACCCGGACGACGAAGCCGCCGTCCGGCTGCGGGCCGGCGCTGAAGTCGCCGCCCAGCACGTCGACGCGCTCGCGGAGACCGGCCAGGCCTCGTCCGCTTCCGCGGGTGGGAGCGGCCTTCGCGCTGGAGCCGTCCGTGCTGGAGCCGTCCGTGCTGACCTCCACGGAGATCTCCCTTTCGCCATGGTGCACGCGGACCGAAGTGGCGCTGCCATGAGCGTACTTGAGGGCGTTCGTCAGGGCTTCCTGCACCACCCGGTAGGTGACGAGGACGGCGCTGCCGGCCGGCTCGGCGGGGGTGCCCTCCTCCGTGAACTCCACCGGCTGCCCCGCCCGTCGAGTCTGTTCGACGAGCGTCAGGAGCTTGCCGACGGGCGGCGGGGTGGTCTCGGCGCCGTGGTTCGGGTCGAGCAGGTCGAGCAGGTGCCGCAGATCGGTGATGGCCTCTCGGCCGGTGTCCGTGACGGCCCGCAGGCTCTGGTCGAGGCGGTCGGGCGCGGCGGTCAGATAGCGTGCGGCCTCGGCCTGTACGACCATCGCCGTCACGTGGTGGGTCACGACGTCGTGGAGTTCGCGGGCGATGCGGGTCCGTTCGGCATTGCGGGTGTCCTCTGCGACGCGGCGGCGGCGCTCGGCCTCCATGGCCCTGGTGTTGCGAAGCCACAGCCCGACGCCCCAGGCGAGTGCCACGGCGAGGTAGAACGCCACGAACTCGCTGGGCGGGTCGCCCGGGCCGAGCCGGTGGAGTGCGACCGCCAACGGGATGTACGCGGCGGAGAGTACGATCGCGATGGTTCGCCGCCGGTGTTCGACGAGTGACGCGACGCTGATCAGCGCGATGGGCAGCGCGGTGCCCGCGAGGGTGTGGTAACCGCGGAGCTGGTCGAGGGCGAAGCCGAGCGATACAGCGGTGAGGCAGGCGACCGGCCACCGCCGGCGTCCGGCGAGCGGGAGGCTCTGGAGGGCGATCGCCACGACGGCCAGCGCGTCGAAGGGGCGGTTCGGGAGGCCGCCGAGCTCCGTTCCGTTGTTGCGGAATCCCGGCAGGAACGACGCGGCGAGGAGCAGCAGTGCCAGCGGGGTGTACCAGAGCACGGCGTTCGGCCGGCGCCACCGTTGCAGGATCCGCGGAAGTCCGGTCATCGGGGGAGTGTAGTTGCGGCGGTGGCCTTGCCGGCGCCGCGGCGGCGGGGCACCAGGTTGCCGCGCCGGTGTGCCAGCCATATGAACGCCGCGGTGATCAGGGCTCCGAACACCACCGCGTACACGCTGCCTTCCGGGCCGAAGTCGCCGCCGGTGACCCATGCCGGGCCGGAGGTGACGGTGTCCAGCAGCCCTTGCGGGGTGTTGTTGCCGGAGACCTCGGTGCTGAAGATGCCTGCCGCGGCGAAGTTCCAGCCGAAGTGCAGGCCGATCGGCACCCACAGGTTGCGGGTCGCGGCGTAGGCGGCCGCTAGCATCCCGCCGGCCTCGATCGCGATGGCGGTGGCGCCCCACAGATCGGCGTTCGGGTTCAGCAGGTGGGAGGCGCCGAACAGGGCTGCGGTCAGGGTGAGCGCGATCCAGGTGCCGGTGCGCTCCTCGATGATCCTGAACAGGACGCCGCGGAAGATCACTTCCTCGGTCGCGGCGGCCGCCGCCATGAAGCCGACCAGCCCGAGGGCGCCGACGGGGGATCCCAGGCCGTTGATCTCGTAGTGGGCGTTGAAGTAGATGTTCGTGATGACGGCGCCGAACATCGCCGTGCCGATCAGCAGCCCCCGGCCGAGCGCGGCCTCGGCGCCCTCGCGGGCCACCTCGGTGGACGGGCGGCGCTCCGTCCTGCGCACCACCCATCCGTAGACGAGTACGGCGGCCGTGGCCGTCAGGAGCCCCAGGACGAGCTGGAGCCACGGATTGTCCTCGACGGCGCCGAGGGCCTGACCACCGATCACGGCGACCAGCACGACAGCCAGCAGTTGCCGGATGAACCTCATGAACGCTCCTTCACCGGGTCCGCGGCCCAGGTGCCGCGGCGCCTCGAACGCTACGGATCCGGCGGTTCCCGATCGTCACCTCACGGTGGACACCTGCGCGTAGCTCGCACGGGGGACAGGAACCGGGCGGCGATCAATCGGGTTGAGGTCGTTGCGGGTTGAGGGGGAGGATCGCCCGCATGTTCTCACGCAGGAATCGACGCCCCGCGTCCCCCGAGCTTGCCGCCGCCTGGGAGTGCCTCGACGGGGATGATGTCCCCGGTGCGCTGCGCGCGTTGAGGCAGGTGCCCGCGGCGCCGCTGGAGCAGGTCGCGTCGGTCGTGGGGCGTGCGGCGGAGGCCGCGGGCTTCGACGAACTCTCCGAGGCCGCCGGGGCGTTGGCCAAGCACCCCGACCGGGTGCAGTCGCTCTACGACTACGGGTACGCCTGCGTGGAGCGCGGGGTGCCGTATCTGGCGATACCCGCGATGCGCGAGGCGCTGCGGCTGGCGCCCGGTACGGCGGGGCTGATACGCGAGCTGGTCTCCGCATATGAGCGTGAGGGGCGCCACCGGGACGCCGCCGACGTGCTGCTCGCCCATGAGGACGGCCTGGCCGACTGGCCGGACCGCTATCTCCTGGTCTTCAACGCCGCGCTGGCGGGGGATCTGGAGCTCGCCCGGCTGCACCACGGACGTCTGGGCGCTCCGTCCGAGGATCTGTGGCTGAGGGCGCGGGACCGGCAGAACCTGATGCTGGAGCGCGCGGCGGGAGCCGAGGCGGTGAGCACGCTGGACGAGGCGGACCTGCGGGGCTGGCAGTACGTCATGGGCGGCACGGTGCTGGGCACCCTTTCCCCGTTCGGATTCGACGCGGGGATGACGGGGCGCTACGCCTGGACGCAGGACAGCCATGAACTGTGTCTGCACGGGCTGCTCCGGCTGCGGGCGGTACTCGCCGCCGCGGAGGTACGGCCTCGTTCGGTGTCGCTGCTGCCGGACCGGGGGAGCCGGATCCTGGGGCTGGCCGCCGCGGAGGTGCTGGGCCTTCCCGCGGTCCCCTTCGAGGCCGGCCGGGAGGACACCGTAGTCATCGCCCACGACCTCGACGAGACGGCGCGGGCGGACGGGGGAGGCGAGGTCGTCACGCAGCTCTTCGACCGGGCTCCGGGGCAGGTCCTGCACGAGCACGCGAGCTGCTGGACCGATCCACCGGCCGTCGCGGCCGACAGCGTCACCTTCCTGTACCAGTCGGTCGTTGCCCCGTGGGGTGAGCGCCTGATGCCGGGCGAGGACGGAGAGATGGGGTTCGGGGAGCCGGACACCCGGCCGGAGGCGGAGATCGCCGCCGAGATCGTGGCGGCGGATCCGAAGCCGGAGGAGGGGGACGGGGCCACGCCGTCCGACTCCGACGAGGTGCTGACCGCCTTCGTCGCCGGAGTGCGCGGCACCTGGCTGCGGGGCGACCGGGCGGGGCTGCACTCGGCGGGGCCTGTGAGCAGTTCGCGGTTCGTCTGAGGGGCGGAGTGGGCGCGATCGAGGGCTACGGGACACAGGGCGAAACCGTGGAGGCATTGCTGAACGCCGCGGGGCCTTCGGCGATGGTGCTCTCGTTCGAGGAGGACAGGGCGTTCGCCGCGCTGAGCCTGAACCGCTTCGGCTCGGTGGGGTCGACGCGGTTGGACTGGAGCGGGGCCGAAGTCCTGGAACGGACCAGCGGGTTCGACGCCGCCGAGTTGTGCAGGCTGGTGGGCGAGTACGGCGGGGGCGGCCTGGGCGTCGTGTTCCCGGGCAACCTGTGTGTGCCGTCGGTTGCCGTGGACCTCGCGCTGGTGGGCGCGTACGCCGACGCCGTCCTGGACTGTCCCGAGTGCTGGGTCTTCCTCGTGGATGACGGGGTGCTGATCGAGTTCCAGGACGGTGAGGGCTTCGTGGTCGCCAGGGTGCCGGTGCTGGGGTGAGGTCTACGGGGTTCCGACATCGGGCCCGTGGCTCGGGGCCTGAGCTTCGGGATCCGAGAGCCGGGGGTCGAGTTTCGGGGGTCGAGCGCCGGGTTCCGAGAGTCGGGATTCGAGAGCCGGGGTTCGAGCGTCGGACAGGTCGTCTCACTCGTTCGAGGGATGCTGACGGCCCTCCGGGCCCGAAGCTCGGGTTTCGGGATCCGAGGGACGGGATGCGGGCTCCGAGAGTCGAGCGCCTTCTTACATCCGGTAGGTAAAAGCAGGTTGGGAAAACCTCCCTGACCTCCCAGACCCGCCACGGCCAGCAAGTATGACTAATCGTGAGCGACTTGCAGCGGAGAGTCGCGACTGTTTACGGTGCCGAAAACGAACGACCCCGACACGGTGCTCACAACACCAGGCCGGGGTCTCACCCCAAGATCGAAAGCGCGATCCCGTGGCTACCCAGCACCTTAGCTCCGCCTCGCAGGCGCCTGCCTGCTCCCGCCCGTACCCAATGGCACATCCCGGCTACGGCAAGCGTTCCGCTCCGGGCCAACAGCCGCGCACGGCGGCCGACTTCGAGCTGCTACCGGTCAGGGAGCGCAGTATCGCCGCTTTCGTCGACCGCCTGCCCGACGGGGCGGCCATGGACGTCAAGGGCCTGGCGAAGCAACTCCCCCTGTACGGCCAGCAGGCCGTCGCCTCCGCGCTCAAGGCGCTGTCGGTGGCGGGGTATCTGCGCCGGGTGCGGTGCCTCGTGGGAGGCGAAGGCGGCCCGGTGCGCTGGGTGTTCCGCACCTTCTGGTCCCGGACCGCGCGGGACAACGAGTGGTGGGCCGCGCTGATCGCCGACACCGGCGACCGAGCCGGCGCACGGCCGGGCGCCGTTCGAGCCGTCCCGGTGCAGCGGGCGCCCGGTGGGCCTGTGGGCGCCGATACGGTCGAGGCGTCCGCCTCTGCCGCGCCGGAGCCCGTGGCGTTCGTCCCTGCCGCGCCTGAGCCCGCTTCGGTTGCCGCCCCGGTCTCCGTACCCGCGCCGGAGGCCGGTGCGGTGCCCGCAGTGGCGGTGGCCGGTCGCCAGGAGCCGTCGGAGGCGTTCCTCGCGCTCGCCCGGCTCGGACAGCGGGACGCACGCCTGGGGTTGTCCGAGGCCGACTGCGCGGTCCTTGAGCCGCTGGCCGCCGAGTGGCTGGCTCGCGGCGCCGATGCCGCCCGCCTCACCCAGGCGCTCACCGCCGGGCTTCCCGCGTCCGTCGACTCGCCGGTCGGCTTCGTCCGCCGCCGCCTCGCCGACAAGATGCCCCCTCGGCTCCGGGCTGCCGCTGCCGCGTCGGAGCTTAGGCAGACGCCGGTCCGGCGGGCGATGCTGGAGTGCGTGAAGTGCGGGGTGCCCGGCCGCCCCGAGGCGCTTCTCGACGGCCTCTGCCGCCCCTGCCGTCAGCCGGCCGCACCGCTGACCGGCGCATCCACGGACGCGGGCACTGCCACGGCTGCCGATGCGGGGGCGCCCGCCGACCGGGATGTGAAGGCCTATGTCGCAGGACTCCGCGAACTCCTCGCACTGCCCGAGTGAGCGGGTATGCCGGCCGGGGACGTAAAGAGAGAGGGGCGTGGGGCGTGGCGGCGCCGGGAACGATCCGGAGCGGCACCTCGTTGACCCGGCGCCCGCTTCGTCCGCAATCACGAACCGAGGGAGCCCCGTGCCCGAGCCGACACCCACAGCCGCCGTGACTGCCCTTCCATCACTCGTAGACCAGGCCGAGGTGCTGACCGAGCTCGGTCTGCACGAGAGGGCGGGGATCTCCGCCACCGAGCTGCGTGCCTTCGCCGCGGGCGCCGAGGGGGACGGCAGCGGCGGCGACGCGCTCCTCGCGGTGCACCCCGGCCGCGTACCGGCTTCGGACCTCGCGCCGCTGCTCAACCGCGAGGGCAGACCCGGTTTCGTGGTCGGTGACATGACCGACGTCGATGAGTTCGGCCCGCTGGACACCGTCGGGCTGCCGGACGCGCCGGTCTATCTCGTCACCGGTCTCGACCGTGGCGACGACATGTCCAACTGGAGCCCGGACGAGGCGCTGCCCGCCATCACGAAGCACGGGCGCACCCCGTTGCTGCTCACCGAGGGCATCCAATGGGTGCTTCAGCAGCCGGCCGCCCTGGAGCGCAACCGCTGCTTCATGACCATCGGTTCGAGGTTGCGCAAGGCGAACGGCGCGCTGGACGCGCGTACTCCGGCGATCTGGATCAGCAACGGTACGGGCCGTGACGGCCGGGAGCGCCGCAACGCCCCCAAGATCGGCTGGTGCTGGGCGGGTAACCGGCACACCTGGCTGGGCTTCGCGTCGGCGGCGGACCGGGGCACCCGGGAGTGGCTGGGGGCGGTCCCCGCGTGAACGCCGTCCGTAGACCGACGGGTGCGAGGGCTGGAGCGCGGCGCCATCAGGTGGTGGGGGCGTGACCGTACTCGGCGACCGCGCGCTGAACCGGGCGGCGCTCGCCCGGCAACTGCTGCTGGAGCGATCGGCGATGACACCGCAGGAGGCCGTCGTCCACCTGTGCGGGCTCCAGGCGCAGGAGCCGCAGGAACCCTTCACTGGGTTGTGGGCCCGGCTGAGCGGGTTCGAGGCGCCGGCACTGGACACCCTGCTGACCGGGCGGAGCGTGGTGCGCACGCACCTCATGCGGCGTACGGTCCATCTCGTCGCGGCCGATGACGTCCTGGCCTGGCGTACACGCCATGACGCGATGCTCCGGCAGAAGGTGCTGGGTGTGTACCGGCGTGAGCTCGATGGTGTGGACCTCGGCGAACTGGCCTCGGCGGCACGCACGTTGATGGCGGACGGACAGCCCCGGACCATGACCGGGATCGCCGAGGCGCTCGCAGAGCGGTGGCCCGATCGGGGGCGGCGGGCCCTGGGCGAGATGGTGGTGGCCCTCGTGCCGATGGTCCAGATGCCGCCGCGCGGGCTGTGGGGCGTCAAGGCGGGCGTCCGCAACACTCCGCTCACCGACTGGCTGGGCCGCGACCCCGATCCCCCGGCTCCGGAGGGCTCGGACCCGGTGGGGGAGACGCTCGTACGCCGCTACCTCGCGGCGTTCGGGCCGGCGGCCTCGGCGGATCTGCGGGCCTGGTGCGGCCTTGCCGGGCTTCCGAAGGCGGTGGCGGCCGTCAGGGGCGAACTGGTCGCCTTCCGGGACGAGCGGGGCCGCGAGCTGCTGGATCTGCCCGGCGCGCCACGCCCGGACCCCGACACCCCGGCGCCCGTACGGTTCCTGCCCGCCTTCGACAACGCGATCCTCGGCTATCACGACCGGAGCCGGATCATCGACGACGCGCACCGGGGCCTGTCGGTGGAGGGGGCGCGGGTGGTGCTGGTCGACGGGCGCGTGGGTGCGACCTGGACCGTGGAGGCAGGCGCGGTGTCGGTGACGCCGCTGCGTCCCTTCACCAGGGGCGAGCGTGGTGCCGTCGTCGAGGAGGGCAGGAGCCTGGCGTCGTTCCTGTCCGACGGGGCCGGCGACGAGGCCCGGATCACGGGGACCTGAGCCGGGCGGCCCTCCTGGTCAGGACCGTTCCGTCGTCAGGCCCTGTCCGACATCAGGACAGCTCTGTCGTCACGCCCGTTCCATGAGGTGCTTGAGCGTCGCGAGGTCGGCGGTGACGGTTTCGGCGTCCCGCCGGAAGTCGGCGTCGCTCATGCCGGGTTGGCGGCGCAGGGTGAACACGACGTCGCAGCCTGCGGTGTCGGGGATCACCCGTACCGGGTTGTGAACGGTTTCGCCGTTGGGGAGCGTGACCTCGTGGTCCAGGATCCCGAATTCGTTCCTGGGCGCGAAGGACACCGACACCCTGCCCATGGGGGAGTCCGCGACCCAGCGGCCGCCGGTCTCCGTGATCGAGCTGCTGAGCCCGGAAGCCCATGCGGGCAGGTTCCGGGGGTCCGACGCGTAGTCGTAGACCTCACCGGCGGGGCGGTCGATGCGGACGCTGATGTGGCTGATCCCTGATTCCGAAGAGTCCATGGCGGCGACGCTATCGGGCGGGGAGCCCGGTGTCCCGCGCCGGATCCGCGTGGCGGGCGCCGTCGGCGGTGTGAGTGGGGAAGGCCCCATCCGGTGCCGGGGGGAAGTACCAGTGCGGTGGCGGCCGGGGTCCGTAAGGCTTGACGGACCGCAGTCCCGACCTACTTGGGGGAACCATGGCCGTCTCCAGCGCCGCCCGTCTTCTGAGAAGGGGCCGGCACCGGCCCTTATGGGTGCGTGCTCGTCGTGACCGGACCCACCGCCGTCCGCTGAGAGCAGTGGCGGCTGCCGCCTGCTGCGCTCTCCTGCTCGGCGCGTCCGCCGCCCACGCCGTCGAGCCGACGTCGTACGCGCGGGTATTACAGCAGGCCGGGGAGCAGCGGGGGACGATGTGGACGCGGGGCGCGCTGGTCTCGGCTGAGAGGCTGTACACGCTTCCCACACCGGAGGCCGTGGTCGGCGAACTTACCGAGGCGGGCTTCTCGGGCGACACCGTCCGGCACGGCGTCGTGGCCTACCGGCTGGTCTACCGGACCGTCGACGCCCACGGGCGGCGTACGACGGCGAGCGGGCTGCTCGTACTGCCGCTGTCCTCCGAACGCCGTTTGAGCGCTGTCTCGTTCGCTCACGGCACGGGTGTCCACAGGGGCGACGCTCCGTCCGTGCAGCGGGCCAGGTTCGTGTCCGCGCCTGCCGTGGCGCACGCGGCGGCGGGGGCGGCCGGGGTCGCGCCCGACTACCTGGGCATGGGTACCGGTCCCGGTCCGCATCCATGGATGGACGTCCCATCGGAGACCACGGCGTCCCTGGACATGCTGCGTGCGGCGCGTGCGTTCGTCCCGCGTACCGGGCACGTCCTGGAGCGCGACGTCATGGTCACCGGTTTCTCCCAGGGCGCCTCGGCGGCCCTGGGGCTCGGCCGGGCTCTGGAGGCCGGGGAGGACCGGTGGTTCCGGCTCGGCGCCCTCGCGCCGGTCAGCGGCGCGTACGACTTCGGCGGAACGGAACTGCCCGCGTTGTTCGCCGGTGACGTGGAGGCCAAGTCCGGGGTCGTCTACGCGGCGTACACCCTGGTCGCCTTCAACCGGCTGCATCGCGTCTACGCCGACCCCGGTGAGGTCTTCGAGGCGCGGTACGCCTCTCACATCGAGGCGCTCTTCGACGGCACCCACACCGGCGCAGAGGTCATGCAGGGCACCCCGGGGTCCCTGGACGAGCTGCTGACGGAGCGGGGCCGCAGGATGCTGGAGCATCCGACCGGCCGGCTGGCGGACGCGCTGCGTACGACGGACGCCGTGTGCACGGACTGGGTACCGGAGGCCCTGGTGCGGCTGTACATGGCATCAGGGGACGAGCAGGCCGTCACCGCCAACACCGAGCGGTGCAGGGCTGCTCTGGCGGGGAACGGCGTGTACGCACCGGTCGTCGACGTGGGTCCCGTGGACCATCAGGGTTCGCGGCACGTGGGGTCGAACGTCGCGGCCACGCCTTTGATCGTCCGGTGGTTCGCGGAGTTGCGCGACCACCACTGACGCCGTGACCGCCCGGCCGGGCCGTCTGTGCCGAGTGCGGCCGTCACGGCCAGTCGACCATGCCGAGGAAGGCCACGAGGGCCGCACCGACGACGACGGGAGCGGCGACCGCGAGCAGTGCGCGCTTGGCGGCGTGCCGGCGTTCCCACGGCACGCACCAGCTGACCAGCATGATGACCAGCGCGATCACCAGGCCGGTGCAGAGCACGCCCCAGGCCGCGCCGTAGGAGGCGTCGAACCGGTCGGCCTCGGCGCCGTCGCAGGAGTCGCAGGCCATCGGGGACAGGGCTCCGTAGAACCAGGCGAAGCCGGCCGCCGGGAGGGTGAGGAGCGTCGAGAGCAGAGGCGCCACCCAGGCGCGGGGGTCGCGAGAGGCGGTGTTCGAGTCGCTGGGCGCCTTGAGGTTGTCCGACATGTGCGCGAGTCAACACCCGCTGGAACAGCCTCACATGAGTGCTGCTACTCAGAACGGACGGTGCCGGGTGCCTTCGGGGCGGAGGGCGGTGTCGAGCAGGCGGATCAGCTCACCGACGCGGCCTCCGCCTTCCGGGGCCGCCGGGTAGCGGGCGAGTACGTCCACGACCTCCGGTGACGCGGTGGCGGCTGCGCGGGCGATGTGTTCCGCGCCCCGGGTCCGGTCGTCGCCGGCGGCGAGCTCGGCCGCTCCGAGGATGTGCTTGACCTGGGTGGCCTTGGCCAGCGGATGCAGATACGCGGCGCCTGCCGCAGCCATCGCCGCTCTCGCCGCCTGGCCGGCGGCTGCGTCATCCGTGGCTCCGGCTGCCTTGAGCGCCGCCCAGGCCGTGTCGCGCAGGAGTTTCCCGCGCTCGCCGCCCCGGGCGAACGCCCAGGCCGCTTCGATCGCCTTGCGGGGGCGTGAGTCGTCGGGCCGACCGGCCTCGAAGAGGCCGAGTGCCGGCTCCGCGCAGGCCGCGGCGAATGCCGCCACCGCGCGGAGGTCCTGTGTGGTCAGCTCGACCGTGCCCGGCTCTGCCGTCATGTCCCGGCGGTCAGCTCCCGGCCGCGTACGTGGTGAAGGATGCCCAGGCGGCTGGGGTGACGGTGAAGGTGGGGCCGTCGGGGTTCTTGGAGTCGCGGAGGTGGACGGTGGTGGGGTGGGCGGCGGACTCGGTGCGGGCGTAGGCGACTTCGAGGCAGTTGCCGCCTTCGCTGCCGCTGTAGCTCGACTTGAACCACTCGTGTGCGGTGCTCATTGCTCTCCTAGCAGCCGGTCCAGCAAGGCCCTGGTGTCCTCCGTGTTCAGGGCTTGTGTCCGCAGCATCGCATATTTCTGAGAGAGGATGCTGACCTCGTCGGGGTCGGCGATGAGCTGGCTGCCACGCTGGGTCTCCGTGTAGCCGAGATGCTGGTGATCCGCCGTCTCCAGCAGCACGAACGGCCCGTCCAGGGCGGCATGGGAGTGCCGGCCGGCCGGCATCACCTGGATGGTGACACCGGGGAGGGCTGAGCACGTGCGGAGGTGTTCCAGAGCCTCCTTGTACACGGCGTCACCGCCGAGCCTGTCGAGTAGCACGGCTTCGGCGACGATGAAACTGATGCACGGCGGGACATGGCTGTGCAGGATTCCCTGGCGATCGAGCCGTGTGGTGGTCTGGGCCTCGATCTCCTCCTCGGAGAAGGCCGGCACTCGGCTGTTGAACACGGCGCGGGCGTAGCTCTCCGTCTGGAGGAGGCCCGGAAGCACCTGGTTCTCGTAGAAGGACAGGGTGGACGCCTCCCGCTCCAGATCGATGAACGTCTCCGCCCACGCCGGGATCAGGTCCACCTCCGGCATGTTGTCCACCGCCGTCCCCAGTGCCCCCTTCGTATCGAGGAGTTGGTCCAAGCGGCGGGCGAGATCGGGCAGCAGCGCGCGGCGGCCCTGTTCGATGGAGGCGATCGTTTCGAGCTGCACGGCTGCTCGGTCGGCCAGTTGGGCCTGGGTGAGGTCCGCCGTGACGCGGAAGAGGCCGACGAGTTTGCCGATCAGCTTCATGGCTGAGGCGTTCCGGCTTCGGCGTTTCGTGGGGCGCATACGGTCGGAACTCCCCGTCCTCGTACGTACGTCATGCATGCGCGGCCCGTACAAGAGATCTGTACGGGCTCACCTACTGCAGGAGGGTATGCACACAGGGTGACCATCGTCCCGTGAACGAGACGATGCAACCCTCTCTGCTGCGCGAGCGGCTCTGCCGACGTGAGCGCAGGTCCGTGGCCGTCGTGCGGGAGTTCGTGAGGGCCGCCGCAGAGGAGTGGGGCTTCGGGGCGCGGGTGGACGACCTGCTGCTCTGCGCGAGCGAACTGGCGACGAACGCCTTGCGGCACGGGGTCCCGCCGGGGCGGGGATATCTCGTACGGCTGATTCTGGAGGACCGGGGCAGGGAGCTGGTCTTGGAGGTGCACGACAGCGGGAGTGGGGAGCCGGTCGTGCGGGAGCCTCGCGAGCAGTCGGGGCGTGGGCTGTTGCTTGTGGAGGCGCTTGCCGACCGGTGGGGTGTCGGGGAGCGGGACCCCGGGAAGGTCGTGTGGTGCGCGTTCTCCGCGCCTGATGCCCACCCCGGAACGACGTAAGGACGCTGTCTCATGACCACCCTGCCCGACGGCCGGACCGTGCCGCCCCCGCATGCCGACGAGCGCCACATGCTGGAGAGCTGGCTGGACTTCCACCGGGAGACCCTGGTGCTGAAGTGTGAAGGGCTGGACGACCGGCAGGTGCGGACCGCGGCGGTCGCGCCGTCGGAGATGACACTGCTGGGGCTCGTGCAGCACCTGGCGGAGATCGAACGCAACTGGTTCCAGCGGATCTTCGGCGGGGCCGACGTGGAGCCGGTGTACGCGGGCGAGGGGAGCGGGGACGGGTTCGCGCTGTCGGACGACCGGGGGATCGGCGAGGCGCTGGCGATCTGGCGCAAGGAGGTCGCTCTGAGCCGTCAGCTGGTCACGGACGCTTCCTCGCTCGACGACGTGGGCGCACTGCCGGACGCGGAGGCGGCGTATGTCGGGGACCGCGGTCTGTCACTGCGCTGGATCCTGGTGCACATGATCGAGGAGTACGCCCGGCACAACGGACACGCGGACCTGCTGAGGGAGCGCGTCGACGGGGTCACCGGGCCCTGACCCGGCGGTGCGGGAGGCCTCATGCCGAGGGACCCGGCACCTCGTCCGGTGCCGGGTCCCACGAAATGTTCAGCGCGTGGAGCGCGGTGCCTGGCCGGCACCGCGCCTCACCCGTCAGACGTGCGCGCCCGCCTTGCGGCGGCGGACGACGAACACCGCACCGGCGCCGATGGCCAGGGCCGCGCCGCTCGCGAGGGCGAGCTGCGACGTCGCCGAGGACGAGCCGGTGGAGGCGAGGGTGCCGCCCGCCGGGCTCGCGGACCCGCCGCTTTGCGGAGTGAGGGCCGAGTCCTTCGGCTTGCTCGTGCCGGCCGTGGCGTCGGGGACCTTGCCGGGGTTGCTGCCGGCGGCGGCGATCAGGAACTCGTATCCCTCGAGGTCCGGGGTGCCGCCGCAGTCACCGTTGTCGTTCCAGTAGTCACCGGCGACGAAGGTGACGCCGTTGCCCGCAGGCGCCTTTGCGTCGATCTTGAGACGCATCTTGATGTCGGCCTTGGCGCCGGCCTTCATGGGGCTGATGGCGTCCATGTAGTGCTCGTTGTCGACGTTCTGCCACTTGGAGGAGGACGAGGACCACTGCAGGTGCACCAGGTCGTCGATGTCCTTCATGCCGCTCTTGTCCGTGGCGTGGACGTATGCGAACGGGTAGACCTCGTCCAGCGTCTTCTTGGTGCCGTTGGTCACCCGGAGCGTGAAGTTGGTCGTCGTGCCGGCGACGACGGTGGAGGGCAGGCCCTTCACGACGGTGGTGAGCTTCGGCTCGGGGACGCAGGCATCGCCGTCACCGTCGCCGTCCTCACCGTCCTCGCCGCCCTCGGCCTCCTCTTCCTTCGCCTTGGCGAGGGCCTCGTCGGCGGCGTTCTTGTCGGCGAGTGCCTTCGCGGCATCCTTCTGCGCCTGGTTGATCTTCCGGGCGGCCGCGACACGTGCGTCGTCCAGGGTGTCCTGGGCTTCCACGTGCTTGGCGTCGGCGGCCGTCTTGGCGGTGGCGGCGGTCTCGGCGGTGGTCTTCGCCTCCGTGAGCTTCGTCGCGGCGTCGGTCTTCTGCTCCTCGGTGGCAGCCTCGTCCGCGGCAAGGCGGTCGACCTCGGCCTGCGCGGCGATGACAGCCTCGTCGGCGGCTTCCTTCGCGGCGGCCGCCTCGGTGGCCGCCGTCTTGGCGGCCACGGCCGCCATCTTCAGGGGGTTGGTGTCCAGGTCGTACGCTTCGAGCTCTGCGATCGCGGCGTCAACCGCGGCTTCAGCGTCGTCGTACGCGGTCTGAGCGGCCGCAGCGGCCTTCTCCAGGTCGGCGATCGACGGCTTGTTCTGCGTCTGCGCGGCCGGCTTGTCGTCGGCGAACGCGGGGGTGACCGACAGCAGGAGCACAGGGGCGGTGACTGCGGCTGCGACTGCTGTGGCAAGGGTGCGGCGAATCTTCACAAGGGCCCTTCGAGGTACGGAAGAAGAGATGAAGGGTCGCAGCGGAAATGACTCACGCGGATGCGACTTGAGGTGATCGTATGACCGGGATGACGGTCGAGCTGCACACTTTCTTCACCTGCCTCGGCCTTTATCACATGGCCGGGGTGGATGGATGGGGTGAAAGGGTGCAGTTGCTTTCCCTGTACACGATTTCCCTGTGATCAATGCCACAACGGGAAGGGGCGGCGCTCTCCGGTGTGGTGCCGGAGTGCGCCGCCCCCGGGTGGGACGGGTCGGGCAGGGTGCGCGGACGAGCTGCGCGTTCATGCCGGTTACTTCTGGTCGTTGTCGAACTGGGCCTTGGACCAGCGATAGCCGAGGACGGTGAGACCGAGGCACCAGGCGAGTGCGATCCACCAGTTGTTGCCGATCTCCGTACCGAGGAGAAGGCCGCGAAGGGTCTCGATGGCGGGGGTGAATGGCTGGTACTCGGCGATCGGCTGGAACCAGCCCGGCATGCTGTCGAGCGGGACGAAGGCGCTGGAGATGAGCGGGAGGAGGATCAGCGGCATGGCGTTGTTGCTTGCCGCCTCGGCGTTGGGGCTGCCCAGTCCCATGCCGACCGCGATCCAGGTGAAGGCCAGGGCGAAGAAGGCGAGCAGTCCGAAGGCGGCCAGCCACTCCAGGACGGTGGCGTCGACGGATCTGAACCCGATCGCGACGCCGATCGCGCCGACGAGCACCACGCTGATGATCGTCTGCAGCACGCTGCCGACGACATGCCCGAACAGGATGGAACCGCGGTGGATCGCCATGGTGCGGAAGCGGGCGATGATGCCTTCGCTCATGTCGGTGGAGACGGAGACGGCGGTGCCGATCGTGGTGGAGCCGATGGTCATGAGCAGGATGCCCGGGACGATGTAGGCGATGTACTCGGAGCGTCCGGCGCCGCCGCTCATCGTCTCGCCGAAGATGTAGACGAAGAGCAGCAGGAGCATGACCGGGGTGAGCAGCAGGTTCAGTGTGAGCGACGGGTAGCGCCGGGCGTGCAGCAGGTTGCGGCGCAGCATGGTCGACGAGTCGCGTACGGCGAGGGAGAGGTTGCTCATCGTGCGGTCTCCTGGTTCCGGGTCCCGGTCTGGGCGGGGACGGTGGTGGCGGTGAGGGCGAAGAAGACGTCGTCGAGGTCGGGGGTGTGCACGGTCAGTTCGTCGGCCTCGATGCCGGCTCCGTCGAGGCGGTCGAGTACGGCGCGCAGGTCGCGCTGGGTGCCGTCGCTCGGGATCTGCAGGGACAGTGCTTCGGCATCCGCGGTGGCGCCGGGCAGGGCCGCGACGGCGGACCGGTAGAGGTCGGGGTCGGTGAAGCGGAGCCGGACGTGGCCGCCGGGGACGAGCCGCTTGAGCTCCTCGGCGGTGCCTTCCGCCGCGATCCGCCCGTCGTGGAGTACGGCGATGCGGTCGGCGAGTTCGTCGGCCTCCTCCAGGTACTGGGTGGTGAGGAAGACTGTGACGCCGCCCGCGACGAGCTCACGGATGGCGAGCCACATGTTGTGGCGGCTGCGCGGGTCGAGACCCGTGGTGGGTTCGTCGAGGAAGATGATCCTTGGGTCGCCGACCAGGGTCATCGCGATGTCGAGGCGGCGCTTCATACCGCCGGAGTAGGTGGACGCCGGCTTCTTCGCGGCCTCCGTGAGGTCGAAGCGTTCGAGCAGTTCGGCGGTGACCCGCCGCCCCTCGCTCTTGGAGAGGCGGTGCAGGTCGGCCATGAGGAGCATGTTCTCCTCGCCGGTGATCAGCCCGTCCACGGCGGAGAACTGGCCGGTGACACCGATCGAGGCGCGCACGGCCTGAGGGTCGGTGGCGAGGTCGTGGCCGCCGATCCGGATCGCCCCGGAACCGGGGCCGGGCCGGACGAGGGTGGAGAGGATCTTGACCGCGGTGGTCTTGCCCGCTCCGTTCGGGCCGAGCAGGGCGAAGACCGTCCCCTCGGGGACCGTCAGACCGATGCCGTCCAGGACGGTCTTGTCCCCGTAGGACTTGTGCAGGTTGTTCGCCGAGATGGCGGTGTTCGTCATGCCGGTGCTCCTTCGCGGTCCGTGTGGCGTTCGCGTGTCGTACGCCGGTCAGAGGGTGCGGGCGGTGATGTCGCCCTGCTGGGTGGTCGCCTTGATGGTCAGTGCGGGGGCGCCGCCGGTGTTCATGAGCGCGTTGTCGACCCGGCCGTAGCCGGTCCCGGCGTCCAGGGAGGTGGAGACACCCTGGGTGACGCCGACGGCGATGGCGCCCTGCTGGGTGCTCAGCGTGAGCTCTCCGCGCGAGGCCTCGACGACCGTCACGTCGCCGCTCATGGTGCTGATCTCGCCCGAGCCGTGCAGCCGGCCGACGGTGATGTGGGCGTCGAGGCCCGCGAGGTGCACGCTCGTGGCCTCGTCGAGCTTGACGGAGCCGTGGCCGCCGTCGACGGTGACGTCGCCGAGCCGGCCGACGCCCCTGAACTCGGCGGCTGCGGACTTCGCCTCGACCCGGGAGCCGGCGGGCAGTTGCACGGTCACCTCGACGGAACCGGAGTGGCCGAGGATCCGGCTCTTCGCTTCAGGGGCCTTGATGTCGAGGACGCCGCCGGACCAGGTGACCTCGGTCTGCTCGGCGGCCTTGGCGTCGCGGCTGCTGGAGGGGTCGGCGGGGCGGACCTCGACGGTGGTGTCGGTGCGGTCCGAGGCGATGAACCGGATGCGGCCCGCGGGGATGTCGAGGACGGCGTTCACGGCGGTGGGGGTGTCGAAGTTCTGCATGGCCAACTCCTTGGGTTCGTGTTTCTGACATCGCAAACGCTACGTTGCGTTCGATGGGGCGGCAACTATGTTGTCGCGTCAGGAACCCGTTATTGCAGGCAGTTGGAGGAATTTCGTTGCAACGGTGCAGACGGTTAATGCAATGAACTGAAGTGAAGCGTTGCAATGAATTGAACGTGAACGCTATGCGGTCGGGGGCCGCGCACGCCGGACGGGCGTGACACCGTTGTGCGGTGTCACGCCCGTCCGAGGGAAGTGGGTGGGTGGTCGCGGCGGACCACCCGCGGAGGTCAGTACATGAGGGCGGTGTCGATGTCCGTCTGCCAGTACGTCACCCTCAGCGTGCTGTCGACGTAGACGGCCTTGCTCAGCGGGGCGTTCGCCGACGGGCCGGTGGAGCCGACTCCGTCCCTGCCCTGGAAGTGCACGGTCGCCTTCTTCGTGGAGTAGCCGTTCGTGCCGCTCCCGTCGGCCGAGGAGGTCAGCACGCCGGCGTACGCGGACTCGCCCGGAAGGACGGTGACCACGGCCTGCGGCTTGCTCTCCTCGAACACCGGCGGGGTGGACTGCGCCTCGCCGAACCGCACGAAGGGGTAGTAATAGGCGCTGCAGGCCTGCGAACTCGTGTTGGTCACGGTGAGCAGCATGTGGTTGACGGGCCGGGGCGCGGTCGTGAGCTTCACCCGGGAGTTGGAGCCGTCGCACGCACGGGTGACCGGCCCGTCCTCCTCCGCCGTGTCGTCGTCGTGGTCGCCCCGCTGCTGCGAGGCCGGCTCGGCGACGGGCTTCGGTGCGGAACCGGAACCCTTCGAATTGCCGGAAGCGGAACCATCGGTGGCCGGTCGGTCGGACGCACCGTCGTCCGTCTTCCCGTCGGTGGCCGCGGTCGGGGCTTCGGAGGCCTCGGCGGTGGCAGCGGCCTTGCCGGCGCTGTCCGCCGATTCCTGGCCGCCGCCCTGGCAGGCGGTCAGGGACAGGGCGGTGAGCAGGGCGGCGACGCTCAGGGCGGGGGTGTGGGCGGCGTGGCGGAAGCGAAGGTTGCGCATGAGTGGATCTCCCCGTTTCAAGGTGGTGAACGCCCGGGGCGCCGGGTTGGCGCCGTGCGGTGCGGGCGGGTGTACTGGTCGGTGACGCATGGTCAGAGGTGTCACAGGAGTGAGAGGACGATCGCGATGCAGGCGATCAGGACTCCCGTGGCGAGCGTGTCGGTCAGGGTGATGTCAGGTCGGGTACGCACGGCGGCTCCCGGTGCGAGGGTGAGGGTGGGACGTACGGATCGCGGGGAACGCCGCGGTGTGTCCACATCCTTTCCGGGGCCGGATTCCGGTCGCAACGGTTGCCGGGGCGTTCGGGACGCTGGAACGCTCGTACCCCCTCCGACCTGCGCGAACGCAACCTCCCTGGGACGCCGTTCCGGGAAGGAACAGAAGGGGAACGGTCGGGGTGGGCACAGAGATCCAGGAATTCGCGGCGCTGCTCAGGGGGCTGAAGGAGCGGTCCGGGCTCAGCTACGGGGCGCTCGCGCGGAGACTGCACATGAGCACCTCGACCGTCCACCGCTACTGCAACGGGGAGGCTGTACCGCACGACTACGCACCCGTGGAGCGCTTCGCGCGGGTGTGCGGGGCTTCGGCCGACGAGTTGATGGCCCTGCACCGGAGATGGATCCTGGCCGACGAGGCGAAGAGGCGAGGCGCACGGAAGCCGGATCCGGCCGGTGCCGTCGGCGAAGCGGGGGAGGCCGCTCGGGCGGCCGCGCCCACGACCGTGCCGGTCGGCGAAGCGGAACCTGATCAGGATCCCGTACCGGAAGCCGACGGCGCGGCTGCGGAGGAGTTCGTCCCGGAGGCCGGGCGGGGCCGCCCGGCCCAGGGTTCGGAAGCCCAAGGCTCGGACGCTCCGGGTTCGGACGTCCAGGGTTCGGGCGCTCCGGGTTCGGACGCTCAGGTTTCAGGCTTCCGGAGTTCAGGCGCGGAGAGTCTCGCGGAGGACGTGACACCTGAAGCCGGCACCGGTGCCCGGCCTGCTCCGCGTCCGCGGACCAGGCGGAAGCTGCGGGTGCTCCTCACCGCAGTGGCGGTCGTCGCGCTCGTCGTCCCCGCGGCTCTCGTCGTACGCGGGCTGGGCGACGACGGGCCCGCGGACGGCAAGCGGTCGAACGCGGAGCTCAGCCCCCTCCCGGCCGTGCCCAGCGGCGAGGCGAGCGCGAGCCCTCGGCCGAGCGGGAGCCGCAGCCCGAGTGCCACGGCCGGCTCCACCGCCCCCACGCCGACGGCGAGCGCCGGCCGGGACGCACCGGGTCCCACGGCGAGCGGACGGCAGGACGCCGGGGTGCCGGTGCGCGCGACGATCAGTTCGTACAACTGGGAGTCCCCCTGCGGTCAGTACTACCTGCTCGACCAGAAACCGGACGACGTACCTCCGCCGCCTGCACCGCAGTACACCCGCGGCTGGGCCCGTTCCCTCGACGGTGTCGACGGGGGTGCCATGAAGCTAGCGCTCACCGTCCAGGGGACGTCCGGTGAGGCGGTGGTCCTGAACGGGCTGCATGTGCGGGTGCTGGGGCGGAACCCGGCGCTCGCATGGAACGCGTACTCGATGGGGAGCGGCTGCGGTAGCGGCGTCACGCCGCAGAGCTTCGATGTGGACCTCGACGACTCACTCCCGCGTTCGAAGCCCGTCGCCGGGCAGGACGGGGACATGGTCGTACCCGCCAAGGACTTCCCGTACAAGGTGAGTTCCACCGACGTGGAGGTGTTCCACCTCGACGCGCACGTGGAGGGGCACGACGTGACCTGGTACCTGGAGCTGGAGTGGACCAGCGGCGGGCGGAGCGGGACCCTGCGCATCGACGACGGAGGCAAGCCGTTCCGTACGAGCAGCCTCGCGACCAGGCCGGAGTACTCCTACCGCGCGGACACGGCGCAGTGGGTGCCGTCGGAGCACTGACGCAGGGGCGGGGCCGGCCTGCGTCCCCGGTCCGGTGGAGCGGGGACGCCCCGGTTCAGCGGCTCAGGGAGGTCACCCGCTCCATGCGCGTCAGCTTCTCCGGGTTGCGGACGGCGTAGAGCCCGGTGACGCGGCCGGCGGTGACGCTCAGCGCCATGACGGTGTCGAGGTCGTCGCCGGTCATGGCGATCAGCGCGAGCGCGCCGTTGACCTGGGCGAGGCGCAGCGTGAGCGCGGGGGCCTTGCCGAGTCCACCGAGGATCAGGCGGGCCACCTTGTCCGCGCCCACGATGGGCCGGAGCACGGCCTGCCTGATACCGCCGCCGTCGCCGAGCAGGACGACGTCGGGCGCGAGGACGTCGAGCAGGCTCTGCAGGTCGCCGGTCTCCGTCGCCTTCCGGAACGCCTCGATCACCCGCCGGTTCTCGGCCCGGGAGACCTCCTCGCGGGGCCGGCGGTCCGCGACGTGCCCGCGGGCCCGGTGGGCGATCTGGCGTACCGCGGCGGGATTCCTGCCGACGGCGTCCGCGATCTCGTCGTAGCCGAGGCCGAACACCTCGCGCAGCACGAACACGGCGCGTTCGCTGGGCGTCAGCGTCTCCATCACCAGCAGCATCGCCATGGACACGCTGTCGGCGAGCTCGACGTCCTCGGCGACGTCGGGCGTGGTGAGCAGGGGTTCCGGCAGCCAGGTGCCGACGTAGGACTCCTTGCGGCGGCCGAGCGTGCGCAGCCGGGTCAGCGACTGGCGGGTGACGATGCGGACCAGGTAGGCGCGCCGGTCCCGCACCTCGTCGAGGTCGACCCCCGACCACCGCAGCCAGGTCTCCTGCAGGACGTCCTCGGCGTCCGCGGCCGAGCCGAGCATCTCGTAGGCGACGGTGAACAGCAGGTTCCGGTGGGCGACGAACGACTCGGTGGCGGCATCCGGGCCGCCACGGCCGGGGGACTGCTCCTGCGCGTCTGCGTCCAGGTGTTCCATCCGCTTGCTCCCGCCTGTCGGTTCCGGTTGGGTCCCGTCGGTTCCACGCGCACAAGACGCCGGGTGGCATCCGATCGTGACACCCCTCGCGCGTGGGGTGCGTCACACCCGGTCGCCGTCACAGGGCGCGGCTCGCAGGCATCTCGTGTTCGTCAACCGCAGGAACACGAGTGAGGAACGACGTCATGGACGCACGGTTCAACCTGTTCGAGAACGAGACCGGTGCCCGGTTCGCCAAGCGGTTCGCCGGTCTGGCCCAGGTGCTCCAGCAGTCCGGGCTGCCGCAGTCCACACAGGAACTCGTCTCGCTGCGCGCGAGCCAGATCAACGGATGCGGGCACTGCGTCGACATGCATGTGAAGGAGGCCGCTGCCGCCGGTGAGACGGCCGTACGGCTCCATCTCGTCGCCACCTGGCGGGAGTCCACCGTGTTCACCGAGGCCGAGCAGGCGGCGCTGGCGCTCGCGGAGGAGGGCACCAGGCTCGCCGACGCCCACCAGGGGGTCTCCGACGAGACCTGGGCGCTGGTCCGCAAGCACTACGACGACGACCAGACGGCCACTCTGGTCGTGCTCGTCGGTCTGATCAACGCGGCCAACCGGCTGGCCGTGATCACGCACCAGAAGGGCGGCTCCTACGAGCCGGGAATGTTCGCCGCCGCGCACGGCTGACGGCGCCCGAAAGGCGATCGCCCGTGCGGGACGAGGTCCCGCACGGGCGATTCCGTGCTGTCAGGGCAGGGCAGGGCGGAGTCAGAGGCGCTCGGGGGTCCTGATGCCGAGCAGCTTCATGCCCTGGTGCAGGGTGCGCGCGGTGAGCTCGACGAGGAAGAGACGGTTCTCGACGACCTCAGGCGCGTTCTCGTCGCTCAGCACCTGGCACTGGTCGTAGAAGGTGGTGAGGTGCGAGGCCAGCTGGTAGAGGTACGCGGCCAGCTTGTGCGGCTCGTACCCCTCGGCCACCTCCTCCAGGACCGCGCCGAACTGGTCCAGGTGCAGGCCCAGCGCACGCTCGGCGGGGGCCAGCTCCAGCTCCGGGTGCGCGGCGGGCCGGGCGTCGCCGGCCTTGCGCAGGATGGAGCGGATCCGGGCGTAGGCGTACTGGAGGTACACCGAGGTGTCGCCGTTCAGCGAGACCATCTGGTCCAGGTCGAACTTGTAGTCACGCACGGCGGACGTGGACAGGTCGGCGTACTTCACCGCGCCGACACCGACGTACCGGCCGTTCTCGACGATCTCCTCCTCGGAGAGGCCCACCTTCTCGGCCTTCTCCCGGACGACCGCGGTGGCCCGCTCGACGGCTTCGTCCAGCAGGTCCTGCAGCCGCACCGTGGTGCCCTCACGGGTCTTGAACGGCTTGCCGTCCTTGCCGAGGACGGTACCGAAGGCCAGCTGGTGCGCCTTGACGTCGTCGTTCAGCCAGCCGGCGCGGCGGGCCGTCTCGAAGACCATCTTGAAGTGCAGGGACTGCCGGGCGTCCACCACGTAGAGCAGGCTGTCGGCCTTGAGGTTCTGCACCCGGTCGCGGATCGCCGAGAGGTCGGTGGCGGCGTAGCCGTACCCGCCGTTGGTCTTCTTGACGATCAGCGGGACCGGGTTGCCGTCCGGGCCCTTCACATCGTCGAAGAACACGCACAGGGCACCCTCGGAGCGGACGGCGACGCCCGTCTCCTCCAGGATCCGGCAGGTCTCCTCGAGCATGTCGTTGTACCCGGACTCGCCGACGATGTCGGGGTCGTCGATCTCCATGTCGAGCTTGTCGAAGACGGAGTAGAAGTAGATCTTCGACTCGTCGACGAACCGCTGCCAGTGGGCGAGCGTCTCGGGGTCACCGGCCTGGAGTGCCACCACCCGGTCACGGGAGCGCGCCTTGAACTCCTCGTCGGAGTCGAAGAGGACCCGCGAGGCCTTGTAGACGCGGTTCAGCGAGGACATCGCCGCCTCGCCGTCCGTCTCTCCACCCTCGTGGCCCTCGTGCTGCAGCTCGTCCGGGTGCTCGAAGAGGTACTGGATGAGCATGCCGAACTGGGTGCCCCAGTCGCCGATGTGGTGGCGCCGGACGACGTTCTCGCCGGTGAACTCCAGGATCTGGACCATCGCGTCACCGATGACGGCTGAGCGCAGGTGGCCGACGTGCATCTCCTTGGCGACGTTCGGCTGGGCGTAGTCGATCACGGTCGTGCCGGGGGCGGCCTTCGCCGGGACACCGAGCCGGTCGCCGTCGGCGGCCCGCGCGGCGAGCGTCTCGGTGATCGCCCGGTCGGTGAGGGTGACGTTCAGGAAGCCGGGGCCGGAGACCTCGATGTCCTTGATCAGGTCGCCGGCCGGGAGGGCCGCCGTGACCTTGGAGGCCAGCTCACGCGGGTTGCCCTTGAGCTTCTTGGCGAGCGCGAGGATGCCGTTGGCCTGGAAGTCGGCCCGGTCGCTTCGGCGCAGCAGCGGGTCCGCGGTGCCGGCCTCCGGCAGAGCTGCCGTCAGGGCGTCCGCCAGCTGCTGCTGGAGCGTGGAAGCGAGGGAAGGGACCGAAGCCATGAGCCGGCTGCCGTTTCGGTAGAGGACAAGGGATCACCCCAGTATCCCACGGGGTGCAAAGCCGTTTTCGCGCTGCGGGTGGTACCTGGGAGAATGGATGCACCCCTGACGGGGGTGCCCCCTACGAGTCCTACACGAGAGAAGGACGTGCCGACCGTGGCTTCGAGTCAGAGCAGCACCGAGACCGACTGGGTCTCCCGCTTCGCGGACGATGTCATCGCCGAATCGGAGCGACGTGCGCCTGGCAAACCGGTCGTCGTCGCCTCGGGTCTCTCCCCGTCGGGCCCGATCCACCTGGGCAACCTCCGCGAGGTCATGACCCCGCACCTGGTCGCGGACGAGATCCGCCGCCGCGGGTACACCGTGCGCCACTTGATCTCCTGGGACGACTACGACCGCTACCGCAAGGTGCCGAACGGCGTCGAGGGGGTCGACGACTCCTGGCAGGCCCACATCGGCAAGCCGCTGACCTCGGTGCCGGCCCCGGCAGGTTCCGCGTACCCGAACTGGGCCGAGCACTTCAAGGCCGCGATGACCGCGGCGCTGGAGGAGCTCGGCGTCGAGTACGACCCGATCAGCCAGACGGAGCAGTACCTCGCGGGCACGTACCGCGAGCAGATCCTGCACGCGATGCGGCACCGCGCGGACATCGACGCAGTCCTGGACCGCTACCGCACCAAGAAGGACCCTGCCGCGGGCGGGAAGAAGCCGCAGCAGAAGAAGGTCGACGAGGCCGAGCTGGAGGCCGCCGAGGGCTCCGGCGCGGCGGACGAGGACGACGGCAGCTCGAACACCGCGGGTTACTTCCCGTACAAGCCCTACTGCGGCAACTGCGAGAAGGACCTGACCGTCGTCACCTCCTACGACGACGACACCACCGAGCTGAACTACACCTGCTCGGCCTGCGGTTTCGCCGAGACGGTCCGGCTCAACGAGTTCAACCGCGGCAAGCTGGTCTGGAAGGTCGACTGGCCGATGCGCTGGGCCTACGAGGGCGTGATCTTCGAGCCCAGCGGAGTGGACCACTCCTCTCCGGGGTCCTCGTTCGTCGTCGGCGGGCAGATCGTGCGCGAGGTCTTCGACGGTGTCCAGCCGATCGGCCCGATGTACGCCTTCGTCGGCATCTCCGGCATGGCGAAGATGTCCTCCAGCAAGGGCGGCGTGCCGACCCCGGCCGACGCGCTGAAGATCATGGAGGCGCCGCTGCTGCGCTGGCTCTACGCCCGGCGCAAGCCGAACCAGTCCTTCAAGATCGCCTTCGACCAGGAGATCCAGCGGCTCTACGACGAGTGGGACTCGCTGGTCCGCAAGGTCGCGGACGGCACGGTCCTGCCTGCCGACGCCGCGTCCTACGCACGGGCCGTCGGCACGGCCGCCGGGACGCTGCCCAGCACCCCGCGACCGCTGCCCTACCGCACCCTCGCCTCGGTCGCCGACATCACCGCGGGCGCCGAGGACCAGACGCTGCGCATCCTCAGCGAGCTCGACCCGGAGAACCCGCTGACCTCGCTCGACGAGGCGCGGCCGAGGCTCGACCGCGCCGAGAACTGGATCACCACCCAGGTCCCGGCGGAGGCGCGCACCATCGTCCGGAGCGAGCCGGACAAGGAGCTGCTCGGCTCCCTCGACGAGCAGGGCCGTGAGTCGCTCAGGCTGCTCCTGGAAGGGCTCGACTCGCACTGGTCGCTGGACGGCCTGACCACTCTGGTCTACGGAGTGCCGAAGGTTCTGGAGGGCCTGGAGCCGGACGCCAAGCCGACGCCCGAACTGAAGACGGCCCAGCGCTCCTTCTTCGCGCTGCTGTACCGGCTGCTGGTGGGCCGGGACACCGGGCCGCGCCTGCCCACGCTGCTCCTCGCGGTGGGTGCCGACCGGGTGCGGACGCTGCTGGGCGCGTAACACCTCCGGACATGCGAACGGGCGGGCCGATCGGCCCGCCCGGTCGCATGTCCGCGGGTCGGGGGTACGCGGTGTGCGGTGCGCCCTACGGGGAAGGGGGC
>NZ_JBICWC010000010.1:0-343766 GCF_043199535.1 Streptomyces sp. NPDC048590 | reverse complement strand
GCCCCCCCGCGGGGGGGGGCCCCCCGGGGGGGGGCCGGGGGGGGGCCCCAAACCCCCCCCCCCCCCCCCCGGGGGGGCCCCCCCCCCCCCCCCGGTCCCCATGTCCGCGGTTCGCGTGTCCGCGGTTTGCTGTCCGCCGTCAGGCGATGTGGTCGGCGGCCTCGTCCATGTTGAAGCGCTGCTTGAAGCCGGGCAGCAGCTTGCGCAGCAGCGCGGTGCTGCGCGGGTGGCGGACGTTGTGCCCGTCCGAGAGGTGGATGTCGAGCACCTCGATGCTCGGGTAGTCCTGGTGCTGCTGGGTGTAGGCGGCGAACACCTGGTAGGCGATCTCGCCGAACTCGATCTCCGCCTCGGCCGATTCGGCGGGGTCGGCCGCCCCGGTCTCCTGCCGGTCGTCGTGGAGTTCCTCACCGTCGAGCCGCGCGGGCTGCTCCGGCATCTGCTGCGCCCCGCCCTGCGGGCCCGGGCCGGGTTCCGCGGCGCGGGGGTGCGGGAAGGCACCGATCGTGCCGACGTTGCCGAGCGGGCGGGTCCGCCCGGGGCCCGAGGGGATCATGACCGGGCTGGACTCGGGGCCCTCCTCGTAGTCCGGGTCGTACGCGCCCTCGTACGGCTCGTCCTGCACCTGGGCCGCGAACCACGGGCTGTCGTGCGAGCCGGGGCCCTCCTGGGCGTACGGCTGTTGCTGGGGGTGCGGCCTTCCGTACCCGTCGGGTCCGTCGGGTACGGCCTGTGGGTCGTACCCGTACCCGTACTCGACCCCGTACTCGTCCTGCGGGCCGGAGTCCGCCTCGTCCTGCTGGGGCGGGTCCGAGCGATGGGGTGCGCGCCGGGCGTCCTGTTCCCGCTCCGCGGCGTACTCCTGCTCAGGCCGCTGATCCTGCGTCCGGTCCTGCGGGGCGTAAGGGAGTTGGGGATGGCGCTCGGTCTCCAGGGCCGCCGGGGACGGGGGCAGCAGAGCGGGCTCGATGCCCGCGGCGGCGAGCCCGGCGGGTGCGGTCTCGGCGAGTGCCACGCCGTACTTCGCCAGACGCAGCGGCATCAGCGACTCGATGGGAGCCTTGCGGCGCCAGTTCCGGCCGAACCGGGCCTGCAGACGGGCCTGGTAGATCAGACGGTCCTGCTCGAGCTTGATGACCTGCTCGTAACTGCGCAGCTCCCACAGCTTCATACGGCGCCACAGCTTGAAGGTGGGTATGGGGGAGAGCAGCCAGCGGGTGAGGCGGACGCCTTCCATGTGCTTGTCCGCCGTGATGTCGGCGATCCGTCCCACGGCGTGCCGCGCGGCCTCGACGGCGACGACGAACAGGACCGGGATCACCGCGTGCATTCCGGTGCCGAGCGGGTCCGGCCAGGCGGCCGCGCCGTTGAACGCGATCGTCGCGGCGGTCAGCAGCCAGGCGGTCTGACGCAGCAGCGGGAAGGGTATGCGCATCCACGTCAGCAGCAGGTCCAGCGCCAGCAGCACGCAGATGCCCGCGTCGATGCCGATCGGGAAGACCAGGGAGAACTGCCCGAAGCCCTTCTCCTCCGCCAGCTCGCGGACGGCGGCGTACGATCCCGCGAAACCGATCGCTGCGATGAGTACGGCGCCGGCGACGACGATTCCGATGAGCACGCGGTGTGCGCGTGTCAGCTGCATTGCGGCCACCCGCGATCCCCTCCCGAACTTGAACAGCCGGCTCCACTTCGGCATCCGGCGCGGGCACAGCCTGGCACATGCCGGCCGGGCGTGTTGCGCGGGGATGGGCCGCAGCCCGGCACTCGGGGGAGTGCCGGGCTGCGGGAAGGTGCCTCTGGGCAGGGGAGTTGAGGCCTGGGTGCGACTCCGGTCACGAATTGCCTTCGGCCTTCGCGCACCGTGGTCCTGCGCCGGGCCGCGGCCTCACGGGCCCCGTTCGCGGGACCGCCCGGGGGCGTGCGTCTCCCCGCGAGGGGATGCGTGCGGGGCCGGGAAGGGATCCGCGCGCCCGGGGCCGCCTGCGAACGGTGTCCCTTACGAGGCCTTCGTGGCCTTCGCGGTCGTCTTCGCCGTGGGCTTCGTGGACGACTTCGCCGAGGCCTTGGTGGACGACTTCGCCGATGGCTTGGCGGACGGCGAGGCGCCCGCCTTCTCGTCGTCGTCCGAACCGACCGCCGCGACGGCTTCCTCGGCGGCCTTCCGGGCGTCCTTGAGGATGTCGGCGGACGAAGGCGTCTTGGAGCCGGCGAGCCCGGCCCCGTTGTACGTGACGCTGACGACGACGTTGCCGGTGCGGGCGATCACCGTCGCGTAGGCGAAGTCGTCGTCCGACTTCTCGAGGCCGTACGTGACGGCGGTGGCCTGCTCACCGAGACCGGTGACGGGCTTGGACGCGGGCTTCTCGGCTCCCTCGGTCGCCTGCTCCTTGGCGACCTGCTTCGTGTACTCGTCCGTCGCGCGCTTGGCACCGCTGCCCAGGGACTGGTCGGAGTCGAAGCGGGTGAAGCCGACGTCGAGCCAGCGGTACTGCGAACCCTTGACGCCGTTGTCGTCCAGGCCGTTCCACGAGCAGCCGCCGCGGGTCGCGGTGTCGCTGGACTTGCCCGGGGTGCCGCCCTTGGTCTTCGCCTTCGGGACCAGGTCCTCGATCGTCTTCTTCGAGAGCGCGGTGCAGGCGTCGGGCAGCGTGGAGTACTTCGCCGGCTCGACGGTGGGCTCGCTCTTCTTCGCGCTCGGAGAGGTCGCGGAGGCCGAGTCCTTGGAGTCGCCGGAGTCCGACGAGCAGCCGGCGACGACGAGCATCACCGGAACGGCGGCGCAGGCGAGTATGCGGGACAGTCGCGGAGCTGATCGGTGCATGGTTCCTTCACTCGGACGGCACGGCGGAGTCGGTCGCGTGCGGGCGGGCGGTGTGCCGGTCGGACGGTTCACCGGTCGTTCGAGCGGTTCACGCTCGGACGCTCCGGGTACGGGCGGTCGTGCTGTCTGTCGGTCGTACGGTCTGTCGGTCGTGCTGTCTGGTGTCGGTGCTGCCCGACGTGTCGTAAGGCGGTCGGCCGGCCGCCGGGTCGCGTGCGTCACGGTGGAACACCGCCCGGTACGTCGGCCGGGGGCCACGGTACGACGGACCGAGACCGGATGCCGCCTCGGGCGCCGGCGCCCTGCAGGCGCCGGACGCCCGGCCGGGGACTCCGCGGACGGCCGGCGGGGCCGGTCAGTCGCTGAGGGTCTCGTCCAGATTTCGGGCCAGGGCCTGCGCCTTCTCCTGGAGTTCCCTGCTGTCGGGTACCTCGGTGACACGACCGGGCTGCTCACCGTAGTGGACGGTCACGATCACGTTCGATGTGCGGAATACCACGCTCACGGTGCGGTGCTGCGCGGTGGAACCCGCCGGGGTGAGCACATCGTCGAGGAATGCGGCGTCCCCGAGATCGTCGAGCAGCCGGGGCCTGAGGTCCTCGTCGCCGGCGCCCGGGGTGGTGCTGCCGGTACCGGTGGACGGCGAGGTGTTGGACCCGGCGGCGGACGACCCGGCGGCGGACGACCCGGTGGCGGCGGTCTTGCCGTCCGGGGAACCGGAGGGGGTGCTGCCGGGAGAGGCGGAGGCGGAACCGCTGGGCTTCTCGCTCGGGGTGGCCCCACCAGGCGTGGCGAGCCCGGCGTCCTCCTGCTTCGTGGCGTAGACCTCCCTGGCGCGGTCGTCGTCGCTCACCGAGGGGTCGTAGGAGACGACGCGCTCGAAGTCGATGGACAGGTTCCACGAGGCGTCCGGGGTGTCCGACGTCCATCGGCAGCCGACCTTGCGGTCGGTGTCGTAGGTGACGGAGGCCGTGCCTTCGTACACCTTCTCCTGCTGTTCCTCGGGCAGCTCCGCGGTGCCCGGCAACAGGTCCTTGAGGGTGGAGCGCGGCACGGCACGGCAGGACTCGGGCAGCGTCCGGTACTTCCCGGGAGGCGCGGTCGTGACGGCGGGGCTGCCGGGCTTGCTGTCGGCGGCGGGGTCGTCGGCGTCGGAGCCGGCGCTGCAGCCGGCGACGAGCGCCACGAGAAGCGCTACGCCGGGTACGTACGCCATGTGTCGCACGGGTCCCAGGCTCCCTTCGGTACGAAAACGGGTTGCCGCCCGATGGCGGCCGATGGACACAATGTGTATCGCACGCGCCGCTGTGACTGCCGGTCGACCAGCCTTTTTGTCGACCTTGGCACCAGTTTTGCGCTTTCAGTCTTTATCGGGGGAATCGAGGAGTTATGTCGTATGTAGAGGTGCCGGGTGCGAAGGTCCCCATCCGGATGTGGGCGGATCCGGCGTCGGTCGAGGACGGCGCCATGCAGCAGCTGCGGAACGTCTCCACGCTTCCGTGGATCAAGGGCCTCGCCGTCATGCCCGACGTCCACTACGGCAAGGGCGCGACCGTCGGCTCGGTGATCGCGATGCACGGGGCGGTCTGTCCGGCGGCGGTGGGAGTGGACATCGGCTGCGGGATGTCGGCGGTGAAGTCGTCGCTGACGGCCAACGACCTGCCGGGAGACCTCTCGCGGCTCCGGTCGAAGATCGAGCAGGCGATCCCGGTCGGCCGGGGGATGCATGGTGAGACCGTCGATCCGGGCAGGCTCCACGGCTTCCCGACCCAGGGCTGGGACGACTTCTGGTCGCGTTTCGACGGTGTCGCCGAAGCGGTCAAATTCCGTCAGGAGCGCGCCACTAAGCAGATGGGAACGCTCGGCTCGGGCAACCACATGATCGAATTTTGCCTTGATGAGACTGGGGCGGTCTGGCTGATGCTGCACTCAGGCTCGCGGAACATCGGCAAGGAGCTGGCCGAGCATCACATCGGCATTGCCCAGAGGCTGGCGCACAACCAGGGGCTGGTCGATCGGGACCTGGCGGTCTTCATCTCGGACACCCCGCAGATGGCCGAGTACCGCAACGACCTCCACTGGGCTCAGGAGTACGCCAAGTACAACCGCGCGATCATGATGGCCCTCTTCAAGGAGGTGGTCCGTAAGGAGTTCAAGAGGGCGCAGCCGGTCTTCGGAAGCGAGATCTCCTGCCATCACAACTACGTTGCGGAAGAGCGGTACGAGGGCATGGACCTGCTCATCACCCGCAAGGGCGCGATCCGCGCGGGTAGCGGCGAGTACGGCATCATCCCCGGCTCCATGGGGACGAGCTCCTACATCGTGAAGGGCCTCGGCAACGAGAAGGCGTTCAACTCGGCGTCTCACGGTGCTGGTCGAAGGATGAGCCGGAACGCGGCGAAACGCCGCTTCACGACGCGCGATCTGGAGGAGCAGACACGGGGCGTGGAGTGCCGGAAGGACTCGGGTGTCCTGGACGAGATCCCGGCTGCGTACAAGCCGATCGAGCAGGTCATGGAGCAGCAGCGGGACTTGGTGGAGGTAGTCGCCAAGATCAAGCAGATCATCTGCGTGAAGGGCTGAGGCGGGCTGGAGGCGACCAGGGCACATGGTGCCTCCAACCCGCTCGGTCGGCGCCTACTGGTTGGGTGGAGCAGCTGGGGGGAGCTCGACCTGGCCGGTCTTCAACCGCCAGAGACGGACCGAGCAACTGGCCTCGCTCCGGCTCAGTTCGACGGCTGCGGCAGAGGCATCACCGAGATCCAGCAGGATGTGGTCCTCCCACGGCTTCCAGCGGCGACTCACCGGTCGCAGACGCATGGCTGCCGGGCGCTCCCAGGAGCGCAGGTTCTCAGCTGCTGTCTGCTTGCGTGCGAGGCTGAGGCAGCCCGGGTAGTAAAGATGCCCGGCCAGCTCGATGGCAGCCTCTTTTGTGTAGAGGACGTTGTAGATCGCGGGATGCGCCGCGATCACCCGTACGAGTCGACGGCTTGTGCGGGTACGCCGACTCAGCCGGTGCGGTGCACCTTGGAGTTGGACGCCTGGGCGCGGGGGCGGACGACCAGGAGGTCGATGTTGACGTGGCTGGGGCGGGTGACGGCCCAGGTGATGGTGTCGGCGACGTCGTCGGCGGTGAGCGGGGCGTCCACGCCGGCGTAGACCTTGGCGGCCTTCTCGGTGTCGCCGCGGAAACGGGTGGTGGCGAACTCCTCGGTCTTGACCATGCCGGGGGCGACCTCGATCACGCGGACCGGGGTGCCGACGATCTCCAGGCGCAGGGTCTCGGCCAGGACGTGCTCGCCGTGCTTCGCGGCCACGTAGCCTCCCCCGCCCTCGTACGTGGAGAGGCCGGCCGTCGAGGAGAGGATCACGACCGTGCCGTCGCCGCTCGCAGTGAGGGCCGGCAGCAGGGCCTGGGTGATGTTGAGCGTGCCGATGACGTTGGTCTCGTACATCTGGCGCCAGTCGGCGGGGTCGCCGGTCGCCACGGGGTCGGCTCCGAGGGCGCCGCCCGCGTTGTTCACCAGGACGGCCAGGGAGCGGAACGCGGTCGCGAACTCGTCGACCGCGGCACGGTCGGTGACGTCCAGCGCGTAGGCCGTCGCCTGGTGGCCCGCCTCGGTGATCTCCGCCGCCAGTGCCTCGATGCGGTCCTTGCGGCGCGCGGTGAGTACCACGCGGTATCCGGCTGTGGCGAGCTGCCTGGCGGTCGCGGCGCCGATGCCGCTGCTGGCGCCGGTGATGACGGCGATGGGGGTGGCGGCCATGCGAACTCCTCGGACAGCTGATCGGTACGGGGCCCAGGATAGGCGGGGTGCGGAAGCTGGGGGTCAGTGGTTGCGGGGGGCGTACATGATCAGTGCCATGCCTGCCAGGCAGACCAGGGCGCCGGCCACGTCCCAGCGGTCCGGACGGTAGCCGTCGGCGACCATGCCCCACACGATCGAGCCGGCCACGAACACGCCGCCGTACGCGGCGAGGATGCGGCCGAAGTCTCCGTCCGGCTGGAGCGTGGCCACGAAGCCGTACGCGCCGAGGGCGATGACCCCCGCCCCGATCCAGATCCAGCCGCGATGCTCGCGCACTCCTTGCCAGACCAGCCAGGCGCCCCCGATCTCGAACAGCGCGGCGACGACGAAGAGGGCGGCTGACCGGGCGACGAGCATGAGGCCAACCCTGTCATGCCCGGCCCGTACCGGGGCGGGGGCCCCGCGGGCCCGAGCTGGCCCGAGCGGGCCCGAGCGGGCCGGTGTCGCGCGGTCGGCAGGAGCGCCGGGTGGGCGGTCAGAGGCTCAGGGCCTTCCGGAGGCCCTCGGGGTCGGGCCGCTCGCTCGCCCAGGCGATGTATCCGTCAGGGCGTATGAGCAGCGTGGTCGTGCGGTCGCCGTCCCAGTGGGCGTGGACGAGGGGGGCGGGCCCGCCGGGGGCGGGGGCGTCCGGCGGGGTGACCAGGACGTAGGCGCCCTCGCGCAGGAGCTCCTGCAGACGGCCCTCCGCGAGGCGCAGGTCGGGCGCCCGGGTCCCGGCGAGTCGGTGGCTTCCCTTCGGGGCGCCGTAGGAGATCCCCACGCCGGAGATGCGCCCGATGGCCTTGTCCGAGGCGGGCCGCACGAGCGAGAGGGCGTGGGTGACAACCCAGCGGGTGAATCGCTGCAGCGGTGTCCTGGCCATGGCCAGACGGATGATGGCGCCGCTGGCGCGCAGCACCTGCGCGCCGACCGGGTGCCGCTCCGCGTGGTAGCTGTCGAGCAGCGCCTCGGGGTCTCCGGAGCTGCCGCGCAGCACGGCGGCGAGCTTCCAGGAGAGGTTCGCCGCGTCCTGGAGGCCGGTGTTCATTCCCTGGCCGCCCGCCGGGGAGTGGACGTGGGCGGCGTCTCCCGCGAGGAACACCCGGCCGACACGGTAGGCGGGTACCTGGCGTTCGTCGCTGTGGAAGCGGGAGATCCACCGGGCGTCGTGCATGCCGTAGTCGGTGCCGAGCGCCGTGCGGGCGATCTCGCGCAGCTCGTCCAGCTCCACGGGGTCGCTGTCCTCGGCCTGGTGGGTGCGGTTCCAGCCCATGACGCGGTACCACCCGTCGCCGTAGGGGGCGATGAAGGCGAAGGCGTCACCCGCGCCGTTGACCGTCAGGATCCCGGAAGGCGCCTCGGTGAGGCGGACGTCGGCGAGGACGATGGATCTGATCACGGATTCGCCTGGGAAGGGCAGCCCGAGCTCCGTGCGGACCGAGCTGCGCACCCCGTCCGCTCCCACGAGGAAGCGGGCCCGGAGGGTGGTGCGTTCACCGTCGGTGCCGCGCAGCCCAGCGGTGACCGTGTCGTCGGTGGTGGACTGTCTCAGGTCGGTCAGCTCCGTGCCGTACAGGATGCGGGCGCCTGCCTTGAGCGCACGCTCCTTCAGCAGGCGCTCCACCTCGTACTGCGGGGTGATGAGAAGGAAGGGGAAGCGGCTCCGCAGTCGGGTCAGGTCGAGCGAGAGCCGGCCGAAGAGGCGCAGTCGGCCGAGCTGGGTCCCGGTCGAGATCAGGGGGTCGGCGAGGCCTCGGGTGTCGAGCAGCTCCAGGGTGCGCGCGTGTACGGCGAACGCCCGGGTGAGGTTGCCAGTGGTCGGGGGGCGGCGCTCGACGAGGGTGACCGAGAGGCCCTGAGCGGCGAGGTCGCCGGCCAGGAGCATCCCGGTGGGGCCCGCGCCCACGATCGCGACGTCGACGGTGTCGGTGCGGCTGGATCCTGTGCTGGTCGTGCCGGTCATGGCGGCCTCCAACGGCTCATGCCAACGGTTGTTGGTCAACGCTTGTTGGCAACGGTAGGGCGCGCGGATGTGGCTTGTCAACGGTTGTTGGCCTACAGTTGTTGGCATGACAGTGCGCGCCCCCTCCTCGCCCCGCCGCTCGGATGCCACGAAGGCCGCGATCCTCGACGCCGCGCGGGAGCGGTTCGCGGCCGACGGCTACGAGCGCGCCACCATCCGGGCCATCGCCCGTGACGCGAGCATCGATCCGTCCATGGTCATGCGCTACTTCGGCTCCAAGGAGGGGCTGTTCGCCGCCGCGTCCGCGATCGACCTGCGGCTGCCCGGCCTGGGCGCCCTTCCGGGCAAGCACATCGGAGCGGTACTGGTGGGGCACTTCCTGGACCGCTGGGAGCAGGACGACGTACTGACCGGCCTGCTCAGGGTCGGTGTCACCAACGAGGCGGGGGCCGAGCGGATGCGGGCCGTCTTCGCCGAGCAACTGGGCCCGATAGCCGCAGGCGTCTGCCCCGACCCCGCGGACGCGCCCCGCCGGGCGGCCCTGGTCTCCTCGCAGATCCTGGGCATGGCGCTGGCGCGCTACGTCCTGCGGATCGAGCCCGCCGTCGACATGTCCAGGGACGAGGTTGTCGCCTGGCTCGCCCCCACCGTCCAGCGCTATCTGACGGACGCCCGGCCCTGAGACCCGAGGGCCGGGTCCGCGCGGGATCTGGGTCCGGGCTGGATCTGGGTCCGCGCGGGATCTGGGTCCGGGCTGGATCTGGGTCCGCGCGGGACCTGGGACCGGGCGGGATCTGGGGGCAGGGGTGCCCGGCAGGCGGCCCCGACGCCTCAGCCGGCCGGTGCCTGTCCGTCCGTCCCGCCGAACTCCCGCAAGGCGTCCGTCACGATGGCTTCCAGCCGGGCGTGATGGGCGCCCCGCCAGTAGACCCGGCCGCAGGCCGTGCACTGCGCGAAGACGTCGTAGCCCGCCTGCGTGCCCTGCTCCAGGCGGCTGCTCACGGAGTCCTTGTCCGCTGCGGTGAGTTCGCCGTTGCAGGCGGTGCAGCGGGTCCACGGTGCGAGCGCGGGGGCGAAGCGGCCGAGGACGTCGCGGAGCTGCTCGTCGGGCTTGTCGCTGTAGATGTAGGCCCCCGCCCAGATCTCCCGGCGCCGGAGCAGCCCCCGGTCGCGGGAGAGCATGACGCGCTTCTGCCGTGCGGAGAGAGCGGCGAGCGCGGGGTCGCCGATGTCCTCGCTCTCGTAGGCGGCGTCCACGCCGAGAAGGCGCAACCGGCGGGCGAGTGTGCCCAGATGGACATCGAGCAGGAATCGCAGCGGCGCGCCCGGCACCTGCTGCGGCCGTCGCACCGCACCGACGTGGACGAACTCTCCCGGCCCGGGGATGTGGGACGCGGGCACGGCGGCTCCGTCCACGAGGAGTTGCCCCGCCTCGGTGAGCGGGACGCCGAGCGACTCCACGACGTGCCCGAGGGTCGACGACCCGTCCGTGGTCACCGCCGTGCGGCCCTGACGACGCTCGTGGGCGACGAAGAGCCGCAGCTCCGGGGCTACTTCGAAGGTGATCTCGGGTCCGTTCACCCGGTCAGGATGCCATCGCGCCGCGCGCGGCCGCGAGAGCTTTCCGACTGGGGCCGGTGCAGACGGCGAACAGCTGTCGCGGGTCGGGTGTCGTGTGGCGCGTCGTCGCTCCGGGTGTCATCGCTCGGCGTAGGCCGCCGGAGGGACACCGACGGTGGAGGTGAAGTCCCGGACCAGGTGTGCCTGGTCGCTGTAACCGAGATCCGCCGCGAGGGCGGCCCAGTCGGTCTCCGGATCCGTACCGGCCCGCTGCAGCGCCTCGTGGATGCGGTGGCGGAGGATGACCCATTTGGGCCCGACGCCCACCTGGCCGGAGAACAGCCGCTGCAGCGACCGGACGGACATGTCTCCGGCGCGAGCGAGGTCGTCGACCCGCCGCAGCGAACGGTCCGTGCGCGCGAGTTCGGCGAGCTCCGTCGCCAGCCGGGCCTGGGGATCCGGTGGCGGGACGAGGGGGAGGAGGTAGGCGTCCAGGGCCGCGATCCGCGCGTCCTCGTCGTCCGGGCCGAGGATCCCGCGCGCCGCGGAGGACGGCTTCACCCCCTGTGCGGGAGTGGCCAGCACCTCGTCGGCGGGCAGCCACCTGCCGGTCCAGTGCGACACCGGCCGGTCCGGTGCGAACGGCCGGAAGGCGCCCGCCCGGAACTTCACCCCGCAGACCCGCCCCCTGCCCTCCAGCCGCCGGGTGAACAGCCCCTGCACGATGCCGTGCACCTCGGCGACTTCGGCGGGCTCCGCCCCGGCCTCCGGCTCCGTTCGCTGGAAGACCAGATGGACGTTCGGGTGCGGCACCACGTGGGAGGTGTACGGCTGTGAGAGGTCCCAGTCGATCAGCCAGTAGTGCTCCAGGTACGCCCGCAGCGCGGGAGCGGGTTCGCGGAGCCGGAAATCCACGCGCTCGAAGAGGCCGCCGGCATCGACGATGCCCCGCGTCCGACTCCCGGGCCCCGGTACTCCGCCGCTCTCCCCGGGCGCGCCGCTCCCACCGTTCTCCGGGGGATCCTCCGCGCCGAGGCCGTCCCCGGCCCCGGGTCCCGGCCCCGCTCCATGTCCGGCCATGGCCGGATCGTAGTGGCGCGCCGGGCGGCGTCGGCGCTGTCGCGTTTCTTCAATACGCCGCAGCGGCGAAGGGGGATGGTGGGAGTCATGAAGACGATCAGTGAACTGCTCGAGGAAGCCGCCGCGCAGGCGGTCCCCGTCGTGAAGGCCATCGAGGACGATCAGTTGACGGGCCGTACGCCGTGCACCGAGTACGACGTCCGGGCCCTGCTCAACCACCTCTTCCTCGTGGTGGACAACTTCACGGTCCTGGCGGCGAAGGGCACCCCGGACTTCAGCCGTACGGATGACGTCGTCACCGGCGACTGGCGTGGCCGCTTCGACGAGGCGACGACGCGGCTGGTGAAGGCATGGGCGGAGCCGGGGGCGGAGGACGGTGTCAGCGGGGGCATGGGCCTGCCCGCCCGCACGGTGGGCTTCATGGTCCTGGGGGACCTGATGGTCCACGTCTGGGACCTTGCGAAGGCGACCGGTCAGGACTACGTCCCCGACCCGGCCCTCGCGGCCCAGCTGGAGCCGGAACTCGCCGCGCTCGCACCGCAGGCCAGGGAGGCCAAGGTGTTCGGCGAGGCGTTCCCCGCACCGCCCGGGGCTACGGCCTTCGAGCGGGTGCTGGCAGAGACGGGCCGTGATCCGGGCCTGTTGCCGCTCGGCCGCTGACGGTCGCGGAGGTCTCCGGCGCGCGGCGAGGGCCGGGGGCGGCGTAGAGACAGCCGACGGCGGCGTACGCCCTGCTGACGACACCCTCGGCCTGGCGCACCGCCTCGCGCGCCGAGCTACGGGCCGCCGCCCGTGTGTACGGCAGGGGGTTCCGGCGCCCGCGCCGGCAGTCGCAGGCGGTGTACAACCCGCTCGCGACGACCACGGCCGGAACGGTCAGGGTCAGCAGCAGGTCGTGCACGCGGGGGCCTCCTCAGGGGTCTTGCTCCTTGCATCGGCAGCCCCGGCGGTACGGCTGAAGATCATTCTTCGGCCAATGAATGGCCGAAGGACGCCCCCCGTACCGGTCCTCGCCAGCCGGGTTCCGCGGTCGCGCCGCGCGACGGCACACTCCCCGTACAGCGGGTCCGCGGTCGCGCCCGCCCCCGGAAGCAGCGGACATGTCCCGCCCCGAACTGCCCGGCCGCAGGGCCGGCGGGCATGTCCTGCGGCCGAACTGCCACCCGCAGGGGCAGCGGACGTGTTCCGCACTGAACCGCCACCCGCAGGGCCGGCGGACACGTCCCACCTCGAACCGTCACCCACCGGGCCGGCGGACACGTCCGCCCCCGAACCGCCACCCGCCAGGACAGCGGGTACGCGCAAGCGCCCGCGCCCCTGGAGGCCCGTCCTCAAACCCCGGGCACGCCCTCGCGTTCCAGGCGGGTGCGCAGGGTCAGGGCGAACTCCTCGGCCCGCGCCAGTTGTACGCGCACCTTCTCGACCTGCTCCGACGCCGTCAGCTCGTACCCCCGGATCCGCTGCAGGAGGGCGTCGCGTTCGTCGGTCGTCAACTCCGCCTCGCCGTCGATGCGGTCGACGGCGTCGAGGAGGTCCCGCATCTCGTCCAGCGTGAAGCCGAGCGGCTTCATCCTGCGGATGACCATCAGCCGGGCCACATCCGCCTCGGTGTACAACCGGAAGCCGCCCCGGGAGCGGGCGGAGGGGACGACCAGCCCCGCGTCCTCGTAGTGCCGGATGGTGCGCAGCGACAGCTCGGTCCGTGCCGCGACCTCTCCGATCTGCATGTGCTCGCCGCTCACGGTGTCCCTGTGCCTCTCGACCTTCGCCGTGACCGGAGCCGGACGGCGCTCTTTCATCTCTACCCTAACGTTAGGGTAGAGTCGTTTGTCGCCAGTGCGCCCAAGGTCGACGAAGCCCCCAGGCGACGGCGGTCGGCGGACCCCGTGCGCGGCGGCTGCGGCGCAGCCCCACCCGCGCCCACCTGTGGCAGTCCCGGGTGCACGTGCTCCCCGCCCTCATGCTTCCGTCCGCGATCGGCGCGGACGATCCGCGGAACGCCGCCCGGCATCCGCGCTCCCCGCACGTCCCGGTCCGCCGGGCGGGCCCGAGTAACGACAGGTCGCGTCTCCCTTGTCCTCTTCCCTACTGTCCCCGGCCGGCCGGGGAAGCGGGTTCCGGCCGTCCTGGCTGACCCCGAAGGTCCTCCGGACGGAGGTCCTGGCGGGTCTCGTCGTGGGCCTGGCGCTGATCCCCGAGGCGATCTCCTTCTCGATCATCGCCGGGGTGGATCCCGCCGTCGGTCTCTTCGCCGCGTTCACCATGGCCGTCGTCATCTCCGTGGTCGGCGGCAGGCCGGCGATGATCTCCGCGGCGACCGGCGCGGTCGCCCTGGTCATCGCCCCGCTCAACCGGGAGCACGGGTTCGGCTACCTGATCGCGTGCGTCATCCTCGGAGGCGTCTTCCAGATCGTGCTCGGCGCGCTGGGGGTCGCCAAGCTGATGCGGTTCGTACCCCGCAGCGTGATGGTCGGCTTCGTCAACGCGCTGGCGATCCTGATCTTCCTGGGGCAGGTCCCGGAGATGAGCGACGTCCCCTGGGCCGTGTATCCGCTGGTCGTCGGCGGTCTGGTCCTCATGGTGTTCTTCCCGAGGATCACCAGGGCGGTTCCCGCCCCGCTGGTCTCCATCGTCATCCTCACCGCGATCACCGTCGCCGCCGGCATCGCCGTGCCGACCGTCGGGGACAAGGGCGAACTGCCCTCCTCCCTCCCGGTTCCCGGCCTGCCGGACGTCCCCTTCACCCTGGACACCCTGACGACCATCGCCCCGTACGCGCTCGCCATGGCACTGGTCGGGCTCATGGAGTCGCTGATGACGGCCAAGCTGGTCGACGAGATCACCGACACCCACTCCAGCAAGACCCGCGAGTCCATCGGTCAGGGCATCGCCAACATCGTGACCGGTTTCCTCGGCGGCATGGGCGGCTGCGCCATGATCGGCCAGACCATGATCAACGTGAAGGTGTCGGGGGCCCGCACCCGGCTGTCCACGTTCCTCGCCGGTGTCTTCCTCATGGTGCTCTGCATCGTGTTCGGTCCGCTGGTCTCGCAGATCCCGATGGCGGCCCTCGTCGCGGTCATGGTCATGGTGTGCTTCGCCACCTTCGACTGGCACTCCATCGCCCCGGGAACCCTGAAGCGGCTGCCGTGGGGCGAGACCACCGTGATGGTGATCACGGTCATCTGTGTCGTCGCCACCTCGAACCTCGCCATCGGTGTCGTCGTCGGTTCGATCACGGCCATGGTGATCTTCGCCCGGCGCGTCGCACGCCTCGCGGACGTCACGTCCGTCACGGACCCGGACGGCGGCAGGGTCGTCTACTCCGTCTTCGGTGAACTCTTCTTCGCCTCGTCCAACGACCTCGTCGGCAGGTTCGACTACACCGGCGATCCGGAGGAGGTGGTGATCGACCTCACAGCCGCGCGCATCTGGGACGCCTCGTCGGTGGCGACCCTGGACGCCGTCACCACCAAGTACGAACAGCGTGGGAAGCGGGTGGAGATCGTCGGTCTCGACGAACCGAGCGCCGACCTCCACGGAGCCCTCAGCGGACGGCTCGCCGCAGGCGGTTGACCCGGGCCCTGTCGCCCGTCCCCCGGGCCGAAAGCCCCGGTGGGAGGCCCTCCGAGGGGTTCCGCGCCCGGGCCGGCAAGCGGAGGGCGGCTTGCCAGACGCTCCCCGACTGGGCAATGGTTGCCGAAGGGAAAGCAATTTTCGTCCAGTTGGAAGGTGGTGCGACTCGCCGCAGGCGGGTCCCCCCTCATGGCTCCTCCGAAGGATCAGATCGCCACGAGAACTCAGGAACGTCCCGAGCACGACCTGTGGGGACAGGCCCCGTACCCCGTGATCGTCGTCGACCGGAGTGGTGCGGTCGTGGACCGCAACCCGGCCGCGGCGACACTCCTGACCGGAGCCGCGCACGGGCTCCCGCTGGCGGACGCGGCGCCGGCCTGGCTGGCACGCGCCCACCAGGAGTTCGCGCACGAGGAGATCGTCCACGAGGACCCGGCCCGTACCGACGTCACGCAGGAGCCGGCCCTTCCGCTCGCCGTCCAGGCAGCGGTGGCGGACCGCCCGGCGTACCGGGGCGAGATCGGCGGACTGCCCTTCGAGGCGCGCCCGGTCCCGAACGGTGCCGGGAACGTGGCGTGGTGGCTGTTCGACGACTCCGGACGGCAGCTCGTCGAGGAGGAACTCACCCGGGAGCGGGAGCGCACCACCTTCCTGGCGGAGGCGTCGAACGTCCTGCTCGCCTCGCTCAACACCGACCGCTGCATGCGCGTCACCGCCCAGCTGGCGTCCCGGCACCTCGCCGACGCCGCGGTCGTGATCCTGCCCGCCTCGGGACGGAAGCTGCCGCTGGCGTTCGCCGTCGACGGCGGGGCGGCGGTCCGCCGCACGGTGACGGAGGACCCCGGTCTCGTACCCGGGCTCAGCGAGGCGCTGCAGGGCTTCCCGCCCGTCCCCTCGCGTTGGATCGACCCTGCCTCCCTGCCCGACTGGCTGCTGCCGGACGACTTCGCCGGCCCGGTCGGGTCGGCCGCCATCACACCCCTGCCGGGGCACGGTGTCCCGGCGGGCGTCCTCGTCCTGCTGCGCGGAGCCGGTTCCGCAGGCTTCAACGAGAACGAGGAGGTCTTCGCCCGGCTCTTCGCCGCACGGGCAGGGGCCGCCCTGTCGGCCGCTCGGCTGTACGCCGAGCAGAGCGACATAACCCGGACCCTGATGAGGGATCTGCTGCCGCCCAGGCTGGAGCGGGTCAACGGGGTCGAGTTCGCGGGCGGCTACCAGCCGGCCGCCGCACGTGAGCGCGTCGGTGGCGACTTCTACGACGTGCACCCCGGCAGCACCCCCGACGACGTGTCTCTCGCCGTCCTCGGGGACGTGTGCGGAAAGGGCCTGGACGCGGCCGTCCTCACCGGCAAGATCCGCAACACCCTCCAGGCACTGACGCCGATGTCCGACGACCACCCCCGCATGCTGCGGCTCCTCAACAGTGCGCTCCTCAACTCCCACCACACGCGCTTCGCCACCCTGGTGCTGGCCTCGGTACGCCGCGAGGAGCACCGTGTGCGCCTGAGCCTCACCTCCGCCGGGCACCCCGCCCCGCTGGTGATCCGCAACGACGGCCGGGTCGAGGAGATCGAGACCCACGGGACGCTGGTCGGGGCGCTGCCCCACATCGAGGCCCGCACCGTGGAGACGGACCTCATGCCCGGCGAGACCTGCCTGCTCTACACCGACGGGGTCACCGAGGCCCGCGGCGGTCCGCTCGGCGACGAGCTCTTCGGCGAGGAGCGGCTGGTGCGGGCCATGGCGGAGTGCGTGGGGATGCCCGGCGCCGCGGTCGTCGAGCGGGTGCAGATGCTCGCGTCCGAGTGGCTCCACGACGGACGCCACGACGACATGGCGCTCGTCGCCATCACCGCCCCGCAGACCACCCATCTGAGTGCGGTGGACGGCCACACCCGGGGCAGGTACACCGCATGAGTACGAACACTCTTGCCGAGCCTCGGACGCGCGGACTCCAGGACCGGTTGTGGGAAGCGGTGACCGGCCGGGACGAACACGCCGCGGCCCGGCTGGTCCTCGACGCCGTCGACGAAGGGACCGACCCCGAGGCGGTCCTGCTCGACGTCATCGCGCCCGTACAGGCGCGGGTCGGCACGGAGTGGGCGGCCAACCGGCTCTCCGTGGCGCAGGAGCACGCGGCCAGCGCCATCGCCGAAAGGGTCATCGCCGCCCTCGCCCACCATCCACGGGCGCGGGACACGCCGCGGCTGGGCCGGGTCACGGTGGCCTGCGTGGACCAGGAATGGCATGCGCTGCCGGCCCGTCTGCTGGCCGAGGTGCTCACCCTGCGCGGATGGCAGGTCGACTTCCTCGGGGCGCAGGTCCCCACGCCGCACCTGATCGGGCATCTGCACAGCTTCGGCGCCGACGCCGTCGCGCTGTCGTCCTCGATCCCCACCCGGCTGCCCACCGCGCACGCGGCGATCACCGCCTGCCAGGCCGTCGGCGTACCCGTGCTGGTGGGCGGGGCCGCCTTCGGGCCGGACGGGCGGTACGCACGCCTGCTGGGCGCGGACGCCTGGGCCCCGGACGCACGGGCGGCGGCGGTCCGGCTGGCGGACGGCATCCCGGCGCCGGTCCCCGCGGCGGGCAGGCAGCAGATCGACGACCTGCCGCACCTCGGCGACCAGGAGTACACCCTCGTCGTACGCGGCAGGCCCGGTCTCGTGCGCGAGGTGATGGCCCAGCTGGAGGACCGCTTCCCCGCGGCCGCCTCCTACACCGAGCAGCAACGCGAGCACACGGCGCAGGACATCGCCCACATCGTCGAGTACCTGGGCGTGGCCCTCTACACGGACGACGACGATCTCTTCACCGGCTTCATGGGCTGGACGGCGGCCATCCTGGAGGCCCGTCGGGTCCCGGCCGCCTCCCTGATGCCGGTGCTCGACGTGCTGGGGACGGAGCTCAAGGACTTCCCCCGCACCACCAGACTGCTGGCCGGGGCGCGCGGCGTCCTGGAGGCCGGTGGACCGCTACTCCGGAGCACAGGATGACCGAACGCCCCAGTCCGCCCCTCACCCTGAACGTCGAGGCCTCGCCCGGCGCCGTACGCCTGTGCGTGGCGGGTGACTTGGACTACGACACCAGTGACCAGTTGGTGGAGCGCTTCCAGGAGTGCCTGGAGGCCGACCCGGCCCTGTGCGAGGTCGTCCTGGAGTGTGCGGGGCTGAGGGTGTGCGACTCGATGGGTGTCTCCAGCCTCCTGATGCTCCACCGCGGCACCTCCGCCCGGGGGATCAGGCTCAGCCTGGACGACCCTCCGCCTTTCCTGAGCCGGATCCTCTACGTCACCGGGACCGGGCACCTCTTCGGTGTCGCGGCCGGGGGAGCGCGCGGACCGGCCGGACTGCCCGAGGACGGGCCGCGGCCGGGAGACGAGCCGTACCGGTCCTTCCCGCCGTCGGCCCCCTCCGGCTGACAGGCACTCACACATCGGGCGGGCGGGGAGAGCCGGGGTCAGGTGGCGCCGGGCGGGGCGCCGAGCGCCGCGTCGAGGGTCGGGAAGACATGCATCACCTGGTCGACGCCCGCGGTCCGCAGCAGCCGCGTGACGGCCGCGCCCGGTGCGACGACGCGCAGTTCCGCCCGCTGGTGCACCGATATGAGCAGGCCCAGGAACGAGGAGTCCGCGAAGGTCACCGCCGACGCGTCGAGCACGACGACCCGGTGTCCCGCCACGGCCTGCCACAGGGCGATGAAGAGCGGGTCGACGGTGTCGCAGTCGATGTCGCCCTGCGCGCGGACGACCCAGTGTCCGTTGATCTCCCACTCGGCCGCCACCACGGGCCGACCGGCGGGTGCGGAGTTGTCGAGGGGCTCGCGGACCATGCGCGAATTATGCCAATCGATCACGCCTCTTCGCCCGGGGCTTCCGGCCGGATCCGTTCGGGCCGACGGGGGAGGCTTCTCAGGCGAGCGCGACCAGGGCGACGATGTGCTTGCCGCCCGGGAGGTGCCTGACGGTGACGTGCTTGGCCAGCCGGCGCACCAGCAGCCAGCCGTAACCGCCGATGGGCATGGTGCCGGGATCGCGTTCCGCGGTGACCGGCGCACGTGGACTGGCATCGGCGACCGTGAGGAGCAGGCCGTCGTCCGTGATCCGCGCCTCGAACCCGGTGAGCCCTCCGCCGTGCCTGACGGCGTTGGTCACCAGTTCCGAGGTCACCAGCAGGGCGTCGGCCACCACCACATCCGCCGGGCCCTCCCCGCCGAGGCCGCAGAACTCCTCCTCCAGGAGCCGGGTGACGACGTCACGCGCGTCGGCGGCGTTCAGCGGTACGGCTGTGTCGCGGCCCGCGCCTCCGGACTCCTCCGGGGCAGCCGGGGCCGCGGCCTCCTCCGTCCCATGGACCGGAGTCGTACCGTCCCGCAGCACTTCTCGCTCCCCGTTCATTGCTCTTTGCGCCTGCCCTGATGCCGCCCGCTCACACTCGCCGAAGGCCCGCCGGGGGCGGGCGGCACGGGGCGCGGCCCGTGACCGGTCAGCATGAGAGCGCCGCGTCCACCGTGTCGGCGAAGGTGAAGGCGCCGATCGTGCCCGAGACCTCGAAGAGCCTGCTCAGCCCGGTGTCGAGAGGGCCGGCCAGGACCAGCCGTACCCCGGCCTCGGTGTGCCGGCGCTGGGCGTTCAGCAGCACGTGCAGCCCGGTGGAGTCGGCGAACTCCAGTCGGGACAGGTCGGCCACGGTCAGTCGTCCGCCGCTCCGGGCGGCGCCTTCGAGCGCCTCGACCAGCTCGGAGGGGCCCGACCACCCGTCCAGGCTGCCCCGGACACGGATCAGAACGACACCTTCGTCCGCGGTCTCCACGACCACACGCAGTTCATCCGCCGTCATGGCCGTATTTTCCTACACGGCCGCGCGCGGGTGAACAGGCGCTCCCCCGCCCGCGCCCCGTCAGGCTGCGGGGGAGGCGCTCAGGGCCACACCAGGCAGTACGCCTGATGGCCGGCGTCGTGCAGCCGGTGGGAGAAGTCCTGCCACTCGTGGAGCAGTTGGTAGACGTTGAAGGCGTCGCGCGGGCCGCCGCGGTCGGGGACCGTGGACCAGATGAAGGCCGCCGCGCCGACCGACTCCTCGCCGACGTCCCGCAGGGGGTCCACGACCGTCATGGGCAGCTTGACCACCGCGTAGTCGGGGTGGAGCACGACCAGTTCCAGCGGGGGGACCTTGTTCAGGGGTATGCCCTGTATGCCGGTGAGGACCATGGCCGCCACCGTCTCGGGCTTGATCTTGCTGAACATGCCGCCCATGCCCAGCTCGTCGCCGCCCAGTTCCTCGGGGCGCATGGAGATGGGCACACGCGCGGCGGTGGCCCCGTCAGGCGCACCGAAGTACTTGTAGGTCACCCCCACCCTTCCACTGCTCCTGCTCCCGGAATCCTCGGCGCCACCCGCCGACACGTCCCGTACGCGCTCGGCCTCGCGCCGGTGCCGCCCTCGCCGGGCAGGCTCGGGCCCCAGGTCGTCGGTCCCTTCGCCCACTCCGCCACCGCGATGCATATCTCATCCACCCGACTACTTCTTAGGAGACACAGCCCCGCCGCGCAACCCGATCATCGTCAGTGACCTCCCCCACGGGCGTGCGGTGAAACACCTGTCCGCAAGACCGTCGACGCCTCTGACACCATGGCATGGGTGAGCTTTCCCTATGACGCCCCAGTTTCGCAGACGCGAGGAGACTGACGCCCTTTCGTTGTACGAGCCTCATACGGGGAGAGCGCGCTCCCTGCTCACCGGTGGCCGAAATCGCCGGTCAGGCCCCCCGAACCTCGAATCGCAGATCAGGACCAAAGTGGCGTATTCATACGAAGCACCAGTTTCGCAGACGCTTTTCGACCGGGCGTCCCTCGTGACGCCCGGCGGCGTGAACTCTCCCGTGCGTGCCTTCCGTGCCGTGGGCGGTACGCCCCGGTTCATGGTGTCCGGTACGGGTCCGTACCTCACCGACGCCGACGGCCGTGAGTACGTCGACCTCGTGTGTTCGTGGGGGCCGATGATCCTCGGCCATTCGCACCCCGAGGTCACCGCCGCCGTCCAGGACGCCGTGGCGCGTGGTACGTCGTTCGGTACGCCCGGTGAGGGCGAAGTGGCGCTCGCCGAGGAGATCGTCGCCCGGATCGAGCCCGTCGAGCAGGTCCGGCTGGTGTCGTCCGGCACCGAGGCGACCATGTCCGCGATCAGGCTCGCCCGCGGGTTCACCGGGCGCGCCAAGGTCGTGAAGTTCGCAGGCTGCTACCACGGACACGTCGACGCGCTGCTGGCCGCGGCCGGCTCCGGGGTCGCCACCTTCGGCCTGCCCGACACGCCCGGCGTGACCGGGGCGCAGGCGGGCGACACGATCGTGCTCCCGTACAACGACCTGGACGCCGTGCGCGCCGCGTTCGCCGCGCAGCCGGGGGAGATCGCCTGTGTGATCACCGAGGCATCGCCGGGCAACATGGGCGTGGTGCCGCCGCTGGACGGCTTCAACGCCGGGCTGAAGGAGATCTGCGCGGCCAACGGCGCGCTGTACATCTCCGACGAGGTGATGACGGGCTTCCGCACGTCGAAGGCCGGCTGGTACGGCATCGACGGCGTCCGGCCCGACCTGATGACCTTCGGCAAGGTCATGGGCGGCGGCTTCCCCGCCGCGGCGTTCGGCGGCCGCGCCGACGTGATGGCGCACCTGGCCCCCGCCGGCCCCGTCTACCAGGCGGGCACCCTCTCCGGGAACCCGGTGGCCACCGCGGCCGGCCTCGCCCAGCTGCGGCTGCTCGACGACGCGGCGTACGCGAAGGTCGACGCGGTCTCCGCGGAGCTCCGTTCGCTCGTCTCGGACGCCTTCACCAAGGAGGGCGTCGCGCACACGGTGTCGGCGGCGAGCAACATGTTCTCCGTCTTCTTCACCGACCAGCCCGTCCGTGACTACGAAGGCGCGAAGACGCAGGAGGCGTTCCGCTTCACCGCGTTCTTCCACTCGATGCTGGAGCAGGGCGTGTACCTGCCGCCGTCCGCCTTCGAGTCCTGGTTCGTCTCCACCGCCCACGACGCGCAGGCGCTGGAGCGGGTCGCCGCCGCGCTGCCTGCCGCCGCCCGCGCCGCCTCGGAGGCCACGGCATGAGCGAGTCCAGCGGCAAGGACATCACCGTCGTCCATCTGATGCGCCACGGCGAGGTGCACAACCCGGAGGGCGTGCTCTACGGGCGCCGGGCCGGCTACAGCCTGTCCGACCTCGGCCGCCGGATGGCCGACCGGGTCGCCGAACACCTGGAGAAGCGCGACATCACCCATGTCGTGGCCTCGCCCCTGGAGCGGGCCCAGGAGACGGCCACCCCGATCGCCACCTTGCACGGCGTGGAGCTGGCGACGGACGGGCGTCTGATCGAGGCCGCCAACGTCTTCGAGGGCAAGACCTTCGGCGTCGGTGACGGCGCGCTGCGCAAGCCGGAGAACTGGAAGCACCTCACCAACCCCTTCAAGCCGTCCTGGGGTGAGCCGTACATCGAGCAGGTCGTACGGATGATGGGCGCCCTGGACGCGGCCCGGGACGCCGCCCGCGGGCACGAGGCGGTCTGCGTGAGCCACCAGCTCCCGATCTGGATCGTGCGGAGCTTCGTGGAGCGGCGCAGGCTGTGGCACGACCCGCGCAAGCGGCAGTGCACCCTGGCCTCGCTGACGACCTTCACGTACCAGGGGGACGAGATCGTGTCCGTCGGGTACACCGAGCCGGCCCGGGACCTCGTCCCGGCGCACCTCCTCGCGGGGGCGAAGCCGGTCAAGGGCAAGTCCAAGGCCTTCGGAGCCTGAGGGCAGCTCCGCGGGGCCCGGCGGGCGGACACCACGCCCGGATCCGCCGGGCATCGCGGGCCCTTCACGAACGCTGTGGCACTCCCTCGGACTTCGTCCGGGGGAGCCGCCGACCCATGCCGCTTTGCCGGAGCATCCGCAGGCATCCGGTACGCGGACGGTTCTCCTCCGCCCTGTGGTGCGCCGCGCGTCGATCCACCGGGCATTGCGGGACCGCGCATAGCAGGCCTCGGGCAGGAGAGAGGTGCGACCCGCCGCTCTGTAGGCCATGTGCAGCAGATGTAAGGGTCTGTTCACGTAATCATTTTTATGATTATCAGTGGAACCCCCGTGTTGGATTCCTCATCTAAGCCATCACCAGTTTGTATGGCATTGAGGTAATACGACCGCAGATGGGGACGCCATGCGTGAAATCAACCGTAGGGGCCTGCTCGGGGCAGGTATCGGAGCCGCAGCCGCACTGTCGATGTCCGGATGCGGCTCTTCCGGTTCTCCGGAGAGCGGTCGGCCGGCTCCGCCGAAGGGTTCCCCCGGTGCCAAAGGGCCGCACGGGAATGGCGGGGAGGCACCTAAGAAACAGGTCAGACTGATCGGCGACGGTTCCACGGCCGACACCGGAAAGCAGCCCAATCAGCCGGCGGCGCCGGTCCGTCTTGAGCCCGGCCAGACCCCTCCGCAGTTCGTGATCTTTTCCTGGGACGGGGCGGGTGAGGTCGGCAACGGACTCTTCCCGCGCTTTCTCGAACTCGCCGAGGAGCACGACGCGGGGATGACCTTCTTCCTCTCCGGGCTCTATGTGCTGCCCGAGGCGAAGAAGTCCCTGTACCGCCCGCCCAACAACCCGCGCGGCGCCTCGGACATCGGCTATCTCAACGACGACCACGTCAGGCAGACGCTGAAGTACGTGCGTCAGGCGTGGCTGGACGGGCACGAGATCGGGACCCATTTCAACGGGCATTTCTGCGGTGGTTCGGGATCGGTGGGCAACTGGACCCCGGAGCAATGGCGGAGCGAGATCGAGCAGGCGGTCTCGTTCGTCACCGAATGGCGGACCAACAGCGGCTGGGACGACGTGGAACCGCTGCCCTTCGACTACCGGAAGGAACTCGTCGGAGGCCGCACCCCCTGCCTTCTCGGCCAGGACAATCTGCTGCCCACGGCGAGGCAGCTCGGCTGGCGCTACGACGCGAGTTCGCCCGGCGGCAGCCAGATGTGGCCCGAGAAGCGCCAGGGCGTATGGGACCTCCCGCTCCAGGGAATTCCGTTCCCCGGCCACTCCTTCGAAGTCCTCTCCATGGACTACAACATCCTCGCCAACCAGTCGAAGAATTCGACCAACGGGATGCCGTCGCGCTATCCGGGATGGCGTACCCAGGCCACCCAGGCGTACATCGCCGGATTCGAGCGTGCCTACGAGACGAATCGAGCGCCCTTCTACGTCGGAAACCACTTCGAGGAGTGGAACGGCGGTATCTACATGGACGCCGTCGAGGATGTGATCAAACACATCGCGGGCAAGCCGGATGTGCGCCTCGTCTCCTTCCGGCAGTTCGTCGACTGGCTCGACGTACAGGATCCGGCGGTGCTCGCCAAGCTGCGTACGCTCCAGGTGGGACAGTCCCCCGAGGGTGGCTGGAACGCCTTCTTTAAACAGACCTGACAAGGGGCTTTACGGGCACCGAGGGGGGTGGCCAAGATCCCCTGAACTGCCATGCGAAACTTTTCACATGAGCTATGGCCGCGCACCCCGACGCCGCTTCGCCCTGCTGGCCGCCACAGTGGCGGCCGGCGCGCTGACCCTGTCCGCGTGCAGCGGCGAGGGCCCCAAGGCGGGCGGCGGCGGCAACACGAACTTCGTGACCGGGAGCGGCGGGATCTCCACCGTCGCCAAGGGCGACCGGGCCGACGCGCCGGAGCTCGACGGGACGACCCTGCACGGCGAGAAGCTCGACGTGTCCGACTACAAGGGCAAGATCGTCGTCCTCAACTTCTGGGGATCGTGGTGCGGCCCGTGCCGGGCCGAGGCCAAGCACTTCGAGAAGGTCGCCCAGGAGACGAAGGGTGACGGGGTCCAGTTCGTCGGTGTGAACACCCGCGACACCCAGAAGACCCTCGCCATCAACTTCGAGGAGGACTTCGGGGTCACCTACCCGAGCCTCTACGACCCGACCGGCAAGCTCCTCCTCCGCTTCCCGAAGGGCACCCTGAACCCGCAGGCCATCCCGTCGACCGTGGTCATAGACCGGAACGGGAAGCTCGCGGCGCGTTCCCTCGCGGCGCTCGACGCGGACCGGCTGCGCGACATGATCAAGCCGCTGGTAGCGGAGAAGTGACCCCGTGCTCCAGCTAGCCGCGACCGGGTACAACGACACCGTGACCAGTGGCGCCCTGCTCGTGGCGCTGCCGATCGCGCTGCTCGGCGGACTCGTGTCCTTCTTCTCGCCGTGCGTCCTGCCACTGGTGCCGGGCTACCTCAGCTACGTCACCGGGGTCAGCGGCACCGACCTCGCCGACGCCCGGCGGGGCAGGACGGTGGCGGGCGCCTCGCTGTTCGTCCTCGGCTTCACCGTCGTGTTCGTCTCCGGCGGCGCGCTCTTCGGCTTCTTCGGCCAGACGCTCCAGGACTACAGCGGGGTGCTCTCCAAGGTCCTCGGCGTGCTGATGATCCTCATGGGGATCTTCTTCATGGGGCTCATGCCCTGGATGACCCAGCGCGAATTCCGCATCCACAAGCGGCCGGTGACCGGGCTGACCGGGGCTCCCTTGCTCGGCGCGCTCTTCGGGATCGGCTGGACCCCGTGCCTCGGCCCCACCCTCGCCTCCGTCAACGCGCTCGCCTTCGACCAGGCCACCGCGGGCCGCGGCGCGGTCCTGTCGGTGGCGTACTGTCTCGGGCTCGGCGTCCCCTTCGTCCTGGCGGCGGTCGCCTTCCGCCGCGCACTCGGCGCGTTCGGCTGGGTCAAGCGCCACTACGCGTGGGTCATGCGGATCGGCGGCGGGATGATGATCGTGACCGGGCTGCTCCTGCTGACGGGCGCCTGGGACGCGCTCATCCAGGAGATGCAGGTCTGGTCCAACGGCTTCACTGTAGGGATCTGAGTCGATGAGCAACACGCACACCACGGACGAGCGCGACCTCGGTGAGGCCGGGGAGCAGCTCTCCACCGCCCCGCGCGAGGAGGTGGCGTCCGCCGTACCCGCCATGGGCGTCATCGGCTGGGCCCGCTGGTTCTGGCGGCAGCTGACCTCGATGCGGGTCGCTCTGATCCTGCTCTTCCTGCTGTCGCTGGGCGCCATCCCGGGCTCGCTGATCCCGCAGAACAGCGTCGACGAACTGAAGGTGCAGACCTTCAAGGACGCCCACACCACGGTCTCCCCGATCTACGAGAAGCTCCAGTTCTTCGACGTCTACAGCTCGGTGTGGTTCTCCGCGATCTACATCCTGCTGTTCGTCTCGCTGATCGGCTGCATCGTCCCGCGCACCGGCCAGTTCATCGGCCAGCTGCGCGGCCGCCCGCCGGGCGCTCCCAGGACGCTGACCCGGCTGCCCGCGTACACCACCTGGCGCACCGACGCGGCGCCGGAGGAGGTGCGCGAGGCCGCGCTCTCCCTCCTGCGCAAGCGGCGCTTCCGCTCCCACACGGTGGGTGAGGCGGTCGCCGCCGAGAAGGGCTATCTGCGGGAGATGGGGAACCTGCTGTTCCACATCGCCCTGATCGTCATGCTGGTGGCCTTCGCCGGCGGTCAGCTCTTCAAGTCCGAGGGCGGCAAGCTCGTCGTCGAGGGCGACGGCTTCGCCAACACCATCACCCAGTACGACGACTTCAAGTCCGGCTCGCTCTTCGACAACGACGACCTCGCGCCGTTCAGCTTCGACCTGGACGACTTCGTCGGCACCTACGAGCGCAACGGACCGCAGCGCGGCACGCCCCGGACGTACGAGGCGCGGGTCACCTACTCCGAGGGCGCCGACGGCGCGCCGAAGAAGAAGGTCATCGAGGTCAACAAGCCGCTCGTCGTCGACGGCACGAAGGTCTACCTCAACGCGCACGGCTACGCGCCGGTCATCTCCGTCAAGGACGGCCGGGGCAAGGAGGTCTACCGGACCGCGGTGCCGCTGCTGCCGATCGACAACAACGTCACCTCGACCGGCGCGATCAAGGTGATGGACGGCTACAAGGACGCGAACGGGAAGAAGGAGCAGCTGGGCTTCCAGGCCTTCTTCGTCCCGACGTTCGCCGGTGACGGCAAGGGCACGATGTTCTCGCAGTACCCCGGCGCCGACTACCCGGTCCTGGCGCTGAACGGCTACTACGGCAGCCTCGGCGTCGACTCCGGGCTGCCGCAGAACGTCTACCAGCTCGACACGTCCAAGATGAAGGAATTCAAGGACAGCAACGGCGACAAGCTGAAGAAGCGGCTGCGCCCCGGCGAGACCATGAAGCTCCCCGACGGCGCCGGCTCGATCACCTTCGTCAGCGTCGAGGAGTGGGCGAGCTTCCAGATCTCCCGCCAGCCGGCCGCCGGCTGGGCCCTCGGCGGTGCGATCGCCGCCATCGCCGGCCTCGCCGGATCGCTGTTCATCCAGCGCCGCCGCATGTGGGTGCGGGCCGTACGCGGCAGCGACGGCGTCACCGTCGTGGAGATGGCGGGCCTCGGCCGCAGCGAGTCCGCGAAGCTGCCGGAGGAACTGGCCGACCTCGCGGTCGCGCTCCACACCGTCGCGCCGACCGCCCCCGAACCCTCGCCCGACCCCGCGCCCGAGACCGAGCCCGGACACCCTGCCGAAGCACCTGCCGAAGGGGCTGAGAAGTGAATCTCGCCGCCGCAACCAACGAGAATCTGGCACACACCAGCAATGTGCTGATCTATTCGTCGATGGCCGTCTACACCCTGGCCTTCTTCGCGCACATCGCGGAGTGGGTCTTCGGCAGCCGCAGCAAGGTCGGCCGTACGGCCGCCGCGCTGACCGGTCAGGCGTCCGCCGGTTCCCCGGTGAAGGTGGTCGCGCAGAAGGGCGGCAGCACCGCCGTGCTGGAGCGGCCCACGATCGTCACCCGCTCCGCCGCCGGTACGCGCGACGTGCCCGACGGTCCCGGGGCCGCGGGCGGCACCTTCAAGGGCGACCTCTGGGGACGGATCGCGGTCGCCCTGACCGTCGTGTCCTTCGCCGTCCAGGCGGGCGGGGTCGTCGCACGGGCCATGTCGGTGCAGCGGGCCCCCTGGGGCAACATGTACGAGTTCTCGATCACCTTCTCCACGGTGGCCGTCGGCGCGTACCTGATCCTGCTGGCCCTGAGGAAGAACGTCCGCTGGATCGGTCTGCTGCTCGTCACGACCGTCCTGCTGGACCTGGGCATCGCGACCACGACGCTGTACACCGACAGCGACCAGCTGGTCCCGGCCCTGCACTCCTACTGGCTGTGGATCCACGTCTCCACCGCCATCATCTGCGGCGCGGTCTTCTACCTCGGAGCCGTCGGCACGCTGCTCTACCTCTTCCGTGACAGCTACGAGAACAAGCTGGCCTCCGGGGGCACGCCGGGGAAGTTCGCGAGCTCCGTCCTGGACCGGCTCCCGGCCGCGAAGACCCTGGACACCTTCTCGTACCGCATCAACGCGGCCGTCTTCCCGCTGTGGACGTTCACGATCATCGCGGGCGCCATCTGGGCGGGCGACGCCTGGGGCCGCTACTGGGGCTGGGACCCCAAGGAGGTCTGGTCCTTCATCACCTGGGTCGCGTACGCCTGCTACCTGCACGCCCGCGCCACCGCCGGCTGGAAGGGCCGCAAGGCCGCCTACCTGGCGCTGATCGCCTTCGGGTGCTGGCTCTTCAACTACTACGGCGTCAACATCTTCGTCACCGGCAAGCACTCCTACGCCGGGGTCTGACGCCCGTACACGCCACGAGGGCGCGACCGCACGGATGTGCGGTCGCGCCCTCGTGGCGTGTACGGGCTGGGCTCGTCAGCCGAGCGGGGTGTCCAGGACGGCCTTGCGGTGGCTGAAGGTCTCCAGGGAGTACCGGCCGTGGTAGTTGCCCATGCCGCTCTCGCCGACTCCGCCGAACGGCAGGTCCGACACGGTCAGATGGGCCAGCGGCAGGCCGACACCGACCCCGCCCGACGAGGTCTCGGCCAGCAGACGGGCGCGCACCGAGGGGTCCTGGGTGAAGGCGTACAGGGCCAGCGGCTTGTCGCGGTCGTTGATGAACGCGATCGCCTCGTCGAGCCCGTCCACGGTGAGGACCGGCAGGACGGGGCCGAAGATCTCCTCGCCCATCACGGGGGAGTCCGGTGCCACCTCGGCCAGCACGGTCGGGGCGATGTACTTCGTGGCCCGGTCGTGGCCCCCGCCGGTGACCGTGCGACCGGAGCCGAGGAGGCCCACCAGCCGGTCGAAGTGGCGTTCGTTCACGATCCGCCCGTACTCGGGGTGGGTCGCGGGGTCCGGGCCGAAGAGGGACTCGACCGCCGCCGCGAGGGCCTCGGTCAGGGCCGGCGCCGTCGCGGGGTCCGTGAGGACGTAGTCGGGTGCGACGCACGTCTGGCCGGCGTTCAGGAACTTCCCGGCGGCGAGGCGGGCGGCCACCGTCTTGAGGTCGGTGTCCCGGTCGACGAAGACGGGCGACTTGCCGCCCAGTTCGAGCGTGACCGGGGTGAGGTGCTTCGCCGCCGCGGCCATCACCACCCGGCCGACGGTGCCGTTGCCCGTGTAGAAGATGTGGTCGAAGCGCTCGGCGAGCAGTGCGGTGGTCTCGGGGACGCCGCCCTCCACCACGGTCACCGTGTCGGTGTCGAGGTACTCGGGCACCAGCCGGGCCAAGGCCGCGGATGTGGCCGGTGCCAGCTCGCTGGGCTTCGCGACCACGGTGTTGCCCGCGGCGAGCGCGCCGGCCACCGGGGCGAGGAGCAGCTGCACGGGGTAGTTCCACGGCGCGATGACGAGGACGACGCCGAGCGGGTCCTGCACGGTGTGGGCGGTGGCCCCGGCCAGGGCGGCGGGTACGGGGGCCGGTTCGGGCTCCAGCCACCCCGCCAGGCGCTCCAGGGTGTGGTCGATCTCGCGGACCGTGAAGTCGATCTCGGTCCGGTACGACTCCTTCCGGCTCTTGCCGAGGTCGGCGCGGAGCGCCTCGGCGAGCTCGTCGCCCCGCTCGGTGAGCAGCGCCCGCAGCCGGGTCAGCTGGGTGGTGCGCCAGGAGAGTTCCCTGGTGTGCCCGGTGCGGAAGGCCCCGCGGAGGCGGGTGACGACGTCCGCCGCGGATTCCACCGCTGTGCCGGTGGCGCTCACAGGGCGGCCACGATCTCGCGGGCCAGCTGCTCGGAGGAGGCGGGGTTCTGGCCGGTGTGCAGGTTGCGGTCGTGCACGGTGTGGGTGGACCACGGGTCGGCGGCCGCGTAGTCGGCGCCGAGGGCGACGAGGCGGTCCTCCAGCAGCCAGGGAGCCTTCGACGCGAGACCGGCCTGGGTCTCCTCGGCGTTGCTGAAGCCGGTCATGCGGTAGCCGGCGAAGGGCCAGCTGCCGTCCTCGCGGCGGGCCGGCAGCAGGGCGGCGGGGGCGTGGCACAGGACGGCGACGTGGGTGCCGGAGTCCAGGGCGGTGGTGAGCAGCCGGCCGGAGACCTCGCTGACCGCCAGGTCCTCCATGGGGCCGTGGCCGCCGGGGTAGAAGACGACGTCGTAGGAGGTGGCCACGGTGTCCTCGAGGCGGGCCGGGATCTTGAGCGTCTCGTCGATGGAGGCGAGGTAGGACGCGATGGCGTCGGCCTGCTCCTGGCCTCCGTTGGCCTCGGCGGCGAGGCTCGCCTCGTCCACGGTGGGTGTGACGCCGCCCGGGGTGGCGACGGAGATGTCGAAGCCGGCCTGGCTGAAGACGCGGTGCGGTGCGGCGAGTTCCTCGGCCCAGAAGCCGGTGGGGTGGGTGGTGCCGTCGTTCAGGGTCCAGTGGTCGGCACCGGTGAGGACGAAGAGTACGGAAGGCATGGGGGTGCTCCCTACGAGACGCGAGACACATGGAACATGAAGCTTGATATGCTCAAGCAATACCCCATGTAACGGGTCAAAGTTGAGCATGTCAAACGATTGCGGGTGCGTGGCGGACAGTGCTCCGGCCTGACGGACCACGCGCACCGATCGAAGGATGACCGACCATGACGAAGGAACCGGCACCCCGCGCCGTCCCTGCTCCGGACGAACTCCTGGAGCCCCTCGCCGTCGTCGTACGCGGCCACCACGACGACCTCACCGCGGTCGCGGCGCGTCACGGTCTCAGCACCTCTCAGGCCCGCGCGCTGATCGCCCTCAATGAACCCATGCCCATGAGCGCGCTGGCCACGCATCTGGTGTGCGACGCGTCCAACGCCACCGGTCTCGTCGGCCGTATGGAGGCGCGCGGTCTCGTGACGCGTACCCCGGCGCCCGGCGACCGCCGCTCCAAGGTGGCCTCCCGTACGGACGAGGGCACCGAGCTGGCGCACCGGATCCGCGCGGAGATGCGGGTGGTGCGCGGTGCGCTGGAGGCGCTCACCCCGGAGGAGCGCACCGCTCTGCTGCCCCTGCTCGACCGGCTGGGGCGTCTGCTCTCCCGGTGACCCGGGGCGTTCGCGCCCCGGGGCCACGCCTGCCGGGACGCGAGGGCTCGCGCGCGGTCAGGACGCGGACGGCGGGGCCGGGTCCTCCTCGGGCCCGGTAGCGCCGTTCTCCTTGCCCTCCCGGCGCTTGAGCTCCTCCTCGCGGCGGCGGAGATCCGCCTCCCAGTCCTTGAGGAGCGACTCGTCCTTCTCGTTCTCCTTCTTCAGCGACTTGAGGAACTCGGGGTTGTCGTCCGGCGCCGTCCAGGTGGTGCGGTGGCCGCGGTGCCACTCGGAGGGGGTGCGGCCTCCCGTCGGCGGGGTGCGCATCTTGCCCGCGGCCAGCCACACGATCGGGCCGACGATCCAGAAGAGCAGGATGATGAAGACCCAGGCGATCTTCGGGAGGTGCTTCGCCTCGTCCTCCGGGGTGTTCAGGCAGTCGATGAACGCGAAGATCGTCAGCGCCAGAGGCAGGAGGTAGATCAAGGCCCTGAGCATGATGTGGGATCCCCCGAGACGATGTGGGAGGCGAGGTCCCGCCCCCGGTGACGGGCCCAGGGTAGCGGGTGGCCGATACTGGGGCTTATGGCTTACGACGATCTTCGCTCCCTGCTCCGGGCTCTGGAGCGCGAGGGCGATCTCAAGCGCATCAAGGCCGAGGTCGACCCGTATCTGGAGGTCGGTGAGATCGTCGACCGGGTGAACAAGGCGGGCGGTCCCGCCCTGCTCTTCGAGAACGTCAAGGGGTCGTCGATGCCCCTGGCCATGAACGTCTACGGGACCGACCGGCGGCTGCTCAAGGCGCTCGGGCTGAAGTCCTACGCGGAGATCAGCGACAAGATCGGCGGGCTCCTCAAGCCGGAGCTGCCGCAGGGCTTCGTCGGGATCCGCGAGGCGTTCGGCAAGCTCGGCGCGGTGACGCACCTGCCCCCGAAGAAGGTCAAGGCGGACAGCGCCCCCGTCCAGGAGGTCGTGCTCACCGGCGACGACGTGGACCTGGACGCGCTGCCCGCGCTCTTCACCTGGCCCGAGGACGGCGGCTCCTTCTTCAACCTGGGGCTCACCCACACCAAGGACCCCGAGACGGGCATCCGCAATCTGGGGCTCTACCGGCTGCAGCGCCACGACAAGCGCACCATCGGTATGCACTGGCAGATCCACAAGGACAGCCGCAACCACTACCAGGTCGCCGCCCGGCGCGGTGAGAAGCTGCCGGTCGCGATCGCCTTCGGCGCCCCGCCCGCCGTCACCTACGCCTCCACGGCGCCGCTGCCGGGGGACATCGACGAGTACCTCTTCGCCGGCTTCGTCCAGGGCAAGCGGATCGAGATGGTCGACTGCAAGACGGTCCCGCTCCAGGTCCCTGCCCAGGCCGAGGTCGTCATCGAGGGGTGGCTGGAGCCGGGCGAGATGCTGCCCGAGGGCCCGTTCGGCGACCACACCGGCTTCTACACCCCGCAGGAGCCGTTCCCCGCACTGAAGATCGACTGCGTGACGATGCGGAAGCGTCCGCTGCTGCAGTCCATCGTCGTCGGCCGCCCGCCGACCGAGGACGGTCCGCTGGGCCGGGCCACCGAGCGGTTCTTCCTGCCCCTGCTCAAGATCATCGTGCCGGACATCGTGGACTACCACCTGCCCGAGGCCGGCGGCTTCCACAACTGCGCGATCGTCTCGATCGACAAGAAGTACCCCAAGCACGCCCAGAAGGTCATGAGCGCCATCTGGGGCGCGCACATGATGTCGCTGACCAAGCTGATCGTCGTCGTGGACTCCGACTGCGACGTCCATGACCTGCACGAAGTCGCGTGGCGGGCGCTCGGCAACACCGACTACGCCCGCGACCTCATGATCACCGAGGGGCCGGTGGACCACCTCGACCACGCCTCCTACCAGCAGTTCTGGGGTGGGAAGGCGGGCATCGACGCGACGCGCAAGCTGCCCGAGGAGGGGTACACGCGGGACGGAGGCTGGCCGGAGATGGTCGAGTCCGACCCGGAGACGGCGGCGAAGGTCGACCGCCGGTGGAAGGAGTACGGCCTGTGAGTGCATCGGCCTCGGCCGCGGCTGTCCCGCAGCCGCGCAGCAAGTCCCGCGCGTTCCTGCGGCTGGTGATGATCGAGCACTCGGTTTTCGCCCTGCCCTTCGCCTACATCGCGGCTCTGACCGCGATGTACCGGCTGGACGGGAACATCCACTGGGGCACGCTGCTGCTCGTGACCGTGGCGATGGTCGGGCTGCGGACCTTCGCCATGGCGGCGAACCGGATCATCGACCGGGAGATCGACGCCCGTAATCCGAGGACGGAGGGCCGGGAGCTCGTCACCGGCGCGGTCACGGTGCGGTCCGCGTGGACCGGGGCGCTCGTGGCCCTGGCCTTCTTCCTCGGTGCCGCCGCCCTGCTCAACCCCCTCTGCCTGATGCTGGCTCCGGTCGCCGTCGTACCGATGGTGGTCTACCCGTACGGCAAGCGGTTCACGAACTTCCCGCACGCGATCCTCGGTCTGGCGCAGGCGATCGGCCCGATCGGCGCCTGGCTGGCGGTGACCGGGAGCTGGTCGTGGGACGCGGTGATCCTGGGGCTGGCCGTCGGCATCTGGATCGGCGGCTTCGACCTGATCTTCGCCTGCCAGGACGTACGGGCGGACCGTGCGCACGGAGTGCTCTCCTTCCCGGCGCGCTTCGGGATCCCGGCCGCCCTCTGGGGCGCCAGGATCTGCCACGTGATCACCACGGGCCTGCTGGTGTGGTTCGGGCTCGCGACGGACGCGGAGATCTTCTACTGGATCGGCATGGTGATCGTCGCCGCCGCCTTCGTGTACGAGCACCGGGTCGTGCGGCCGCACGACCTGTCCCGGCTCAACCGGGCGTTCTTCTCCGTCAACGGCTTCATCGGCATCGCGCTCTTCGCGTGCGCGCTGCTCGACCTGCTGGTGCGCGGCCTCACACCGTGACGTAGCCGGAGTCGCGCGGGGCGCGCGGGCGGCGGAGGAGGAAGGCCGCCGCCACCCCGCCGACCAGGCCGAAGAGGTGGCCCTGCCAGCTGACGCCGGAGTCCGTGGGCAGCACACCCCAGAGCAGGGAGCCGTAGACCACGGCGACGCCCAGGCCTATGACGACGTCCCAGGGGCGGCGGTCCACGAAACCGCGCACCAGCAGATAGCCGAGGAGCCCGAAGACCACACCGGACGCGCCCAGCGTCACCGTGTGGGGCGGCGCGGTGAGCCAGACGCCCAGGCCGGACGCCGCGATCACCACGAACACCACGGCGGCGAACCTGCGTATCCCGCCCAGGGCGGCGATGAAGCCGAGGACCAGCAGCGGGACGGTGTTGGAGGCAACGTGCTCCCAGCCGCTGTGCAGGAACGCGGCGGGCACGATGTCCGCCAGCTCGGACGGCTCGCGGGGGCTGACGCCGTGGGTGTCGAGGGAGTTGCCCGTCGCCGTGTCGATGCCTTCGAGGAGCCAGAGCAGGGCGACCCAGGCGAGCATGACCCCGCCGGCCGTGACCGCGCGTGCGGTGGCCCCGGTGCGTGTGCCGGTCATGGCCGCCCCCTGTCCGTGGTCGTTCCCTCATCCGTCGTAACGCGCGAGGCCCCTGGCTCGGTTCCTGTGGGTGGGCGCCGGATAGGCTCGGCGGTGTGACAGCCGGTACTTCGATGAGTCAGCAGCAGCGCAGGCCTTGGATCGTCGGGGTGTCGGGCGCTTCGGGCACCCCCTTCGCGGCCTCGGTGCTGCGCGGACTGCTGGCGGCCGGGGAGAGCGTCGACCTGGTGGTGAGCCGCGCCTCGCGGCTGACCCTGCTGGACGAGACCGGGATCGCCTTCCGGGACGCCCACTGGCAGGAGGACCTGCGCGGCTGGCTGGCCCGGGGCGCGGACGGCAAGCCGGACACCTTCCGGCCCGACATCGGCGACGTACGCCACTGGCCGGCCGGGGACCTGGCGGCCGGGCCGTCCTCGGGGTCGTACCCGGCGAAGGGGATGCTGATCGTCCCGGCGTCGACCGCGTGTGTGGCCGGGGTGGCACTCGGGCTGTCGAAGGACCTGCTGCAGCGGGCCGCGAGCGTGACGCTGAAGGAGCGGCGGAAGCTGGTCGTCGCCGTGCGGGAGACGCCGCTCAGCGGTCAGACGCTGAAGCAGATGGTCGCGCTCGACGAGGCGGGCGCAGTCGTGCTGCCCGCCTCTCCGGCGTTCTACGCGGGTGCGACGCACATCCAGGATCTCGTGGACTTCGTCGCGGGGCGGGTGCTCGACGCGGCAGGCGTGCCGCACGAGCTGTACCGCCGGTGGGAAGGGGAGCTCGGTGGCGGCTCCCGGGGCTGAACCCGCGGTGTCAGCGCTTCTTGCGGTCCGGGCGCGGGGCGCGGGCGCGGTCGACGCGGAGGGCGGCGGCGGGCTGGTGGGCACGCGAGCGGTTGGCCAGGTCCTGCAGCTCCCGCATCCGGGCGTAGGCCATCTCGATCGAGTACACGGTGTCGTTCACTCCTGAAGATTCGAAAGATTTTCTTGGGCAGTGGAGAAGATTTGCAGGGATTGGCCCTGTTGCACCTTGGATTCTACACGTAAGATCGCGGTACTGCTGAACAATGGAAGGTTTCAGTCATATGGACGCGGTGGACAGGCAGCTCATCCAGGCCCTCAGGGAGAACGGCAGGGCCTCTTACGCGGAGCTGGGGCGGCTCGTCGGGCTCTCCGGGCCCAGCGTCACCGACCGCATCAACCGGCTGGAAACCGCCGGTGTCATCACGGGGTACCGCGCGACCGTCGACGCCGCCTCGCTCGGGCTCGGTGTCACGGCCCTGATCGGCATCTCCCTCTCCGACGCCGCCGACCACCAGGACGTCGCGCACCGGCTGAAGGACCTGGCCGAGATCGAGGACTGCTGGTTCATCGCCGGTGACGACTCGTACATGCTCAAGGTGCGGGTCGGTGACGTCGACGGGCTGGAGAAGACCATCCGCAGGCTCAGCGGCACCAAGGGCGTCTCGCGGACCCGTACGACGGTCGTCCTCTCCACCAAGTGGGAGAACCGCGTCGGCGAGCTCCCCGAGGAGCACTGACCCCGAGCGGTGGTGGGGGTGCCCCCGCCTGACCGGCGGGGGAGTACCGTGGCCTGGATCCATTACGTACAGACATGGGAGGCGCCCAAGTGGACGCGGGACTCAAGCGCGAGCTGGAGGAGAAGGTCCGGGCCGGCGAGCGGCTGACCCGCGAGGACGGGATCGCCCTCTACGAGTCCGACGACCTGGCGTGGCTCGGCGGGCTGGCCCACGAGGTGCGTACGAGGAAGAACGGCGACGTCGTCCACTTCAACGTCAACCGCCACCTCAACATGACCAACGTGTGCACCGCCTCCTGTGCGTACTGCTCGTTCCAGCGGAAGCCGGGCGAGAAGGACGCGTACACGATGCGCATCGAGGAGGCCGTCCGGCTCGCGAAGGCGATGCAGGGCGAGAACCTCACCGAGCTTCACATCGTCAACGGGCTGCACCCCACCCTCCCGTGGCGGTACTACCCGCGCTCCCTCAGCGCGCTCAAGGAGGCGCTGCCCGAGGTGGCGCTCAAGGCCTTCACGGCCACGGAGATCCACCACTTCGAGACGATCTCCGGGCTCTCGGCCTCCGAGATCCTCGACGAGCTGATCGAGGCCGGTCTGGAGTCGCTGACCGGCGGCGGCGCGGAGATCTTCGACTGGGAGGTCCGCCAGCACATCGTCGACCACAACACCCACTGGGAGGACTGGTCGCGCATCCACCGCCTCGCGCACGAGAAGGGTCTCAAGACCCCGGCGACGATGCTGTACGGGCACATCGAGGAGCCCCGTCACCGCGTCGACCACGTGCTGCGGCTGCGCGAGATGCAGGACGAGACCGGCGGCTTCCAGGTCTTCATCCCGCTGCGCTACCAGCACGACTTCGTGGACATGAAGGACGGCAAGGTCCGCAACACCCTCCAGGCGCGTACGTCGATGGCGACCGGTGCCGAGGCGCTGAAGACCTTCGCCGTCTCCCGGCTGCTCTTCGACAACGTCCCGCACGTCAAGGTGTTCTGGGTGATGCACGGCGTGCAGACCGCCCAGCTGGCCCTCCAGCACGGCGCGGACGACATGGACGGCTCGGTCGTCGAGTACAAGATCACCCACGACGCGGACGACTACGGCACCCCGAACAAGCTGGGCCGTGAGGACCTCCTCGACCTCATCCGCGACGCCGGCTTCCGGCCCGTGGAGCGCAACACCCGCTACGAGATCCTGCGTGAGTACCCCGGGCCGGACGCCGGGCGCCGCGAGACCCCGCAGCCGATGCGCGTCTGAGGACGTCCGCGACGGGTGCGCTCCGGCCGCCCGCCCATGGGAAAGCCCCGGCCCTCCGGCCGGGGCTTTCCCATGGGGTGGACGCGATTTGAGCGCCGCGAAGCGTAATGGCTAATCTCTGCATATGGCACTTACGTTTGAGGTGGATCCGGCGTTCGACCGTGCGCTGCGCGACGGCATCACCACCCTCTGGGTGGATGTCGTCAACGCCGGCGGCGCCGTCGGGTTCGTGCCGCCCGTGACCGAGGGCGACGTCAGGCCCGAGCTGGTCAAGCACCTCGCGGGCATGGTCGAGGGCCGCACCCGTCTCGTGGTCGGGCGGGACGAGGAAGGGGCGGTCGCCGCCACCGCCTTCCTCACCCACAACACCCACCGGCTCATGCGGCACTGGATCGGCGTCTACACCGTCATGGTCCACCCGCGTCACCAGGGCAAGGGCTACGGCCGGGAGCTGATGGCGGCGACCGCCGACGCCGCCCAGGACATCGACGGGATCGAGGCCGTCCGGCTCACCTGCCGCGGCGGTACTGGTGCCGACCGCTTCTACGCCTCCTGCGGGTACAAGGAGGTCGGCCGGATCCCGAACGCCATCCGGGTCGCGGAGGACGACTACCGCGACGACATCCTCATGCTGCTCCCTCTCTTCCGGTAGCGCCGAGGGGCTGCCCCGGGCTGTCACCTGGGACGGCGCCGCAGTCGGTGACCCGGCGGGCGCCGCCGGGAGCCCTGCGAACTGATCGAATTCGGGTCATGCTTCACTGGTCGGACAGACCCAGACCGGTTCGGGCGGAATCCAGACCGCGCGAACCCGGGAACGTCGGACGTAGAGAGAAGGCAAGCCGTGTCCGTTTCCAGGCCGAGCGCAGCGATCCGGTACACCGCCATGCGCCTGCTGATTTTCGTCGGCTGCTTCTTCGTCTCGGGAGTGGCCGTGCACTTCGGCGTGCTCCCCTCGGGCGTCGGCGGCTCCAACGTGGTCTGGGTCCTCCTGCTCGGCCTGGTGCTCTCCGCACCCCTCAGCTTCGTCCTGCTGCGCAAGCAGCGCGACGAGATGTCCCAGCAGATCGTCTCGAAGGTCGACCGGACCAAGGCCAGGCTCGAGGAGAACCGCACCCGCGAGGACAGCGTCGCGCGGTAAGCGCGCCGTAAGGTTCCTCACACCCGCACCCGCGTACCTGAGAGACCCCGGACCGGAGCAGCCGCTCCCGTGCCGGGGTTTCGGCGTGTCCGGGGGCGGTAGGCGTCGCGCCGGTCAAAAACGATCAAGAAGCGGACCTTTGAGGTTCTCAAAGTTGCAGTGTTAACGTATTCGGCATGACGACAGCTCTGCGCACCCACACTGCCCCGGGCGTTCCGCTCGTGGTGCGCCTGCACGTCGATCTCTGCCGCTGTATGTCCGCGGTCTGTTGCCGCAACGTCTGAACCGGCATCATGCAGCGGCGCCGCCCTCGACGCGGGCGCCGCACCCCCGTCCCCATTGTCAGACCGCACATCCGTACGTCTGTCCTCGTACGTCCCGGTGCGTCCCTTCTGGAGTGTGTCCGTGTCCGCGAATTCCGCGTCCCCCGCAGAGACCGAAACCGGCGGTAAGCCGTCCGGTTCCGGTTTCCGCCTCCCCAGCATCCCCTTCTGGATACAGATCGTCGCCGGTCTGGTCCTGGGTGTCCTGCTCGGGTGGATAACCCGCAGCTACGACGTCGAGTGGCTCTACACCACGCTCGACCAGGTCGGCCACATCTTCGTCCAGCTGCTGAAGCTGGCCGTCGCACCTCTCGTCTTCTTCGCGATCCTGGTGTCGATCACCAACCTGCGCAAGGTGAACAACGCCGCCAGGCTCGCCACCCGGACCCTGGTCTGGTTCATGATCACCTCGCTGATCGCCGTGGCCATCGGCCTCGCGATCGGTCTGATCACCAACCCGGGCTCGGGCACCGACCTCACCCCGAAGGACGGCGCCAAGCCGGAGAGTGCCGGCTCCTGGCTCGACTTCCTGACGGGCATCATCCCGACGGACGTCATCACGCCGTTCACCGAGCTGAACGTGCTGCAGATCGTCTTCATGGCAGCCGTCGCCGGTATCGCCGCCCTTCAGCTCGGTGAGAAGGCCAAGCCGATCCTCACCCTCTCCGAGTCGATCCTGGAGCTCCTCCAGAAGGCGCTGTGGTGGGTCATCCGCCTCGCCCCGCTCGGCACCGTCGGCCTCATCGGCTACGCGATCGCCGACTACGGCTGGGACCTGATCGGCAAGTACGCGACCTTCACCGCCGACGTCTACATCGGCTGCGCCCTGGTGCTGTTCGGCGTCTACCCGCTCCTCCTGGCGACGGTCGCCAAGGTCAGCCCGCTGCAGTTCTTCAAGGGCGCCTGGCCCGCGATCCAGCTGGCCTTCGTCTCCCGTTCCTCGGTCGGCACCATGCCGGTCACCCAGCGGGTCACCGAGCGCCTCGGCGTCCCGAAGGAGTACGCCTCCTTCGCCGTCCCGTTCGGCGCCACCACCAAGATGGACGGCTGCGCCGCGATCTACCCCGCGCTGGCGGCGATCTTCATCGCGCAGATCTTCGACGTCCAGCTGGGCATCGGTGACTACATCCTGATCGCCTTCGTCTCGGTGATCGGTTCGGCGGCCACCGCCGGTCTCACCGGAGCCACGGTCATGCTGACGCTGACCCTGTCGACGCTGGGCCTCCCGCTGGAGGGTGTGGGTCTGCTGCTCGCCATCGACCCGATCCTGGACATGATGAGGACCGCGACGAACGTCGCAGGTCAGGCCCTGATCCCGGTCATCGTCTCGGCCCGCGAGAAGATCCTCGACCACGACGCGTACAACTCGGCGACGGCCTCCCCGGTCGACGACTTCGGGCAGGACGCGGACGGCCAGGACGCCGGCCGCGACGCCGAGCCGAAGGCAGGAGTACCGGTCACGGCGTAACACCCGCCGCACGCACCTTGCGCGCCCCCGGTCCACAGCCTGTGGACCGGGGGCGCGGTCGTATCCCGGCCCGGGCGCCTGGTTCCGGCCAGCCGTCACGCGCTGCCGCGTCCCGGATCACCCGCTATGTCATGTTCTCGCTCACAGGTACAGGCCAATGACGCGTGGTCCAGACCATTGACTCGGCCGACCTCTCGCCCCTACTGTGTGCGTTGCTCGGGACCGGAGCCGTGGGGGGAGACCGGAGCGCTGGCAACTCCCCTTGCCCGCAAGTCTGTTGACGGTCCATCGGCACACTTGTCCGATGTTGCTTCCCGCTGCTCTCGGCGGTGACGTCACCGGGTCGGCACGCAGGGGAGCAGGGCACATGATCGGTACGGCCGACGCGACGGTGACGACCGCGGAGGGCGCGGACGGTTTCCCGCTGAGCCACGGCCAGGAGCGGCTCTGGTTCCTCGACCGGCTCGACCCGGGCGACGCCGCGTACAACATCCCGCTGGTGCTGCGGCTGCGGGGCGACCTCTCCGAGGCCGCCCTGCGCGCGGCGTTCGACGGCACGGCGGCCCGGCACGAGTCTCTTCGCACCCGCTTCCCCGACGCCGACGGCACCCCCGTGGCCGTCGTGGAACCGCCCTCGCCGGTGCCGTTCGAGACGGCCGACCTCAGGGACCGCCCGGCGGCGGCCGGCGCGATGCTCGCCGAGCGCACCAACGCGGGGTTCGACCTCGCGCGGGGGCCGCTGATCCGGGTGAGCCTCTTCAGGACGGCCGACGACGAGCACCTGCTCTGCCTGGTCCTGCACCACATGATCGCGGACGGCTGGTCGCTGAACCTGCTGCGCGAGGAGCTGGCCGCCCGCTACGAGGCCCACCTCGAGGGCCGCGCGGTGGTGCTGGACGCACTCCTCCCGTACACCGAGTACGCGCGCCGGGAGCGGGAGTCCGCGCCGGGCGCCGAGGCGGAGAAGTCGCTCGCCCACTGGCGTGAGCGGCTCGCCGGCGCGCCCGTGCTCGACCTGAGGCCCACCGTCCCGGGGCGGGGCGCCGTGGGAGGTGCCTTCCACACCCGGCGGCTCACCGGTGCGGGGGTGCGGGTGGACGCGCTCGCCCGGCAGAAGCGGTGCACCCCCTTCATGGTGCTGCTCGCCGCCTATCAGGTGCTCCTGGGGTGCTGGTCGCGGCAGGACGACTTCTGCGTCGGGGTGCCGGCGGCAGGGCGGGGCGAGCCGGAACTGGAGGGGATGATCGGCTACTTCTCCACCACGCTCGTCCTGCGCGCGGAACTCGGCGGTGATCCCTCCTTCACCGAACTCCTGCGCCGGGTACGCTGGTCGTCGCTGGCGGCCTTCGCCCACGACCGGGTGCCCTTCGAGCGGCTCATCGAGGAACTGGGCGTCGAGCGCCGCCTCGGCGGCAGCCCCCTGTTCCAGACCCTGCTGACCGTCCACACCCAGGACGGTCCGGACAGCGCGACGCGGACCTTCGCGGGCCTGCCATGCACCGAGGAGGACGGAGGGCACGCCGCCAGCAAGTTCGAGCTGATGCTCGACCTGCGACGTGACGGCGACGACCTGATCGCGGTGCTCGGCTACCGCACCGACCTGTTCGACGCACCCTGGGCCGAGCGGCTCGCCCGGCACTTCGAGACGCTGCTGTGCGGGGTGCTCGCCGATCCGGACGCCCCCCTCTCCGCGCTGCCCCTCGTCACCGGGGCCGAGCGGACCGAGCTGGCGGCCCTGGGGACCGGGGCGCCGTCACTGCCCGGGGACACGGACGCCCTGCCGGTGGTGCTGGCCCGCACCGCCGAGGCGCACGGCGACCGGGTCGCGGTACGTGATCCGTCGGGCGAGCTGACCCACCGGGCGCTCTGGGAAGCCGCCGGCGCGCTCGCCGTACGTCTGCGGGCGGCGGGGGTGCGCGGCGGGGACGTCGTGGGCGTCCGCCTGCCCCGGGGCGCGGCGGCCGTCACGGCGATGCTGGGGGCCTGGCGGGCAGGTGCCGCCTATCTGCCGCTGGATCCCGGATACCCGCGCCCCCGGCTGGAGTTCATGGTCGAGGACACCGCGGTACGCGTGGTGGTGGCGGACCCGTCCGACCCCGAGGCGGCCTGGCTCCCGGAGCGGGTCACCGTGCTCGCCCCGTACGGCGGCGGCGAGGGCGCGGTACCCGGTCCCGGCCGGCAGGCGGGGCCGGACGACGCGGTGCCCGATCCCGGCTGGCAGGCCGGGCCCGACGACGCGGCCTACGTCATCCACACCTCCGGTTCCACCGGTACCCCCAAGGGGGTCGTCGTTCCGCACCGGGCGCTGGCCGCCCGGGTCACCTGGATGCGGCGGAGTTACGGGATCACCGCGCGGGACGAGGTCCTGCAGTTCGCCTCGCTGAGCTTCGACACCCACGCCGAGGAGATCTACCCAGCGCTCACCGCCGGTGCCCGGCTGGTCGTGGCCGGCGCCGGGAGCACCCTGCCGGACCACCTCGCCGCCGGTCACGGCGACGGGCTGACCGTGCTCGACCTGCCCACGCCGTACTGGCACCAGTTGGCCGACGACCTGTCCGCCGTCACCTGGCCGAAGTCCCTCAGGCTGCTGATCCTGGGAGCCGACCAGGTCAACCCCGGTGCTGTGGCCGCCTGGCGGGCACACTTCGGCGACTCGGTGCGGGTGGTCAACTCCTACGGGCCCACCGAGACCACGGTCATCGCGACCACCGCCGAGCTGGGCCGCGCCGACGCCGTCACCCGCCCGCCCATCGGCGGGCCGATCGGCGGGACCACGCTCACCGTGTGCGACGCGTACGGGCGCCCGGTGCCGTACGGCGTCCCCGGCGAACTCCTGGTGGGCGGCGCCGGGGTGACGTACGGCTACGCCGGGCGGCCCGGTGCGACGGCGCGGGCCTTCGTGCCCGACCCGTACGGCCCGCCCGGGTCCCGCCGCTACCGCACGGGCGACCTGGTCCGGTGGCGGGCCGACGGGCAGCTGGAGTTCCTCGGGCGGATCGACGGCCAGATCAAGGTGCGGGGCTTCCGCGTCGAGCCGGGCGAGGTGGAGACCGCGCTGCTGGCGCTGGACGGGGTCGGCGGCGCCGCCGTGGTGGTGCGCGACGACGCCCTCGTCGGTTACGTCGTGCCGACGGCCGGCGAGGACCTGTCGCCCGCGGAGCTGCGGGCCGCCCTGGCCGCCGTGCTGCCGGCGCATCTGGTGCCGAACTCCCTGGTCGTCCTGGACGCGCTGCCCCTGACCCCGAACGGCAAGCTGGACCGCCGGGCCTTGCCCGCGCCCGGGCACCGGCCCGACCTCGGACCCGGTTACGTGGCCCCGCGCACCGACGCGGAGGAGCTGGTCGCCGAGGCCTGGGCGGAGGTGCTCGGCCTGGACCGGGTCGGCGCACTGGACGACTTCTTCGATCTCGGCGGGCACTCCCTGCTGGCCACCCGGGTCGTGGCCCGGATCAGGTCGGCGGCCGGACTGGCCGTCCCCCTGCGGGTCCTGTTCACCCATCGCACCGCCGAGACGTTCGCCCTCGCGGTGGAGGACCTGCTGCTCGCGGAGATCGAAGCCCTGACCGAAGAGGACGCCGAGCAGCTTCTCGCGGCCGGGTCCGGCACCACCGGCGCGGAGAGAAACGGAACAACGACGGCATGAGCAGCACCGAGATACGCCCCGGCGGCACCGGCCGTCACGAGAGCGACGCTCACGCCCCCGAGGGCGAAGCTCCCGCCCCCGAGGGCGGCGGGAGTCCGGCGGCGAGACCCGGGGGGAGATCCCCCGCCGCACTCTCCGACGCCAAGCGGGCCCTGCTCGCCCAGCGGCTGCGCGGCCGCTCCGCCGCCGTGCGCGCGGTGCCCCGCCGGCCCGAGGGCACGGTGCCGCCCCTCTCGTTCGCGCAGGAACGGCTCTGGTTCATGGAGCAGTTCGCGCCCGGCACCGCCGCGTACAACATCCCCGTGGCCCGCAGACTGCGCGGCCCCCTGGACCGCCCGGCCCTCCAGCGCGCCCTGGACACCGTGCTGGCCCGCCACGAGACGCTGCGCTCCCGGTACCCGGCCACCGACGACGGCCGTCCGGTCCTGGAGATCGCCGAACCCGCTCCCTTCCCGCTGCGCACCGCCGACGCGGACGACGAGGAGCACGCCGCCCGGCTGGTCGACGAGCTGGGAGCGCTTCCCTTCGACCTGGTCACCGGCCCCCTGATCAACGGCCTCCTGGTCCGGCTCGCCGACGACGACCACGTACTCCTGCTGGTGGTGCACCACAGCGTCAGCGACGGCTGGTCCAGTGAGGTGCTGCTCTCCGAGATCCTGCGCGGTTACGCGGCCCACGCGGCGGGGGAGTCCGATCCGCTGAAGGAACTCCCCGTCCAGTACGGCGACTTCGCGCTCTGGCAGCGCGAGAGGCTGACGGGTGAGCGGCTGGACGCGGAGGTCTCGTACTGGGCCCGCGAGCTGGCCGACGTCCGGCCGCTGGAGCTGCCCACGGCGCGTCCCCGGCCCGAGCGCCAGACCTTCGAGGGCGCCGGCTACGGATTCGACGTCGACCGGGAGCTGCTCGACCGGCTCACCGACCTCGGCAAGCAGCACGGCGCGACCGTGCACATGGTGCTGCTGGCGGCGTTCCAGCTGGTACTGTCCCGGTTCTCCGGCCAGCGCGACTTCGCCGTGGGCTCGCCCGTGGCGGGCCGCCCGGAGCCCGAACTCGAAGGGCTCGTCGGGATGTTCGTCAACGTCCTGCCGTTCCGTGCACGGCTGGACGGCGATCCGACCTTCGGTGAGCTGCTCGACCGGACGCGGGAGACCTGTCTGGAGGCGTACGCCCACCAGGAACTCCCCTTCGCCCAGCTGGTGTCCGAGCTGAACGTCGAGCGCGACGTCTCGCGCTCGCCGGTCTTCCAGGCCGTCCTGGCGATCCAGAACTACGCCTCCGCCTCCCAGGCCGTCGAACTGCCGCTGGAGGCCGAGCCCTTCGGGCTGCACGCGGCCGGGACCCGGTTCGACGTCGAGCTCTTCCTGATGGAGTGGCCCGAAGGGCTGCGCGGCGCCTTCAACTACAACACCGACCTCTTCGACGAGTCCGGGATCGCCCGCGTCGCGGACCACCTCGGCCGGCTGCTGCGCGCCGTCGCGGAGCGGCCCGGACTGCCCGTGTCCGCCCATGACGGACTGGACCCGGCGGAGCTGCGCCGGACCACCGTCGAGTGGAACGACACGGCCGCCGAGGTCCCCGAAGGGGCGACCCTGCCCTCCCTCATCGCGGCGCAGGCCGCCCGGACCCCCGACGCCGTGGCCGTGGACTTCGAGGGCGGGACGCTGACCTACGCGGAGCTGGACCGGGCCTCCGGGAGGGTCGCCCGGCGCCTCGCCGGTGACGGGGTCGGCCCCGGCAGCCTGGTCGCGGTCAGCGCCGAACGCTCCCTGGAACTGGTCGCGGGGCTCCTCGGGGTGCTCAGGACCGGCGCCGCCTACACCCCGCTCGACCCGGAGTACCCGGCCGAACGCCTCGCCTTCATGCTCGCCGACAGCGGGGCCGAGGTGCTGCTCACCCAGCGCCGACTGCCGGTGCCCGAGGGGTGCGAGGCCGGGGTGCTGCTCCTCGACGACCTGGAGAGCTGGGAGGGCGAAGGGGCGGAACCGGCCGGCCCGGACGCCGGTGACATCGCGTACATGATCTACACCTCGGGCTCCACCGGACGCCCCAAGGGGGTGCCCAACACCCACCGCGCGATCGTCAACCGGCTGCTCTGGATGGCCCGTACGTACGAGGTGGGGGCCGCCGACGCGGTGCTCCAGAAGACGCCCACCGGTTTCGACGTGTCGGTCTGGGAGCTGTTCCTGCCGCTGCTCACCGGAGCCCGGCTGGTCGTCGCCAAGCCAGGCGGCCACAAGGACGCCGCGCACCTCCGGGACACGATCGCCGCGCGCGGGGTCACCCTCGCCCACTTCGTCCCCTCCATGCTCGACGTGTTCCTCGCCGAGGACGACGTCGAACGCTGCGCCTCGCTGCGCCGGGTGGTGTGCAGCGGCGAGGAGCTGGCCCCGCACACCGCGCGCGCCTTCACCGCCCGGCTGCCGCACTGCGCGCTCGCCAACCTCTACGGGCCCACCGAGGCCGCCGTCGACGTGACGAGCTGGGAGTGCGCCGGGGATCTCGCCACCGTGCCGATCGGCGCGCCCGTGGACAACACCCGGCTGTATGTCCTGGACGACGCCCTGCGGCCGGTGCCCCTCGGCACCCCGGGCGAGCTCCACATCGGCGGTGTCCAGGTGTCCCTGGGCTACCACCGCAGACCCGGCCTGACCGCCGCCCGCTACGTGCCCGATCCCTTCGGCCCGCCCGGCTCGCGCCTCTACCGCACCGGCGACCTGGCCCGGTGGCGTGCGGACGGACAGCTGGAGCACCTGGGCCGGATCGACCAGCAGGTCAAGATCCGAGGGCTGCGCATCGAACCCGGCGAGATCGAGGAGGCGCTGCGCGCCGAGCCCGCCGTGGCCGCGACCGCCGTCGTCGTCCGCGAGGACAACCCGGGCGACAAGCGCCTGGTGGCCTACCTCGTCCTGGAGGAGGGCACAGAGGAGCCGGACCCCGCCGATCTGCGCACCGCCCTGCGCCGGACGCTCCCCGACTACATGGTGCCCGCCGCCTTCGTCGTGCTGGACGCGCTCCCCCTCTCGCCCAACGGCAAGCTCGACCGCCGCGCCCTGCCCGCGCCGCAGGCCCGCCGCACCGGAGGCGCGCTCGCCGCACCGGAGACGGAGACCGAGCGGATCCTCGCGGAGATCTGGGCGGAGGTGCTGACGCTGCCCGAGGTCGGCGTCGACGACGACTTCTTCGACCTCGGCGGGCACTCGCTGCTCGCCACCCAGGTCGTCGCCCGTGCCCGGAAGCGGCTCCCGGACGCGGGCGCCCAGCCGGTCAGCGTCATGGACCTGTTCACCTGCCGCACGGTGCGCGAACTCGCCGCCCTGGCCGATCTCGACGCCTCCGAGCGCGGCCCCAGCAAGCTGCTGCACCGGCTGACCCGGCCCACCGGGGCGGGTACCCGCACGCTGTCCTACGTCTGCGTCCCTTACGGCGGCGGCAGCGCCGTCGTCTACCAGCCGGTCGCCGACGAGCTGCCCGACGGGTACGACCTGTGGTCCGTCGCGATCCCGGGCCACGACGTGGGTGTGACCGAGGCGCACCTGGAGTTCGAGGTGCTCGCCGAGAAGATCGCCGAGGAGGTGCGCGAACGGGTCGAGGGCCCCATCGCCCTCTACGGGCACTGCGGCGTCGGCAGCGCGCTGACCGTCGCCGTCGCCCGTCTCCTCGAAGCGTCCGGCCGGGTGCCGGAGGCGGTCTACATCGGGGCGCAGTTCCCCTTCGCCCGGCCCCGCAGCCGGATGCTGGGCGCACTGAGCCGCGTCTCGGCCCTCGAACCGCTGCTGGGCGACCGGGTCTACGTCAACTGGCTGCGCTCCATGGGCGCCGAGGTGGGCGAACTCGACGACGCCCAGATGAAGTTCATCATCGGCAACATGCGCGCCGACTCCAAGGCGGCCGAGGAGTACTTCACCAAGGTCCTCGCCGAGGTCGAGGCGGGCGGCGCGAGGCTGCGGGCACCGGTGATCTCGGTGGTCGGCAACCGTGACCCGGCGACCGACTTCTACCAGGAGCGCTACCGCGAGTGGCAGATGCTCGCCGAGAGTTCGGCCCTGGCGGTCCTGGACGAGGGTGGGCACTTCTTCCTGAAGTACCGCGCGAACGAGCTGGCCGAGATCCTCACCCGTACGCACACCGCCGTCCTCGACGGCACGGCGGAGAAGGAGCTCCCGCCCCGGTCCGACGACGGGCCGTGGTGGTTCCACGAGGCGAGCGGGGGAGCGGCTGACGGGCCCGGCGGCCCCGGGGAGGCCGCGGCGGCAGAGGCTTCCGGTGCCGGCCCCGCGCCCAGCATGGGCCGCTTCCTGGCCGTCGCCTTCGGGCAGTTGCTCTCCATCACGGGCTCCGCGCTCACCGAATTCGCGCTGCCGGTGTGGATCTACACGGAGACCGGCTCGATGGGCAAGTACGCCCTCTACGCCGTGATCGGGATGCTTCCGGGCATCCTCGTCGGGCCGCTGGCCGGGGCGGTCGTCGACCGGCTGGACCGGCGCCGGGTGATGCTCGTCAGCGACGTCGTCGCCGGATCGACGCAGGGAGCGCTGCTCGCCCTGCTGCTCTCCGGGCACCTCCACTCCTGGCACATCTACGTACTCCTCGGGGTGCTGTCGGTGGCGCTCACCTTCCAACGGCTCGCCTACGCCTCGTCCGTACCGCAGCTGGTGCCCAAGCAGTACCTCGGCCACGCCAACGGCATCGTGCAGATGGCCTTCGGGGTCGCCCAGTTCATCGTCCCGCTGGCGGCGGTGGCGCTGATGGCGGGGATCGGGCTGAAGGGCATCCTCATCCTGGACGTGGCCAGCTACACCATCGCCATCGGTGTGCTGGCGTTCGTGAAGTTCCCGAAGACGCTGCCCTGGACGCGCCGGGAGTCCCTGGTCGCGGAGATCAAGCACGGCTTCGCCCACTCGTGGAAGAACAAGGGCTTCCGGGCGATGCTCCTCTGGTTCGCCGCCCTGAACATCTTCCTTTCCCCGCTGTTCCTGCTGGTCACCCCGCTGGTGCTGTCCTTCGACTCGCTGGAGGCGGTGGCCAGGGTCGCCGTGGCCGGTGGTGCGGGAGCGATCGTCGGCGGGATCGCGATGGGCTTCTGGGGCGGCCCCAAGGAGAACCGGATGCGCGGCATGCTGGGGCTGGCCGGCGTGCTGGCCCTGGCCAGCGCGCTCGTCGGCGTCCGGGCCGACCTGTGGATCATCGGCGTCGGGGCGTTCGGGATGTCCTGCGCCCTGTCCATGGTCAACGGGGTCTACACGACGATCGTCCAGATCAAGGTGCCGCAGCGCTTCCACGGCCGGGTCTTCGCGCTGAACACCCTGGTCGCCTGGTCGACCCTGCCGATCGGGCACGGGATCATCGCCCCGGTGGGCTCCTCGTTCTTCGGCCCGATGTTCGAGGACGGCGGTTCGCTGACCTCGACCGTGGGCGCCCTCATCGGTACGGGGCCGGGGCGCGGTATCGGCTTCATGTACCTGCTGTTCGGCGCGGCCATGCTGGTCCTGGTGGCGATCGGGCTGCGGCTGCCGGTGCTGGCCCGCTTCGACCTCGACGTCCCCGACGCGCTCCCCGACGACCTGGTCGGCATCCAGGAGCGCGAGCGCCGGGTGAAGGCCGAGGCGGCCAGGTCCGGCGAACCCGCCCTGGTGGGCGCGTCCGCCGGAGCCCGGGACCGCACCCGCGCCGGGGAGGGGGACGCCGGATGACCGCCGCCCCCGCCCGCCCCGCACGGGTCCGGCCGCGCGCACCGCGCGGCCTCCCGGACCTGCTCGGCCACCGGGCCGCCGCCGAACCGGAGCGCACCGCGATGGTCTGCGGTCCGCGCACCCTGACCTTCGGCGCCTGGCACGCGCGTGCCGAGGCGCTCGCCGCCGGACTGCGGTCCCGGGGGCTCGCCCCGGGGGCACGGGTCGTCCTCCGGTACGGCAGCGGCGACTGGACCGAGTACGCCGTCGCGTACTGCGGGGTGCTGCGCGCCGGCTGTGTCGCCGTGCCGCTCTCCGACCGGCAGGCGCCGGCCGTGGCCGCCCATGTCCTCGCCGACAGCGGGGCCTCGGCCGTCCTGCACGGCCCCGAAGGCGGCATGCCCGAGGGCGTACTGCCGGAGGGGCTGTGGGAGGCGACCGCCGAGGAGACGGAGGCGGGAGCGGCGCCGCACCCCGGACCGGGACCCGAGCCGGATCCGGCGGCCCTCGCCCAGATCCTCTACACCTCGGGCACCACGGGCACCCCCAAGGGCGTCACCGCCACGCACGCCAACCTGGTGCACGGCTGCACCCTCGACGAACGGCGCCGGCCGCTCCGGCACTCCCGTCACTTCCTGCACGCCTTCCCCGTCGGCACCAACGCCGGGCAGACCATGCTCGTCAACGCGCTGGACTCCGCGGCCACCGCCGTCGTCGCACCGCAGTTCACCCCGGGACGGTTCGCCCGGCTCATCGAGGAGCACGCCGTCGGCAGCGTCTTCCTCGTGCCCGCGATGGCCATCGAACTGCTCGGCTCGGACGCGGCCCGCCGTCGCTCCACCGACAGCGTCCGCCTCGTCGGCTCGACCGCCGCCGCCCTCCCGCAGCCCGTCGCCCTCGGTCTCACCCGCGCCTTCCCCGGCGCCCAGGTCGTCAACTACTACACCTCCACCGAGGCCGCGCCGGCCCAGATCACCCTGCTCTTCGACCCCGACCGGCCCGACTCCCCGGGCCGCCCCGCGTCCGTCAGCGAGCTGCGGATCACCACGCCCGAAGGGACCCCGCTGCCGCCCGGCGAACCGGGCGAGGTGTGGCTGCGCACCCCGGCCGCCCCGCGCACCTACCTCGGGGACCCCGAGGGCGGGGCGGGGGTCTTCCAGGGCCGCTGGGTGCGGATGGGGGACCTCGGACGGCTGGACGAGGAGGGGTACCTGCACCTCCTCGACCGGGAACGCGACGTGGTCAAGTCCGGTGCGTACAAGGTCTCCACCCTCCAGGTGGAGAACGCCCTGCACGCCCACCCGGCGGTGGCCGACGCCGCGGCGTTCGGCGTGCCGCACCCCGTGCTCGGGTCGGTCGTCGCCGCCGTGGTCGTGCCGCGCGGCGAGCTGACCGTGCCCGCCCTGCGCACCTTCCTGCTCGACCGGCTGGCGTCCCACGAACTCCCCGCCCGCCTGCTGTTCCGCCCCTCGCTGCCCCGCAACGAGGGCGGCAAGATCCTCAAGCGCGAGCTGCGCCTGCTCCTGGACGACGAGGCACTGCGATGACGACCACCTCCCCCTTCCCCTCCGCGCTCACCCCGGCCCAGCACGGGATGTGGGTCACCGAACAGGTGCTGCGCCCCGGTGCCGCCCACCATCTCGCGCTCACCGTCCGGTTCCCCTCGCCGCCCGGTCCGGAGGTCCTCGCGGCCCGCTGCGCCGCTCTCGTCGCCCGGCACCCCGTGCTGGCGTCCCGGGTGGACCCCGAGGGCCCCGTACTCGCCCCGGCGACGGGCCCCGCTCCCGAACTCCGGCCGCTGGCATGCGAGTCCGGCGCCCTCGACGCACTCCTTGCCGAGGAGAGCGCCCGGCCCTTCGACCTCACCGAGGGGCCCCTCGTCAGGTTCGCACTGGTGACGGAGGGGGACGCCGCTCCCGTCCTGCACACCGTGGCCCACCACCTGGCCTTCGACGGCGCGTCGAAGGACGTCCTGCTCGCCGGCCTGCTCGGCGTGGAGCCGGACGCCCTACCCGAGAGCGACACGCGCGGCGAGCCGGACGCCGGGGCTCTCGCCGCCGCCGAGGAGTTCTGGTCGGCGCGCCGGTACGAGCCGGACGCGCCGGTGCTGCCGGGCCTGCCCGCCTCGGCCGTGGCCGGGACCACCCCCGCGCCCGGGGCTGCCGTCCCCTTCACGCTCGACGCGGCCCTCCACGCACGCCTCACCGGGACCGCCGAATCCCTCGGGGTCACCCGCTTCGAACTGCTGCTGGCGCTCTGGCACACCCTGTTGCTGCGCTACGGCAACCAGACCCCCGCGACCGCCCTGGAGCTCTCCACCCGGGCCCCGGGAAGCCCCGGTCGCATCGGCCTGTACGTCAACGAGCTCCCGGTGCTCACCACCCCCGCCCCGGAGCTGCCCTTCGCGGACTTCGCCCGCGAGGTGCGTGCCGGACTGCGCGCCCTGTACGCGCACCGCACGGTCCCGCTGGCCCGTGCGGTGCGCGGTCTCACCCCGCGCACCGCCCTCGCCCCACTGTCGGTCAGCTACCGCCGCCGCACCGGATGGGAGACGGCCGAGGCCCCGGGCGTCGACGTCGACTGGATCGGCTTCACCCACGCCGTACGCAACCTGGCGCACCTCCAGCTGGTCGACGGACCAAACGGCCTCGACGGCTCGCTCCAGTACCGAGCCGACGCGTTCGCCCCTGATGCTCCCGCCCGGATCGTCGGTCACTTCCGCACCCTGCTCGACGCCGTGCTCGACGCGCCCGCGACCCCGCTCCACGCCCTGCCGCTCCTGACCGGACCGGAGCTGGAGTCGGCTCTGCGCACGGGCAACGGCCTCCCGGCCGCCTGCCCGGCGGACGCCACGGTGGTCGGCATGTTCGCGGAGCGGGCCGCTGCGGCGCCCGACGCCGTGGCCGTGGTGGCGACGGACGGCAGCGAGCTGACCTACGGCGAACTGCACGCCTGTGCCGAGGGGTTCGCGGACCGGCTCGCCGCCGCCGGGCTCGGCCGGGGCGACCTGGTGGGGGTGCAGGTGTCCCGCTCGGCCGGCGAACTGGTCGCGGTGCTCGGGGTGCTGGCGGCCGGCGCGGCGTACGTACCGCTGGACCCCGGCTACCCGGCCGACCGGCTCGCCTTCGTCCGGCAGGACGCGGGGCTCGCGGCCCTGGTCGTCGAGGGCCCGGTCCCGGAGGGGCTCCCCGCCGGGCTGCCCGTCCTCTCCCCGTCGGCCGCCGCCGAGCCCGTCGCCCCCAGGACCGTCGGTACCGCCCCGGCACCCGGGGACCCCGCGTACGTCATCTACACCTCGGGTTCCACGGGCCGGCCCAAGGGCGTCGAGATCCCGCACGGAGCGCTCGCCAACCTGCTGGCCACGATGGGCGACCACCTGGAGGCCGGGGAGCGGGACCGCTGGCTGGGGCTGACCTCGCTGTCCTTCGACATCTCCACGGTGGAACTGCTGCTGCCGCTGACCGAGGGCGCACGGGTCGTGCTCGTCCCCGAGGAGCGGCAGCGCGACGGGGCGGCCCTGCTGAAGCTGATCGACGAGCACGGTGTCACGCACGTCCAGGCGACCCCGAGCAGCTGGCGGCTGATGCTGGCCGCGGGCCTCCACCGGCCGGGGCTGGTTGCCCTGGCGGGAGGTGAGGCGCTGCCCGCACCGCTGGCCGGTGAACTGGCGGCCGCGGTGGGCCGGCTGGTGAACGTGTACGGGCCCACCGAGACCACGGTGTGGTCCACCCTGGCCCATCTCCGCACCGGAGACCCGGTCACCGTCGGCCGTCCGCTGGCCGCGACCCGGGCGTACGTCCTCGACGCGCACGGACAGCCCGTACCCGACGGCATCCCCGGCGAGCTGCACCTGGGCGGGGCCGGTGTCGCCCACGGCTACCGGGGCCGCCCCGGGCTGACCGCGCAGCGCTTCGTCCCCGACCCGTGGGGCCCGCCCGGCTCGCGGATGTACCGCACCGGCGACCTGGTCCGCCGGCTCGCCGACGGACGGCTGGAGTTCGCCGGGCGGCTGGACACCCAGGTGAAGCTGCGGGGCCACCGCATCGAGCTGGGCGAGATCGAGGCCCGGCTCACCGAGCACCCGGCGGTCGCCCAGGCGGTCGTCGCGCTGGACCGTGACGGCGGGGACGACGACGGCCCGGGGGAGGGCGGCGACCGGCTGGTGGCGTACGTGGTCGGCACGCCCGACACCCCGCCCTCCGAGGAGCTCCGCACCTGGCTGGCCCGCACGCTGCCGGCCGCGATGGTCCCCGGTGTCTGGGTCCCGCTGCCCGCGCTTCCCCTCACCCCCAACGGCAAGGTCGACCGGGGGCGGCTCCCGGAACCCCCGAGGACCAGGACGGACACCGCCCCGGCCACCGCGGCCGCCGAACCGCGGGGTGCGGCGGCGGTCGTACGCGACATCTGGCAGGAGGTCCTGCGGCTCGACGACATCGGCCCGGACGAGGACCTCTTCGACCTCGGCGGACATTCCCTGACGATCACGGCGATCGCCGCCCGGATCCGCAAGCAGCTCGGCGTCGAGGTACCGCTCGACGTCTTCTTCGACACCCCGACGCTCGCCGAGGTCTCGGCCGTGGTGAGCGAACTCCAGCACGAACAGCGGCAGGCCGCAGCAGAGGGAGATCAGCGATGAGCGACGCCACGGCGTACCAGGTGGTCGTCAACGACGAGGAGCAGCACGCCCTCTGGCCGGCCAGGACGGACCCGCCCGCCGGGTGGCGCGCGGAGGGCTTCACCGGCTCGGAGGAGGAGTGCATGGCCCATGTGGACGCCGTCTGGCCGGACATCCGTCCGCTCGGGCTGCGCACCCGCCTCGCGGAGCAGGGCCGGTGACGGCCGCCGCCGCTGCCGGGACCGGGCTGCGGTCCAGGGTCGCGGAGCTGGTCTCCTCCGCGACCGACGGGGAGGTGACACCGGCGGAGATCCTCGGCGCGGAAGGTTCGCTGACCGCGCTCGGCGTCTCCTCGCTGGCCTTCCTCCGGCTGATCGACTCGCTGGAGGAGGAGTTCGGGATCATGCTGGACCTCGACGGCACCTTCCGCTTCCTGGACGACCTCGACGGACTGGTCGGGCATCTGGCCGGGCAGGGGGCCGGGTCGGACGGCGGTCACGATGGCTGACACCGCCGCCCCCGTGCTGCCCGCCGCCCCCGGGGCGGCCGTCTTCCGGGGCGGACGGTCCGGGCAGGCGCCGCTCACCTGGGGGCAACGGGCGATCTGGCACGCCATCCGCCGTACCGCGCCGAACGACCACTACTTCAACATCGGCCGCGTCCTGCCCCTCGCCGACCGGGGCAGGACGGTGTCGGTGACCGCGTGCACCAGGGCTCTCGGCGCGCTGATGGAACGTCATGAAGCGCTGCGTACACGGCTTCTGCTGCCCGAGGGTGGTGAACCGTCCCAGGACCTGAGGGACTCCGGGGTGCTGCCGCTCACCGTCGTCCACGCCTCCGGTCCGGAGATCGCGGCCGCCGAGGCCGAGGCGCTCCTCGAGCGGCTGTCGGCCACCCGCTTCGACTACACGGGGGAGTGGCCGCTGCGTGCCGGACTGGTGGCCGTCGGCGACCAGGTCAGCCACGCCGTCCTCGTCCTGTGCCACCTGGCCGCCGACGGGCACGGGGCCGAGGTCCTCGTGCGCGACCTGCGGCTCCTGGCCCGCCGGGGCTCCGCCGGGCGCCCGCCCTCCGCGACCCCGCTGGACCTGGCCCGCGAGCAGCACGGCGAGGCGGGGCGGCGGCGCGGCGCGGCCGCGCTCGCCCACTGGGAGGCGGGCTGGAGGGCGGCGCCGCCCACGATGTTCGCCGTACCGGGGGCCGAGCCCAGGACCCCCCGCTTCTGGACGGGACGGATCGTCTCCGCCGCGATGGCCCGCGCGGTCGGCGCGGTGGCCGCGGCGCACCGGGTCAGCGGATCGACCGTGTTGCTGGCCGCGTCCGCCGCGCTGGTGGCGGCTGGCGAGGGACACCGTACGGCCGCGGTCATGCCGATCGTCGGCAACCGCACCGCACCGGCCCACCGCGACCTGGTCTCCACCCTGTCCCAGGACGGCCTGTTCGTCCTCGACATGGCGGAAGCGGGGCACGGCTCAGGCCCGGTCTTCACCGACCTGCTGCCCGCCGCCTACCGGGCGGCCCTGCGCGCCTACCGGGCCGCGGTCTACGACCCGGTGGAATGGGATGCGCTCGGCGTACGGCTGCGCGCCGAGTACGGCACCGAGGTCCACCCGTACTGCTGCTTCAACGACATGCGCCTGGTCGAGCGGCCCGCCCCGGCCGGTCCCGCGCCCACACCGGCGGAGCTGGAGCGGCTCGGCGGACGCACCCGGTTCGGCTTCCCCGCCACCCAGGACAAGGTGGCGTGCCGCTACTGCCTCCACATCACCGAGGAGGACGACGCGCTCGCGGTGTCGCTGACCGCCGACACCGCCTATCTGCCGCCCGACGCGATCCGCGCGCACCTGTACGCGATGGAGGAGCTGGTCGTGGCGAGCGCGTCGGGGCGGCCCCCGCTGCTGACCGGGCTGCGGGACCTGCTGGACGAGACGTGGGAGGGGCGGGCATGACCGGAGCGGGAGAGCCCGTACGGGCCTGGGCCGACCGGACGTCCTGCGTGCAGGGCGGCACCCTGTCCTTCGCGACGACCGGTCTCGGGGAGAGCGCCGCACGGGTCGTCGTCACCGACGCCGTGAGCGGGCGGACGCGCCTCACGGCCCGGGTGAGCGGCCCTGAGTGGACCCTTGAGGTGCCGGAGGAGTGGCCCAGCTCCCTCTACAGCGCCTCCTTCGACGTACCGGGCGAGGACCGCCCCACCACGGGTGAGGCCGAGCACGAGGTCTGGTTCGTCGTGCGCGCCGCCCGGCCCGGCACCGGCTCGCGCGTCCTCGTCTCCATCCCCTTCTCCACCTGGCGCGCGTACACCCACGCCGGGCAGCCGTACCGCGGCCTCTACTACTCCGAGCAGCCCGACCGGGCGGCCCGTGTCTCCTTCGCCTCGCCGGGCGGCGGCCCGCCCCCGGAACGCTGGGAGGAGGGCCTGCTCCGCTGGCTGCCCCAGGCCGGTTACGACGTCGACTACTGCTCGGGCCTCGACCTCCACGGCGGCGACGAACTCCTGGCCCACTACCGCCTGCTGGTGGTCAACGGCCACGACGAGTACTGGTCGATGGAGATGCGCGACAGCGTCGAGGCCTTCGCCCGGCGCGGCGGGAACATCGCCTTCTTCGCCGCCAACACCGCCTGGTGGCAGATGCGCCTCGAGGACGACGGGCGCACCATGGTCTGCCACCGCGACGCCATCACGGACCCGATGACGGCGACCGATCCGCGCCGGGTCACCGTCGAGTGGTCCAGCTCCCCGGTCGACCGGCCCGAGAACACCATGACCGGGCTGAGCTTCCGCCGGGGCGCCGGTGCCTGGGGCGAGGGCATGGCCGTCATGGTCAAGGACGCCTACACCGCCCGCTTCTCCGACCACTGGGTCTTCGCCGGTACGGGACTCTCCGACGGCCAGGAGTTCGCACGGGGCGCCCTCGGCTACGAGACGGACTCCTGCGCCCTGGAGTGGACGGGGGACGTGCCCCGCGCCACCGGGACCGACGGCACCCCGTCCTCCTTCGTCGTCCTCGCCACCGCCGACCTGCGGCACTGGCGTGACTACGGTCAGGGCGGCGCCGCCACGATGGGGGTCTTCCGGCTCGGCGCGGGAACCGTGTTCAACGCCGGCACGATCAACTGGGGCAAGGTCCTCGCCGAGGACCCGGTCGCCGACCGCATCACCCGCAACGTGCTGGACCGGCTGGGCGGTACGGATCCGGGCGACGGGTGGGAGGTCGCGGGCGCACCGGACGACGTCCACGCCCTCGCGGTCTGCGAGGGCACCCTGTTCGGCGCCGACGCGCGCGGACGGCTGCTGTGCCGTGAGCCGTCCGGACAGAACCTGCCGTGGCGGGTGATCGGGACCGCCCCCGGGGTGCGGGCGCTGGGCTCCGCACGCGAGTCGTCGGGCGGACTGCCGCTGGAGCTGTACGCGGCAACCGACGACGGCCGGCTGCTGCGCAGGGACCCGGTGCCGGGACCGGTCGCGGGTCCCGACGAGTGGGTGGAGGTCGCCTCCGTGCCCGAGGGGACGACCGGGATCGCGCTCTGCGACGCGGGAGTCTTCGCCGTCACCCCGCACGACGACACCCTCCACCACCTCTCGGCGCTCGCCCTCTCGGCGCCCTGGCGGACGGTCGGGGACGCGGGCGGCGCGGTCACGCTCGCCACGCTGAACAGCAGGCTCTGGGCGGTCACCGCCGACGGCCGGCTGCGCACCCGCCTTCCGGTCGGCCCGGACGGGCCTGCCGCCCCGTTCACGGACGGGGCGGCCCCGGGACCCGTCGGCTGCACGGGTCTCGCCGGCCGGGCGGGTGCGCTCTACGCGGCCACGGCGGAGGGACCGCTGCTGCTGTGCCGCCGCCCCGCCCTGCCGACTCGCTGAGCGCCGTCCTCCGGCGGCCCTGGCCGTGTCAGGGCTGCTGGAAGACGACTTCGGGGTTCCGTCCGGTGGGGCCGTCCAGCAGCGGCTGCCGCCTGTGCTTCAGAGCCAGGTCCAGGAAGGCGGCGACGTAGTCGCGGGTGATCTCCGTCGAGCGGTCACCCGCGAGCGGTGCCTCGGGGTCGACGGGAAGGCCGAACTGCTCGGCGAGCCACGGGGTGTCGGTGAAGGTGAAGTGCCCGGAGTCCTTCACCGTCAGCCAGCGCTTCCACCCGTCGAGGTGCTGCCACGCCTCGTCCCAGGACTCGTCCTCACCGCCGGGGCGGTGGCCCGCGTCGGTGCCCAGCATGAGAAAGGGACGGCCGCCGAGGCCGGAGGCGGGCACCGGGTCGAAGAAGGTGCCGTCCATGTTCACGCCGGCGTCGACGCGGGGATCGGCGAGCATCGTGGAGGCCGCGGCGTTCCCGCCGATGGAGTGCCCGACGGCCGCGACCCTCCGGCCGTCGATCATGCGGGAGTGGCTCCAGGCGGGCCGGGGGCCGGTCAGCCGGTCGAGCACGAAGCCCAGGTCCTCGGCGCGTCCGGCGGAGACGGACCGGAGCACGGCCGCCGACGCGGCGTCGTCCGGGGCCGCCTCGACCGCGTCGCAGGCCGCGCAGGTGAGGATCCGCCCGCCCGGGAAGGCCGTCCCGGTGGTCTCGTAGGCGTGGTCGACGCTCGCCACGACATAGCCGCCGCTCGCCAGGTCCTCGGCGAGCGAGGTCAGGGTGGCGCGCGGCGTCCCGAACCCAGGGGAGAGCAGGACCAGCGGGAAGCGGCCGGGGGCGGGACGGGCGCCCGTACGGGCATGGGTGGTGGTGGCGGCGACGGTCGCGGCGGGCACGACGCCGTCCAGCCCGCGCTGGGCCAGCATCAGCCTGGCCTCCTCCGTGTCCATGTACGCGGTGGGGGAGCCCTCACCACCGGAACGGGCCGGGTAGTGGACCGACACCATCAGCTCGCGGTCGCCCGCCTCGGGAACCCAGGGGTCTGCGCGGTCGTGGTCGGTCAGGTGGAGGACCTGGGAACCGACGGCGTACGGTCCGGTCGGGCGGGGCAGTTCGAGCGGGGCGGCCTGTGCCGGCGCGGGGCGTCCTAAGGCCTGTGCGGAGACCGCGGGGGCACCCAGCAGGGCCAGGACGGTGAGTGCGGCGACGGCTGTCCGCCGGCGGATTCTTGTCGTCATGCGAGGACGGTAGGCGCCGGACACCGGCCGAGACATCAGCCACGGGTGTGACCGTACGGGGGCCCTGGGTCGTACGGGGCGTCCCCCTCGGGGTGGACGACTCCCGGCCATCATGACCGGGCCGGGGCTTGCGTACGGCGGGGGACAGGACCGGGTCGTACGCTTACCCGGGAGTAGCTCGGTGGGGCGGGAGGGATGTCGGACGTGAGCGCAGTGAAGGGCAAACGGATGCCGCGCGCGGTGCGCGAGCAGCAGATGATGGACGCCGCCGTGCGGACCTTCGGGCAGCGCGGGTACCGGGCCGCCTCGATGGACGAGATCGCCGAACTGGCCGGTGTCTCCAAGCCCTTGGTCTACCTGTACCTGAACTCCAAGGAGGAGCTCTTCACCGCGTGCATCCGCCGCGAGTCGAAAGCCCTGGTGGAAGCGGTGCAGGCGGCGGTGGACCCGGGGATTCCGGCCGACCGGCAGCTGTGGTCGGGGCTGCGGGCCTTCTTCACGCACACGGCGGAGAATCCGGACGGCTGGGCGGTCCTCCACCAGCAGGCGAGCTCGCACGGGGAGCCGTTCGTCAGCGAGGTGGGGGCCCTGCGTGAGGAGATCGTCGCGTTCGTGACGGGTCTGATCGGCGCGGCGGCACGGGAGGCGCACCACGACCCCGCGCTGCCCGACCGGGATGTGGCCGGGCTCGCACAGGCGTTGGTGGGTGCGGCGGAGGCGCTCGCCGGCTGGGCCAACGTCACCCCCGGCGTCTCGGCGAAGGAGGCCGCGTCCACGCTGATGAACTTCTCGTGGGCGGGCCTGGAGAACCTCATGCACGGACGCGGCTGGCAGTCCCGGGGGGACTGAGGGCGTCCCTCAGCTCCGGAACGTCACGATCCCCGTGAGATGGACGCGCTCGCCCCCGCGTACCTCGAAGGCGGTGCCCCCGGCCGCGTAGGTGACGGTGGAGGGCAGCAGGACCGGCGCCCTGAAGTCGGCGCGTACGGAACGGATTCCGCTCGTACCGCCGGGCCCGTGCCCGGCCTCGGCGAGGCAGCGGGCGACGGTCCACATGCCGTGGGCGATGTGCCGGGGGAAGCCGAACAGCCGCGCCGTCAGCGGGTGGAGGTGGATCGGGTTGCGGTCGCCGGAGGCGGCGCCGTAACGCCGTCCGAGGTCGCTGGGCAGCCGCCACTCGGTCACGGCGGGCAGCCCGGGGGCCGAGGAGGGGGCCGTGCGGTCCCCGGCTCCGGAAGGCCCTCCCCGGGCGTCGGCCTCTGTCCGGTGCCGGGCGAGGTACCCGCTGCGGGACTCCCAGACCAGCTCCCCGGCGTTCCGGGCCTCGGTCACCATGGTGACCTCGGTGCCCCGGCGATGGGGGTTCAGCCCGGCCGCGTACACGGTGAGTTCGAGTTCGTCCGTCGGCCGCGTCCCGCGGTGCGCGGTGATCTCGATCCAGGTGTGGACGAGTCCGAGCACCGGCAGCGGGAAGTCGCGTGCGGTCATGAGACGCATGGCGAGCGGAAAGCCCAGCACATGGGGATAGGTGAGCGGCAGAGTGCTCGTACCGCTGAATCCGCAGACCTCGCGGTAGGCGGCGAGAGGGCCCGGCGCGATCCGGTGGGCCGGGAGCACCTCGTGCCGGGCGGGCAGCGTCGCGCCAGGGCGGCCGGCCCGCTTGAAGGGCGAGGTGAGTGCCCCGCGAGCGAGCGAGAGGCTCAGGCTGGTCATGACGCTCACGCCCCCAGCAGGCTCTGGCCGCAGACCCGCACGACCTGGCCGTTGACCGCGCCGGAGGCGGGCTGGGCGAACCAGGCGGTGGTCTCGGCGACGTCGACGGGCAGGCCTCCCTGGGACAGCGAGTTCATCCGGCGGCCGGCCTCCCGGATGAACAGGGGCACGGCGGCCGTCATCTTCGTCTCGATGAAACCTGGGGCGACGGCGTTGACGGTGACCCCGTGCTCGGCGGCGGCGCGCGGCGCCAGAGAGCGGACCAGGCCGATGATCCCCGCCTTGCTGGCCGCGTAGTTGGTCTGGCCGTTGTTGCCCGCGATCCCGGCGATGGAGGCGGTGGCGACGATCCGGCCGCCGCGGTTCACCGCGCCCGCCTCCAGCAGGGCGTCCGTGGTGCGCAGGACACTGTCCAGGTTGACGTCGATGACCGAGGACCAGCGGTCGGCGGCCATGTTGGCCAGCCTGCGGTCACGGGTGATCCCCGCGTTGTGGACGAGTACGTCGAGGCCGCCGGGGACGGCCGTCGCGATCAGCTCCGCCGCGTCGGGGGCGGTGATGTCCAGAGGCAGGGCGGTGGCACCGAGGCGGGCCGCCGTACGGGAGAGCTCCTCCTCGGCCTGCGGGACGTCCAGGCAGAACACCTGGGCGCCGTCCCTGGCCAGGACGGAGGCGACCGACGCGCCGATGCCCCGTGCCGCGCCGGTGACCAGCGCGGTGCGCCCGGCCAGCGGCACGTCCCAGTCGGCCACCTCCCCGGGCTCACCGGCGGTGAGTTCGACGACCTGGCCGCTGATGTACGCGGAGCGCGGGGACAGCAGGAAGCGGAGGGTGGACTCGGCGCTGCCGGCGCCGGCCCCGGGGGCGAGCCGCAGCAGCTGCACGGTCGCGCCCTTGCCGATCTCCTTGCCGAGCGAGCGCACGAAGCCCTCCAGGGCCTGCTGCGCTGCCGCCTGGTGGTGGTCGTCCGGCGAGGGCGTCGTGCCGAGCACCACGACGCGGCCGCCCGGGGCGAGCGACCGTACGACGGGGTGCAGTGCCGCGTGCACCCCGGAGAGCCCGGCCGCGGTGGTGACACCGGTGGCGTCCAGGACGATCGCGGCCGGACGCTCGGCCCGGTCGGTGACCTCCAGTCCTGTCGCGGCGAGTACCGGCCCGAGCGAGTCCCGGTGGGCGGATTCCCCGGCGGTGAGGTGGAGCAGCGGCCCTTCGAGGGAAGGGGTCTCCAGGGTCCACCGGCGCAGTGGTGCGGGCTGGGGCAGCCCGAGCCTGCGGGTCAGGAATCGGCCGGATGCCGTGCTGGTGAAGTGCAGATAGCGGTCGGCCATTGTCTGGACTCCTGCTCGGTCGTAGATTTACTCCGGAGTAAGGTTACTCAAGGGTCAGGAGTTGTCGAGATGAGTTGGTCGAGTTGATTCCCCTCGCACTTCCGCAGCCGCGCCGGGTCGCGGTCATCGGCGGCAGTCGCATCCCGTTCGCCCGCTCCGACGGCCCCTACGCGCAGGCGTCGAACCAGGACATGCTGACCGCCGCGCTGGACGGGCTCGTCGGGCGTTTCGGCCTGCGGGGGCAGCAGGTGGGCGAGTTCGTCGCCGGTGCGGTCCTCAAGCACAGCCGGGACTTCAACCTCGCCCGGGAGACGGTCCTCGGCAGCGGCCTGGATCACCGCACCCCGGCCTACGACATCCAGCAGGCCTGCGGCACCGGGCTTCAGGCCGTCATCGCCGCGGCCAACAAGATCGCGCTCGGCGCCGTCGACTCGGCGATCGCGGGCGGCGCGGACACCACGAGCGACGCCCCGCTCGGGGTCAACGACCGGCTGCGCAGGATCCTGCTGGAGGCCCGCCGCGCGAAGTCGGCGGGCGCCCGGATCAGGGCGCTGGCCGCGATCCGCCCGGGCCACCTCGTGCCGGACATCCCGCGCAACGCCGAGCCCCGCACCGGGCTCTCGATGGGCGAGCACGCGGCGGTGACGGCCAGGAAGTGGGGCGTGACCCGCGAGGACCAGGACCTCCTGGCGGCCACCAGCCATCAGCGGCTCGCCGCCGCCTACGACCGCGGCTTCCTGGACGACCTGGTCGTCCCGTACCTCGGCCTGGACCGCGACCAGAATCTGCGCCCCGGCTCCACGGTGGAGAAACTCGCCACCCTGAAGCCGGTGTTCGGCGCCTCGCACCCCGAAGCGACGATGACGGCGGGCAATTCGACCCCCCTCACCGACGGCGCCGCGACGGTGCTGCTGGCGAGCGAGGAGTGGGCCGAGGCGCACGGCCTGGAACCGCTGGCGTATCTCTCGCTGTACGAGACGGCCGCCGTGGACTACGTCGGCGGCGAGGACGGGCTGCTGATGGCTCCCGCGTACGCCGTGCCGCGGATGCTGGAGCGGGCCGGGCTGACCGTCGGGGACTTCGACCTGTTCGAGATCCACGAGGCCTTCGCCTCCCAGGTGCTGGCCACGCTCGCCTCCTGGGAGAAGCAGGGGCTCGCACCCGTCGACCGGGAGAAGCTCAACGTGGCCGGGTCGTCCCTCGCCACCGGGCACCCCTTCGCCGCGACCGGCGCCCGGATCGTCGCGACCCTGGCCAAGCTCCTCGCGGAGCGGGGCGAGCCCGGCCGCGGCCTGATCTCGGTCTGCGCCGCCGGCGGACAGGGAGTGACCGCGATCCTCGAACGCCCCTGACCCCCGCGCCTCCGACACACCGGCGCACCACCACCGCCGGCCCGCCCATCCGTACGTGAACGACCCCGCGCATCCAGCAGCCGCCCCGCGCCGGACCCCAGGGAAGGGTCCGGCGCCGGACCCCATGTCGAGGAGCCGCTCGTGTCCACGCCCGCCCCCACCGCCGAATCCGCCGCGCCCGCCGTCCCCGTACTCGTCGAGCCGACCAAGGTGAGGGGGGCCGACGGCACCGTGCGTGAGGTCTCCGTACCGCCGCTCGCTCCGGGGGTGCGCAGCGGTTCGCTCGCCGAGATCCCCTACGACAACGCCCTCCAGGCACCGTCCGAGGCGGTCCTCAGCCGCAAGCGGCCCGACGGCGGCTGGCAGGACGTCACCGCCGCCGAGTTCGCCGCGGAGGTCCAGGCCGTCGCCAAGGGCCTGGTGGCGGAGGGGCTGCAGAGCGGGGACCGGCTCGCGATCATGGCCCGTACGACGTACGAGTGGACTCTCCTCGACTTCGCCGCCTGGGCGGCGGGCCTGGTCACCGTGCCCGTCTACCCCACCTCCTCGGCCTTCCAGACGCGCTGGATCCTCCAGGACTCCGGAGCGGTCGCCTGCGCCGTCGAGTCGAAGGAGCAGGGCCGGCTGGTCAGTCAGGAGCGGCAACAGCTCGGGGACCTCACGCATCTCTGGCAGTTCGACACGGGTGCGATCGGCCGGCTGAAGGCCATCGGCAAGGACGTCCCCGACGCGGCGGTCACCGCCCGGCGGTCGGCGCTGGGGCCGGACAGTCCCGCCACCCTCATCTACACCTCGGGCACCACGGGCAGGCCGAAGGGCTGCGTCCTGACCCACGGGAACTTCTTCGCCGAGGTCGACAACGCGATCGAGCTGCTCCACCCGGTCTTCAAATCGGTGTCGAAGTACCCGGCCTCCACGCTGCTCTTCCTGCCCCTCTCCCATGTGTTCGGCCGGATGGTGGCCATCGGCTGCCTGCGGGCACGGGTGCGGCTGGGGCACGCCCCGTCGATCCGGACCGAGGACCTCCTCGCCGACCTGGCCGGCTTCAAGCCGTCGTTCCTGCTGGCCATCCCGTACGTCCTGGAGAAGGTCTTCAACACCGGACGCGCCACCGCGGAGAAGATGGGCAGGGCCTCCTCCTTCGACCGCGCGGCCCGTATCGCGCAGCGCTACGGCGAGGCCGTCGAGGCCGCCGAACACGGCACCGGCCCCGGGCCCGGCCTCGGGCTCCGCGCGGCCCGCGCCCTGTACGACCCGCTGGTCTACCGGCGCATACGCGCCGCCCTGGGCGGGCACGTCAGGTACGCGATCTGCGGGGGCTCCCCGCTGGGCCGTCGGCTCGCCGCCTTCTACGCCGGAGCCGGCATCCAGATCTTCGAGGGGTACGGCCTCACCGAGACGACCGCGGCCGCCACGGTGACCCCGCCCCTCAAGCCCCGCCTCGGCACGGTGGGCTGGCCCCTGCCAGGCACGGCCGTACGCATCGCGGACGACGGGGAGGTCCTGCTGAGCGGCGGGCAGGTGTTCCGCGGCTACTGGGACACCTCGCGCGGCGAGACCGTGCCGTACCCGGGCGACGGCTGGTTCCCGACGGGTGACCTGGGCGCGCTGGACGAGGACGGCTACCTCACGATCACCGGCCGCAAGAAGGACATCATCATCACGTCCGGGGGCAAGAACGTCATCCCCGCCCCGCTGGAGGACTGGCTGCGCGCCCACCCGCTGGTCAGCCAGTGCATGGTGGTCGGGGACAACCGGTCCTTCGTCAGCGCCCTGATCACCCTGGAGCCGGACGGCCTCGCCCACTGGCGCCGGATGCGGAAGAAGGAGGGCGTCCCCATGCGTGACCTCGTCCGGGACGAGGAGCTGCTGGCCGCTCTGCAGCGCGCGGTGGACGAGGCCAACCGGTTGGTCTCGCGCGCCGAGTCCATCCGGAAGTTCACCGTTCTGACGGGTGACTTCACCGAGGAGAGCGGCCACCTCACCCCCTCGCTCAAGCTGAAGAGGGACGCGATCACCCGTGACTTCGACGCGGAGATCGAGGAGCTCTACCGCAGGTGACCCGGGCCGCGGCCGTGCTGTGGACACCGGCGCGGGAAAATTTTGAACCATGACAAATTGGACAGTGGTGCGGTTCCCGTACGACTTGGGGCCGCGCGGACGGTCGTTGATTGCAAGGTGCTGTTTACGGTAAACCTTCAATGTCTTGGTTCAATTGCGTTCTGGGTGGCATGAGTTAAGGGTGAGACAAGGGAGTCTCATCTTCCGGATATGGAAATCGCAGCACATAGCGTCCTCCCCATGAGTGAGCTGGACACGCGGCCTCGGGCCCAAGACGCGGTACCGGGAAGCGGCCCGGGCGAGGGCGGCGTACGCGAGAAGGGCCTCGGCGGGAACTCCGTCGGCCTGCTCGGGAGCGCCGTCCTCGGCATCTCCACGGTCGCCCCGGTGTACTGCCTGACGTCGACCCTCGGCTCCACCGCCGGGGAGGTCGGGCTGCAGATGCCCGCCGTGTTCCTCGCCGGGTTCCTGCCGATGCTGCTGGTCGCCTTCGCGTACCGCGAGCTCAACAAGGCGGTGCCGGACTGCGGCACTTCGTTCACCTGGACGGTCAAGGCCTTCGGGCCGCGCCTGGGCTGGATGTGCGGCTGGGGGCTGGTGATCGCCACGATCATCGTCCTGTCGAACCTCGCGGGCGTCGCCACCTCGTACTTCTGGCTGCTGGCGGGTGAGGTGACCGGGAGCGACTCGGTCGCCGCCCTGGACGACAGCAAGCCGGTGCACATCGTCACCTGCCTCCTCCTGATCGCCGTCGCGACCGCGATCAGCTACCGGGGGATGACGGCCACCAAGGGACTCCAGTACACGCTCGTGGCCCTCCAGCTCGTGGTCCTCGCGGTCTTCGTGGTGATGGCCGTGCAGAAGGCCGGCAGCGGTGAGTTCGCCGGCACCTCGGCGGACTTCTCCTGGTCCTGGCTGAATCCCTTCGCCGTGCAGTCCTTCGCCGCCTTCACGGCCGGGCTGTCCCTGTCGATCTTCATGTTCTGGGGCTGGGACACCTGTCTCACCGCCAACGAGGAGACCACCGGCAGCGAGCGCACCCCGGGACGGGCCGCCCTCATCGCCATGGTCGTCCTGGTCGGGTCCTACCTCGCCACGGGCATCGCCGCCCAGATGGTCGTCGGCTCCGGCTCGTCGGGGCTGGGTCTCGCCAACCCCGACACCTCCGACAACGTCTTCGCCGCCCTGGCCGGTCCGGTGATGGGCCCCGGCCTCGGCATCCTGCTCTTCCTCGCGGTCCTGGCCTCCGCCGCCGCGAGCCTGCAGACCACCTTCATCCCGGTGGCCCGCACGGTCCTGGCGATGGCCTCGTACGAGGCGCTGCCCGCCTCCTACGCCCGCGTCCACCCCCGCTTCCGGACGCCGGGCCGCGCCACGGTGGTGGCGGGTGTCGCGACCGGCGCGTTCTACACCGTGATGACGCTGGTCAGTGAGCACGTCCTCGTCGACACCATCTACGCCCTCGGCCTGATGATCTGCTTCTACTACGCGCTGACCGCCTTCGCCTGCGTCCGGTACTTCCGCGAGGAGCTCACCCGGTCCGCCCGCGACCTCGTCTTCAAGGGCCTCTTCCCGGCGCTCGGCGGCATCCTCCTCACGGCGGTCTTCGGCAAGACCCTCTACGACATGTGGGACCCGGCCTACGGCTCCGGCTCCTCGGTCCTCGGGGTCGGATCGGTCTTCGTCATCGGCGTCGGACTGCTGCTGCTCGGTGTGGTGCTGATGGAGATCATGAGGCGGCGCAGCCCGTCGTTCTTCCGCGGCGAGGTGCTGACGAAGGAGACCCCCGCCTTCGTGGTCGCCGACTGAGGCGTCAGCTCGCGCGCCAGTAACCCAGCGCGTTCACCCGGTCCTTGGGCAAGTCCAGTTCTTTGCGGACGTACGTGCTCAGGGTCCGGGTGGTCGCCGTGTCGCAGGCGATCCAGACGTACGCGTCCGAGCGGTCCTCGCCGAGCAGGCCGGGCAGGGCGTTGCGCACCTCGGAGACCAGGTGCGCGCCCGCGTCGCGGCGCGGGACGGTGTGCAGGGTGTGGTGGGCCGGGTCCAGCCGGAACGGCAGCTCCGCGTCCGAGGTGTGGGCGGTCTCGCACCAGATCGTCGCCGGCAGACCGGCGAACTCGTCCAGCAGCGAGTTGACGGCGGGCAGTGAGGCCGCGTCCCCGATGACGAAGAGCCGGCCCGGCCGGGGGTCGGGCGGTGCGAAGCGGGTGCCCTGGAGCGTCGCGTCGATGGTGTCCCCCGGCCGCGCGGAGCGGGCCCAGTCGCTCGCCGTGCCCTCGTGGAGGGCGAATTCGAGCCCGAACGTCCCGGCGGCCGGGTCCGGGTCGACGAGGGTGTAGCCGCGCTGGTGGGGCTTGCCGTCGCGTTCGAACCAGAGCCTGACCCACATGGTCGGATGGGCGCCGCCCGTCGCCTCGAGCAGCCCTCCGTCGGTCACCGTCACCCGCCGGAAGTGATCGGTGACCTGTTCCGTTCCGGTGACGGTGAACGTGAAGTCCCGCCCCCTGAAGAGCTTGAGGACAGCGCCCTCCCAGCCGTGACCCATGAAGCCCTCCCGCGGACGTCGAGACAGAATCGACTTAGGGTAGCCTAAGTTCTCTGTTTTCGGCTGGATCCGGCGGGAGTTGTGGCCGGGGACCGATCCTTGTGATCGCCGGGTGCAACCAACCGGCGCTAAAATCGCATCCATCACCTCCGGACATCAATGGTGCGGCCCGTGTGCGTGTGTGCCCGGCTGCCTGGGAGCGGGAGCACGATGAACAGGCCGTTGCGCCACATAGCCATCTTCTGCGGGCTTCTGATGCTGGCTCTGCTGATCAGGACGAACTGGCTGCAGTTCGCCAAGAGCGAGGAGCTCTCCACCCACGAGCACAACCGCCGGGTGAAGATCACGCAGTTCGCCACCCCGCGCGGCGACATCATCGTGGGAGGGAAGGCGATCACCGGCTCGAAGTTGGTGGAGGGAACCGACTTCAAGTACCAGCGCACCTTCAAACAGGGCCCGATGTACGCCCCCGTCACCGGCTACGCCTCGCAGGCACAGGGCATGTCCCTGCTGGAGAAGACGTACGACAGCATCCTCAGCGGGCAGGACGAGCGCTTCGCCTTCCGGCACGCCAAGGACATCCTCACCGGTGAGGAGCGGCGCGGCGGTGACGTGGTGACCACCATCGTCCCGAAGGCGCAGGAGGCGGCGTACAAGGGTCTCTCCGACCTCGACGCGCGGGGTGCCGTCGTCGCCCTCGAACCGTCGACCGGCAAGGTGCTCGCCCTGGTGTCCACGCCGTCGTACGACCCCTCGGTCTTCGCCGGCAACTCCTTCAAGGAGGGCGACAAGTTCCAGGCGCTGATCGACGACAAGGGCAAGCCACTGGCCAACCGCCCGCTGCGCGAGACGTTCCCGCCGGGATCCACCTTCAAGATCCTCACCGCGGCCGCCGCCCTGGAGCACGGCGTCGTCACCGACGTCAACGCCCGTACCGACGCACGCTCCCCGTACAAGCTGCCGCTGTCGTCGAGCACGATCAGCAGCGAGGCGGGGGACGCGACCTGCGACAAGGCCTCGTTCAAGACGGCGATGCAGTACTCCTGCAACAACGTCTTCCTCGACGCGGCCCTCAAGGTGGGCGACGAGGGGATGCGTGAGACGGCCGAGAAGTTCGGCTTCAACGAGGACGTCTACTCCGACGCCTTCGGCGACCTGCTCGCCACGAAGAGCCTGTACCCCCAGGAGCTGGACAAGCCCGGCACCGCCCTCACCGGGATGGGCCAGGGCAGTCTCACCAGTACCCCGATGCAGATGGCGATGGTCACTGCGGCCCTCGCCAACGACGGCAAGCTGATGCAGCCCTACATCGTGGACAAGGTCCAGGACGCGGACACCGACGTGCTGGAGCAGCACGAGCCGCGGCTCATGAGCCAGGCGGTCTCCGAGGAGACCGCGGAGAAGGTCCAGGAGATGATGGAGTTCACCGCCAAGGAGGGCAGTGCCCGGCGTGCCCTGATCGACGGCGTGACGGTGGGCGGCAAGACGGGAACGGCGCAGCGCGGCAACGACGTGACCAAGGAGGTGCCGTACGGCTGGTTCGTGTCCTACGGCAAGGACTCCGACGGCCGTTCGGTGGCGGTCGCGGTGTTCATCGACCCGACCGCGATGGACATCTCCCGCTCGGACATCTCGGGTGGTGGCCTGGGTGGGCCCATCGCGCGGAAGGTGATGCAGGCGGTGCTGGGCAAGTAGACGGCGCGAAGGGTCCGCCCGCGCCCCTCAGGGGGCCTGGGCGGACCCTTCGGCGTGTGGTGGGCCGTCAGGCGCCGGGAGCTGCCGGATGTGTGTCCGCGGCGGTGCCGGTGCCGGTGCTCCCGGACGCGGCCGTCCGGACCGCGGTCAGCCGCAGCGTCACCGCCGCCGCGGCGCCGGCCACCGATCCGACGACCAGGGCCGCCGGGACCCCGGTTCCGATGACCGACGTCATCTGGATCAGCCCCCACCGCATGCCCGCGTCGGCGGCGTCCAGGGCGATCTGCGCCAGCTGGCTCGCCAGCAGGCCGACGACGGTCGCGCAGACCGCACCGGCGGCCATGGCCGGGACCGAGGCCCGTGTCAGCAGGGTGGGCAGCCACCGCAGCGCGAACCACACGACGAGGAGCAGCAGGGCGTCGGCGGCCCGCCGCAGCAGCCACCGGTCGATGGGAGTCCCCGCGGGTCCGGCCCAGCCGCCGAGCAGGAGCCACTGGCGCAGCAGGTCACCGGGCTCGGACAGCACCCCTCCGGAGAGCCGGACGCCCTGGATCTCGGCGGCGACCGACTGGTACGAGAGGACGACCAGTGACAGGGCGACCACGCAGGTGCCGACCGTCGCCGAAAGCCTGGAGACACCCGCCGGGACGCTCGCCCGTGGCAGCTCACCCGCCCCCTTGACGGTGACCCGGGCGACCAGGACGGTCACGCCGGCCGCGAGCAGGGAGGTCAGCGCCAGGATCTGCCGGCCGGCGGTCATCTCGCCCGCCAGCTGCGGCAGGAAGCGGAAACTGCCCCGGCCCCGCGCGGCGATGAGCCACGGCGCGGACACGGTGACCGCCAGGGTCCCGGCGACCATGCCCCAGGCCCAGACGGCCAGCAGCGTCGCCGGTGTCCGGCCCTTCACCGGCGGCAGCCTGCGGACGAGGAGCAGCGCGCCGGGTACGAAGAACGCGAACACGGTGGTGAGCCGGATCTGCATCGCCGTCTCGTACAGGGAGAGATAGCGCGAACCGTTCGTCCCCGCCGGGCTTCCCGAGCCGTCCACCGAGCCCGTGCCCCAGCGCACCGCGTCCGGCAGGTCGAACGACCAGGGGGAGAGCCAGTGCTGGAGGTCGGCGGCGACCCGGCCGCCGAGGACGTCGGCCGTCCCCTGGAGATGCAGCGCGTTCACGCTCGCCCCGGCCCACCACAGCAGCAGTGTCAGCAGCAGCCCTCCGGCCACCACCGGTGCCGCCGCCCGTCCGTACGTCATGTCCCGCCCCCGTATCCCTCATGTGCCGTGGAAACCCCGGCGGATGGAGGGTACGGGGCGGTGATCACACGACGGTCACGGGCGCTCCCCGATGCCGCCCGCCGGTGCCTCGGGCAGGGCGGGGCGTGCCGGGCCGGACGGTGCGGTCTCCGCCCCCGGTTCCGGCGCGTCCTCCGTGGCTCCCGGGGCCGAGGACTGACCGGGGAGCACGGTCGGCCCGTCCGCGCCGGCCTGCGGGAGGGGCGGCGCGTACGGCTTCCGCCGGGCCGCGCGGGGACCGCCCAGCAGGGCGGGAAGCTCGGTCAGGGAGCTCACCCGCCAGTCGGCCGTCTCCATGACGTCCGGGTGGTCCGCCCACCAATGACCGTACGGACCACGGCGGATGTGCGCCGTGCGCAGCCCCGCCGAACTCGCCGGGAAGAGGTCGTCGGCCGGGTGGTCACCCACGTACACGGTCGTCTCCGGGGAGGCGCCCGACACCTCCAGCACCCGGGCGAAGAACTCCCCGTCCGGTTTGGTGACGCCCCACTCCTCCGAGGTGACGACCAGGTCCGCCGGCAGGTCCAGGGCCCGCAGCAACTCCCCTGCCCGCGCCGTCCTGTCACCGGCCACGACGACCCGCATCCCGATGGCCCGCAGCTCCGCGAGGGCCGGCCGGACATCGGGGTACAGGTCGGTCTCGTCGAGGTACTCGCCCCGGGCCGCGGCGACCCGCGCGTGGTAGGCCTCGGCAACGTCCATACCGGGGCGCAGGATGCGCAGCGCGTCGGTGGAGTCGCGGCCCTGGGCGACCGCGGCGCCGACCAGCGCGCTGACGGTGTGCGGCGGGACGCCGAGCCAGTCGGCCCAGGAGGCCCAGTGGCGGTCGTCGCGGACGAGGGTCTCTCCGATGTCGAACACGATCGTTTCCATCACCTCCCCGAGCCTACGGGGCAAGAGGGACATAACGGCCAAGGCGCCAGCGGTGATCACACGGTCACGAGCGGCGGAGGCCCTGGTCCGGCATGAGGGGGGCGCTCGTATGCTCGGATCATGACCGATCCTCAGCGCCCCACGACCAACGCCATGCGGCGTGCCCTGCGGCGGGCGCGCGACGGCGTCGCCCTCGACGTGGCCGAGGCCGCCGTCCTGCTCCAGGCGCGGGGGGACGACCTGACCGATCTGGCCGCCTCCGCCGCCAGGGTGCGGGACGCGGGGCTGGAGGCCGCCGGGCGGCCCGGAGTGATCACGTACTCGCGCAAGGTCTTCATCCCGCTGACCAGGCTCTGCCGGGACACCTGCCACTACTGCACCTTCGTCACCGTGCCGGGGAAGCTCCGCAGGGCGGGCCACGGGATGTTCCTCTCCCCTGACGAGGTGCTCGCGATCGCCCGCGAAGGTGCGGAAATGGGCTGCAAGGAAGCCCTGTTCACCCTGGGGGACCGGCCCGAGGACCGCTGGCCCGAGGCGCGTGAGTGGCTGGAGGCCGAGGGGTACGACGACACCCTGGCCTACGTCCGGGCGATGGCGGTCCGGGTGCTGGAGGAGACGGGGCTGCTGCCGCACCTGAACCCGGGCGTGATGACGTGGACGGACCTGCAGCGGCTGAAGCCGGTCGCCCCGTCCATGGGCATGATGCTGGAGACCACGGCGACCCGGCTCTGGTCGGAGAAGGGCGGCCCCCACCACGGTTCCCCGGACAAGGAACCGGCCGTCCGGCTGCGGGTCCTGGAGGACGCCGGCCGGTCCAACGTGCCGTTCACCACCGGCATCCTGATCGGGATCGGCGAGTCGTACGAGGAGCGCGCCGACTCGCTCTTCGAACTGCGCAGGACGGCCCGCGCCTATCACGGCATCCAGGAAGTCATCGTCCAGAACTTCCGGGCCAAGCCCGACACCGCGATGCGCGGGATGCCGGACGCCGAACTGGAGGAGCTGGCGGCCGCGATCGCCGTGGCTCGCCACATCCTCGGCCCCTCGGCCCGCATCCAGGCGCCGCCGAACCTCGTGGACGCCGAGTACGCCCTGCTCATCGGCGCGGGCATCGACGACTGGGGCGGGGTCTCGCCGCTCACCCCGGACCATGTGAACCCCGAACGCCCCTGGCCGCACATCGACGAACTCGCCTCCCGGACCGCCGAGTCCGGCTTCCAGCTGCGCGAACGCCTCACCATCTACCCGGAGTTCATCCAGCGGGGCGAACCGTGGCTCGACCCGCGCCTCCTCCCGCACGTCCGTGCGCTCGCCGACCCGGAGACGGGCCTGGCGAAGGAAGGCGCGATCCCCGCGGGGATCCCCTGGCAGGAGCCCGACGAGGGCTTCAACGCCTCGGGCCGTACCGACCTGCACCGCACCATCGACACCCAGGGCCGCACCGGCGACCGGCGCGACGACTTCGACGAGGTCTACGGGGACTGGGCAGCCCTGCGCGAGGCCGCGGCACCCGGCATGGTCCCCTCCAGGATCGACACCGACGTACGCCAGGCCCTCGGGCAGGCGGCCGACGACCCCGCCAAGCTCACCGACGACCAGGCGCTCGCCCTGCTCCACGCCGACGGCCCGGCCCTGGACGAGCTGTGCCGGATCGCGGACACACTGCGCCGTGATGTCGTGGGCGACGACGTCACCTACATCGTCACCAGGAACATCAACTTCACCAACGTCTGCTACACCGGCTGCCGCTTCTGCGCCTTCGCCCAGCGCCGCACGGACGCCGACGCCTACACCCTCTCCCTGGACCAGGTCGCCGACCGGGCGGCCCAGGCGTGGGACGTGGGCGCGGTCGAGGTCTGCATGCAGGGCGGCATCCACCCGGACCTCCCCGGCACGGCGTACTTCGACATCGCGAAGGCGGTGAAGGAGCGCGTCCCCGGGATGCACGTCCACGCCTTCTCGCCGATGGAGGTGGTCAACGGCGCCACCCGCACCGGCATGTCCATCCGTGACTGGCTGACCGCCGCCAAGGAGGCAGGGCTCGGCTCCATCCCGGGAACGGCCGCGGAGATCCTGGACGACGAGGTCCGCTGGGTCCTCACCAAGGGGAAGCTGCCGACCGCGACCTGGCTGGAGGTCATCAGGACGGCGCACGAGACGGGCCTGCGCTCCTCGTCCACCATGATGTACGGCCATGTGGACCAGCCCCGCCACTGGCTCGGACACCTCAGGACGCTGGCCCGGCTCCAGCAGGAGACCGGCGGCTTCACGGAGTTCGTCACGCTCCCCTTCATCCACACCAACGCCCCGGTCTACCTGGCGGGCATCGCCCGCCCCGGCCCCACCGACCGGGACAACAGGGCGGTCACGGCGATGGCCCGTCTGCTGCTCCATCCGCACATCACCAACATCCAGACCAGCTGGGTGAAGCTGGGCGCGGAAGGCGCGGCCGAGATGCTGCGCTCGGGCGCCAACGACCTCGGCGGGACGCTGATGGAGGAGACCATCTCCCGTATGGCCGGATCGAGTTACGGTTCCTACCGCTCCGTCCAGGACCTCGTCGCCATCGCCGATCTGGCAGGCCGCCCGGCGAAGCCGCGCACCACGCTGTACGGCGAGGTCCCGGAGGAACGGATCACCGCGGCGGCGGCCTCGGACGGGCACCTGCCGGAGCTGCTGCCGGTGCTGGAGAGCTGAGCCGGGCCCGCCCCGCACCCCGACGGGGGCGCGGGGCGGGGCGGCGTCAGCCGGTGCGCGGGGTGCCCGGGCGGCGTCAGCCGGTGCTCGTGGGGCGCCCGGATGCCGTCAGCCGCTGCTCGCCGGCTGCCCGGACGCCGTCGCGATCACCTCGTCCAGCACGTCCCTGGAGCGGCGCAGTTCCTCGATCTGCCGGTCGATGCGGTCGCGTTCCACGGAGAGGTCGCCCACCAGGCGCGGTGTGGCGATCGCGGAGGGTCCCCCGTCCTCGTCCCTGACGCAGGGCAGCAGTTCGGCGATCTTCGAGCTGCAGAGTCCGGCGGCGTAGAACTCCTGGATGCGGATGACGCGGTCGACCGCGCCCTCCGGGTAGTCGCGGTGGCCGCCGGGGGTGCGGTCGGCCGTCAGGATCCCCTGGGTCTCGTAGTAACGCAGGGAGCGTTCGCTCACGCCCGTACGCCGGGCCAGTTCGCCGATCCGCATGAATTCCTCGCCTCCGGGACTTGAACCTCACACCGGTGTCAATTCTTACGGTTCCGGCATGACGAACACAGCCACTTCCACGCCGGAACTCTTCGAGCCCGTCGCCCTCGGCCCGCTCACCCTTCCCCACCGTCTCGTGATGGCCCCGCTGACCAGGAACCGGGCCACGCCGGAGGGGGTGCCGACGCCGCTCATGGCCACGTACTACGCCCAGCGCGCCTCCGCGGCGCTGATCATCGCCGAGGCGTCCACCCCGAACCCGGTGGGGCAGACGTACCCGAACATCACCGCGATCCACAGCCCCGCCCAGGTCGAGGGCTGGCGCCTGGTGACCGACGCGGTACGGGCGGAGGGCGGCCGGATGTTCCTCCAGATCCAGCACGGAGGCCGGGTCGGCCACCCCGACACCAGCGGGCTGACGCCGGTGGCGCCGTCCCCGATCGCACTGCCGGAGACCATCCACACCCCGGCCGGACGCCGGCCCTCGGTCGTCCCCCGGGAGATGACCGCCGAGGACATCAGGACCACCGTCGCGGACTTCGCCGCCGCGGCCCGCAACGCGCGGGACGCCGGCTTCGAAGGGGTCGAGGTGCACAGCGCCAACGGCCATCTGCTCCACCAGTTCCTGGCGGAGGGCACCAACCGGCGCACGGACGCCTACGGCGGCTCCGTGGCCAACCGGATCCGCTTCGTGGTGGAGGTCGTCGAAGCCGTCGCGGCCGAGATCGGCGCCGAGCGGGTGGGCCTCAGGATCTCGCCCCGCGTCACGGTCAACAGCCTCCACGAGGGGGACACCGAGGAGATCTACCCCGCGCTCGTCGCGGCCCTGGCCGAGCGCGGCCTCGCCTACCTCCACGTGACGTACGCCGACCCCGAGGACCCCGTCTTCCGGCGGATCCGGCAGGACTGGCCGGGCACGCTGGTCGCCAACCCGGTGCTGCCGAAGGACCACATCCCCCGGGACGGCGGGCTCGCCCACGGCGAGCGGCTGCTGGCCGCCGGGGCCGATGTGATCGCGCTCGGCCGGCCCTTCCTCGCCAACCCCGACCTGATCCGGCGGATGCGTACCGGCGCGCCGGTGAACCAGGTCCGGGACGCGTACCTGATGTACGTCGGCGGGGCGAAGGGCTACACCGACTACCCGGCCCTGCCGGCCGGCGTCTGACGGGGGTGCCGGGTGAGACCCGGATCACATCGGGTCCTGTCACATCCGGCCGGGCCCGTCGGTCTGAAGGGTGTACCCGGTCGGGAAGCGACGCAGAGGAGCCATCATGGAAGCACGGGTCAACGTCTTCGGAAGCCAGTTCGCGGCCAAGTTCCTGAAGCACATCAATTCGGCCGGAAAAGCGGTCACCGACTCCGCCCTGCCGATGGCCACGCAGGAACTCGTGAAGATCCGCGCCAGCCAGATCAACGGCTGCGGATTCTGCCTGGACATGCACACCAAGGAAGCGGCCGAGGCCGGGGAGAACGCGACCCGTCTGCACCTGGTGGCGGCGTGGCGGGAGGCCACGGTCTTCACCGGCGCCGAGCGTGCCGCCCTGGAGCTGACCGAGCAGGGCACCCGCATCGCCGACGCGGCGGGCGGGGTCACGGACGAGGCCTGGGCGCGGGCCGCCGAGCACTACGACGAGGACCAGCTCCTCGCCCTCGTCGCCCTCATCTCCGTCATCAACGCCTACAACCGGCTGAACGTCATCACCCGGCAGCCGGCCGGGGAGTACAAGCCCGGCCAGTTCGGCTGACGGTCCGCCCGGCCCGCGGTGTGCCGGGGCCGGAATTCCGGCCCCGGCACTTCTTGTAAACGGTCCGTGAAAACGTGAGGAATGGCGTTCAAAAGTGCTCAGGAGCGCTAGTCCGTACATAGCGTTCCTGCTACGAGCCCCCCGTCCCCGTTCGATTACGCTGCTTGCGCAGCCGCACCGGAGGCCGGAGGAAATGGGGGCACGGTGACCACAGGAACCACCGCGGTCTGGGGCCGTGTCCAGCAGCAGGACTTCCGTAGCCGGGTCCGGGGGGCGCTGCTCGGCGGGGCGACGGGGGACGCGCTCGGGGCAGGGGTCTCGGCGCTCACCCTGGAGGCCATCCGGGCGGCACACGGCGTGGACGGCGTGAGCGACTTCGTCCCCGCGCACGGCAGACGCGGCGCCGTCACCGCGGTCACCCAGCTCACCCTCTTCACCGTCGACGGGCTCATACGGGCGCAGGTGCGCAAGGACACCGGCGCCTGGCATCCACCCACCGACGTGTACCGGGCCCATCTGCGGTGGGCGGCCACCCAGAGTGCCTGGGGACCGGACGAACGCCGCGAGGACAACGGATGGCTCGCCCGGGAGGAGTGGCTGTACACCCGCCGCGCCCCCACCCGGGAGTGCCTCGTCGGCTTCGGGGACGAGACCATGGGCACCCTCGCCGTGCCCAAGAACCCCGCGGCGCGGGACTCCGCCGCGCTCACCCGTTCCGCGCCGTTCGGGCTGCTCGTCGGCTGGGAGCCCCAGCTCGTCCTCCAGCTGGCCGTGGAGTGCGCGGCCCACACGCACGGCCACGCCACCGCCCAGCTCGCGGCCGGCGCCTTCGCGCTCATGGTGCACGGGCTGACGCGCGGGGAGACCCTCGACGGCTCGGTGCAGCACGCGCTGGCCCTGATCGCCGACCGTCCGGGCAACGAGCAGGTCACCGACGCGCTGCGGCAGGCCCTCGGTTCCGTACGGCAGGGGATCCCCGGGCCCGCCCTCATCGAGGCATTGGGCGACACGGACTCCGCCGAGGAGGTGCTCGCCGTCGCCCTGTACTGCGCCCTGGTGGGCGAGGACGTACGCCACGGACTGCGGCTCGCCGTGAACCACTCGGGGCCCTCGTCGGCCACCGGAGCGGTGTGCGGGGCCCTCCTCGGGGCGCTGCACGGGGAGACCGCGCTGCCCCCGGCCTGGCTGGCCGAGGTGGAGGGGCGCTCGACCCTCCTCGAGATCTCCGACGACTTCGCGATGGAGATGACCCAGGGCCCCGCCCTGCACAGCCCCGCGGCGGCCGCTCCCGGCTGGCTGGCCCGCTACCCGCGGGGCTGACCGGACCGCCGCGGGGCTGACCGGACCGGCCGGACGGAGGGCGGAACGCAGCGGTGGGCGGACGCCGCCGCGCCCGCCCACCGCCGTGTCCTGTCCGTGCCCCGCTCGTGGGGGCGAGGTCAGTCCCTCGCGCCCTCCGGGACTCCCGTGCTGCCCGGAGCCGGCTTCTGCGTGGGCACGGCCGCGGCCGCCGCTCCGCCGGCCGGTCCCTCGTCGTCCGTGTTGATCTGCTCGATCAGCGCGTCGCGCTCCGGGGTGTCCTCGGGCTTGATGAAGCCGATGACGATGTAGAGGACCAGCGAGATCGCGAGCGGCAGCGCCACCTGGTACTGCAGGGCGACGGTCGTCTTCACCGAACCGTCGAAGTTGTAGTTGGTGAAGTAGAAGGCCAGCAGCCCCGCCGCCCAGCTGGTGAGCGCCGCCGTCGGGCCGGAACGCCGGAACCTGCGCAGCAGACCCAGCATGAACGGGATGGCGATCGGCCCCATCAGACCGGCGACCCACTTGATGACGACCGAGATGATGTCCTTGAACGTCGGCGAGTTGATCTGGGTCGCCAGCCCCATCGACAGGGCCAGGAAGGCCAGCGTGGACAGTCGCGCGGCCAGGAGGCCGCTGCGGTTGCTCCAGTTGCGGGCGGACTTGGAGAGGACGGGTGCGATGTCGCGGGTGAAGACGGCGGAGATGGCGTTGGCGTCGGAGGAGCACATCGCCATCGTGTGGGAGAAGAACCCGACGACTACGAGGCCCAGCAGCCCGTGCGGCAGCAGTTGCTCGGTCATCAGCGCGTAGGAGTCCGAGGCGTCGGGCTTCTTCGCCTCGACGAGCAGCGGGGCGACCCACATCGGGAAGAAGAGCACCACGGGCCAGACCAGCCAGAGCACGGCCGAGAGCCGGGCCGAGCGGGTCGCGGAGCGTGCGGAGTCCGTGGCCATGTAGCGCTGGGCCTGGTTCCACATGCCGCCGTTGTACTCGAAGGTCTTGATGAAGAGGTACGCGAGCAGGAAGGTCACCGTGTACGGGCCGGCCGTCGGGCTGGTGTGCCCCTCGGGGAGCTTGTCCCAGACCGTCCACAGCGAGCTGAAGCCGCCCAGCTCGTTCATCGCGATGAACAGCATCGCGAGACCGGCGAAGAGCTGGATGATGAACTGCCCCAGCTCGGTGAGCGCGTCGGCCCACAGCCCGCCGACCGTGCAGTAGACGGCGGTGATCGCGCCCGTGATGAAGATGCCCTGGGTCAGGGTGACGCCGGTGAAGACGGAGAGCAGGGTGGCGATGGCCGCCCACTTCGCGCCGACGTCCACGATCTTCAGCAGCAGCCCGGACCAGGCGAGGGCCTGCTGGGTCGGGATGTTGTAGCGGTTCTTGAGGTATTCGAGCGGCGATGCGACGTGCAGCCGCGAGCGCAGCCGGTTGAGCCGGGGCGCGAAGAGTTTGGCGCCGATGCCGATGCCGATCGCGATCGGCAGCGACCAGGTCACGAAGGACGTGACCCCGTACTGGTACGCGATGCCCGCGTAACCGGTGAACATCACCGCGCTGTAACCGGACATGTGGTGCGAGATGCCCGACAGCCACCACGGCATCTTGCCGCCGGCGGTGAAGAAGTCGCTGACATTGTCCACGCGCTTGTGCGACCAGATTCCGATCGCGACCATCACACCGAAGTATCCGATGAGCACGGCCCAGTCGAGACTGTTCATGTGCCCCCTCCAGGGGTCCGCCTTGTGAACGGGAACGCACTTCGTCAGTAAGGCCGTTCAGCGGGGTCCCGTGCGGGAAGGGGACTTCCGGGATTGAACCGCTTGCCCGGGCTCCCGGTCAAGGTTTTCTCGATCAGGGATGTGAACGCGGATCAGCAAGCAGAACGATTTTACTCGTTCTTGACCTTGCGGGGCGTTGTCGTGAACGTGACCGCGGCCACACGATGAGCGGGCACTTCGTCAGGCTGTGCAGAGACGGACGCCGGGCCGCAGCGCCCGGGAACGCAGAAAGACCGCACGGGATGCGGGTCCCGTGCGGCATCGGAAGGGGGAGATCTGCATCTACGAACGGGCCTTGGCCGCCGAGCGGTCAGCACCCTGCTCCCGCCCTCCGGAAGAGACAGAATTCGCCGACAACCGCCAGGCGCTCGGGCCTCCCGGCGGCTGTCCCAGGTCGCAGTCGTGGGAGGCCGCAACGCCCGCGCAAGTGGGGTCCGAGGCCGCAGGCGTTCATTGCGCCTGACAGTGGCGATCCATCACACATAGTGTGGATGCCCTCTTCAGGTGCCGCACCGGCGCCGACGGACAGGGGGCGTGTATGGACGCACAGTTGATCGAGCTGGCACGGACCGCAGGGGCTTCGGTGGTAACTCTGATGGCCACCGACGCATGGGAGAGGACACGGGACGGTCTTGTCTCGCTCTTCCGGCGGACCGATCCTTCGCGTGCCGAAGGCGTTCAGGGGGAACTGGACGCGGCCCGCGACGACCTGCTCTCGGCCCGGGACACCGGTGACGAACTGACCGAGGGAGAGCTCCGCGACGCTTGGACGGGCAGGATGAGGCGTCTGCTCGTCGAACGTCCGGACATCGCAGAGGACTTGCGCGCATTGCTGTCGGAGCTGGATCCCGGGGCGAAGGACGCGCCCCAAGGCGTGCACCTGCGTGCCGAGGCGTCCGGGAGCGGTCGCGTCTACCAGGCCGGGCGCGACCAGCACATCACCGAACGGTGAGCGGGACGCTGCCCGGGGACGAGTACCCGGTGCATGGCAGGGCCTCGGGGCAGGGCCGCGTCTACCAGGCGACCGGCGACCAGTACGTCACCGAGAACCACTACCACGAGGCTCCGGACGCGAGTTCCTCCCTCTTCGGCCCTGCTCTGCGGCGAACGGTGCTGCGCAGGCAGACGGGCCCCGGGTCCGCCCTGGCGGCGCCGGACTCCGTACGGACTCCGCTCGTGGCGAGGGCTCCGAGGATCCTCAGGGACCGTGTCGAGTTGATGGGCAGGCTGCGTGACGCGGTGGGAAGCGAGAGCGGTGGAGTCCACGTGCTCCACGGAATGGGTGGCTGCGGCAAGACCACCGTGGCGCAGAGTCTCTTCAACGAGGTGACCGGCCAGGGTGGCCGCATAGGCCTGTGGGTAAATGCCTCCGAGCGTGCCACTCTCCGCGCAGGCATGCTTGCCGTGGCCGCCGACCGGGGCGCGGAGACCGCCGAACTTGTCGCCGCTCACGACGGCCGGCGCGCATCGGCCGATCTCGTATGGCACTACCTGAACCACTCGGCGCAGCCTTGGTTTCTGGTTCTCGACAACGCGGACGATCCCGTCTTCCTCGAAGAAGGCGCGTGGCTCAGATCCAGTCCGCAAGGAACTGTCGTCGTGACCACGCGCGTGGGAGGCGCACGTGTGTGGAGCGGAGCCGAACTCCACCAGGTCGGTGTGCTGCCCGTGAAGGAAGCCGCACTGGTGCTGCACGACCTCGCTCCGGGAACCGGCACGCCGCTCGAGGCGGAAACCCTCGCCCGGAGACTCGAATGCCTCCCTCTCGCACTGTCTTTGGCCGGATCCTTTCTGTCTCGACAGCTTCTGGAGAACTGGTCCATGACCGAATATCGGCGGCACCTCGACGAGAACCCCACCGAACTGATCGACAGGGGGGCGGAGTCAGGAAGTCCGGAGGGTAATGCCCGGCAACTCGTGGGGCGCACCTGGGAGATCTCCCTGAATGCCCTCGCCGACGACGGGATTCCCGAATGCGAGTCGCTGCTCCGTCTGCTCGCCTGCTGGAGCAGCGACCCGGTTCCCCTCTCCCTGTTGCGGCCTCTGTCGACGGGTGCAGTTGATCTGGGGTCCTTGGAGCCGCCGCTTCCGGGAGAGAGGGTGGAGGCTGCGCTCCGAGGGCTTCTCGACCATTCCATGATCTCGATGGTCGACGCAGAGGACAGGGGCGTCGTCGTGCGGTGTCTCAAGACGCACGGGATTCTGCTCGACAGCGTCCGGGCCGCCATTCCCGGTGACCAGTTGCAGCCGCTGATCAAGGTAGCGGCGAGGCTGCTCGATTCCGCGATCCCCGAGCAGCCGGGCGGTGAGGCATCGGGAAGCCACATCCGCACGCTGATCCCGCACACGACGAAGCTGCTGGGGCTGGTGACGGGGCCTGATGCCGGCGCCACTGTGGTCGGACTGGCGAACTCACTGGCCAGGCACATCTTCCACGACAGTGATTATCAGGCGTCCCTGCACCTCTCCCAAGGTGCCCTGCAGGTGGCCGAGACGCATCTCGGCGTGGATCATCCGCTTACCCTCGACGCCGGTCATCACACGGCCCTGGCCCTTTTCAGGGTGGGAAAGTACGAAGAATCCGAAGCCATGCACCGCAGGGTCCTGGACGGGCGGAAGAGGGTATTTGGCGAGGAGGATCGCGACACGTTGGAGAGCTTCCTCTCCGTGCATGAGCCACTCAGTCAGCTGGGTCGGACGGAGGAATGCATCGAAGTGCTGAGAAAGGCCCAGGAAGTACGGTGCGCAACTCTGGGCGAGAATCACCCGGACACTCTTATGATCCGGTCGCTACTCATCGAGTACCTGGCTGTCGCCGGGATGGCAGAGGAATTCGATCGCGTCGCGCCCGAAACAGTGACTGCCTGTGAGGAATTGCTCGGCTGTGATTCCTTGCCGACGGTCACCGGGCGGCACAATTTTGCCTTCGGGCTGCACCGTTTCGGCAGGTACGAGGAGGCGGAGCCTGTCGCCCGGAAGGCTCTGGCCGAACGTGAGCGTCTGCACGGCCCCGAGCATGCGCAGACGCTCTCGGCGACGATTCTCCTGAGCTGGATCCTGGCAGAGCGCGGAGCGTTGGAGGAATCGATCTCCCTGGCCAGGCGCGCCGTGGGCGGACAGGAGCGAACGCTCGGCCCCGAGCATCCGTACCTGCTCGCCAATCGGGCCGGGCTCGCCGCCTCGCTGGCGGCCTTCGGTCGGGCGGCCGAGGCGCAGGAGCTCGCGCGACTGAATCTGGCGGTCTGTGAGCGCGTGCTGGGCGCGGACAATCCGGTAACGGTGCAAACCCGGAGTCTGCTGACGACTCCTGAATGAGCGGCGACCCTCTCGGCCAGGACGGCGAACCAGTCGAGAGGGTGTGGCTGGATGCTGCCTCGTGGGCGTCAGCCGGCCCTTCCTCCGGCCTCAGTGCTGGGAGGCCCGGCTGACGTCCTGCAGGAATGCCGACCAGGTGCCGGAGGTGAAGTCGAGAACGCCGGTGCCGGGGTCCTTGGAATCACGTACCGCCACGGAGCCGTACACCCCGGCGACAGCCTTGACCTCGACGCAATCCCCATTAACGGCGGAATAGGATGACTTGGTCCATTCTGTGAGCTTTCCATGCTCCATCAGCATGCCTCCGATGATTGCGTCGGCCGTTGGGCCCCGGTTTGCGGTCGCTGCGAGTCAGCGACTCCACGGGTGACGCTACGCTGCGGAATCTTCGAAGGAGAGCGCCGTTCACCCCTTTGGGTGAATCGCTAAGGGTGGGTCTTCCGGGGTGGGGTGACGGAGGTCTATATTTCGCTCTTCCCTTTGCTGGGTGGCGATTAATTACTTATGCGCCACAGCTTTCGGCGGCCGCGACGATGAAGTCCCGCGACTGCTCCGCGCTCAACGCCTTGGCCCGGAGGTGCTCGTACATGACGGCGTAGCTCTGGACGTCGTTGGCCTTCTCCAGGTACAGATCGCTCGTGACCCCTTCGAGGTACACGACGCTGGCATCCATCGCCTCGTGGAACTCGAGGATGGCGAACTTTCCGTACATGCCGGGATGCGCGCCCACGTCGTAGGGGAGCACCTGGAGAGTCACGTGCGGGAGCTCGCTCAGCTCGGCGAGGTGCATCAACTGGGCGTGCATCGTCTGAGGGCTGCCGACGATGCGGCGCAGCAGCGCCTCGTCGATCACCGCCCAGAAGCGGAGCGGGTTGACCGGGTCGGTGAGCCGGTCCTGACGCTTGAGCCGGATCTGGATGCGCTTGTCGATCTCGCTGGGCGTGGCCTCGGGCCACATGCCCTCGATCACCGCTTGCGCGTACTCGCGCGTCTGGAGCAGTCCCGGAACGATCAGGGATTCGTACACGCGGAGGGACGCCGCGTCGGTCTCCAGCCCGATGTAAACGCTGTACGGGATGTCGCCGAAGGCGTGCCACCAGCCCTGCTGGCGCGAGTCCTTGGCCATCTGCATCAGGGAGTCCACGACGCGGTGGTCCTCGACCTCGTACACCCCGCAGAGGTCGCGTACGTCGCGCTGGCTGATGGAGCGCCGGCCGTTCTCCAGGCGGCTGATCTTCGACTGCGACACGAGCAGGCGCTCCGCCACCTCCTCGGCCGTCATGCCCTTGATCTCGCGGAGGCGGCGCAATTCCTGGCCCAACCGGCGTCGCCTGACGGTGGGATTGACGTTGGTCGGCACGGGAACGGCACCTCCGGATATGCGGCAGTTGTAGCTGTGTGTATCTACTGCTCAGCAGATTGCCACCCGGCCACCCGGGTTCGCTGGGAAATCGCCACACGCATCCACGTCACCCGGTACGCACGCGAAAAAGCGCGGGGCAGCCGGTGGATCCGGCTGCCCCGCGCCTGGTGCGGCTCCCGAACCGGGTCATGGGGACGACGGTGCGGCGGTGTTCGGTTCTCCGCGCAGGTGTCCGCGCGGTCGTGCTGTCAGTGGACGGAGGTGTGCGCCATGCTGCCGCGCCGCGCTTGCGCTTGCGGCTGCAACGGCACGCCGGCCGCCTGCTGACCACGGCGTGGCTGGACGGCCACACCGTTCTGGACGTCCATCACGGCGTGCGCGACGAGACCGCCCATCGGGTCGTGTCTGATCAGGTCCCGGAGCCGGGAGCGCGATGAACGCCCCTCGTTCCCGGGGTACAGGTGCTTGCCGAGACCGACCGCGTGGGCCAGTGCGGCGAGCGCCGCGGTCCGCGGGTCCGGCGGTACGCCGGTGCGGATCGCACTGTCCAGCCGGGACCTGATGTCCCGGCTGACCGCCGTGTCCGTCGCCTGGTAGCGAGTCGTCGGCAGCACTCCGCACATCTGGCCCGCCACGGCATGAACCATGCCGCACCGCTCCAGATGAGCGAGATAGATCTGGCGAAGTCCCAGTCGGGGCCCGCCGATCCAGTGGACCGCCCGAACCGGACTGCCACGACGGCGCAGCAGTTCCAGTGCGGAGTCCAGAGTCGGATCTCCTGTCGGCCGTGGCATCACCACGGCGATACGATCCCCGTCAGGGGCTATCCGTCCTGCCAGAGCCAGCTCCACTAGCTGTGCCCCGGCCAGGCCGAGGTCGAGCGACTGCGGCTGCGCTGTGGTACCCGTTGTCGGGTCCAGAGCGAGCAGCAGAAGCTCCTCCGGAATTGTTCTGCGGCTCCTGCCCATCCATGCCTCCCCGCGTGGATGAATGACAGGGTGACCCCTCTCACATTGGTCTGTCGAGGGTGCCTGGGTGCTTTGTGAGGGAACCGTTAGGTATGTCGTTCTCGTCTTGCGGTTCGGCCAACGGTTCACACAGGACACTGGTAGATGGTTCGGACAGTGCGGGCATGGCCCCGTGGCGCATCAAGGAGGTAATCGGTGGCGGGCGAGTCCCCCGACAAGTCGGAGCAGCGGAAGTCGTCGGGGACGGCTGAGGAACGCGATCCGCGTTTCGCCGTGTTCCGTGAACCGACGGCCGGGGCGGGCGGGAAGACCGAGGGCGGGACCACCGGCGCCGTGACAGACACGGAGACGGCCGTCTTCCGCCTGCCGGACTCCGGTTCCTCCGACGCGCCGGAGGGCGACGCGGAGCGCGAGAGCGCCTCCGAGAGCCCTGAGAGCGCTTCTGAGGCCTCCGGAGAGGCGGAGGGCGCCACGGAGCCGCGGGACGCCGCCGGAGCGGCTGCGGGGGCGCCTCAGGCGCCCGAGGGCGAGGACGCCGCCGAGGCGGACGGCGCCACCGTGGATCCGGAACCCGAAGCGGAACCGGTTGCGGACGTCGCCGACGCCGAGGCGTCCGACGCGGAACCCGCCGAACCCGCCGCGTCCGACGAGCCCGCCGCGTCCGACGCCGACGACCGTTCCGAGGACGAAGCCGGCCCGGACGCCGGGTACGGCTCGGACGCGGACGGCGGCGCATCCGGCGACGGGACCGACTCCGAGGCCGCGCCCGAGCAGGGTTCCGGGGCGGAGCCGACGCCCACCGACGCCCGGCTCCGGGACGTCGTCGCGGCGTGGGTGGCCACCGGACCCGAGGGAGAGACCACGGACGCGGAGGCGGACGGCGAGGGCCGGGACGCCGCCGGCCAGGACGGCGACGAGGGTGACCGGCCCGCCGGTGGTGCGGACGAGAACCGCACCGAGGCCGAGGCGTCCGACTCCGTCGCGGATTCGGCCGCCGATGCCGAGGACGTCGCCGAAGACGTCGCCGAGGATGCCGCGTCGGCCGACGACGCCTCCGCGGTCGACACCGACACCGACGCGGCTGCCGACGCCGACGCCGACGCCGACACCGAAGCCGCCACGGACTCCGACACCGACGCGGCTCCCGACCCCGACTCCGACGCCGACACGGCTGACGATGCCGTTCCGGCCGCCGCCTCCGGGAGCGCTGTCCGCGTCCCGAAGACCCGCGAGGAGAGCTCCCCGGCCGAGCACGCGGAGAAGTCCGCGCAGGCCGGCAAGGCAGCCGAGGCGGAGTCCGCCGAGGACGCCGGGTCCGAGGAGGACGAGGACGCGGAGCCCGTGGGGGACGGGCGAGGAATCGATCATCCGACCGCCGTCTTCAAGGCGGTGCGGGCCGATCAGATCGACCATCCGACGACCGCGCTGAAGCTCCCGGCGAGGACCACCGCGGAGGCGGAGAAGACGGAAGCACCGCGGAAGCCCGCGTCCTGGGGGGCCAAGCCCTCCGGCGCCGCTCCCGAGGCGCCCGCCGAGCGGACCAGCAAGTTCGTGCCGCTGCGGTCGGACGACGTCCGACCCGAGCCGGTGGTCGGGCCGACCGTCACCCCCGACGTGACGAGCGGGGGACCCGCCGCCGGCTCGAACGCCGGGGCGGGGCTCACCGAGGCCGAGCGGACCAGGCAGCAGCCCATGCCGCCCAAGCCCCCGCTCGACCTGCTGGCCGAGCTCACCAACACTCCGCCGCCCCCGGAGACCCCGGTCCGTACGGCGGTCCGGCGCGTCAAGATCTGGACGCCGCTCGTCCTGCTGGCCCTGATCATCTTCGCGATCGCACAGTCGGTGCGCCCGCTCCCCGACCCGACACTGACGATGTCCGCTTCGCCGACGTACACCTTCGGCGGGGACGAGCTGGAGATGCCCTGGCCGGCCGAAGGACAGGGCGCGGTGGAGGTCGAGGGCGTCGGCACGATCGGGGCCTACGGTAAGGAGAAGTCCGCGCCGATCGCCAGCATGGCGAAGGTCATGACCGCCTACGTGATCCTCCGGGAACACCCGATCACCGGTGACCAGACCGGCGAGAAGATCCAGGTCGACAAGCAGGCGGCCGACGAGTCGGGCAACACCGACGAGTCGATGGCCCGCATCCAGGAGGGCGACACCTACACGGAGCGCCAGATGCTCCAGATGCTGATGATCCCCTCCGGGAACAACGTGGCGCGTCTGCTGGCCCGCTGGGACGCCGGCTCGGAGGAGGCCTTCGTCGACAAGATGAACAAGGCCGCGGACGACCTCGGGATGACCAAGTCGACCTACACCGATCCGAGCGGTCTGAAGTCGTCCACCATGTCGACGCCCGCCGACCAGATCAGCCTTGGCAAGGCGGTCATGCAGAACGACATCTTCCGCGAGATCGTGAACATGCCGCAGGCCGACATCCCCGGCGTCGGCAAGATCTACAACAACAACACGATCCTCCTCGAGGACGGTGTCAGCGGTATCAAGACCGGCTCGTCGACCCCCGCCGGAGGCAACCTGCTCTGGACGGCCGACACGGTCGTCGACGGCAAGTCCCGCCGGATCATCGGCGCGGTGATGGGCGCCGACACCGACGGCACGCTGTACGCGAAGCTGGACCGGGCGATCCAGAACAGCCTCAAGCTGATCCAGGCCGCCCAGCGGGGCGTCGACTCCGCGGCCGTCGTCAAGAAGGGCCAGGTCGTCGGGTACGTCGACAACGGCTTCGGCGGACAGACCCCGCTCGTCGCCACGAAGGACCTGAAGGCCGTCGGCTGGGGCGGGCTCGAGGTCGACGTGGAGCTGACCGACGGCGGCAAGGTGCCGGCCCACCAGGCCGACGCGGGCACCGTCGTGGGGGAGGTCTCTGTGGGCAGCGGTACCGGCAAGGTCTCGGTCCCCGTGGCGCTGCAGAGCGCCATGACGGAACCGGGCTTCGGCGACAAGCTGACCCGCATCACCTGACCGGCCCTCCGCGAACGCTGGCCCCTTCCCGGCCATGACCGGGAAGGGGCCAGCGGGTCCCGGGCCCTGTCCCGCCACGCCGGATGAATTGCGACGGCCCGTCCCGGCCCGGGAGCGGTCCGTCGATGGACCGGCGCGGCTGAAACGGTGCGTGCTAGCGTCCGGGCAACGGGCGGACGCCGGGACGCGTCCTTCCCGGTACGTACGAGGCCGGTACGAACGAGGCCCGTACGGCGGCCAGTGCAGTACACCGACGGTTCGGCAGGTCCGGGCAAGGACTGGGGAGGGTCGTAGTGACCACCGCTGAGCCGACGCGGGCGAACGAGAGCCCGTTCGTGAAGCCCGCCGCGGAGCTGACCGTCCGGATCCCGGCCCAGGCCGGCCCCGGCGGCGGCGAGGGCGCCGACCGGCCGACGCTGCGGGAGCGCGTCGCGCGCCACCCCGTCCTGCTGACCGCCGCGGTCGCGGCCACCGTCCACCTGATCTGGTTCTTCTTCTTCGCGAACAGCGGGGGCGACATCGCGGCCCAGGACGCCTGGTCCGAGTTCGTCGGCCGCCACCCCGGAACCGCGTACAACCTCGCCTGGTACGGGGGCATGCACCCCGTGTCGTACAGCGTGGTGTCGCCCTACCTGATGTCGCTGCTCGGCGTCCGTACGACGATGATGATCGCCGGCACCGTGTCCTCGGCGCTCACCGCCCTGATCCTGGTGCGGGTCCCCGCCGTCCGTAACCCCCTGGCGTGCGCGTTCGCGGGGGTCTTCGCGTACCTCTGCAACGCCCTGTCCGGCAGGGTGACCTTCGGGCTCGGCATGATGTTCGCGCTCGGTGCCGTCGCCGCGGTCTTCTGCTGGCCCCACCGCTGGCGGTACAAGCGGTGGGCCAAGGCCGTCGTCGCCGCGCCGCTCGCCGCGCTGGCGACGGCGGGCAGCCCGGTCGCGGGGCTCTTCCTCGGGGTCGTCGCCGCGGCTCTCTTCCTCAACAAACGGCGTCCGGGGGCGTACGCGGTCGGTCTGCCCCCCGTCGCGGTGGTCGTGCTCTCCGCGTGGCTGTTCCCGTTCTCGGGCACACAGCCGATGGCGCTCGGGACCCTCTCGCTGCCGTTCCTGTACTCCGTCTTCGTCTTCTTCCTGGTGCCCCGGGACTGGCACACGGTCCGTACCGCCGCCGCGGTCTACGGCGTCGGGACGCTGCTGACCTATGTGGTCGACTCGCAGATCGGCTCGAACGTGTCGCGCATGGCGATGCTGTTCGCCGGCGTCGTCCTGCTCGCCGCGCTTCCCTACACGAAGCGGCGCACGCTCCACTGGTACGCGCTGCTCGTCGTCTTCGCGGGGCTGAACTTCTGGATCGGTTTCAAGGGGGTTGACGACATCGTCCGTACCGCCCCCACCGCCTCGTGGAACCGTGAGCTCGCCCCGCTGGTCAACCAGCTCCAGAAGGTCGACGCGGAGAAGGGCCGGGTCGAGGTGGTGCCGCCCAGCAGCCACCGGGAGGCCTCGGCGCTGGACACGTACGTCAACCTGGCCCGCGGCTGGAACCGGCAGGCCGACATGAAGCGCAACCCCCTCTTCTACGACGACACCCTCGACGCGGTGAACTACCGCGCGTGGCTGGACCGCTGGGCCGTCCACTACGTGGTGCTGCCGACCGGGAGGCCCGACCCCGGCGGCGAGCAGGAGGCGGCGCTCGTCGAGAAGGGGCAGCCCTATCTGAAGGCCGTCTGGAGCGACGCGAACTGGAAGCTCTTCCGGGTCCTGGACCCGGCGCCGCTCGCCGATCCGCCCGCGACGGTCGAGCGGGCGGAGGACGACGAGCTGACGATCCGCGTGCAGTCGGCGGGACGGGTCCTCATCCGGATCCCGTACAGCCGCTGGCTGGCCGTCGTCGACGCCGAGGGCCAGGGGGTGGAGCGGCCGCAGGAGACCGAGGAGTCCAAGAAGCGTTCCGCGCAGGACAGCGACGCCCCGAAGGACTTCACCAACGTCCACGGCTGCCTGATCAAGGTGGAGGAGGACGGCGACGGCGACGAGTGGACCGAGCTGCTGGCCCCGCGCCCGGGCGTCTACCGCCTCGCGGCCCCGTACCAGCTGCGGCCGGGGACGCCGTGTCCCGAGGAACTGCGCCAATAGTGCGCGAACCCTCCCTCAGGGCGGGCGGCACTGGCAGGGTGTGCTGCCATGAGGTGCCAACATTGCGGCGGCGAACACGCCGGCCCGCTGCCGGGCATGGCCTGTCCCGGATGCGGTTCCGTGGACCGCTCGCCTCGCGGCGGCGCGCTCCGGACCGCCGGGGGGACGCCGGCGGGCAGGATCTCCGGACTCCCCTCGCGGCGCAGGGCACGGGCGTCGGCAGGCGCGGTGCTGGCCGTCGGCGGCCTGGCGACGGCGGTGTTCCTGGCGTCGGCGGGGCCAGGGGATACGGGGCCGGAGGCCGGGCGAGGGTCCGGCGCCCTCCCCGTACCGGCGGGCGGCGGTGCACCGACCAGGATCGGGGCCGGGGAGCCCGGCCCGTCAGCCGTTCCCGCGACGGGGGAGCCCGGCCCACCGGCGGGACCCGCGACGGGGGCGGGCCGCTTCCGCTTCGCACAGTGGGCCGGGCCCGGTTGCGGGACCGGGACGTACACGGAGCACGGGCGCTTCGAGAACGGTGACGCTGGCTGGTACACCGTCGAGCCGGGCGGATTCGACGGGGCTTCCTGCGACGGCAGGTTCAGCGCCGTCCCCATGTCGGGAAGCCCGGGCAGGGACCGGGGGAGCAGCGCGGTCTGGTCCTGGCACCTCGGAGACGGGTTCGGGGAGTGCGCGCTGACGGTCTTCGTGCCCAGCAGCGTCCGGGACAGGGACGTGGCGGGCGACCCGACGGTCTACCGGGTGCTCTCCGACCCGCACAACCCGGACTCGGCCTACACCGGGTTCGCGGTACGGCAGCCCGAGCACCGCGGTTCCGCCGTCGACGCGGGGACCTATCCCGTCAAGGGGGACACCTTCGCCGTGCAACTCGTCGACCGGGGGCGGGACTGGGGCGACACGGCCCTCGTGGGCGCGCACCACGCCGCGGCGCAGCTGAAGGCGTCCTGCCGCTGACCGGCGTCCGGTCGGACGGCGGTCCCGGACGCCTCCCGGCGCGCGGCCATGGTGCTTTCCCGGGTGTGGCGCCCGTCAGCGCACGAACGCGGCGTCCCGCTCGGTGAGGAGGGCGGCGGGACCTGCGGCCCTGAGCACCACATCGAGCGCGCGCTCCGGATCCGACTTGTAACAGCCACTGGCCCAGGCGGCGTTGGCCTCGACGACCATCCAACGGCCCGCGTCGTCGAGGCCGACGTCCACGACGATCGCGGAGGGCAGGGAGTGCCCGGCGGCCGCCAGCAGATCCGCGCCGAACGCCTCGGCGGAGGCGGACAGCGGGGCCAGGGCCGGCCGCCCGGAGTCGGCGTACCGGCTGCCGGTGTGCACCCGCCCGTCGAGCGCATACAGGCGGTACTCCGCTTCCAGGGTCACGACATCGCTCACCAGCACCACGGTCTCCGGGTCGACCGCGTCGGGGCCGGGCAGCCGTGACCCGTCCGTGTAGACCAGGGCCGGAATGCTCTTGTCGTTGGGCGACTTGACGAAGGCCGGGCGGCGCAGCGCGTACGCCTCGCGGATCGGCACGGCGCGTATCTCCCGGCGGACGAACGCGTCGGGCAGCCCGGCCAGCCAGTCGGCGGGGGCTTCGAGCGGCGCGATGCCCAGCGCGGGGGCGACGGCGTCGGCGAACGAAGGACCCGCGTGCAGATGGACCGGCGTGCGGGGGCAGCCGGCGGACAGCTCCGCCGGAACTGTTTGGTCCGTCAACTGCACGACGGGCAGCCCCCGTCGCTCGGCCGTGTCGCGGAGAGTCCGGGCGGAGGCGGTGAGACGGGGCGGGAGCACGAGGGTCATGAGCCCGGATCCTGCCGCAGCGGAGGCGGTCGGCCCACCGGATTTCGCCGGACGTTCGATGAGTCCCGGCCGTCCTGCCGGACCAGCGGTCCCGCACCCGCCTTCGACCGCGCTGGTCCGGTCCGGCCCCAAGGTCCCGCCCCCGAGCCGGGGTGGCCGCCGGAGGTGGCGGCCACCCCCTTGCTCACTGCCCGTAGGCGACCACGAGGTCGTCGGCGGGAACGATCACGAGACCGCCGCCCGCGCCCAGGCCGGTCAGCGGCTGAGAGACGTTGTGCTCGTCGGGCTCGTTGATCGGCGCGCCGACGTCCGTGGACCAGACGGGCTGCCCGGTGGCGCCGTTGAGCGCCCACAGCTGCCCGGTTCGGGAACCGACGTAGACGTAGCCGTTGACGACGATCGGCGCGGTGCTGATCTCGCCGTCACCCTCGAACTTCCATCGCGTCTCCAGGGTGCGGCTGTGCCGCTCCGTGAGGACGCCCTCGTCGACGAAGTAGCCCTGGCGGCCGTCGAAGGCCGGGGCGGGTGACCAGCCGGCGGCGTCGTACGTGCCGCGGACCGTCCCGGTCGCCGCGTCGAGGACCGAGGGGGTCATGCCCGCGTCGTCGCGCACCCAGAGCCTGCCGTCGGCGAGTACGGGGGTGCGGCCTCCGCCGCCCGAGCACTCCGTGTCGTGGTGCCAGACCGGAGCGCCCGTCGCGGGCGCGAAGGCGTAGGTCTGCTCGCAGGCGTAGGAGACGTAGACCCCGTTGGCGTCGACGGCCGGGGAGCTGTTGTCCCCGTTCGCGACGTCCTGGGTCCAGACCACCGAACCGTCCGAGGCCTTCACCGCGTACAGGGTCCCTCCGGAGCCCGCTCCGCCCGTGTACACCATGCCGCCGGAGAACGTGGGCGGCGAGGTGAAGGAGTACTGCCCCGGGAGGGAGATGCTCCAAATCTTCTTCCCGGTGACCGGGTCGAAGGCGGTGAGCTCGCCGTCGTAGGTCTGGGCGTAGAGCCTGCCGCCTCCGTAGGCGAGCGCCGACCACCAGTACGTGCCGCCGAGGTCGACAGGGGCCCAGGTGTCCTCGCCCGTCGCCGCGTCGAGGGCGTGGAGCACGGTCCCGTACCCGTCGGTGGAGGAGACGGTGACGAACACCCGCCCGCCGGCCACCACGGGGTAGGAGACGTCACCGCCCAGATCGCGTGACCACTTCCGGCTGAGCGGCGGCGCCCCCACGGCGCCGTCGACCAGGCTGCCGTTGTGTCGTGCGTTGATCTGGTAGGTGGCCGATGTACCGGTCGGGGCGGTCTGCGCCCCGGCAGGTGCCACCAGTGTGACGACGGACAGGGCGGCACCCAGCAGGACGCCTAAGGTTCTTCGGAGCTTCACGTGTTCCTCTCCCCACGGTCTTCGCGTCGCGTCGGCGACGCGCGTGCGGCGGTCCGGTCGCTGACCAGGGGATCCGCCGCAGGGGTCATGTTCCCTCGCATGGTGAACAATTGCCTTCTGTTTCCTGTCAGTTGGTGATCAGGCGTCAACGGTCCAGCCCTGGGCGCTCGTCCTGCGGCCGAGGCCCCGTCGCCTCCTCCAAGCCGGAGAGTGCGAACACCGCCCGCGCCGTCTCCCGGTCGATGCGGGCGCCCAGCCGACGCAGGGCCGGCCCGCCGCGGATCAGTGACCCGCGGTCCGCGGAGAGCCTGGCGTCCTCGGCCAGCCGGTACCAGAGCCTGGGATCGGCGATGAGAACCTCCGGATCGATCTCGACCCGGCCACCGAGGGAGTCCCGCAGCACGAGGCGGCGGGTGAGGCCTTCGGGGACGTGCACGGACACCAGGAGATCGGTGCGCACGGCCCGCGCGCGCACCAGCCCACGGCAGACCAGCCGCCCGGGGGCCGCGGTCACCCGTGGCGGGTACAGCACCGCGAACAGCAGGAGGGCGAGCCCGCTCCACAGGACCGTCCGGCCGGAGGTGAGGCTTTCCGCGGCCCTGTCGATGAGCAGCAGCGCGAGGAGGAGCGCGATCGCTTGCCGAGCGGCACTCCGCAGCTCCTTCGTCCGGTGTGCGTAGTGCGGCGTCCTGGCGGGCGGCAGCGCTCGGGCACCGGCCGCACCGCTCGCGTCCTCGCGGCGTCCCATGGCCCGACCCAAGCAGGCGGGCGCCGCCCGGGGGCAGGCCATGACGTTTCCCTGACGCGGTCCGTGCGTGTTCCTGACGGTCCTGGACGAGCCGTCGCCTGGCGCGTCGTATGACGCTCCGTCGCCTTCCGTGCCGTATCAGGTGCTTCACGCCGGTGTCCTGGGTGCGGAGTGCTGGCCCCGTGACGCCCGTCGTTCTGGCCGGACGTGAGTCAGCGGAGCGTCAAAGTCCGCCGTCCGGGCGCGAAGAACGCGCCAGGGAAAGGCCCGACGCGGCAGAGGAGCACGCAGCCTGGGACCACCCCGGATCCCGCGCCTCCCCGCCGGTCCGGGCCCGATCCCCGCCCGGAGCCGGACCCGGGCGGGTCGCGACCCCCGAGAAGGAGACCAGTCCCATGACCGTTCTGACCAGCGAGCCGGATTCGGCGCCCGCGCCCGAGGAACCGCCCGATACCGGCGAACGCCACCGGCTCACCGCCGTCACCGGACTGGCGGCCCTGTCCCTGGACGCCATGGCCTCGGTGGCGTACGGCCCGGAGGCCATCGTCCTGGTGCTGGCCGCCGCCGGTGCGCACGGCCTCGGCTTCACCCTTCCGGTGACGCTGGCCATCGCGGCGCTGCTGGCCGTGCTGGTCGCCTCCTACCGGCAGGTCATCGCCGCGTTCCCGGACGGTGGCGGCGCCTACGCCGTCGCGAAGAAGCACCTGGGCCGACGCACCGGCCTGGTGGCCGCCGCGTCGCTGGTCCTCGACTACGTGCTCAACGTGGCCGTCGCCGTGACCGCCGGCGTCGCCGCGCTGACATCGGCCTTCCCCGCCCTCCACGAGGACCGGCTCCGGCTCTGCCTCGCGGTCCTCGTCCTGATCACCGCTGTGAACCTGCGGGGCATCGTCGATTCGGCGCGGCTCTTCATCGTGCCCACCGTCGTCTTCGTCGGATCGGTCCTCACGCTGATCGCCGTCGGCCTGTTCAGGTCGGCCCCGGTGAGCACCGCGGCCTCGGACGGACACGCGTCCGTGCTCGCGGACGACGCCACCACGGTCGGCGCGCTCCTGCTGAAGGCGTTCGCCTCCGGATGCAGCGCCCTGACCGGTGTGGAGGCGATAGCCAACGCCGTGCCCGTCTTCCGTACGCCCCGAGCCAGGCGGGCCCAGCACGCCGAGGTCGCCCTCGGCGCCGTGCTCGGCGTGATGCTGATCGGCCTCTCCGTGCTGATCTCCCGCTTCCACCTCCAGCCGGTCGAGGGCGTCACGGTGCTCGCCCAGCTCACGGACGCCGCGCTCGGTCACAACGCGGCTTTCTACGTCGTCCAGTTCGCGACGACGATCCTCCTGGCGCTCTCCGCGAACACGTCGTTCGGCGGGCTGCCCGTGCTGCTGAAGCTGCTGGCCAGGGACAACCACCTGCCGCACGTCTTCGCCCTCCAGGCCGACCGCCAGGTCCACCGGCACGGTGTGCTCGCCCTCGCCGCGGTCTCCGCCGCGCTGCTGCTCTTCTCGGGCGGCGACACCAACACCCTCGTGCCGCTGTTCGCCATCGGGGTCTTCGTGAGCTTCACCATCGCCCAGGTCGGCATGGTCGTGCACCTGCGCGGGGAACGAGGGCGCGGGTGGAGGGGCAGAGCCCTCCTCAACGGAGTGGGCGCCCTGCTCACCGGGGTGTCGGCCGTCGTGGTGACCGCGACCAAGTTCCAGGACGGGGCCTGGCTCATCGTGATCGCCCTGCCCCTGCTCGTCGTCGCGTTCGAGACCGTCCGGCGAGCCTACGGCCGTATCGGGGAGCGCCTCGGCATCGGAGAGGTCCCCGAGCCCCCGCGCCGGGCGCGGTCCGTCGTGGTCGTCCCGGTGTCGGACCTGACCCGGCTCACCTGCGAGGCGCTGAGCGCCGCGGCCTGCCTCGGCGACGAGGTACGGGCGGTGAACGTCGTCCACCCGGACACCGAAGACCGCGCCCGCTCGTACGAACTGCAACGCGCCTGGGCCCGGTGGGACCCAGGCGTGGCCCTGGCCCTCGTACCCTCCGAGCGCCGGTCCCTCGGGCACCCCGTCGCCGCCTATGTCCGCGAGACGAGGAGAGCCGATCCCGGCACCCGGATCACCGTGCTCATCCCGGAGACCGAGCCCGAGCGGTGGTGGCACCGGCTGCTGCAGAACCGGCGCGGAGCGGTCGTCGCCCGGGCCGTGCGGCGCGAGACCGACGCCCTGATCTGCCGGCTCCGCTTCCGCCTGCCCTGACGGCTCGCGGACGAGGAGCCAGGCCCGCGAGGGGGCGCCCGGCGTCCGGTGGGCGGCGTCCGGCGGCGTGGGCGGCTCCCGGGTGGGGCGGCCACCGGGGAGCCGCGGGAGTCCTCAAGGCACCTGACGCTCCGGGAGGCCCCGTGGCCTCGGGGCGCTCCGGGCCCGCCGTCGGCCCACCCCGCCGGAACCCCCTCGTAAAAGAAGCATCAAGGCCGCCCCCGCCGCCGTAAGGGAGCCATCAACGGCGGCGGCATCCAGCCCCGGAGGCGCTTTCCTCTGTATGTCGGATCCTCTTCCGCCACATCTCATCTCATTCCCCCGCATCTCATCCCACTAGGAGCACGTGATGGCCGACGTGGCCTTCGTCGTCGTCACGATCGCGGTCTTCGCGTTCGTGGCTCTCGTCGCCAAGGGAGTGACGAAGCTGTGACCGTGGACAACGTGGTCGGCCTGATCGTGGCCGTCGCCCTGCTGGGCTATCTCGTCCTCGCCCTGATCTACCCGGAGAGGTTCTGAGAGCGTCATGAGCCCCGTCCTTGCCGGTGTGCTCCAGCTGCTCGCCCTGACAGCCGCGCTGGCGCTCGCCTACATACCCCTCGGCACCTACATGGCCAGGGTCTACACCTCGGACACGCACTGGCGCGTCGAGAAGTGGATCTACAAGGCCATCGGCGCAGACCCCGGAGCGGCCATGCGCTGGCCGGCCTACCTGCGCGGCGTGCTGGCCTTCTCCTTCGCCGGTGTCCTCTTCCTCCACCTGCTCCAGCGGCTCCAGGGCGTCCTGCCCGGCTCGCTCGGCTTCGCCTCGATCGACCCCGACCAGGCCTTCAACACGGCCGTGTCCTTCGTGACGAACACCAACTGGCAGTCGTACTACGGCGAGCAGGCCATGGGGCACGTCGTCCAGACCGCCGGACTGGCCGTCCAGAACTTCGTCTCCGCCGCCGTGGGCATGGCCGTCGCCATCGCCCTCGTACGCGGGTTCTCCCTCCACCGCTCCCGACGCGGCGCGGGTGGGGCCGGCAACGGTGAACTGGGCAACTTCTGGGCCGACCTGGTCCGGGGCGTCGTCCGCATCCTGGTCCCGATCGCGGCGGTCTCCGCCGTGGTCCTGGTGGCCTGCGGCGCCATCCAGAACTTCTCCGGCATCCACGAGGTCGGCCAGTTCATGGGCGGCAGCCAGGAGTGGAACGGCGGCGCGGTCGCCTCCCAGGAGGCCATCAAGGAGCTGGGCACCAACGGCGGTGGCTACTTCAACGCCAACAGCGCCCACCCCTTCGAGAACCCCACCCCCTTCACCAACCTCTTCGAGATCTTCCTGATCCTGCTGATCCCGTTCTCCCTGACCCGGACCTTCGGCCTCATGGTCGGTTCGGTCCGCCAGGGTTACGCGATCCTGGCCGCCATGGCCTCCATCTGGGTCGGCTTCGTCGCCCTGATGATGTGGACCGAGTTCTCCCACCACGGAACGGCCCTGGACCTCGCGGGCGGTGCGATGGAGGGCAAGGAGGTGCGCTTCGGGATCGGCGGATCGTCGATCTTCGCGGTGTCGACCACCCTGACCTCCACCGGCGCCGTGGACTCCTTCCACTCCTCCCTCACCGGGCTCGGAGGCGGCATCACCATGCTCGGCATGATGCTCGGCGAGATCGCGCCCGGCGGAGTCGGGTCCGGCCTCTACGGCATGCTGATCATGGCGATCATCGCGGTGTTCATCGCGGGACTGATGGTCGGCCGCACGCCGGAGTACCTGGGCAGGAAGATCGGGACCCGGGAGATCAAGTTCGCGGCCTGCTACATCCTGATCACCCCGGCCCTGGTGCTGACCTTCACCGCCGCGGCGATGGCCCTGCCCACCCCGGGCGACTCGATGACCAACAGCGGGGCGCACGGCTTCTCCGAGATCCTCTACGCCTACACCTCGGCGTCGAACAACAACGGCTCCGCCTTCGCCGGACTGAACGCCGACACCCAGTGGTTCAACACCACCCTGGGCCTCGCGATGCTGCTCGGACGATTCCTGCCGATGGTGTTCGTCCTGGCGCTGGCGGGCTCGCTGGCCGGGCAGAAGCCCGTACCGGTCACCGCCGGAACCCTGCGCACCGAGAAACCGCTCTTCACCGGCCTCCTGGTGGGCGCGGTCCTGATCATCACCGGTCTCACCTACTTCCCGGCGCTCGCGCTGGGACCGCTCGCCGAGGGGTTGGCGGCATGAACACCGACACGCAGAAGCACGAGGACACGATGTCCACAGGGGTCACGGCCACCACCACCGAGGCGCGGGAGCCGCACAGCACCCCCGCCACCACGGAAGGACGGGTCGGCGCGGGTCTCTTCGACCCGGCGCAGCTCGTCACGTCGCTGCCCGGCGCCTTCCGCAAGCTCGATCCCCGGGTGATGGTCAAGTCACCCGTCATGTTCGTCGTCCTGGTCGGATCCGTCCTGACGACGGTGTTCGCCTTCAAGGACCCCGGCGACTGGTTCGGCTGGGCCATCAGCGCCTGGCTCTGGCTCACCGTGATCTTCGCCAACCTGGCCGAGGCGGTGGCCGAGGGCCGCGGCAAGGCGCAGGCCGACACCCTGCGCAAGGCGAAGACCGACACCGTCGCCCGCCGGGTCGTCGCCGGCCGTGAGGAGCTGGTGCCGGGCACCGACCTGCGCATCGGGGACCAGGTCGTCTGCGAGGCGGGCGACGTCATCCCCGGCGACGGGGACGTCGTCGAGGGCGTCGCGTCCGTGGACGAGTCGGCGATCACCGGCGAGTCCGCGCCCGTGATCCGCGAGTCGGGCGGTGACCGGTCGGCGGTCACCGGCGGTACGAAGGTGCTCTCCGACCGCATCGTCGTCAGGATCACCACCAAGCCCGGCGAGACCTTCATCGACCGGATGATCAACCTGGTGGAGGGCGCCGCGCGGCAGAAGACGCCCAACGAGATCGCGCTGAACATCCTCCTCGCCTCACTCACCGTCGTCTTCCTGCTGGCATGCGCCACCCTGCCGCCCTTCGCGGACTACGCCGGCACGCACCTGACCATGGTCGTACTGGTGGCGCTGCTGGTCTGCCTGATCCCGACGACGATCGGAGCGCTGCTCTCCGCCATCGGCATCGCCGGCATGGACCGTCTGGTGCAGCGCAACGTGCTGGCCATGTCGGGCCGTGCGGTCGAGGCCGCCGGTGACGTGTCCACCCTGCTGCTGGACAAGACCGGCACCATCACGCTCGGCAACCGTCAGGCCGCCGCGTTCGTACCGGTACGAGGCACCACCGAGGCGGAGGTCGCGGACGCCGCACAGCTCTCCTCGCTGGCCGACGAGACGCCCGAGGGCCGCTCCGTCGTCGTCCTCGCCAAGGAGCGGTACGGCCTGCGCGAGCGCCACCAGGGCGAGCTCGTGGGGGCGGAGTGGATCGCCTTCACCGCGCAGACCCGCATGTCCGGCGTGGACGTCGACGGCCGCAAGGTCCGCAAGGGAGCGGCCGGTTCCGTCATCGCCTGGGTCCAGGAGCGTGGCGGCACCGTCGACACCGGCGCGGAGGAGGCCGCGCACCGCATCTCCGAGGAGGGCGGCACCCCGCTGCTCGTCGCGGTCGAGGACACCGATGGCGCCCGCGTGCTCGGCGTGATCCACCTGAAGGACGTCGTCAAGGACGGCATGCGGGAACGATTCGACGAACTCCGCAGGATGGGCATCCGCACCGTCATGATCACGGGCGACAACCCGCTGACGGCCAAGGCCATCGCCGAGGAGGCCGGGGTCGACGACTTCCTCGCCGAGGCCACCCCCGAGGACAAGATGGCGCTGATCAAGCGGGAGCAAGCCGGCGGGAAGCTGGTCGCGATGACCGGCGACGGCACCAACGACGCGCCCGCTCTCGCCCAGGCGGACGTCGGCGTCGCGATGAACACCGGCACGTCGGCCGCGAAGGAGGCCGGCAACATGGTCGACCTCGACTCCGACCCGACCAAGCTCATCGAGATCGTCGGGATCGGCAAGCAGCTCCTCATCACCCGGGGCGCGCTGACGACCTTCTCCATCGCCAACGACGTCGCCAAGTACTTCGCGATCATCCCGGCGCTGTTCGCTGCGGTGTACCCGGGCCTGGACAAGCTCAACATCATGGGCCTGACCTCCCCGGACTCCGCGATCCTCTCCGCGGTCGTCTTCAACGCGCTGATCATCGTGGCACTGGTGCCCCTCGCCCTCAGGGGCGTCCGCTACCGGCCCATGAGCGCCGACCGGATGCTCCGTCGCAACCTCACGGTCTACGGCCTCGGCGGGCTGGTCGCCCCCTTCGTCGGAATCAAGATCATCGACATGCTCATCTCACTCATCCCCGGAATCGGCTGACAGCCATGAACAACTCAGTGAGCAACACCGCCCGACTGCTCGGCGCCGGCCTGCGCGCCCTGCTCGTCCTCACCCTGGTGACAGGCGTCCTCTACCCCCTCGCCGTCACCGGCATCGGCCAGGGACTCTTCCCCGACCGGGCGAACGGCTCCGAGATCACGGCCGCCGACGGCAAGGTCGTCGGCTCCTCCCTGATCGGCCAGGCGTACAACCTGCCGCTGAAGGACGGCCAGGAGACCCCGGAACCGGATCTCAAGTGGTTCCAGGGCCGGCCGGCCAACGGCCTGGGCACCAACAGCGTCAACACCCAGTACGAGCTCATACTCTCCGGAGCCACCAACCGGGCCGCCGGCGACGCGGAGTTGGTCCAGTGGGTCAAGGACGCCAAGGCCGCCGTCATCAAGGACAACTCCGTCAACGGCTACACCGTCGCCCCCGCCGACGTACCCGCCGACGCGGTCACCTCCTCCGGCTCGGGACTCGACCCGAACATCTCCCCGAAGTACGCCGAGATCCAGGTGCACCGCGTCGCCGAACGGAACGGCCTGCCCGTCGCGCAGGTCGGCAAGCTCGTCGACGCCCACACCGACGGCCGCCAACTCGGCTTCCTCGGCGAACCCCGGGTCAACGTCCTCGAACTGAACACCGCCCTCAAGGCGCTCGTAGCCGGCCGGTGAGCGGGTTACGCCCAGGAAGTCGAGCCCGCTTCCCCGCCCCGCCCCGCTGCTCGCGTCAGGCGCGAGCAGCGGGGCGGGGCGGCGGGTCGGGGAAGGGCCGGGCGCCATACCCACGGCCCAGTCCCCCACTCTCCGTCCGAGCACCACGATTCGACATGAACAGGGAGCAGAGATGCCGGCCTCGGAGAGCGCGGACCCCCATGCCACGTCCACGCCACCCGAGTGCGTGGTCGAGGAAGTCCTCGCCCGTTTCCACGCCTACGCCCGGATCCGCAGGTCCCGCGACCGCATACTCTCCGCCCGCCGCTACAGCCCGCGCGACGAGCAACAGGCCTTCGACGACCTGCACCGCGCGATGACCCGGCTACGCAGCCCGGCGCGGTGACGCCGGCAGTGGCCCGACGACTTTTCGCCTCCTTCGGTTCCGTAATGCCGTGAGCCGCGCTTCCGGCCAGGTGCCGTTCATGCCGTCTTCCGTCTCCGACGTACGAGGTGTCATTTCCGCCTCCCTAAGGTGCGGTGGCTGTCGCCGCAGCAGGCAGAACCCTGTGCCCGGCAGTTCCTGTCCTCACCGCCGCACCGAGCGAGAGAAGCCGCCATGAGTTCCGCCAGCACCCGACGTGACTTCCTACGCAGATCCGCGACGACCCTCGGCGCGGCGGCCGCCGCCTCCGCGCTGCCCACCTCCATCAGCCGCGCGCTCGCCGTCGACGCGGCGGTGCGCACGGGGACCATCAAGGACGTCGAGCACGTCGTGATCCTGATGCAGGAGAACCGGGGCTTCAACCACTACTTCGGCTCGATGCGAGGAGTACGCGGCTTCGGCGACCGCTTCCCCGTTCCGCTGGAGAGCGGAAAGCCCGTCTGGTACCAGTCCGACGGCTCCAGGGAGATCCCGCCCTACCACCTCGACCCGGCGCGCTCCAGCGCGCTTCTCGTCCCCAGCACCCCGCACTCCTTCTCCGACGCGCAGGCCGCATGGAACCAGGGGAAGTCCGGCTTCTGGCCGAAGTTCAAGTCCGAGTACTCCATGGGGTACTACCGGCGCGACGACATCCCCTTCCAGTTCGCTCTCGCCGAGGCGTTCACCATCTGCGACGCGTACCACTGCTCCGTCACCACCGGGACCGACCCCAACCGCATCACGTTCTGGTCCGGCTCCAACTTCAACCCCGAGCTCGGCCGCCAGGGCATCAACCCCAAGGACGACCAGTCCGAGCCGAACAACCTTCGGAGCTGGATCAAGGGCAAGTGGGTGCCCGACGCCTGGCCGCAGACGTACACGTACGCGAGCAACGCGTTCACCTGGGACACCCTCCCTGACGTACTGGAGCGAGCCGGTGTCAGCTGGCACATCTACCAGGACATGAACGACAACTGGACCGGCGCGATGCACGGTTGCCTCGCCTTCGAGAGCTTCCGGACCGCGCGGCCCGGAACCCCGGTCTACGAGCACGGCATGACCGGTGGGCCCGACTTCCTCGACCGCCTCCGCGAAGACGTACGCAACGACACGCTCCCGCAGGTCTCCTGGGTGCTGACCACCGCGTCGAACTCCGAGCACCCCGGAGCCGGCTCCAGCCCGACGCACGGCGGCAACTTCACGGCGGACGTGCTGGACGCGCTGACCGCCAACCCCGAGGTGTGGAGCAAGACCGTCTTCCTGCTGACCTTCGACGAGAACGACGGCCTCTTCGACCACGTTCCCGCACCGGCCGTCCCCTCGTACAACCTCGACGGCAGCCTCGCCGGCAAGTCGACGATCCCCCTGGACGGCGAGTACTTCGACGCCTCCGCCGACCCGGCGAAGTGGCTCAAGCCGCAGGACACCGTGACCGGAACCACACGGCCCTGGGGGCTCGGCCCACGGGTTCCGCTCTACGCCGTGTCCCCCTGGAGCAGGGGCGGCTGGGTCTCCTCGGAGGTCTTCGACCACACGTCGGTGGGCATGTTCCTGGAACAGCGCTTCGACATCGAGCTGGACACCATCAGTCCCTGGCACCGGGCGATCTCCGGCGACCTCACCTCTGCCTTCGACTTCAGGCACCCCAACGAGCGCCGCTTCCCCGACCTCCCGGACCAGAGCAACTGGGCCGACTCCGACGCCGAACAGCGAACCCTCCCGGCCCCGAAGGCACCGGCGGTACCGGAACCGCTCTTCCAGGAGCCCGGACCGCGCTATTCGCGTGCGCTGCCCTACGAACTGCACACCGACGCCTCCGTGGACCGCGAGGCCGGCACGGTGGAGCTCCGATTCCTCAACACCGGGGACAAGGGCGCCGTCTTCCACGTCTACGACAGGCACCACCTCGACCGGATACCGCGGCGCTACACCGTCGAGCCCGGCAAACAGCTCACCGACGTGTGGACACCCACCGACGCCGACGCCGACTCCGGCGCCTACGACCTCGAGGTCCACGGCCCGGGCGGCTTCTTCCGCTCCTTCACGGGGAGCACCGACGCGCCCATCACGCCCTCCCTGAAACTCCGCTACGACCGTGCGGCGAAGTCCGTCGTCCTCACGGTCCGCAACCCGGGCGCACGAGGGATCATGCTCCGGGTCGAGCCCCACGCCTACCGCTTCGCAGGCCCGCGGGCGGTGCACGTCGGTCCCCGCAGGGAGGTGCACAAGCGCTGGCCGCTGTGGACCAGCGGCGACTGGTACGACTTCACGGTCACCACCGACGGCTCGCTCTCCGAGCACCGCTTCGCCGGCCGCGTGGAGACCGGCCGGGACGGCATCAGCGACCCGGCCATGGCCGCCCACCTCCAGCCGGGGATGACCCGAGCCGGCACGGAGTGAGGCGGCGCCGGTGCCGGCCGGTCAGCCGTGCTGGTCGGACGGGCTCGCGGGGGGATGCTCACTGCCGCGCGGACGTCATGCAGGACACGCGGCGTGAGGCCATGAGCCACAAGAGCCGGCTGCTGCGGAGGCGTCCCGGTCGTCGGTGACCGACGGAGCTGAAGCACGCGAGTACAACGGCCCCGGACGGGGTGGGGTATGGGCGAAGTCTCGTAAGACCCTCTTCACTCGCACGAAGCGTCCCGCGAGGGGTTGATCATGTCGTCGCTGTCGGAGGTGAAGACGGTTGCCTCAGCTCCTCGCGCGGCTTCCCGCCCGACCACAGCCGCCAGAACGGCGTCGACGGCGTACTTGTGCCCATGCGGGCCGGCTGCCTTCAGCATGGGGCGGCATTTCCCGAGACCCGAAAGCTAACATTGAGGTTACTAACCTTGATGTTAGTATCTGTGTCATCGGGTGACGCTGAGGAGGTGGCGACATGGCGGACTTCGTGGGCAGGCGACACGAGCTCGAGACGCTGGATCGAGAGCTGGCCAAGGTGATGGCCGGGGTCGGCGGGGAGCGGCCCGGGCGGTGCGTGATGCTTCGAGGGCGCCGCCGGGTGGGTAAGTCGCGGTTGGTGGAGCGGTTCGCCGAGAGATCCGGTACGCCCTTCCTCTTCTACGCCGCCACAGGGGCGTCGCCGGGGGCGGACCTGGAGCGGCTCGGTCGGGATGCGCAGTCGTCCAGCCTTCCGCTGGCGAATCTGCTGTCCGCGGCCCGTCCGGCGAGTTGGGATGCCGCGTTCGATGTGCTGGCGGCGGCACTGCCGCAGGACCGGGCGAGTGTGGTGGTCATGGACGAGGTGCCCTATTTGATGGATGCGGAGGGCGCCTTCGAGGGCATGCTTCAACGGGCCTGGGACCGAATGCTCGAGAAGAGGCCGGTTCTGCTGGTTCTCATCGGCTCCGACCTGTCGATGATGGAGGCGCTGAACAGTTATGGACGCCCGTTCCACCAGCGTGGACGGGAGATGGTGCTGGGTCCGCTCAACCCGGCGGAGGTGGGCGCGATGCTCGACCTCGATGCCGCCTCGGCCTTCGACGCGACCTTGATCACCGGTGGGCTGCCCCTGGTCTGTACGGAGTGGCCGCGCGGCGCCGGGATGTGGGAGTTCCTGCACGCGGCGCTCAGTGATCCGGTATCGGCCTTGCTGGTGTCGGCGGAGCGCTCGCTGGCCGCGGAGTTCCCCCAGCAGGTCCAAGCCCGCACCGTCCTCTCGGCGATCGGCAGTGGAGAACGCACGTTCTCCAATATCGCCCGCGCCGCCGGCGGCATCGGGGCGACCCCGCTACAGCGGTCACTGGGGATGCTCTTGGACAAACGGGTGATCGCGGCGGAGCTTCCCGTATCCACGCGGCCTTCCAAGGATCGTCGCTACCGGGTCGCAGATCCCTACCTCCGCTTCTGGCTGAAGTTTCTGGGGCCCGCGATGCAGGAGATCGAGCGAGGCCGCGGAGACCTGACGCTGGAGCGCATCCGCGAGAGCTGGACCAGCTGGCGTGGCAGGGCTGTTGAACCTCTGGTGCGTGAGGCGCTGGCACGGCTGCTGCCCGACGCGCACCTTCCCGCCGCCCCCGCCATCGGCGGTTACTGGACCCGGACCAACGACGTGGAGATCGACATCGTGGGAGCGGACCGCGCCCCGATCGCCAAGGAGTTGTTGTTCGTCGGCTCGGTGAAGTGGCTGGAGAACTCCCCGTTCGACCGGCACGATCTCGCGGCGCTGCACCGACACCGCGCCGCGCTCACGCCGGCTCCCGTGCCGGTGATCGCTGTCTCGCGCAGCGGGACCGACTGTGCGGGCGTCGACGCTGCGTACGGCCCGACGGATCTCCTCGCGGGATGGTCATCCTGAGTGCGTCGGATCGTCTCCGCGGTTCGCCTGGGCACGACTGCCGTCAGGTGCTGCCGTCAAGAAGGCCCGGACCGTGATCGGTCCGGGCCTTTTCCCTTGTGCCCCCGGCAGGATTCGAACCTGCGACACCCGCTTTAGGAGAGCGGTGCTCTATCCCCTGAGCTACGAAGGCGAGCCCCGGAAAGGTGTGTCCGGGCCGGTAGAGCCGGGCACTCGGTTCCGAGGAGCAGTGCGGTGCGCGGTTGTGGCCGTGCACCGGGATCAGTGTAGCGGGTGGGTTCGTCGCGCGAGGGTGTGCCGGGGTGCGGCTGTGGTGTCCCGGGTTCCTCGGGATGGGAGCACCGAGCGGAACGCGTTCCGCGTGCCGACCCGATGGCCGGAGCGGTCGGCTGTACGACGCGCCGCCTCACCGCACGCGCCGCCTCGCCGCCCGCCGGGCGGTTCCTCCGCCGCGTCGAAGTCGCGCCGTGCCTGTTCGACGCGGGGGAGGTTCTCGGTGGACCACTCCGTGAGGTGGGCGAAGAGCGGGGCCAGGCTGCGGCCGAGGTCGCTGATCTCGTACTCGACCCTCGGTGGCACCCCGGGGTGGTAGGTGCGTGTCACCAGTCCGTCGCGTTCCATCTGCCGCAGGCGCTGGGTGAGGACCTTGGGGGTGATGGTGCCGATGTTGCGCTGCAGTACGACGAAGCGCTGGCGGCCGAAGGCGTTGAGGGTCCACAGGATCGGAGTCGTCCAGCGGTTGAAGACGATGTCGAGCACGGGGGTGATCGGGCACGCCTGAGGCGCTGTGTTCCCGGGTGCCCAGGCTGTGCCGGCGCCTGCCCCCGTGAGACGGCGTCCGCCCGCATGGCGCAGTTCATGCCGGCGGAGGTCGTCGGCGGAACGCTCGACATCCTGGGGCTGCCGCTCCCCGCCGAGCAGGCGGTGAGTCCGGACGTCGAGAAGGTGCTCGGCCGCCCGGCTGCCCCGTTCTCCGCCTGGGCGGCGCGGAGCCTCCCGGCCTTCCGGTGAGTCGCGGCGGCTCTGCCGTGCGTCGCGGTGGGAGCGGGGCCGGCCCGTTCGACCGGCCGGGGGAGGGTCGGTTGACGGGCGCCGGGTGCGGGCATAGCGTCGCCGCGTCGCTGAGCCAGTCCGTCGCACGTGAGAGGCCGCCCGTGCCGCACGCCGAACCCGGCCATTCGCCCGAACCCAGTCGTACCCCCGATCTCGAGCGCGGTCAGGGCGCCGCACCCGACGAGAGCGAACGCGCGCGCGTCGAGGCCTCGCTCACCGCCCCCGGCGCACCCTTCGCCGTCGAACGCGCCGAGCACGGGCCGCTCGTGTACGCGCACGGCCCCCGCACCCTGCGGGAGTTCGTGGAGACCACCTGGGCCTTCGGCGACCAGCCGTTCCTGATCTACGGTGAACGGGTCTGCACGTACGGGGAGTTCTTCGCGGCGGCATCCGCCCTCGCCGTACGCTTCACCGAGACGTACGGGCTGCGCCCCGGTGACCGGGCCGTCGTGGCCATGCGGAACCACCCCGAGTGGCAGATCGCCTTCTGGGCCGCCCAGCTGGCCGGACTGATCGCTGTACCACTCAACTCCTGGTGGACCGAGGGTGAGTTCGCGTTCGCCCTCGACGACTGCGAGCCGAAGGTCCTCCTGGTCGACGGGGAGCAGCTCGGCAAGGTCGAGGCGTGGGGGCGGAAGGCCGGGGCGCGCTTCGTCGTCTTCCACCACGACGGGGAGCTGCCCGAGGGCGGCGAGCGGTACGCCGATCTGCCGGAGCCCGACCCGTACGCCGCTCCGCCCGATGTGGAGGTGCGGCCCGAGGACGACGCCACGATCATCTACACCTCGGGCACCACCGGACGCCCCAAGGGCGCCGTGGCCACTCATCTCGCCCAGGCCGGCGCAGCCCTCAACCCCCGCTACCAGGCGGCGGTGTCGGCCTTGGGGCGCGGTGTCATCCCGGGGCAGGGGCCCGTCCCGGTCACCCTGATGACGTTCCCCTTCTTCCATGTCGCGGCGTTCACCAGCTTCTACTCGGCGATGTCGGCGGGCGGCACCCTGGTGCTGATGCCGAAGTGGGATGCGGACGAGGCGCTGCGGCTGATCCGGGAGCGCGGGGTCACCCACTACGCGGGCGTCCCGGCCACCGCGCTCCAGTTGCTCGCCGCCGCCGACCGTGCGGGCGACGAGCTCGCGGGTCTGCGCGGGCTGAACACGGGTGGTGCGGCGGCTCCGCCCTCGTTGGTCGCCCGGCTCACCGCCCGGTACGGGGAGCGCGTCGAGCCCCGCAACGGCTACGGCCTCACGGAGACCAGTGGCGGGGTGCTCGCCAACTTCGGCGGCGCCTACCGGGCACACCCGGAATCCGTGGGCACGCCGACACCGGTCACCGAGGTGCGGATCGCGGGACCGGCGGGGGAGGAGCTGCCGGACGGCGAGACGGGCGAGCTGTGGCTGCGCGGCCAGTCCCTGGTGCACGGCTACTGGCGCGACGAGGACGCGACCGGGGCGGCGTTCACGAACGGCTGGTTCCGTACGGGGGATCTCGCGGTCGTCCGGGACGGGCGGGTCACCGTCGTCGACCGGATCAAGGACCTGGTGATCCGCGGCGGCGAGAACGTCTACTGCGTCGAGGTGGAGGCGGCCCTGCACGAGCATCCCGACGTGGAGGACGCGGCGGTGCTCGGCGTGCCGCATCCGGTGCTGGGCGAGGAGGTCGCGGCGGTCGTCCGGGTGCGTCCAGGATCGGCCGTGACGCCGGACGCGCTGCGGGAGCACGTGGGCGGGAGCCTGGCTGCGTTCAAGGTGCCGGCGTACGTGCGGCTGACCGAGGAGCCTCTCCCGCGGAACCCCACGGGGAAGCTCCTCAAGCGGGAGTTGCGCGAGGGGTGGCGGGGGTGAGGGGACGGGCGTTCACGGCCGGGTGATGCGCACCCGGTAGTTCCCCTGGGAATCCTTGTCGAGCACGGATATTCGTACCCCGTCGGCCCGGTCGGTGAAGGTCTCACCGGGCTGGAAGGTGGCGTCCGAGAGCTCGGCGTGGACGTTGGGGCGCCGGGTGCAGCCGCCGCTGTCCTCGGTGCTGTCCTCGACGGAGATCGGTCCCTGGCCGGTGTCGACGTCGGAGCTCACCTTGTAGACGAGGACGCCGGGGCGGCAGACCGCCTCGTCGTTGCCCTCGGCGGTCCGCACCTCCACGGCGTAGCCGGACTGGGCGCTCACCGGTACGAAGGCGAGTTTCGGGCCGCCCTTCGTGGCGAGTGGTTCGAGGACGTGCTCGCTGGTGCCGGGCATGGCGGCGCAGCTGATCTGGTCGCCGTCCAGCCATCCGAGCTTCCACTTGTGCCAGCCGAGGAGGTCGTTGTTGGCCCCCCAGTCCTCGGACATGATGTCCCAGTGCCCCACCGAGCCGCCGCCCTCCATCGTGTAGAGGTCGGGCAGGCCGAAGACATGGCCGTTCTCGTGGGGCAGGACCCGGTAGCCGGTCTCCGCGTACGAGCCGGAACCGTCGTCCTGGCGGCTGTAGACGAAGGACGTGTTGGCGAGTGGGATGCCGTCGGCGAAGGGGGCGTCGTCGTTGCCGGAGAAGGTCACCGAGAGGACGGTGTCCAGCGCGGAGGGCCCGGCGTTCGGGGTGACCAGCACGTTGACCAGGTCGTACGCCGAGAAGTCGACCTTGGGGTCGGCGACCTCCACCAGGTCCTTGACCATCTTGCGGTAGCCGGGTTCGTACGGTGAACCGCGTTCGATGCCGTACTCGGAGAACGGCAGGGGCATCCGCAGCCAGTCGTTCACGGGCGTCTCGGGCTGGTAGGTCAGCCGCCCGTAGGAGCTGGTGCGGAACCAGTCGGAGGTCTGCGGGAAGAACTCGGCCAGCCGGTCCGCGGCGGGCTCGGTGGCCTTCGCGTCGGGGAAGTCGATCATCAGGTTGAGGGCTCTGATCCGCCCGGTCGAGCGGGCGTAGCCGGGCGGGGTCGGCATCCCCTCCGACATCTGTACGCCCATGGCCGCGGGTATCCGGCAGGGTGCCAGGCCGGTGCCCCGGGGGGCCGCCGCGACCGGTCCGGCGGAGGCGCGGCTGGCTATGGGGAGGGTGGAGCTGGCGGAGGCCATCGTGGCGATGACCAGGGCGGTCGCTCCGGCGAGAGCGAGCGGGCGGCGGTATCCGCGTATCCGGTGGCGGGGCTGCTGCATGGGCGTCGCCTTCGGTCCGCGGCAGTCGGCCGGTCCTGACTGCGCTCTGCGGATCAGCCTCTGCCGGGTGGCCGGAGACCGCCTGCCGGGTGCGCCGATGGGGGGAAATTCCGGCACCCACGATTGTGTGACTCAGGTCACAAAGGTGCGGGAAATAACCGGGGAGGCTTTCCCCGTTTGAACCTGTGTCTCCGACGAAACGGGGACATGGTCCCCGGATCCGCCGGAGGCCGGGAAGACTCACTCGGAGGGAAGGGCCGTGGCAGTGGAATCCGTCGCCGGAACCGCCCCCGCACCCTGCGCCGCGCAGCGCCGTACACCCCGCCCGCGGGCGGACGCGCTGCGCAACAGGGAGCGGATCGTGGCGGCGGCGCGCGAGATGTTCGTCGAGTTCGGGCCCGACGTGCCGCTCGACGAGGTCGCGCGGCGCGCCGGAGTCGGCAACGCCACGCTCTACCGGAACTTCCCCGACCGGGCCGCCCTGGTCCACGAGGTCGTCCTGGCCGTCACCTCCCGCACCACCGACCGGGTGGAGGAGGCCGTCGCGGCCGAGTCCGACCCGTTCGCCGCGCTGAGCCGCTTCGTGCACGCGGCCGCCGACGAACGGATCGGCGCGCTGTGCCCGATGCTGTCCGGCGGTTTCGACAAGGACCACCCCGAACTGCTCGCCGAGCGCCGTCGCCTCGAAGAGGCCGTCGAAGGGCTCGTGGAGCGCGCCATGTCCGCGGGGAGGCTGCGCACCGACATCGCCGTCGGTGACGTGCTCGTCGCCCTGTCCCAGCTCACCCGGCCGCTGCCAGGCATCGCCTGCCCGGACATCGACCGGTTCACCCACCGCCATCTGCAGCTCTTCCTGGACGGCCTGGAAGCCCCGGCCCGCTCCGAGCTCCCCGGATCGGCGGCGACCTTGGAGGTCCTGCGCAGCGGGCACTGACGCCCGCGCACCGGAGAACCGTCACCCGAATCCCCGGCCCGCCACGGGCCGTGCAACCTGACCCGCGGTCCCATCCCGACCGCAGATCCCGCGGCCCCGGACGGGCCGCACCGTCCCTGGCACCGGCCCGGACCTGAGACACAGGTCGCGCCGCCGGCACCTCCTGCCCTTCCTCGGTCCCGTACGGCTCGCCTCGCGTGCCCCGTACGCCGGACCGGTGGTTCCTCGCGTCCTTAGGTGGCTACCCCCATGTCGAAAACAGCCGGCACCGTCCCTGATCCCAGTCGCTGGAAAGCGCTGGCGTTCATCGCCCTCGCCCAGCTGATGGTCGTGCTCGACGCGACCATCGTGAACATCGCCCTGCCCTCCGCCCAGACCGACCTGGGCATCTCCGAGGGCAACAAGCAGTGGGTCATCACGGCCTACGCGCTCGCCTTCGGCGGGCTGCTCCTCTTCGGCGGACGCATCGCCGACCTCTGGGGCCGCAAGCGGACCTTCGTCGTCGGCCTGCTCGGCTTCGCCGCCGCCTCCGCGCTCGGCGGCGCGGCCCAGGGCGAGGCCATGATGTTCGGCTCCCGTGCCCTGCAGGGCGTCTTCGGCGCGCTGCTCGCGCCGGCCGCACTGTCCCTGCTCGCGGTGATGTTCACCGACGCCAAGGAGCGGGCCAAGGCCTTCGGTATCTACGGGGCCATCGCCGGTGGCGGTGGCGCGGTCGGCCTGATCCTGGGCGGCTTCCTGACCGAGTACCTGAACTGGCGCTGGACCTTCTTCGTCAACATCCCGTTCGCCATCGTCGCCGCCGCGGGTGCCTGGTTCGTCATCCGTGAGCCCGCCGGCGGCCGCAACCGCTCGCCGCTCGACATCCCCGGCGTCATCCTGTCCACGCTGGGCCTCGTCTCGCTGGTGTACGGCTTCACCCGCGCGGAGGCGGCCGGCTGGTCCGACGCCCTGACCATCGGCATGTTCGTGGCCGCCGGAGTGCTGCTGCTCGCCTTCGTCCTCACCGAGTCGCGGGTGAAGTCGCCGCTGCTGCCGCTGCGCGTGCTGACCGAGCGCAACCGCGGAGGCGTCTACCTCTCGCTGGGCCTCGCCATCATCGCGATGTTCGGGCTCTTCCTCTTCCTGACGTACTACCTCCAGGTCGTGAAGGGCTACACGCCGGTCAGGACCGGCTTCGCCTTCATGCCGATGATCGTGGGCATGATCACCGGGTCGACCCAGATCGGCGCCCGCCTCATGACCCGCGTCCCGCCGCGGCTGCTGATGGGGCCCGGCTTCCTGCTCGCGGCGGTGGGCATGCTCCTGCTGACCCAGCTGGACATCGACACCTCCTACGCGGCCGTCATCCTGCCGGCGCAGCTGCTGCTCGGCCTGGGCATGGGTACCGCGTTCATGCCGGCGATGTCCCTGGCCACGCACGGCATCGAGCCGCGTGACGCCGGTGTGGCCTCCGCGATGGTGAACACCTCGCAGCAGGTCGGCGGCGCCATCGGTACGGCGCTGCTCAACACCATCGCGGCCGGTGCCACCACCGCGTACATCGCCGACCACGCCGCCGGTGCGAGCGACCCGAAGCTGCTCCAGCTGCAGGCCATGGTCAGCGGCTTCGCCGCCGCCATCTGGTGGGCCGTCGGCATCCTGGTCGTCGCCTCGGCGATCGCGGTGACGCTGATCAACACCGGACGTCCGGGCACCGGTACCGCCGGCCCGTCCGGCGGCGCGGGGGAGTCGGCGGACGGCGCCGAGGACGAGTTCAGGATCCCGGTCGTCGCACACTGACCCGGGCGTCAGGGGCCTTTCGCGTGTGAACTTCGCGGCGGCCCCGTCCGCGGCCGTCCTTCGTCTGCCCTGGTTCCGCTCAGCGGAGCCAGGGCAGATCCGCGTCCGTACCCTCCGGCTGCAGGCCGGTGGCGATGACCTGCATGATCTCGCCGAGGCTCGTCACCTGCTGGGGGGTGAGACGGGCGAACATCGCCTGGCGTACGGCCTCGACGTGTCCGGGCGCGGACCGTGACAGCATCTCGTGGCCCTCGTCGGTGAGCACGGCGTTCTGGCCGCGCTTGTCCGAGGGGCAGTCCTCGCGGCGCACCCAGCCGTTCTTCTCCAGCCGTGCCACGGCGTGCGACAGGCGGGAGCGGGTGATCTTGGCGTCCTTGGCCAGCTGGGTCATGCGCATACGCCGCCGGGGCGCCTGGGAGAGATGGACCAGCAGTCCGTAGTAGATGTGCGGCATGCCCGCGTCGCGCTGCAACTGGCGGTCGAGATGGTCCTCCATGAGCGTGGTGGCGTGGAGATAGGCGCGCCACACGCTCTGCTCTTCGTCGGAGAGCCACCGGGGCCCGCCGGGGGATGCCGTGGTCATGTACTCCACTGTACGACCTTTTCTTGAAAGTTGAACTAGATAGAGCTAAGGTCTCGGGATGTTGGACCTTGAAGGTTCAAGAACTTGCGCAGGGTGGTCCGAGGGTTCGCTCCACCCGCCCGACCCCGGGCTCGCACACGCGGATGCCCGGTACCTGTAGGGAACACACATACCTTGATCGGCCAGGGAACGGGAGTGTCATGACAGCCACCGCGGAACGTATGCCGGCCCTCTACCTCTCCCACGGCGCGCCTCCACTCGCCGACGATCCGGTCTGGCCCGGCGAGCTGGCCGCCTGGTCGGCGGGGCTGCCGCGCCCCAGGGCGATCCTGATGGTCTCCGCCCACTGGGAGGAGGCCCCGCTCGCCCTCGGCGCGACCGAGGTGGTCCCGCTGGTCTACGACTTCTGGGGATTCCCCGAGCATTACTACACGGTAAGTTACGCCGCCCCCGGTGCCCCGAAGCTGGCGGACGACGTCCGCAAACTGCTGCGCGGCGCCGGAACCCCGGTCCAGGACATCCCGGACCGGGGCCTGGACCACGGGGCGTACGTGCCGCTGGTCGAGATGTTCCCGGCCGCGGACATCCCCGTGCTCCAGATCTCGATGCCGACCCTCGACCCGCAGAAGCTGATGGCCATCGGGCGGAAGCTCGCCCCACTGCGGGACGAGGGGGTCCTGATCGTCGGGAGCGGGTTCTTCACCCACAACCTGGCCGCGCTGCGGCACACCGGCGGCGGCACTCCCGGCTGGTCGGCCGAGTTCGACGACTGGGGGCACCGGGCACTGCTGGCCCAGGACGTCGACTCCCTGCTGGACTTCGAGCACGCCTCGCCGGCGGGCCGGCTCGCGCACCCGCGCACCGAGCACTTCGCCCCGCTGTTCGTCACGCTCGGCGCCGCGGAGGGCGACCTCGATCGGGCGAGCAGTGTCATCGACGGCTTCTGGATGGGGCTGGCGAAGCGCTCGGTGCAGTTCGGCTGACGCTCACGGGGGCGCACTCACACCGGGTGCGCCTTCACTCGTGAGGCTTCCCGAGCGGCTTCTCGTACCAGGAGACGTCCCAGTAGCGGCCGAACTTCCTGCCCACCTCCGTGTACGTGCCCACATGGCGGAAACCGAAGGCGTCGTGGAGGCGGACCGAGGGCTCGTTGGGCTGGGCGATCGCCGCGTAGGCGCGGTGGATGTCCTCGCCCGCCAGTGCCTCGAACAGTGCCGCGTAGAGAAGCGGGCCGATGCCCCGCCCCGTGGCCTCCGGGGCGCAGTACACGCTCACCTCGACGGAGGTGCTGTACGCCGCCTTGGGGCGGTAGGGGCTGCTGGTGGCATAGCCGAGGACATACGGCGCGCCGTGACGGGTATCCGGGTTCGGAGCAACCAGGAGCCGGTGGGGGCCGTCTTCCGGGTGGGAGAGCAGCCAGGGGAGCCGCTCGTCCGGGGTGAACTCGACCGTGTCGAAGGTGAGGGCGGTCTCACGGACGTAGTGGTTGTAGATGTTCGTGAGGGCCGTGAGATCGGCCTCCACGCCTGCCCTGACCTGCACTTCTGTGCGTATCTGCACCATGTGTCCTCGGGTTGGGGGCGACAGGGTACTGCATGATCTCGAAAGTGAATGGTCCCCGTGGGAATTCTGTCCGGATTCCAGTCGTTGTTTCCATCGGATGCAGGGCACCCGAAAGGGTGTCGCGACCTACTCAGCAAGGGAGCACGCATGGCAACCCGTGCCGTCGCCCGTCGTTCGTCCGCCAGCACCGGCGGGACCGACCGGGCAAGCAGTGTTCGCGCCGGGGGCGGGGAGATCGCCGATCGCGACCTGGTCGGCATGTACCTGGACGAGATCGCTCGCACACCGCTGCTCGACGCCGCCAAGGAGGTCGAGCTCTCCCAGACGATCGAGGCGGGCGTCTACGCCCGGCAGATCCTCGACGGCGAGGTGGAGAGCGACGCAGGCGGAGCGACGCGTGAGGAGCTCGAGGCGCTGTTCGCCGAGAGTGAGCGCGCCAAGGACATATTCATCCGTTCCAACCTCCGGCTCGTCGTTGCCGTGGCCAGGCGCTACCCCAGGGCGGGCCTGCCCCTCCTCGACCTGATCCAGGAAGGGAACGCGGGCCTGGTGCGCGCGGTCGAGAAGTTCGACTACGCCAAGGGCTTCAAGTTCTCGACGTACGCCACCTGGTGGATCCGGCAGGCCATCACCCGCTCCATCGCCGACCAGTCGCGCACGATCCGGCTCCCCGTGCACCTGGTGGAGGAGCTCGGCCGGATCCGCCGCGTGCAGCGCGAGTTCAACCGCGAGCACGGGCGCGACCCGGAGCACGCGGAGATCGCCGAGGAGCTCGGATCCAATGCCGAGCGGGTCGGCAACGTCCTGGACTGGGCCCGTGACCCGGTCAGCCTCAACATGTCGGTGGACGACGACGGGGACACCCAGTTCGGCGACCTGCTCGAGGACACCTCCGCCATCTCGCCCGAGCAGTCCGTGATGACGCTGCTGCGCAGCGAGGAGCTCGAGGACCTGATCGGCAAGCTCGACAACCGCACCGCCTCCATCATCAAGATGCGCTACGGGATCGAGGACGGCCGCGAGCGGACGCTCACCGAGGTGGGCAAGCAGCACGGTCTCACCCGCGAGCGGATCCGCCAGATCGAGAAGCACGCACTGCTCGAATTGAAGCGAATGGCTCACGACACGGGCTTTGATGCTGCGGCATGAGCCGATAACCCGTAATCTCCCCATCAAGCCGGTTCGCACCGGCCCGACGACCGGTCTCCCGCCGGTCCCCTGAACTGAGTCCCGGCGCCCACCCCCCCCGGCGCCGGGGCTCATCCCTTTTCCGGCAGCTTCTCGATCACCGGTGCGGCGCGGGAGAGACGAGCGCCGAGGGCGGCGACGCACTCCACGAGTTCCAGTGGTCCATGAGCCGCGAAGGTGCAGTCCGCCAGGGCGAGCCGCAGGGCGATCCACTCCAGCGAGCCCGACGTCCGCGTGCGCAGCCGGCAGCTGTCCTCGCCGCTCGGCTCCAGCGGCCCCAGCTCCGGGGGCAGCCGGTCCGCCACGACCGCGGCGGGCCCGTCGAACGTCACGTCGACGGCCCAGGACGGCTGGGCCACCGACATCGTCCGGCCGAGCAGTTCCGCCGCGTCCTCGCTCCCGGCGGGGAGCGCGCGCGGGGTGAAGCGGGCGCCGGTGGCGAACGGCTCGTCGACCCGGTCCACCCGGAAGGTGCGCCAGTCCTCGCGGTCCAGGTCGTAGGCGATCAGATACCAGCGGTTGCCCGCGCTCACCAGCCGGTACGGCTCGGTCAGCCGCTTCGAGGCGGCCCCGTCCGCCGCGCGGTAGCCGAAGCGCAGCCGCTCCCGCGCGGTGGCCGCCGAGGCGATCACCGTGAGTGTCCGCGGGTCGATCGTCGCGCCGTCGCCCCGGGTGAGCGCGATGGTGGCGTGCTGCAGGGCGGAGACCCGGTGCCGCAGGCGCGACGGCAGCACCTGTTCCAGTTTGGCCAGAGCCCGCACGGACGCCTCGTCCACGCCCTCGATGGCGTGCCCTGCCCCTGCCCGCAGGCCGACGGCGATGGCCACGGCCTCCTCGTCGTCCAGCAGCAGAGGCGGCATGGCGGTGCCCGCGACCAGCCGGTAGCCACCGACGGAGCCGCGTGACGCCTCGACGGGATAGCCGAGATCCCTGAGCCGGTCGATGTCCCTGCGGACGGTGCGCGGGCTGACCTCCAGGCGCACGGCCAGCTCGGGGCCGGGCCATTCCCTGGGTGTCTGAAGGAGCGAGAGCAGACGCAGCAGTCGTGCCGGGGTGTCCGTCATGGGCGACAGCATGCCGCCCCTTCAGGTCGGGAACCGGCCGCATGGGAGACCGGCGGTCTCCCATGTGGCCGGTTCCGGGGCGCCTCCCGTCGGACTCAGCCGATCCTGGCGCGGTTCTCCATCGCCAGCCGGGCGGCGCTCTCCTCGTCGTAGACCTCGCACATGTGGCGGCCGTCGGGTGTGGCCGTGTGCTCGACCTCCCAGAGGCTCGTCTCCGTGCCGTCCAGCAGGAGGAAGGCGTGCTCGTAGAGCGTGAAACCGGCATCGCGCCCGTCGACCCGGTACTGCCGTCCGAAGACCTGGGTGATGTGGTGGGCGAAGGCGGCCCGGAGCAGCCGCGCGGTGCCCTCTCCCGGGCGGTCGCCGTTCTCCGCGCGGCGCAGGACACGGCGGGCGTGGTCCGCCGAGTTGTCCTGGGCGTACATCCGGGGCAGCGGGGCCGGGGGGACGGTCATCAGCAGGGTGAGCGCCTCCAGGTCCTCCCGCAGGCTGTCGTCGCCGAGTGCGGGGGTGTCCCACAGGCTCCCGGACAGGCGGGCCGCCGCGAGACGGGCGTCGCCCTCGTCGTCGTACACCTCGTGCCTACGGGGTGACGGGACGTCCCTGCCGCCTCCGTGCACCAGCTCCCAGAGGGTGAGGGTGCTGCCGTCGGAGAGCAGATAGCTGTGCCGGTAGGTCTCACGGTGCAGTACGGCGCTGTGGTGGGACGAGTGGAGGGCGCTGCTGTGAGTCAGAGCCGAGCCGAGGCGGTCGATGGTGGTGTCGGAGAGGTCGAAGGAGTTGAGGGCGCATCGCAGGAGTCGCTCGAGGTGCTGCTCGGTTGTCTCGTACGGATCGCTCAAGGTGCTGTCTCCAGGCCGTTGCCGCGTGTTACCCGATGCGTGCATAACGTAGTCCCTGGGTCTGACATCGTGACCGGGGTTCGCGAAAAACGTACCGCGCACGCAGAAAGTTCCCGGCCTCTCGTGCTGCCTCACGCAAGAGGTTCCCGGCTGGCCCGCGGTGCGCCGTAGAGCTCGTTGTAGGAGGGGAAGGTTCCGCCTGGGCCGTCGACCCCTGAGGCCGCCCGGACGGCCTTCACCACGGCACGGGCCAGCGCGTCGGCCCCTGCCGCCAGGATCCCGTTGAGCGCCGCGACCGGTTCGCCCGGCAGCGGCAGAGATCCGGTGGACAGCGTGAACACGGTGTCCCCGTCCGTGAGCAGATGGACCGGCCGGACGGCGCGCGCCAACCCGTCGTGCGCCGTGCCCGCGAGCTTCTGCGCCTGCGCTCTGGTGAGGTCCGCGTCGGTGGCGACGACGACGATCGTGGTGTTGAAGACTCCGCCGCCTGACGCCCCTTCCTTCTGGGTGTCCGTGGCCCCGGGGGAGCGGGCGTCCGTGATCTCGTCCAGCCGGCGGCGGGCCGCCTCGTGCACCGCCGGGTCCGGAGGTGCGGCCGGGCGCCCGGCGCCGTACTCCCCGTACAGCACCCCCGTCGCCGGATCGACGACGGAACCCGCCGCGTTGACGACGGCCAGGGCGGCGACCGTGACGCCGGAGGGCAGGCGCACGCTGGCCGAGCCGACACCGCCCTTGATCCGGCCGGCGACCGCGCCGGTACCGGCTCCCACCGTTCCTTCGGGGACCCGTGCGCCCGGACCGGACGCGGCGGCGGCCTCCGCCGCCGCCCGGCCGGTCGAGGCGTCGGGGCGGGCCCGCCAGTCGCCTCCCCTGCCGAGGTCGAAGAGGCAGGCCGCCGGGACCACCGGCACCACCTGGGAGGGATCCGGCCCCACCCGCACGCCGCGCCCCTGCTCCTCCAGCCAGGCCATGACGCCCGACGCGGCGTCGAGCCCGTAGGCGCTGCCGCCGGTCAGAACGACGGCGTCGATGCGCTGCACCAGATTGCGCGGGTCGAGCGCGTCCGTCTCCCGGGTGCCCGGGCCGCCGCCGCGGACGTCCACGGCCGCCACCGCGCCGCCCTCGGGGGCGAGGACGACGGTGGTGCCGCTCAGCGCGCCCTCGCCGGGCACCTCGGCGTGCCCGACGCGGATCCCCGCCACGTCCGTCAGCGCGTCCAACGGGCCGGGCGCGGGCAGTTCCTCGGTCATCGCGGGCTCCTCGGGGCGCGTTCCGTCGTGTACGGGCGAACGTACAGGTGGCGGACCGTCAGGTGGCGACGGGCCGTGGCGCGGGATGAGGCCCGGCCGGGCGGCACGCTCACACAGTCGGCGGACAAAAAGGGCTCAATCCTTCCATTTCGCCTTACGGTGGCCGGGTGACCGAGCCATCAGAGCCACCCGCCGCCGAAGCCGGGCAGTCCGAGTCCGCGGCACGCCCGGGTACGTCCCCGGGCTCCGGCGGGCATCCGTCCGGCCGGCTCCACTCCGCCGCCGCGAGGGCGACCGAGAGACTCCCGCGATCGGTGTCGGGCCGCGCGGCCCTGGCCGGTGCCGTCGTCTCCGCTCTGCTGATCATCGCGATCGTCCTCGGCAGCCGCCTGCTGCGAGACTTCGACTCGGCGCTGCTGCCCTACGCCGTCGCCACGGTGTTCCTCGCCTTCGGCGTGGCGTACCGCTACACGGTCTGGGTCTCGGCACCGGGAGCCCGACGCCTCTTCAAGAACGGCTGGGCCAGCCTCTTCTCGGCCGAGAACTTCCGCAAGGCGCCCACCGCGCTGCCGAAGATGATCGCCACGTACCTGGGCTTCCAGAAGTTCCTCGGAGCGCGTTCACACGGCCGCTGGATCGCCCACCAGCTCATCTTCTGGGGTTGTGTGCTCGCCGCGCTCATCACCTTCCCGCTGACCTGGGGCTGGTTCACCTTCACCTCGGGGAGCGGGTCCGGCCCCGGCTACGAGATGCGGATCTGGGGAATCAAGATCCTCGGCTTCGACTCGCTGAACTTCATCGGCTGGCTGATGTTCCACGGCCTGGACATCGCGGCGGTGCTCGTCATCCCCGGCGCCGGGTACTTCCTCTGGCGCCGGATGAAGGACCGCGGGGCGATCACCGGACAGCGCTTCGCCTACGACCTCGTGCCGTTGCTCGCCCTCATCATCGTGTCCGTCACCGGCCTGCTGCTCACCTTCTCCTCGATCTTCCTGCACGGCGGGGGCTACGAGTTCCTCGCGATCCTGCACATGGTGTCGGTGGTGTTCACCCTCATCTACATCCCCTTCGGGAAGTTCTTCCACATCGTGCAGCGCCCCGCGGCGGTCGGCATGCAGCTGTTCAAGTACACCGCGCGCCAGGACGAAGAGGTCTTCGCCTGCCGCCGGTGCGAGGAGCCCATCGACACCGGCCCGTACGTCGAGAACCTGCGCGGGACCATGCGCGATCTCGAACTCGGCTTCGACGCATGGGCCGAGTACTGCCCGCGCTGCAAGCGGGTGCTGCGTGGCAACGCCTACCTCACCCAGGTCAAGAAGGGTTTCAAGTGACCGCGGACCCACGCACGGCCGACGGCCGTACGCCCCTCCCCCTCGACCCCTCCCTGGCCCCGCCGGGGACCCGCGGCTTCAGGGACGCGGGCGGCATCCCGGCGGACCGGTGGCACGCGGACCAGAACGGCGAGACGCTCGTCCCCACACACTGCTGCTTCTGCGGCGTCCAGTGCGGGATGTACCTCAGGGTGGACCGCGGCGGCAAGGTCTTCGGCGTGGAGCCCCGCAACCACGACATCAACCGTATGCGGCTCTGCCCCAAGGGCATCAACGCGTATCAGCAGGTCAACCACCCGGACCGGCTCACCGCCCCCCTCATGCGCCGCTCCCGTGACGAGGAGCTCCGCGAGGTCAGCTGGGACGAGGCACTCGACTTCACCGTCTCCGAGATCCGGCGCATCCAGGAGGAGCACGGACGGGACGCCTTCGGCGTACTCGGCGGGGCCAGCCTCTTCTCCGAGAAGACCTACCTCGTCGGCAAGTTCGCCCGCGTGGCACTGAGGACCCGGCACGTCGACTACAACGGCCGACTCTGCATGGTCAGCGCCGCCGGCGCCAACAAGCTCGCCTTCAACATCGACCGGGCCGGGAACCCGTTCTCCGACATCCTGCTCACCGACTGCCTGCTGCTCGCGGGAGCCAACGTCGGTGAGTGCTTCCCCGTGCTGACCCAGTACGTGTGGGGCGCCAGGGACCGTGGAGCCACCCTGATCGTGGTGGACCCGCGTGAGACCGCGGTGGCCCGTACGGCGGACATCCACGTCGCACTGAAATCGGGGACGGACTCGGCCTTCTTCAACGCGGTCCTGAACGTGGTCATCGAGGAAGGGCTCACCGACGAGGCCTACCTCGCGGAACACACCACCGGCTGGGAGGAGGTCAAGGCCAACGCGGCGCTGTACCCGCCGTCCCGAGCGGCCGAGATCTGCGGCATCCCCGCCGAACAGGTCGTCCAGGTCGCCCGCGCCTTCGCCCGCGCCCCCAAGGCCATGGCCTTCCACGCCCGGGGCATCGAGCACCACACGCAGGGCGTGGAGAACTGCCTCAGCGTGATCAACCTCTGCACGGCCACCGGCCACATCGGCAAGCCCGGAGCGGGATACGGCACCCTCACCGGACAGGGCAACGGCCAGGGCGGCCGCGAGCACGGGCAGAAGGCGGACCTCCTCCCCGGCGGGCGGTCGATCCTCAACGAGGAGCACCGCCGCCAGATCTGCGAGATCTGGGGCATCGACGAGACCGAACTCCCCACCGCCGGCACATCGATGATGGAGATGGTCTGGCAGATGCAGCGCCGGGAGATCCGCGGCCTGATCGGTATCTGCAACAACCCCTTCGTCTCGCTCCCCAACTACGCCGTGGTCAAGGACGGGTACGACGCCACCGAGTTCCACGCCCAGTTCGACTTCTTCCTCTCCGAGACCGCGGCCAACGCGCACGTCGTCTTCCCCGTCACCAGCTGGGCCGAGGACGAAGGGGTTATGGCCAACGCCGAGGCCCGCGTCATCAAGCACAACAAGGCGCAGGAGCCACCCGCCGGGGTGCGGACCGACACCTGGGTGATGTGTGAGATCGCCCGCCGTCTCGGCGCCGGGGACAAGTTCGCCTTCAAGGGCTCCCGCGACGTGTTCGACGAGCTCCGCGTCGCGTCGGCGGGCACGATCATCGACTACTCGGGCATCACCTACGAACGTCTCGAGGAGACCGGTGGGATCTCCTGGCCCTGCCCGTCCACCGATCACCCCGGTACCCCGCGGCTGTTCGAGGACGGCCGGACCTACCACGCCGACGGCAAGATCCATATGCAGGTCGTCGAATGGCACCCGCCGGCGGACCCGTACGACGACGAGCATCCGATGACGCTGACCACCGGCCGCACCGTCGCCCACTTCCTCTCCGGCAACCAGACCCGCAGGCTGGGCGCCCTCGTCGAACAGACCCCGCGGCCCTGGGCCGAGGTCCACCCCTCGCACGGCTTCCGCAACGGCGAGCCCGTCCGCGTCGTGACCCGGCGCGGGAGTGAGATCTTCCCGGCGCTGGTCACCGAGGCGATCCGGCCCGACACGGTGTTCATCCCCTACCACTGGCCCTTCCCGACCGCGGCCAACGCGCTGACCATCGACGCCCTCGACCCCCGCTCCAAGATCCCCGAGTACAAGGTCTGCGCCTGCCGCGTCGAGCACGCCGAGGCGATCGACGAGGTCCCCGCACCCCCTGTCGCGCCGGGCCACACCGCCTATCCCGAGACCCAGGTCTCCCGTACCGACCCGTTGCCGCCCACGGCCCCACAGGGCCGCGGCACCTCGGAGAGGAGCTGATGCCCGGATGATGGGAAGAACGATCTTCATCGACCCGGGTCGCTGTATCGGCTGCCAGGCCTGTGTCTCGGCGTGCCGGGAGTGCGACTCGCACCGGGGCAAGTCGATGATCCACCTCGACTACACCGACGAGGGCTCCTCGGTCGCCTCCCTTCCCACCGTCTGCATGCACTGCGAGGACCCGGTGGCCCCCTGCGCCGAGGTCTGCCCCGCGGACGCGATCCTGGTCACCGCCGACGGAGTCGTGCAGCAGGCGGACACCACCCGCTGCATCGGCTGTGCCAACTGCGTCAACGCCTGCCCCTTCGGAGTCCCGAAGATCGACCTCGAGGCGAAGCTGCAGCTGAAGTGCAACCTCTGCTACGACCGCACCGCCTACGGACTCGCCCCGATGTGCGCCACGGTCTGTCCGACCGGCGCCCTCTTCTACGGAACCGTCGAGGAGCTCCAGGCGGAGCGCCCCGGGGTCCAGGTCGCCGACACCTTCGTCTTCGGGGAGAGCGAGGTCCGCACCGGGGTCGCCATGGTCGTCCCCGCGGAGAGGGTCCAGTGGCCGGTGCCCGGCGGGCTCCCCGTCGTCGAGATCAACGGGAAGGACGTCCGCCGATGAGCGTCACCGAGCAGCAGCAGCCGGGGCCGGACAACGGTTCGGGCAGCGACCCCCGCGAGGCGCTGCACGACAGGATCGCCGCGGACTCGCTCACCACCCGGCGCGACTACCTCCGGATCGTCGCCACTGTCTCCGGCGGACTCGCCATCGGTGGTCTGGCCGTGGCCGGGGGCATCCTCCACCGGCACGGCGACACCGAGGACGGCAAGGCGCCCCCGCCGAAGCAGATCGCGGACCGGTTGCTTCCCGGCGAGTCCCTCGCCTTCCGGTACCCGGGCGAGGAGGACCGGGCTGTCGCCGTGCGGATGGACGACGGCACCCTCGTCGGGTACTCCGCCGTCTGCACCCACCTGGCCTGCGCCGTGCTCTGGCGCAAGGACCGGGGGAGCGAGGGCGAGCTGTACTGCCCCTGCCACGAAGGCGTCTTCGACGCCCGCACGGGTGAGGTCACCGCCGGTCCGCCTCCTCGCGGGCTGCCGAAGGTGGCGCTGACCGAGCTGGACGACGGAAGTATCTGGGCCGTCGGCACGACCCGCTCGGGGGAGAGCCTTGAGGAGGGGCTGTGCCGGCAGCTCCGGGCGGACCGCCCCGATCTCGCCGACCGCATCGGCTGCCCCGGCACCGGGGGCGGTGCGGAGGCACCGCCCGCACCCGGTCCTGTCGACGCCGCCGGCCCGGCGAGGCGGTCATGACCGAGCCGCTCGACCCGGTCGAGCCGCCGCGGCCCCCCGACCCGCCCGGAACGTCGTACCCCGACTACCGGCCGGGCAGCGCGCGGGCGGAGCTGAACCGGCCGGTCCACGAGCGCTATCCCCAGATCAGGCCGACCAGTGGATACGCCGACCCGCGGGTCCGCCACACCGGTCCCGGCCCCGGGGCCGGGACGGAGCAGGAGCCGGAACGCTCGTCGAAGCTGACGGCCAGGCTCGTGCTGGCGCTGAGCGTCGTCATCGGTCAGCTGTGGGCCCTCTCCGAGGTCGTCAACGTCTGGATGGAGGGAGACACCGGAACGGCCTGGTGGGGTGCCGGCTTCCTGTGTCTGTCGTTCCTCGTGGTGCTGGGACTCTGGCTGCTGGACCCCGAGGACCGCTGAGCCCGGCCTTACCCTGGAGACATGAGTACCGCCCCCACCCCCGGACCGCGAGAGCCGGAGCATCCTCAGGCGCAGGACCAGCCGTCGCAGCAGTCGCGGCCCAGGCCTGCGGCTCTGGTCTTCGACGATCCGCTGGACCGGCAGTCCACGGACGACACGGACCAGGGCTGGGGCGAGCGGGCTCCTTCGGCCGGCGGCGCCTCCGATCTGGCGCGCTTCCTCGACGAGAAGCCGCCCCACCACATCTGATCTCCGGCGGATCGCCACGGCTTCACTCCGCGGCGGCATCGGACACCGCCACGGCCAGCCGCCCCGAGACTCCGGCTCCGGCCAGGGCCGCAGCGGTGTCCCGCTCCACCGACAGGACCACCAGGGCACCCTCCCCCACCCCCTGGCCGCCTTCGTGAACGGGAAACGGGAACTCCCGGTCCCTGGGCGACAGCTCCCCGGAACCCGGCGTCTCACCCCGTTCGAAGGCCGTCCCCGGCTCCTGGGTGCCTGGCTCCTGGGTACTCCCTGAGCGGGCCGGCCACCCTGGCCCTGTGCCACCCGGGATCTCCGCCACCCGCACACCGCGTGCCACCACTTCGGCCGCGCCGTCCCCCTCCTCCGCTGCGATCACGTCGACCCGGTCTCCCGGCCGAAGCAGCCCGACCGTCGCCGCGTCGGCGATCCGCACGGGAGCCGCGACCAGCCTCTCGGCCCTTCGCTCCGGCCCGGGTGGTCCGCCGTCCGTCACGGCGGCCGCCCCGTGTCCGTCCGCCAGCCCCGACGCGGCGATCACAGCCGAGGCCAGGGCGAATCCGGCTGCCAGCGCCCGCCGCTGCCCGCGCAGCAGCCGCCGCAGTCTGCCTCCGCCCCCGCCGCGCACACGAACGGGACCGAAGGCCGGGACCCCGTACGGCGCGGGAGACTCACGGCGGACGGCGGGGATCGCGGTACGTGAGCGGGGGACTTCCGGGCGGACGAAGGGCGCCCCCGTACGTGGGCCGGGCACTTCGGGACGGGCTACGGGCACGGAGGAGAACACGGAACGGGTCATGGCCGACTCCACCTGGTGAGAGGACGGTTGAGCGCACCCCTCGCGGGAGCGTCCGCGCGCGACTGAGGAGCGGCGCGGTCCTTGGACACGCGTGAGGGGGAGCCCCGCGGGATACCCGCCGAACTCCCCCTCACGATCCACCGTTCGCGCATATCCCGCCTGGCCCTGTGGACAACCAGGGCGATGTGGAAAACCCGGTCACCCGCACGGTGACAAGGCAACGCACCGCGACAGCAACGCACCCCGACACACCTCGAACCACCGCACCGCAACGTCCCGCGACGCATCGCGCCCGCAGCCGCCACCCCGAACTTCCCGGGTGACCGCCGCCTGCGCGGGCGCCGTCACTGCCGAACAGTCCCTGATGCGCGGTCCGCGGAAGCCAGACGTACGGCGGCGAGGCCTGTGACAGCGCGCCCTACGGCAGCTTGATCCCGGTGTCGAGGCCGTCCAGCGCGTGCGAGCAGACGCAGGTGCGCTCGTCGGAGGAGGGCAGCGCGGCCACCGCGTCGAAGAGCACCGTCCGCAGGCGGTCGACATTGGCCGCGAAGACCTCCAGTACCTCCGCGTGACTGACGCCCTCCCCGGCCTCGGCCCCCGCGTCCAGGTCCGTCACCAGAGTCATCGTCGTGTAGCAGAGCTCCAGTTCACGTGCGAGCACCGCCTCCGGGTGGCCCGTCATCCCGACGACCGACCAGCCCATCGCCGCGTGCCAGCGCGACTCCGCGCGGGTCGAGAACCGGGGGCCCTCCACGACGACCAGCGTTCCGCCGTCCACCGCTTCCCAGTCCCGGCCGCGCGCGGCCGCCAGGGCGGCCTTGCGGCCCTCGGGGCAGTACGGGTCGGCGAAGCCCAGGTGCACCACGTTCGGCCGGGTGCCGTCGGTCCGGGCCTCACCGTCGTAGTACGTCTGCGTACGGGACTTGGTGCGGTCGACCATCTGGTCCGGGACGAGGAGGGTGCCGGGCCCGTACTCGGGCCGCAGGCCGCCGACCGCACACGGGCCGAGCACCTGGCGCACGCCGAGGGAGCGCAGGGCCCACAGGTTGGCGCGGTAGTTGATCCGGTGCGGCGGGAGGTGGTGACCGCGGCCGTGACGCGGGAGGAAGGCGACCCGGCGGCCCGCGAGTTCACCGAGGAACACCGAGTCGCTCGGCGCCCCGTACGGGGTGTCGACCCGGACCTCGGTCACGTCCTCCAGGAAGGAGTAGAAGCCCGATCCGCCGATGACACCGATTTCCGCTGACGTCGTTTCTGCGTTCACCATGCGGTCACACTAGCGGGGCACGCACGAACGGGACCCCGCCGAGCAGATCGGCGGGGTCCCGGTGAAACGTATGGGGTGCGTCAGGCGGCCGACGTACCGCTCGACGACGTGGACGCCGAGGTGGAGGCCGATGCGGACGCCGCGGGCTTCGACTCCGTCTTGGCCGGGGACGAACCGGAGGACGACTCCGACGTCTTGGCGGTCGACGTGGCCGGCGAGCTGCTCGACGAGGAGCCGCGGCTGTCGTTCCGGTAGAAACCGGATCCCTTGAAGACGATGCCGACGGCCGAGAACACCTTCTTCAGGCGTCCCTCGCAGTTCGGGCACACGGTCAGGGCATCATCGGTGAACTTCTGCACCGCTTCGAGGCCCTCGCCGCACTCGGTGCACTGGTACTGATAGGTCGGCACTTGCTCCTCCTGGCACTCTCACTCAGTGAGTGCTAACGACGCTCCATACTGACGTATTCCGAGCCATCAGTCCACCGTGACGGGCTCGCGGTGACCGATACCACGTGCCACCGTCCGCCCGGAAGCGCGGGGGACCAGCCGCGATCGCAGGGTCAGCAGGGTGGCCAGAGCCAGCGCCGTACCGGCCGTCGGGACCATGAAACCGAAGCTGGAGCCATGGGCGTCCGCGAGCTGTCCCGCCACGGTGACCGCCGCCGCCTGGCCGAGGGCGACCGCGCCGGTGAGCCAGGTGAAGGCCTCGGTCCTGGCGGACGCGGGAACAAGCGCCTCCACCAGGGTGTATCCGCTGATCAGCGCGGGTGCGATGCAGAGCCCGACCAGCAGCCCGAGACCCGCCAGAAGCGGTACGGAGTGCACGGCCCAGAGCCCGGACGCGGTCAGCGTCAGCGCCAGGTAGCCGACGATCAGCCGGCGGCGCGGGCCGCTCTTCCAGGCGATGGCGCCGCAGGCGATACCGGCGAGCATGTTTCCCGCCGCGAAGATCCCGTAGAGCACTCCGTTCACCCCGGGGTGCCCGGTCTCCTCCGCGAACGCCGTCAGGGAGACCTGCATCCCGCCGAACACCGCGCCGATGCCCAGGAAGGTGACCGCGAGGACGCGGACGCCGGGCACGGAGAGCGCCGAGCGATGCGGCTCGGTCTCCGCCACGGCCGCGCTCCGGGGAACCGGCTGGGTCGAGCGCCGGGCGGCGAACAGAACGCCTCCCAGCAGCGTCAGACCCGCCTCGGCGAGGAGACCGGCCGCCGGGTGCACGCCGGTGCACAGCGCCGTCGTCAGCACGGGGCCGATGACGAAGGTGAACTCGTCGGTCACGGACTCGAAGGCCGCCGCCGTGCTCAACAGCGGTGACGCGGGCTGCCCGGGGGCGCCGCCGAGCAGCGCGGCCCAGCGGGCCCGCACCATGGGGCCGATCTGCGGGATCGACGCACCGGTGGGGACCGCTGCCGCGAACAGCGCCCACAGGGGTGCGTCCGCCAGGGCCAGGGCCGTCAGCGCACCGACGGAGACGGAGTGCAGCAGGACGCCCGGCAGGAGCACGGCGCGCTGGCCGAACCTGTCCGCCAGCCGGCCGCTCTGCGGAGCGAACAGGGCCATGGAGACACCGGAGACGGCGGCCACGGCGCCCGCGCTGCCGTACGAGCCCGTGGTGTGTTGCACCAGGAGCACGATGCCCATGGTCAGCATCGCGAAGGGCTGCCGAGCGGCGAAGCCCGGAAGAAGGAAGGTCCACGCACCCGGGGTGCGCAGCAACTGCCCGTAACCGGGGCGGTCGGAGACCGTGGACGCCACGGTCCATGCCTTTCTGCCGCCTGGTGGCCATGCTCCCCCGGGCACGGCACCGGGGAGCGGGCGTGCGGGAGCTGCCGAGAGCTGTCCTCTTCGCGCGGAACTGCGGTAGATGCCGGGCGCTCGCTCCAGAGGCGAGGGACGCCACGACCGCCATACGGTCGCGCCAGCTCTGCATCAGACAGAGTTGGTCGATCAGGTACGGATCGGGTCCAGATCCATGGGATCGGAACCCGACCAGGTAGGTATTGAACGGATCAGGAGATCCGTTCCTTCATGTTACAGGTCCCGTAACCCGTGCACCTGTGATTCAGCACATCCGATCACCGGCGGGTGGCGGTCAGTGGTGCGCCCGCTCGCTGCCGACGCCGTCCTCGGCGCGGCTTCCGCCTCTCGCGCTGTTCTCGCCTCCCGCGCGGTCCGCGGCCGAGCTCCCGCCGCCAGTCCTCGCGCGGCGCAGGCCGCCCTTGCCCAGCTTCCTGACCGGTCCGCTGAGGAGCTCCGCGGAGGCCGGGCGCCGGCCCTTCCCGGCGGGCCCGCCCGTCCCCAGCCAGCTGGCCAGCTTGCCGCCCTGTCCGACGGCCCGCAGCCGCGCCTCGGCTGCGTCGCGGACCGGGTCGGTCGCGACGACCAGGAGCTCGTCCCCGCGCCTCAGCACGGTCGAGGGGGCGGGGACGAAGCTCTTGCCGTCCCGCACGACGAGGGTGACCGCCGCTCCCGCCGGGAGGCGGAGTTCCGCGACCTCTACGCCGTGCATCCGGGACCTGCCGGGGACCGCCACCGACAGCAGGTGGCCGCGCAGACGCTCCAGCGGCGCCGACTCGATGCCGAGGTCCGCCGCCTCCGACGGGTCCTCGGCGATGTTCAGTGACTTCGCCAGCCAAGGCAGCGTGGGCCCCTGGATCAGCGTGTAGACGACCACGAGGACGAAGACGATGTTGAAGACCCGGGTACTGCCCTCGATCCCGGACACCATGGGGATGGTCGCCAGGATGATGGGGACGGCTCCGCGCAGTCCCGCCCAGGACATCAGGGCCTTCTCCCGGTGCGGCAGCCGGAAGGGCGCCAGGCTGATGAAGACCGACAAGGGCCGCGCGACCGCGGTCAGCACCAGGCCCACAACCATGGCCGGCCAGAAGTCGTCCACGAGGTCGTGCGGGGTGACCAGCAGTCCGAGCAGGACGAACATGCCGATCTGCGCCAGCCAGCCGAGCCCGTCCGCGAAGCCGCGGGTGGCCGGCCAGTGCGGCAGCTTGGAGTTGCCGAGGACCATCGCCGCCAGGTAGACGGCGAGGAACCCGCTGCCGTGGGCGAGGGCGCCGGCGGCGTACGCGGAGACCGCGATGGCCATGACGGCGATCGGGTAGAGGCCGGAGGCGGGCAGCGCCACGTGGCGCAGGCCGAAGGATCCGAGGAAACCGACCGCCAGGCCGATCGCCGCGCCGATCGCGAGCTCCAGCGCTATCTCGCCGACGAGGACGTACCAGTGCTCCACGGGCCCGGCGGCGGAGAACGCCACGACCAGGATCACCACGGGGGCGTCGTTGAAGCCCGACTCGGCCTCCAGGACACCGGTGATCCGGGACGGGAGGGGGACCTTCCGCAGGACGGAGAAGACGGCCGCGGCGTCGGTGGACGACACCACGGCGCCGATGATGAGGGCCTGCCGCCAGTCGAGGCCCACGAGGTAGTGCGCCGCGCTCGCCGTGACACCCACGCTGACGCCCACGCCGACCGTCGACAGCACCGCCGCCGCCGGCAGGGCGGGCCGGACCTCCTTCCACTTCGTGCCCAGACCGCCCTCGGCCAGGATGACGACCAGGGCGGCGTAGCCGATCACCTGGGTCAGCTCGGCGTTGTCGAACTTGACGTCGAAGATGCCGTCCTGCCCCATGACGATCCCGATGCCGAGATACAGGAGCAGGCTGGGGAGCCCGCTGCGGGACGAGATGCGTACGGCCGCAACGGCGACCAGCAGGACGAGCGAGCAGACGAGCAGAAGTTCGTTGAGCGCGTGGACAGTCAGGGTCAGATCCTTCCCTGTGTACGCCGTCCGGAACGTCCTCCGGAGGCCGGTACTTCGTTACCTTACCTAATCTTTAACGCTTTCTTGATGCCTTCGAGTGTTCGTACGAACCGGTGCGCAAATGGATGCATCCCCATACCGCGTCCGAGTGGCTTCGGCGGGGCGCCTATGGTTGCTCCTGCACTCCCAGGACCACCCTGCCCCTCGAAGGACAGCGATGCCCGCCAACACAACCGCCCCTTCCGGGTCTTCCGATGCGAAGAAGCCCGGCAGGAAGAAGGGGCGACGCGCCCGCCTGTTCGTGATCGTCCTGGTGCTGGCGCTTGTCGCGGGTGTCGGATACGGCGCGTACTGGTCCGTCTCCACGGTCCGGGCCTCGTACCCGCAGACCACGGGTTCCCTCGATCTGAAGGGACTCACCGGCGACGTCGACGTGAAACGCGACGACTACGGGATCCCGCAGATCTACGCGGACTCCGACAGCGACCTCTTCCGCGCCCAGGGCTTCGTCCAGGCCCAGGACCGTTTCTGGGAGATGGACGTCCGCCGGCACATGACCGCGGGCCGTCTGTCCGAGATGTTCGGCTCGGGCCAGGTCGCGACCGACTCCTTCCTGCGCACGCTGGGCTGGCGCAAGGTCGCGCAGGAGGAGTACGACACGGTCCTGGACGAGGACACCAAGAAGAACCTCCAGGCCTACGCGGAGGGGGTGAACGCGTATCTGGACGGCAAGGACGGCAAGGACATCTCCGTCGAGTACGCGGCCCTCGGCCTGACCAACGACTACAAGCCCACCAAGTGGACCCCGGTCGACTCGGTGGCCTGGCTCAAGGCGATGGCCTGGGACCTGCGCGGAAACATGCAGGACGAGATCGACCGCTCGCTGATGACCAGCAGGCTCGACTCGAAGCAGATCAAGGATCTGTACCCGGACTACCCGTACGAGAAGAACAGGCCGATCGTCGATGAGGGCGCGGTCTCCCCGGTCACCGGGAAGTTCGACCCGGACGCCGAGCCCTCGGGCACCGTCGGCGCCCAGACCCCTCAAGGTGCGACCGAGGGCGTGAACACCCAGCTCTCCTCGCTCTCGAAGACGCTCGACGAGATTCCCGCGCTGCTCGGCCCCAACGGCGACGGCATCGGGTCGAACTCCTGGGTCGTCTCCGGAGCGCACACCACCACGGGCGAACCGCTGCTGGCCAACGACCCGCACCTGGCGCCCATGCTGCCGTCCCTCTGGTACCAGATGGGGCTGCACTGCCGGCAGGTCTCGGCGTCCTGTCAGTACGACACCGCCGGGTACACCTTCTCCGGGATGCCCGGTGTGATCATCGGTCACAACCAGGACATCGCCTGGGGCTTCACCAACCTCGGCGCCGACGTCACCGACCTCTTCCTGGAGAAGGTCACCGCCGACGGCTACCAGTACGACGGGAAGACCGAGCCCTTCATCACCCGTGAGGAGACCATCAAGGTCGCCGGGGGCAGGGACCGGAAGATCACCGTCCGCGAGACCAACAACGGTCCGCTGGTGTCGGACCGCAGCGGGGAGCTGGAGAAGGTCGGCAAGAAGGCCCCCGTCACCACCTCCGCCCCGGACCGCGGCGACGGGTACGGCGTATCCCTGAAGTGGACCGCGCTGCAGCCCGGAAGGTCGATGGACGCGGTCTTCGAGCTCAACCGGGCCAAGGACTTCACGAGCTTCCGCAAGGCGGCGTCGGACTTCGAGGTGCCCTCGCAGAACCTCATCTACGCGGACACCAAGGGCAACATCGGTTACCAGGCGCCCGGCACCATCCCCGTCCGCAAGAAGGGCGACGGCACCATGCCCAGCCCCGGATGGAGCCCGGAGTACGGCTGGGAGAAGGACCCCATCCCCTTCGACGAACTGCCCTACGAGTACAACCCGGACCGTGGCTACATCGTCACCGCCAACCAGGCGGTCATCGGTGAGGACTACGACCACATGCTCACCAAGGACTGGGGCTACGGCGCGCGCAGCCAGCGGATCAACGACCTGATCCAGAACAAGATCGACGGTGGCGAGAAGATCTCCACCGACGACATGCAGACGATGCAGATGGACAACCAGAGCGCGATCGCCGCGAAGCTGGTGCCGATCCTCAAGAACATCAACATCTCCGACAAGAGTGTCCGCGAGGCGCAGAAGCTGCTGGAAGGGTGGGACTACACCCAGGAGTCCGACTCCGCCGCCGCCGCGTACTTCAACGGCGTCTGGCGCAACATCCTCAAGCTGGCCTTCGGCGACAAGCTCCCCAAGGAGATGCGGGCCGAGGGCGACTGCATCTACGTCGAGCCGGTGGCCGGCACCGGTCCAGTGGACGAGCAGGCCAAGCTCGTACGCGAATGCGGCCAGCGGGCCCCGGACGCGGCGCAGCCCGACGGCGGCGACCGCTGGTACGAGGTGGTCGAGAACATCCTCGACGACCAGGACAACTCCTGGTGGAAGACCCCGGCCAAGGGGCGCGAGGAGGCCATCGACAACCGTGACGAGCTCTTCGCCCGTGCCATGGAGGACGCGCGCTGGGAGCTGACGGCCAAGCTGGGCAAGGACATCAGCACCTGGAGCTGGGGCAGGCTGCACCAGCTGACCCTGCGCAACCAGACGCTCGGCACCGAGGGACCCGGCCTCCTGCAGCGCGCCCTCAACCGTGGTCCCTGGGACCTCGGTGGCGGTGAGGCGGCGGTGGACGCCACCGGCTGGAACGCGGCGGGCGGCTACGAGGTCATCTGGGTGCCGTCGATGCGGATGGTCGTCAACGTCGGTGACTGGGACAAGTCGCGCTGGATCAACCTCACCGGTGCGTCGGGCCACGCGTTCAGCGCCCACTACACCGACCAGACCGACAAATGGGTCAACGGTGAGCTGCTGGACTGGTCCTTCGGGGAGAGCGCCGTGGAGAAGTCCACGGTGGACTCCCTGACACTCAAGAAGCCTTAGGGCCGGACCCGGCGCGGAAGCGCCGGATTCCGGCCGGTGTGACCACGGCATCCACGGGGTGGTCGTGCGGTTCCTCGGGGACCCGCGCGACCACCTCGTCGTCGTACAGCAGGACGACGAGGGCGGGGTGCGCGCCGGCGGCCGTGAGCCGGGCCAGCACCCGGTCGTAGCTGCCCCCGCCGCGCCCCAGCCGCATCCCCCTGCCGTCGACGGCGAGGCCCGGCAGCAGGACCGCGTCCGCTTCGAGGACCGCCTGCGGGCCCAGGCGCGTACCGTCCGGCTCGCGCAGGCCGCGGCCCGCGGGGACGAGGTGTCCGGCGCCCTCGAACTCGGCCCAGTCCAGGTCGTTGTCGTCCATCAGGACCGGCAGCAGGACGCGGACGCCGCGCGCCCGCAGGGCGTCGAGGAGCGCGTGGGTCCCGGGCTCGCGTCCGACCGACACGTAGGCCGCCACGGTCCGGGCGTCCGCGAGCTCCGGCAGACCGGCCGCCGTCGAGGCGAGAACCGTGGCCGAGCCTCCGACGTCCTCCGTGGTGAGGAGGGCGCGCGCGGCCAGCAGCTCGCGTCGCAGTGCCTGCTTTCCGGACATGTCGCGGTTCAACGGCTGCTCGCATCCTTCGTCTATGTGCATGTACATGGACGAAGTTAACCGGACGCTCATCTTCCGCCCATATTCAACGGTTACAGTGCTGCGCATGACTCAGTCGCACCCCAGGATCAGCAAAGCTGTCATCCCAGCTGCCGGCCTCGGCACCCGGTTCCTGCCGGCCACCAAGGCCACTCCCAAAGAGATGCTGCCTGTCGTCGACAAGCCCGCCATCCAGTATGTCGTCGAGGAGGCCGTAGGCGCGGGCCTCTCCGACGTACTGATGATCACCGGCCGGAACAAGCGTCCGCTCGAGGACCACTTCGACCGGAACTACGAACTGGAGTCGGCGCTGACCCGCAAGGGCGATGCCGACCGGCTCTCGAAGGTCCAGGAGTCCAGCGACCTGGCCACCATGCACTACGTGCGCCAGGGCGACCCGCGAGGACTCGGCCACGCCGTCCTGTGCGCCGCACCGCACGTCGGCGACCAGCCGTTCGCCGTGCTCCTCGGGGACGACCTCATCGACCCGCGCGACCCCCTGCTCGCCCGGATGGTCGAGGTCCAGGAGCGCGAGGGCGGCAGCGTCGTCGCGCTGATGGAGGTCGACCCCTCCCAGATCCACATGTACGGCTGCGCCGCCACCGAGGCGACCACCGACAGCGACGTCGTCCGGGTCACCGGACTCGTGGAGAAGCCCGAGACGGGCGAGGCTCCCAGCAACCTCGCCGTGATCGGCCGCTACGTCCTCGACCCGGCCGTCTTCGGCATACTGCGCCGGACCGAGCCCGGACGCGGCGGCGAGATCCAGCTCACCGACGCCCTCCAACTCCTCGCCGAGGACGAGAAGATCGGCGGCCCCGTGCACGGTGTCGTCTTCAAGGGACGCCGCTACGACACCGGTGACCGGGGCGACTATCTGCGCGCCATTGTCAGACTGGCGTGCGAACGTGAAGATCTGGGACCGGACTTCCGGTCCTGGCTCCGCAGTTACGTCAGCGAGGAGTTGTAGGAGTTTGAGCAGCACGATCTGGTCGGTCGACGAGCATCTCGACGACATCCTCTCGGCGGTGAGGCCGCTCGAACCCATCGAGCTGCAACTGCCCGACGCCCAGGGCTGCGTCCTGGTCGAGGACGTCGTGGTCGAGGTCGCCCTGCCGCCCTTCGACAACAGCTCGATGGACGGATACGCCGTCCGGATCGCCGATGTCGAGGGCGCCAGCGAGGAGTTCCCGGCCGTCCTCACCGTCATCGGCGATGTAGCGGCCGGTGACGGCGGTCTGGCCGACGGGCGGGCCGTCGGCCCGGGAGAAGCGGCTCGCATCATGACCGGCGCGCCGCTTCCCGCGGGGGCGGAGGCGGTCGTCCCCGTGGAGTGGACCGACGGCGGCGCGGGCGAGGGCCCCGCGACGACGATGCGGGCCCACAGCGACGCCCCGGAGGGTGCGAGCGGCGAGGTGCGTGTCCACCGGGCCGCCGGGCCCCGCGCCCATGTCCGGGCCAAGGGAAGCGACGTGAAACCCGGTGACCTGGCGCTGCGCGCGGGCTCGATCGTCGGACCTCCGCAGATCGGGCTGCTCGCGGCGATCGGCAGGTCGACGGTGAAGGTGCGGCCCCGGCCGCGTGTCGTCGTCCTGTCCACCGGTAGTGAGCTGGCCCAGCCCGGTGAGGAGCTCACCGCCGGCCGGATCTACGACTCCAACAGCTTCGCGCTGACCGCGGCCGCCCGCGACGCCGGGGCCATCGCCTACCGGGTCCCCGCGGTGGCCGACGACGCGGAGACGCTCCGCGCCACGATCGAGGACCAGTTGATCCGTGCCGACATCGTCGTCACCACGGGCGGCGTGAGTGTCGGCGCGTACGACGTGGTCAAGGAGGCGCTGTCCTCGGTGGGCGACGAGGACGAGGCAGGCGGCGGCGTCGACTTCCGCAAGCTCGCCATGCAGCCGGGCAAGCCCCAGGGGTTCGGTTCGATCGGCCCCGACCACACACCGCTGCTCGCGCTGCCCGGCAACCCGGTCTCCTCGTACGTCTCGTTCGAGTTGTTCGTCCGACCGGCGATCATGACGCTGATGGGTCTGGAGGACGTCCACCGCCCGAAGGTGCGGGCCGCCCTCGACACGGACAAGGCGCTCACCTCGCCCGCCGGGAAGCGTCAGTTCCTGCGCGGCACCTACGACGGGGAGAAGGGCACGGTGACACCCGTCGGGGGTGCCGGATCGCATCTGATCGCCGCTCTCGCCCAGGCCGACGCGCTGATCGTGCTGCCGGAGGACGTCACCTCCGCGGAGCCCGGCGCGGAGACCGAGGTGATCCTCCTCCGCTGACTTCCGCGCGGTGGCGGTACGGTATCTGGCGCTGTGCCTTACCGGGGGAAGCCCCCCGGCCCCCCGCCCCGCACGCGTGTGCGCGGACGGGTGGGCAACCGGCGCCCTACCGCTAGGCGGAGTGAGTTGAGTACGCAGAACAGGCTGACCCACATCGACGAGGCGGGTGCGGCCCGCATGGTCGACGTGTCGGAGAAGGACGTCACGACCCGTGTCGCCCGGGCGAGCGGACGGGTCCTCGTCTCGCCGCGTGTCATCGAACTCCTCAGGGGCGAGGGCGTCCCCAAGGGAGACGCCCTCGCGACCGCGCGCATCGCGGGGATCATGGGGGCCAAGCGCACCCCCGACCTGATCCCGCTCTGCCACCCTCTCGCCGTCTCGGGGGTCAAGGTCGACCTGAGCGTCGCCGACGAGGCGGTCGAGATCCTGGCCACCGTGAAGACGACGGACCGGACGGGGGTCGAGATGGAGGCACTCACCGCCGTGTCGGTGGCCGCGCTCACGGTGATCGACATGGTCAAGGCGGTCGACAAGAGCGCTGTCATCACGGATGTGCGGGTGGAGGCCAAGTCGGGCGGGAAGTCCGGCGACTACCGACGACCCGGACCGGAGGGGACGGACGCATGAGCACCCCCGGCAGCGGCGCCCACCGCGCTCTCGTGGTGACCGCGTCCAACCGTGCCTCCGCCGGTGTGTACGCCGACAAGGGCGGACCTCTCATCGCGGAAGGCCTCACCGGTCTCGGTTTCACCGTCGAGGGTCCGCAGGTCGTGCCGGACGGGGACCCGGTCGAGGCGGCCCTGCGGGCCGGGGTGGAGGCCGGCTACGACGTGATCGTCACCACCGGCGGCACCGGCATCTCACCCACCGACCGCACGCCTGAGGCCACCCGGCGGGTCCTGGACCGCGAGATCCCGGGCATCGCCGAGGCGATCCGGGCAGAGGGCCGGGACAAGGTACCCACCGCCGCGCTCTCCCGAGGGCTCGCCGGTGTCGCGGGCGGCACCCTGATCGTCAACCTGCCCGGTTCGACCGGCGGCGTCCGCGACGGGCTCGCGGTGCTCGGCAGGCTTCTGGTGCACGCCGTCGACCAGCTTCGCGGTGGCGACCACCCCCGACCCGGGAGCCCGAGCTGAACGTCCGGACCTGGCCGGTGATCCTGACCGACGGCGCCGTCACCCTCCGCCCGATAAAGCTCCGGGACCAGAGCGTGTGGCGTGAGGTCAACCGGCGTAACCGGGACTGGCTGCGCCCCTGGGAGGCGACGGTCCCGCCGCCCGCGCCGGGCGGTCCGGTGGCTCACCGCCCCACCTACCGGCAGATGATCCGTCACCTGCGCGCCGAGGCCAACGCGGGCCGGATGCTGCCCTTCGCCATCGAGTACGAGGGGCGCCTCGTCGGTCAGTTGACGGTGGCGGGCATCACCTGGGGCTCGATGTGCTCAGGACACGTCGGGTACTGGGTCGACCGGAGCGTGGCGGGCCGCGGGGTCATGCCGACCGCGGTCGCGCTCGCCGTCGACCACTGTTTCGGCACGGTCGGACTGCACCGGATCGAGGTGTGCATTCGGCCGGAGAACACCCCCAGCCGCCGCGTCGTGGAGAAACTCGGATTCCGTGCCGAAGGGCTGAGGCCGCGTTATCTGCACATCGACGGCGCGTGGCGGGACCACCTGATCTTCGCCCTCACCGCGGAAGAGGTACCCGACGGCCTGCTGCGGCGTTGGCGCAGGGTGCGGCCGGGTAGGCCGGACACCCCGAGCGCGCCCGGGGAAATAAGATAAGTGTTCGAATTTGATCGTGAACTGAAGGCAATCGACCTGACTTTCGTCGGCGAGTGACCCGAAGAATCACAAAAAAAGTCCGTCATATGAGCGGGAACGTGCGACACACCGGGCCAATTGGCGGATGCTGCCGTGCAAACCCCTCTACGGTGTGAGAGTGAGCAGCAGCGGCCTCATCTACGCAGTCATCGTCGGTGCCTGGGCCGCCTACTTGGTGCCGATGTGGCTCCGCAGGCAGGACGAGCTCAACGAGGCCCGTCCGACGGAACGCTTCAGCACCGCCATCCGGCTGCTGTCCGGACGGGCGGCGATGGAGCGTCGATACGCCAGGGAGCTGCAGGAGCGGGATGCCGAGGAGGCGCCTGGCGACGTGGACCCGGATGCCGTCACGGACCGATTGGAGTCCGTCGACGTCCGGGCCTTTTCCGCGCCCCCGGCCCGTACGGAAGCGCGGTTGCGCGACCCGGCGTCCTCCGGGCCCGGACCGGATCGCCCGAGTGAGCGGCCGGCCCGTCCGGCGTCCGGCCGGCGCGAGGCGGGACGCCTCTCCGGGGCCGAGGCCGAGCGTGAGCGCCGGCGGCGCTCACAGGTCCTGGCCCGCCGGAGGCGTACCACCACGGTCCTCTTCCTCGCGTTCACCCTGGGTGCGGTCGTCGCGGCGGTGGGCGGACTCCGCTTCCTGTGGGCCCCGGCTGTTCCGGCCGTACTGCTGAGCGCGTACATCGTGCATCTGCGTGGCCAGGAGCGCCGACGTTTCGTCTTCACGATGGACCGGCGCCGGGCGGAGGCGGCCGCGCAGCGGCTCCGTGAGAACCGCCCGCGCCGGCACCAGTCCACGTCCTCGGCGGCAGCCGAGCCCGACGAGGAGCCCGAAGCGCCCGCGCCCGTCCCGACGGTCTCCCCGCAGGAGGCCGGGCGCCGCGCGCTCGTCGAGCAGACGGACCACGCGGAGTGGGTCGACCAGCAGCGTGAGCGCGGCCCCGCCCAGGGTGACAGCTGGGAGCCCGTTCCTGTCCCGCTGCCGACCTATGTCACCGCCCCCGTCGCCCCGCGCGCCACGGGCGGGGTGGAGGTCGGCGACCCGGAGACCTGGAGCGCGGCCCGCTCCAGCCCGGTGGAGCCCAGCCGTGACTCCCAGGACGCGGCCGCACCGGACGCCGAACCGGCTCCGCGACGCCGCTCCAACCCGGCCAGGCGCACCCGGGACCGCGGCCGGACCCCCCTCTTCGACCAGTACGACGGCGACGAACGGCCGCGCGCGGCCAACGAGTGAGCTCGCTCGCGGAGCCGACTCGGTGACCTGCCGGGATACGGATTTCCGAGCACCCCGATCGGGGTGCTAGAGTTTCACACGTCGCAAGGGCCTGTGGCGCAGTCTGGTAGCGCACCTCGTTCGCATCGAGGGGGTCTGGGGTTCAAATCCCCACAGGTCCACAGACGACAGTTCGCGAGTAGCTCTCGTGGACGTCACAAGATCCCGTTCCGCCGGAAGGCGGAACGGGATCTTGGCGTTTCGGGGTGTGGCCCGGGTGAGTGGGCGTTCTGGTGCCCCGTGCTCCGAATCCTCAGGCGCGCGGTGCAGGCTCGTCAGGCGCGGACAGTCTGTGCCACCAGTGACCGCAGCCGTCGGAGCAGAAGAGCTCACGGCGTCGCGCGTCGGCAACCGCGAGCACCGCGATCAGCAGTGGCCAGGGACCCACGGTTGTGAAGCAGTACGCCTCGGCGATGTCCGGGAAGTCGTTCTCGAACCACGTGTAGTCCGCTGCTGTCCTCGTCACGACGCCCATTCTCGCCCTCGGGTCCGACAGTCGCGGTGGCGCGTCCGGTGGCGTCCGGTTGCCCGAGCAGCGACGGGAGTTGCTGGTGGAGGGCGTGCCGCCGTCCGTCGAGGCCGGGTGACACGATGACCCCGGGCGGTGGCCGCAGTGCCGGTCCGCTGCCGCTGAGGCGGATCCGGGCACCGTGGTCGGGCCGTCGGCCGGGCATGACCCGGCGGCAGAACAGGGGGAGTTCGCATGAACACGGCTTGCGTCGTTCTCGACATCGGCGGCGTGCTGGAGATCACGCCGGAGACCGGGTGGGTGCGGCGATGGGAGGAGCGGCTGCGGCTGTCGCCGGGCACCGTGAACGAGCGCATGGGCGACGTCTGGCGCGCCGGAAGCCTCGGGAAGATCGACGAGCGCGACGTGCGGTGGGAGGCGATGTCCCGGCTGGGGATCGAAGGGGATCAGCTCGAAGCCTTCATGGCCGATCTCTGGGCGGAGTATCTGGGGACGCCCAACCAGGAGCTCATCGACTTCGTACAAGGGCTGCGGGGGCGGTGCCGGCTGGGAATCCTGAGCAACAGCTTTGCCGGGGCCCGCGAGCAGGAGGCCGCGCGCTACCGGTTCGACGAACTGGTGGAGCAGATCGTCTACTCCCACGAGATCGGCATCGAGAAGCCCGATCCTCGGGCCTTCGAAGCGGTGTGCGCCGCCCTGGAGGTGGAACCGGGGAGCTGTCTCTTCGTGGACGACGCCGCTGCCAACGTCGAGGCCGCCCGGGCATTCGGTATGCAGGCGCATCTGTTCGAGGACAACCCCGGGACGATCGCGCGCATCACGGCCCACGTGGACGCCGATCGCGTACCGGGCCGCTGACAGGACCGCTACAGGACCGCTGCTGGGGACCGGATAATCTGCCCGTGATCCGAGGAGGAGCAAGGGTGGGGCAGCTTCTAAGTGTCGCGGTGGCGCAGCCGCGGTGTGTCGCTCACGACGTCGTACGCAATGTGGAGGCACACGCCGAGGCCGTGCGGGCGGCGGACGCGCGGGTGGTGGTGTTCCCGGAGATGTCGCTGACGGGCTACGAGCTGGACGCTGAGGTCATCGCGCCGGACGACGAACGGCTGGCACCGCTCGTCGCCGCATGCGCGGAGACCGGGGCGCTCGCCCTGGCGGGAGCTCCCGTGCCCGGCCCCGGGATCGGTGTGCTGGCCGTGGACGGGGACGGAGCGCGGGCCGTCTACAGCAAGGTCTGTCTGTACGGCGGCGAGGCGGACCGGTTCGTGCCCGGCGAGCCCACAGTGATCGAGGTGGACGGCTGGCGGTTGGGGCTCGCCGTCTGCCGTGACACCGGAATCCCCGAGCACGCCGCGAAGACGGCCGCACTGGGCATCGACGGCTACGTGGCCGGGGTCGTCCACGCCGGTCACGAGGCCGAGGTGCACGGCGAGCGTGCTCGCCGGGTGGCCGCCGACCACGGGGTGTGGGCGGCCACGGCCGCCTTCGCGGGGCCGACCGGCGGTGGCTTCGAGCGGACGTCCGGCCGCTCCGGCATCTGGTCCGCCGAGGGCGAGCTGATCGCCGAGGCGGGCACCGCTCCCGACGACGTGGCGCGGGCGGTCTTCGGCCGGGACCCGCGCTGACGGTGGGCACCGGGGCGCCTGGGCTCCCGGACGCGGCGCCCTTCCGCATCCCCGCGGAGTTCGTCCGGTACGCCGCGGCGCTGCGGCCCGCGGAGGTCGCACGCGGATACGTGGACGGTTTCCTGAGCGCGGAGGACGCCGTACGCCTCGCCTTTCTGCGGCGGTGCGATCTCCGTGAGCGCGCGGGCGACTTCGAGCTCCTGGCGGGGCTGGATCCGTCCGCGCCGGAGCTCGGGCCGCTGTGCCACCGGTTGTCGCGAGGGCAGGCCGACGCCGGGAGGGTCTGGGCCCACCTGGCGCTCAGCTGGGCCCTTTCGCGTCCCGGGGAGTGCCGCGAGAGTCTGCTCACGGCACTTGGCGAGGAGGCGGGCGGGGGTACGCCACGTATGTCCTGTGAGGGGGATGGACCCGGTCCGCGGCGGATCGCGTCGGGGCGGAACGAGTTCCTGGTGGCCCGGGCCGCCTCGGGCGAGGGCATGAACTGGCGCAGTTCATCGGCCCTGATGGGCACGGACCGGCCCGAGGAGGTCGACGCGGCGTTCGACCGGGGTGAGGACCTGGTCGGGGTCGCCGTGATCGGTCTGGCGCTGAACCATCCGGACGCTGCCGCGATCCTGCCCCGGGTGGCGAGGGCCCTGGAGTCGGCCGACCCGGCGCTGCGCGCTCAGAGTCGCGTGGCGCTGGCCCATGTCGCCCGGCTGCACGGCACCGTCGACCGCCGCTGCCTGGAGCTCCTGAGGTCCCATCCACGGGGCAACGAGGCCGACGACGACCTGTGGGGCTACGTTCCGCGCCGCAGACTGCCCTGGTGGCTGTGGCGTCACCAGATCCGTGAGCGGCTCGCATGGCAGTTGCGCGACCGGTGGCGCGGGTGAGGACCTGCCGGGCCGGAGTCCACGCGCATGGCCGGAGCACCTGCGGGAACCATGGGTCCCCGTGGACGCGTGTCCGTTCCTGCCCACGTGCCGACGGCCTGCGGTGCCCGTGCAGTTGTCGGGCCGCGGTTCGCACGCGGCCCTGAGGAACTGCACCTTCGCACGCCCGCCGTCACCTCCGACGAGGACATCGATGCACACGACCATCAGCCCGTTCACCCTCACCTACCGCACGGAGAAGCAGCCGCACGGCCGTACGCGATGCGGCTGGGAGGGCGTCGCGGGTGAGCTCGGCGACATCAGGGTGGTGTACCCGGCGGGCAGCGGCATGGCGAACGTCCTGGTGACCGAGGTGAGCGGCGGGCTGATCCCGACCGCCACCTTCGAGACGCGCGGGGTGCACACCGAGGTCGCCTCGATGCCGACCCTGAACCGTTCCACGCTCCGGCTGGGCGACGCGCCGGTGAGGATGGAACGCAACCGCTGGGCACCCGGCCACCGGGGCCGGGGCCTGCGCATGACGTACCAGGGCGACTCGTACCGGCTCACGGCGTTCAACCGGAGGACGTACGAACTGGTCCGGCTGCGCGATTCCGAGGACCCGGGCGTCGGCATCGTCGTGAGCGAGTCGGGCCGGGGGAGCAGGCGGAAGGTGACCGTACGGGCGACCGGGAGGGTGCTGCCCGCCGATGTGTCACTCGCCGTCGTCTTCACCTGCGTCGACCGCTCCGTGCTGACCCGGCGAGGGGCCGTGCGCGCGGGCATCTCAAGGATCTTCGGCTTCTGGGCCGAGTGGCAGTACTGAGCTCCGCCTGTCGACCTGTGGGTGAACGGCTCCACACCGGCACGGTGGCCGGAGGAGGCTCAGCGTGATGAAGAGAATCGACGTCATTCCGCCTGCGCGCGGGGCGGGTGCGGCGTAGCGCCCGGTCGGGACTGCTTGCTCCCGCTCTCCTGGACGAGGAGCGACACCACGAGACAGGCGAAGAAGGCCGAGGCGAGAAGGGCCCAGCCGCCGGGGCTCTCGGGGAACACCAGGAAAGCGGAGATCAGAACGGCGACCACGGAGAAGGACGCGACGAACTGGGCGTACCGCCTCACGGCGGTTCGCTGCTCGGAGTGCCGTTCGAGACGGGACATGGGCTGATCCTTTCCGGAAGGTCCGATTCCCCGGGGCCGGGGTGACGGCCTGTCGGAGGGCGCGGAACTGCGGCTGGGAGCTGTCCACGCCGACGTGCGCGTACGCATTCGCGGGCGAGGTGCGTGAGAAGTTGCCCCAGTGGTCATGGAGTTGCGGGTGCCCCGTGGCGCTCGGATAAACGAGTTCGGCGAGATGTTTCTGCTTCCGCTCGCGGGAAGAGCCACCTGGTGCCGCCCCCGGGGATAAATGCCTCGACACCTGCCTCGGTGATCGGGGACGCTTCGCCGGATGACCAGAATCGATGACATCCCGCCCGCGTGGGACGAGCGCACCCAGCTCACCACGTTCCTCGACTACGCACGTGACACCGCCCGCGCCAAATGTGAGGGCGTCTCGGCGGAGAACGCGTGCAAGTCACTTCTGCCCGGATCGCCGCTGATGACCATGAGCGGTCTGATCAACCACCTCCGCTGGGTCGAGTACCACTGGTTCCAGGTGGTCTTCCTCGGCGAGGAGGACCGGGGTCCCTGGACCGACGAGGACCCCGACCGCGAGATGCGTATCGCGGTGGACTTCCCGCTGGCCCAGCTGCTCGACGAATACGCGGAACAGAGCGCGCGGTACCGCGAACTGGTCGCCGGGAACGACCTCGACAAGCAGGCCGTACGAGCTCGCCGCAGCGGCTCCCACGTCGACCTGCGCTGGATCCTCCTGCACCTCACGGAGGAAACGGCACGCCACAACGGCCATCTGGACATCCTGCGCGAGATGCTCGACGGCACGACCGGGGACTGAGGGCTTCCGGTGCTCGGAGCCCTAACCTCGGAGCCCGAATCTCGGGACTCGGGCTCCGGGATGGCTGGTTCGCTCTTTCGGGGGATGCCGGGAGGGCTCCGGCTCGGCGCTTGAGCTTCGGGATCCGGGGGCGGGATTCGGGGGCCGAGGTTCGAGCGGTGTTGTTCATCCGGGTGGGAAAGAAGGGTTTGGGAAGAACCTTTCCTCTCTCCCCACCCCGTCACGGCCAGCAAGTATGACTAATCGTGACAAACTTGCGGCGCAGAGTGGCGACTGCTTACGGTGCCCACAACGAAGCGACCCCGACGCGGTGTTAGGCGCACCGGCCGGGGTCTCACCCCAAGATCCGAGAAAAGGTCGGTCCCGTGGCTGTTCAGCACCTTAGCTCCGCCCCGAGTGCCCCCGCATCTCCCCGCGCCGAGGCTTCCCGGCCCTACCGCCAGGCCCCGAGCGGCTACGGCAAGCGGTCCGCACCGGATCAACGCCCCGCCTCCTCAGTTGACTTCGCGTGTCTTCCGGCGCGGGAGCGCTATGTCGCCGGGTACGTCGACCATCTGCCCGAGGGTGCCGCGATGGACATCAAGTCCCTGGCCAAGGACCTCCCGTTGTACGGCCAGATGGCGATCGGCTCCGCGCTCCGGGCGCTCGCCGTGGCGGGGCATCTGCGGCATGTGCACTGCCGGGTGGAAAGCCTCGGGCAGAGCCGATGGGTCACCCTCACCTACTGGTCCCGCACCGCTCGCGACAACGAGTGGTGGTCGCTCCAGCTCGCGTCGGGCGGGAGTTCCGTCTCCGCCGGTGCCGACGCCACCGACAGCACGGGCGCAACGGTTGCTCCGGAGGTTCCCCGGCAGCGGGTCCCGGAGCAGTCGTCCGCCCCTGACTCCGGGGCCGTAGCCGGTCTCGCCTCCTCGGCCTCCGCCACCGCCCCGGCTGAGGCCGGCCGCACGGCCGAGCCCGAGCGGTCGCCCGCCTATCTCGCTCTGGCCGGGCTGGGGCTGGTCGATTCGCGGCTGACCCTGTCCGCCAAGGACTGCGAGGTGCTGGAGGGCCTGGCCGCCGCCTGGTTCGAGTGCGGGGTGGACGCCGACCACCTCACCCGGGCACTCACGGCCGGGCTGCCCGCACAGGTCGGATCGCCCGTCGGGCACGTCCGGCGCAGGCTGACCGACAAGCTTCCGGCGCGGTTGCCTCGTCCGGCGGTTGCCGCACCGGACGCACCCGTGCGCGCCGTGCTGGTCGAATGCGCCGGCTGCGGGCGTCCGGGCCCGCCCGAGGCGCTGCCCGACGGCCTGTGCCGCGCTTGCCGTCAGGCAGCGGCCGAAGCCGTCGAGCAGCCGGCCGGGCAGGGCGAACCGCCGTGTGCCGACCGGGACATCGAGACTCACATGCGGACGCTCCGGGAGGGGCTAGGGCTGCCCTGAGTGCGCCAGCCGTGCGGCCGACGACCGCTAAGTTGCTTGTGGCTGAAGGATGTTCGAGCGGAGGGGCGGGCGATGACGACCGAGGTTGCCGGGGTTCGGGTGCCGGTGGGGCGTGCTGCGGAGGCGGCGCTGCTGGTCTGTGAGGAGTACGCCGACGAGGCGCTCCTTCACCATTCGCTGCGGTCGTACTTCTTCGGTGCTGCCTGGGCCGAGGCGCGCGGGCTCGAATTCGACCGTGAGCTGTTCTTCGTCTCGGCGCTCCTTCACGACCTGGCTCTTGTCCCGCCCTTCGACAGTCACACGCTCCCGTTCGAGGAGGCCGGCGGTCACCTCGCCCGGGTCTTCACGGCCGGTCTCGGCTGGCCGGTCGAGCGGCGGGACAGGGCGGCCGAGCTGATCGTGCTCCACATGCGGGACGACGTCGCGCCGGAAGTGGATGTGGAGAGCCGGCTGCTGCAGGTGGGGACGAGTGCGGACGTGTCCGGTTCGGGGCTGGACGCCTTCGATCCGTCCTTCACGGAGGCGCTCGTCCGGGCCTACCCCCGGCTGGGCTTCGCCAAGTCCTTCGTGAGCCTCTTCCAGGACCAGGCGGAGCGCAAGCCGGGTTGCGCGGCAGCGCAGTTGGTGGCGGGGGAGTGGGTGGGGCGGACCGTCTCCAGTCCTCTGGACCGGATCTGACGGGTGGCACTGATCGGCGTGACCAGCCGGTAACCTGGGCCGTCCTCGCTCACCCGCCCTGCCGGTGACCGCTGTCGGGGTCCACGCCGGTGCGTGCGGGGTGTGTTCCACGGTTTCGTACGGAGGGCGCCTGTGACTGCCGGAATACCCGACTCCTCGGTCGACACGAGCAAGCCGCACCCGGCGCGGGTCTACGACTGGCTGCTGGGCGGCAAGGACAACTACCCGGTCGACCAGGAGGTCGCGGAGAAGCTTCCGGCCGAGGCGCGGGCCAACGCGGCGCGGAACCGGGCCTTCATGCACCGGGCCTCCGCCTGGCTGGCGCGGCAGGGCGTCGACCAGTTCCTGGACATCGGGACGGGCATCCCGACGGCTCCCAACCTCCACCAGATCGTCCAGTCCGTCGACCCGGGCGCCCGCGTCGTCTACGCGGACAACGACCCCATCGTCCTGCGTCACGCGGAAGCGCTGCTGGTCAGCAGTCCCGAGGGTGCGACCGACTACATCCACGCGGATGTACGGCACCCGGAGGCGATCCTCGAACGCGCCGCCGGGGTCATCGACTTCACCCGTCCCGTCGCGCTGTCCCTCATCGCGCTGATGCACTTCCTGCCCGACGACCAGGACCCGTACGGACTCACCAGGCGGCTGGTCGGGGCGCTGCCCGCGGGGAGCTACCTGGTCCTCTCGCACGGGACCGCCGATCAGCACCCGGAGTTGAAGCAGGAGACGGAGTCGGCCTACAGGAAGGGTGCGATCTCGCTCCGCATGCGTACGCGCGAGGAGGTCGAGCCGTTCTTCGCCGGGCTGGAACTCGTCGAGCCGGGACTGGTCACCGCGCCCGAGTGGTACCAGGAGGAGCCGGCGCCGGTCTATGAGCGGAGCGGGTTCTACGTGGGCGTGGCACGGGTTCCGTAGGGTTCAGGCAGCCGGCCCGGTCAGCGGCTTGGCCATGCAGATGCTGCTGTCGTACGTGCGGTAGTGGCCGAACTTCGAGCAGGGCGTGTAGCCGCTCGACGTGTACAGGGCGATGGCCTCGGGCTGCTGGTCGCCGGTCTCCAGGACCATGCGGGTGCGTCCGGCGGCGAGGGCGTCCGCCTCCAGGGCGGCGAGGATGCGACGGGCGAGGCCGTTCCCCCGGGCCTCGGCGGTCACGAACATCCGCTTGATCTCGGCGTCGCCGTCGGAGTAGCCCTCCTCGTTCTCCTCCTGGCTGCGCCAGCCGCCGGTGGCCACCGGGCGGTCCTGCGCGTCGTAGGCGAGCAGGTAGAGGCCGCGCGGCGGGTCGAACATGGTGGCGTCGAGCGGTGTGACATCGCCCCCGTCGCCGTAGCGCTCGGCGTATTCGAGCTGCACCAGGTCGTTGAGTTTGACGGCGTCAGGGTGGTCGAAGGGCCGAGGCTGGATATTCATTCCAGCGATGGTACAGGTATGCACTAGGCGCTTGTAGGTATCGTACCGGGATGCTGACTGTTACCTCCGTAAACGTGAACGGGATCCGCGCCGCCGCGAAGAAGGGCTTCGTCGAGTGGCTCGGGCGGACCGAGGCCGATGTGATCTGCCTCCAGGAGGTCCGGGCGGAGGTGCAGCAGATCCCCGAGGAACTGCGTGAGCCCGCCGGTTGGCACGCCGTGTACGCCCCGGCGGCGGCCAAGGGGCGCGCGGGGGTGGCCGTCTACACGCGCCGGGAGCCGGAGCGTGTGCAGATCGGCTTCGGTGCGTTCGATGTGCCGGGATGTGAGGAATTCGACACCTCGGGGCGCTATGTCGAGATCGATCTGCCCGGCGTGACGGTCGCCAGCCTCTACCTTCCCTCCGGTGAGGTCGGAACCGAGAAGCAGGAGGAGAAGGAGCGCTTCATGGCCGCCTTCCTCCCTTACCTCGTGAGCCTGAAGGCACGGGCCGCCGCCGACGGCCGTGAGGTCGTCGTGTGCGGCGACTGGAACATCGCCCACCAGGAGGCCGACCTCAAGAACTGGAAGTCCAACAAGAAGAACTCCGGCTTCCTCCCCGAGGAGCGGGCCTGGCTGACGCGGGTCTTCGACGAGGCGGAGTACGTGGACGTGGTCCGCGCCCAGCATCCGGAGCAGGAGGGCCCGTACTCCTGGTGGTCCTACCGGGGCCGCGCCTTCGACAACGACGCGGGCTGGCGGATCGACTACCAGGTGGCGACGCCCGGACTCGCCGCCCGCGCGGTCAAGGCCCATGTGGAGCGGGCCGCCACGCACGGCGAGCGGTGGAGCGACCACGCGCCGGTCACCGTCACCTACGAGCGCTGACCTCCGTCGTGGTGCGCAGCGAGGCGGGCGACGTCGACGGTTACCTGGCCGAGGTGGCCGAGGAGCGCCGGTCCGTGCTGACCAGGATGCGGAACCTGTGCCGGGAGGAGCTGACGGGCTTCGAGGAGCGCATGGCGTACGGGATGCCCGCCTACGAGCGGAACGGCGCCTGCGAGATCGCGTTCGCGAGCCAGAAGCAGTACATCTCCTTCTATCTCATGCGTGCCGACGTCCGCGAGGCGTTCGAGGAGCGGCTCGCGGGCCAGGACATGGGGAAGGGCTGCCTGCGGTTCCGGAAGCCGGAGAGCGTCGACCTGGAGCTGGTGCGGGATCTGCTCAGGGCCACGGCGGCGCTGCCGGGCACACCCTGCTGATCCAGGGCCTCTCGTTCGGATCCTGCCGGGCCCGGGCTTCCGGTGCCTGATCCGGCATGATCCGAACGAAGGTCCTGGCCCGGGCCTGCGAGGTCCAGGTCAGGGCTGCCGCAGGTCCAGCATCTGGAAGACCTTGTCGTAGCGGCGTTCGCCGACGGCGACGAAGCCGGGCAGGCGGCCGTACTCGGTGAAGCCCAGGGACTCGTAGAGCCGCAGGGCGCCGGCGTTGTCGCCCCGGGCGTCCAGGGTGAGGACCTCGACGCCCGCCTCCCGGGCGTCGGCGATCAGGGCGCGGGCCAGCGCGCGGCCGGTGCCCAGGCCGTGGGCGGCGGCGTCCACCGCGAGTTTCTCCAGGTCGGCGTGGGGCCGGTGGGTCGGGCGGCCGTAGCGCGTCCAGTAGCCGAGACCCACCAGGCGGCCGCCGGAGTAGGCGGCCCGCAGGGCGGCGTCCCCGTCCCGTGCGGCAGCGATGACGTGGTCGAGGAGGGCGGCCACCTCGTCCGGTGACGGGGGTTCGGTCCAGCCGAGCGCGGCGCCCGAGGCGACCAGGTCGGCGAGGATGCGGTGGGCCGACCCGGCGAACCCGTTCCGCAGCTCGGTGTCGGCCGCGAGTTCGCCGGCGTCGAGGATGTCCACGGGGGTGACCGGCCGGGGCCCGGCGCTCCCGGTCCACGTCGTCCCGTCGTGCGGGCCGCCGTCCTCGCGCAGCCGCCGGTCCAGGGACATCGAGAGTTCCGCGTCGACCACCGCATGGGCCAGTGCCCGCAGTTGGTCCGGGTCGGAGTGCGCCGCGTGGGTGCGCAGGACCCTGACGAAGAGGTCGGCCAGGGCGTCGGCGTGGGCACGGACCTGTCGGCCGGAGGAGAGCACCGCGCCGAGCGGGACCCCGGCCCGCACCAGCTCGGAGGAGGCATCCAGGAGGCGGCGGCTGATGTGGACGATCTCGTCGCCGTCGATGCCGAGGTAGCCCAGTTCCATGGAGGCGGCGAGGTTCTCCGCCGTGGCCTCGTCCTTGAAGTAGTCGGCCAGCTGCTCGGGTGTGAGCCGTACCGGGGTCTCCTCGGTCGGCTCGCCCAGGCCGAGCACCTCGGCGACGTCCCGGCCGCTGTCGAAGGTGGCGGCGAGATCGGCGATGCCGTTGAGGGTGTGGCCCCGCTCCAGCAGGCCGGTGATGGTGCGCAGCCGGGCCAGGTGGTGGTCGTCGTACCAGGCGATACGGCCCTCGCGGCGGGGTGGCTGGATCAGTCCGCGCTCCCGGTAGAAGCGCAGGGTGCGCACGGTGATGCCGGCCTCCCTGGCCAGCTCCTCCATGCGGTATTCGCGGTGCTCGTCTCCTTCGGCCACGCCCGCCACCCTATGTTGTACCGCCGGTAACTTTCCTTGCCCGGACCCCTACCCATCGGTACGGAGCTGCTCTACCCTCCCAACCATGCCAGTGATTGCTGGCAGAGTCGTGTCACGTACCGCGGGGAGGCGGCAGCATGGCCCAGCACGAGCACGTACGAGTGGCGGTGATCGGATCCGGATTCGGGGGCCTCGGAGCCGCGGTCCGGCTCCGCCGAGAGGGAATCACCGACTTCGTGGTCCTGGAGCGGGCCGGATCCGTCGGCGGAACCTGGCGCGACAACAGTTATCCGGGCTGCGCCTGCGACGTGCCGTCCCACCTGTACTCGTTCTCCTTCGCGCCCAACCCCGACTGGCCGCGCACCTTCTCCGGGCAGCAGCACATACGGGCCTACCTGGAGCACGTGGCGGACACCTTCGGGCTGCGCCCGCACATCAGGCTGAACCACGAAGTCACCGTCATGCGCTGGGACAACGACGAGCTGCACTGGGTGATCGAGACGGAGAACGGGGCGACCGTCACCGCCGACGCGGTCGTCTCCGCGACCGGTCCGCTCTCCGACCCCAAGCTGCCGGACATCCCCGGGCTCGCCGATTTCACCGGCAAGGTCTTCCACTCCGCGCAGTGGGACCACGACTACGACCTCAGTGGCAAGCGGGTCGCCGTGATCGGCACCGGCGCCTCCGCGATCCAGATCGTGCCCGAGATCCAGCCGAAGGCAGGCAGGCTCACGCTCTTCCAGCGGACCCCGCCCTGGGTGATGCCGCGCATGGACCGCGCCATCAGCGGCGCCGAGAAGTGGCTGCACCGCACGCTGCCCTTCACCGCCACCGCGCGCCGCGGGCTGCTGTGGGGGATCCGCGAACTGCAGGTGGGCGCCTTCACCAAGCACCCCAACCAGCTGGGGCTCGTCGAGTCGATAGCCAAGTCGAACATGGCGCGGGCCATCAAGGACCCCGCGCTGCGGGCCAAGCTGACCCCCTCGTACCGCATCGGCTGCAAGCGCATCCTGCTCTCCAACGCCTACTACCCGGCGCTCGCCCGTCCCAACGTCGACGTGATCGACTCCGGGCTCTCCGAGGTGCGGGGGTCCACCCTGGTCGGCTCGGACGGCAGCGAGACCGAGGCCGACGTGATCATCCTCGGCACCGGATTCCATGTGACGGACATGCCGATCGCCACCCGGGTCGTCGGGGCGCAGGGCATCACCCTCGCGGAGTCCTGGAAGGACGAGATGCAGGCGCTGCGCGGGGCGACCGCGGCAGGCTTCCCCAACTGGATGACGATCATCGGGCCCAACACGGGGCTCGGGAACTCCTCGATGATCCTCATGATCGAGTCGCAGCTGAACTACATGGCCGACTACATGCGCCAGCTCGACGTCCTGGGCGGACGCGTCGCCCTGGACGCCCGGCCCTCCGCCGTCGGGGCCTGGAACCGCCGGGTGCAGGACCGCATGAAGCGGACCGTCTGGAACACCGGCGGCTGCACCAGCTGGTACCTCGACGCCAACGGCCGCAACACCACCGTCTGGCCCGGTACGACCGCCGAGTTCCGCCGGGCCACCCGCTCGGTCGACCTCGCCGAGTACGAGGTCGTCCGTTCCCCCGCATCCACCCGGACCGCGGCGCGGGCCGCCGCGACAGAGGAGGCAGCACGATGAGCCGGCTCACCACCACGGGCGCCCAGGCGGCGCCCGTCCCCGTCCGTGAACTCGACGTCGTCTCCGCCGACGGTGAGCGCGTCCACGTAGAGGTGCACGGACCGGAGGGAGCCCCCGCCGTCGTCCTCGCGCACGGCTGGACCTGCAACACCCGCTTCTGGGACGCCCAGATCCGTGACCTGTCCGCCGACCACCGGGTCATCGCCTACGACCAGCGCGGGCACGGCCGTTCGCCGGCCGCGGGCCCCGACGGTTACAGCACCCGGGCGCTGGCCGACGACCTCGAGGCGGTCCTGAAGGCCACCCTGGAACCCGGGCAGAAGGCCGTGCTCGCCGGGCACTCCATGGGCGGCATGACGATCATGGCGGCCGCCGGACGCGACGCCGTACGGGAACACGGCGCCGCCGTACTGCTGTGCAGCACCGGCAGCTCCCGGCTGACCGCCGAGTCCCTGGTCATCCCGCTGCGCGCCGGTGCGCTCCGTACGAGGATGACGGCGGCCGTGCTCGCCGCGCGGGCGCCGCTCGGCCCTGTCAACGCCGTGTCCAGGGTGATCCTCAAGTACGTGACGATGGGCCGTGGTTCGGCACCCGAGAGGGTCGACACCTGTGCCAGGATCGTCCATGCGTGTCCGCGCGGGGCCCGGGTGGCCTGGGGGCGCGTGCTGGCGGAGCTCGACCTCGAGGCCGGGGTCCGGGAGCTGCGGCTGCCGACCGCGGTGATCGCGGGAACCGAGGACCGGCTGACGCCGCCCGTGCACGCGCGGGCCATCGAGGAGTCGCTGCCGAACGGCCTCGGGCTGACCGTGCTCGCGGGCATGGGCCACATGACGCCCGTCGAGGCGCCCGAAGTGGTCACGGAGAAGCTCCGCGAACTGGTGGCCGCTTACGTCACTGTGGAAGGTGCCGCGGTCGACGGCGGTGCGGCGGCGGTCGTGGGCGAGGAGGAGGTCGCATGAGCGGCAGCAGGAGTCTCGAAGGACAGGTCGTCGTCGTCACGGGCGCGGCGCGCGGAGTGGGTGAACTGCTGGCCCGCAAGCTGTCGGCGCGGGGAGCGACCCTGGCGCTGGTCGGTCTGGAGCCGGACGAGCTGAAGAAGGTCTCGGAGCGGCTTCACTCCACCAGCGACCACTGGTACGCGGACGTCACCGACCACGAGGCGATGAGCCGCGTCGCCCAGGAGGTCAAGGCGCGGTTCGGGAAGGTGGACATCGTCGTCGCCAACGCGGGCGTCGCCACCGGCGGGCCGCTCGTCGACTCCGACCCCGAGGCGTGGCGGCGGGTCATCGAGGTGAACCTGATCGGTGGCGCGGTGACGGCACGGGCGTTCCTGCCGGTACTCATCGAGAGCCGCGGCTACTTCCTCCAGATAGCGTCGCTGGCCGCCATCACCCCCGCGCCGATGATGAGCGCGTACTGCGCCTCCAAGTCGGGGGTGGAGGCCTTCGCCCACTGCCTGCGCGGCGAGGTCGGTCACCGGGGGGTGAAGGTCGGCGTCGGCTACCTCTCCTGGACCGACACGGACATGGTCCGCGGTGCCGACGAGGACGACGTCATGCGGGAGTTGAGGCAGCGGCTGCCCTGGCCCACGAACCGCACCTACCCGCTGGGGCCCGCGGTGGACCGGATCGTGGCCGGGATCGAACGGCGCTCCGCGCATGTCTACGCCCAGTGGTGGCTGCGCGGGATGCAGTCCGTCCGGGGGTACCTGCCGATGGTCATCGGGACGATCGGGCAGCGCGAGATGAAGCGGTTCGGAGCCCGTCTCGACGGCGTGAGCAAGGGGCTGGTGGGCGCGGGCGGCGAGGCCGACAGGGCGGCGCGTACGCAGCGTAAGTGATCGAAATGCGGCGAATGTCCGGGTGTGTAAGTCTGAGCGAGGTCCCACCGGGGACCAACCCCACGCACCCACATAGGAGTGAACAGCATGGGCATCGCAGACCAGTTCAAGGACAAGGCGCAGGAGCTCGCCGACCAGGCCAAGCAGCAGAAGGCCGGTGGCAAGCAGGGCGCGGCGCGCGAGCGTTCCGCCGACGCCCAGCGCCGCCCGGCGGGCCAGGCCCAGGGCCAGGCTCAGGGCCAGGGCCGTCGCCCCGAGGCGCGGGACCGCGCGCAGGGCGGCCAGGACCGTCCGCGTGAGCGTTCCGAGCGCTGACGGCTGACGCCCTGAGCGTCTGCGGTTGGTTGGGGCGTACCCGGTTTCCGGGTACGCCCCTTCTCGTGTGCCCGCGGCGGGGGGCCGCGCGCGGGCGGGTGCGCGGGTGCGCGGGCGGTGGCTCCGGAGGCGTGCGCGCGGGGCGAGGTGCGGTCGGAGGGCGACGGCGTGCGTGGTGCGGTGACCGGCGGGACACCGCGTGGGCCACGTCGGCCGGTCCGCCCCGGCCAGGTACTTCACCGCGGGAGGGGCAGGGCGACCGGTTCCGTCACCGCGGGGGAAGCGGTGGGCGGCGGAGGTCCGGGGCGGTGTCGTAGGTGGGGGGTGCGGAAGCCGGCCGGGCCGCCAGGAGGTCCAGGGCCACCCGCACGGCGTCGTCCAGTACCGCGTGGCGGCCCTCCGCCCAGTCCAACGGGGTCCGCTGCGCCTCGATGTCGGGCTCGACCCCGTGGTTCTCGACGGACCAGCCGTAGGCGTCGAACCAGGCCGCGTTCATCGGCACCGTGATCACCGTGCCGTCGCCCAGCTGGTGCCGTCCGGTCATGCCGACCACGCCGCCCCAGGTGCGCTGCCCGACCACCGGGCCCAGCTTCAGCAGCCGGAACGCGGCGGTGATCATGTCCCCGTCGGAGGACGTCGCCTCGTCGGCGAGTGCCACGACGGGCCCCCGCGGGGCGTTGGAGGCGTAACTGACCGCCTGGGCGTTGCGGGTCAGGTCCCAGCCCAGGATCGTCCGGGTCAGCTTCTCCACGACGAGTTCGCTGATGTGGCCGCCCGCGTTGCCCCGTACGTCGACGATCAGCGCGGGGCGCGAGACCTCCAGACGCAGATCGCGGTTGAACTGGGCCCAGCCGGAGCCGCCCATGTCCGGGATGTGCAGGTACCCGCACTTTCCGTGGCTCAACTCGCGTACGACGGAACGGCGTTTGGCCACCCAGTCCTGGTAGCGCAGCGGCCGTTCGTCGACCAGCGGGACGATCGCGATGCGGCGGGAGCGCCCGCCGCCCTCGCCGCCCGCCGGGCGGAAGGTCAGGTCCACCGTGGTGCCGCCCGCCGCGGTCAGCAGCGGGTAGGGGCCGGCGACCGGGTCGACCGGCCGGCCGTCCACATGGGTAAGGACGGCGCCCTCCCGGATTCCCGTACCGGCGAGCGGTGAGCGCGCCTTGGAGTCGGACGAGTCGCCGGGCAGGATGCGCAGAAGCGTCCAGTCGCCGTCCCGGCAGACGAAGTTGGCGCCCAGCAGCCCGATCGCCCGCTGGTAGTGCGGCGGCCCCTCGTTGCGGCGGGCGGGTGAGACGTACGCGTGGGAGGTGCCCAGCTCGCCGAGGACCTCGCGCAGCAGATCGGCGAACTCGTCGGGGGAGGAGACCCGTTCGACGAGCGGACGGTACTGCTCCAGGACGGCGTCCCAGTCGATGCCGCACATGTCCGGTTCCCAGAAGTAGGACCGGATGATGCGTCCCGCCTCGCCGTAGGCCTGGCGCCACTCGGCCGCCGGATCGACGTCGTGCAGGATGCGCCGCAGATCCAGGTAGACCGTCGAGTCGCTGTCGCCGGACTCGGTGGACGGTACGGCGCGCAGCTCGCCCTCGTCCATGACGACCAGCCGGGTCCCGTCGCCGCTGACCGCGAACCAGTCGAGGTCGTCGACGAGTTCGGTCCTGCGGGCCTTGGCGATGTTGAAGTGTTCCAGGGTGGGCCGGCCGGACTTGTCGGCCGGGTTCGCGAACGTCTCGCCGAGCGCGCCCGAGATCGGCCAGCGCAGCCACACGAGACCGCCGCCGCTGACCGGCTGGAGCCCGGAGTACTTCGACGCCGAGACCGGGAAGGGGGTCACCCGGCTCTCCAGTCCCTCGAACTCCACGATGACCGTCGGCCCTTCGACCGGACCCTCCGGGATGTCCACCGGGTCGAGTCCCCCGGCGGCCGGTCTGCCGTCGGGGAGCAGGGCGAAGGGGGAGGGCGTCGCGGACGAGAGCGGGACGAGGTAGGGGCGGCAGCCCAGCGGGAAGGACAGGTCGCCGGTGTGGACGTCGTACACGGGATCGAACCCGCGCCAGGAGAGGAAGGCCAGGTAGCGGCCGTCGCCGGTGAAGACGGGGTTCTCGTCCTCGAAGCGGCCGTTGGTGACATCCACGGTCACCGGGGCGTCGGGCCCGGTGATCCGAGCCAGCTTGATCTGGCGCAGGGACCGTCCGACGCCGGGATGCGACCAGGTCAGCCAGTGGCCGTCAGGGGAGAAGGCCAGGTCGCGGACCGGGCCGTTGACGGAGCGGATGAGCTCGGTGATCCCGTCCTCAGAAGTCCCGAGCAGGTCGAGGACGCCCGAAGGGGCCGGTGTCCTGGGCGGGGCGACCGGTGCGGGCGCCTCCGGGGAATCGTCCGGGGGGCCGTCGTCCCCGGACGCCGGGCCCAGGAGGCCGCCGGTCTCCTCCACGGCCGTCTCCAGCAGCAGGAGGCGTCCGTCGTTCGACGCGATGGCCAGCCGCTCGCCGTCCGGGTCCGAGACCATCTCGTGGACCCGGCCCAGGCGCCCGGCCGCCAGCCGCCGGGGCGGGCGGTCGCCGCTGGCCCTGGGGAGATGGGCGATCTCGATCGCGTCCTCGCCCTCGGCGTCCGTCACGTACGCGACCTGGCCGCTGCTGCCGAGCATCTCCGGCAGCCGGACCCGGACCCCGGGGGTGTCGGAGATGGTGCGGGCGGGGCCGTCGCGGTGGGTGAGCCAGTAGAGGCTGCCGCGTACGGAGACGGCGCTGGCCCTACCCGTCTCGTCCACGGACAGCGAGGAGACATGACTGGAGGCGGGCACCTGGTAGGTGCGCCGCCCGGTGCGCGGACCGCCCGTCCGCACCTCCAGCTTCCGGGGCTTCGCGTCCGGGGACTCCAGGTCCTCGACGATCCACAGGTCGCCGCCGCACTGGTAGACGACCCGGGAGCCGTCGCCGGAGGCGTGCCGGGCGTAGAAGGCGTCGTGGTCGGTGTGCCTGCGCAGGTCACCGCCGTCGGTCCGGCAGGAGTAGAGGTTGCCCACGCCCTCGTGGTCGGAGAGGAAGGCGATCCGCCCTCCGACGAACATCGGGGCCTCCAGATGACCGCCGATGTCCGGCAGCAGCCGCTCGCCGTGCAGCCACAGCCGGCCCGTCGCCCCGCCCCGGTAGCGCTTCCAGGCCGCCGGTTCGTGCGGGGGCTTCCCGGTCAGCAGCAGGGTGCGCCGTTTGCCGTCGATGTCGGCGACCGCGATGTCGGAGACGGGCCCCCAGGGGAGTCTGCCGCCGGGGCTGCCGTCGGTCGGGAGGCTGTAGGCCCACGAGAAGTAGCTGAACGGCTGGTTGTGCGAGGACACGGCGAGGATCTGCGACGAGTCCCCCGGATCGGGCGTCCAGCCGCAGACCCGGGCGTCCGTTGAGCCCCAGTGGCTCAGCCGGCGGGCCGGACCGCCGTCCACCGGGACGACGTGGATCTCGGGATCGAGGGTGCGCCACGTGGTGTAGGCGATCCGGCTGCCGTCGGGCGAGAAGCGGGGGTGACCGAGTCTGGTCCGGTCGACCGTCAGCCGCCAGGCCCGGCCGGGCCGCTGCGCCGCCGGTGCGAGCGGGGAGACCCACAGGTCGTCCTCCGCCACGAAGCAGAGCAAGTCCTTGTGGAGGTGCGGGAAGCGGAGATACGCGGCGTCGTCACTCACCCTTCAATGCTTTCCGCGCGCAGGGCCCCCGGCAACTTGTGGTGCGCGACACAAGCGAAACTGTCCCGTTTCGCTAGGAGAGGGGAGTACCGTCAAGGTGTACGAAACAGTTTCGTTCCGTTAGTCGATCTTCGATGATGATCGTCGGCTGACGTACGATCCTGCGGACGCGAGGAAGAGGAGGTCGATCCATGGCACGCAGCCGGCTCACGCCCGAACGCGAGGGCGAGCTGTACGAGGCCGTGCTCGACCTGCTGGGCGAGGTCGGCTACGAAGCCCTGACCATGGACGCCGTCGCGGCCCGCACCCATTCCAGCAAGGCCACCCTCTACCGCCAGTGGGGGAGCAAGGCCGAGCTGGTCGTCAAGGCGCTCCGGAACGACAAGCCGGTGAGTCTCGGCGACATCGACACGGGCTCGCTCCGCGGTGACTTCCTCGCCGTGATGGCGCGCACCGACGACTGCCAGATGGAGCGGAACTCCGCGCTGATGCGGGGGCTGAGCCATGCCGTCCACAACAACCCCGACCTCTTCCAGGCGCTGCGGGAACTGCTGATCGAGCCGGAGATGACCGGTCTCGGGACGATGCTCCAGCGGGCCGTGGACCGAGGAGAGGTGCGCTCGGACAACCCGGCGCTCCCCTATGTCCCTCACATGATGATCGGCGCCTTCGCCGCTCGTGAGCTGGTGGAGGAACGGCCGGTCGACCAGGCATTCCTCACCGACTACGCGGAAGCCGTGGTGTTCCCCGCCCTCGGCGTCTGACGTCCCCTCCACCCCGTACGAACTGCTCCCCGACGCTCCACCTGACACGCCGCTCTCGTCGTCGGGCTGGTTCCTCACGCCCTCTTCCACTCAACGACCTGACCGGGAGTACCCCTCCGTGGCTACATTCCTGTACAAACTTGGACGGCTCGTCTTCCGACGGCGCCGTTATGTCGCCCTGATCTGGGTGGCCCTGCTGGCCCTGGCCGGCTTCGGCGCCTCCTCCGCGGCCACCGCCACCTCCAGCTCCTTCTCGATCCCCGGCACCGAGGCCCAGAAGGCCTTCGACCTGCTGGAGGAACGATTCCCCGGGGCCAGTGCCGACGGCGCCACCGCCCGGGTCGTCTTCGGGGCGCCCGCGAACGAGAAGGTCACCTCGGCGGCCAACAAGGCCGAGATCCAGGAGATCGTCAAGGAGCTGAAGTCCGGCTCCGACCAGGTCGCCTCGGTCGCCGACCCGTTCGCCGCGAAGGCCGTCAGCCAGGACGGCTCGACCGCCTACATCTCGGTGTCCTACAAGGTCAACTCCATGGAGCTGACCGACGCGACCCGGGACGCCCTGGAGGACGCGGGGCACGACGCCCAGAAGAGCGGCATGAAGGTGGAGATCGGTGGTGACGCCCTCCAGGTCATGCCGGAGACCGGCGCGACCGAGATCATCGGTGTCGCCATCGCCGCGGTCGTCCTGGTCATCACCTTCGGTTCGCTGATCGCCGCAGGGCTGCCGCTGCTGACCGCCCTGATCGGGGTCGGTATCGGGGTCTCCACGATCACCGCGCTGGCCAACGTACTGGACCTCGGCTCCACCACCTCGACCCTCGCGATGATGATCGGCCTCGCCGTCGGCATCGACTACGCGCTGTTCATCGTCTCGCGCTACCGCGCCGAGCTGGCCGAGGGCCGCGAACGTGAGGAAGCCGCCGGGCGCGCGGTCGGCACGGCGGGATCCGCCGTGGTCTTCGCGGGGCTGACCGTGGTCATCGCGCTGGTGGGCCTCGCCGTCGTCAACATCCCGATGCTGTCGAAGATGGGCTTCGCCGCCGCCGGCACGGTCGCGATCGCCGTCCTCATCGCGCTCACCCTCGTCCCGGCGATGCTGGGCTTCGCGGGCAAGCGGGTCATGGGACGCAAGGCGCGCAAGGCCGCCGAGGCCGAGAACAAGCCCGAGGCGAAGCCGAACATGGGTACCCGCTGGGCACGCTTCGTACTGCGCCGCCCGGTCTGGGTGCTGCTGGTGGGCGTCCTCGGGCTCGGCGCGATCGCCGTCCCGGCCTCCTCGCTGGAGATGGGTCTCCCGGACGACGGCGCCCAGCCGAAGTCGACGACCCAGCGCCAGGCGTACGACATGCTCTCCGACGGCTTCGGCCCCGGGTTCAACGGTCCGCTGATGGTCGTCGTCGACACCGCGAACAGCTCCGACGGCAAGGCCGCGGTGAGCAGGGTCTCCGACGAGATCGAGGGCACCGGCGGCGTCGCCGCCGTCACCCCGGCCACCTTCAACAAGGCCGGCGACACCGCGACCATCACCGTCATCCCGAAGGACCGGCCGAGCTCCGTCGAGACGGAGAACGTCGTCCACGCCATCCGTGACGCGGGTACGGACATCAAGAGCGACACCGGTGCCGAGGTGCTGGTGACCGGCGCCACGGCGATGAACATCGACTTCTCGCAGAAGATGAACGACGCGCTGCTGCCCTACCTGGCGCTCGTCGTCGGCCTGGCGTTCCTGCTGCTGATGGTGGTCTTCCGCTCGGTCCTCGTCCCGCTGAAGGCGGCCCTCGGCTTCCTGCTCTCCGTGGTCGCGGCCCTCGGCGCCGTCGTCGCGGTCTTCCAGTGGGGCTGGCTCGGATCGCTCTTCGGGGTCGAGCAGACCGGTCCGATCATGAGCATGATGCCGATCTTCATGGTGGGCGTCGTCTTCGGCCTCGCGATGGACTACGAGGTCTTCCTGGTCACGCGGATGCGCGAGGCGTACGTCCACGGGGAGACGCCGGGACAGGCGATCGTGACCGGCTTCAAGCACGGTGCACGGGTGGTCACGGCCGCCGCGGTGATCATGATGGCCGTCTTCGCCGGCTTCATCGGCTCCTCCGAGCAGATGATCAAGATGATCGGCTTCTCGCTGGCCATCGCGGTGTTCTTCGACGCCTTCGTGGTCCGTATGGCGATCGTTCCCGCCGTGCTCGCCCTGCTGGGCAGGCGTGCCTGGTGGCTGCCGCGCTGGCTGGACCGTGTGCTGCCCAACGTGGACGTTGAGGGTGAGGGCCTGCGCAAGGAACTCTCCGACGGTCCGGCCGAGGGCGGCGGGGAGCGGGAACTGGTCCGCGTCTGACCCGCCTGAACCCCGGGGTCCGCGCCTGAGCGGAGCGTGGCCCCGGAGCGCCGGTTACCTGTGGGGACGGGGGGCCGGAGCGACGACGAGCCCCCGTGCGCACGCGCACGGGGGCTCGTCCTTTCGCGCTCAGGCGGTCGTCGCGGCCGCCGGAGCGGTCGTGGGCCGCGCCGGTGCCACCGCGTGGATCCGCGTGAGGAACCTGATGAGGGGAGCGTTGTCGAACTGGAGGACGGCGACGCCGTCCTGCGAGTGCAGCTCCAGCACGACCTGGGCCCGGCCGCAGGGCCACACCCGGATGTCGTCGCGGGTCACCGGGGAACGCAGGCCGCGCTCCAGGAGGTCGAGGCCGAAGGCCCAGTCCACACCGCCGGGGAGTCCCACATGGACCGTCCCCGGCTTCTCGGGGTCGTGGCGCAGCTCCACGGGGACCAGGCGCGGGTCGGGACCGTCGGTGATGAGCCGGGCGCGGACGTCTTCTCGGATCACTGGGGACATGGGCCGGCTCCTCCTGTGTAGAACTCTCCTCCCCAATGTCCCATAATTTCCCATTTGGGCATTTCGGAGGCTGGGTAGTTGTCATGCCTGCGCTCTTGCGAACGCTTCGCAACAGGGCCCTATCATTAGGCGGTTCCCGACCCCGCCAGCAGCAACGCCCGAAAGCGGAGCCACTCCATGCATGTACCCGACGGTTTCATCAACGCACCTGTCTCCGCCGTGGCCGGTGTCGTCGCCGCGGGCGCCGTGGCGGTCAGCCTCCGGGGCGCCCGGCGCGAACTGGACGAAAAGACCGCCCCGCTGGCCGGGCTCGTCGCCGCGTTCATCTTCGCCGTCCAGATGCTGAACTTCCCCGTCGCCGCCGGCACCAGCGGCCACCTCCTGGGCGGGGCGCTGGCGGCGATCCTGGTCGGACCGTACACAGGGGTGCTCTGCATAGCCGTGGTCCTGCTGATGCAGGGCATCCTCTTCGCCGACGGCGGTCTCACCGCGCTCGGCGTGAACATCACGGTCATGGGCGTCGTCACCACCGTCGTCGCCTACGCCCTCTTCCGGGTACTGACCAAGGTGCTCCCGCCCACGCGCCGCTCGACGACCGTCGCCTCCTTCGTCGCCGCGCTGGTCTCCGTCCCGGCCGCGGCCGTCGTCTTCACCCTGATCTACGCCGTCGGCGGCACCACCGACGTCCCCGTCGGCAAGGTCCTCACCGCGATGGTCGGCGTCCATGTGCTGATCGGTATCGGAGAGGCCGTGATCACCGCGCTGACCGTGGGTGCCGTGATCGCCGTACGTCCCGACCTGGTGCACGGGGCCCGGGGGCTCACCGCCCCGCTCAAGCTCCGTGTCGACGGTGAGCTCGTCGACGCCCCCGCCGCCACCCCCGCGCCCGCCCCGGCCGCCGCACGCTCCACCCGGAAGGTGTGGGCCGCCGGACTGGCCGCCGCCGTCGTCCTCGCCGGCTTCGTCTCCTTCTACGCCTCCGCCAGCCCCGACGGCCTGGAGAAGGTCGCCGCCGACAAGGGAATCGACGAGAAGGTCCAGGAGCACGGAGCGGCCGACTCCCCGCTCGCCGACTACGGCGTCAAGGACATCAGCAACGCCCGGATCTCCGGAGGGCTCGCCGGAGTGATCGGCGTCGGCGTCACCGTCGCCGTCGGCAGCGGGGTGTTCTGGGCCGTCCGCAAGCGCCGCACCCCCGACGAGCACCGCACCGCGGAAGCCGTCTGACATGGGCGCCGGCCACGCGCACACGCTCTACCGGCACGGGCACTCGCCCGTCCACGCACTGCCCCCGCACTGCAAGCTCGCCGCGGTGCTCTGCTTCGTCGTGGTCGTCGTCTCCACCCCGCGCGAGGCGGTCTGGGCCTTCGGGCTGTACGCCCTGCTGCTCGCCGCCGTCGCCGCGGTGGCCCGGATCCCCGCCGGATTCCTGCTGAAGCGTCTCCTCATCGAGGTGCCCTTCGTCGCCTTCGCCCTGCTCATGCCGTTCGTCGTACCCGGCGAACACACCGAGATCCTCGGCGTCCCCGTCAGCGTCCCCGGCCTCTGGGACGCCTGGAACGTCCTCGCCAAGGGGACCCTCGGCGTGGCCGCCTCCGTGCTCCTCGCCTCCACCACCGAGCTGCGTGCCCTGCTGCTCGGCCTCCAGCGGCTCAGGCTGCCCCCGCTGCTCGTGCAGATCGCGTCCTTCATGATCCGCTACGGCGACGTCATCACCGACGAACTGCGCCGGATGTCCGTCGCACGCCGCTCCCGCGGGTTCGAGGCGCGCGGCGTACGGCACTGGGGCGTCCTCGCGAAGACGGCCGGCGCCCTCTTCATCCGGTCCTACGAGCGCGGCGAGCGCGTCCACCTCGCGATGGTCAGCCGCGGCTACACCGGCACCATGCCCGTCATCGACGAGGTCACCGCCTCCCGGACCCAGTGGGCGCACGCCGCGGCACTCCCGGTGCTCGCCCTCCTGGTCTGTCTGCTGGGATGGACCGTATGAGCCCTTCCACCGCCCCCGTACCCTCCCTGGAGGTCAGCGGCCTCGCCTACGCCTATCCGGACGGCCACCAGGCCCTCTTCGGCGTCGACCTGACCGTGGACCGCGGGGAGCGCGTCGCGCTGCTCGGGCCCAACGGCGCGGGCAAGACGACCCTGGTCCTCCACCTCAACGGCATCCTCGACGCCGGTGCCGGAACCGTCCGGGTCGCCGGGCTGCCCGTGGACAAACGGAACCTCGCGGAGATCCGGCGCCGCGTCGGCATCGTCTTCCAGGACCCCGACGACCAGCTCTTCATGCCCACCGTCCGCGAGGACGTCGCCTTCGGCCCCGCGGCCGCCGGACTGCGCGGTCCCGAACTGGAGGACCGGGTCACCACCGCGCTGAGGCGCGTCGGCATGGAGGAGTTCGCCGCACGCCCCCCGCACCACCTCTCCTTCGGGCAGCGCCGCCGGGTCGCCGTCGCCACCGTCCTGGCCATGGAGCCGGAGATCCTCGTCCTCGACGAGCCCTCCTCCAACCTGGACCCCGCCTCCCGCCGCGAACTCGCGGACATCCTGCGGTCCCTGGACATCACCGTCCTGATGGTCACCCACGACCTCCCCTACGCCCTCGAACTCTGCCCGCGGGCCGTCGTCCTCAGCGACGGGGTGATCGCCGCCGACGACCGCACACAGGACCTGCTCTGCGACGAGGAACTCATGCGCCGGCACCGGCTGGAGCTGCCCTTCGGCTTCGACCCGCGTTCCGTGTCCGTACCGCGTCCGTGAACAGATGGTGACCCGCCCCCCGTTCCACCTGCGGCGGGATGCACCATGGGGGGATGAGCGGGAGCGCGGGAGCAGGCGTGGACGTACGGGGCACGGTGGCACCGGGATTCGAGGCGGTACGGGACGCCTTCGTCCGTAACTTCGAGCAACGCGGGGAACGGGGAGCGGCGGTCGCCCTCTACCACCACGGCCGCAAGGTCGTGGACCTGTGGGCCGGCACGCGGGACGTCGACGGCAGCGAGCCCTGGGCCGTGGACACCGTCCAGATCGTCCGCTCGGCCGGGAAGGGCATCGCCGCCGCCGTACCGCTCCTGCTCCACCAGCGCGGGCAGGTCGACCTGGACGCGCCCGTCTCCACCTACTGGCCCGAGTTCAAGGCGAACGGCAAGGAACGCGTCCTCGTACGCGACATCCTCGCCCACCGCGCGGGTCTCGCCGCCCTCGACCAGCCGCTCACGCCCGAGCAGGCGACGGACCAGGTCTCCGGCCCGGAGGCGGTGGCCGCCCAGCGCCCCCAGTGGGAACCGGGCACCGACCACGGCTACCACGCCCAGACCTACAGCTGGCTCGTCGGCGAACTGGTGCGCAGGGCCACCGGCCGCACCATAGGCCGCTGGGTCGCCGAGGAGATCGCCCGCCCGCTGGGACTGGACTTCTGGTTCGGACTCCCCGAGGACGAGGCCCACCGGATCGGCCGGATCGGGCCCGTCGAACCGCCGCCCGTGGAAGGCGGCGGCGCCCTGCGCACCCGTCCCAAGCGGTCGGTGGTGGAGGCCTACGCCGACCCGGCGTCGCTGACCCGCCGCGCCTTCGGGGCGATCGACCCCCTCCCGGAGGAGAACGACCCCGCCTACCGTGCGGCCGAACTCCCCGCCTCCAACGGCGTCGCCACCGCACGAGGTCTCGCCCGCTGCTACGCGGCGATGATCGGCGAGGTGGACGGGCAGCGGCTGTTCGCCCCGGCGACCCTGACCCTCGCCCGTACCGAGGAGTCCGCGGGACCGGACCGGGTACTGGTCGTCAGCACCCGCTTCGGCCTCGGCTTCATGCTGCACGGACCGGCCGCGCCGCTGCTCGGCCCGGGATCGTTCGGGCACCCCGGCCGCGGCGGTTCGCTGGGGTTCGCCGACCCCGAATCCGGCATCGCGCTCGGTTATGTGACGAACGGTCTGCAGAAGGGAGTTACCGCCGACCCCCGTGCCCAGGCCCTGGTCAGGGCAGTACGGTCGGCGCTATGACTCCTCCACGCTTCGACGGGTACGCGGCGCTCCTGACCGGTGCCGGTCAGGGCATCGGCGCGGCCACCGCCCGCAGACTGGCCTCCGAGGGCGCCGCCGTGCTCGTCACCGACCTGGACGCCGGCAGGGCGGCCCGCACGGCCGCCGCGATACGCGAGGCGGGCGGCGCCGCCGAATCCATGGCCTGCGACGTCGGCTCGCGAGAAGCGGTCGAGGCCGCCGTCGCCCACGCCGTCACCGCCTTCGGCCGCCTCGACGTCCTGGTCAACAACGCCTACGCCAACCACGACGACGCCGCCCTCTTCGAGGACGAGGACGACGACTCCTGGGCCCACACCCTCGACATCACTCTCAGCGGGCCCTACCGCTGCTCCCGTGCCGCACTGCCGCACCTCGTCGACTCCGGGCGCGGGGCGATCGTCAACATCGGCTCGGTCAACGGCGAACAGGACTTCGGCGGTCACGCCTACAGCGCCGCGAAGTCCGGCCTCGCGAGCCTCACCCGCACCCTCGCCGGCCACGCGGGCCCGCGCGGTGTCCGCGTCAACCTCGTCGCCCCCGGCACCATCCGCACCGAGGCCTGGGCGGGACGTGACGACGCACTCAAGCGGGCCTCCGGGCTGTACCCCCTCGGGCGGATCGGCGAACCCGAGGACATCGCCTCCGCCGTCGCCTTCCTCGCCTCCGCCGACGCCGCGTGGATCACCGGCACGACGCTGCGGGTGGACGGGGGGCTCCTGGGCGTCAACACAGGGTTCCGCAAGGCGATGACCGGGGACGCCTGAGGTACCCCGGGCGCGGTACCGTGCCGGCCGCGCGCCGGAGCCCCACCGGCGTCAACTCGTGTGCAGCATCAGCCCGATGCCGACCACCATCAGCCCTGCCGCAGCGATCCGCGGGGCGCCGAAGCGCTCCTTGAAGAACAGGGCTCCGATCGCGGCGCCCACGATGATCGAGGACTCCCGCAGCGCCGCGATCGGCGCGAGCGGCCCCTTCGTCTGCGCCCACAGGACGAGACCGTAGGCGGCGACCGAGAGCGCGGCGCCGAGGAGGCCCCGCGCGGCGAACGGGCGCAGTTGGGAGACCAGTTGACCTCTTCGGCGCCAGAACGCGTAGGTGGGGATGGCGATCCCCTCCAGGATCATCAGCCAGGCGATGTAGCCCAGCGGTGTCCCCGAGGCGCGTACCCCGGCGCCGTCGACGGTGGTGTACCCGGCGATGGCCAGGCCCGTCGCCAGTGCCGCCAGGATCGCGGGCCAGTGGGGCCGCTTGCCGGAACCGCGGATGCCCCACAGGGCGAGGCCCACGAGCCCCGCCGAGGCCACCGCGACCCCCGCCGTCGCCCAGGCGTCCGGGCGCTCCCCGAGGAAGACCGCGGCCAGCAGGGTCACCACGAGCGGGGCCGTGCCCCGGGCGATCGGATACATCTGGCCGAAGTCGCCCAGGGTGAAGGAACGCATCAGCAGCAGCATGTACGCGACGTGCAGGGCGGCGGAGACCAGCAGGTACGGCCAGGCGCCCGCCGCGGGGAGCGGCGCGAAGACGGCCAGCAGGAGGCCGATCAGCGCGCCGCCGCCGGAGATCAGGGTGAAGGAGAGGAGCTGGTCGCGTATCGCGTGGGCGATCGCGTTCCAGCCGGCGTGCGTGATCGCGGCGGCCAGCACGGCCGCCGCCACCAGCGGGGTCACGCGGTCCGCTCGCGTACGTCCACGAGGGTGCCGCCCGCGAGCTCGACCAGACTGCCGGGATCGAGCCGGAAGACCGCGTGCGGGTGTCCCGCCGCCGCCCAGACCTCCTCGTGGGCGAGCAGGCCCCGGTCGGCCAGCACCCGGGTCCTCGTACGGTGGCCGAAGGGCGGCACCCCGCCGATCGCGTACCCCGTGGTCTCCCTGACCAGGTCCGCCCGCGCCCGCTCCACCTTGCCCGCGCCCAGCTCGGCACGTACGAGCTCCACGTCCACCCGGGACGATCCGTCCATCAGGACCAGCACGGGCACCCCGTCCGCCTCGAAGATCAGCGACTTGACGATCTGGCTGAGATCGCAGCCGATCGCCTCGGCCGCCTCCACGGCGGTGCGGGTGGCATCGGGGAAGCGGCGTACCTCGACCTGGAGACCCAGCTCCCGCAGCGCTTCGGCGAACCGGGGGTGTGCATCGGACGGAGTCGTGGCCGGGGTGGTGTCGGAAGTGCTCATGTCCGCACGCTACCGACCCGGCCCCGGCGCGGACCACAGCATTCCGGTGACCTGTGCCGATCCTCACGCGGCCCTTCGCGCGTGGCCGGACGTCCCTGGTCAGCCGCTGAGCTCGATGCGGGTTCCCGCGCCTCGCGCGTGGGCGGCGTCGATCAGGAGGCGGGCCGTGGCGAGGTCCTGGAGGCCGACGCCCACCGAGTTGAAGAGGGTGAGGTCGGTGTCCGAGGTCCGGCCCGGCCGCGTACCGGCGAGGACGTCGCCCAGCTCGCACCGGAAGTCGTCCTCGCCGAGCCTGCCCTCGGCGAGCGGGATGAGGACCTCGCCCGACTTGGCCCGGGCCGTGGTCCAGGCGTCGACGACGATCCGGCAGCGCAGGACGCCCTCGGTGTCGATCTCCCGGTGGTCGGGGCGGGGCGGGGCTCCCACCGCGTTGATGTGCTGCCCGGGCCGCATCCAGGCGCCCAGGACGACGGGCTCGCGCGAGGGGGTAAGGGTGCACAGCACGTCCGACGCCTCCGTCACCTCGCGCGGCCCGCTCAGCACGTCCGCCTCCACGCCGAGTTCGGTGCCGATCCATCGGGCCAGATCCTCGCTCCGGCCGGCGTCGCGCCCCCACAGCACGATCCGTTCGTAGCGGCGGCCCGGCAGCAGCGCCCGGGCGTGGGCACGGGCCAGCGGCCCGGTCCCGACGAGGCCCAGCACGCGGGCGTCCTCACGGGCGAGCGCCCGGGTGGCGACCGCGGTGGCCGCGGCGGTCCTCGCCCGGGTCACCTCGGCCCCGTCCAGGAGCGCCTCGCACGCGCCCGTGTCCGCGGACACGGCCAGCACGGCCGAGCGCTGGACGGGCAGGTCCCGTCCACGGTTGGCGGGGAGGTCCGCCAGGAGCTTCACGGTGGCGAGACCGGCCGGGGCCGAGGCCGCCGCCATCGCGAGGAACGTCCCGTCCGATCCCGGCAGCGGCATCGCCGGCGGCGGCGGCAGCACGGCCCGTCCCAGGGCCAGATCGAGGTGGCAGCTCTCCACCGCCTTCTCGACGTCCTCCCGTACGTCCGCGAGCAGCGCGGCGATGTCGGAGCGGGTCAGGATCAGCGTCATGGCGTTCGTCCTCAGGGGGTGGAGGGGTGCGGGTGCGGGTGCCGGCGGCAGGTCAGGTGCCGCGTAGAAAGGGGACGGTGAGCCCGGACGGCGCACGGCTCCGGCCTACCAGGCCGCTCACCGCCAGCAGCGCGATGACGTACGGCAGCGTCGTCAGGAGCGGCGCGGAGAGGTGCAGGCCGAGCGCGGGCGCCACGAACTGGAGGGACTGGGCGACCCCGAAGAAGAGACAGGCCAGGATCGTCGGCCAGGCACGCCAGCGGCCCGCGATCACCGCGACGACCGCGAGGTAGCCGATGCCGCCGGTCATGTTGTCGCTGAAGGCGTGCACCTCGGACAGGGCCAACTGCGCCCCCGCCAGGCCCGACACCGCCCCGGTGAGCAGCACGGCCGCGTACCGCACGGCGCGGACGGGCAGGCCGCAGCGGTCGGCGGTGGTCGCGTCCTCGCCGATCGCGTCCACGGCCAGACCCCACCCCGTGCGCCTGCTGAAACCGACGGCCAGGGCCGCGGCGACGGCGAATGCCGCGTAACCGAGGACCGTCTGCTCGAAGAGCGCCGGTCCCAGGACGGGTATCCGGTGCAGAAGCGGGACGGCGACCGGGTCGAAGCCGGGGACGGAGTCCGCCTCGCCGTCGCCGAGGAGGACACGGGCGCCGTAGGTCGTCGCGCCGAGGGCGAGGGCGTTGGCGGTGATGCCGGTGACGATCTGGTCGGCCCTCAGGACCACGCTGAGCAGGCCCTGGAGCGCCGCGAAGAGCAGCCCGGCGGCCAGCGCCGCCAGCACACCCACCCCGGCGCTCCCCGAGGCCAGGGCCCCGGCGGCCCCGGCGAAGGCGCCGGTCAGCATCATCCCCTCGACGGAGAGGTTGAGCACCCCGGCGCGTTCGCTCAGCAGCTCGCCCGACGAGGCCAGCAGCAGCGGCACGGCCAGGCGGACACCACCGGAGGCGAGTTCCTCCACGACCGCGCTCATGAGGCCCTCCCGTTACGTGCGGTGGTGAACATGGCGGCGGCTACGAACAGGACGAGCAGGCTCTGCACGATCTGTACGGAGGAGGCGGGGACCCCGGCCGCGAGCTGGAGGTTGATGCCGCCGTTGGTGAGGAAGCCGAAGAGGAGCGACACGCCCACGACGGCGGTCAGCGAGCCGCGGGCGAGCAGACCCACCACCAGCCCGGAGAAGCCGTAGCCGGAGGAGAAGTGCTCGGCCAGCACGTACGGGGCGATCGCGACGAGACTCGCGCCGGCGAGGCCCGCGGCGGCGCCGGCGAAGGCCAGGCCGCCGGTCTCCAGACCGGTCACGGGCAGGCCGAGACGGGCGGAGGCGGCGGGGGAGTGGCCGACGGACCGCAGCCGCAGCCCGATCGCCGAGTGCCTCAGCGCGACGCCGGCGACCACGGCGACGACGGCCGCGACGACGACGATCGCCGTCGCGGGTGATTCGATCGACCCGAGAAGCGGCAGCCGTGCCCCCTCGGGCAGCGGAGCGGACTGCGGCAGCGTCTCCGAGGAGGTCACCGGCTGGCGCAGCAGCGCCTCCTCGTGGACGGCGACCGAGACGAGTCCCACGCCGACGAAGTTCAGCAGCAGCGTGGTGATGACCTCGCTGGTGCCCCTGCTCGCACGCAGCCAGCCGGCGATCCCGGCCCAGGCACCGCCCGCCACGCAGCCCGCGACGAGCACCAGGGGGACGCCGAGCACGGCCGGAACACCGGCGGGCAGGGCCACGCCCACGGCCCCCGCGGCCAGTCCGCCCGCGCAGAGCTGCCCCTCACCGCCCACGTTCACCAGCCCCGCGCGGTGGGCGACGGTGAACCCGGTCGCGATGAGGGCGAGCACGGCCGCCGAGTTGAGCGAGCTCCCCACGGCGTACGGCGACCCGAACATGCCCTCGACGAGGGCGTCCCAGGCGGCTCCCGGCTGTGTACCCGCGCCCTCCACCAGCGCGATGCCCACGACACCGGCGAGTACGACCGCCAGCACGCCGACGGTGACGGGGTGCCGCAGTGCGGGGGCGACTCGGTCGGCCGCCGAGCGGAGGACGGGCACGGGCGCCGGGGCGGACAGGGGCGGGGGTGACATGGCGGCTCCTCGGGACGGCGGGGCGGGACGGGCACGGGCTGGTCCTGCGGGGATCACGGTGGGCGGGCGGATCAGCCCGCGGGCTCGGGAGCCGCGCTCTCTCCCTCGGTATCCGGTGAGTGCGCCCCGAGCATCAGGGCGCCGATGCGCTCCCGGGCGTCCGGGAGCGCAGGGTCGACGGGACCCAGCAGCCTGCCGCGGTAGGCCACGCTGATCCGGTCGCACAGGACCAGGAGTTCGGAGAGCTCGCTGGAGACCACGAGTACGCCGGTCCCCGCGGCGGCGGCCTCGCGGACCCTGGTGTGCACGGCCGCGACCGCCCCGATGTCCAGGCCGCGGGTGGGCTGGGCGGCTGCCAGACAGACCAGCGGGTCGAGCGCGAGTTCCCGTGCCAGCACCACCTTCTGCTGGTTCCCGCCGGACAGCGAGGACATGAGGGCGCCCGGCCCGTCCGCGCGTACGCCGTGCCCGGTGAGCACCGCGTCCGCCGCGCGGGCCATCTCCCGCCGGTCGAGGAACACCCCGTAACGGCGGAAGCGGTCGAGCCGGCCGAGGAACAGGTTCTCCGCGACCGTCAGTCGCGGCACACACCCTTCGTGCAGCCGGTCCTCGGGCACCACACCGAGGCCTGCCCGGCTCCGCCCGCGCGGCGGGACCCGGGTGATGTCGCGGCCGTCGAGATCCACCCGGCCCGCGGTCGGTGCGAGCGATCCGCCGAGCAGGGCCATGAGTTCGCTCTGGCCGTTGCCCTCGACCCCGGCGATCCCGACGATCTCCCCGAAGCCGACCTCCAGGGAGACCTCCTCCAGCGCGGAGGTCCCGTCGGGGCGCCGGACGCTTACCTCGTGCAGCCGCAGAGCAGTCCCCGTACGGCCTCCGGCCGCCCGCGCAGTGGTGCCGGTCCCGGACTCCGCGGGCAGGCCGGCGGTCGCGGTCCCGGGCTCCACGGGCAGGCCGATGGTCCCGGCGAGCCCCGCGTCCAGCGTGACGGCGGCCCGTCCGATCATCAGCGGAACCAGCCGCTCGGGCGGCAGTTCGGCGAGCGGCCCGCCCCCTGACACCCGTCCGCCGCGCAGAACGGTGGCCGCGTCCCCGGCGCGCGCGACCTCGCCGAGCTTGTGCGTCACCAGCACGACCGCGTGCCCGGCCCCGACGATCCGGCGGCAGGTCGCCAGCAAAGCGTCCGTCTCGGCCGGTCCCAGGACGCCGGTGGGTTCGTCCAGGACGAGGAGGCGGGGCTCGCGCAGCAGCGCCTTGACGATCTCGACGCGCTGGCGCACGCCGACGGGCAGTTCGCCCACCCGCGCGTCCAGGTCCACGTCGAGCCCGTACTCCTCGCGCACCCGTGCCACCCGGCGCGGCAGGTCCCGCAGCCGCAGCAGGCGCAGGTTCTCGCCGACCGTCAGGGTCGGTACGAGGCTGAAGTGCTGGTGGACCATGGCGATTCCGGCGGCGAGCGCGTCGGCGGGCCGCCGGGGGGCGTACGGCTCGCCGTAAAGCCGCAGGGCGCCCTCGTCGGGGGTGAGTGAGCCGCCGACGACGTGGCAGAGGGTCGACTTGCCGGCGCCGTTCTCGCCGAGCACGCAGTGCACGGTGCCGGCCTCGACGACGAGGTCCACCGAGTCCAGCGCCCGCATCGGCCCGAACGACCTGGTGAGCCCGGAGATCTCCAGGGCGGGAGCGAGGGCGTTCATCGGGTGGTGATCTCGCCCTCGGTGATCTTCCGCTTCAGCTCGTCGAGCCTCTCGCCCACCTTCGGGTCGGTGGTGTCGCAGAGCACGATGTCGTTGTGGGGCTCCTCGAAGGTCAGCCCGAAGTGGACCGCCTCGGCCTTCCAGTCACCGGCGACCAGGTGGTCCACGGCGTACTCGATCTCCGCGCCGATGTCCGTCTCCACATACCCGGCGTACGCCGGGTCGCTGCCGCACTCGTGGGCGATCGGGCCGCCGATGAGCGCCCCACCGCGCTGGCCGGCCGCCTGGGCGACGCCCTTGTGGCCGAGGTTGAGGACCTGCCCCAGGACGTCCGCACCGGCGCCGAAGTCGGCGAGGGCGGACTGCTTGGCCTTGGCCACGTCGTTGAAGTCACCGACGTACTGCGGAGGGAGGACCTTCACGCCGGGGGAGGCGGCCTCGGCGCCGTTGGCGTACTCCTTCGCGGCGTTCACGATCGCCGGGAGTTCCGCCCCGCCGATGAAGCCGACGGTCCCGCTCTTCGAGAGCAGTGCGGAGGCGGCGCCGGAGAGGAAGGCCGCCTCGGCCTGCTGGGGGTCGTAGAGCGAGAGGTTCGCGAGGGGCTTCCCGTCCGCCGGACCGCCGATCTCGGCGAACTTCACCTTCGGGAAGCGGGCCGCGACGTTGCGCACGTCGGCATCGGTCTGGCCGCCGAGGGAGATCACCAGGTCCGAGGTGGTGGCGAAGCGGACCAGCGCCTTCTCGTAGTCGGCCGTCGCGACCTGCTCCACCTTGCTGAACTCCACGGCGCCGGCGTGCTTCTTCTCCGCCCGCTGGTAACCGAGGTGGGCCGATCCCATGAAGCCGTCGTCGGACAGCGAACCGGGGAAGAGGACGCCGACCTTGAGGGTCCCGCCGCCCTTCCCTCCGTCGCCCCCTCCGTCGCCCGAGGGAGAGCCGCCGCAGGCGGTCAGCAGGAGCATCCCCGACAGGACGGACGCGGATACGGCGACGGAGATCGGGTGGGGTCGGGAAGAAGCCACTGGGATGCCTCCAGGGGACGGGGCCCGTGAGCCGGTTAGTGGTATACCGCTATGGCGCCCAAGTTTCCGGGTCGATTGTTGCCACCGTGTTAGCGAGCGGTTAGCAGTGATGGACCCGGCGCGCGGTCCGCATACGGTGGGACCGTTCCGAACCCGGAGGAAACCCTTGGTGACAGCAGCCCGACCGTCCGACGCGGGACGTCCCTCGCTGCGCGATCTCGCGTACGAGACCCTGCGGCGGCGCATCATCGAGGTCGAACTCCAGCCCGGTGAGCGCCTGGTGGAACGCGACCTGGCCGACGAACTGGAGGTCTCACGCATCCCGCTGCGCGAGGCGCTCAGGCTGCTGGCGGCCGACGGGCTCGTGGTGCTGGTGCCCCACCGGGGCGCCCTGGTCGCGCCCTTCACCCCGGGCGACGTGCGGGACCTCTTCGACGTACGCGAATCGCTGGAGTCCCTGGCCGCCCGGCTGGCGGCCGAGCGGGCGGACGAGGAGGGGCTGGCGCGTCTGGCGGCCGGGCTGGAGGAGGCCCGTACCGCGACCCGCGCGCACGACCGCGCGGCGATAGCGGCCGCCAACGCCGCCTTCCACACCGACATCGTCGAACTCGCGGACAACGCCTTGCTCAGTGGTGTGATGCGCCCTCTGGAGGCGCGCATGCACTGGCTCTTCCGTCTGACGGCCCAGCGCGACCCTGACCGGCAGTGCGCCGAGCACGAGCGGATGTACGAGGCCATCGCCGCCCGGGACGCCGACCTCGCGGCGCGTCTCGCGCACGAGCACGTGGCGGACGGCCGCGCCACCAGCCTCGCCCTCGCGGAGCAGTGGTCCCACCCGGACATCGACCCCGAGGTGATCGCCGGACGACGCCGGCGGGGGCGGGCGGACCCGGGAAAGCGGACCGGGCCGGAGGCGTGATCCGCCTCCGGCCCGGCCGGTGAGTCCTACCTCGGTCCCGCGCGCCTACGACCCCGCGCGCAGCACCGCGGCCACCACCGGGCCCGCCGCGTCACCGCCGTGGCCGCCGGACTGGACGACCGCGGCAGCCGCGAGGTCGTTGCTGAAGCCGGTGAACCAGCTGTTGGAGGTGGCCTGCCCGTCGACCTCGGCCGAGCCTGTCTTGGCGCCCTTGTCGCCGCCCACCGAGGCCATCGCCGCCTTGCCGGTGCCCCAGGAGGCGGTGGCCCGCATCATGGCGTTCAGCTGCTGGGTCACACCCGGCGACAGCGAGCGGGACGCGGTGGCGAGCTGACGGTCGTCCAGGGACTGCGGGACGATCACGGGCTGGCGAAACGTCCCGTTGTGCGCGGTCGCGGTGATGGACGCGATGTTCAGCGCGTTCATCTGGACGGTGCCCTGACCGATGTACTGGGCCGCCGCCACGCCGCCGGTCTCCTCAGGCACGCTGCCGTCGAATGAGCTGATCCCGGTCTTCCAGTCGAGACCGATCCCGAACACGTCGCGGGCGATCTTGGGGAGCGCCGATTCGTCGTGGGTGTCGTCGATCAGCTTGATGAAGGCGGTGTTGCAGGAACGAGCGAAGCTGGTGGTGAAGTTGCTGGAGGGGGGGAGTGAGAAGTGGGCGAGGTTGTGGAACGTGGTGCTTTGCCAGGTCGCTTCCTGTGGGCATTCCACCGGGCTGTTGGCTGTGACCAGGCCCTTCTCCAGCAGCATCGCCGCCGTCGCTATCTTCAGGGTCGACCCGGGTGCCTGCTTGCCCAGCATCGCCGCGTTGAAGCCGGTCGCCGGGTTGTTGGCGACGGCCCGTATCGACCCGGTCGACGGCCTGATGGCGACCACGGACGCCGAGCTGAACTGCTTGACCGCCTTCTCCGCGGCCGCCTGCGCGTCCGCGTCGAGCGTGGTCTGCAGCTTGCCGGGCTTGCCCTTGGCGAGCGTGAGCAGCGTCGTGTTCGGCAACTGTGCGTCCGCCGGCTCGATCCAGGTCTCGATGCCCGGTGAACCGCCGGTGGTGTCCCCGTACTTCTCGCGCAGGGTGTCCAGGATCGGCCCGAGGGACGGGTAGCTCTCCTTGTCCAGCACCTTGCCGTTGTGGTCGACGGCCTCGATCGCCGCGGTCGACGACTCACCGGTCTTCAGCGTGGCGCCCTCGGTCAACTGCGGGTGGATGACCGTGGGCTGCCAGTCGACCAGCGCCTTCCCGGTCGTCAGGCCGCGCACCACGGTCAGTTCGGAGGAGTACGACCAGGGCTTGGTCTTCCCCTCGAAGGACACCGTCGCCTTCACCGTGTACGGCACCTTGGTGCCGACGGCGGGACCGGGAGTGATCACGGCCTTGGTGACATGGGCGTCCTCGGCGTACCCGGCCAGCAGCGGCTCGGCCCCCGCCTCGTTGTTGGTGAGCAGCGAGGCGGCCGACGCGTCGCCGGACGCCCACGCCTTGAGGAACCCCTTGGCGGTTTCCTCGATCTCCTTCTTGTCCGGCGGTCCGGTCCTCACCTCGGAGGACTCGGAGGCCGTCTCGATCCCCGGGCCCGCGTCACCCCCGAGCAGCACCTCGTACGCGCCGTAGCCGAGCCCCCCGGCCACCAGTACGAACACTCCGCCGACTATCGCGACCTTCGCTCCACCGCGCATCCGCGCTCCCCCATTGTCCCCGTGAAACCTTGTTGAACACGTTCAACAAGGCCTTCCCTGAGGCACTTTACGGGACCTGGGTGCCTTCTGAGGAGGTTGTTACCGGACCGCGATGCCCGGCGAGAGAGCGCTTTCCGCCAAGTCCGGGGCTGCGCCGGGCAAGCCACCGGCAGGAGGGCCCGGCGGATAGCCGGGCCCTCCTGGTTCGTTTCCCTGCTAGACCCACGTATCCAGCCACATCCGGTCGCGCCAGGACGTGTCCGGGATCGGGCTGCCCGTGTAGATGGGCCAGAAATAGATGAAGTTCCAGACGATCAGCAGCACCAGCACACCCGCCGCGATCGCACCCAGGGTGCGTCTGCGCTCCCCCGTCGGGTCGGTGGACTTCATGCCGAGGCGGTCCTTGGTGCCCGCGCCCGCCGCCGGGCCCAGCAGCGCGCCGATCATCATGGTGACCGCGAGGCAGAGGAACGGGACGAAGACCACCGCGTAGAAGAGGAAGATCGTCCGCTCCTGGTAGAAGAACCAGGGCACCCAGCCGGCCGCGACCCCGCACGCGATGGCGCCGGCGCGCCAGTCGCGGCGGAAGAACCAGCGCCACAGGACGTACAGCAGGGCGACGCACGACGCCCACCAGAGCAGCGGGGTGCCGAGCGCCAGAACCTCGCGGGCGCACTTGCCGGTCTCCGAGGTGAGGCAGCCCGTCTGCTCCTCGTAGAAGTACGAGACCGGGCGCCCGAGGACGATCCAGCTCCACGGGTTGGACTGGTAGGTGTGGCCGGACGTCAGGCCGATGTGGAACTCGTAGACCTGGTACTCGTAGTGCCACAGGCTGCGCAGCCAGTCCGGCAGCCAGGTCCAGCTGCCGCCCTTGCCGTCGGTGGCGGCCCAGTTGCGGTAGTAGCCCTTGTCCGTGACGATCCAGCCGGTCCAGGACAGGACGTACGTGCCGATCGCGACGGGCACCGTGGAGACGAACGCCGGAAGCAGGTCGCGCAGGACCACCGCGCGGTAGGGCTGCACCGCGCCCGCCGTGCGCCGGGCGCCCACGTCCCAGAGCACCGCCATCACGCCGAAGGCCGCCAGGATGTAGAGCCCGTTCCACTTCGTGGCGAAGGCGAGGCCGAGCACCAGACCGGCCGCGATCCGCCAGGGGCGCCACCCCAGGCGGAGCGTTTCCGCGACATGGGCGTCCGGGCGCAGCAGCCCGTCCTCGTCCACCGGGAGGGCGGCGGCCAGCTTGCGGCGGGACCAGTCGCGGTCGACGAGCAGACACCCGAACGCCGCGAGCACGAAGAACATCAGCACCAGGTCGAGCAGCGCGGTACGGCTCATCACGAAGTGCAGCCCGTCCACGGCCAGCAGGGTGCCGGCCAGGCAGCCCAGGAACGTCGAACGGAACAGCCTGCGCCCGATACGGCAGAGCATCAGCACCGAGAGGGTGCCGAGCAGCGCCACCATGAACCGCCAGCCGAACGGCGTGAACCCGAAGATCTGCTCGCCGATCCCGATGATCCACTTGCCGACCGGCGGATGGACGACGTAGCCCGGGTCGACCGGGACGTCCACCGAGGACGGGTCCCTGAGGATCAGCTTGTCGACGTCCTTGGGCCAGGAACCCTCGTACCCCTGGTTCACCAGCGCCCAGGCGTCCTTGGCGTAGTACGTCTCGTCGAATATCACCGCCTTCGGACTGCCGAGGTTCCAGAACCGCAGCACCCCGGCGACCAGCGCGACCAGGAGCGGCCCGCCCCAGGCGGACCAGCGCACCAGGCGCTCCGCGAGAACCGGCGGCACCGAGAGCACGTCCCAGAACTGCCGGCCGGGGCGGTTGTAGGGCGGTACGAGGCGCTCGCGCAGCCCCGTCTCCGGCCTCGGCGCGTGGCCGAAGCGGCGCAGCCGCCGCTGCCAGGAATGCGGCTGGTCAGCGGCGTGTTCCCCGGCGTCGTCGCCTTGCCGGGCCTCGGGTGCGGTACTCGTCACCGCGCCATCGTAGGGAACGCGGCTGTGCGAGGGGTGCCGCCCGTGCTGGGAGGATGGCCGATGTGACTGGAACGACTGGAACGCTCGTACTCGCAGGGACCCCCATCGGCGATGTGGCGGACGCCCCTCCACGGCTCGCCGCCGAGCTGGAGACGGCCGATGTCGTGGCCGCCGAGGACACCCGGCGGCTGCGCCGGCTCACCCAGGCGCTCGGCATCCACACGACGGGGCGTGTCGTGTCGTACTTCGAGGGCAACGAGTCGGCGCGCACGCCCGAGCTCGTCGAGGCGCTGGCCGGCGGCGCCAGGGTCCTGCTGGTCACCGACGCGGGGATGCCCTCCGTGTCCGACCCCGGCTACCGGCTTGTCGCCGCCGCCGTGGAGCAGGACATCAAGGTCACCGCCGTACCGGGCCCGTCCGCCGTGCTGACCGCCCTCGCGCTGTCCGCCCTGCCCGTGGACCGCTTCTGCTTCGAGGGCTTCCTGCCGCGCAAGGCCGGTGAGCGGCTCGGCAAGCTGCGCGAGGTCGCCGCCGAGCGCCGCACCATGGTCTTCTTCGAGGCCCCGCACCGGCTGGACGACACCCTCGCGGCGATGGCCGAGGTATTCGGCGCCGACCGGAGGGCCGCCGTCTGCCGCGAACTGACCAAGACCTACGAGGAGGTCAAGCGCGGACCGCTGGGCGACCTCGCCGTATGGGCCGCCGAGGGCGTACGCGGCGAGATCACCGTCGTGGTCGAGGGCGCCACGGACTCCGGCGACGAGGATCTGGACGCCGAGGAGCTGGTGCGCAGGGTCCAGGTGCGCGAGGAGGCGGGCGAGAGGCGCAAGGAGGCCATCGCGGCCGTGGCCGCCGAGGCGGGGCTGCCCAAGCGCGAGGTCTTCGATGCGGTGGTCGCGGCAAAGAACGCGGCTCGGACCGGCCAGGACAAGGGCAAAGGACTAGCCTGAAATGTAAAGCGCGAGCCGCGTAACGGGCCCTTTGCCCACGGATCGGCCAAAAGCGTTCCAATACTCGGCAGACCTGGTGCGTCGGCCACCGGATGAGGCGTCCACTTGAGGGTGGAACGCACCATCCGGAGTGCTTGTCCGGAGTGCTTGTCCACAGGACAAGAGGAGCAGGCATGAGTGAGACCGCAGCGACCACCGCGCACGAGGCGTACGCCTTCGCCTGCATGCGGTGCGGACACGGCTGGGAACAGGCCTACGAGATAGAGCACCACGTCGACGGCACCGGCAACGCCTTCGTCGTGTACAAGGCGGACGGGGAGCGGGTTCCCTCACCGCTGTCCACACCGACCTGCGCCAACTGCGGCGGCCATCTGGTCAGGATCATGCGCGCCGGCCGGGTGTCCACCGTCCAGCAGCTGCTCCAGCGCCAGTACGCCTCGCGCCCGGGCGGGCCCGAGGGGGAGCGGATCGCGGCCACCGCGGTCACGCCCTCCGGCCAGGAGACGCGCCACTGGCAGCTGTCCGATCTGCTCCACCCCTTCCACCGGCGGTGAGCGAGGGCTCATGCCCTCGTAGAGTCGTGGGCATGAGCCGTACCGACGCCCCGCCGCTCCCCGAACCCCTCAGGGTTCCGGTCGCCGATTCCCACACCCACCTCGACATGCAGGACGGAACCGTCGAGGAGGGGCTGGCCCGCGCCGCGGCGGTCAACGTGACCGCCGTCGTGCAGGTGGGCTGCGACGTGAAGGGCTCGCACTGGGCCGCCGAGACCGCCGCGGCGCACCCCTCCGTCCACGCCTCCGTCGCCCTGCACCCCAACGAGGCGCCCCGCATCGTGCACGGCGACCCCGAGGGCACGTCCCGCCAGGGGGCCCGCGAACCGGGCGGGCGGGCCGCCCTCGACGAGGCGCTCGCCGAGATCGACGCCCTCGCCGCCCTCACCCACGTACGCGCCGTCGGCGAGACGGGGCTCGACTACTTCCGGACCGGCCCCGAGGGCATGGCCGCCCAGGAGGAGTCCTTCCGGGCGCACATCGAGATCGCCAAGCGGCACGGCAAGGCGCTGGTCATCCACGACCGCGAGGCCCACGCCGATGTGCTGCGCATCCTCGCGGACGCGGGCGCGCCCGAGCGGACCGTCTTCCACTGCTACTCCGGGGACGCCGACATGGCCCGGATCTGCGCGGAGGCCGGGTACTTCATGTCGTTCGCCGGCAACGTCACCTTCAAGAACGCGCAGCCGCTGCGCGACGCGCTGGCCGTCGCCCCCGCCGAACTGGTGCTCGTCGAGACGGACGCCCCCTTCCTCACGCCCGCGCCCTACCGCGGCCGGCCCAACGCGCCCTACCTCATCCCGGTCACGCTCCGGGCGATGGCCGAGGTGCGGGGGACCGACGAGGACACCCTGGCCGCCGCGGTCTACGACAACACGGCACGGGCGTTCGACTTCTGACCCGCCGGGCGGCCGCCCGCTCCGGCCCGCACCGCACGGGCGACACGTAGGGTAATCGGACGACTATGGGTGGTGACGGAACGTCCGCTATCGTGCCCGCGCATCAGGTCGGTAGCGGGAGTTCCTGGAGCGTCGTGGGCCATTCGCAGGGCAGTCACCGCGCACCGCGCGGCAGTGGGCGTACGGGGCAGGCGCCGGCACGGGGTGTCCCCGCCCCACCGCCGCGCTCCCTCCACGAGGAACGCACCCTCGTCGCAGGCATCCTGCCCACGCACGTCCAGGTCCACGACCCGACCATGCTGGACACCCCGCTGGCCCCGCCCCCTCGCCCGGCCCCCGGGACCCCGGCGAGGGCGCCCGGCCGCCACGCCGGGCACCGGGCCGTACGGCGGCGCCACCGCGGCGCTCCCGCTCCGCTGCGGAGCCTCGTACCCCGCGCCCTGGTCCTCGTCGTCCTGGCCGGCGGCACCGCCGCCTTCCTCGCGCAGGACAAGGCGGTCCGCGTCAGCGTGGACGGGACCTCGCGCACCCTGCACACCTTCGCGGACGACGTCGGGGAGCTCCTCGACACCGAAGGCGTCCCCGTCGGCGTGCTCGACCATGTCGCGCCCGCCCGCGGCACCGGACTCGACGACGGGGACGAGGTCGTCGTACGCCGCGAGGCACGCGGGCCGGGCGGAGGGTTCCCGGCCCTCCGGCGGCCGTAGGCTTAACGGGTGAGCACCACAGAGCCCGACGCCCTCCTGGGCCCCGCAGACATCCGCGAGCTGGCCGCAGCGCTGGGCGTACGCCCCACCAAGCAGCGCGGCCAGAACTTCGTCATCGACGCCAACACGGTCCGCAGGATCGTACGGACCGCCGAGGTGCGGCCCGACGACGTGGTGGTCGAGGTGGGCCCCGGCCTCGGCTCCCTCACCCTGGCCCTGCTGGAGTCCGCAGACCGGGTCGTCGCGGTGGAGATCGACGACGTACTCGCGGGCGCCCTGCCCGCCACCGTCGCCGCACGGCTCCCGGAGCGCGCGGACCGCTTCGCGCTGGTCCACTCGGACGCGATGCTCGTCACCGAGCTGCCCGGCCCGGCACCGACCGCGCTCGTCGCCAACCTGCCGTACAACGTCGCCGTTCCGGTCCTGCTCACCATGCTGGAGCGCTTCCCCACCATCGAGCGGACGCTCGTCATGGTCCAGGCCGAGGTCGCCGACCGGCTGGCCGCCCGGCCCGGCAACAAGGTCTACGGCGTGCCCTCGGTCAAGGCCAACTGGTACGCCGACGTCAAGCGCGCCGGATCGATCGGCCGCACCGTGTTCTGGCCAGCCCCCAACGTCGACTCGGGGCTGGTCTCCCTCGTGCGCCGCGCCGAGCCGATCCGCACCACCGCGAGCAGGGCCGAGGTCTTCGCCGTCGTCGACGCCGCGTTCGCCCAGCGCCGCAAGACCCTGCGCGCCGCCCTCGCCGGCTGGGCGGGCTCCGCGCCGGCCGCCGAGGCCGCCCTCACCGCCGCGGGCATCGCGCCGCAGACCCGCGGCGAGGCCCTCACCGTCGAGGAGTTCGCCGCCATCGCCGAGAACAAGCCGGAGCCCTCCGCATGACCCAGAGCGTCACCGTCCGCGTCCCCGCCAAGGTCAACGCGCAGCTCGCGGTGGGTGCCCCCCGCCCCGACGGCTTCCACGACCTCGCCAACGTCTTCCTCGCGGTCGGCCTGTACGACGAGGTCACCGTCACCCCCGCCGAGGCGCTCCGCGTCACCTGCTCCGGGCCCGACGCCGACCAGGTCCCGCTGGACGCCACCAACCTCGCCGCCCGCGCCGCGGCCGCCCTGGCCGAGCGGCACGGGCTCACCCCGGACGTGCACATCCACATCGCCAAGGACATCCCCGTGGCCGGCGGGATGGCGGGCGGCAGCGCCGACGGCGCCGCGGCCCTGCTGGCCTGCGACACCCTGTGGGCCACCGGCGCGAGCCGGGAGGAACTCCTGGAGATCTGCGCCGAACTCGGCAGCGACGTGCCGTTCAGCCTGGTCGGAGGCGCGGCACTGGGCACCGGGCGCGGAGAGCTGCTCACGCCCGTCGAGGTCGGCTCCACCTTCCACTGGGTCTTCGCGGTCGCCGACGGCGGCCTCTCCACGCCCGCCGTCTACGGCGAGTTCGACCGCCTCACCGCCGGCACCGACGTCCCCGGGCCCGCCGCCTCGCCCGCGCTGCTCACCGCCCTGAACAAGGGCGACAGCACCGCCCTCGCGGACGCCCTCTCCAACGACCTCCAGGCCGCCGCGCTCTCCCTGCGCCCCTCCCTGAACGACACCCTGGAGGCGGGGACCGCCGCCGGTGCCCTGGCCGCGCTGGTCTCCGGATCGGGGCCGACCACGGCGTTCCTGGTGGCCGACGCGGAATCGGCGCACAAGGTCGCCGACGCACTGCTGGCGTCCGGCACCTGCCGCAGCGCCCGGGTCGCGGTGTCGCCCGCGCCGGGCGCCACCGTCGTCTGACCGCCGCCGCGGGCGCCGGCCGGTCAGGCCGGCGCCCGTAGGTACCCGGCCCGCGATTCCGGGCGTCACGGCCGGAGCAGGGCGGAATCCCGCCCCGCACGCCCCGGCCTCAGCCCAGTTTCAGGGTCCGCCTCGCCAGCTCGTACGCCGGGAGCATCGCCTCGTGCTCGTCGGAGTCCAGTCCGCCCAGGTGCACCACGAGGGGCCCGTCAGGCGTGGCGACGGCGAAGGCCCGCTCCTTCTTGGGCTCGTCCAGCAGTTCGCCGTCCACCGTGTAGGCGACCTCGGTCGCGGCCAGCGCACCCGCCTTCACCTGGGTGTAGACCGCCTTGCCCGCGCCCGGTTCGTCCGCGACGAACGCCTTCAGCGTCACGGCCGGGTCGTCACCGGACTCCTTGCCCTGCCACACCCGGATGTAGCCGATGTTCCCCGCGGGCTTGGCGTCGATCTCGCAGACCATCGTGACGGGGCCCTGCTCGGCCAGCTCCGCGAGATCGGACCCCGGCTCCACCGTGACCGCCTGCGGCTTCCAGTCCGCCGCCAGACCGAAGGTCACCGGGAGCTCGCAGCCCGATCCGGGGCTGCCGAGCGTGCGGCCCTTCCCGGCCCCGGTGGTCTCCGCCGCCCTCGGCGGGGCGGTGTCCCCGTTCTTGCCCGTCTCCGTACCGTCGCCGGTGGACGAGCAGCCGGCCAGCGCCGCCGTCGTCAGGACCACCGGGACCAGGGCCCGTATCGCGCCACGCATCATGAAGTCCCCACCCCAGAGATGTTCCGACCCGCTCCGACCAGGGGTTACGCCCCATGATCGATCGCCGCACGCTACCGCACCCCGCGCGGCGACTACTCTGGGACGTCGAGCGTTCCCCGCAGCGGGGATCCCCGAGGCAGGAGTGAAATGGCCGTCAATCTGGTCAATGTCGAGCAGGTCAGCAAGGTGTACGGCACCCGTGCCCTGCTCGACGGTGTATCCCTCGGGGTGTCCGAGGGCGACCGGATCGGCGTCGTCGGCCGCAACGGCGACGGCAAGACGACGCTCATCCGGATGCTGGCCAAGCTGGAGGAGGCCGACAGCGGCCGGGTCACCCACAACGGCGGGCTCCGCCTCGGTGTCCTCACCCAGCACGACTCGCTCGACCCGAAGGCCACCATCCGGCACGAGGTCATCGGCGATCTCGCCGACCACGAGTGGGCGGGCAGCGCCAAGATCCGCGACGTGCTGACCGGGCTCTTCGGAGGGCTCGCGCTCCCCGGCTTCGAGCACGGCCTGGACACCGTCATCGCCCCGCTCTCCGGTGGTGAGCGGCGCAGGATCGCGCTGGCCAAGCTGCTCATCGCCGAGCAGGACCTCATCGTCCTCGACGAGCCCACCAACCACCTCGACGTCGAGGGCATCTCCTGGCTGGCCGGGCATCTGCGGGCCCGGCGTTCCGCGCTCGTCTGCGTCACCCACGACCGCTGGTTCCTCGACCAGGTCTGCACCCGCATGTGGGACGTCCAGCGCGGCACCGTCCACGAGTACGAGGGCGGCTACAGCGACTACGTCTTCGCGCGGGCCGAGCGGGAGCGCATCGCCGCCACCGAGGAGTCCAAGCGGCAGAACCTGATGCGCAAGGAGCTGGCCTGGCTGCGGCGCGGAGCCCCCGCCCGTACGTCGAAGCCGCGCTACCGCATCGAGGCCGCCAACGAGCTGATCGCCGATGTGCCGCCGCCCCGCGACACCAGCGAGCTGATGCGGTTCGCCAACGCCCGCCTCGGCAAGACCGTCTTCGACCTGGAGGACGTCACCGTCCAGGCCGGGCCCAAGACCCTGCTCACCCACCTCACCTGGCAGCTCGGCCCCGGCGACCGCATCGGCCTGGTCGGCGTCAACGGCGCGGGCAAGACCTCGCTGCTGCGCGCGCTCGCCGAGGCGTCCCGCAGCCAGGGCGACGCCCAGCCCGCCGAGGGGAAGATCGTCGTCGGCAAGACGGTCAAGCTCGCCTACCTCTCCCAGGAGGTCGCGGAGCTCGACAAGAACCTGCGGGTCCTGGAGGCCGTCCAGCAGGTGCGCGACCGGGTCGATCTCGGCAAGGGCCGTGAGATGACGGCCGGGCAGCTCTGCGAGCAGTTCGGCTTCGCCAAGGAGAAGCAGTGGACCCCGGTCGGTGACCTGTCCGGTGGCGAGCGGCGCAGGCTGCAGATCCTGCGTCTGCTGATGGACGAGCCGAACGTCCTCTTCCTCGACGAGCCCACCAACGACCTGGACATCGAGACCCTGACCCAGCTGGAGGACCTCCTCGACGGCTGGCCCGGATCGATGATCGTCATCTCCCACGACCGCTTCTTCATCGAGCGGACCACCGACAAGGTGATGGCGCTTCTCGGCGACCGCGCCCTGCGGATGCTGCCGCGCGGCATCGACGAGTACATCGAGCGCAGGCAGCGCATGGAGGAGGCGGCCGCCCCCGCGTCCGCCGGCTCCACGGCGCCCAAGGCCGCGCCGGCCGAGGCGGTCTCGCCGCAGGCGGCGCGTGCCGCGAAGAAGGAACTGCAGAAGGTCGAGCGGCAGCTCGAGAAGATGTCGACGAAGGAGACATCGCTGCACGCCCAGATCGCCGAGAACGCCACCGACTTCGAGAAGGTCGCGAAGCTCGACGCCGAACTGCGCGAACTGGTCGCGGAGCGCGACGAGCTGGAGATGCGCTGGCTGGAACTTGCCGAGGACGCCTGACCGCCGGCCCTCCGGAGGAGCGGGCCGGCGGGGCGTGCCCCAAGGTTCGCTCCCCCGGGGCCCGTTCGTGAGGACCGGCCCCAAGGCATCGTCCCCCGGGGACCGTTCGCGAGGGACCTTCGGGCACGGGTGGTAGAAAAGGACCGCCCGATCATGTGGACGGACCGGGCGTCGGACCGCACGAAGGGGGACGTGCTGATGACCCAGCCTCCCGGCCAGCAACCGCCGCAGGGGAGCTTCGGGGCACCGTACGACCCCCCGCAGGGCATGCCTCAGCCGTCACCCGGATACGGCTACCCGCCCGCATCCGGCCCGTACGGGCAGCAGCCCGGACCGTACAACCCGCAGCCCGGACCCTACGGACAGGCCCCCGGCCCGTACGCCCAGCAGCCCGGGTACGGCATGCCGCCCCAGCCGCCGACGGCCACGGCGCCCGGCGGACCCACGGGACCCGGGGGCGGCGGCCGCTTCCGGGGCAGGACCGGCACCGTGATCGGCGCGGCGCTCGCCGTGCTCCTGCTGGCCGGCGGCGGGATCTGGCTGGCCGCGGGCGACGACGACGGCGGGCGGAAGAAGCCCGTCGCGGGACCCACCGGCACCGCGAAGCCCGGACCCACCAAGGGCGGCAAGGACGAGGAGGACGTCGCCGGTCCGACGGCCGCCGAGCTCAACGCCGGGCGCAAGCCGGGCGAGGCGAAGGTCGCGTGGATCAAGGAGAACGGGGTCGACCTCCCGCAGTACGGCGAGGCGACGCACGGACCCTGGTTCGCCGGGGACATCGTCGCCAAGGGCATGTACCGCAAGGTCACCGGCTACGACGCGGCCGACGGGACCGAGCGGTGGAGCCTCGACCTGCCCACCGACCTGTGCGCCTCACCCACCGCCCCCACGGCCGGCGGCAAGGTCGTCGTCGGCATCGAGGACAACGTCTCGGAGGACGAGGCGACCTGCTCGGTGCTCCAGATGATCGACCTGCGCACCGGCAAGGCCGGGTGGAAGAAGACCGTCGACCGGTCCGACATGCGGGACGGGCTGTCCCACGTCGCCATGGCCGTCAGCGGCGACACCGTCACCTTCGGACGCGACAGCGCCACCGACGCCTTCCGGGTCAGCGACGGCAAGGAGCTCTTCAGCAGGCGTGAAGGCGTCTGCCAGCCGTACGCGTTCACCGGCGGAGCCCGGATGCTGGCCGCCGTGAACTGCCAGAAGGAGCCCGCCTCCCCCGTACGCGAACAGCTCCAGCAGGTCGACCCCGTCACCGGGGCGCCGAAGTGGACGTACGACGTCAAGCCGGGCTGGAGGGTCACCCACGTCTACTCCACGAGCCCGCCGGTCCTCTCCATCGGGAAGGACGCCGACTGGGCGGTCGTCTTCCTGGACGAGAACGGCACCTTCCGCTCCCAACTCGTTCCCGGGGACGAGGACTACGGCGTCCGGTGCGGTGAGGAGACCGTGCAGGCGGGCGGCAACCTCGACGGCTGCGCCGGGGTGGCGGCGGACGACACCCGCTTCTACTTCTCCACCCAGCCCAAGGTGGACGAGAGCGTCGGCGGCGACTCCGCGGAGACCAACAAGGTGGTCGCCTTCGACATCGCCACCGGCAGGGCCGTCTGGAAGACCCCCGCACCGGGCGGCCGGCTCATCCTGCCGCTGCGCACCGAGGGCGGAAAGGTCCTCGTCCACGTCCAGGCCTCCTACAGCAGGGGCGGCGAGATCGGTGCCCTCACACCCTCCACGGGCGCCTACACCCCGCTCCTGAAGCACCCGGCGTCGGCGGTCAAGACCGAAGGCATCCTCTTCCAGCCCAGGGCGGCCTGGCACGGAGGCCGGTCCTACCTGCTCCCGTACCGGATCAGCGAGGACGAGGACGAGGCGGAGATGGCCGCCACGGCGGTACTCGTCTTCGGTCCATGAGGCGGTGGAGAGAGACTCCGCGGTGAAATGGACACCTCACGGGACGAGTTGACGCGGCATCGGGAGATCCCGTCCGCGCGACGGCCTCGCAGACGCATAACGGCGGTATCACGGCCCGGTCCTCCCTTGGGAACAGGGGATGGACCGATCCCGTCCGGGTGTGGCGCGGGTGGTACAAAGAAGCCCCGCTCGACTGTCGTAACGCCGCGGAAGCCATGCCCGATTCGCTCCTTTCCGGGGGGAATTCAGAGAATCGCCTTCAAATGATCCTCTGAGCCGAACGGAATCGCGGGGGAGACCGGACCAGGCACCGGACCGCACGAAGGGGGACGTGCTGATGACCCAGCCGCCCAGCCAGGAACCGCCCCAGGGGGGTTTCGGGGCTCCGCAGGAACCGCAGGGCACGCCGCCTCAGCCGCCCCAGCCGCAGTCACCTCCGGCAGCACCGCCGCAGATGCCGGCCACGCCGCCGCCCCCGGCCGGCGCGCCGCAGACGCCGCCCCCCACGCAGCCGGGCTACGGCTACCCGCAGGCCCCCGGCGCGCAGCCCGGTTACGGCTACCCGCAGGCACCCGGACAGGGCCCCGGGCAGACGGCCCCCGGCCCGTACGCCCAGCAGCCCGGCCCCTACGGCACACCGGCCGGCCCCTACGGTCAGCAGCCCGGCCCGTACGGTCAGCAGCCCGGGTACGGCTACCCGCAGCAGCAGTACCCCGGCGCCCCGGCGCCCGGCGGCTCCGGCGGCGGTCCCTTCAAGGGCAAGCCCGCCGTCATCATCGGCGCGGCGCTCGCCGCGCTGCTGGTCATCGGCGGCGGGGTCTTCCTCCTGACGAGCGGTGAGGACGAGAAGGACCCCGTCGCGAAGCCCACGGCCGCACCCTCTGCGCCGAGCCCCTCGGCCAGTGTCGACCAGGGCGACGGCAAGGGCGACGGCCGCGAGACGAACGACGACCTCAACGCCGGGCGCAAGCCGGGCGAGGCCAAGGTCCTCTGGCTGACGACCAACGACATCGACCTGCCGCGCAACGGCGCGGACGTGTACGGCCCGTGGATCGTCGGCGACACCCTCGTCAAGGGCATGTACCGCTCGGTCAACGGCTACTCCGTGACCGACGGCAAGCAGAAGTGGACCCTGCCGCTGCCCGCCGACATGTGCGCGGCGCCCGGGAACCCCACCACCGACGGCAAGATCGTCATCGGGGTGAAGAGCGGGACCACCGACAAGGCCGACTGCTCCGTCCTGCAGCAGATCGACCTCAACACCGGCAAGGCCGGATGGAAGAAGTCGGTCAAGAAGAACGGCACCTGGGACCTGCTGTCCGACATCGGACTGGCGATCAGCGGCGACACCGTGACCGTCGGCCGTACGAGCAACTCCAACGCCTACAAGGTCAGCGACGGCTCCGAGCTCTTCGCGAACCCGTCCGGCAACTGCAAGCCGTTCGCCTTCGCCGGCGGCCCCAAGCTCATCGCGGCGACCAGCTGCCGCACCGACGACCTGGACAACCCGCAGCACCAGATCCAGGAGATCGACCCGACCACCGGCAAGGCCAAGTGGACCTACCAGCCCAAGCGCGGCTGGGAGGTCGACAAGGTCTACTCGGTCAGCCCGCTCGTCGTCTCGCTGACCCAGCGCGAGGAGAAGAAGTGGGGCATCCTCGCGCTCAAGGAGAACGGCACGCTCCGGTCCCAGCTGATCAGTGACAAGGGCGACAGCCCGACCGTCGACTGCGGCAGCGACTTCGCCATCTTCGGCGAGAACCTCGAAGGGTGCACCGGCGTCGCCGCCGACGCCAACACCTTCTACATGATGACCAAGGACGACACCAGCGGCAGCGCCCGCACCAACAAGGTCCTGGCGTTCAACCTGAACACCGGCAAGACCAAGTGGAAGTCGGACGCCCCGGCCGAGCGCACCATGAAGCCCCTGGGCATGGAGGGCGGCAACGTCCTGGTCTACCTGGAGCCCTCGTACGACAAGGGCGGGGCCATCGCGACGATCGCCCCCACCGGCGGCGCACCCAAGGTCGTGCTGCAGCACCCGGACTCGACGACCCGCATCGAGAACTTCTTCTCGTCCAGGGTCGTCTACTCCGGAGGCCGCTCCTTCATCGTCAGCAGCCGCGTCAGCGCGAGCAACGACGAGGAGGAGAAGGAGCAGACGACCATGATGGCCTTCGGCAAGTGACGCCCGACGACGGCAACCGCATCCCCCTCCCCACAGACACCGCAGAGGTACGTACGCCATGACCCAGCCGCCCCAGCCGCCGAGCGAACCACCGAACGAGCCGCCCCAGGGCGGGTTCGGCGCGCCCCAGGACCCGCCGCCCGGAGGGTTCGGCGCGCCCACCCCGCCGCCGTCCGACCCGCTCGCCACGCAGCAGCCCCCGGCCACCCCGCCCACCCCGCCGGCCGGCGGCCACGGCAGTCCGCCGCCCCCGCCCCCCGGCGGGTACGGAACCCCGCAGCCGCCCCCCGGCCAGCCTCCGACGCAGCCCGCGTACGGCTTCCCGCAGGGGCCGCCCCCCGGCCAGCCTCCGACGCAGCCCGCATACGGCTTCCCGCAGGGACCGCCCCCCGGCCAGCCCCCGACGCAGCCCGGATACGGCTTCCCGCAGGGCGCGCCCGGACAGCCCGGCATGCCCCCGCAGGGGTACGGCTACCCGACCGCGCCGATGCAGCCGCAGTACGGCACCCCGCCGGGCGGCGGCAAGAAGTTCAACACCCAGATGAAGATCATCGTGGCCGCGGTGGTCGCCATCGTCCTGATCGTCGGCGGCGGTGTCCTCTACGCCTTCGGCGGCGGTGACGACGGCGGCAAGAAGGACGAGGTGTCCTCGGCGGGAACCACCGGCGGCGAGGGCAAGGGCGGCGAGGGCAAGGGCGGCGGCCTGGCCGGCGGCACCGAGAAGGCGCCCGCGAACACCAAGTCCAAGGTCGGCTTCCAGATTCCCCACCCCAAGGTCACCGACGTCACCACCGTCGACGGCTCCTGGGTCACCGACAAGGCGTACGTGAAGACCGGCGTCTACGAGATCGTCGGCTACGACATCGCCAAGGGCACCAAGCTCTGGTCGATCCCGCTCGAGGGCCAGCTCTGCGCCGCGTCCCGGCACATGAGCAAGGACTACAAGACGGCGATCGCCTTCGAGGACGGCAAGCCGAGCGCGGAGAACAAGTACCCGTCCTGCAGCCAGGTCGGCGCCATCGACCTGGCCACCGGCAAGCTGATCTGGAGCAAGTCCGTCACCTCGGCGTCCAGCGGTGACAGGCCCGTCCGGTTCAGCGAGGTCACGCTCAGCGGCTCCACGGTCGCCGCGGGCGGGACCAGCGGCGGCGCGGCCTTCAACCTCGCCAACGGCGCCGAACTCTGGAAGCCGAAGACGGACGCCAACAACTGCTACGACATGGGGTACGGCGGCGGCGACGCCCTCGCGGTGGTCCGCAAGTGCGGCAGCTACGACGAGCCCCAGCTCAGCATCCAGGCACTGAACCCGACCACCGGTGCACCGCTCTCCTCGTACGACATGCCCGCCGGTGTCGAGTACGCGAGCATCGTCTCGACCAAGCCGCTCGTCGTCGCGGCCGACGTCGGCGACACCGCCGGGGACGGCAGCAGCATCTCCGACTTCTTCTCCATCGACGCCGCGACCGGGAAGCTCATCGTCCGGATCTCCGCCGACGCGGACAAGTACGCCGCGGACTGCCAGGCCACCGAGGTCGAGCAGTGCACCTCCCTGGCCGTCGGCAACAACAGGCTCTACGTGCCGACCGAGGACCACGAGGGCGGCGGCGAGTACGGCGACACCAACGAGATCGTCGCCTTCGACCTCACCACCGGCAAGCTCGTCGGCGGCAGGGCCGACGCGGGCGACCGCTACTCGCTGACCCCGCTGCGCATGGACGGCACCAACGTCATCGCGTACAAGAACCCCCCGTACGACAAGGGCGGCCAGATCGTCTCCATCAACGGCGACACCTTCGAGCAGACCGTGCTGATGGTGAACCCGGACGACGAGGCGGTACACGACGCGGAGACCAGCTTCTCGATCAACTACGCCGAGTTCCGCTACGAGAAGGGCCGGCTGTTCATCTCCGAGAAGATGGTCAGCGAACCCAGCAAGTCGGGCCTGGACGACAAGCAGTACCTCGTCGTCTCCTTCAGCACGAGCTGACCCCGACCGGGCCCCGTGCCCGAACAGCGCTGACGGCCCTGCCGGTTGATCATCCGACCGGCAGGGCCGGTCCTTTTCCGACGGCGCGCGGCCCCGAAAGACACGTATTCGGCATTCCGGGGGGCTTCTGTCCCGTAAGGGGCGCGTCACGTCGAACAAGCGTGTAACTTGCCGGGTCAGAGAGGCCGGGGGGCCTGTTCGGTGTTACGCGGTGCCCGGCGCCGCACACATGGGGGCTTAACCGATGGGCGTGCGGCTCATGGTGGTCGATGACCACAGACTGCTCGCCGAGGCACTCGCCTCGGCGCTGAAACTGCGCGGGCACCGCGTGCTCGCGGCGGCCGCGCCGACGTCCGGGGCCGCCGAACTGGTCGTCAGCAGAGCACCCGAGGTATGCCTCTTCGGTACGGCCTCACCCGCCGAACCCGGCGCGTTCGACCCGATCGTGCGGATCGGACGGGAACGTCCGCAGGTGGCCGTGGTGGTACTCGGACCGGTGCCGAGCCCGCGCGGTATCGCGGCGGCCTTCGCGGCCGGCGCGGCCGGATACGTACGCCACGACGAGCGCATAGAGGGCGTCGAGCGGGCGATGGTCAAAGCCCGCGCGGGGGAGACCGCGATCGCCCCGCAGCTGCTGAGGGGCGCGTTCGCAGAACTGCTGCATCCGGTGGCCCAGCCCGACGACGAGGGCCAGCGGCTGCTGCGGATGCTGACCCCTCGCGAGGTCGAGGTGCTCGTACGGGTCGCCGAAGGCGAGGACACCCGGCTGATCGCGGCCGGCATGGGGATCGCCCCGAGCACCGCCCGCACCCATGTGCAGCGGGTGCTGATGAAACTCGGCGTCGGCTCCCGGCTGGAGGCCGCCGCACTCGCCGCCCGGACCGGGCTGCTGGACCGGGCGGCGGCGGGAACGCCGCGGGGGCCGGACGGCCTCGCGTGAACGCGTGATCGTCCGGCCCCCGCGGGGTGCCGGTCAGCTCTCCGGTGTACCGGGGACCTCCGCCGGCGCCTGGGCCGGCCGCAGCTTCATCCAGATCAGGAAGAACAGCCCGAGGGCCAGCATGGCCAGGCCGGTCCAGAGATTGATGTGGACGCCTTCGGCCTTCTTCAGGTCGGCGTCGGACGGGCTGATGCCGGCGATGGTGACGATCACTCCGTAGACCACGAAGAGACCGCCGATGATCCGCCGGATGTCGAAGAGCCGGGCCGCGGTCGCGGACTTGCGCTCCAGCTCGGAGACCGCGTTGTGGGCTTCTTGTGCGTCGGACATGGTGGGTGCCTCCGATCAGAGCGAGTAGGGCAGGTAGCAGAGGGTGGCGAGGACGATGGCGCCCCAGCCGAGCAGGGCGGGCTTGCGGTACCAGGCGCTGTCGCCCTCCTCGGGCACCTCGTCGGAGTCCGGGGCCTCGGTGCCGTAGACCAGACCGGCGAGCTCCTCCACCGGCTTGGGCGCGGTGAAGAGCGTGACGGCGACCATGACGACCGCGCCGGCGACGAATCCGACGATGGCGGAGACGAAGTTGGCGCCCTGGTCGGACGGGATGTCGATGATGCCCTGCTTGTAGATCACGAAGTAGTTCACCATCGCGGCCGTCGTACCGGCCAGCAGGCCCCAGACGCCGGACTTCATCGAGGCACGCTTCCAGAACATGCCGATGATGAAGACCACGAACAGCGGGACGTTGAAGAACGAGAACAGCGTCTGCAGGTACGTCATGATGTTGGAGAAGCTGGCCGCGATGAACGCGGTGCCGATCGAGGCCAGCACACCCACGGCGGTGATCAGCCGTCCGAAGCGCAGGTAGTACGCGTCGGACTGGTCCTTCTTCACGTACCGCTGCCAGATGTCCGTGGTGAACACGGTGTTGAACGACGAAACGTTGGCGGCCATACCGGCCATGAAGGCCGCCAGCAGACCGGTCACGGCGATGCCGAGCACACCGTTGGGCAGCAGTTCCTGCATCAGCAGCGGGATCGCGTCGTTGTACGTGAGGTCCGAACCGGGCGTGCCGATCTTGGGCACGAGTACGGCGGCGACCAGGCCGGGGATCATCACGGCGAAGACGATGAAGATCTTCGGGAAGGCGGCGATCAGCGGGGTGCGCTGGGCGGCCGACAGGTTCTTCGCGGACAGGGCGCGCTGCACCTCGGCGAAGTTGGTGGTCCAGTAGCCGAAGGACAGCACGAAGCCCAGGCCGAGGATGATCGTCAGCCAGTTGGCGCCGAGCGGGTTGGCGTCACCGATACCGGTGCCGCCCCAGGCGGTCATGAAGTCCGCGCCGTGCTGCTTCGTCAGGGAGCCGCTGAGCCCGTCCCAGCCGCCGACCCGCTTGAGACCCAGCAGGGTCAGCGGGATCAGCGCCGCCAGGATGACGAAGAACTGCAGCACCTCGTTGTAGATCGCCGAGGAGAGGCCGCCGATGGTGATGTAGACGAGGACGAAGAGGCCCGCGACGACGATCGCGACCCACTGCGGCCAGCCCAGGAGCGCCTCCACGACGATCGACAGGGCGTAGAGGTTCACGCCCGCGATCAGGATCGCCGAGAAGGCGAAGAGTATGGAGCTCAGCAGGTGCGCCGACTTGTCGAACCGGTGCAGCAGGAACTCCGGCACCGAGCGGACCTTGGACCGGTAGTAGAAGGGCATCATCACCAGGCCGAGGAAGACCATGGCGGGGATGGCGCCGATCCAGTACCAGTGCACGACCGCGACGCCGTACTGCGCGCCGGTGGCCGCCATGCCGAGGATCTCGGTCGCACCGAGATTCGCCGCGACGAAGGCCAGACCCGTCACCCACGCGGGCAGCGAACGACCGGACAGGAAGAAGTCGAGACTCGTCCTCACACTGGCCCGGGCGGCGAAGCCGATGCCGAGCACCACGACGAAGTAGATCGCCAGGATTGTGTAATCGAGCCCGTTCGTGGGGAGCCGGAGCCCTTCAGCCAGATATTGCATGGGGGGTACTCGCTTCGTTGCGCGAACTGAACCCGTCGGAACCTACGCCTTTGTGTTCAGAAAATGAACAGTTCTCATGGCGTTCTTTGTTTGATCGTGATCGGAAGGGTTGGAATGTCCCCTTGTGTCCCCGTCTTGCGCTCAGATGGGTCACAGGAATCTGCGCCATTGACGGGCCTGTTGAGTTGTGGTTTGTTATGTGCGGTTATGTTTGGAGGGCGTCTGATGGAGGACCCTGGTGAAGAAGACGGTTACGACCCTCGCCGACGGCCGTGAGCTGATCTACTACGACTCCGCCGACGACACCGTCCGCGAAGCCGTCGACCCCCGGCCCCTCGACGCCGTCTCGACGTCCTCGGAGATCCGCCGCGACCCGCTGCTCGGCGACTCGGTGGCCATCGCGTCCCACCGCCAGGGCCGCACCTACCACCCGCCGGCCGACGAGTGCCCCCTCTGTCCCTCGGGCGACGGCCGGCACAGCGAGATCCCCGACACCGACTACGACGTCGTGGTCTTCGAGAACCGCTTCCCCTCCCTCGCCGGCGACTCCGGACGCTGCGAGGTCGTCTGCTTCACCTCCGACCACGACACCTCCTTCGCCGGGCTCACCGAGGCCCAGGCAGCTCTCGTCCTGGAGGCATGGACGGACCGGACCGCCGGCCTCGCCGAGCTCCCGCAGGTCACCCAGGTCTTCTGCTTCGAGAACCGGGGCGCCGAGATCGGCGTGACCCTGGGGCACCCGCACGGCCAGATCTACGGCTACCCGTTCGTCACCCCGCGCACCGAACAGATGCTCCGCTCCATGGAGTCCCACCGCTCCGGGACCGGCCGCAACCTCTTCGACGACGTCCTCGCCCGGGAGCTGGCCGACGGGGACCGCGTGGTCCTGGAGACCGAGCACTGGGTCGCCTTCGTGCCGTACGCCGCGCACTGGCCCTACGAGGTCCACCTGTACCCCCGTCGGCGCGTCCCCGACCTCCGCGAGCTGGACGCGGCCGCGCGGACAGAGTTTCCACAGATCTATCTGGAACTCTTGAGGCGATTCGACCGGATCTTCGGCCCCGGCGAGCCGCCCACCCCGTACATCTCGGCATGGCACCAGGCACCTTTCCGGGTCCCGGGCCGGGAGGAGTTCGGACTTCACCTCGAGCTGTTCACCATCAGGCGGACCACCGGCAAGCTGAAGTTCCTCGCGGGATCCGAGTCTGGCATGTCCGTCTTCATCAACGATGTGCCGCCGGAGGCCGCGGCCCAGCGACTGCGAGAGGTAGCGAGCGAGTGAGCAGCACCAAGAAGTACCTGGTGACGGGTGGCGCGGGATACGTCGGCAGCGTCGTCGCCGCGCATCTGCTGGAGGCCGGTCACACCGTGACCGTCCTGGACGACCTGTCGACCGGCTTCCGGGAGGGCGTCCCGGCGGGCGCCGAGTTCATCGAGGGCCGCATCCAGGACGCGGCCAAGTGGCTGGACGCCTCCTACGACGGGGTGCTGCACTTCGCGGCGTACTCGCAGGTCGGCGAGTCCGTCGTCGACCCCGAGAAGTACTGGGTCAACAACGTCGGCGGCACCACGGCCCTCCTCGCGGCCATGCGCGACGCCGGCGTACGCACCCTCGTCTTCTCCTCCACCGCGGCAACCTACGGGGAACCGGTCACCACCCCCATCACGGAGACCGACCCCACCGCGCCCACCAACCCCTACGGTGCCTCCAAGCTCGCCGTCGACCACATGATCAGCGGCGAGGCGACCGCACACGGCCTGGCGGCCGTCTCCCTGCGCTACTTCAACGTCGCGGGCGCCTACGGAAGCTGTGGCGAGCGCCACGACCCCGAGTCCCACCTCATCCCGCTGGTCCTCCAGGTCGCCCTGGGGCAGCGCGAGTCGATCTCCGTCTACGGCGACGACTACCCGACCCCCGACGGGACCTGCGTCCGCGACTACATCCACGTCGCCGACCTCGCCGAGGCCCACCTGCTGGCCCTCGACGCCGCCACCACGGGTGAACACCTCATCTGCAACCTCGGCAACGGCAACGGATTCTCCGTACGCGAGGTCATCGAGACCGTCCGGCAGGTGACCGGTCACCCGGTCCCCGAAACCGCCGCACCCCGGCGCGCGGGCGATCCGGCAGTCCTCGTCGCCTCCGCCGACACCGCCCGCAAGAGGCTCGGCTGGCAGCCCTCACGTGCCGACCTGGCCGCCATCGTCGCCGACGCGTGGACGTTCGCCCGCCGAGAGGAGCCCACCGCACCATGACCGACAACGCCGAGCTCGCCGCCTCCTTCACCGAGCTGTACGGGACCGTGCCCGAGGGGATCTGGGCAGCACCCGGACGGGTGAACCTGATCGGTGAGTACACCGACTTCAACGGCGGCTTCGTCATGCCGCTCGCCCTCCCGCACCACGCGCGCGCCGCGGTCTCCCGCCGCACCGACGGGCAGCTGCGGCTGCACTCCACCGACGTACCGGGCGGCGTCGTCTCGCTGCGCGTCGACGAACTCACCCCGCGCTCCGGGGACGGCTGGGCCGCCTACCCGGCCGGGGTCGTCTGGGCGCTGCGCGAGGCAGGGCATCCGGTCACCGGCGCGGACATCCAGCTGACCTCGACGGTGCCGGTCGGCGCCGGGCTCTCCTCCTCGGCCGCCCTGGAGGTCGTCACCGCGTTCGCCCTGAACGACCTCTTCGAGCTCGGCCTCACCGCCCCCGAGCTGGCCGTCATCGGCCAGCGGGCGGAGAACGCGTTCGTCGGTGTGCCCTGCGGGGTCATGGACCAGATGGCCTCGGCCTGCTGCACGGAGGGCCACGCGCTCCACCTCGACACCCGCGACCTCACCCCGCGCCAGGTCCCCTTCGACCTGGCCGCGCACGGGCTGCGGCTCCTCGTCGTCGACACCCGGGTCAAGCACGCCCTCGGCGACGGCGCCTACGCGGAACGCCGGGCCGGCTGCGAGGCCGGGGCCCGCGCCCTCGGCATCGCGTCCCTGCGCGACCTTCCGTACGAAGGCCTGGACGCCGCGCTGGAGACGCTCGCGAAGGCCGGCGAGGACGAGTCGGTCGTGCGCTACGTCCGCCACGTGGTGAGCGACAACCACCGGGTCGAGCAGGTCATCGCGCTCCTCGACGCCGGTGACGTCCGTGCCGCGGGCCCGGTCCTCGACGACGGCCACCGCTCGCTCCGCGACGACCTCCGGGTGTCCTGCCCGGAGCTGGACCTCGTGGTCTCGACGGCGAACGCCGCCGGGGCGCTCGGCGCCAGGATGACCGGAGGCGGCTTCGGCGGATCGGCGATCGTGCTGGTGGAGGAGTCCATGGCCGACACCGTCGCCAAGGCGGTGACGGAGGCCTTCACCGCCGCCGGCCACGCCACCCCGGGAATCTTCCCCGCGGTGCCGTCGGCGGGGGCCCGCCGGCTCTCCCCAGCTGTTTGACCAGGATGAACTCGGCGACACCGGGCGGGTAGTCCTCGACCGTGCCGACCACCTCGTACCCCTGCTTCCGGTAGAACTCCGGAGCCTGGAATCCCCAGGTCTCCAGCCGGGAGCGGGTGCAGGACCGGTCGTCGCGGGCGAGGCGCTCCGCCTCGGCGAGCAGCCGGGCGCCGTGGCCGTTGCCCCGGTGCCGTGCGTCGACCCAGAGCAGGTCCACGTGGAGCCAGTAGGCCCAGGTCCGGCCGCTCAGCCCGCCGGCCAGCGCGCCCCGGTCGTCCAGGAGCCAGACCTCCAGCGGGGTGTCGTGCTCGGCCGCGGTGGAACGCAGGGCCCGCAGCTGCGGTGATCCGTCCCAGTTGGCGTCCTGCAGCCGCCGGCCGAGCAGAACACGACGTTCCTTGTCCACTTCTGTCTCAAGGCGGAACATGGACAACACCCTAGACATCCGGGGTGGTCAGTTCCGCGAATCCCCTTCCACCGACCGGCGGCCCCCGTACTCTGATGCTCAGCACCGGTGGGGGCCGGTGTCGTTTCAGGGGATGAGACGGTCGGATGCGGCACCCGGAGAGGGTGGCGGCCGGCACGGCGGCGGCCGTGCGCGGGAAGCCACCCCGATGCTCCGGGTGCCGTGTCCGCAGGGTCCGTCCACCGGGGGGTCGGCCATGACGGGGCGTCCCTGGAGTTCACACAGCATGGGGGTGTCTGTGGCGCGTATCCGGGTTCTGGTGGTCGACGACCACCGCATCTTTGCCGAGTCCCTCGCGGCGGCCCTCGCCGCCGAACCGGACGTCGAAGTGTCCGCGGCGGGCAGCGGCCCGGCCGCACTGCGCTGCATGGAGCGCGCGGCGTCGGAGGGGCGCCGGTACGACGTGATGCTCGTCGACGCCGACCTGGGCATCCTGCCCACAGGCGGTGCGGGATCCGTGCCCGCCCCGCGCGGCGTACCGGCCGCGGAGGGCGGCGGAGGGCCCGTCGACGGCATCTCACTGGTGGCAGGTGTGCGTTCGGGGCAGCCGCACATCCGCACGGTGGTGCTCGCCGAGAGGGACGACCCGCGCCGGGCGGCCGCCGCCCTGCAGGCCGGCGCCTCGGGCTGGGTTGCCAAGGAGTGCTCCCTGCAACGCCTGCTGGCGGTGATCCGGGGCGTACTGCGTGACGAGACGCATCTGCCGGCCGCGCTCCTGACGGGTGTGCTGCGGGAACTCACGGCGGCGCGCAAGCACCGCACCGAGAGCGAGGAGCTCGTGGAGTCGTTGACACCCCGCGAGCGTGAGGTGCTGCGCTGCATGGTGGCCGGGCTGGGCCGCAAGGCCGTGGCGGAGAGGCTCTTCCTGTCCCCGCACACCGTGCGCACCCATATGCAGAACGTGCTGGGCAAGCTGGGGGTCCACTCGACGCTCGCCGCGGTGGCCCTGGCCCGCCGGGCCGGAGTGGGGCCTGCCCCGCTAGCCGGGGATGTTGTCGAACGGGGCGGTCAACTCGCGTAGCAGACCGGCCAGTTCGAGCCGCTGCTGACGCGACAGCTCGCCGAGGATGGCCCGCTCCTGGTCGAGCAGGCCGGCCAGCGACTGGTCCGCCTTGTCGCGGCCCAGTTCGGTCAGCCGTACGAGGACACCGCGCCGGTCGCTCGGATCGGGCAGTCGCTCCACCAGGTTCTTCTTGGTCAGCCGGTCGATGCGATTGGTCATCGTGCCCGAGGTGACCAGCGTCTGGGTGAGGAGCTGACCGGGGGAGAGCTGGTACGGCGCGCCCGCGCGCCGCAGCGAGGTGAGGACGTCGAACTCCCAGGGCTCCAGCTCGTGCTCCGCGAAGGCGATCCTCCGGGCGCGGTCCAGGTGCCGGGCCAGCCGGGAGACGCGGCTCAGGACCTCGAGTGGTTCCACGTCGAGGTCGGGGCGCTCGCGGCGCCATGCAGCGACCAGTCGGTCGACCTCGTCCTCCATGACGATCAGTGTAGAGGGTGCCTCGACATGAAGTCTCTTGAATTCAAGTGTCTTGACATCAAGATAAACTCGGATCGATCCTGGACCCATGACAGCACCCGTCTGGGACCCCCGCCAATACCTGCGCCACGCCGACCACCGCACCCGCCCCTTCCACGACCTCCTGGCACGGATCACCCCCCTCCCGAACGAACCGGAACCCCGGATCGCCGACCTCGGCTGCGGCGCCGGCAACGTCACCACCCTCCTCGCCGACCGCTGGCCCGCCGCACACATCACCGGCTACGACAACTCACCACAGATGCTGGAGAAGGCCCGGACCCACACCCGGCCCCACCTCGACTTCGCCGAGGCCGACGCAGCCACCTGGCAGCCCGCCGAGACCTACGACCTCATCGTCTCCAACGCCCTGCTCCAGTGGGTCCCCGGCCACATCGCCCTCCTCCCCCGATGGCTGGACGCACTCACCCCCGGCGGCACCCTCGCCTTCCAGGTCCCCGGCAACTTCGACGCACCCAGCCACACCCTCATGCGCGAACTCGCCGGATCACCCCGCTGGGCCGGCCGCCTGGGCGGACTCCTGCGCCACAGCGACGCCGTCCACACCCCCGGCGACTACCTGGCACACCTCGTCGCCCCCGGACGGACCGTCGACGTCTGGGAGACCAGCTACCTGCACCTGCTGAAGGGGGAGGACCCCGTCCTCGACTGGGTCAAGGGAACCGGCCTCCGCCCTCTGATCACCGCCCTCGACGACGACCCCCCGGCCCGCGAGGCATTCCTCACCGAGTACCGCGACCTGCTGCGCGCCGCCTACCCGCCCGGCCCGCACGGCACGGTCTTCCCGTTCCGCCGGATCTTCGCGGTGGCCCGCATGGCCGGATGACCGCTCAGAGCCGGTCCAGGGCCTCCAGCGAGATGTCGACGTCGACGGGGAAGGGCACGCCGGTCTTGAGCCGGTCGTGATGAATGCCGGTCAGGGCGTACGCCTTGTTCACCGGGTCCAGCTCGTAGACCCGTACGACCGGGTGCTTGTCGCTGCCGGCCATCTCGACCAGCCAGAAATTCGGAATGCCGGCCGCCGCGTACTTCTGCGGCTTGGTGTCACGGTCCCGTGCCTCCGAGTCAGGGGAGACCACCTCGACGGCGAGAAGCACGTCCCCCGCCTCGAAACGGGTCTGCTCCCGGCTCGTGACCGACTCCGCCCGGACGACGCAGAGGTCCGGCTCCGGGGCGTTGCGCCGGTCGAGGACCACGGTCATTTCCCGCATGACCTTCAGCTCACGAGGAGCGCTGCCGCGCAGCCCGTAAGTCAGCAGGTCGATCATGAGGCTGTGGAAGAGGCGCTGCGGACTCACGAAAACCAGGCTCCCGTCAAGCAATTCCGTGTGCGGCGGGAGATCGGGCAGCGTGAACAGGTCGTCCACGGTGTATCCGTCCTGCGGGGGCACCGGCCAGCGGCTGCTGTGCCCGGTGGTCGGCTCGGCGGTCATGGTTCCTCCCATGGACGGGATCCTGTGCCCTGCCCACCACACTACGGCCGGGAAACGACAAGCGTCATCACAACGGGTGACGGCGCCGGGCCTCAGCTCTTCCGGTGCCCTATCAGCCGCGGCTTCGACTCCAGGTTCTCCAGCCCGTGCCACGCCAGATTCACCAGATGCGCGGCCACCTCCGCCTTCTTCGGCTTCCGCACGTCCAGCCACCACTGCCCCGTCAGCGCCACCATCCCCACCAGCGCCTGCGCGTACAGCGGGGCCAGCTTCGCGTCGAAGCCCCGGGCCTTGAACTCCAGACCCAGAATGTCCTCGACCTGCGTCGCGATGTCACTGATCAACGACGCGAACGTGCCCGTGGACTGCGCCACCGGGGAATCACGCACCAGGATCCGGAAACCGTCCGTGTACGTCTCGATGTAGTCCAGCAGCGCGAACGCCGCCTGCTCCAGCAACTCCCTCGGATGCCCCGCCGTCAGCGCCCCCGTCACCAGGTCCAGCAACTGCCGCATCTCCCGGTCGACCACGACGGCGTACAGCCCCTCCTTGCCACCGAAGTGCTCGTAGACCACCGGCTTGGAGACCCCGGCACGCGCCGCGATCTCCTCCACCGACGTCCCCTCGAAACCCTTGTCGGCGAACAGGGTGCGCCCGATGTCGAGGAGCTGCTCACGCCGCTCCTTGCCCGTCATCCGGACCCGCCGGGCCCTTCGCGTCGGGGTGGGCATGCTCTTGTCACCGCTGGTGCTTCCGTCGGTCGCCACGTCGTCAATCATGCCGCGTCGGCGGCCACGGACTTGCGCCGGGAGGCGATACGCGACTCGTCCGGCCACCGCACGTCATGCGCCCAGCCGAACTTCTCGAACCACCGGATCAGCCGGGCACTCGAATCGATCTGGCCCCGCATCACACCGTGCCGCGCACTCGTCGGATCCGCGTGGTGCAGGTTGTGCCACGACTCACCGCACGAGAGAACCGCCAGCCACCACACGTTGCCCGAGCGGTCACGCGACTTGAACGGCCGCTTCCCGACCGCGTGACAGATCGAGTTGATCGACCACGTCACGTGGTGCAGCAGGGCCACCCGCACCAGCGACCCCCAGAAGAACCCCGTGAACGCACCCCACCACGACCACGTCACCAGCCCTCCCACCAGCGGGGGAATCGCCAGCGACAGGATCGTGAAGCTCAGGAAGTGACGAGAGATCGCACGCATCGCCGGATCCCGCACCAGATCGGGCGCGTACTTCTGCTGCGGAGTCTGCTCCTCGTTGAACATCCACCCGATGTGCGCCCACCACAGGCCCTTCATCAGAGCCGGCACGCTCTCACCGAACCGCCACGGCGAATGCGGATCACCCTCAGCGTCCGAGAACCGGTGGTGCTTGCGGTGATCCGCCACCCAGCGCACCAGGGGACCCTCCACCGCCATCGAACCCGCCACCGCCAGCACGATGCGCAACGGACGCTTCGCCTTGAAGGAACCGTGCGTGAAGTACCGGTGGAAACCGATCGTCACACCGTGGCAGCCCCAGTAGTACATGACCACCAGAAGAGCCAGGTCGAGCCAGCTCACACCGCGCCCCCAGGCCAGCGGCACCGCCGCGACCAGGGCCGCGAACGGCACCACGATGAACAGCAGCAGCGCGACCTGCTCCACCGAACGCTTCTTGTCGCCGCCGAGCGTGCCGGAGGGAAGCGCCGAGCCGCCTGCCGGCGGCAGGCCGTCGTCGATCACATCAGGGCTGGTGGGCATGGGGAGTCCCCCGTGAGGTGAGGAAATATGACGGAATGCGTGGGCTACGGTGCCGTAACCTACGGCAACGTAAGTATGGCAGCGAGGAGGCCCGCGACACGAGAACACCGCCAGGGCACCCCTGTGCGACCCGGCCTCCACCCACTCCTCTACCCCGGATCGGCCCCACCCCCGCAGGGCAGCGAGCACGCCCGCCACCGCGACACCTATCCTGGGGGCGTCGGACAGCGCGGTCCGCACTCTGCATATCCGGGGTGACCCGTCAGCACCGCGAGCGCCCCGGCCCCCCTGACAGACGTGCTCAACCACTGCAAGGAGCCGCACACTGTGAGCAGTGCCGACCAGAACCCCGCCGGAAACCACGAACTGCGGGCCGACATCCGCCGCCTCGGCGACCTGCTGGGCGAGACCCTCGTACGCCAGGAGGGACAGGACCTCCTCGACCTCGTCGAGCGAGTACGCGCCCTCACCCGCGAGGACGGCGAGGCAGCAGCCCAGCTCCTCGGCGACACCGACCTGGAGACCGCCGCACAGCTCGTGCGCGCCTTCTCCACCTACTTCCACCTCGCCAACGTCACCGAGCAGGTCCACCGCGCCCACGAGATGCGCGACCGCCGGTCCGCGGAAGGCGGCCTCCTGGCCCGCACCGCCGACCGCCTCAAGGACGCCGACCCCGAGCACCTGCGCGAGACGGTCAAGAACCTCAACGTCCGGCCCGTCTTCACCGCACACCCCACCGAAGCCGCCCGCCGCTCCGTCCTCAACAAGCTCCGCCGCATCGCCGAGCTGCTGGACACCCCCGTCATCGAGGCCGACCGCCGCCGCCACGACCTCCGGCTCGCCGAGAACATCGACCTGATCTGGCAGACCGACGAGCTCCGCGTCGTACGGCCCGAGCCCGCCGACGAAGCCCGCAACGCCATCTACTACCTCGACGAACTCCACGCCAACGCCGTCGGCGACGTCCTCGAGGACCTCGCCGCGGAACTCGAACGCGTCGGCGTCGAACTCCCCGCCGGAACCCGCCCCCTCACCTTCGGCACCTGGATCGGCGGCGACCGTGACGGCAACCCCAACGTGACGCCCGCCGTCACCTGGGACGTGCTCATCCTCCAGCACGAGCACGGCATCACCGACGCCCTCGAACTCGTCGACTACCTGCGCGGACTGCTCTCCAACTCCATCCGCTACGCCGGAGCCACCGACGAGCTCCTCACCTCCCTCCAGACCGACCTGGAACTCCTCCCCGAGATCAGCCCCCGCTACAAGCGGCTGAACGCCGAGGAGCCCTACCGGCTCAAGGCCACCTGCATCCGGCAGAAGCTCGTCAACACCCGAGAGCGCCTCGCCAAGGGCACCCCCCACCGCCCCGGCTGCGACTACCTCGGCACCACCGAGCTCATCGCCGACCTGGCACTCATCCAGACCTCCCTGCGCGAACACCGCGGCGGCCTCTTCGCCGACGGCCGCATGGACCGCACCATCCGCACGCTCTCGGCCTTCGGCCTCCAGCTCGCGACCATGGACGTCCGCGAACACGCCGACGCCCACCACCACACCCTCGGCCAGCTCTTCGACCGCCTCGGTGAAGAATCCTGGCGCTACGCCGACATGCCCCGCGACTACCGGCAGAAGCTCCTCGCCAAGGAACTCCGCTCCCGTCGCCCCCTGGCCCCCACCCCGGCACCGCTCGACGCCGCCGGCGAGAAGACCCTCGGCGTCTTCCACACCATCAAGCAGGCCTTCGAACGCTTCGGCCCCGAAGTCATCGAGTCCTACATCATCTCCATGTGCCAGGGCGCCGACGACGTCTTCGCCGCCGCGGTCCTCGCCCGCGAAGCCGGACTCCTCGACCTCCACGGCGGATGGGCCAAGATCGGCATCGTCCCGCTCCTGGAGACCACCGAGGAACTCCGCGCCGCCGACGTCATCCTCGACGAGATGCTCGCCGACCCCTCCTACCGCCGCCTCGTATCACTCCGCGGCGACGTCCAGGAGGTCATGCTCGGCTACTCCGACTCCAGCAAGTTCGGCGGCATCACCACCTCCCAGTGGGAGATCCACCGCGCCCAGCGACGCCTCCGCGACGTCGCCCACCGCTACGGCGTACGCCTGCGCCTCTTCCACGGCCGCGGCGGCACCGTCGGCCGCGGCGGCGGCCCCTCCCACGACGCGATCCTCGCCCAGCCCTGGGGCACCCTCGAGGGCGAGATCAAGGTCACCGAGCAGGGCGAGGTCATCTCCGACAAGTACCTCATCCCCGCGCTCGCACGCGAGAACCTGGAACTGACCGTCGCGGCCACCCTCCAGGCCTCCGCACTGCACACCGCACCCCGCCAGTCCGACGAGGCCCTCGCCCGCTGGGACGCGGCCATGGACACCGTCTCCGACGCCGCCCACGGCGCCTACCGCAAGCTCGTCGAAGACCCCGACCTGCCGGCGTACTTCCTCGCCTCCACCCCGGTGGACCAGCTCGCCGACCTGCACCTGGGCTCACGGCCCTCCCGCCGCCCCGGCTCCGGCGTCTCGCTCGACGGCCTCCGCGCCATCCCGTGGGTCTTCGGCTGGACCCAGTCCCGGCAGATCGTCCCCGGCTGGTTCGGCGTCGGCTCCGGCCTCAAGGCACTGCGCGAAGCCGGCCTCGACACCGTCCTCGACGAGATGCACGAGCAGTGGCACTTCTTCCGCAACTTCCTCTCCAACGTGGAGATGACGCTCGCCAAGACCGACCTGCGCATCGCCCGGCACTACGTCGACACCCTCGTCCCCGACGAACTGAAGCACGTCTTCGACCTCATCGAGGCCGAGCACGCCCTCACCGTGCAGGAAGTCCTGCGCATCACCGGCGGCGAGAAGCTGCTCGACACCAACCCGGTGCTCCAGCAGACCTTCTCCATCCGCGACGCCTACCTGGACCCGATCTCCTACCTCCAGGTATCCCTGCTCGCCCGCCAGCGCCAGGCCGCGGCCGCCGGGGAGGAGCCCGACCCGCTGCTCGCCCGCGCCCTGCTGCTGACCGTCAACGGCGTCGCCGCGGGTCTCCGCAACACCGGCTGACCGGCAACACCGGCTGACCCGAACACCGGCCCACCCCGCACGGGAACGCCGCGCGGGTGCGGCCCTGTCAGAGGGCGACGAACGTCGCCGTCAGCAGGACCGCACCCGCGACCCCCGTGCCCCACGCCGTCCGCGTCATCCGCATACCGCCGCCGATCACCAGCGCGGCCAGCACCAACGCACCGCCCAGCGGCACCCACGCATGCAGAAAGCCCGGAGTCCCGGTACGCACCACATCCCCGGACCCGGGCTTCACCACGACGGGGAAACGATCCCCCTTCCTCGCCGCCACCGACCGCTCCACCGTCACCGAGGAACGGTCGGCCGCATCCGCGTCCGGCGAGAAGGACCCCGTGCAGGTGTCCTCACCGCACGACGTCACCACCATCGAGCCGTGCTCCCGCCCCTTGGCCAGGACTATGTGGTGAGCCGTCTCCCACGACGACCACACCCCCGCGACCAGCAGCAACACCACGACACAGCCCGCGGCGAACGTACGGCCATGGGCCACCAGCCGCCGGGAGGAACTCCGCTTCATGGGGGCCGATCCTTGGGCAGAGCACTGCCACCGGTCAACCTGTGGCCGAAAAACGACTGAGAAGCAGCAGGAATGTCAGGAGTTGTACGCCGACTGAGCCCGCTCCAGCCCCTCCGCCAGCAGACACTCCACCGCATCCGCCGACCGGTCCACCAGGAACGCCAGCTCCTTGCGCTCCGCCGACGAGAAATCCTTCAGCACGAAATCCGCCACCTGCATACGACCCGGAGGCCGGCCGATACCGAACCGCACCCGGTGGTAATCCGCCCCCATCGCCTTCGTCATCGACTTCAGCCCGTTGTGCCCGTTGTCACCACCACCGAGCTTCAGCCGCAGCACACCGAAATCGACGTCCAACTCGTCATGCACCGCCACCACATGATCTGTCGGCACCTTGTAGAAGTCCCGCAGAGCCGACACAGGCCCCCCCGACAGATTCATGTACGACATCGGCTTCGCCAGCACCACACGACGACTCAGCGGACCGGGCGGACCGATCCGCCCCTCCACCACCTGCGCCTGCGCCTTCTGCGCCCGCTTGAACTTCCCCCCGATCCGCTCCGCCAGCAGATCGGCGACCATGAAACCCACGTTGTGCCGGTTCGCCGCGTACTCGGGGCCGGGATTACCGAGGCCCACGATCAGCCAGGGGTCGGTGGCGTCGGACATCAGAGCTCGGTCTCCTCGCAGTGCGTACGCACGGATCGTCGGTCAACACGCCGGCACACACAGCCGACGACAGAACAGGAAAACGGGGTGGTGGAACCCCCGGAAGGGAACCACCACCCCGTCAGTCAAGCAGGTGGGGCGAGGCTCAGGCCTCGGCGCCCTCGGCCTCGGCGTCGTCGGCCGGAGCCTCCTCGGCCTGCGCCGCGACGACCTGGAGCACGATGGCGTTCTCGTCGCCCGCCAGCACAGCACCCTTGGGCAGCTCGATGTCCTTGGCGACGATCGAGTCACCGGCGTCCAGGCCCGCCACGGAAACCGTGACCGACTCGGGGATGTGCGTGGCCTCGGCCTCGACCAGCAGCGTGTTCTGCACGTACTCGAGCAGGTTGGCGCCCGGCGCCAGGTCACCCTCGGCGTGCACCGCGATCTCGACGTTGACCTTCTCGCCGCGCTTCACGGTCAGCAGGTCGACGTGCTCGATGTCGCCCTTGAGCGGGTTGCGCTGCACGGCCTTCGGGATCACCAGGGCGTCCTTGCCGTCGATCTCCAGACCGATCAGGACGTTCGGCGTACGCAGCGCCAGCAGCAGGTCGTGACCCGGAAGGTTGATGTGGACCGGCTCGGCACCGTGGCCGTAGACCACACCGGGAACCAGGTTGGCGCGACGGGTACGACGGGCAGCGCCCTTGCCGAACTCCGTACGGGCCGTTGCGTCGAGCTTGATCTCAGCCATGCTGCACTCCTCGTAAAGGTGACGAAAGACGATGGTCACCCGGCCCACGACAGGCCTGCTACGAAGAGCGCGTCGATAACGGACCACCGATTCCCATGACCACGCACGGGAACGGCCTCCCTCGCCGAGCAACTCACTGAGTCTACCCGGCGGAGAGGCCGCTCCCAAAGTCGATCACCCGCGGGCAGCGCCCGCGGGCGTGACTACTCCTGCTCCTCGAAGAGGCTCGTCACCGAACCGTCCTCGAACACCTCACGCACCGCACGCGCGATCGTCGGCGCGATCGACAGCACCGTGATCTTGTCGATCTCCAGCTCGCCCGGCGTCGGCAGCGTGTCCGTGAAGACGAACTCGCTCACCTTCGAGTTCTTCAGACGGTCGGCCGCCGGACCCGAGAGCACCCCGTGCGTGGCCGTCACTATGACGTCCTCCGCGCCGTGCGCGAACAGGGCGTCGGCGGCGGCACAGATCGTGCCACCCGTGTCGATCATGTCGTCGACCAGGACACACACCCGGCCCTCGACGTTACCCACGACCTCGTGCACGCTGACCTGGTTCGGGACGTCCTTGTCACGACGCTTGTGGACGATCGCCAGCGGCGCGTCCAGACGGTCGCACCAGCGGTCGGCGACCCGCACACGACCGGCGTCCGGCGACACGATCGTCAGCTTCGAACGGTCCACCTTCGCACCCACGTAGTCCGCCAGGATCGGCAGCGCGAACAGGTGGTCCACCGGACCGTCGAAGAAGCCCTGGATCTGGTCGGTGTGCAGATCCACCGTGAGAACACGGTCCGCACCCGCCGTCTTCATCAGGTCCGCGACCAGACGTGCCGAGATCGGCTCACGGCCACGGTGCTTCTTGTCCTGACGGGCATACCCGTAGAACGGCACGATCACCGTCACCGACCGCGCGGACGCACGCTTCAGCGCGTCCAGCATGATCAGCTGCTCCATGATCCACTTGTTGATCGGAGCCGTGTGGCTCTGGATCAGGAAGCAGTCCGCGCCACGAGCGGACTCCTGGAAACGGACGTAGATCTCACCGTTGGCGAAATCGAAGGCCTTCGTCGGCACGAGACCGACACCCAGTTGATGCGCGACCTCCTCGGCCAGCTCGGGGTGGGCGCGGCCGGAGAAGAGCATCAGTTTCTTCTCGCCGGTCGTCTTGATCCCGGTCACAGCACAGTCTCCTCAGACGTGTATCTGGCACCGCGCGCATGTGTCCCGATGTGCGACGAGCCAGCCGAAATGGGTGAGCATCTATCACGGTACGCCGACTGCGGCGCACCTGTTTCCGGTCAGCTTTCGCCGTCGGACTCCGACGCGGCCGCCTGAGCGGCCTGAGCGGCCGCGCTTCCGGGACGCTTCCGGGCGACCCAACCCTCGATATTCCGCTGCTGGCCCCGGGCCACGGCCAGCGAACCGGCCGGTACGTCCTTGGTGATGACCGAGCCCGCGGCGGTGTAGACACCGTCCCCGACCGTGACGGGCGCCACAAACATATTGTCCGATCCGGTCCGGCAGTGTGACCCGATCGTCGTGTGGTGCTTGGCCACCCCGTCGTAGTTCACGAACACGCTCGCGGCGCCGATGTTGGTGTGGTCACCGATCGTCGCGTCCCCGACATAGCTCAGGTGCGGCACCTTCGTGCCCTCACCGATCGTTGCGTTCTTCATCTCGACGTACGTACCCGCCTTGGCCTTCGCCCCCAGCCGCGTACCCGGCCGCAGATAGGCGAAAGGCCCCACCGTCGCGCCCGGGCCGACCTCGGCACCGTCCGACACCGTGTTGTCCACCCGCGCGCCCGCGTGCACCACCGTGTCCTTCAGCCGCGAGTTCGGACCGACCTCGGCGTCCTCCGCCAGGTGGGTCGCGCCCAGCAGCTGCGTCCCGGGGTGCACGACCGCGTCACGCTCGTACGTCACCGTCGCGTCGATCAGCGTCGACGCCGGGTCCACGACCGTCACGCCCGCCAGCATCGCCCGCTCCAGGAGCCGCTCGTTCAGCAGCCGGCGGGCCTCGGAGAGCTGGAGCCGGTTGTTGATGCCGAGGATCTCCCGGTGGTCGGGCGCCACGCAGGCGCCCACCCGGTGGCCGTCCTCGCGCAGGATGGACAGCACGTCGGTGAGGTACTCCTCGCCCTGGCTGTTGTCCGTGCGCACCTTGCCGAGGGCCTCGCCCAGCAGCCGGCCGTCGAACGCGAAGACCCCGGAGTTGATCTCCCGGATGGCGCGCTGGGACTCGGTGGCGTCCTTGTGCTCGACGATCTCGGTGACCGCCCCGGTGGCCGCGTCCCGGACGATCCGGCCGTAGCCGGTGGAGTCCGGCACCTCGGCGCTGAGCACCGTCACGGCGTTCGCGTCGGCGCCGTGGGTGGCGGCCAGCGCGGAGAGGGTCTCGCCGGAGAGCAGCGGGGTGTCGCCGCAGACGACGATCACCGTGCCGTCCACCGTGCCGCCCAGCTCCTCCAGAGCCATCCGGACCGCGTGGCCGGTGCCGTTCTGCTCGGCCTGGAAGGCGGTGCGTACGGGGACGTCGCCGGCGGAGAGGTGCGCGGTGACCTGCTCGCCCGCGTGGCCGACGACCACGACGAGGTGCTGGGGGGAGAGCTCGTGGGAGGCGGCGACGACATGTCCGACGAGCGAGCGCCCGGAGATCTCGTGCAGGACCTTGGGCGTCTTCGACTTCATGCGGGTGCCCTCACCCGCTGCGAGGACGATGACGGCGGCCGGGTGGTGGACGCTCACGGATGTGCCCTTCGGCTTCGGGTGGTGGACACCCGCAGGATACCGGGGGCGTTTAGGCCCGAAACGAGTACGGGCCCCGACCGGTTGGGTCGGGGCCCGTGGGCTGCGGCTCCCCCACCAGGATTTGAACCTGGACATACAAGACCAAAACTTGCAGTGCTGCCTGATTACACCATGGGGGATCATACCGGCTAAATCAGACACTACGCCGATCTGCCGGGGCGGCACCCAACACTATGCCGTACCACCAGCCCTCGATGCGACGGTACAGGTCCGCGCTTTTCAGGACTCGGACCACGAGGCAACCCCGGTAACCCTCTCCGGTGTTCTTCCGGTTCGTCTTCGGGGAGTGCTTCTTGAGCGTGGTCTTGCCGAATGCCGAGGGTGCGGCGCCCGTGAGATCGGCCCAGTAGCGCTCCGCGGCCGTGGCGTCGGCGGTCTCGTGGATGTGGACGTGGAAGCGAAGGTGTTCCGATGGCACGCCGAGGAGGCGCAGCCATGCGAGGTACATCGAGATCATGTCCGGGTCGCTGTTGATGAACGTGACCCTCTCCTGTGGCCGGTGGGGCTTGCTCTTGGAGCCTTCCGCCCAGTAGAGCGCCACCCCGACCGCGAACAGCTCCCGATCGGTCATCGTCTCGAACTCGGCGGCCGCGGCCCGCTTCGTCTCCTGGCGCTCCGCCTCGCGTCGCTTGAGGGTGGCCTCCCAGCCGCGCCGTGCGATGGCGGAGGCATCTTCGCTCGTCCGCTTGCGTTCCGGCTTCGGCAGATCCCGCACCCACAGCGAGATCGAGCTCTTCGAGCACCCAAGCTCCATCTGGATCCGGTCGTAGGTCATCCCCTGGAGCCGCAGCTCCCGGGCCCTCTCGCGCAGGTCGCCCTTGGCCCGGGGGCGCTTCGTCCACTCCGGGGCGGGCTCGCCCTGGAGCAGGCGGTTCAGGATGTCGTTGTTGGAGACCTTCAGCCGATCCCTGATCTGCCGGACGCTGAGCCCCTCCCGCCGCAGCGCGATCGCCTTCTCGCGCAGCCCCTCGAAGTCCGCGTACTTGCCGCTGGCATGTGTCATGAGGCCACCTTCGTCCGGAATGCGGACGTCCGGGTCGAAAGGGCGTCTGATTCGCCGGATCGTGCGATTACCCGCGTTTACACCTTGATCAGCTGTTTTCCGTGCTGATGGAGTCTCCGGAAAAAGAGATGCGCCCGCCCGTACGCTGGATGCCATGACCGCAACGGGGGCAGACCAGGAGGCGGCGGGAACGACCACCCGCGGCTACTGGTGGTGGGAGCGGCGGCGTGGTGTCGCCCTGGATGTGGGGCTGGCGCTGGTCTCGGCGCTGGAGTGTGCGCTGGAGGGGGTGGAGTTCGCCGGGGACACCGGGTTGCCGGTGCCGCTCGGGGTGCTGTTCGGGCTGCTGGCCGGGTCGGTTCTGGTGCTGCGCAGGCGGTGGCCGATCGCGGTGGTGCTGGTGTCGATCGCGACGACTCCGGCCGAGATGGGCTTCCTGATGGGGATCGTGGGTCTGTACACGCTGGCGGCGTCCGAGGTGCCGCGGCGGATCACGGTCGTGCTGACGGGGATGACGCTGGTCGGCACGCTGGTCGTGTCGTACGTGCGGTTGCGGCAGAGCGTGGACGCGCACGCGGACTTCGGGCCCGGTGTCTGGTACGTCCCGTTGGTGGCGTTGTTCATGTCGCTGGGGCTGACTGCGCCCCCGGTGCTGTTCGGCCTCTACGTGGGGGCGCGGCGGAGGCTGATGGAGAGCCTGCGGGAGCGTGCGGATTCGCTGGAGCGGGAGCTGTCGCTGCTGGCGGACCGGGCTGAGGAGCGGGCCGAGTGGGCGCGTACGGAGGAGCGGACGCGGATCGCGCGGGAGATGCACGACGTGGTCGCCCACCGGGTGAGCCTGATGGTGGTGCACGCGGCGGCGTTGCAGGCGGTGGCCCCGAAGGATCCGGCGAAGGCGGTGCGTAACGCGGCGCTGGTGGGGGACATGGGCCGGCAGGCGCTGACGGAGCTGCGGGAGATGCTCGGGGTGCTGCGGAGCGGGGAGACGGCGGTGGTGCCGTCGGCCGGGCGGGTGCCGCTCGCTGCGGTGGGGCGGGCCGCTGCCGCGGCGGCGGCTGTGGCGGTGGAGGACGGGCCTCGGCTGGACGAGGTGGAGGCGCTGGTGGCGCAGTCCCGGGAGGCCGGGATGGTGGTGGAGCTGTCGGTGGAGGGGGAGCGGCGGCCGTATGCGCCGGTGGTGGAGCAGACGGCGTACCGGGTGGTGCAGGAGGCGTTGACGAACGTGCACAAGCACGCGGCGGGTGCGCGGACCCGGGTGCGGTTGGCGTACCGGGGTGCGGAGGTGGCGATGCAGGTGGAGAACGGTGCGGCGGACGGCGCGGTGGCGGACGCGGGACTGCCCAGTGGTGGCAACGGGCTGGTGGGGATGCGGGAGCGGGTGCTGGGGCTCGGTGGTGTCTTCGTGTCGGGTCCGACGGACGCGGGGGGTTTCCGGGTGTCGGCGGTGTTGCCGGACGCCGGGGTCGCGTAGGGGCGGTCCCGGTCCCGGGAGGGCCGTGGGCCGGGCGTCGGACGGGGGCTGGGCGTGTGCCGGGCGTCAGCCGGAGACGAGGCGTGCGGGCTGGGCGCCAGTCATCAGCGCTTCGAGTGCGCGGTCGATGTCGGAGCCGAGGTACCAGTCGCCGGTGTGGTCGATGGAGTAGACGCGGCCTTCGCTGTCGATGGCGAGGACGGCTTGTCCGTCGGCTTCTTCGCCGAGGGGGGCGATGTCGGTCTCGAGTGCGCGTCCGAGGTCGCCGAGGGTGCGGGCGAGGTGGAGCCCGCTGAGCGGGTCGATGAGCAGGGTGCTGGTGGCGATCTGGCGGCCCGGGGTGCTCGGGGTGATGCGTAGTCCGCCGAATTCGGCCCAGGCTTCGACGGCCGCGGGGAAGACGGCGTGCTGGTGACCGCCGGGGGAGGTGTGGGCGCGCAGGGCGTCGGCCCATTCCTCGGCCTGGCGGATGTCCCAGCGTCCTGGCTGCCATCCGGCGTCGCGGAGCGCCGTGTCGACGGCGGTGGGAAAGCGGGCGGCTGTGGTGCGGTTCTGCTGGGCGGGGAGGTCGGTCCGGTCGCGCATGGTGGTGGGTTCAGCCCTTCTCGGCGGTGGTCGCCGCACCGTTGGTGAGGTCGACGGGGCGTACGCCGAAGTGGGCGAGCATCTCGGTGCAGGAGCGGCAGGGGGGTGCGTAGCTGCCGTGGAGGGGGTCGCCGTCCTCGCGGATGCGCCGGGCGGTGAGGCGGGCGTGTTTGAGGGCGCGGCGGGCTTCGCCGTTGGTGAGGGGTTTGCGCTGGGCGCGTTTGGAGCGGCTTTCGTCGGCGGCGGTGAGCTGGCGCGACAGGAGTATGGCCTCGGGGCAGCGTCCGGTGAAGCGTTCGCGCTGGTTGCTGGTGAGGGTGTCGAGGAAGTCCTGGACGAGTGGGTGGAGGACCGGTGGCTGGTCTCCTTTGCCCGCGGTGCAGGTGAGTGTCTCTCCGCGTACGGACAGGGCTGCGGCCACGGCGGGCAGGATGCCGTCGCGGCGGTGGTGGAGGTGGGGCGTGTGGTTGGGCTCGGTGGTGCTCCAACTCAGTCGCGGGTCTCCGGGTGTGACTGTTTGTGCTGTGTGCATGGCGCTGTTGTCCCTCCCTGCAATCCCCCGAGTTGCGGGGGACAGCCTGCCAAATATGCAGGGTGGTGGGGAAGCTGGGTGGGTGAAACGTGTCTGCGTGTCGCGGCCGGGTGGGCGGGATGTCGTGTGTGAGTCACCCGGTGGTGACGTTCGGTGAGTGGGGTGCGGGGGCGGGGGGGCGTTGTTGCGCCACCGCATAGGCTGTGCGGAACACCAGACGCAGCAGGGGGCTACCGCCATGACGACAGGTCGGCTCGGGCAGCAAGCCGCGCCACCGAACGCGGCCTATGCCGGGCAGGTCGTTCACTTCCCGGATCCGGTCCGGGCGTCGCGTCACCCGAGGGGTGTGCGCGTGGACGGGGACGGCTATCCGGTGCTTTCGCCGTATGCGCGTGCGGCTGCGGAGATCGCGGATCCTCCTCCGGGATTCGGGATCGACGAGTTGCGGTTGACGGACTACGTGTCGGCGAACGCGGCGCTGGCGTCGAGTGGGCATGAGCTGTGGGACACGATTCCGGCGGTGGCGACCCCGCACGGCTGGACGTGGCATCACGTGGCGGGGGGCCGGCGTATGGAGCTGGTTCCGGTCGAGGTGAAGGCGCTGCTGCGGCATCACGGTGGTCTGGCGACGACTCCGGTGGATCAGAACCGCCGGGGGACGCGGCCGCTGCAGGAGACGAGGCCCGCGCACTTCGGCCTGCCGAAGGGTTCGGTGGCGGTGGGTGAGCAGCAGATCCTGGGTGTCGAGGAGGATCTGGGGTATCGGCTGCCGGGTGCGTACCGGTCGTTCCTGAAGGCGGCCGGCGGGTCGGCTCCGGTGGGGGCGGCGCTGGACGCGGAGCTGGGTCTGCTGGTGGACCAGCCGTTCTTCACGGTGCGTGAGGAGGCGGCGATGAATGACCTGGTGTACGTGAACAAGTGTCTGCGGGACCACTTCACGAAGGATTTTCTGGGCGTGGCTTTCGTTCAGGGCGGGATCCTGGCGGTGAAGGTGCGCGGTTCGGACACCGGGTCGGTGTGGTTCTGTGCGTACGACGACGCGCGGGACCAGGACGGCTGGGGTGTGCAGGAGCGGGTGGAACGGCTCCTGCTGCCGTGCGGTGAGGATTTCGATGCGTTCCTCCAGCGTCTCGCGGGGAATCCGCCGGAGCTGGAGACGGTGGCGAACCTGATGGTGGACGGTGGCTTCGCGCGGGCCGTCCCGGTGGAGGGGTGAGCGCGGTGGTGACGTTCGCGCAGGCGCAGGAGCGTGCTGACGAGTGGATCAACGGTGATGTGCCCGCGTATCAGCACCGTGAGGTCCGGGTCCGTGAGTTCGAGCTGGGTTTCGTGGTGTGGGCCGAGGACCGGGCGGAGGGGCCTGTCTCGGACGGGGGCCGTCAGCGGCTGGTGATCGCCCGGGACAGCGGTGAGGCCACGTTGTGGCCGGGGCTTCCGGTGGGTGAGGTGATACGGCGTTACGAGGAGGACTACGGTGCGTCGGCGTCCGCGCCGGCGGCGCCGGAGCCGCCGCAGCGTATCGATCTGAATCAGACGTCGTTCCTGCTGACTCCGCCCGAGTGGCTCCAGGAGGCCGCGGACAAGCTGGGGATTCCGGACCGGCGCGCGGGGGCGGAGGAGTCGTCCTCGGATGCCGGGGAGTCCTCTTCTCCTTCTGATTCCGTTCCTTCTGTTCCGGGGCCGGCCGGTGGTGCCGGGTGGCCGGCTGCCGGTGGGGAGCCGGATCACGAGCCGACGGCGAACGACGGGGTGCCGGCCGGGGGGACTCCCTGGGCGGGTACGGATACGAACGGGGTGGGTGAAGGTGGCGGTGTTCCGCTGCCGGCGACGGTGTTCGCGCCGCCGCTCTCGGGTTCGGACGACGACGGGACTCCTCCGCCGGTGGTTTCGGCGGAGGCGCCCACGGCGCTGATGTCGGGTGGCAGCCAGCTGCCGCCGACGGCGGTGGGTCCGGGGCTGGATCCGCAGGCGCCGCCGCCTCCGGGGGTGACGGCTCCTTCCCCCGTGTCTCCGTCGGCCTCTGTGCCTCCGGGTGCCTCCGTGCCTCCGTCCGCTCCCGTGCCTCCGGGTGCCGCGGACATCTCCGACGCCTCGACGAGCAAGGCGGTCGTGCCGCCGCGTGGTGCGCGCGGTACGGGTTCCGTGACTCCGCCGCCTCCTGGTGCTCCGGGTACGCCGGGCGCGCGTCCTGCGGGGGCCGGTGCGCCTTCGGCCGGTGCGGGGGCGTCCGGTGGGCCGGCCGGTGGCTACATTCCGACGCAGATGGTGTCCCAGCTCGGCCCGCCCGGTGCTCCGGGTGCGCCGCAGCCGCCGGCCCCTCCGGGACCTCCTGGTCCTCCGGGACCTCCTGGTTCGACGCCGCCTCCGGGTGGCGGGGTGCACCACGCGGCGACGATGTTCGCCGACGCGAGCGTGGGCGGCGGCACGAGCGGGCCGCGTCCTCCGGGCCCTCCCGGTCCGCCTGGTGCTCCGGGTGCTCCGGGTGCGACTCCGCCGCCGCCTCCCGGTTCCACGCCGCCTCCGGGTCCTCCCGGTCCTCCCGGGCCTCCGCCCGGTTCGACGCCGCCTCCGGGTGGCGGGGTCCATCACGCGGCGACGATGCTGGCGGGTCCGGGGCAGGTCGGCCCGTCCGTGCCGCAGCCGCCGGGGCCTCCCGGGGCTCCCGGGGCGCCGGGGCCGCACACCCCGCCGCCCCCGCCCGGTGCGTACGGGTATCCGCAGCAGCCGGCCGGGCAGCCGACGGTCGGTCCCGGGTATCAGGCGGTGCTGCGTTTCCGTGCGGCCGACGGCAGCGAGCAGCAGTTGATCCGGCGTTCGGCGCCGGGTACGCCGCATCCGGAGTGGCAGATGCTGCACGAGCTGCGTGCGATGAACGTGCCGCCGCAGCAGGTCATCGAGCTGCACACGGAGCTGGAGTCGTGTGAGCTGCCGGGCGGTTACTGCGCGCGGATGATCCGGGAGACGTGGCCGCAGGTGCGGATCACGAGTGTGGCGCCCTACGGCACGGATCACGCGAGCCGTCAGCAGGGCATGCAGCATCTGCTGACGCACCAGGGTGAGCTCCACCAGGTGGCGGACGGTCCGGCGCGGCCCGCTCCGGTGCGTGCGCCGCTGCCGCAGGTGCCGCCCGCCATGCAGGTTCCTCCGGAGGTGCTGGCGGAGGAGATGCACGGGGCGTTCGGTCCGGGTGTGCTGCGTTTCGACCAGCGTGCGGTGTCGCGTCAGGGTGTTCCGGACGTGGTCGCGCGGACGCTGGTGTGGGCGGGGCTGCCCGCCGATTTCGGGCCGTTCTTCTGGGCGCAGCCGGGGCAGCCGGTGGTGCCGACACTGGCGGAGCTCGCGGCGCAGCGTCAGATCCAGCCCGCGTCCGACGCGGGTTCGTATCTGGTGATGGGGTCCGACTTCGGCCGTGCGATCTGTGTGCAGTACGGGACGGCGAACATCGTGGCGGTGCCGGTGGAGGCCGGGCCGGGTGGTCAGCCGGTGGCGCCGCAGTTCGTGAACACGGGGCTGCCCGAGTTCGTGCGGTCGATGGCGTTGCTGGGCCGGATGTGGCGGCTGCGGTACGGGCTGAATCCGGAGCAGGCGGGTCGTTGGACGGTCGACTTCCAGGCGCAGTTGGCGGCGGTCGATCCGGCGGCGCTGGCGTCGCCGGAGAGCTGGTGGTCGGTTCTGCTGGAGCAGATGTGGGACGGACTGCTGTGATCGGGTTCGACCGGTTCTGAACTGTCATGGGTGTGGCGCTCGTCCCCTTTGTGGGGGCGGGCGCCTTTTGCGTGTCACGTTGTGACACGGATCGCTTCCGTCCTGAATGCAGCTGATCGATTCCGACTTCTGGGCCAATTACCGCATCCTTGACGTATTGCTGGATGGTCGGGGAGTCGGAGAGCGGGAAAGAGGGCTTCAGGGATGAGTGGTGGACCGGTGTCCGCGCACGGTTTCGTCGGCGTACGGGGGCGTGGTTACCGCCCCGAGCAGGTGGACCGGGCGGTGTCCTCGCTGGAGGCGGAGCGGGACGGGGCCCTGGAGCGGATCTCGCGGCTGACGGCCCTGGCGGAGGAGCTGGAGGCGGAGTCGGCGCGGCTGCGTGAGGCGGTGGCGTCGCTCGCCCCGCAGACGTACAGCTCGCTGGGTGAGCGGGCGCAGCGGATCCTGGCGCTGGCGGAGTCCGAGGCGGAGGCCGTCGGGAGCGAGGCGCTGGAGGAGTCGCAGGGGCTGAGGGACGCGGCTGACACGGCGGGCCGCGAGGCGCGTGAGGCGGCGCGTGAGCGGGCCGGTGCGGTGCGGGCGGACGCGGACGCGCGCGCGGAGGAGATCCTGGCCGGGGCGCGGGACGAGGCGGGTGCTCTGGTGGCGCTGGCGCGCCGGGAGTCCGGTGAGGCGCGGGGGGCCGCGGAGTCGGAGATGGAGGAGACGCGGCGTCGTACGGCGGGTGTGCTGGCCCATCAGGAGCAGGAGCATGCCGAGCGGGGCAAGGCGGCGGACGCGGAGTTCGCGGCGGCGGAGTCCGGGGCGGCGGAGCGTGAGGCGGGGCTGGCGTCGCGTGGTGAGGATCTGCTGGCGGCCGCGCGGCGGGATCTCGCGGAGGCGGAGGATGCCGCCCGGCGTGAGCAGGCGGACGCGGAGGAGAGGGCCGCGGAGCTGATCTCGGGGGCGAGGGCCGCCGAGGAACGCGTGGAGCGTGAGACGGAGCGGGTCCTGCGGGAGCACGAGGAGGGCCGTGAGGAGCTGCACGCGCACATGACGCATGTGCGCAATTCGCTTGCGGCGCTGACGGGGCGTGCGGTGGCGGGGTCGGTGGGCGACTGACGGCGGGGTCAGTGCCGTCCGGCGGGCGGTGCGCCGGCCAGGATCCAGGGTTCGGCCGCCTCGTACCGCTTGCGTTGCCGTGGGCTGTTGTTCCCGGGGCCGCGTACGGTGCCGAGCCAGCCGGCCAGGAAGCCGAACGGGACGGAGACGAGGCCGGTGGTGGTGAGGGGGAACCAGGTGAAGTCGTTCCGGGGGAAGAGGGATCCGGGGGAGCCGGAGACGAGGGTGGTCCCGGTGATGAGGACGAGGACGCAGAGGGTGCCGCCGATGAGGGTGCAGAGCAGCCCGGTGGGGGTGTAGCGGCGCCAGAACATGCTGTAGACGAGGGCCGGTGCGATGGCGGACGCGCCGATGCAGAAGGACAGGGTCACCAGGGCCTGGACGTTCCAGTGGCGGGCGAGGACGGCGAGGGTGACGGCGAGTGCGCCGACGGCGACGGCGGCGCCCCGCGCCGTCGCGGTCTCGGTGCGTGGGCCGACCGGGCGGGCTCCGCGCAGTCCGTGGGCGAAGAGGTCGTGGGCCAGGGAGTTCCCGCAGGCCAGGATCATTCCGGCGACGGAGGCGAGCAGGGTCAGGAAGATGGCGGTGGTCATGGTGGTGACGACGAGTGCGCCGGTCGTGCCGCTCCCCGCGACCGCGCCGGTGACCTGGAGGATCGCGCTGTTGCCCTGGGCCTGGGCGGCGGTGATGCGGTCGTGTCCGACGAGGGCGGCCGCTCCGAAGCCGATCACGGCGAGGAACAGGCAGAGGCAGACGACGCAGGCGACGGCCCAGGACAGCGAGCGGCGGACGGCCCGGGCGCTGCGGGCTCCGGTCAGCCGCATGGTGATGTGGGGAAGGCAGGCGGCGCCCAGCACGACGGTCAGCTCCGAGCTGATCATGTCGAGGTCGCTGCCGCCGAACTGGAGTCCGGAGTGCAGATAGGCGGCGCCCGCCCCGCTGCCGGCCTCGGCGGCCCGGAGGAGGGCGCCGGGGTCCCAGTCGAAGCGGTCGAGGACGCGTACGGAGATGAGGAGTCCCGCGCCGAGCAGTACGACGGTCTTGATGATCTGGATGAGCGCGGTGCCCTTCATCCCGCCGATGGCGGCGTAGCCGGTCATGACGGCGCCGAGGGTGATGACGGCACCGGTGCGGAAGCCGGAGCCGTCGAATCCGAGGACGAAGGAGAGGAGGCTGCCGCTGCCGGCGAGCTGGACGACCATCAGTGGCAGCAGGGCGGCGAGGGTGACGGCGCAGGAGGCGATCCGCGCGGCCCGGCCGGGGGCTCGGCGGGTGAGCATGTCGCCCATGGTGAACCGCCCTGCGTTGCGCAGGGGTTCGGCGAGCAGGAACATCAGCAGGACCAGGGAGAGGGTCGTGCTGAGGGCGAGTACGAGGCCGTCGTGGCCGGTGAGGGCGATGACTCCGGTGGTGCCGAGGACGGTGGCGGCGGAGAGGTAGTCGCCGGCGACGGCGAGTCCGTTGCGCAAGGGGGAGAGCGCGCGGTAGCCGGTGTAGAAGGTGTCGAGGTCGTCGCGGTCGGGTCCGGTCATCACGCAGAGCAGCAGGGTGATGCTGGCGACGGCGATGAACGCGGTGAGGGACATGGTGTTGGCGGACTCGTCGAAGGCGTTCACCGGCCCGTCCTCGTCCCGCCGTCGCCGGCCGGTGCGGTGCTCGCGGTGTGAGGGTGGCCGGCGCGTGCGCGGAGCCCGGCACTGAGCGGGTCGACGGTCCGGCGGGCGGTCCACTCGTACACGGCGACCGCCGCGAGGGTGACGGGGAGTTGGCACAGGCCTAGGAGGAGACCTGTCGTCAGTCCGCCGTCCCCGACGGGGCTGGTCATCAGGGTGGGGGCGTAGCCGGACAGCAGGAGGAAGGCGACGAAGTAGCCGAGGGCGGTGAGGGTCGAGACGCGGCGCAGCAGGCGGTAGGCGGTGCGCAGCCTGCGCAGGTCGCCGTGGTGCCCGGGTGTGGGGGTGTATGCCGGTGCGGGGGTGGGGTGGCGGGGTTGCGCGGGCGGCGAACTCTGCCAGGGCATGAGGTAGTCGCGGGGGTACGGGGGTGGTGCGGGCCGGTGGGGGTGCCGGGCAGTTCCGGGGTGGTGCCGGGGTGGCTGAGCGTCGTGGGGCATGGCGGTGCTCCCTGCGTGGCTCGGGCCCGGAGGGGGCTGCAGAGCAGGTGCGCGGGTGCGCTGTCGGGAGCGCGTACGTTACTAGCGGGTATGGCGAAGTGGGAGGCTTATGCGTGAACTACCCCAGGTAACCCGTCAGTTGTCCAGACCTGCGGCATCCTGTGCGGTCCTGGGGGTGTTCTCGTGCTCCTCCAGGACCGGGAACCGTCGCGGTGCCAGGACGACGAGCACCAGCAGGGCGAGTGCCGCGGCCCCTGCCGCGCCCGCGAACACATGGTCCACCGCGCTGTCGACGGACCTCCGCAGATAGTCCGTGGCCGCGGCGGAGAGGGCTGCGGTGTCCTGAAGGGCGTGCGAGACCGCGTCCAGGTCGCCGGGCAGCCCGGACACGGGTGCGTCGGCCAGCCGGGAGGCGAGGGCGCCGTTGGCGACGGCGCCGAAGAGCGCCGCGCCCAGGCTCTGGCCGACCTGGCGGCAGAAGAGGACCGACGCCGTCGTCGTGCCCCGCTCGGTCCAGCCGACCGTCGACTGGACGCCGACGATCAGCGGGAGCTGGAAGAGGCCGAGCGTCGCTCCGAGCAGCAGCATGAGCAGCGCGGGGTGCCAGGCGGCGCCGGGGAAGGGGAGCAACTGGAAGCAGAGCAGGACCAGCAGCGCCCCCGACATCCCGATCATGGCGGTGCGGCGGAAGCCGATGCGGTTGTAGACGCGGTCGGAGAGGGCTGCGGCGACGGGCCAGCTCAGCGTCATCGCCGACAGGACGAACCCGGCGGCGATCGGCCCGAGTCCGAGGACCGACTGGGCGTACGTCGGCAGGAAGACGGTCGGCGCGACCATGAGGAGTCCCATGGCGCCGAGGGCGAGGTTGACCGAGGCGATGGTGCGGCGGCGCCAGACCCAGCCCGGGATGACCGGCTCGGCGGCCCGCCGTTCGATGACCACGGTGAGGGCGGCCAGCGCGGCGGTCGCCGCGAGCAGCCCGAGCGAGGGGGCGGAGAACCACGGCCAGGCGACACCGCCCTGGACGAGTGCGGTCAGCAGGAGCGCCCCGGTCGCGAAGACGGCGAGGGCGCCCGCCCAGTCGGTTCTGGGACGCCCGGCGGGGCGTGGCCGGACGGGCTCGTGGAGGTGACGGGCCACCAGCCAGAGCGCCACGGCGCCGATCGGCAGGTTGACCAGGAAGATCCAGCGCCAGTCGGCGTACGCCGCGAGCAGTCCGCCGAGCGCGGGGCCGGCCACGGACGAGGTGGCCCAGACCGTGGACAGCTTCGCCTGGATCTTGGGGCGTTCCTTGAGCGGGTACAGGTCGGCGGCGATGGTCTGCACCGTGCCCTGGAGGGCGCCGCCGCCGAGGCCCTGGACGACGCGGAAGGCGATCAGGGCCGCCATGTTCCAGGCGGCGGCGCAGAGCACCGAGCCGGCCAGGAAGAGGATGATCCCGGCGACGAGTACGGGCTTGCGGCCGAAGGTGTCGGAGAGCTTCCCGTACACCGGCAGGGTGACGGTCACGGCGAGCAGGTAGCCGGAGAACAGCCAGGAGAAGACGGAGAAGCCTCCGAGGTCGCCCACGATCTGAGGGACGGCGGTCGCGACGATGGTGCCGTCGATGGCGGCGAGCCCCATGCCGAGCATCAGCGCCGCCGCGACGGGCCGCCGGGCCCGGGCGGTGTCCTTCGCCGTCTCCGGCGGGAGTGGACCGCGCTCCGCTTTCGGACTGTCCGTACCGCCGACCCTCTCCGTGCCGCCCGCGCCACCCACAGTGGGTTCCTTCCCTATGCATCTATCTACGGGGTGACACTGTCTCACCGGCCCTGCCCCGAGGGCAGCATCGAGCCGAGGGATGAGACGCCGTTCCCGGGTCTCATCCCCTGGGGCCACCCCTCGCGGCCGGTGGCGCGGCCCGTGTCACGGGAGCGTTCCGTGGCGCCCGTCTGCGGTGTTGCCGCCGGACGCCCCCACTCCGCGACGCCGCCGCCCGGCGCCCCGCGGCCGGGCGCCGCACGAAACGCTCACCGGCGGAGTGCCGTCGGCCGGCGGCCCGGCCATGATCCGCCGGACAGCCCCTAAGGGACGCTCCCCACTGCGGCCCAGGGGCCGTTCCTCCCGCCGGAGGACGTGAGGCGGCGGTCCCGGTCCTTACCTTGTTCCTACAGCGCCGATGTGGTCCACCGCAGGGGGAGCGGTGGGGAAAACCCCCCGTCGGAACGGTGCCGTGCACCAGCGCGCCGGACCCCCTTCGCACCCGAGACTCGGAACGTGCGCAGTGACGTCCACAGAGCGACCGACCTAGGAGAAGAATCGTGACAACGGCTGTAACCACCCCCGCCCACGGGGACATCGGAGGGCACACGGCCGTCGCTGCGCGGGCGCGGCAGGTGGTCAAGGCGTACGGGTCGGGGGAGACCCGGGTCGTGGCGCTCGACCACGTCGACGTGGACATCGTCCGGGGGCAGTTCACGGCGATCATGGGCCCTTCCGGGTCCGGCAAGTCGACCCTGATGCACTGCCTGGCCGGCCTGGACACGGTCACCTCGGGGCGGATCCACCTCGCCGAGACCGAGATCACCGGCCTCAAGGACAAGAAGCTCACCCAGCTTCGCCGGGACCGCATCGGCTTCATCTTCCAGGCGTTCAACCTGCTCCCGACGCTCAACGCCATCGAGAACATCACCCTGCCGATGGACATCGCGGGCCGCAGGCCCGACGCCGACTGGCTGCGGCAGGTCGTGGAGACCGTCGGCCTCGCCGACCGGCTGAAGCACCGGCCGACGCAGCTCTCCGGAGGTCAGCAGCAGCGCGTCGCGGTGGCCCGTGCGCTCGCCGCCAAGCCCGAGATCATCTTCGGTGACGAGCCCACCGGGAACCTGGACTCCCGCGCCGGGGCGGAGGTGCTGTCCTTCCTCCGCAGGTCTGTCGACGAGCTCGGCCAGACCATCGTCATGGTCACCCACGACCCCGTGGCGGCCTCCTACGCGGACCGCGTCCTCTACCTCGCCGACGGCTCGATCGTCGACGAGATGAAGAACCCGACCGCCGAGCAGGTCCTGGACCGGATGAAGGACTTCGACGCACGCGGGCGGACGTCATGACCGTCTGGAAGACCTCGAGGCGCAACTTCCTCGCGCACAAGGGCCGGATGGCGCTCTCCGCCGTCGCCGTCCTGCTGTCGGTCGCCTTCGTCTGCGGGACGCTCGTCTTCACCGACACGATGAACACCACCTTCGACAAGCTGTTCGCGGCCTCGTCCGCCGATGTCACGGTGAGCCCGAAGGCGGCGAAGGAGGCCGACGACCTGCCCGAGAACGGCAGGCCCGAAGCGCTCCCCGCGTCCGTCGTGGAGCGGGTGGTCGCCGTGGACGGGGTGAAGAAGGCCGAGGGCGGTGTGATGAGCATGTCCGTCACCGTCGTCGACAGCCACAACACCAACATGGGCTCGGAGACCGGCGCCCCGACCATCGCCGGCAACTGGACCGACAACGACCTGCGGTCCATGGAGATCACATCGGGACACGCCCCGCGCGGCCCGACCGAGATCATGGTCGACGCCGACACCGCCCGGAAGCACCACCTGAAGCTCGGCGACGAACTGCGCACCGTCACCGTCACCGGTGACATCAGGGCGCGGATCACCGGCATCGCCACGTTCACCGTCACCAACCCCGGTGCGGCCGTCGTCTATCTCGACACCGCCACCGCGCAGAGCAAACTGCTGGGCGCCCCCGACGTCTTCAGCCACATCTCGGTGACCGCCGAACCCGGCGTCGGCGACAGCGCGCTGAAGAAGGACATCGCAGCCGCCCTCGGCGACCCGGCCGCGTACAAGCTGCAGACCCAGCAGGAGTCCGCCGACGCCAACAAGGACTCCATGGGCTCCTTCCTGGACGTCATGAAGTACGCGATGCTCGGCTTCGCCGGGATCGCCTTCCTCGTCGGCATCTTCCTGATCGTCAACACCTTCTCCATGCTGGTCGCCCAGCGCACCCGCGAGATCGGGCTGATGCGCGCCATCGGATCGAGCCGCAAGCAGGTCAACCGGTCCGTCCTCGTCGAGGCGGTGCTCCTCGGCATCGTCGGCTCCGTCCTGGGTGTGGGCGCCGGCATCGGGCTGGCCGTGGGCCTCATGAAGCTCATGGGTGCCATGGGGATGGAACTCTCCACCAGGGACCTCACGATCGCCTGGACGACCCCGGTGACCGGGCTGGCGCTCGGCATCGTCGTCACCGTCCTCGCCGCGTACGTCCCGGCCCGGCGGGCCGGGAAGGTCTCGCCGATGGCCGCCCTGCGCGACTCGGGCACCCCGGCGGACACCCGGTCAGGCTGGTTCAGGGGCGTGGCCGGCCTGGTCCTCACCGGTGCGGGCGCCGCGGGTCTCTGGGCGACGACCCGGGTGGACGAGGCGACCGAGGGCTCGCTCTACCTCGGACTGGGCGTGGTCCTCACGCTCGTCGGCTTCATCGTGATCGGCCCGCTGCTCGCGGGTGTGGTCGTGCGCGTCCTCGGAGCGGTCGTCCTGCGGCTGTTCGGCCCCGTCGGACGGCTCGCGGAGCGCAACGCGCTGCGCAACCCCCGTCGCACCGGGGCGACCGGTGCCGCGCTGATGATCGGCCTCGCCCTGGTGGCGTGCCTCTCGGTCGTCGGGTCGTCGATGGTCGCGTCGGCCACCGAGGAGCTGGACAAGTCGGTGGGCACCGACTTCATCGTCCAGTCGGGGAGCGGTCAGCTGATCGTCCCGCAGGCCGCGGCGGCGATCGAGAAGACCCCGGGCGTCGAGTACGTCACCCACTACCGGATGCTGGCCGCGAAGCTCACCAACCCCGACGGCTCGGTCGCCGACCAGCGCGTCATCGCCGCCGACCCGACGTACCCGAAGGACCTCAGGCGCGAGACCACCGCCGGGGACCTCGGTGAGGCGTACAGCGAAGACGCCATGTCGGTCGGCACGGACTACGCGTCGAAGCACGGCATTGAGGTCGGCGACGAGATCGCCGTCGCCTTCAAGGCCGGGCGGACCGCGAAGCTGAAGGTCGCCGCGATCACCTCCGACGACACCAACGTCGACCAGGGAGCGCTCTACCTCAGCACCGCGACCGCGCGGAAGTACGTCACCGAGGACCGCATGCCGCAGAACATGCTGATGTTCGCCTCGGCGAAGGACGGCGAGGAGAAGGCCGCCTACGCGGCGATCAAGGACGCGCTCGCCGCGTATCCGCAGTACAAGGTGCAGAACCAGGCCGACTTCAAGCAGGACCTGAAGGACCAGATCGGCCAGCTGCTGAACATCGTCTACGGCCTGCTCGCCCTGGCGATCATCGTCGCGGTGCTCGGTGTGGTGAACACCCTGGCCCTCTCGGTGGTCGAGCGGACCCGCGAGATCGGCCTGATGCGGGCCATCGGCCTCTCGCGCCGCCAGCTCCGGCGCATGATCCGGCTGGAGTCCGTGGTCATCGCCCTGTTCGGCGCCCTGCTCGGCCTCGGCCTGGGCATGGGCTGGGGCACCTCCGCGCAGAAGCTGCTGGCCCTGGAGGGGCTCCAGGTCCTGGAGATCCCGTGGCCGACGATCCTCACCGTGTTCGTCGCCTCGGCTTTCGTCGGACTGTTCGCCGCTCTGATCCCGGCCTTCCGGGCGGGCAGGATGAACGTCCTCAACGCGATCGCCACGGACGGGTGATGGTGGCGGACGTAGGATGACGGATCCGGCCCCGAGGCGCTCCTCCAAGCACCTCGGGGCCGGAGCCTTGTGCCGGCCTTCAGACGGACAGGACGGGCACGTCGTACTGGGGGATCCACTTGTCCCGGGTGACGATCGTCAGCCCTTCGGTCTGGGCCTGGGCGACGAGCACGCGGTCGAAGGGGTCACGGTGGAGCGGGGGGAGACGGCCGGCCCTTACGCTGTGTCCTGCGGTGATCGCGAGGCTCGTCAGCTGGCAGTCGCGAACCCGCTCGGCCAGGTCCTCGGGCCCCGCGAGCTTTCCGGCAGACTGCTTGATGGCGATTTCCCAGGGAGTGGCGGCGCTGAGGAACACCGCGGGCTCCGTGTCGATCAGGTCCTTCACCTCCTCGGAAAGCTCGGGGGAGTCGTCGAGCCACCACAGGGCGACATGCGTATCGAGCAGAAGGCGCATCAGCGCATCCCGAACGCTTCGGCGATGTCGTCCGGGAGCTCGTCGAAGTCGTCGGCGATGTGAATCTGTCCACGGAGCGAGCCGCGACCAGTCCGTCGCACCTTCGGGTGCAGCGGCACGACCTTGGCGATGGGTTCGCCCGCCCGGCTGATCACGACCTCCTCGCCCGTCTCGACCTGCTGCAGGATGCGCGAGAAGTGGGTCTTGGCCTCATGCACGTTGTACTGCCGGGCTGCTTCCATGACTGCCTCACAGGGCCAAGGCGGACTAGCTATCGGACTAAGGCTAGCTCCGGTACGGCTGTCCGGACAACGGCGTTCCCTCGCGCGGGTGACACACCGGCGTCGTACGCTTGGGACCCCGGCCCGTTCCACGTGTCGGGCCCTTCGCGTTGTACACACGCCACCTGGCCACACCGGACGGAACCTTCATGAGCCTGCACGGTCTGCTGGACGTCGTCGTCACCGACCCGGCGCTCTCCGAAGCGGTGAAGGCCGCCTCCGACGGCCACCGGGCCCATGTCGACCTGGTGGGCCCGCCCGCCGCCCGCCCCTTCGCCGTGGCGGCACTGGCCCGCGACGCGGGGCGTACCGTGCTCGCCGTCACCGCGACCGGCCGTGAGGCCGAGGACCTGGCGGCCGCCCTGCGGACCCTGCTGCCCCCGGACACCGTGGCGGAGTTCCCCTCCTGGGAGACCCTGCCCCACGAGCGGCTCTCACCCCGCTCGGACACCGTCGGCCGGCGCCTCGCGGTGCTGCGCAGGCTCGCGCACCCCCGGCAGGACGACCCGGAGACCGGACCGGTCAAGGTGGTCGTCGCCCCCGTACGGTCCGTGCTCCAGCCCCAGGTCAAGGGACTCGGCGACCTGGAACCGGTCGCGCTGAGCAGCGGGCAGAACGCCGATCTGGGCGAGGTCGTCGACGCCCTCGCGGCGGCGGCGTACGCCCGGGTCGAACTGGTCGAGAAGCGCGGCGAGTTCGCCGTGCGCGGTGGCATCCTCGACGTCTTCCCGCCGACCGAGGAACACCCGATCCGGGTGGAGTTCTGGGGCGACGACGTCGAGGAGATCCGCTACTTCAAGATCGCGGACCAGCGGTCCCTGGAGGTGGCCGACCACGGGCTGTGGGCCCCGCCCTGCCGTGAGCTGCTGCTCACCGAGGACGTCAGGGGCCGCGCGGCGGCCCTGGCCGAGGCCCATCCCGAGCTGGGCGAGCTGCTCGGGAAGATCGCGGAGGGCATCGCGGTCGAGGGCATGGAGTCCCTGGCCCCCGTCCTCGTCGACGAGATGGAACTGCTGCTCGACGTCCTGCCGAAGGGCTCGATGGCGGTGGTCTGCGACCCCGAGCGGGTGCGCACCAGAGCGGCGGACCTCGTCGCGACCAGCCAGGAGTTCCTCCAGGCGTCCTGGGCGGCCACCGCTGGTGGCGGCGAGGCCCCGATCGACGTGGGCGCGGCCTCCCTGTGGGGTATCGCCGACGTCCGGGACCGGGCCCGTGAGCTGGGCATGATGTGGTGGTCGGTGGCGCCCTTCGCCGCCGCGGCCGACGACGAGCACATCGACGACGACACCCTGAAGCTCGGGATGCGCGCGCCCGAGACGTACCGCGGGGACACCGCGAGGGCGCTCGCCGACACCAAGGGCTGGCTGGCCGACGGCTGGCGGACGGTGTACGTCACCGAGGGCCAGGGGCCAGCCTCCCGCACCGTGGAGGTGCTCGGCGGCGAGGGCATCGCCGCCCGCCTCGACCAGGACCTGACCGAGATCACCCCCTCGCTCGTCCATGTCTCGTGCGGCGCGATCGACAACGGCTTCGTCGACCCGGCCCTGAAGCTGGCCGTGCTGACCGAGACGGACCTGACCGGTCAGCGCACCGCCAGCAAGGACCTGGGGCGGATGCCGGCCCGCCGCCGCAAGTCCATCGACCCGCTGACCCTGCAGGCCGGCGACTACATCGTCCACGAGCAGCACGGGGTGGGCCGCTACATCGAGATGGTGCAGCGCGCGGTCCAGGGCGCGACCCGCGAGTACCTCCTGGTCGAGTACGCCCCCGCCAAGCGCGGCCAGCCCGGGGACCGGCTGTACATCCCGACCGACCAGCTCGAGCAGGTCACCAAGTACGTCGGTGGTGAGGCGCCCACCCTGCACCGGCTCGGCGGCGCGGACTGGACGAAGACGAAGCAGCGCGCGAAGAAGGCGGTCAAGGAGATCGCCGCCGACCTGATCAAGCTGTACTCGGCGCGGATGGCCGCCCCCGGTCACGCCTTCGGCCCGGACACCCCCTGGCAGCGCGAACTGGAGGACGCCTTCCCGTACGCCGAGACCCCCGACCAGCTGTCCACGATCGCCGAGGTCAAGGAGGACATGGAGAAGTCGGTCCCGATGGACCGTCTGATCTGCGGCGACGTCGGTTACGGCAAGACGGAGATCGCCGTGCGCGCCGCCTTCAAGGCGGTCCAGGACGGCAAGCAGGTCGCCGTCCTCGTCCCCACGACGCTCCTGGTCCAGCAGCACTACGGGACCTTCACCGAGCGGTACGCCCAGTTCCCGGTCAACGTGCGGGCGTTGAGCCGTTTCCAGTCCGACACCGAGTCGAAGGCGACGCTGGAGGGGCTCAAGGACGGCTCCGTCGATCTGGTCATCGGCACACACCGGCTCTTCTCGTCGGAGACGAAGTTCAAGGACCTGGGCCTGGTCATCGTCGACGAGGAACAGCGCTTCGGTGTCGAGCACAAGGAGCAGCTGAAGAAGCTGCGGGCCAACGTGGACGTGCTCACGATGTCGGCGACCCCCATCCCCCGTACGCTCGAGATGGCCGTCACGGGCATCCGCGAGATGTCGACGATCACGACGCCCCCGGAGGAGCGGCACCCCGTCCTCACCTTCGTCGGGCCGTACGAGGAGAAGCAGATCGGTGCGGCCGTGCGGCGTGAACTCCTGCGTGAGGGCCAGGTGTTCTACATCCACAACAGGGTCGAGTCGATCGACCGGGCGGCGGCCAGGCTGCGCGAGATCGTGCCCGAGGCGCGGATCGCCACGGCGCACGGGCAGATGGGCGAGAGCCAGCTGGAGCAGGTCGTCGTCGACTTCTGGGAGAAGCGGTTCGACGTCCTGGTCTCGACGACGATCGTCGAGTCCGGCATCGACATCTCGAACGCCAACACCCTGATCGTGGAGCGCGGCGACAACTTCGGCCTCTCCCAGCTCCACCAGCTGCGCGGCCGGGTCGGCCGTGGCCGGGACCGCGGGTACTCCTACTTCCTCTACCCGCCGGAGAAGCCGCTGACCGAGACCGCGCACGAGCGCCTCGCGACGATCGCCCAGCACACCGAGATGGGTGCGGGCATGTACGTGGCGATGAAGGACCTGGAGATCCGCGGCGCCGGGAACCTGCTCGGCGGCGAGCAGTCCGGTCACATCGCGGGTGTCGGCTTCGACCTGTACATCCGGATGGTCGGCGAGGCGGTCGCGGACTACCGGGCCGCAGTGGACGGCGGGGTCGAGGAGGAGCCTCCGCTGGAGGTCAAGATCGAGCTTCCGGTCGACGCCCACGTCCCGCACGACTACGCCCCGGGCGAGCGGCTGCGCCTCCAGGCCTACCGGGCGATCGCCGCCGCCAACTCCGAGGAGGACATCAGGGCGGTGCGCGAGGAGCTCACCGACCGCTACGGCAAGCTGCCCGAGCCGGTGGAGAACCTTCTCCTGGTGGCGGGGCTGCGGATGCTGGCCCGGGCCTGCGGGGTGGGCGAGATCGTGCTGCAGGGGCCGAACATCCGCTTCGCGCCGGTGGAGTTGCGGGAGTCGCAGGAGCTGCGGCTCAAGCGCCTCCACCCGAAGACGGTCATCAAGCAGTCCGCCCAGCAGATCCTGGTGCCCCGCCCGACGGCGGGGCGGATCGGCGGGAAGCCGGTCGTGGGCCGCGAACTCCTCGCGTGGACCGGCGAGTTCCTCACGACGATTCTGGGCTCGTAGGCCGGTCAACGCCCGTGCGCCGGTCCTGGCCCGTGGGCGGGGTGCCCGCCTGCGGGTCCGTGGCGGCAGGCCCGGAGTCCTGCTGTCCGAAGAGGAGCCCGGCCAGTCCCCGGAACACCTCCCCGGGGTCGCGGCCGCCGACCGGGTCCTCCAGGTTGCCGCTGAGCAGCAGGGTCGCGAAGCCGTGGGCGAGGGACCAGGCGGCGATGCCCGCGAGGCGTGCGTCCTCGCCCCGGGCCGCCCCGGGCAGCCCGCCGACCCCGGCGCGCAGTTCGTCCGTCGCGCGCTCCTTCGCGGCGAGCAGCCCGGGGTCGTCGCCGCGGAGGAGTTCGGGGCGGAACATCACCTGGAAGTGGGCGGGGTGACCGGCCGCGAAGCGTACATAGGCGACGCCCCGCTCCTGTAGGTCAGGAGCCTGCGCCAGTGCGTCGGCGAAGAGGCCGAAGCCCTCGGCGGCGACGGCGGTGAGCAGGCCCGTCCGGTCCTTGAAGTGGTGGGCCGGCGCGGCGTGCGAGACGCCCGCCCTTCGGGCCAGGTCGCGCAGGGAGAGGGCGTCCGGTCCCGCCTGCTCGATGGCGTCGAGGGCGGCGCCGAGGACGGCGCGCCGCAGGTCGCCGTGGTGATAGGTGCGCTCACTGGTCATGGGACGTACCGTACGCCGAATCTAGTCATTGACAAGTTCGACGGTGAGGCGCACTCTGGGAATCTAGTCACTGACAAGATGACCTGACCCGCTGGAGGCCGGTATGTCCGACGAGCTGGGGTTCGTACGCAGGATGTGGCATCTGCTGGAGCCGCTGCACGCCCTCGTCTACTTCGCGCCGGAGAGCTTCGAGGAGGCCGCCGCGCTCGGATACGGGACCGACGAGCGCTGGCCGAGCTACTTCGCCTGGCGGGCGGCTCCGCTGGGGGAGGCGGGCGCCGGCCGGGTGGCTTCCACGTTCCACAGCTTCAGCCCCGCGATGATCGACAGGTACGTCCCGGCCGTCTGGACCGTCGCCGCGCCGGACGCGGTGCTGGAGGCCAGGACGAGGGCGGTCGACCGGGCGTACCGAGCCCTGCTCGGTGACGGCGTGGGAGGGGAGGGGCTCGCGGAGGCCTCGGTGCTCGCGCGGCGGGTGGCGGAGGCCGCTGACGTGACCGGACGCCCGCTCGCCGCGGCGAACGCGGCCCTCGCATGGCCGGACGCCCCGCACCTGGCGCTCTGGCATGGGGCGACGGTCCTGCGGGAGCACCGGGGGGACGGCCATGTCGCCGCACTCGTGGAGGCGGGGCTCGACCCCGTCGAGTCCCTGGTCTCCTTCGCCGCCGTCGGCGCCGCGAGGCCCGAGGTGTTCGAGAGCCGTGGCTGGACCGGTGAGGAGTGGGAGGCCGCCCGCGGCCGGCTGGCGGACCGCGGCCTGGTGGAGGCCGACGGGACGGCGACGGTCGCCGGCCGGGCGCTGCGCGCGGAGGTGGAGCGCCGCACCGACGAGAGCGCCGCGGGCCCCTGGGCGGTGCTGGGTGAGGCGGACCGGGAGCGGCTGGTGGAGTCGCTCGGCGCGGTCTGGCTGGAGGTCATCGGTTCGGGCCTGCTGCCGTCCGAGACGACCCTGGGTATCGGCAAGGTGTGACGGGTGGTGACCCGGCGGGCGGCGGGCCGGAGTGCGTCCGCGCCCTCCGTCCGGCGTCCGCCGGAGCACCGCCCCGGTGACGTGGCGGAGGCGGGCGCCTAACCTGGTCGGCTGTGACGCCTCCTCATACCGCACGTCCCCGACACCGCTTCACCATTCTCGCGACCGTGTCCCTCGCCGGAGCCCTGGCGCTGACCGGGTGCGAGGGCCTCGACGACCTGCCCGATCCAGGGCAGTCCTCCTCCGGCGCCGCGGCCCCGGCGCCCGCGGGCAGCGCGCTGGAGGCGGCCGAGGGGCTCACGGTGAAGGGGCGGGCCCCGAAGACCGGTTACGACCGGGACGAGTTCGGGTCCGCCTGGGCCGACACCGACCGGAACGGCTGCGGGACCCGGGACGACGTGCTGGCCGAGCAGCTCGACGACGTCTCCCGGGACTCCGACGGCTGCAAGGTCCTCAGCGGCGTACTGGATCCCGACCCCTACACCGGCACCCGCATCATGTTCGAACGCGGCCACAGCAAGGTGGACATAGACCACCTCGTCGCCCTGTCCGACGCCTGGCAGAAGGGCGCGCAGCAGTGGAGCGACGGCAAGAGGCGTGCGTTCGCGAACGATCCGCTGAATCTGGTCGCGGCCGACTCGTCCACCAACCGCCGCAAGGGCGACGGGGACACCGCGACCTGGCTGCCGCCCAACAAGGACTACCGGTGCGACTACGTCGCCGGGCAGGTCTCGGTGAAGAAGAAGTACGGGCTGTGGGTGACGTCCGCCGAGCTGGACGCCATGAAGAAGGTGCTGAGCGGGTGCCCGCGGCAGAAGCTGCTCGCCGGCGGCAATCCGACGGACGCACCCGCCCGATGAGCGCCGTCGGGGGGAGAGGGGCCGCGGACGCGGGGCGCGGCGGAGGGGGCTGGTGCCTCACCGCCCTCGGGGTGAACCTGGCGCTCGGCGTTCCCGGGGTCGTCCCGGTCTGGCTGATCTGGTTCTTCCTCGTGAACGGTCCGCTCGCGGCCGCGGGATGGACGCAGCGGGAGCCGACGGAGAACGACGGCATGGCGCTGTGGCTGGTGATCATCGTGCCGGTGGTCGCGGTGTTCGGGTGGCTCTGGTGGCTCGCCAACGCTCCACTGCGGCGCAGGGCCCCTCTCGGTCCCCTCGCCTACTGGACCGCGGGTGTCCTCATGACGCTCGTGCCGACGGCGGTGCTCATCGTCGGCAGCTACGTCTGAGCCGGCAGCTAGGTCTGAACGCACCGGGTCCCGCCCGGAGCCCGAACGCCCGCAACCGGGCCGGCCGCCCCCGCCCGGGGGACGGCCGGCCCGGCTGCGGGCGGCGGGGGCGTCAGAGCTTGAGCTCCCACTGGCTCGCGTCCCACTCGAAGCCGGGGGCGACCTCCACCGTCAGGTGTCCCGCGTCGGCCGGGGCGTCGAAGGCGTACGTCGCGGTGGCCTTCTTGCCCGGCAGCACCGTGCCGGAGAGGCCCTCGCCGGTCTTGTCGTCGAAGATCTGCTCGGCCTTCACGCCGTCCTTGCCCGCCCGCGCGTCGACGGTGACCAGCGTGGTGTCGAACTTCTCCTTGCCCTTGTTCTCGATGACGACCGACACCGTCCAGGCGCTGTTGCCCCTGGTGTGGCCGATCGCGAACTCACCGGGCTCGTAGGAGGCCGGGGCGCCGACCGTGATCTCCAGCCCGTCGTCGTACACCGCGGAGTCGCCGCCCTCCAGGCTCTCGCCCCCGGCCTCGGGCTCTGCCTCGTCGGCCGCGCCACCGCCGGCGGCGGGCTTCGCGGAGGCGGTGGTGTCCACGACGGCCTTGTCGAGCTCGGACACCACGTCGTCCACGGCCTTGAAGGTGAGCACCGCCCCGACCACGGACAGGATCAGCGCGACCAGCCCGAGGACCGCTCCGAACGTCGTCACTCCCTTGTTCGTGGCCTCCCCGCGCTTGGTGCGGCCCCGCCCGGCGAGTCCCAGGATCAGGGCGATCAGGCCGAGGACGCCCGCGAGCCAGAAGAGCAGCGGGACCAGGCCGGAGACCGTGCCGATGATGCCGAGGACGAGCGCTGCGATACCGAGGCCGTTGCGGGCCGGTCGCGTGCCGGGCGTCTGCGCCGGGGTGTACGGCTGCTGGGGCTGGTGCGGCTGGGTGTACTGGGACTGGGACATGGCTGTGCCCTTCAGGCGGAAGAACGACGGTGAGCGGGACGACCCCAGGGGTCGGTGTGCGTCGGGTCAATAAGACCATTAGCTGTGAACCGAGTCAACATGCATTCCTGTGTGAACCGATGGGGCGCGCGGGAGTCGGTATGCTCACCCCACACAGCAGGCGACACCGACGCGCGCGGAACGGGAGACAGGCCAGTGCCGGAAGACTCGACAGAGGTGACCGCGGCCGGTATCGCCAGGCTCGCCGGTGTGGGCCGCGCGGCCGTCAGCAACTGGAGGCGGCGGCACGCCGACTTCCCGAAGCCGGTCGGGGGCACCGAGGCCAGCCCCTCCTTCGCGCTCCCGGAGGTCGAACAGTGGCTTCGCGACCAGGGAAAACTCGCCGAGGTACCGCTGCGTGAGCGGGTCTGGCAGCAACTGGCGGGACACCCCGACGGCGCCGTGACGGCGCTGATCCACGCCGGGTGCGCCCTCCTGCTCCTCCGGGACAGGCCCACCGCCTGGCTGGAGATCGCCGCCGTCTCGGACGCCCGGATGGCGGGTGTGCTGCCCGCCGCCCTGGAACACGTCCTCACGGCCCGCTTCGGTACCGACCGCGCCGTGCCCACGCCCACCACGTCCGAACTCCTGCCGTCCGTGCCCTTGTTGCGGGCTGCCGCCGAACTGGCGGCGGAGGCAGGGGCAGGCCAGGCGTTCGCCTTCCTCTTCGGCCGGCAACTGGACGCCAACCCAAGGCAGTACACACTCACCCCGCCCGGCCTCGCCGAGCTGATGGCCGACCTCTCGGCACCGGCCGGCGACACCGCCCGGGGGAACGGCCGACGGCCCTCCCGCACCTACCTCGACCCGGCGGCCGGCACGGGAGCCCTGCTGTGCGCCGTCGGCCGGCCCGCGGCGCTCCACGCGCAGGAGGCCGACCCCGACCTCGCGGCGCTCGCCTCGCTCCGGCTCGCCCTGCACACCACCGGTGACGGCGCCGAGGCCCCCGCGCTCGCAGTCAGCACCGGAGACACCCTGCGCGGGGACGCCTTCCCGCAGCTCAGGGTGGACGCCGTGCTCTGCCACCCGCCGTTCAACGAACGCAACTGGGGGCACGACGAACTGGCCTACGACCCCCGCTGGGAGTACGGCTTCCCCGCCCGCACCGAGTCCGAGCTCGCCTGGGTCCAGCACGCCCTCGCCCACCTCCGCGAGGGAGGCACCGCGGTCGTGCTGATGCCCCCGGCGGCGGCCTCCCGCCGCTCCGGCCGAAGGGTCCGCGCCGACCTGCTGCGGCGCGGCGCCCTGCGCGCGGTCATCGCGCTGCCGGCGGGCGCGGCACCGCCGTACGGCATTCCGCTCCACATCTGGATCCTCCGCAGGCCCGACCCCGCGCACCCCCCGGCGCCCGAACTGCTCCTCGTCGACACCGCGGGACCCGAGACCCCCGGCACCCAGACCGGCCGCGACCGCCTGGACTGGCCGGCGGTCCGCACCGCGGCGCTCGACGCGTGGAGCGCCTTCGACATGCCGGGGCGCCACCTGCCCGTCGAGGAGCACCCCGGCACCAGCCGGGCCGTCCCCGTCATCGAACTCCTCGACGACGACGTGGACCTGGCACCCGCCCGCCATCTGCCGCCACCGGCTACCGGCGGGGGCGCCGGTGAACTCGTCCGCGTGAGGGAACGGGTCGCGGCCACCATCGAACTGACCTCACGGCTCACCCCACCCGCCCCGGAACCCGGCGAACCGACCAGGCTGACCCTCACCACCGTCGGAGAACTGGCCCGCGCGGGCGCACTGCACCTGCGCACGGGCACCGGAACCGGCCACCTCTCCGGCCGGGTCCTCACCGAGCACGACGTCCTCGCGGGCACCGCGCCGAGCGGCACACCGACCGCGACCGCAGACGCCGAACCGATCGTCCTGGAACCGGGCGACGTCGTCGTGCCCGTACTCGGCGGCGGTTCGGTCGCCCGGGTCGTCGACGACGCCACCGCCGGAGCGGTGCTCGGGCGCAACCTCCAGCTGCTGCGGCCCGACCCGGCCGCCCTGGACCCCTGGTTCCTGGCCGGGTTCCTCCGGGGCACCGCCAACAACCGGCAGGCCAGCAGCTACGCCTCCACAGCGACACGGCTCGATGCCCGACGCCTCCAGGTCCCACGCCTCCCGCTGCCCGAACAGCGCTGCTACGGCGAGAGGTTCAGTGCCCTGGCCGCGTTCGAGGACGCCCTGCGCACCGCCGGACGGCTGGGCGGACAGCTGGTGCAGGGGATGTACGACGGACTCACCGACGGGACGGTCGCCCCGAAGTGACGTGAAGCACAACGGTTGTGCGCAACCCCGGACCGGTTGTCCTTGTCGGTGTATACGCTCACTGCACACGTCCGACCCACGCCTTCCGGGAGCAGCACATGCACGGCTACGGCTATCCGCCGCAGCAGCAGCCGAAGCGTCGCCCGTCCTCGGCCACGCTCGTCACGCTGCGCGTGGTCTTCGTGGCGCTCACCCTGTTCAGCTGCACCTTCCTGAGCTGGGCGGCCATGCTGAGGCTCGCGATCGTCACCCGCAAGCCACGCGACTGGTGGATGTTCGGCCTCGTGCTCGCGCTGAGCATCGGGTTCGTCGTCTACATCGGTCTCCTCCCGACCGAGGAGGGGGAGGAGATGACGGACGGCCAGGCGATCACCGTCCTCGCCTGGATGCTGGTCCTCCTCGCCGGGACGGTCACCTACTACCTGTACATGGAGATACGGCACTTCGGCCCGCAACCCGGACCCACCCCCGTCGCGTACCCGAACCCGTACGCGGGCGGCCGCCCCGGAGCGCCGACGGCCGGCGCACACGCCCAGCACCCGACCATGCCCGCCGGGCCCCAGCCGTCGTACGGCTACCCGCCCGCCCCCAGGCAGGACCCGGCCCCCGTACCGCACCCCGAACCACCCAGGGCCACCCCGCCCGGGCGCCTCGACCAGGTGCGGGCGGAGCTCGACGAACTGAGCGACTACCTCCGCAAGGAGGGTGACAACCGGTGAACGGGCGCGTCATCGCCGGGCGTTACGAACTGTCGAACATTCTCGGCCAGGGCGGCATGGGACAGGTCTGGACCGCCTACGACCAGCGCCTGGACCGCAGGGTCGCGGTGAAGCTGCTCCGCCCGGACCGGGTCGCCGGCCCCTCGGGCAGCGACGCGGCCGACGACCTGCGCCGCAGGTTCGTCCGGGAGTGCAGGGTCACCGCACAGGTCGACCACCCCGGTCTCGTCACCGTCCACGACGCGGGCAGCGACGGCGAGGACCTCTACCTCGTCATGCAGTACGTCGAGGGCGCCGACCTCGCCGACCACCTGGCCGAGCACGACCCCTACCCGTGGCCCTGGGCCGTGGCCGTCGCCGCCCAGCTGTGCTCGGTGCTCTCCGCGGTGCACGCCGTGCCGATCGTCCACCGGGACCTCAAGCCCCGGAACGCCATGGTCAAACCCGACGGCACCCTCACCGTGCTCGACCTGGGCATCGCCTCCGTCATGGACACGGACACCACACGCCTCACCCACACCGGATCGCCGATCGGGTCCCCGGCCTACATGGCCCCCGAACAGGCGATGGGCGGCGCGGTCGGCCCGTACACCGACCTGTACGCCCTCGGTGTGCTTCTCCACGAACTCCTCAGCGGCAACGTGCCGTTCGCCGGCTCCACCGCCCTGGGCGTCCTGCACCGCCACCTCTACGAGCCGCCCCTCCCGGTACGCCACCTCAGGCCCGAGGTCCCCGAGGCGCTCGAAGCGCTCGTGCTGCGGCTGCTCTCCAAGGACCCCCAGCACCGCCCCGGCTCCGCCCAAGAGGTCTACGAGTCGCTGCGCCCCCTGCTGCCCGCCGGCGGATCACCGTCCGGGCCGCTCGACCCGACCCGCCCCTTCCTACGCCCCCAGGCACCCTGGCCGGACCGGGCGGCCGTCCCCGCGCCGGCGGCCGTACCCACCCCGCGGGTGCCCGACCCGCCCCGGACACCCCCCGCCCGCCCCGATGTGGCGCGCGCGGTCGACGAGGTCAAGCGGCTGCTGGGCGAGGGCCGCATCACCCAGGCCGTCGACATCCTCGGGGGCATCCTGCCCGCCGCGGCGGCGGAGCACGGCGAACACTCCCCGGTGGTACGCATCCTGCGCAAGCAGTACGCGGCCACCCTGATGGACGACGGCCAGTACCGCAGGGCCCTCCCGGAGCTCCGTCGCCTGGCCGAGGACCGCACGGCCGAAGCCGGACCGGCCGACCCGCAGGCCCTGCAGTTCCGTTACGACGCCGCGCAGTGCCTGGAACAGCTCGGCGAGGCGGCATCGGCACTCGCCGAGTACCGCGCCGTCCTCCCCTCCTACCAGAACGACCGCACAAGCCCGGGCCGGGCGTTCGACATCCGGCACCGCATCGGCCACCTCCTGCTCGCCGTGGGCGACCACACCGCGGGCCGGGCCCAGCTCCAGGCCCTGCTCCACGACACCGAACGCGCCTGGGGCCCCCACCACGCCCTCCCCACCGAACTACGCCGCCAACTGACCCACCACCAGGACGTACGCCGCTCCGTGTGAGACGGAATCGGCGGGAACGCGCACGACCGAAGGGATTTCGCCCCCGACCCCACACCGGCCGGTCCGGAAATCGTTGGTCGAAGCAGTGGCCCGAACCACGTCCACTGCCTAACATCGATCACCGCAAGGCTTTGTGCACTGATGCACAAACTCTCCCCGGGAGGCTCCTTTGCACCGCCGACGTCGCACCGCGCTCGCCCTCACCGCCGCAACGCTCGCCGCGGCGCCCCTCCTGACAGCCTGCGGCAGCGAGGCCCACCCCGGTGCCGCGGCCGTCGTCGGCGGCGAGCGGATCGACGTCGCCACCGTCCAGCAGCAGGCGTCGGACGTCCGCGACGCCCAGCAGGCATCCGAGCAGTCCGAGGAACTGGTGAAGAAGTCCGGACAGCTGAACAGGGCCAAGCTGCACAGCCTGATCTTCGGACGGGTCCTCGACCGCGCGGCGAAGGACGCGGGGGTGACCGTGAGCCGCAAGGAGGTCCAGCAGATCCACTCCGCCGCCGCCGCGCAGTCCGGCGGCGACCAGGGCCTGCGGACGGTCATGCTGGAACAGCGCTGGGTCGCGCCCGGCCAGATCGAGGACGACCTGCGCAAGGAGGTCCAGCTCCCCAAGCTCGCCGAGGCGCTCGGCGCGGACCTGCAGACCCCGGAGGGCCAGCAGGTGGTGGGCAAGGCGCTCACCGAGGCGTCGAAGGCCCTGCACATCGACGTCAACCCGCGCTACGGCAGCTGGGACGACCAGAAGGTCCAGCTCAGCACGTACAAGGCCCCGTGGATCACCCAGGTCACCACCTTCCAGGGCCAGGACCCCCAGGCCGGAGCCTGACCCCTCGCCCACAGGAGTAGGTTCGGGGTGTGAACGCTGAAGACCCCGGCCGCATCGTCCTGCTCACCTCCAGCCACCGGGTCGCCCCCGGTCTGCTGTCCTGGCCCGCCTGGCAGACGCTGCGCGCCGCCGACCGCGTGCTGTGCGCCGAGCGCGACCAGCCTCAGCTCCCCTACCTGCGGGAGGCCGGGATCGCCGTGGAGCACACCGCTCCACTCGCCGAGGAGCTGGTCGACAGCTGCGAGGGCGGCCGGACCGTCGTGGTACTGGTGGGCGGCGAGGGCGATCAGCGGCTCACCGACGGGCTGGCCCGGCTGGGGGGTTCGGGCCGGGTGCGGATGCCCGACCTGGAGCTGCTGCCCGGTTCGTACGACCTGCCCGGCGCCCGGCTCCTGGACCTGGTGCAGGTCATGGACCGGATCCGGCTCGCCTGCCCCTGGACGTCGCAGAAGACCCACGAGGGCCTCGCCAAGTACGCCATCGAGGAGGCGTACGAGCTCGTCGAGGCGATCGAGGACGGCGACCGCGAGGAACTGCGCGAGGAACTCGGGGACGTACTGCTCCAGGTCGTCTTCCACGCGCGCATCGCGCAGGAGGACCAGGAGGAGCCGTTCGGCATCGACGACGTCGCGGCCACCATCGTCGAGAAGCTGATCCACCGGCACCCGCACGTGTTCGGCGACGAGACCGCGGAGACCGCCGATGACGTGCGCGCGCACTGGCTGCGCACGAAGGCGATCGAGAAGCAGCGGGAATCGGTCACCGACGGGGTCCCCCTCGGGCAGCCCGGTCTCGCGCTCGCGGCCAAGCTCGGCAGCAGGGCCCGCGCGGCCGGCCTCGACGTCCCGCTCCCCGAGGGCGCAGCGGCCGACGGGACCGGATACCGGCTGCTGGCCCTCGCCGTACGCGCGGAGGAGGACGGCATCGACCCGGAGGCCGCCCTGAGGGCCGCCGCCCGCGCCTACCGGGACGCGATCCGTGCGGCCGAGGGCCTCACGGCCGGGCGGGAAGGCGTGGAGGGGTGAATCCGGGCGGCGCGGGGACACGCCGCCGGGCCGGATAGCGTCGAGGGGTGAAGGACAGTCCCGAAACCCCCGGCCCGTCGCCCGAGCTCTTCACCTGGGAGTTCGCCACCGACCCGTACCCCGCCTACGCCTGGCTGCGCGAGCACAGTCCCGTGCACCGTACACAGCTGCCCAGCGGTGTCGAGGCCTGGCTGGTGACCCGGTACTTGGACGCCCGGGAAGCCCTCGCCGACCCTCGGCTTTCGAAGAACCCGGCTCACCACGCCGGGACGGCGAGCGCCAAGGGCAGGACGGGTATCCCGGGGGAGCGCAAGGCGGAGTTGATGACGCACCTCCTGAACATCGACCCGCCCGACCACACCCGGCTGCGCAGGCTCGTGTCCAAGGCGTTCACCCCGCGCCGGGTCGCCGAGTTCGCCCCGCGCATCCAGGAGCTGACGGACCGGCTCATCGACACCTTCGCCGAGGACGGCAGGGCCGACCTCATCCACGACTTCGCCTTCCCGCTGCCCATCTACGCGATCTGCGACCTGCTCGGCGTACCACGCGAGGACCAGGACGACTTCCGTGACTGGGCAGGCATGATGATCCGGCACGGCGGCGGCCCCCGGGGCGGGGTGGCCAGGTCGGTCAAGAAGATGCGCGGCTATCTCGCCGAGCTGATCCACCGCAAGCGGGAGGCCCCGGGCGACGACCTGATCTCCGGGCTGATCCGCGCGAGCGACCACGGTGAGCACCTGACGGAGAACGAGGCCGCGGCGATGGCCTTCATCCTCCTGTTCGCCGGCTTCGAGACCACGGTGAACTTGATCGGCAACGGCACCTACGCCCTGCTGCGCAATCCCGGCCAGCGCGAGCGCCTGGAGCGTTCCCTGGCCGCGGGTGAGACGGACCTGCTCGCCACTGGAATCGAGGAACTCCTGCGCTACGACGGACCGGTGGAACTCGCGACGTGGCGCTACGCCACTCAGCCCGTGACGCTCGCCGGGCAGGAGATCGCCGCCGGTGACCCCGTGCTCGTGGTCCTGGCGGCGGCGGACCGCGACCCGGAGCGATTCCAGCATGCGGACACCCTGGATCTCGCGCGGAGTGACAATCAGCACCTCGGATACGGGCACGGCATCCACTACTGCCTGGGCGCCCCGCTGGCCCGGCTGGAGGGGCAGGTGGCACTCGCGACGCTGCTGCGGCGCCTCCCCGACCTGCGGCTCGCCACGGATCCGGCCGATCTGAGGTGGCGGGGCGGGCTCATCATGCGTGGACTGCGCACCCTTCCCGTGGAGTTCGGAACAGGACGCCCCGGCGGCGAAAGTGACAGATTGTCAACTCTGTGACTTTCACGTGATCTCCGCTGCATCGACTTGTGACACACGTTCGAGTAGGGCTAGGTTCACCCCTCGACCCACCCGTCACATGTCAGTCACACGGAAGGCAATCCCATGGGCTCCGCGACCGGCAGACACCGTCGCCCTCGCCAGGCACCCGCCATCGTCGTCGCCGCAGGCGTCACGGGATCGGCCATCGCCATTCCCCTGCTCGGCGCGGGCGGCGCCCAGGCGGCCGAAGCGACCACTTGGGACAACGTGGCCGAGTGCGAGAGCGGCGGCATGTGGAGCGCCGACCTCGGCAACGGCTACTACGGCGGCCTGCAGCTCTCCCAGGAGACGTGGTCGGCCTACGGCGGCACGGAGTACGCCGCCAGGGCCGACCTCGCCAGCCGCTCGCAGCAGATCGCCGTCGCGGAGAAGGTGCTGGACGACAAGGGCCCGCAGGCCTGGGCCAGCTGCGCCGTGATCTCCGGGCTCACCCTGGACGCGACGCTGCCCGGCGTGGACCCGGGCGACGAGGAGTCCGACGACGCCTCCAGCAGCGCCACGCCCTCCGACGACCCGTCCGCCGAGGCCGACGACCCCGCGGACACCGCGGAGGGCGACGACGCCACGGCCGAGAAGGACGCCGGGGACGGGAAGGCGTCCGGCGACGCGAAGGGCGAGGACGAGAAGAAGGACGAGGACGAGAAGGCCGGCGAGTCCGGGGCCTCTCCGTCCGCCTCCCCCTCTGCCACCCCGTCGCCCGAAGGCTCCCAGGCGTCGAAGGGCGGCAAGCACCGGGGCACCCCGGCCCCCGAGGAGTCCGCGGAATCCACGGCCGGCACCGGACGCGACTCCGGCCGCCACGCCTCGCGCGGCGAATCCGGCGCGCGCGAGGGCGCGGAGGGCACGTACACCGTCCGCGCGGGCGACAACCTGTGGGCCATCGCCGACGCGCAGGAGCTCCCCGGCGGGTGGCCGGCGCTCTACGAGGCCAACAAGGACGAGCTCGGCTCCGACCCCGACCTGATCCTCCCCGGCCAGAGCCTGGACCTGGGCCTCGGGGACACCGCCCAGGACGCTTCGGCGGAGACCCCGGCCAACTGATCCAAAGCGCTGAAACACCCCGAAATCGGGGGCACTTAAGAGACCTATGTCCACTTATGCGTAAGTGAGACATGGGTCTCTTTGTGTCGGTCGGTGCGCGTCGGGCGCCCGGTCCGTCCACATTGGCTCCGACCTGCGAAAACGATCCTTCAGGGTGCACCGTTACGGGCTGATTGGTCGTTATGTCCATCTTTGAATGTGGGGGTTGCGTGTGATTACGGTCGGAGCCGCTCGCACCGCGGGCACCTTCGACCGTCACGCCGAATCCTGCCGTCGGCCGAGGGGTACCGACGCGTAAAGCGCCGTAGGCAGGAGCGGGGGACCCAGGTAGGTGCCGGACCCGGACGTCGCGAGACGGAGGGGAACGGCTAGGGGTGGAGCCGTCCGCGGGAGCGGATGGCCGGGCAACTCACAGGCCCGAACCCGACAGCTCACCTCGTAGGCGTCGGTGAGGAGAACCATGCTGCTTTCCAGCACGGGCAAGCACCGTCGCCCGTCCAAGGCCGTCCGGATCGCGACCCTGGCCGGAGTCACCGGCGCGGCCGTCGCCGTGCCGCTCATGGGCGCGACCAACGCCTCCGCCGCCTCCGTCGAGACCTGGGACGCCGTCGCCCAGTGCGAGTCCGGTGGCAACTGGTCCATCAACACCGGCAACGGCTACTACGGCGGCCTGCAGTTCTCGCAGTCCAGCTGGGCCGCGGCCGGTGGTACGCAGTACGCCGCGCGCGCCGACCTGGCCACCAAGGACCAGCAGATCGCCGCCGCCGAGAAGCTGCTCGACATCCAGGGCCCGGGTGCCTGGTCCTGCGCCGGGGCCGGCGGCCTCACGAACGACGGTGTGGACCCGGGCGTCGACACCGGCTCCGCCAAGAACGGCGACACGGCCCCGAAGGCCGCGCCGGAGCGCAAGGCCGAGCAGCCCACCACGCGCAGCGAGAAGCGCACGGCTCCCGAGAAGACCGTCACCACCCCCACCGGCCAGAAGGTCGCGAAGGGTGACGGCGAGTACAAGGTGAAGGCCGGCGACACCCTCAGCAAGATCGCCGACGCGAAGAAGGTCAAGGGCGGCTGGAAGAAGCTCTTCAAGCTGAACGACGACATCGTCGAGAAGGCCGACCTGATCTTCCCGGGGCAGCAGCTCCACCTGAAGTAGTCGGAAGCGGTCCGGGGTCTTCCTCCTGCCCCGGAGGGCCCGGCCCGGCGTGCAGACCCCCCGCACGCCGGGCCGGGCCGTTCCGGCACCCGCGATGTGCCGGAATGTGCTCACCCGACGGGGTGAGCGTTCAACTGTTGTGGTTACTGTCCAGTAAAATTCTGGAGATTTGCCCGTAATGCAGGCCCTCGGGTCCTTTTTCGTCCCAGGGGACGGGCGGACGGCCGACGGAGCGGGCCGGGCCGGTTAGGCTCGTGACGCAAGGCCACAGTGACCCTGCCCAATCAGTGTCAGATCCCAGAAGGAGATGCCTCGTGCCGTCCATCGACGTCGTCGTAGCCAGGGAAATCCTCGACTCCCGGGGCAACCCCACGGTCGAGGTCGAGGTTGGCCTCGACGACGGCAGCACGGGACGTGCTGCTGTTCCGTCCGGCGCCTCCACCGGTGCGTTCGAGGCCATTGAGCTTCGCGACGGCGACCCCAACCGTTACCAGGGCAAGGGCGTCGAGAAGGCCGTCCTCGCCGTCATCGAGCAGATCGGCCCGGAGCTCGTCGGCTACGACGCCACCGAGCAGCGCCTCATCGACCAGGCGATGTTCGACCTGGACGCCACCGAGAACAAGGGCTCCCTCGGCGCCAACGCCATCCTCGGTGTCTCGCTCGCCGTGGCGCACGCCGCGTCCGAGGCCTCGGACCTCCCGCTCTTCCGCTACCTCGGCGGCCCGAACGCGCACCTGCTGCCCGTTCCGATGATGAACATCCTGAACGGCGGCTCGCACGCCGACTCCAACGTGGACATCCAGGAGTTCATGATCGCGCCGATCGGCGCCGAGTCCTTCTCCGAGGCCCTTCGCTGGGGCGCGGAGATCTACCACACCCTGAAGAAGGTCCTGAAGACCAAGGGTCTGTCCACCGGTCTCGGTGACGAGGGCGGTTTCGCCCCCAACCTCGAGTCCAACCGCGCCGCCCTCGACCTCATCATCGAGGCCGTCAAGGAGGCCGGTTACGTCCCGGGCCGCGACATCGCGCTCGCGCTCGACGTCGCCGCGTCCGAGTTCTACAAGGACGGCGTCTACGAGTTCGAGGGCAAGTCCCGCTCGGCCGCCGAGATGACCGAGTACTACGAGGAGCTCGTCTCCGCGTACCCGCTGGTCTCCATCGAGGACCCGCTGTACGAGGACGACTGGGCCGGCTGGAAGGTCATCACCGACAAGCTGGGCTCCAAGGTCCAGATCGTCGGCGACGACCTCTTCGTGACCAACCCGGAGCGCCTCGCCCGCGGCATCGAGGAGGGCTCGGCCAACGCCCTGCTCGTCAAGGTCAACCAGATCGGTTCGCTGACCGAGACCCTGGACGCCGTCGAGCTGGCGCAGCGCAACGGCTTCAAGTGCATGATGTCGCACCGCTCCGGTGAGACCGAGGACGTCACCATCGCCGACCTCGCCGTCGCCGTGAACTGCGGTCAGATCAAGACCGGCGCCCCGGCCCGCTCGGACCGCGTCGCCAAGTACAACCAGCTGCTGCGTATCGAGGAGATCCTCGACGACGCCGCCGTGTACGCCGGCCGTTCGGCGTTCCCGCGGTTCCGCTTCGAGGGCTGACAGCCCGAGTCCGGGGCACCAGCCTCCGTCCGTCCCCGCATCCGGTCCCGTACCGTGTGCGGGGACGGACGTGCGTGACGGGAGCGTGAGACATGGCCGGGAAGGACCGCGACCGGTTCTCCACCGCGACCAGGCTGCGACTGCTCGGTGAGCAGACCGCGGCCCGTGTCTACCGGTCCCAGAACCGCCGTCAGGCGCGGCGTTCCCGGCTCACCGGCCGGGCCGCGTTCCTCGCGCTGATCGTCTGCTCCCTGGTGGTCGCGCTCGCGTATCCGATGCGGCAGTACATCTCCCAACGCGACCAGATCGCCGAGCAGGAGAGGCTCTCGCAGGAGGCCCGGCAGCGGACCGAGGAACTGCGCGACGAGAAGGCGCGGCTCAAGGACGACGCGTACATCCGGCGTCTGGCGCGCCAGCACCTCCACTACGTGCTGCCCGGCGAGACCGGCTACACCGTGGTCGACCCGGACGCCGCCGAGGAGCGGCGGGGCGATCCGGGGGCGACGGGCCGGCCGTGGCACTCGAACCTCTGGGACGGCGTCGACAGCGCGGACCGCGAATGACGCGGTGCGCGCGCCGGGCCCGATCCCCGTACCGATTCATACAGTCCGACCGATGACATTCAAGGCAGGCATGGACACGCCCCCTCCGCAGACAGAACCCACCACGCCCACCGCCGCGGACATCGCCGCGTTCGAGCTCCAGCTCGGCCGTCCGCCGCGTGGTCTGCGCGCCATCGCGCACCGCTGCCCCTGCGGCAACCCGGACGTGGTCGAGACCCAGCCCCGCCTGGAGGACGGCACGCCGTTCCCCACGACGTACTACCTGACCTGCCCGCGTGCCGCGTCCGCGATCGGCACGCTGGAGGCCAACGGGGTCATGAAGGAGATGACCGAGCGGCTCACGACGGATCCGGAGCTGGCCGCCGCCTACCGTGCCGCGCACGAGGACTACCTCGCGCGCCGTGACGCGATCGAGGTCCTGGAGGGCTTCCCGAGCGCGGGGGGCATGCCCGACCGCGTGAAGTGCCTCCACGTCCTCGTCGGCCACTCGCTGGTCGCCGGTCCCGGGGTGAACCCGCTGGGCGACGAGGCGATCGCGATGCTTCCCGAGTGGTGGGCGAAGGGCCCCTGCGTCACGCCGTGCGGCGGCGACGCCGCCCCCGACGAGTCCTGACACCCGCCCGCGGTACCCGTACGACCACAGGAGCCCCATGACCCGCGTTGCCGCCGTCGACTGCGGTACCAACTCGATCCGTCTGCTCGTCGCCGACGTGGACCCCGCCACGGGGGACTTCGCCGAACTCGACCGCCGCATGCGGATCGTCCGCCTCGGCCAGGGTGTCGACCGCACCGGACGGCTGGCCCCAGAGGCGCTCGAGCGCACCTTCGACGCCTGCCGGGAGTACGCGGCCGTCATCAAGGAGCTCGGGGCCGAGCGGATCCGCTTCGTCGCCACCTCCGCCTCCCGGGACGCGGAGAACAGCGACGAGTTCGTCCGCGGTGTCCTGGACATCCTGGGTGTCGAGCCCGAGGTGGTCACCGGCGACCGGGAGGCTCAGCTCTCCTTCGACGGCGCCACCAAGGAACTGCTGGGCGCCGAACACCTGGAGAAGCCGTACCTGGTGGTGGACATCGGCGGCGGCTCCACGGAGTTCGTCGTCGGTGACGACTCGGTGCGGGCGGCGCGGTCCGTGGACATCGGCTGTGTGCGCATGACGGAGCGTCACCTCGTGGTGGACGGAGTCGTCGTGGACCCGCCGACCCCTGAAAGGGCCGACGCGATCCGCGCGGACGTCGCAGCCGCACTGGACCTGGCGGAGGAGACCGTGCCGCTCTCCTCGGCCGCGACCCTGGTCGGGCTGGCGGGCACGGTCACCACCGTCGCCGCCATCGCCCTGGGGCTGGAGGAGTACGACTCCGCGGCCATCCACCACTCCCGTGTGTCCCTGGAGCGGGTCAGGGACATCACCGGCAAGCTGCTGGCCTCGACGCACGAGGAGCGGGCGGCGATCGGGGCCATGCACCCCGGGCGGGTCGACGTGATCGCCGCGGGGGCGCTCGTGCTGCTCGCGGTGATGGAGCGGTGCGGCGCCCGGGAGGTCGTCGTGAGCGAGCACGACATCCTTGACGGGATCGCCTGGTCGGCGGCCTGATCACAGAGGTCCGGGCGGGGTCGTGAGATCCCGCTCAGACGCACTGTGGCCTGCACTTCTGAGCTGATCGAAGCCCTCCCCGGGGCCGTACGGGGAGGGCTTCGGCGAGCCGCCGCGACAAGCTTCGTGAACTTCTTCACAAGGAATTCGGCCCCAGTGGGCGAAGTTCTTCGCCCAGGGGGCCGTGCGGGCGGTCCGGGGGGCGCGGGAGGGGTGATGCGGGGGTGTTTCGGCGGTGTGGCGGAAGCGTGTCCCGGAGGGCCGGTTCGTCTGTGGCGGCGACTCAAGGGCCAGCTCACAGGTGGTGAACAACGTTCGCCGACGGGCTGTGGTTCCCCGTCCTGCCCATGACCTGGGTCACGTGGGCGGCGAAGTGTAGCAGAGGGTCGCGCATACCTTGTGAAGGGGCTCACGAGCATGCCCCCCGAGGGGGGTGGATACTCGATGGCATGAGCACCACGGAGCGTCCCAGGATCCTCGTTGTAGGCGGTGGGTACGTAGGCCTGTACGCAGCTCGTCGCATTCTGAAGAAGATGCGGTATGGAGAGGCGACCGTCACGGTCGTCGACCCGCGCTCGTACATGACGTACCAGCCCTTCCTCCCCGAAGCTGCTGCCGGCAGCATCTCGCCTCGGCATGTCGTCGTCCCGCTGCGACGCGTGCTGCCCAAGGCTGAGGTTCTCACCGGCCGTGTCACGACCATCGATCAGGACCGCAAGGTCGCCACGGTCGCGCCGCTCGTCGGCGAGGCCTACGAGCTGCCCTTCGACTACCTGGTCATCGCGATGGGCGCGGTCTCCCGCACCTTCCCGATCCCCGGCCTCGCCGAGCAGGGCATCGGCATGAAGGGCATCGAGGAGTCCATCGGTCTGCGCAACCACGTCCTCGAGCAGCTCGACAAGGCTGACTCGACGACCGATGAGGACGTCCGCCGCAAGGCGCTGACGTTCGTCTTCGTGGGCGGCGGCTTCGCCGGCGCGGAGACCATCGGCGAGGTCGAGGACATGGCCCGCGACGCGGCGAAGTACTACACCAGCGTCAAGCGCGAGGACATGCGCTTCATCCTGGTCGACGCCGCCGACAAGATCCTTCCCGAGGTCGGCCCGAAGCTGGGCGCCTACGGCAAGGAGCACCTGGAGAGCCGTGGTGTCGAGGTCTACCTCTCGACCTCCATGGACTCCTGCGTCGACGGTCACGTGGTGCTGAAGAACGGCCTCGAGGTCGACTCCAGCACGATCGTGTGGACGGCCGGCGTGAAGCCGAACCCGGCGCTGGCCCGCTTCGGCCTGCCGCTCGGCCCGCGTGGTCACGTGGACACCTCGGAGAAGCTCCAGGTGCAGGGCACCGACTACATCTGGGCCGCGGGCGACAACGCCCAGGTGCCGGACATGGTCGGCCGCCGCGCCGGCAACCCGAACGCCTGGTGCCCGCCGAACGCCCAGCACGCGCTGCGGCAGGCGAAGATCCTCGGTGACAACGTCATCTCCGGCATGCGGGGCTTCCCGCAGAAGGAGTACAGCCACGCCAACAAGGGTGCGGTCGCCGGACTCGGCCTGCACAAGGGCGTCGCGATGATCGTCATGGGCAAGGTGAAGATCAAGCTCAAGGGCCGTCTCGCCTGGTACATGCACCGCGGCTACCACGGCATGGCCATGCCGACCTGGAACCGCAAGATCCGGATCTTCGCCGACTGGACGCTGGCGATGTTCCTCAAGCGCGAGGTCGTCTCGCTCGGCGCCATGGAGACTCCGCGCGAGGAGTTCTACGAGGCTGCCAAGCCGAGCCCGGCTCCGGTCGCGGCCAAGGCCGACGGCGAGAAGGCCAAGGCCTCCTAGCGCTCGTACGTCACCGAAGGGGTCGTCCGCCATCCGTGGTGCGGACGACCCCTTCGGCGTGCCCCGGCCCTTCGCGGGCGCGTCCGGCCGTGCTCGCCCGAAGATACGTGGCCAGTGAAAGTATTTTGCCGTTCCGTTGCCCGGGGGCGGGATGGTACCGGCGTCACGCGGCGTTGACACCCGTGTACCTCGCCGTGGGCCCGAGGTGTCGTGGCTCCGGTGCGGGTGCGCATATGCGAGATTCAGGCACGTTCGGAAACACCACCACGGAGGTGTGCACCATGGCCGACGCCGCATCGCGGCTGACCGCTCTTGCCGAAGAGTTGCTCGGAGAACCCCTGCCGGTCCGGATCCGGGCCTGGGACGGCAGTGAATCCGGTCCGCCGGGTGCCCCCACCCTCGTCCTCCGCCACCGCCGCGCCCTGCGCCGGCTGCTCTGGAAGCCGGGCGAACTGGGCCTGGCCCGCGCCTGGGTGGCCGGTGAGATCGACGTGGACGGCGATCTCTACGCGGCACTGGACGCCGTGGCCTCGCTGCTCTGGGAGCGCGGGGCCGATGCCAAGGACACCGTCCACCCCGTCCGTGACCCCAAGGTCCGCGCCTTCGCCCGCGGCCTGCTCGAACTCGCCGGCCCCTGGCCGCCCCCGCCTCCGCCGGCCGAGGAAGTACGCCGCCGCACCGGCCCGCTGCACACCAGGCGCCGTGACAAGGAGGCGATCAGCCACCACTACGACGTGGGCAACGACTTCTACGCCCTGGTCCTCGGCCCCTCCATGGTCTACTCCTGCGCCTACTGGCAGGAGGGCGCCACGCTGGAGGAGGCCCAGCGCGACAAGCTCGACCTGGTCTGCCGCAAGCTCGCCCTGGAGGAGGGGGACCGCCTCCTCGACGTCGGCTGCGGATGGGGTGCCATGGCCGTCCACGCCGCCCGCGAGTACGGAGCGAGAGTCACCGGGGTGACCCTCTCCACCGAGCAGGCCGCCTTCGCCCGCAAGCGCATCGCCGAGGAGGGCCTCACCGACCGGATCGAGATCCGCGTCCAGGACTACCGGGACGTCAAGGACGGCCCCTACGACGCGATCTCCTCCATCGGCATGGCCGAGCACGTCGGCACGGAACGTTTCCGTGAGTACGCCGACGACCTGTACGCGCTCCTGAAGCCCGGCGGGCGTCTCCTCAACCACCAGATCGCGCGCCGCCCGGAGAAGGACGAGTCGGCCTACCGCATCGACGAGTTCATCGACGCCTATGTCTTCCCCGACGGCGAACTCGCCCCGGTCGGCCGCACCGTGGCCGTTCTGGAGGAGGCCGGATTCGAGGCCCGCGACGTCGAGGCGATCCGCGAGCACTACGCGCTGACCCTGCGCCGTTGGGTGGCCAACCTGGAGGACCACTGGAAGGAGGCCGTGCGGGCCACCTCGCCCGGACGGGCGCGCGTCTGGCGGCTCTACATGGCGGCCTCCGCCCTCTCCTTCGAGCACAACAAGATCGGGGTCAACCAGATCCTCGCGGTGCGCCCGCGGGAGGGAGGGCCCAGCGGCATGCCGCTTCGGGCCCGCGACTGGACGGCCTCGCGGAAGGACTGACCCGGCTCGTGCGAAGGGGGCGGCACCCGTGTGTGCGGGTGCCGCCCCCTTTCGCGTCAGGACGGTGTTACTCGGTCTTGATCGCCGTCAGCATGTTCAGCTTCGCTCCGCTGCGGGCCGGCCAGAGCGAGGCCAGGACACCCACCAGCGCGGCGAGGGCGAGGAAGACGGCGAGCCGGTCCCACGGGACGACCAGGGCGTAGCCGGGGATGCTCTCGGCGAGGGTCCGGCCGATCGCCCAGCCGAGGAAGACCCCGAGGCCGACCCCGATCACCGCGCCGAAGACCGAGATGACGACGGCCTCCAGGCGGATCATCCGCTTGACCCGGCGCCGGTCGAGACCGATCGCGCGGAGCATGCCGATCTCCTGCTGCCGCTCGAACACCGACATCGCCAGGGTGTTGACCACTCCGAGGACCGCGATCAGCAGGGCCATGGCGAGCAGTCCGTACATGATGTTCAGCGCGGTGTTCACGAAGCCGCCGAACATGTCACGGATGTCCTGCCGGTCCATGACGCTCATCGCCGGGTTGTCCCCGAGCGCGTCCACGATCGCCTGCTCACCGGCCTTGCTCGCGCCGCCGTCCGTCTTGATCCAGACCTCGCGGATGTCGGGTCGGGCGGTGGTGCTGTGCGCGTCCGCCAGGGCCTTCGGGACGAGGAAGGGCGAGAGGAACTCGTTCTCCTCGTAGACGGCACCGACCTTCAGCTCGCCCTTCTTCCGGTCGTCGAACGTCACCGGGAGGGTGTCGCCGGTCTTCCAGCCGTTCGACTTCGCGGTCTTCGAGCCGACCGCGACACTGCCGTCCTTCAGGGAGCCGAGCGAGCCGGAGACGGTCTTCAGCGAGAAGACCTTCTCCACGTCGCCGGGGGTGACGCCGGAGGCCGAGTGGTACTTCCCGTCCACCTCGAACCAGGCCGCCTGCTGCGGGGAGACGGCGCTGACGCCGTCGGCCTTCTCCAGGGCGGTGAGCGCGGACGGGTCGAGCGACCCGCCGCCGGCCATCGAGACCATGTAGTCGGCCTTGATGTTGTCCGTGGTCATCCTGTCGACGGCCTGGCCGAGGGTCACGCCCAGCACCGAGATGCCGGTGACCAGGGTCAGCCCGATGGCCAGCGCGGAGGCGGTGGCTCCGGTGCGCCGCGGATTGCGGACGGCGTTCTGCGAGGCCAGCTTCCCGGAGACACCGAACAGCTTCCTCAGGGCGGGCCATACGAGGGCGACGGCCGGCCGGGACAGCAGCGGGATCAGCACGATCACGCCGATCAGGGCGAAGAACGCGCCGGCCGCGACGAGGTAGCGGCCGTCCGTGCCGCCGGTGGCCGCACCGCCGACGATCCCCGCCGCTCCGATCAGGGCGATCACGCCGCCGATCGAGTTCCTGACGACCAGGGACCTGGTGCTCGCCGTGGCGTGCACGCTGCTCATGGCGGCCACCGGGGCGATCTTCGCGGCCCTGCGGGCGGGCAGCCATGCGGCGACCACGGTGATCAGGACACCGACGGCCAGGGCCGATCCGATCGCGACCGGCGAGACGACGAGCGGACCCGCGGGGATCTTGCCGCCGATCACCCCCATCGCGGAGCGCAGTCCGGTGGCCAGCGCGACACCCAGGCCGAAGCCGATGACGGAGGCCAGCGCGCCGACGACGCCCGCTTCGATCAGCACCGACCGCTTGACCTGGCGGCGGGACGCGCCGATGGCCCGCATCAGGGCCAGTTCACGGGTCCGCTGGGCGACCAGCATCGTGAAGGTGTTGGCGATGAGGAAGACGCCGACGAACAGCGCGATCCCCGCGAAGGCCAGCAGCATGGTGTTGAGGTTGGTGAGCTCGTTCTCGATCTGCTCCGCCTGTTCGTCCGCCAGGGCCCGGCCGGTCTGGGCGGTCGCGCCCTCGGGGAGCAGCGGCTCGATCTCGTCCAGCAGCTTCCCGTCGGAGGCGCCGGGCGCGGCGGTCACGGTGACGTCCTTGAAGACGCCGGGCTTCAGGTAGAGCCCCTGCGCGGTCGGGGTGTCGAACAGCACGAGGCTGCCGCCGGCGTTGACCGCGCCGTCCTCGGTGGTGAAGACGCCGGAGAGCTTGTACTCCTTCACCGGCCCGTTGGTGGCGACCCGCACCGGATCGCCGACGTGGTACCCGCCCTTGGAGGCGGTGTCACGGTCGAGGGAGATCTCGCCGCCGCGGTCCGGACCGGAGCCGTCGGTGAAGGCGTACCGGGCGTCCTGACCGCCCTTGCCGGGGGCGTAGTTGGCGCCGGTGTTGGACCAGCCGTTGCCGATCAGCTTGCCGTCCGGGTCGGCGACACCGGCGAAGCCGGAGACCCGGCCGGTGGCGGAGGCGACGCCTTCCAGCGCGCGGATCCTGTCCAGGGTGGCGTCGTCGATGCCGGGGGCCTTGCCGTCCTGGTCGCCGGCGCTGGTCGAGACGGCGACGGCGACGTCGTCGTAGCTCTTCGCGGACTGCTTGCGGAAGGCGTTGCCGAGGGTGTCGGTGAAGACCAGGGTGCCGGAGACGAAGGCGACGCCGAGCGTGACGGCGAGCACGGTCATCAGCAGCCTGGCCTTGTGCGCGAGCACATTGCGCAGGGCGGTACGGAACATGTCTGTGTGTCCTGGGGATGGAAGCGGAGGAACGAGGGCGGGGCGGGGGCGGTGTGGCCGCCCGCTCAGCTGGTGCGGCCCTTGGCGTCGAACGCCTTCATCCGGTCGAGGACACCGTCGGCGGTCGGGTTCGGCATCTGGTCGACGACGGCGCCGTCCGCGAGGAAGACCACCCGGTCCGCGTAGGAGGCGGCGACCGGATCGTGGGTCACCATCACCACGGTCTGGCCGAGTTCGCGCACGGAGTTGCGCAGGAAGCCGAGGACCTCGGCGCCGGAGCGGGAGTCGAGGTTCCCGGTCGGCTCGTCACCGAAGATGATCTCCGGCTGCGAGGCCAGGGCGCGGGCGACGGCCACACGCTGCTGCTGGCCGCCGGAGAGCTCGGTGGGACGGTGCTTGAGCCGCTCGGAGAGGCCGACCATGTCGATGACCTTCTGGAGCCAGGCCCTGTCGGGCTTCCGGCCGGCGATGTCCATCGGCAGGGTGATGTTCTCCAGCGCGGTCAGTGTCGGCAGCAGGTTGAACGCCTGGAAGATGAAGCCGATCTTGTCCCGGCGGAGCTGGGTCAGCTGCTTGTCCTTCAGCGACCCCAGCTCGGTCTCCCCGATCCGTACGGAACCGCTGCTGAAGCTGTCGAGACCGGCGACGCAGTGCATCAGGGTCGACTTGCCCGAGCCGGACGGGCCCATGATCGCGGTGAACTCGCCCTGCGGGAAGTCCACGGACACCCGGTCCAGCGCGACCACCTGGGTCTCCCCCTGGCCGTAGACCTTCGACAGCTCCGTCGCACGGGCGGCGACCGCGGTGGTGCGGTGGGCGGTGGTGGTGGTCACAGGGGTGCTCCTGGTTCGGGCGGTGCGTTCGGGGACCTCCCCATCGTCACCCCCGCGCGGCGCCCGGACGTCACCCCCCGTGACCGTTTCCGGGGCCCTCTTGAGTCGCATCCGCGGGGCGCGTCCGTAGTCCTGAGGTAGGAGACGGACCCTGAGTCCCGGTGAGCTGCCTCGCGCGGGGCGGGGCTGTGGAACCGCGGGGCACCAGACGCGCCGCGGCGTCCTCGAACCCGGGGGCCGCCCCGTCGGTCACCCTCGCGATCAGGGTACGGGCCGCGTGGGAGCCGTACGCGGGGATGTCCCTGCTCAGCGCCGTCAGCGGGGGCCGGACGACGCGGGAGAGCTGGGAGTCGTCCCAGGCGACGAGCGAGAGGTCGCCCGGTACGTCCAGCCCCATCTCCTGGGCCACGGAGAGGCCCGCCACGGCCATGATGTCGTTGTCGTAGAGGACGGCCGTGGGCCGGGCGGGAGAGGTGATCAGCCGCCGGGTGGCGTGCGCGCCCTCGTCGCCGGAGTAGTCGGTGTGCACCACCACGGGCTCGTCCAGGCCGAGTTCCGCGCTGATCTCACGCTGCGCGCGGTCCCGGAGCCGGGTGTGGACGAGATCGGGCAGCCCGGCGACCCGGGCCACCGAGCGATGGCCGAGGGCGCTCAGATAGGTCAGGGTGTCGCGCAGCGCCGCCGAGTCGTCCGACCAGACGGGGGTGAGCGATCCGGCGGCCGAGGGATGACCGATGACGACCGCCGGCAGCCCGAGCTCGGCGACGCCCTCGATACGCGGGTCGGGGGAGCGGACATCGGCGAGGAACACCCCGTCCACCCGGCCCTCGCCCCACCAGCGCCGGTACACCTCCAGCTCCTCCGCGGGGTCGGCGACGACCTGGAGGAGCAGGGCGCGGCCGCTGGCGGACAGCTCGGTCTCGATGCCGCTGATCAGCTCCATGAAGAACGGCTCGGTGCCGAGCATCCTGGCCGGCCGGGACAGCGCGAGTCCCACCGTGTCGGCCCGGGCACGGGTCAGGGCGCGGGCCGCGCTGTTGGGGCGCCAGCCGATCTCCTGTGCGATGGCCTTGATCGAGGCGCGGGTCGCGGACGAGACGCCCGGCCGGTCGTTCAGGGCGTACGACACCGCGACCTTCGACACCCCCGCGCGGCGCGCGATGTCGGCGATGGTGGGGCGCTGTTTGGGCATACGACCTCGCTTAACCGGTTCCTCTTCATCGCGCATCCTAACCACAGGACCCTGACCTCCGCCTTCCCCCGGGCGGTCCAGACCTCTTCAACTGTGCCTTGGAGAAACTCGATTGGGAGCGCTCCCGCACCCTTGACAGCGCCCAGGGGGGCCCATACCTTCGCCGCACTTACCCGGTTCAGTAACTCCGCTCGCAGGGACGGCGGGGGAGAAGGAGGGGTTATGGGTACGCGTACCCGGCTGCGTGTCACCACCGCGCTCGCCGTGTTCACGCTCGCCGCCACCGCCTGCACGGGGGGCGGCGGCACGGGCGCGGGCGGCACGGGCGGTCCGGTCGGCAAGGGCGGCTCGCTGCCGCGCAACGAGACGCTCTACACCACCGGCACCCAGTGGGGCCCGCCGGCCAACTACAACCCGCTGCGCAACTGGGACCACGCGACGGGCACCAAGGGGCTCGTCTACGAGACGCTGTTCCACTTCGACCCGAACGAGGGCAAGCTGACGCCCTGGCTTGCCGAGTCGGGCGGCTGGACCGGCGACAAGACGTACGAGGTGAAGCTGCGCCAGGGGATCACCTGGGCCGACGGCAAGCCGCTCACCGCGAAGGACGTGGCGTACTCCTACGGGCTCGGCAAGATCGAGGCCTCCTCCTTCCACTCGCTGTGGAGCTGGCTCTCCGACGCGAAGGCCGTGGACGACACCACCGTGCGCTTCACCTTCAAGGAGGCCCGCTACCAGGAGTGGGACTACACCCTCTACGGCCAGCCGGTCGTCCCCGAGCACGTGTGGGGCTCGCGCAGCGACGAGGACATCCTCAACGGTGTCAACGACAAGCCGGTCGGCACCGGGGCGTACAAGCTGAAGAGCAAGTCCCAGGACCGTGTGGTGTGGGAGCGGCGCGACGACTGGTGGGGCACGAAGGCGCTCGGCATGACGCCGGCCCCGCGCTACATCGTCGACGTCTCCAACCCGAGCAACGAGGTGGTCATCGGCCAGCTGGGCCAGGGCCAGCTGGACCTCAGCAACAACTTCCTGCCGGGGGCCTCCTCCCTCGTGAAGAGCAAGAAGGTCGTGTCGTACTACGACAAGGCCCCCTACATGCTCTCGGCCAACACCGCCTGGCTGGTGCCCAACACCACGAAGAAGCCGATGGACGACGCGGCCTTCCGCAGGGCGCTCGCCGCCTCCGTGGACACCGGGAAGATCGTCAAGGGGGTCTACGGGGACCTGGTCAAGCCCGCCTCTCCGACCGGACTGCTTCCGCAGTGGGAGCAGTTCGACGACAAGGCGCTGATCGCCGAGAAGGGCTTCACCCACGACGCCGCCGCGGCGAAGAAGGAGCTCGCCGACGCCGGTTACCAGGACAGGGACGGCGACGGCTTCGTCGAGAACAAGGACGGCTCGGCCCTCAGCCTGAAGCTGGCGGTGCCCTCCGGCTGGACCGACTGGATGGAGGCGGCGAAGGTCATCGCCGCCGGGGCCAAGGACGCGGGCATCAAGGTCAGCACCGAGTTCCCCGACCAGAACGCGCTCAACGAGCAGCGAGGCAAGGGCGACTTCGACCTCGTCATCAACAACGAGCGCCAGCTGTCCAACACCCCCTGGACGTACTACGACTACATCTTCCAGATGCCGGTCCAGAAGCAGCAGAACACCGTCAACTTCGGGCGGTACGAGAACGAGGATGCCTGGAAGCTGGTCCAGGAGCTCGGCGGGGTGAAGACCGACGACACGGCCGGCATGAAGGCGGCGATCTCGAAGATCCAGGACATCCAGCTGACCGAGATGCCGATCATCCCGCTCTGGTACAACGGCCTCTGGTCGCAGTCCACCACCGGGACCTGGAAGAACTGGCCGTCGGACGCCGCCGGAGCCCCCAAGTCCGCACCCGCCCTCTGGCGCAACTGGCTGGAGATGGGCGGTTTCGAGACGCTCACCCAGCTGAAGCCCGCCAGGTGACGTCACCGACTCCATGACCGCCCCGCCGTGCGCGCCCACCTGACCGCGCGCGCACGGCGGGGCTCTCCACCAGGGGAGCCCTCTTGCGCCGCTACTTCGCCCGCAAACTGCTCATCTACGCGCTGACGTTCGTCGTCGCGGTCACCGTCAACTGGATGATCCCGCGCTTCATGCCGGGCGACCCGGTCTCCGCCATGGTCGCCCGCGCCCGCGTCTCCCAGCCGGAGGCCGCCGAGGCGATGCGCACGTACTACAACAACCTCTTCGGCTTCGACGAGCCGCTGTGGCAGCAGTACCTCCACTTCTGGGGCGCGCTGCTCCAGGGCGACTTCGGGATCTCCGTCTTCGTCTTCCCCACGCCCGTCGGCGACGTCCTGCTGGACGCCCTGCCGTACACCCTCGGCCTGATGATCCCCGCCATCCTGCTGAGCTGGTTCGCCGGCAACTGGATCGGCGCGCTGTCCGCCCGCCGCAAGGTCCTCGACAACACCGTGCTCCCGGCCGGATACCTGCTGACCGCGATGCCCTACATGTGGATCGCGGTGATCCTCGCCTGGGCGCTCGGCGCCAAGGCCGGCTGGTTCCCCATATCCGGGGGCTACAGCCTCGACACCCAGCCCGGTATGAACGCCGGCTTCGCGCTGGACGCGCTGCACCACTGGGTGCTGCCGTTCCTCTCGCTGTTCCTCGTCGCGCTGGGCGGCTGGGCCATCGGCATGCGCAACATGATCATCTACGAGCTGGAGTCCGACTACTCCTCCTACCTCTCGGCCCTCGGCGCACCCCAGCGGCTGATCCGCCGCTACGCCTTCCGCAACGCCGTGCTGCCCCAGGTGACGGGTCTCGCCCTCCAGCTGGGCGTACTCGTCGCCGGAGCCCTGGTCACGGAGATCGTCTTCGCCTACCCGGGGCTCGGCTCACTCATCCTGGCGGCGATCCAGAACCAGGACTTCTTCCTGCTCCAGGGAGCGTTCCTGTTCATCGTCATCGGCGTACTCGTCGCCAACTTCCTCATCGACATCGTGTACGTCGTCGTCGACCCCCGCACCCGTACGGGCATGGCAGGAGGAACGTCATGAGCACACTGCCCGACCCGGCTCCCGAAGCCCCCTCGGCCGAGATTCCCGTCGCCAAGCCCGGCAAGGAGTCGCTGCACTACGCGGTGCGCAACCCCAAGCTGATCATCGGTGTGAGCGTGGTCGCCGTCCTGCTCGCCGTGGGCGTCTTCGGCCCGATGCTGCTGGAGAACGGCAACCCCAACGAATACGTGGGCCCGCAGGCCTCCGCGCCCGACGGCACCTACTGGATGGGCACCACCACCTTCGGCCAGGACGTGTACGCGCAGTTCGTGCACGGGCTGCGCGCCACCTTCCTGGTGGGGGTTGTCGGGGGCGCCATCGCCGCCGTCATCGCCATGCTCGTCGGCTTCCTCGCCGGGTACCGGGGCGGAGTCGTCGACGAGGTGCTGAACATGCTCACCAACGTCGTCCTGGTCATCCCCGCCCTCGCGGTCCTGCTGATCATCAACGCCTACATGGGGGTGCGGAGCGTCGCCGTGCAGGGGCTGTTCATCGGACTGACCTCCTGGCCCTGGGCCGCCCGCGCCATCCGGGCGCAGACGTTCTCGCTGCGCACCCGGGAGTTCGTCGACCTCGCACGGCTCAGCGGGAGCGGTACCTGGCGGATCGTCTTCCGCGAGATCGCGCCCAACATGAGCTCCTACCTCTTCATGACGTTCATCCTGCTCTTCGGCGGGTCGATCCTCATCGCCTCCTCGCTGGACTTCATCGGGCTCGGCCCGACCGAGGGCGTCTCGCTGGGGCTGATGCTGCAGAGCGCCCAGCAGTGGAGCGCGCTCCAACTCGGCATGTGGTGGTGGTTCCTCCCGCCCGGTGCCGGGATCACCGCGATCGTCGGCGCGCTCTACGTCGCCAACGTCGGCCTCGACGAGGTCTTCAACCCCAAGCTGAGGGAGTCCTGACCCCATGACGCTGACCGTCAACGACCTGCGGGTCCACTACCGCACACTGCGCGGCGAGGTCCGTGCGCTGGACGGCGTCGGCTTCGGCCTGGCGGACGGCGAGATCCTCGGCCTGGCCGGCGAGTCCGGCTGCGGCAAGACCACCCTGGGCAAGTCGCTCATCCGGCTGGACGGCCGGATGAGGCACGTGGGCGGTTCGGTGACGCTGGACGGCGACGAACTCCCGCTCTCCGACGACCGGGCGATGAACGCCTACCGCTTCCACAGGATCTCGCTCGTCCCGCAGTACTCGATGAGCGCCCTCAACCCGACCCGGCGCATCGGCCGGATGATCCGCGAGCTCCTCGCCTCACGCGGGGTCACCGTCGACACCGGTGAACTCCACCGTCGGCTCGCCCTGGTGGGCCTGGAGCCGGGGGTCCTGGACCGCTACCCCATCGAGCTGTCCGGCGGGATGAAGCAGCGCGCCGTGATGGTGATCTCCACCCTGCTCGACCCCTCCGTACTCGTCGCCGACGAGGTCACCTCGGCGCTGGACGTCTCCAACCAGCAGGCCGTCGTGGGCGCCCTCACCGGGCTGCGCGACAAGGGGCTCGTCAACAGCATGATCTTCGTGACCCACGACCTCGGCCTGACCTCGCACATCGCCGACTCGATCATGGTGATGTACGCGGGCAGGCTCGCCGAGAAGGCCCCCACGAAGGCGCTGACCACCGGGCCCCGCCACCCGTACACGAAGATGCTGATCGGCTCGCTGCCCCAGGTCGGCGCCCGCTGGAAGGACAAGCCGCTCAGCGGCATCGAGGGCTCCCCGCCCTCCCTGCTCGACCCCCCGGCCGGCTGCCGCTTCCGCGCACGCTGTCCGATCGCCGACAGCCGGTGCGAAGAGGAGCCCCCGGTCGTCGAGATCACCCCCCGCCACACCGTCGCATGCTGGAAGGCGGCCTGATGCTGACGCTCGACCGTGTCACCAAGACCTTCCGGGCCGGCGCCTTCGGCGGCGGATCCGTCACCGCCGTGGACCGGGTGTCCTTCGACGCCGCACCCGGCGAACTGGTCTCGCTCATAGGCGAGTCCGGGAGCGGCAAGTCCACCATCGGCCGGATGGTCCTCGGCCTCACCGGCGTCACCTCCGGCAGCCTCACCCTCGACGGCGAACAGGTGCGGCCGGGCAAGGACTTCTACCGCCGGGTGCAGGGCGTGTTCCAGGACCCGTTCAGCTGCTACAACCCCGTCTTCAAGGCCGACCGGGTCTTCGCCCTCGTACGCCGCGCCTACCACCCCGGCGTCCCCGACAAGGAGTGGGACGACCGTGTGGAGAAGGCGGTACGGGACGTACGCCTGGACCCCGGACAGGTGCTCGGCCGCTACCCGCACCAGCTCAGCGGCGGCCAGCTCCAGCGGCTGCTCATCGCCCGCGCGCTCCTCCTCGACCTACGCTTCCTGGTCGCCGACGAGATCACCAGCATGCTCGACGCGTCCACCCGCATCGATGTGCTCAACCTCCTCGCCGGACTCAAGGAACGCGGGCTCGGGGTCCTCTACATCACCCACGACCTCTCCCTCGGCACCTACCTCGCGGAGAGGACGGTCGTCCTGCGCGACGGCCGTGTGGTCGAACGGGGCGACACCCAGAAGGTCTTCGGCAACCCCCTCCACCCCTACACCCGCACCCTGCTGGCCGCGGTCCCCCGGCTGAACCAGCCCTGGACGGCCGCCGAGCCGGTGGACGAGTGCGCCTACCACCGTGACGGCGCCCCCGGGACCGGCCTCCACGAGACCGAGCCGGACCACTTCGTCGCCTGTGCCGGACTCCCCGACTGCGGAAGGACCCCCGCGTGACCTCTCGCCACCTGCCCCTGCACGACGGCTGGACGCTCACCGCCGAAGGGCCCGTACCAGTAGGACTCCCGCGGGCCGGCCTCCCGGCGGCCGTCCCCGGCTGCGTCCACACCGACCTGCTGGCCGCCGGGCTGATCGACGACCCGTACCTGGACGACAACGAGGAGCGCCTCGGCTGGATCGGCCGCACGGACTGGACGTACCGCACCACCTTCGAGTGGGCGCCTGACGGACACGAGTTCACCGACCTGTGCTTCGACGGCCTCGACACCGTCGCCACCGTCCTGCTGAACGGCACCGAGGCGGGCTCCACCGCCAACCAGCACCGCGGCTACCGCTTCCCCGTCCGGCACCTGCTGCGCGAGGGGTCCAACACCCTCGCCGTCCGCTTCACCGCGCCGTACACCTATGCCGAGGCGCTGCGCGACAAGCTCGGCGACCGGCCCGGCGCCTACACCGAGCCGTACGCCTTCATCCGCAAGATGGCCTGCAACTTCGGCTGGGACTGGGGGCCGACCCTGGTCACCTCCGGCATCTGGCGGCCGGTCGCACTGGAGTCCTGGACCGGACCGCGCATCGCCGGGGTGAAGGTGCTCGGGGACCTCGACTCCGACGGGGTGCCACGGCTCTCGCTCAGCCTCTCGGTGGAGGGCGGCGGGGGCGGCCCGCTGGAGGCGTCCGTGGAGGTGGCCGGGGCGCGGGCCCTCCTCACCGTCCCGGAGGGGGAGGACCACGCCGAGACCACCCTCGCCGTGCCGGGTGCCGCGCGCTGGTGGCCGCACAGCCACGGGGAACAGCCGCTGTACGACGTCACCGTCCGGCTCGGCGAGGAGGCGTGGACCGGCAGGACGGGCTTCCGCGGCGTCGGCCTGGAGCGCGAGGCGTTCCGGGTCGTCGTCAACGACGAGCCGGTCTTCGTGCGCGGGGTGAACTGGATCCCCGACGACTGCTTCCCCTCCCGCCTGACGCGGCAGCGGATCTCCGACCGCCTCGACCAGGCAGTCGCCGCGAACGTCAACCTGATCCGGGTCTGGGGCGGCGGGCTCTACGAGAGCGACGACTTCTACGAACTCTGCGACGAGAAGGGGCTGCTGGTCTGGCAGGACTTCCCGTTCGCCTGCGCCGCCTACCCGGAGGAGCAGCCGCTGTACGACGAGGTGGCGGCCGAGGTCCGCGAGAACCTCGTCCGGCTCTCCCCGCACCCCTCGCTGGTCCTGTGGTGCGGCAACAACGAGAACCTCGAGGGCCACGCGGACTGGGGCTGGCAGGAGAAACTGGACGGCCGTTCCTGGGGCGCCGGCTACTACCACGAGCTGCTGCCCGCCCTCTGCGCGGAGATCGACCCCTCCCGCCCCTACTGGCCGGGCTCCCCCTACTCCGGCTCCCCGGAGCTTCCCCCGCAGGACCCCGAGCGTGGCACGGTGCACCTCTGGGACGTGTGGAACCGGGTCGACTACCGCCACTACGCCGACACCGCCCACCGCTTCGTCGCGGAGTTCGGCTTCCAGGGCCCGCCCGCCCACGCCACCCTGCGCCGGGCGGTGAGCGGCCCCCTGGAGACGGGCAGCCCCCTGCTCGCCCACCACCAGAAGGCCGAGGACGGCGACGCGAAGCTGCTGCGGGGGCTCGGCGACCACCTCCCGCAGCCCGGGTCCTTCGACGACTGGCACTGGCTCACCCAGCTGAACCAGGCCCGCGCGGTCGCCTTCGGCATCCGGCACTTCCGCTCGCACACGCCCTACTGCATGGGCGCGATCGTGTGGCAGCTGAACGACTGCTGGCCCGTGGTGTCCTGGGCGGCCGTGGACGGCGACGGCCGCCGCAAGCCCCTCTGGTACGCGCTGCGCTCGGTGTACGCGGACCGGCTGATGGCCGTACGCGACGGGGTACTGCACCTGGTCAACGACTCCCCGGGCCTCTGGGAGGGCACGCTCCGGCTGACCAGGCGGACCCTGGAGGGCGAAGTCCTGGCAGAGGGGAGCGTGGTGGTCGGCACCGGCCCCCGCGACGTCACCCGGGTGCCGCTGCCCCCGTCGGTCGCCGTGCCGGACGACCCCGCCCGCGAGGTGCTGGTGGCGGAGCTGGGCGATCTGCGGCGGATCGAGTTCTACGCGGAGGACACCGAGGTCGCGCTGGAGCCCTCGCGGTACGAGGTGACCGTCGCGCAGGGTGACGCATCCGGCATCGGGTACCGGGTCACGGTGACGGCGGGGACCTTGCTCCGTGACCTCGCGCTCTTCCCCGACCGCCTCGATCCCGCGGCCGAGGTGGACGACATGCTGGTGACCCTGCTGCCCGGCGAGAGCGCGGTCTTCCACGTCACCGGAGCGGTCCTGGCGGACCCGGATGCACTCGGCCGGCGGCCGGTTCTCCGGTGCGTCAACGACCTTGCAGGCGGGTGAGGTGGCGCGGCCCCTGGCGGACGGTGGCGCACCCCGTGGCGTACGGGGCCGTACGGGTGCGGCGAGTTTCCGTCATTCCCGTTTGCCGGGTTCGTGCCCGCCGCCCGGTACGGGCGTGTGCTGATGCGGCGGCGAATGTCTGACGGACCATCACGAGATCAATAAAATAAGACAACATCGAGCGAATGTTCCGCTGTTCGAGGGATGCCCCCCGATAGGGTCTTGTGCCAGACGCGGAGCCGCGCGCCCACGCCCGGGTGGTGGAATGCAGACACGGCGAGCTTAAACCTCGCTGCCTCCTCGGGGGCGTGCCGGTTCGAGTCCGGCTCCGGGCACTCACCACCGGGGCGTCGGGGCCGAGCCGGAGGGGCGGCCGATCTCGCGGATCCCTCGTCCAGGTGCCGGGTGCACCGCGCGGATTCCCATCCCTCGCCTCACGGCGTACATCGCGATGCGTAAGGCGGCGAAGGGCCCCGGCCGAACGAGGCCGGGGCCCTTCGCGGGCATCACGGGCCTCGGCGGGCGCCCGGTGGCTCGCGGTGCGGCACACACCGTCCGCCCGTGCCGCGTACCGCGCGGGAGCCGCTGATTCCGCGCCCGCCCCGTCCGCGCCCGGACCGCACCGGAGGGCGACCTGATCGGCCGCGCCCCGTCCGGGGCAGGTCCGTGTGCCGGATTTCCTGATTCCGGCTGGTCGCGCGGGGGCAGGAGGAAGCTGCCCGGGCGAGATCCCTCAAAGATCCTCCTCTGGCACTAGGGTGATTCTTTTGCCTACCCATTACTCTTGACGCAAGGCCACGCACGGTGGCCATGGAGGAGTGAAATGAGGAGCAGCAACCCGGTCTTCTCGCGACGGGGGTTCAGCCGCGACAACGGCTACGCGGGCTTCAACGCGGCGCCGCAGGCCGGGGCCCCCGCAGCGGGTGCCAACCCGTACGCGCAGGGCACCGCCGCCAACCCGTACGCCACGAACCCCTACGCCCAGCAGGACACCCAGTACGGCGCTCCGCAGGCGCCCGCGCGCTCCGGCGCGATGACGATCGACGACGTCGTCACGCGTACGGCGATGACGCTGGGCACCGTGGTGCTCACCGCCGCGCTCTCCTGGGCCCTGCTGCCGGTCGACGAGGCCAATCTCGGCAAGTCCTACGGCATCGCCATCGGCGCCGCCCTGGTGGCGTTCGTCTTCGCGATCATCCAGTCCTTCAAGCGCAAGGCCTCGCCCGCGCTGATCCTGGCCTACGCGGCCTTCGAGGGTGTCTTCCTCGGAGTGATCTCCAGCGCGGTCAGCACCTACATCAGCCCCGGCACGGTGATGCAGGCGGTCATGGGCACCATGTGTGTCTTCGCCGGTGTCCTCATCGCGTACAAGATGCGCTGGATCCGCGTCACCCGCCGCTTCTACGGCTTCGTGATGGCCGCGGCCATGGGCTTCGTGCTCCTGATGATGGTCAACCTGCTGTTCAGCGTCTTCGGGGGCGGTGACGGCCTCGGCTTCCGCAGCGGTGGCCTCGGCATCCTCTTCGGCGTCATCGGCATCATCCTCGGTGCGTGCTTCCTGGCCCTGGACTTCAAGCAGGTCGAGGACGGCATCGCCTACGGTGCGCCGCGCGAGGAGTCCTGGCTGGCGGCCTTCGGCCTCACGCTGACCCTGGTGTGGATCTACCTGGAGATGCTGCGTCTGCTCTCCATCCTCAACGGCGACGACTGACCTCGTAGCCCTACGACGGAACGGCCCGCAGGCACCGCCTGCGGGCCGTTCCGTCGTTCGGGGAGGGCGTGGAGCTCAGCCGAGCTTTCTCGCGGCCCGCCTCAGGTCGTGCTCGTGGATGATCGCCTTGGCATGGCCGTAGGTGAGGTCGTGCTCGCCCCGCAGCCAGCTCACCTTCTCCTCGAAGCGGACGAGTGAGGGGCCTTCGTCGACGGTGCGGAGCCAGTCGGCGATCTCGCGACCGGTGCAATGAGGGATCCGGGAGAGCAGGTTGCGATGGGTTTCTTCGGAGAAGACTTGAGTCATCGGCGCCTCCGACGCAGTGCGCGTTTCTGGTCCTTCCCGACACGGTGCCGGAGCGCCGGCTCGTTTGGCAACCGTCGTGCGGGGGCGCGTAGGGTCGCGGCGTGCTCGATACGACTGGCTTGATCACCGCCGTGGACCGATTCGCCGACCGGCTGCGGAGCACCCCGCAGAGCCGGCTCCAGCAGGGTGTGGCCGCCGAGGCGCTCGCCGCTGCCAGGGAACTGTCCGCCATGGCCCAGCGGGCCGAGGCGCCGGACCTGCCGCCGAGGGTGATGCCCGACGCCGGAATGTTCGCCGTGGGCGACCAGGTCGCGGTCGCGGGCCGGGATCTGGCGGTGGCACTGGAAACGGCCTCGTCCCGGGAGCTGGACGAGGCCGTGCGGTATGTCGAGGAGGCGGCTGCGCGGGCCTTCGAGCCCGCGGGGCGTTAAGGCCGCGGGGCCTTGGTGCCGCGGGTCAGAACGAGGCGATGACGCGGTCGGCCAGGATGTAGACGTTCTCCTTGCCGCAGGCGAAGGTCAGCGCGTAGGCGCCGGAGACCCCTGAGCCGCCCAGCAGCACCGGCTGCTCTCCGGAGCGCAGGGAGTCGGCGAGCCGCTCCGCCGTCTCCCGGTGGCCGGGGGTCATGCAGAGAGTGGTGCCGTCGGCGAAGACGTACACGTCGAGCGTGCCGAGCGGCCCGGGGCGGACGTCGGTCAGCTCCGTGGCCGTGTCGGCGAGCCGCTCCAGCCGGTTCACGGTGCGCTCGTGGTCGGTGACGACGGGCGTCTGCACGGGGACGAAGTCCGGGTGCGAGGGGTGGCGGCGACGGGCCGCCGCCAGCTCGGGGGAGTCCTCCGCGTACTCGGCGAACTCCGCGACCTCGGCCTCCGGCCGGTCGCCGAGCCCGGCCAGCTCCACGAGCTCGTCCAGGGCGTCACCGGCTTCCAGGTCCATCGCCTCGAGACCGGCGAAGTCGCTCTGCCTGGGCATGAAGAACGGGACGTCCTCGCCGAGGCCGCCCAGCAGGGACGGAGCATCGGCGGCGTCGCGTGCTTCCTGTGCCGCCCAGAAGGCCCGCGCCTCGGCGAGCTCGCGCTCCCGCTCCTCGGCCAGCGCCTCGGCGACGGCCGCGCGTATCTCCTCGGCGGGTGTGACGGCGCTCCGGTTCTGCTGCGGGGGGACCAACGCGTTCAGTCGACGCCCCTCGGCCAGCTCCGTGCGCAGGGCGGTGACCTGCTTGCGCAGCCCGTGAGCAGCGTGCAGAGCGGCGGCGCCGACGGCCGTGGCAGCGGCGGTGGTCAGCAACAGGGCAAACGGCATGGCGCTCACTGACATACTCCCGGTTTCAATCGACACCCCCGACTTCCTACATCAGCTTGTCCTGTACTGATGCCTGCTGTCAGTGCATTACGTCACGAAATGGACAGGTCTTTGTGCCCGGTGTTCGGTCCTGTTTCCGGTGTGACCTGCAAAAACGAATCTCCCCCGGGACGCAGATCACATCCTGGGGGAGATTCGGTCACGATCAGAGCTCAGGCCGGTTCGGAAGCCGACTGAGCAGCGGCTCAGCTCAGCCGCACACCGCTCGTGGTCGCGCTGAGCTTCGCCTCCGCTGCGGGCGGACCCGCCCTCCTGCGTCGGGCGACCCCAACCCTCCGCTACGGCTCAGCTCAGCCGCACACCGCTCGTGGTCGCGCTGAGCTTCGCCTCCGCTGCGGGCTGGTGCCGCCCTCCTGCGTCGGGCGACCCCAACCCTCCGCTGCGGCTCAGCTCAGCCGCACACCGCTCGTGGTCGCGCTGAGCTTCGCCTCCGCTGCGGGCAGACCCGCCCTCCTGCGTCGGACGGCTCTACCCTCCGCTACGGCTCAGCTCAGCCGCTCGATGACCATGGCCATGCCCTGGCCGCCGCCGACGCACATGGTCTCCAGGCCGAACTGCTTGTCGTGGAACTGCAGGCTGTTGATCAGCGTGCCGGTGATGCGGGCGCCGGTCATGCCGAAGGGGTGGCCGACGGCGATGGCGCCGCCGTTCACGTTGACCTTGTCCAGCGGCAGGCCGAGGTCCCGGTAGGAGGGGATGACCTGGGCGGCGAAGGCCTCGTTGATCTCGGCCAGGTCGATGTCGTCGATGGTCAGGCCGGCGCGCTTGAGCGCCTGCTTGCTGGCCTCGACCGGGCCGTATCCCATGATCTCGGGGGAGAGGCCCGAGACGCCGGTCGACACGATGCGGGCCAGCGGGGTCAGGCCCAGCTCGCGCGCCTTGGTGTCCGACATGATCACGAGGGCGGCGGCGCCGTCGTTGAGCGGGCAGCAGTTGGCGGCGGTGACGAGTCCGTCGGGGCGGAACACGGGCTTCAGGCCCTGTACGCCCTCCAGGGTGACGCCCGCGCGGGGGCCGTCGTCCTTCGAGACGACCGTGCCGTCCGGCGTGGTCACGGGGGTGATCTCGCGCTCCCAGAAGCCGTTCTTGATGGCTTCCTCGGCGAGGTTCTGCGAGCGGACGCCGAACTCGTCCATGTCCTGGCGGGTGACGCCCTTGATCCGGGCCAGGTTCTCGGCGGTCTGCCCCATCGCGATGTACGCGTCCGGGACGAGGCCCTCCTCGCGCGGGTCGGTCCAGCTCGTGCCCTCCTGCTCGGCGCGCGCGGCCGTACGGGCCTCCGCCTCGGCGAAGAGCGGGTTGTGGGTGTCGGGCAGGCTGTCGGAGTTGCCCTTCACGAAGCGGGACACCGTCTCGACGCCGGCCGAGATGAACACGTCGCCCTCGCCGGCCTTGATGGCGTGCAGTGCCATGCGGCTGGTCTGCAGCGAGGACGAGCAGTAGCGGGTGACCGTGCAGCCGGGAAGGTGGTCCATCCCCATCTGTACGGCGATGATGCGGCCCAGGTTGTTGCCCTGCTCGCCGCCGGGAAGGCCGCAGCCGAGCATCAGGTCGTCGATGTCCCGCGGGTCGAGCTCGGGGACCTTGGCCAGCGCGGTCTGGATGATGGTCGCGGTCAGGTCGTCCGCGCGCAGGTCCTTGAGGGACCCCTTGAAGGCCCGGCCGATCGGCGAACGGGCAGCAGAGACGATCACGGCTTCGGGCATCACGCGGCTCCATGAGGGCTGGAAGGCAGGAAAGGCTGGGCTGCCTTGGAAGTTACCCGGACGTATAGCTGAGGTCACCCAACAGGTGATGTGATGCGGACCTCTTTTCTAAGCAACCGCTCAGTCGCCCGCCTTGTTCCCCTCCTTCCGGAGAACGGTCCCCGCTCCGTGCTGGTGGACCGCCCTCAGGCGCGCCGCCAGGTCGCGCCCGAGCCGTGCCCCTGCACCCGCCCCTGGCCGGAATCCGTCCCCGTGTCGTCGTGCGGCACCGGCTCCGTGTGGGCGGGAAGACGCCTGCGCCTGCGGTGCTTGAGCAGGGCCCAGGGGGCGCGCGCGCCCGTCACCTCTGTACCCGCCTCCCGCGCTGCGCGGGACGCGGCCTTGGCGACCGGCAGCATGCCCTCGCGGCGGGAGCCGTCCAGATGGTCGGACTCCGGCCACAGGCCCAGGGAGGCGCACAGGGTCGGCAGCATCGCCATCGCGGCGGTCGCGTAACCCTCCGCCGAGGGGTGGTAGTTGTCGGGGCCGAAGAGCTCCCGGGGGTTCGCCTCGAACTCCGGTCCGAGCAGGTCGCCCAGCGAGACCGTCCGCCCGCCCTGCTCCACCGCGCCGATCGTCTGCGCGGCGGCCAGCTGCCGGCTCACCCGTCGGGCCAGCCACCGCAGGGGCTGGTAGACGGGCTCGATCGTGCCCAGGTCCGGACAGGTGCCCACGACGACCTCGGCCCCCGCCGTACGGAGTCTGCGTACGGCCGTGCTCAGGCAGCGCACCGACTGGGTCGCCGGCATCCGGTGCGTCACGTCGTTGGCGCCGATCATGATCGCGCAGAGGTCCGGCGTACCGGACGGGTCCGCCAGCACCAGGGACACCTGGCGTTCCAGGTCGTCCGACCGGGCCCCCGGCAATGCCACGTTCCTGAAATCCACCGGGCGTTCCGCCACCGCCGCCAGCCCGGACGCCAGCAGCGCCCCGGGCGTCTGTCCGGCCCTGCGCACTCCCTGGCCGGCGGCCGTCGAGTCGCCCAGCAGGACGAAGCGCAACGGGTCCGCGGGGCCGGCGAAGGCCACCCCGTACCGTCCGTCCGCGCTCGGCGGGACGGGGGCCTTGCCCCCGCCCACCAGCCGCTTCGCCAGCTGCACCTCGGCCAGTACCAGGCCCACCGTCGCGGCGCCGATCAGTCCGACGCTGCCGCCGCCATAGGCCGCACCCGCTGCGATCCGCCGTGCCACCCTCGCCCTCGACACAGTCCGGTCCACCTCCTCCGTGCCGTACAGCCGTTCACAGCACTACCTGCCCCGTGGAGGGAGTAGCTCAATCGCTTCGTCCGATCTCCTGCCCGTACGCATACTCTTGGCGGACCATTACGGAGATCCCGGAGTACACGGTGCGATTCCACGATTCGATGATCGGTCTTGTCGGCAACACCCCGCTGGTCAGGCTGCGCAATGTGTCGGCAGGCATCCAGGCGACGGTCCTGGCCAAGGTCGAGTACTTCAACCCCGGCGGTTCGGTGAAGGACCGCATCGCGCTGCGCATGATCGAGGCGGCCGAACAGAGCGGCGAGCTGAAGCCCGGCGGCACGATCGTCGAGCCCACCAGCGGCAACACCGGTGTGGGTCTCGCGATCGTCGCCCAGCAGAAGGGCTACAAGTGCGTCTTCGTGTGCCCGGACAAGGTGTCCACGGACAAGATCAACGTCCTGCGGGCGTACGGCGCGGAGGTCGTCGTCTGCCCCACGGCCGTCGACCCGGAGCACCCGGACTCGTACTACAACGTCTCCGACCGCCTGGTCCGTGAGACCCCGGGGGCCTGGAAGCCGGACCAGTACTCCAACCCCAACAACCCGCGCTCCCACTACGAGACCACGGGCCCCGAGCTCTGGGAGCAGACGGAGGGGCGGATCACCCACTTCGTCGCGGGCGTCGGCACGGGCGGCACGATCACCGGAACCGGCCGCTATCTCAAGGAGATCAGCGAGAACCGGGTGCGGGTCGTCGGCGCCGACCCGGAGGGCTCCGTCTACTCCGGGGGCTCGGGGCGTCCCTACCTCGTGGAGGGGGTCGGCGAGGACTTCTGGCCGAGCGCCTACGACCGCACGGTCACGGACGAGATCGTCGCGGTCTCCGACAAGGACTCCTTCCAGATGACCCGACGTCTCGCCAAGGAGGAGGGCCTGCTCGTCGGCGGCTCCTGCGGCATGGCGGTCGTCGCGGCCCTGGAGGTCGCCTCCCGCCTCGGCCCCGACGACGTGGTGGTCGTCCTGCTGCCCGACAGCGGCCGCGGATACATGAGCAAGATCTTCAACGACGAGTGGATGGCCGACTACGGCTTCCTGGAGGACAGCGGCCCGTCGGCCCGGGTCGGCGCGGTGCTCGACTTCAAGGACGGCCCGCTGCCCTCACTCGTCCACATGCACCCCGAGGAGACGGTCGGTGAGGCCATCGACGTCCTCCGGGAGTACGGCGTCTCGCAGATGCCGATCGTGAAGCCGGGCGCGGGCCACCCGGACGTCATGGCCGCCGAGGTCATCGGTTCCGTGGTGGAGCGGCAGCTCCTGGACGCCCTGTTCACCCAGCGGGCGACACTCTCGGACTCCCTGGAGAAGCACATGTCGGCCCCGCTGCCGCAGGTCGGCTCGGGGGAGCCGGTCGAGGACCTGATGGCGGTGCTCAGCGGTCCGGAGGGCGCCGACGCGGCGATCGTCCTGGTCGAGGGCAAGCCGAAGGGCGTCGTGAGCAGGCAGGACCTGCTGGCCTTCCTGGCGAAGGACGCCGCCCCGAAGCTGTAGCCGCTTCCGAGTCCTTGATCCGCCGTCGACCGACGCGTGGGACGTCCCGTGCCGGGCCGGCCGAGCCGGTGCCGTCGGATCAAGGACTCGGGGCAGGGCACCAGGGCCGCGGCTTAATCGGGTGCGTGAGCATCCGGCCCGGTGATACAAGATCCCGCGTGACTGAGAATCTCGACTTCCCCACCCTGCTGCGGATGATCGACGAGCGGTCCGCCGCGTTCCGCGCGGCGGTCACCGCCGCCCCGAGCCTCGACGCCGACGTCCCGTCCTGCCCGGGGTGGAAGCTGTACGACCTCGCGAACCACCTCAGCGAGGGGGACCGCTTCTGGGCACACATCGTGCGGAACACCGCGCCGGGCGACGAGCGGCCGGGCAAGGACGGGCTGGCGGCGCCCAGGGAGCGCGAGGCCCTGGTGGCCTGGCTGGCCCGCTCGACGGAGCAGCTGCTGGCCGCCCTGCGCGAGGCCGGCCCGGACCGGGCGTGCTGGGCCTGGTGGGAGCCGTCGGCCTCGCCGCACACGGTGGCCGCCGCGGCCCGCCGCCGCCTCCCGGAGTCGATGATTCACGCCTACGACGCCCAGCTGGCCTCCGGAGCCGCGCAGGAGTTGCCGACGACCGAGGCGCTCGACGCCGCCGAGGAGTTCCTCGCCACCGTCTGCACCGTCACGACTCCGTGGCCGGGGGAGCCCTCCACCATGGACTACCACACGGCCGAGGGCCGTTCCTGGCGCCAGACGCTGGACGCCGCCGGCTCCCGCTTCACCCGCCTCACCCCGGCGGAGGCCGCCGACGGCAAGCCCACCGCCGCCGTCCACGGCACGGCGAGCGAGATCGCCCTGCTGATGTACATGCGCCTCCCGGCCGACGCGGTGCGGACGGAGGGTGACGCCGGGCTGCTCCAGCAGCTGCGGGACTGGGACTGATGGCGCGGACGGCTTGGACGACTCGGCCGGGTGGGGCCGGAGGCCGAGCCGGGCGAGTCGCCCATGCCGTCCGGCCGGTCCTTCAGGAACCGGTCCGGCCCGCGCGCTTCCGCGCGTCGCGAAAAAGGTACGAGCGCGACACGTCGCCGCAGCACCGGCTTAACACGGCTCCGGCAGAGTGATGGGTGTCGGCAGGGAAACCCGCCGGCACCCGAGACGGCGACACGGACTACGGAGCGGCTCCCGGACCTCCACCGTCGCCCGGACGCGACACCCGGCCCTGACCCGGGACCGCGTCCCTCGCGGGGACCGCCGTCGTCCCGCCCCCCGGCAACGGGGGTGCGGCGGTCCCCGCGACTACTCGTGCGCCCCGCACCGTTGCCGCTGGAGCGCCCTCAGACCTCCCAGTCGGAGGCGGTGCGGCGCCGCTTCTCACGGCCCCGCGGCCATCCGCGCGCGGCGTGCACGGCGTTCACGCCGACGATGCCCAGCCAGGCCACGACCAGTCCCTCGATCCCCGCGTTCGCGACGCCGATCGCGGACAGCGGGATCGCCAGGACCAGGGAGACGGCGCCGAAACCGAACCGCTCCCCGAAGCCCGGACCCGACGGCCGCGTCTCGCCCCGCGCCTCCGCCGTCCGCCGCTCGGCCGCGGCCCGCCGCGTCCGCTGCTCGTGCGGGACGGCCAGCCGTTCCTCGACACGCTCCAGGAACGAGTCGATCAGGGCGGAGTCGTAGTCGGGCCCCAGCTCACGGCGGGCCTGCAGGGTGGCGTCGAGCTCTCGCCTGAGCTCCGGGTCACGGGCGTCCATGCGACCACCGTACGAATCCCGGCGGCCGGGGACAGTGGTGCTAACCCCCCGGTTCCGTGGCCGGACGGCCGGGAGCGGGTGGCCGCCCGTCGGCGTAGCGTGGATGCCGGGAGAGGGAGGCGCGCTCATGGCCACCATCACACCGTCCGCCCGTGCCATACCCCGTACCTCCGGCGTACGGGCCCGGCTGGTCAACGAGGCGGAGCTGAGGGCCACGCTCTCCACCTTCCGAGAGCTCCCGGACGCGGACTGGCAGCGCCCCACGCCCTGCACGGGCTGGACGGTACGCAACATGCTGGCGCACACCGTCGGCCAGTACGAGGAACTGCCGCGGCCCTGGGTCGCCGTACGCCGCATCCGGCGGGCGGCGCGCTCCCATCCGCACCTCGGCAGGCTGGACGGACACAACGAGATGCAGATCGAGGACCGGCGCGCCGTACCGGGCCGCGAGCTGATCGGCGCTCTCGCCCATTACGCGCCCCAGGCCCTCATCGCGCTGCGCCGGGTGCCGGGCGCCGCCCGGCGCAGGATCCGGCCGAGCATCCTCTATCCGGAGGCGAAGGCCCTGCCCGACGACTCCCTGGACTACCTCGGCAATGTCCTCGTCGCGCGTGACACCTGGATGCACCGGGTCGACCTGGCCGACGCCACCGGCACCGCCCCGGTACTCGACGGGCACGACCGGGAGATCGTCGAACAGGTGGTCCTCGACCTGGCGCTGACCTGGACGGGCCCCGCCGTGGAGATCGACCTGCACGGCCCGCTGGGAGGCCGGCACCTGCTGGGCATAGGGGACCCGGCCGCCACCCTTCACGCCGGCGCGCTGGACTTCGCCCGCCACCTCTCCGGGAGGCCGGTTCGCGGCAGCCTGGAGATCGAGGGCGAACCCGCCGCACGGGACGCACTGACCGCGGCACGGGTGGTGTTCTGACGCCCCGCCGGACCGGTCATGGGAGCGGCGGGGCGGGTGCGGTCGCTCACCGGGAGCCGACCTCGGCGAGGAAGGCCTCGGGCGTGACCGCGTACCCCATGGGGTTGATGACGGTGACCGGCGCACCGTCCAGCAGGACCGTCGGGGTGGAACGGACGCCGCTCTCCTCGAAGGCGGCCGACACCTGCGCCGCCCACGGCAGATAGGTGCGCTCCGAGACCTTCTGCCGGAAGGCGTCGGTGTGCAGCGCCTCGACCTCGTCGGCCAGCCTCAGCAGGTTGGCGCGGTCCGAGAAGGCGTCCACCTCCTCGCTGGGCTGATCGGCGTACAGCGCCCGCAGGAGGTGCAGGAAGGGCTTCTGGCCCTCGTCCGCCGCGGCTCCCAGCACGGCCAGCGCTTCCAGGGAACCGCTGCCCCCGGCCGAGGCGTCGATGAAGGTGCCGAAATGGTGGTCGATCGCGAAGCTCCCCTCGTCCGCGGCCCGCTCCATCACGGCCCCCAGGCCCAGTTCCATGCGTTTGCAGAACGGGCAGCGCAGATCGGCGTAGACGCTCAGCACACGGGCGGCGTCGGAGTCCCCGTAGCGGACGACGGTGCCGCCGGGCCCTCTGGTGTTGGCTGGGATCATGACCCCAGGTTCCGCAGGGCGGGCCGGTCCCGCAATGCGAGCGGCCGGACGGACGGGGATGCGTGGGCGGGTCCGGACCCGCGACTGTATATGGACATTCAGACCGCTTGCTGGCTGAATGGATTCCCCGGCGCCGGAGCGGTGCGGTGGAGATCTGGAGGGGACACCATGAGCGGGAGCAGCCCGGCCGCCCGGTTGCAGCGGCTCTTCGAGGGGCAGCGGCTCACTCCCACCCAGCGGCGCATCGCGCACTCCATGGTGCGCAGGGCCGCCGACGCGCCCTTCCTGTCCAGCGTGGAGCTGGCCGAGCTGGCCGGGGTCAGCCAGCCCTCCGTCACCCGCTTCGCCGTCGCGCTCGGCTTCGACGGGTACCCCGCCCTGCGCAGACACCTCAGGGAGGTCGCCCCGAACGGGGAAGCGGCCGAGGAGGACACCGAGGAGACCCTCAACGAGTACCAGCAGGCGGTGCTGGCCGAGATCGAGAATCTGCGGCAGCTGTCCGAGCTGCTCGCCGACCCGGCCCCGGTGGAGCGGGCGGGGCGGCTGCTCGCCGCGTCCAGGCCGCTGCCGGTGCTCGGTCTGCGGGCCGCTTCCTCGCAGGCCCGTGGGTTCGGGTACTTCGCCGCGAAGGTCCACCCCGATGTACGGGTCCTCGACGACGGCGGGAGCATGCTGTACGACCGCGTCGACGCCGCCAGGCGCGCGGGCGCGAGCGCGCTGATCTGCTTCGCGCTGCCGAGGCACCCGCGGGAGGTGGTCGACGCCCTCGCGTACGCCCGGGAGCAGGGGCTGACCACGGTGACCGTCGCCGACTCGGCGTTCGCCCCGGTCGCCGCCCACAGCGATCTGCTGATCCCGGCGGCCGTGGGGACCGGGCTCGCCTTCGACACCGCCTGTGCCCCGATGCTGCTGGGCCGGGCGCTCCTGGAGGCCATGTGCGACGGGCTGCCCGAGGCGCAGGCCCGGCTGGAGGAGTTCGACACGAGGGCCGCCGCGCGGGGGCTGTTCCTCGACTGAAGCCGTCCCGCCGGGAGGGCCCCTGCCGTTCTCAGACACCGCTCATCCGCGCCCGTTAACCTCCGCCACCGGAAGGCTCGCAGGGAGCCGCGGGAATGAGGTGCGGACGTGGGACGGGGAGCGCAGTCGTTGGCGAGGGTGGCCGTGATCGTACGGGCCGGGGCCGCGCCGCTGTGGTGGCCGGGCCTGCTCGCGGCGGCCGTCGGGGCGTTCGTCCCCGGACTCGCCGGGCGGCGGATCGGGCTGACGGCCGGCGCCGCGCTCTTCCTGATCGCCCTGGCCCTCGTGGCGTTCACCCGGAACGGGCGCTACGCGGAGCTCGCCCGGGGAGCGACGCGGGCGGGGCGGGGCGACTTCCTCCAGGACCGGGACGTGACCGTGCGGAACTGGCGGCGCACCCACCGCTGGTGGCTGCTGGGCGCGTTCCTGGCCGCGGTCGCCGGTGCGTACGTACTGCCGGGCGCGGGTGGGCTGCTGCTGGCCGGTGCGGGTGCGGGCCTGTGGCTGAAGGCCGCCAGGATCGGGCGGCGCGAGCGGAGCGAGGACGTCCTGTACTGGGTGCGCGCCGACCGGGTGGAGCGCGGACGGCCCGCGGGCCGGCAGGTCGAGGGCTACCGGACGACAGGACCCATGGCGGGGGACGCCGCACCCGGTGGGGCGCGGCGTCACCGCCGGTGAGAGGACCGGTTCAGACCTCCAGCGTCGACTCGATCTGCCGCAGCTGGTGCCGGGCCATCGCCAGGTTGGCCCGGCTGCCGTCCAGCACCAGGTAGAGGAAGAGGCCGTTGCCTCCGCGCGCCTTGAGCAGCCGGATCAGGTGGTACTGGGTGCCCAGGGTGATCAGGATGTCCTCGATCTCGTCCTTGATCCCGAGGTGCTCCATGGTCCGCAGCTTGGCCCGGACCACGTCGGTGTTCCCCGCGGCGGCCACGTCGAGATTGAAGTCCTTGCCGCCGCCCAGGGTGCCCAGCGCCATGCCGCTGGTGTGGTCGACGAGAGCGACGCCGGTGGCCCCCTCGATCGACGCCATCGCTTCCTTCAGTGCCGTTTCGGTGTTGGCCATGATGTCCGTTTCCTTTCAATGGCCGGCCGGGCGGCCGGTCCGTCGACTCGGTGTGCGTGTCTGCGTGTGAGCGTGTCCGGGTGTCATGTGGGGTCGGGCGTGGTGGTGCGGCGCGGCAGGGTCCGCTGCGCCGGACGCGGGGGCGGTACGGGGGCGTCGGCGCGCTCCTGTGCCGCGTCCACCACTTCGCCGATCCGCGCGCCCGCCCTGCGGCCCTCCAGATGGAGCCGCCCCACGTTGATGCGGTCGTCTGCCAGCAGCGTCAGCACGGCGGAGGAGCCCGCCGCGTATGTGGCGATGTAGCCGCTGGTGCCGCGGATCAGGAGCTCTCGGAACCCGCCGCGGCCGGTGGCGTCGGCCATCCGGATCGAGACCCCGAGAGCGGCTGCGGTCAGTGCGGCTACTCCCTCCGCCTCGATCCCCGGGGTGTCATGGGCGACGATCAGGCCGTCGGTGCTGGCGGCCAGCCCGCCCGTCAGGAGCGGGACCCGGGCGCGTAACCGCTGGAGCTCGTCGAGGACATCCTTCACTTCGGCCTCGGGCACCATCAGCTGTCTCCTCCCGGCACGCTGTCTGAGCGCGCGTATCACAGGGCCTCCAATGCGTCTCTGAGGCGGCGCAGCAGGGCGACGTCGGGGTCTGTCGTCACCTCGGGCAGCGTGGGGCGGCCGGGCTCGGCGGCGGATGCGGGCAGGGCCGGACGGACGGCCTCGACCAGTCCGGCGGCCGCGAGCCGGCGCAGATCGACCAGGATGTGGAAAGCCGACCGGCCCAGTTCCCGGGCGATGTCGGTGGCCGTGCGCTCGCCGTCCACCAGGGCCAGGACTCGGCGCTGGCGTGGTGGGACGGACGCGTCCACGTGGTGTGCGGTGAGGGCGAGGGGGGCGCTGTCGGTGAGCGCGTCCGGCCAGATGCGGTCCAGCAGTTCCCGGCGCCGGAGCGTCTCGCGCTGCACGGCGTGCACGGGCACGGGGCGGACCGGGCCGATCCAGTGGGAGACGCCGTAACGGAAGCGGGCCGGGCTGTTGGTGGGGGCCAGGGCGAAGAAGGCCGCGTCGTACAGCGCGCCCAGGTGGCAGAGTTCGAGCGCCCCGCCGGGGATCCGCCCGCTGTCCACCAGGTAGCGGCCGACCCGCTGCCCCGCGCCCGCCTGGGCGACCGCGTCCCACCAGCCTTCGGAACGCAGGGCTCCGCCGGTGGTGAGCAGGACGTCGATTCCGGGTGTCGCCGGGCTCTCCGCGTGGACGACCTGGCCGTCGGCGAGATACAGGGTCCCGCGGTCGCGCATCAGTGCGCCGGTTGCGCGCTCCGCCGCGAGCCGCTGCAGCATCGGGGAGGGTGCGGACAGTTCGGAGGTGCCGGGGCCGGCGGTGGCGGTAGGACTCATGCCAGGACCAGCCGGTCGACGATCTCGCCGAGCCGTATGCGGGCCAGGGCGAGGTTGCCCTCGGCGCGGTCCAGCCACAGGTGGAGGAAGACGCTGCTGTCGAAGGCCGTCTCGACGAAACGGAGGATGTGATAGCCGGGTGCCGTGGTGACGATGACGTCCTCGACCGCGGGTGCCGGCGGCCCGGCGGACAGGGCGGCCTGAGCGAACACCGGTTGCTCCGCGGCCATCCTGGCCACCTCGGCCGTCTCGGCGGCCGTGGCCTCGTGGTCGCCGTTGGGCGACTCACCGATCGTGCCGAGCGCCAGACCACTGGTCCAGTCGACGACCGCGGCACCACGGGCACCGGGCAGTCTCATGACTTCGATCAGGCACTCGTCGATTCCGGGCAACGCGAACTCCCCTCCCGACGTGGTGTACGGGTGTGATGGAGAGGCTACGCAACGTGTGTGCGCCCTGTGGGAGTTCTGGCATTTTCCATTGGTACATGCGAACGGCGGTGTAAAGGAGCCCAGGTGGACGCGCGACAGCCGGTCGGAACTCGTCCGACCGGCTGTTCGTCGCGGTGCGGAATCCGACCGGAATCCGACCGCGGATATCCGTCGTCAGGCCTCTTCGCGGGCGGTCATCACCACCTTGTTGACCACCCAGAGGCCGATTCCGATCAGCAGGAGGATCCCGGCGCGGATGTACACGTCCGCCGCCCGGTCGGCCAGGGGGCTGGCCAGGATCAGGGAGGTGATCGCCCCCAGTACGGGGAGCGCCGTCGGCGCCCGGAAGTGGCGGTGCTCCACCCGGTCCTTGCGCAGCACCAGTACGGCGATGTTGACGACGGCGAACACGCACAGGAGCAGGAACGAGGTGGTGTCGCCGAGGCCCTCGATCTCCCCGGTCGAGACGAGTCCGACGGCGAGGACGGTCACGAAGACGATCCCCACCCACGGGGTGCGCCGCTTGGCGAGGACGCTTCCCATCGCGCGGGGCAGGATCCGCTCGTTGGCCATGCCGTAGCAGAGGCGCGAGGCCATCATGATGTTGATCAGGGCGGAGTTGGTGACCGCGAAGAGGGCGATCAGCGCGAAGAGCTTGGGCGGGAAGTCGACGCCGCCCGCCTTCACCACCTCCAGCAGCGGGCCGCTCGACCCCTCCAGGGTCCGGGAGTCCACCAGCAGGGAGGAGACCAGGGCGACCAGGACGTAGATGGTGCCGGTCACCGCGACGCCGACGAAGATGGCGCGCGGGAAGGTGCGGGCCGGATCGTGGGTCTCCTCCGCCATGTTCACCGAGTCCTCGAAGCCGACGAAGGCGAAGAAGCCGAGCGCCGTCGCCCCGAGCACGCCGGTGAGCAGCGCGTAGCCCGTGCCGCCCGTCTCCAGCTCGGTGAGCCGGGAGGGTTCGCCGTCCCCGGACAGCACGGCGTACGCGCCGATGGAGAGGATCACCACCAGTCCGCTGAGCTCGACGAGGGTCAGGACGACGTTGGCCTTCACCGACTCCGCGACGCCCCGCAGATTGATCGCGGCGAGGGCGAGGATGAACAGGATCGCCACCAGGGTGGGCGGCAGGGCGTGCGTGAACTCGCCGAGGTAGTCGCCGCCGAAGGCGCGGGCCGCCGCGCTGGCGGAGGACAGTCCGGAGCACATGACCATGAAGGCGACGACGAAGGTCAGGAACGGGACCTTGAACGCCTTCTGGGTGTAGAGCGCAGCCCCGGCGGCCTTCGGGTACTTGCCGACGAGTTCGACGTACGAGGCCGCCGTGAGGATCGCGACCAGGAACCCGATGAGGAACGGCAGCCAGAGGGCGCCGCCCACCTTGCCCGCGACCTTGCCGGTCGTGGCGTAGATGCCGGTGCCGAGGATGTCGCCGATGACGAACAGGATGAGGAGCTTGGGTCCGATGGCCCGTTTGAGGGCGGGCTCGCCGGACGAGGTCGCCGGTTGCGGTGCGGACATGTGGCCTCCCCGGGGATGTGGTGCCTTGTGGCCTTCCCGGAGAGACGCGAACCTCACCTGTTGACTAGATCTATTCAGATGGCCAGGATGTGAATAGTTGAGTCACATTCGCGAGGAGGCATCCCCATGTCAGGACCCCGGCCCGTACGGGCACCGCGCGGCACGCAGCTGAGCACCCTGGGCTGGCAGCAGGAAGCCGCCCTGCGCATGCTGCAGAACAACCTCGACCCCGAGGTCGCCGAACACCCCGACAAGCTCGTCGTCTACGGCGGCACCGGCAAGGCCGCCCGCGACTGGCGCTCCTTCGACGCCATGGTCCGCACGCTGCGGACGCTCAAGCAGGACGAGACGATGCTCGTCCAGTCCGGGCGGCCCGTCGGTGTGATGCAGACCCACGAGTGGGCGCCGCGCGTCCTGATCGCCAACTCCAACCTGGTCGGCGACTGGGCCAACTGGGAGGAGTTCCGCCGTCTCGAGGCCCTCGGCCTGACCATGTACGGCCAGATGACCGCCGGGTCCTGGATCTACATCGGCACCCAGGGCATCCTCCAGGGCACGTACGAGACCTTCGCCGCCGTCGCCGCCAAGCGGTTCGGCGGCACCCTGGCGGGGACCATCACCCTCACCGCCGGCCTCGGCGGCATGGGCGGCGCCCAGCCGCTCGCGGTCACCATGAACGACGGCGTCGCGATCTGTATCGACGTCGACCCGCGTGCCATCGACCGCCGCATCGAGCACAAGTACCTGGACGTGCGGGCCGACTCCCTGGAGCACGCGCTCCAGCTGGCGGTCGAGGCCCGCGACGCCCGGCGCCCGCTCTCCATCGGCCTGCTCGGCAACGCGGCGGAACTGCTGCCCCGGATGCTCGCCGAGGGCGCTCCCGTCGACATCGTCACCGACCAGACCAGCGCGCACGACCCGCTCGCCTATCTGCCGGTCGGCGTCGACTTCGACGACATGGCCTCCTACGCGGCCGAGAAGCCCGCCGACTTCACCCGGCGCGCCCGGGAGTCGATGGCCGCCCACGTCGAGGCGATGGTCGGCTTCATGGACGCGGGGGCCGAGGTCTTCGACTACGGCAACTCCATCCGCGGCGAGGCACAACTCGCCGGATACGGGCGCGCGTTCGACTTCCCCGGATTCGTACCCGCGTACATCAGGCCGCTGTTCTGCGAGGGCAAGGGGCCCTTCAGGTGGGCCGCGCTGTCCGGGGAGGCCTCGGACATCCACAAGACGGACAAGGCACTGCTGGAGCTCTTCCCGGAGAACGAGTCCCTGCACCGCTGGATCAGGATGGCCGGGGAGCGCGTCCACTTCCAGGGTCTCCCCGCCCGGATCTGCTGGCTCGGCCAGGGCGAGCGGGACAAGGCGGGCGACATGTTCAACGACATGGTCGGCAACGGCACCCTCGCCGCGCCGCTCGCGATCGGCCGCGACCACCTGGACTGCGGTTCGGTGGCCTCCCCCTACCGTGAGACGGAGGCCATGCTCGACGGATCCGACGCCATCGCCGACTGGCCGCTGCTGAACGCCATGGTGAACGTCGCCTCGGGCGCCTCCTGGGTCTCCATCCACCACGGGGGCGGCGTCGGAATGGGCCGCTCGCTCCACGCCGGGCAGGTCTCGGTCGCCGACGGCACGGCGCTGGCCGGCGAGAAGATCCGCCGCGTCCTCACCAACGACCCCGGCATGGGCGTGATCCGGCACGTGGACGCGGGCTACGACATCGCGGAGTCGGTGGCCCAGGAGCGCGGCGTGCGCATCCCGATGCGGGAGGAAGGCACCGCGTGAGCGCCACCTTCCACGCCATGTGGCGTTCGCTGCTGCCCATCGGCCGCAGCGACGCCTCCGGCGGCTACCGACGTTTCGCCTGGACCGGGGCGGACGCCGAGTGCCGCCTGTGGTTCCGGGCCCAGGCCGAGGCGCGCGGCCTCGTCACCGAGACGGACCGCAACGGCAACCAGTGGGCCTGGCTCGGCGACCCCCTCGCGGGGGACGCCGTGGTCACCGGGTCGCACCTCGACTCCGTACCCGACGGCGGCGCCTTCGACGGCCCGCTCGGCGTGGTCTCGTCCTTCGCCGCGCTGGACGAACTCCGCCGCAGGGGAGCGGTGTTCACCAAGCCCTTCGCCGTCGTCAACTTCGGGGACGAGGAGGGTGCCCGCTTCGGGCTCGCCTGTGTCGGGTCCCGGCTCGCCGCCGGGCAGCTGAGCGTCGAGGACGCGCACCGGCTCCGCGACGGCGACGGCGTCTCGCTGCCCCAGGCCATGGAGGCGGCCGGACACGACCCCGACGCCATCGGGCCCGACCCCGAACGCCTGGCCCGGATCGGCGCGTTCGTCGAGCTCCACGTGGAGCAGGGCCGCGCACTCGACGTGAGCGGGGACGCGGTGGGCGTCGCCTCGGCCATCTGGCCGCACGGCCGCTGGCGGTTCGACTTCCGCGGAGAGGCCAACCACGCGGGCACCACCCGGCTCGCCGACCGGCGGGACCCGATGCTGCCCTACGCCGAGACGGTGCTCGCTGCCCGGCGCGAGGCGGAGCTCGCCGGCGGCCTCGCCACCTTCGGCAAGATCGCCGTGGAGCCGAACGGCGTCAACGCCATCCCCTCCCTGGTGCGGGGCTGGCTGGACTCGCGCGCCGCCGACCAGGCCACTCTCGACGCCGTGGTGAACGGGGTGGAGAAGGCCGCCCGGGAACACGCCGAGCGTGCCGGTGTCGATCTCGACGTCGTACGGGAGTCGTTCACACCGGTGGTGGACTTCCAGCACGCGCTGCGGGACGAGATCCGCCGGACACTGGACGCCGGGGGCCCGGACGGCCGCGGGCGCACGGTGCCCGTGCTCGGCACGGGCGCGGGACACGACGCGGGCATCCTGTCCGCGTCCGTGCCGACCGCCATGCTGTTCGTACGGAACCCCACCGGAATCTCGCACTCTCCCGCCGAGTACGCCGCGGAGGACGACTGCGTGGCCGGGGTGAGGGCACTCGCCGACGTACTGGAAGGTCTCGCGTGCAGCTGACAACGCAACCGACGGGCACACCGGTCACCGCGACGTACTGGATGTCGCACGCCTGGCTCGGCACCCATGTCGAGCCGGGCGTCCTCCTGGACGTGGCGGGCGGGCGCATCGCCGGTGTACGGACCGGCATCGACGCCCCGCCGCCCGGAGCCACCGTGCTGGACGGGCTGACCGTCCCGGGCCTGGCGAACACCCACTCGCACGCCTTCCACCGCGCGCTGCGCTCCACCGTCCAGGTCGGGTCCGGCACCTTCTGGACATGGCGCGAGACCATGTACCGGACGGCGTCCCGGCTCACCCCCGACACCTACTACGACCTGGCCCGTGCCACCTACGCGGAGATGGCGCTGGCCGGGATCACCGCCGTCGGGGAGTTCCACTACCTGCACCACGCGCCCGGCGGTACGCCCTACGACAACCCGAACGCGATGGGCGAGGCGCTCATCGCCGCCGCGGCGGAGGCGGGCATCCGGATCACCCTGCTCGACACCGCCTACCTGGCGGCAGGATTCGGAGAGAAGCCCAGCCGCCCCCAGCAGCGCTTCTCCGACACCACAGCCGACGCCTGGGCCGAGCGCGCCTCCCTCCTCAAGGGCGACGACGACATGGTCGTGATCGGCGCGGCAGTCCACTCCGTACGCGCCGTGCCGGCCGGTCAGCTCTCCACCGTCGCCGGATGGGCCCAGGAGCGGTCCGCGCCGCTGCACGTCCACCTCTCCGAGCAGACCGCGGAGAACGAGGCCTGTCTCGCCGCCCACGGGCGCACCCCGACCCGCCTCCTCGCCGACCACGGCGTTCTCGGTCCCCGCACCACCGGCATCCACAACACCCACCTCACCGCCGAGGACATCGGACTGCTGGGCACCTCCCGGACGGGCACCTGCATGTGTCCCACCACCGAACGCGACCTCGCCGACGGCATCGGCCCCGCCGCCGCCCTCCAGGGCGCGGGTTCCCCCCTCTCCCTGGGCAGCGACAGCCACGCCGTGATCGACCTCTTCGAGGAGGCGCGGGCGATGGAGCTGAACGAACGGCTGCGCACCCATGTGCGCGGCCACTGGACGGCGGCGTCCCTGCTGCGGGCCGCCTCCGCCGACGGACACGCGGCGCTCGGCCGTCCGGACGCCGGCGTCCTCGAACCCGGGGCGCCCGCCGACCTCACCACCGTCGCCCTGGACTCGGTCAGGACGGCCGGACCGGTGCCCAGGCTCGCGGCCGAAGCGGCCGTGTTCGCCGCGACCGCCGCCGATGTGCGGCACACCGTGGTGGCGGGACGGCACATCGTCCGCGACGGCCGGCACACCCGGATCGAGGACGTTCCCGGAGCGCTCGCCTCGGCCGTGGCGGCACTCCACCACGGCTGACCCCGGAGCCCGCCCGCCCCCGCCCCTTGAGCCGGCCGCTCCGGCCGGACCCGACGAAAGCTGCGCCGGATGACGACGACCGCCATCACCCACATCGCGAACCTGGTCACCAACGACCCCTCCCTCGGTGACGGGACCCCCTTGGGCCTGATCCGCGACGCGGCCGTCGTCATCGACGGCGACCGCGTCGCGTGGACCGGCGAATCGGGTGACGTACCCGCCGCCGACACCGCCGTCGACGCCGGGGGCCGGGCGGTGATCCCCGGTTTCGTGGACTCCCACTCCCACCTGGTCTTCGCGGGCGACCGCACCGCCGAGTTCAACGCCCGTATGTCCGGGCGCCCTTACTCCGCGGGCGGCATCCGGACGACCGTCGCCGCGACCCGCGGCGCATCCGACGAGGAGCTGTCCGACAACGTCGCGCGCCATCTCGCCGAGGCGCTCGGGCAGGGGACCACCACCTTCGAGACCAAGTCCGGATACGGGCTCACCGTCGAGGACGAGGCACGGGCACTGCGGATCGCCGCCCGCCACACGGACGAGGTCACCTTCCTCGGCGCTCATATCGTGGCCCCCGAGTACGCCGACGATCCCGCCGGATACGTCGGCCTCGTCACCGGTCCGATGCTCGACGCCTGTGCCCCGCACGCCCGTTGGGTCGACGTCTTCTGCGAGCGCGGCGCCTTCGACGAGGACCAGGCGCGCGCCGTTCTCACCGCCGGCATGGCGAAGGGACTCCAGCCCCGGGTCCACGCCAACCAGCTGGGTCACGGACCCGGTGTACGGCTCGCCGTGGAGCTCGGAGCGGCCTCGGCCGACCACTGCACCCACCTCGACGACGCCGACCTCGACGCGCTCGGCCAGGGGGAGACCGTCGCCACCCTGCTCCCCGGCGCCGAGTTCTCCACCCGCGCCGCCTGGCCCGACGCCCGCCGCATCCTGGACGCCGGTGCCACCGTCGCGCTCTCCACCGACTGCAACCCGGGCTCCTCCTACACGTCCTCCATGCCGTTCTGTGTCGCCCTGGCGGTGCGGGACATGGGGATGACGCCCGACGAGGCCCTCTGGTCGGCCACCGCGGGCGGCGCGGCCGCGCTGCGCCGTACCGATGTCGGCCGCGTCAGCCCCGGGGCCCGTGCCGACCTCGTGATGCTGGACGCGCCCAGCCACGTCCACCTCGCCTACCGGCCGGGGGTGCCCCTGGTCAGGGCGGTGTGGCGGCGGGGCGAGCGGGTGGTGTGAGCCCCGCGCCCCTGGGAACGCGGAAGGACCCGCCCCTCGGGGCGGGTCCTTCCGCTGCTCGTCCGGGTGTGAGGTGACGCGCGGTCACTCCTCCACGGTCAGGCCCTTCCTGAGCTTGACCAGGGTCCTGGACAGGAGCCGGGACACGTGCATCTGCGAGATGCCGAGCTCGTCACCGATCTCCGACTGCGTCATGTTGGAGACGAAGCGCATGGAGAGGATGGTGCGGTCGCGCAGCGGCAGCGAGGCGATCAGCGGCTTCAGGGACTCGACGTACTCGATGCCCTCGATGCCGTTGTCCTCGTAGCCGAGGCGGTCCGCCAGGGCGGCCTCGTTGCCGTCCCCGTGGTCGTCGGGCTTGGCGTCCAGCGAGCTCGCGGTGTACGCGTTGCTCGCGGCCATGCCCTCGACGACCTCGTCCCTGCTCAGGCCGAGCCGTTCGGCGAGTTCGAGCACGGTCGGCGCGCGGTCCAGCTTCTGGGCCAGTTCGTCGCCGGCCTTGGCCAGGTCCAGCCGCAGCTCCTGCAGCCGGCGCGGGACGCGCACGGACCAGCTGGTGTCACGGAAGAAACGCTTGATCTCGCCCACGATGGTCGGCATCGCGAAGGTCGGGAACTCCACGCCCCGGCTGAGCTCGAAGCGGTCGATCGCCTTGATCAGGCCGATCGTGCCGACCTGGACGATGTCCTCCATGGGTTCGCTGCGGGTGCGGAACCGGGAGGCGGCGAACTTGACCAGGGCCAGGTTGAGCTCGACGAGGGTGTTGCGTACGTACGCGTACTCGTGGGTGCCCTCCTCGAGGGCTTCGAGCCGTGCGAAGAGGGTCTTCGACAGGGCCCGGGCGTCCAGCGCGCCGATCTCGGAGTGGTGCGGGATCTCGGGGAGGCCCTCCAGGCCCTCGAACCCGCCGTCCGCGAAGTGGTCGTCGGCGGTCGTGTCTGCGGTGGTGCTGATGCGCGGACCGGGAACGGTGCTCGCGGCAGCGGAGTCGGAATCGGTCGGTCCCTGAGGACATGCCGACGTCGCGATGTGGGTACGCGATACGTCGAGCCGGGGTGACATGGTTCTCCTCCATCGTTCTCGGCATATGGCTGCCGATGCCCATACGTCTTCCTGCGGTGAAGCGGCGCCTCCGAAGCCGGTCGGGTTCTGGGTGTGGATGTCCCTACTACCCTTACCCGGTTCCTGCCGTGAGTTACAAGCGCCAAATACGCCTGTATGTCCAGTTTGTTGAGTTCTTCGACTACCGTGTGGCGAGGGAAACGCGTAATGTTTCACGCACGTCGGGGGCAGCCACGATGACAGCCGCGTACACACCGTGCCGCGGACAGTGACGAACGGCGAAGAGGGACGGCATGGACCGCGGGACGGTCGGCAGTGCGAACCGGGGTCGGCTACAGGTCGAGGTCCGGACCGAGGGCAGCAGCGAAGTCGTGACGCCGGTGGGTGAGCTCGATCACCACACCGCCGACCTGCTGCGCGAGCCCCTGGAGAACGCGGTCGAGGAAGGGCGCACGCGCCTGGTCGTCGACTGCTCGCGCCTCGATTTCTGTGACTCCACCGGACTCAACGTGCTCCTCGGGGCACGCCTCAAGGCGGAGGCGGCCGGCGGAGGGGTCCACCTGGCCGGAATGCAGCCGGTGGTGGCCCGCGTATTCGAGATCACGGGTGCCGAGGCGGTCTTCACCGTCCATGACTCGCTCGAAGACGCCCTGAGCGGCTGACGGCGGCCTCTCCGATGCGTATGCCCGGCCCCGGGAGCCCCGACTATCGCGCGCGTCACGCTGATGGCGTAGACGAAGTGGGTGTCGCCCTCATCCATACGGGCAGAAGTCATCCCGTCGGGGTCATGGAGCCCGCACACTCTGTATCTGATCAGTATCTGTTCGATGGCAACACACGGTGAATCGGTGAGGTGAAGCGCTGATGAGCACCACCCGGCAGCATCCGCCGGGCGGCCTCGGCCGCGAGCCGGACGGCACGGGCACCGCCCCTGCCGTACCCGCTGACCGGCAGTGGCGCACCCTCTCGCTGAGAGACGCCAGCGGCATCGTGCCGATGGCCCGCGACTTCGCCCGGCAGGCTCTCCACGACTGGGGCTGGCTGCCCGCGGCGAGCGCCGATCGCCGGGCGGCCGCCGAGGACGTGCTGCTGGTCGTCTCGGAGCTGGTCACCAACGCCTGCCTGCACGCCGAGGGCCCCGAGGAACTCCGCATCGCCTGCTCCTCCAAGATGCTCCGCGTCGAGGTCGTCGACGGCGGGGCGGGCCAGCCCGCACCCCGCACCCCGCACCGCGCGGGGCGCCCCGGCGGCCACGGCATGTTCATCGTCCAGCGGCTCTGCCTCGACTGGGGCGTCACCCGCACCCCGGACCAGCCGGGCAAGACCGTCTGGGCGGAGCTCGCCGCTCCCGCGTAGAGCCGCGAGACTCCGTCCGCACCCGGGACACGTCCCTCGTACGAAACGAAAGATGCCCCGCACCGATCGGTGCGGGGCATCTTTCGTGAGGACGGTCCGTGTCAGCGGACGTCGCCCATGAGGGCCTTGACCTTGCCGCGGTACATGAAGACCGCGACACCGGCGGCGACCGCGAGGGCTGCCTGGAGGGCGACCACTCCGGTGCCGTTCAGGTCGACACCCGCGATGGACAGCAGGCCGGTGGTGCAGTCACCCGCCGTCACGGCCAGGAACCACACGCCCATCATCTGGCTGGCGTACTTGGCCGGAGCCATCTTCGTGGTGACCGAGAGGCCGACCGGCGACAGGGTGAGCTCGCCGAGGGTCTGCACGAAGTAGATCGCGACCAGCCACATCGCGGCGGCCTTGTGGCCGTCGCCCGCGATGGTCAGCGGCGCCAGGAAGAGGAAGAACGACGCGCCGACCAGCACCAGGCCGGAGCTGAACTTCACGACCGTGCTGGGCTCCTTGCCCCGTCGGTTGAGCGCCATCCAGAAGGCGGCGAAGACCGGGGCCAGCGCCATGATCAGGACCGGGTTGACCGACTGGTACCAGGAGACCGGGAAGTCCCAGCCGAGCACCGAGTTCTCCGCCGACGAGTCGGCGAAGATGGCCATGGTGGAGCCACCCTGGTCGTAGATCATCCAGAAGATGGCGGCGGCCACGAAGAACCAGACGTAGCCGGAGACCTTCTTCTGCTCGGTGTCGGTGAGCTCCTTGTCCCGCTTGATGCGGGCCAGGACCATCACCGGGATGACCAGACCGGCGACCGTGATCGGGACCAGCAGCCAGTTCAGCGTGTAGACGCCGGTGACGACGGTGACGATGTAGAAGACGGCTGCGATGCCGAGCCAGATCATCGACTTCCGCAGGGTGGACGCGCGCTCGGCCGAGGGGAGCGGCTTGGGCACGACGCTGCTGCGTGCGTCCAGGTGGCGGGTGCCGAGCAGGAACTGGGCCACACCGAGTCCCATGCCGACCGCGGCCAGGGCGAAGCCCAGGTGCCAGTTGACGTTCTCGCCGATCGTGCCGATCACCAACGGGGCGGCGAAGCTGCCCAGGTTGATGCCCATGTAGAAGATCGTGAAGCCACCGTCACGGCGCGGGTCGTCCGGGCCGTCATAGAGGTGGCCGACCATCGTGGAGATGTTCGACTTCAGCAGGCCGGAACCGATCGCGACCAGGCCGAGACCGGCGAAGAAGGTGCCCTCGGCCGGCAGTGCCAGGGTCAGGTGGCCGAGCATGACGATGCCGCCCGCGATGGCGACGGTCTTGCGCGGTCCCCAGACGCGGTCGCCGAACCATCCGCCCGGCAGGGCGAGCAGGTACACCAGCGACAGGTAGACCGAGTAGATCGCCGTGGCCGTGGCGGGGTTCATGTGAAGCCCGTTGGGAGCGATCAGGTAGAGCGGGAGAAGGGCGCGCATGCCGTAGTAGCTGAAACGCTCCCACATCTCCGTCATGAAGAGAGTGGCCAGGCCGCGGGGGTGGCCGAAGAAGGTCTTCTCCGAGCCGGCGGTACCGGCGGAGTCCTTCGTCAGGCTGGACGCCATGGTCGATCCTTGCTGGTCGGGACGCGTCGCCTCGTGAGCGTTACGCGCCCGGTGGGGGGTGGCCGGCACCGGCACGGACATGGCCCGCCCCCGACGCCTCGAGGGGATCGATCCGGCCGCCGGGCTCCGAGCGGAGGTGCGGGAGACGTGATCGTGGGACGACCGCTCCGGGATCCACGCCCGGCGCGCGTCGTCGCGTTCCGGGCCCGGCCCACAGGTCATTCACTGGTCGGGACCGGCGAGAACCGGCCCGTACATAAAAGCGACCTTCGGTGCGAAACGTCGCCCAAAGGTCATGGGTGGTGCAACAGGCGTCGAGCAACCATACGACATGACACGGGGGGATATGAAAGGACTTGAGACATGGATCACAGGTTCCGGTGGAACCACGCTCCCATATTCGAAGGTCTATGACCTATTCCTGTCCCTACCCCGCAGGGCCTGCCGAGCGCTTCACCTCAGCGGCCCCACGCGGACTACCATCACTGCATGACCCGTGTACTGCTCGCCGAGGACGACGCATCCATCTCGGAGCCGCTGGCCCGCGCCCTGCGTCGGGAGGGGTACGAGGTCGAGGTCCGTGAGGACGGCCCGACAGCACTCGACGCCGGACTCCAGGGCGGCGTCGACCTGGTCGTGCTGGACCTCGGACTGCCCGGGATGGACGGTCTGGAGGTCGCCAGGCGCCTCAGGGCCGACGGCCACGCCGTGCCCATCCTCGTGCTCACCGCCCGCGCCGACGAGGTCGACACGGTGGTCGGCCTCGACGCGGGCGCCGACGACTACGTCACCAAGCCCTTCCGCCTCGCCGAGCTCCTCGCCCGGGTCCGCGCCCTGCTCCGCCGCGGCGCGACCGAGCCCGCCCCGCAGCCCGCCACGCACGGCGTCAGGATCGACGTCGAGTCGCACCGCGCGTGGATGGGGGACGAGGAACTCCAGCTCACGGCGAAGGAGTTCGACCTGCTGCGCGTCCTCGTACGCGACGCCGGCCGGGTCGTCACCCGCGACCAGCTGATGCGTGAGGTCTGGGACACCACCTGGTGGTCGTCGACCAAGACCCTCGACATGCACATCTCCTGGCTCCGCAAGAAGCTCGGCGACGACGCGGCCAATCCGCGCTACATCGCCACCGTCCGGGGCGTCGGCTTCCGGTTCGAGAAGAGCTGACGTACAGAGACAGTCATGCGCCGCCGACTGATCAACTCCACGCTTGCCGTGGTGCTCGTCGTGATCGCCGTCTTCGGCGTCTCCCTGGTCATCGTCGAGACCCGCACCATCAGCAACAGTGCCCAGGAGAGCGTGGACTCCGAGGCCTTCCGGCTGATCAGCGTGGTGGAGAGCCGGCTCCTGGGAGCCGAACGGATCACCCCCGGCGTCCTCGCCGAGCAGGTGGACCCCAGCCGCTACGCCCGGGTCGAGATCCCCGGCCGCGCGCCCATCGAGGTCGGCGAACGCCCGACGGGCAGCGTCATCCGCAGCGTCGAGACGGGCGAGCAGGGCGAGAAGGTCACCGTCGAGGAGTCCCGCTCCGCGGTGACCCGGGAGGTCGGCCGGACCCTGTTGATCATCGGTGCCGTGGCACTGCTCGCCATCATCTCGGCCGTACTCCTGGCCGTACGCCAGGCCGACCGGCTCACCTCCCCGCTCACCGACCTCGCCGAGACGGCCGAACGCCTCGGGTCGGGGGACCCGCGCCCCCGGCACAAGCGGTACGGGGTGACGGAGCTCGACCGGGTGGCCGATGTGCTGGACTCCTCCGCGGAGCGCATCGCCAGGATGCTCACGGCGGAACGGCGCCTCGCGGCCGACGCCTCGCACCAGCTCCGCACACCCCTGACCGCCCTCTCCATGCGCATCGAGGAGATCTCGGTCACCGACGACCCGGACACGGTGAAGGAGGAGGCGAACATCGCGCTGGTGCAGGTCGAGCGGCTCACGGACGTGGTGGAGCGGCTGCTGACCAACGCCCGGGACCCGCGCACCGGATCAGCCGTGGTCTTCGACCTCGACGAGGTCGTCAAGCAGCAGATCGAGGAATGGCGCCCGGCCTACCGGAGCGCCGGCCGCGCGGTCGTCTGCTCGGGCAAGCACGGACTGGAGGCCGTCGGCACCCCGGGGGCCGTCGCCCAGGTGCTGGCCGCGCTGATCGAGAACTCCCTGATGCACGGTGGGGGAACGGTCGCACTGCGCACCCGGGTCACCGGCAACCAGGTCGTCGTCGAGGTCACCGACGAGGGCCCGGGCGTTCCCGCCGACCTCGGGGCCAGGATCTTCGAGCGCACCATCAGCGGACGCAACTCCACCGGCATCGGGCTCGCGGTTGCCAGGGACCTCGCCGAGGCCGACGGCGGCCGGCTCGAACTGCTCCAGCAGCAGCCACCGGTCTTCGCCCTCTTCCTCAGCCGCGTCGCGCCCGGCCGCAAGGAGAACGTACGCCCGGTGCGCTGAGCCCGGGAGAGCCCGCGGTCAGTTCGCCACGGGGCCGGGTGCTACCTCGTCGGAGGGCCGCCGCTGCTCCAGAAATCGGTCCGTGTCGAGCACGGCCTCCTCGGCGGGCAGCGCGCGGAAGACCCAGGTGCGGTAGGACCAGAAGCGGAAGAGCGTGGCGATCCCGATCCCGAGGATCTTGAAGACATTGCTCTGGACCGGGCTGTTCCACCCGAAGCCGTACGTGGCGAGGTAGAGCACACCCGTCTCGATCACCGCTCCCGCCGCGCTGAACAGCAGGAACAGCATCAACTCCCTGGTCCGTCCGCTCTTGTCGCGGTCCCGGTAGGTCCAGTAGCGGAAGCCGACGTAGTTGAAGAGGATGGCGACCGCCGTCCCCATCAGCCCGGCCCGCACCACTGGAATCTCCGTGGTGCGCCAGATCAGGTTGGACACGGCGATGTTGACGACGAGCCCGAGGGCGCCGACCGCCCCGAACTTGGCGACCTCCCGGGCCAGCAGGTCAAGCCGGGCCCGCAGTGCGCCCCGTTCTCCCATGGTGATCGCTCAGCCCCGTCCGGTCGGTTTCGTCAACCGGGCCATGCTAACCAGCCCTCCCGTGTGATGCCTGTGAGCTGCCGTGCCCGGGCCCCGAGCCCGCCCGCACGGCCTCGGGGCACCGTTCCGGAGAGAGGGTGAGGGGGCGGTTCCACCCGCCCGATACCCTGGGCGTGTGACGTTCCCTGTAGTCGGCATGGTCGGCGGCGGTCAGCTCGCCCGTATGACCCACGAGGCGGGCATCCCCCTCGGCCTGAAATTCAAGCTCCTCAGTGACACACCTCAGGACTCGGCGGCCCAGGTGGTGGGTGAAGTCGTCATCGGCGACTACCGCGACCTGGAGACCCTGCGGGCCTTCGCGCGCGGATGCGACGTGATCACCTTCGATCACGAGCACGTGCCGACCGAGCACCTGCGGGCCCTGGAGGCGGACGGCATCCCCGTACGCCCGGGGCCCGACGCGCTGGTGCACGCCCAGGACAAGGGGGTGATGCGCGCCCGGCTCGCCGAGATCGGGGCGCCGTGCCCCCGCAACCGCATCGTCGCCGACCCGGCGGACGCCGCGGCGTTCGCCGAGGAGGTCGGGGGCTTCCCCGTCATCCTCAAGACGGTCCGCGGCGGATACGACGGCAAGGGCGTCTGGGTGGTGCGCTCCGAGGAGGACGCTGCCGAGCCCTTCCGGGCCGGAGTGCCCGTCCTCGCCGAGGAGAAGGTCGACTTCGCCCGCGAGCTGGCGGCCAACATCGTCCGCTCGCCGCACGGGCAGGCCGTCGCCTACCCCGTCGTCGAGTCGGTCCAGGTCGACGGTGTCTGCGACACCGTCATCGCCCCGGCGCCCGACCTCGACGAGCAGCTCGCGGGCGAGGCCCAGCAGCTCGCCCTGCGGATCGCCGCCGAGCTCGGAGTGGTGGGCCACCTCGCGGTCGAGCTCTTCGAGACGCGCGACGGCCGCATCCTCGTGAACGAGCTCGCCATGCGCCCGCACAACTCCGGCCACTGGACCCAGGACGGCGCGGTCACCTCGCAGTTCGCCAACCACGTGCGCGCGGTCCTCGACCTCCCGCTCGGCGACCCCCGCCCGCGCGCCCCGTGGACGGTCATGTGCAACGTCCTCGGCGGCGACTACCCGGACATGTACCAGGGCTACCTGCACTGCATGGCCCGCGACCCGCAGCTCAAGATCCACATGTATGGCAAGGACGTGAAGCCGGGCCGCAAGGTGGGCCACGTCAACACCTACGGCGACGATCTGGCGGACGTGCGCGAGCGCGCCCGGCACGCGGCCGACTACCTGCGAGGAACGATCACCGAATGACCGCACCAGGTTCCGCCCCCGTCGTCGGCATCGTCATGGGCTCGGACTCCGACTGGCCCGTGATGGAAGCGGCCGCGAAGGCTCTCGACGAGTTCGAGATCCCCTACGAGGTCGATGTCGTCTCCGCACACCGCATGCCGCACGAGATGATCGCCTACGGCGAGTCGGCTGCCGACCGCGGTCTCAAGGCCGTCATCGCGGGAGCGGGGGGAGCGGCCCACCTGCCCGGCATGCTGGCCTCCGTCACCCCGCTGCCCGTGATCGGCGTCCCGGTCCCGCTGAAGTACCTCGACGGCATGGACAGCCTGCTCTCCATCGTCCAGATGCCGGCCGGTGTCCCCGTCGCCACCGTCTCGGTCGGCGGCGCCCGCAACGCCGGGCTGCTCGCCGCCCGGATCCTCGCCGCCCACGACGCTGACCTGCTGGCCCGGATGAAGGACTTCCAGCAGGAGCTCAGGGACCAGGCGACGGAGAAGGGCAAGCGGCTGCGGGCCAAGGCCCAGGGCGCGGACTCCTTCGGCTTCGGGAAGTAGGCGCCCGTGACCACCTCCGCGAACCTGGCACGCGCCCGGCTCCTCCTCGACGGCCACCCCGTCGTCGACGGCCACAACGACCTGCCCTGGGCGCTGCGCGAACAGTGCGGTTACGACCTCGACGCCCGTGACATCTCGGGCGACCAGAGCGGCATCCTGCACACCGACATCCCGCGGCTGCGCGCCGGTGGCGTCGGCGCGCAGTTCTGGTCGGTCTACGTCCCCTCGCACCTGGCCGGTGACGACGCGGTCAGCGCGACCCTGGAACAGATCGACGTGGTCGGCGAGATGCTCGACCGCTACCCCGACGACCTGCGGCGGGCCCTGACTGCCGACGACATGGAGAAGGCGCGGGCCGAGGGCCGTATCGCCTCCCTGATGGGGGCCGAGGGCGGCCACTCCATCAACAACTCGCTGGGTACGCTGCGCGCGCTGCACACCCTGGGCGTCCGCTACATGACGCTCACGCACAACGACAACACCGACTGGGCGGACTCGGCGACCGACTCCCCGCGCGTCGGCGGCCTGTCGGAGTTCGGGCGTGAGGTCGTGCGCGAGATGAACCGCGTAGGGATGCTGGTCGACCTCTCCCACGTTGCGGCCACGACGATGCGGGACGCGCTCGCGACCTCGGTCGCACCGGTGATCTTCTCGCACTCCTCGGCCCGCGCGGTCTGCGACCACCCGCGCAACGTCCCCGACGACGTCCTGCGGATGCTGGCGGCCAACGGCGGTGTGGCCATGGCGACCTTCGTGCCGAAGTTCGTCCTGCCTGCCGCGGTCGAGTGGACGGCGGCCGCCGACCGCAACATGCGGGAGCACGGGCTGCACCACCTGGACACCACCCCGGCCGCCATGCGGATCCACGCGGACTTCGAGGCGCTCAACCCGCGTCCGATGGCCACGGTGGGGACCATCGCCGACCATCTCGACCACATGCGCGAGATCGCCGGGATCGACCACATCGGCATCGGCGGCGACTACGACGGCACGGCGTTCCTGCCGCTCGGACTCGAGGACGTCTCCGGTTACCCGTACCTCATCGCGGAACTGCTCACCCGCGGCTGGTCGGAGGGCGATCTGGCCAAGCTGACGTGGCAGAACGCTGTCCGGGTGCTGCGCGACGCGGAGGCCGTTGCCCGCGACCTGGGCGCACGGGTCGGCCCGTCCCACGCGACGATCGGCGAACTCGACGGTCCGGGGCACTGACTCCGTACGACGACGAAGGAGGGGCGGCCGCTCGGCCGCCCCTCCTTCGTCGTCCAGGTCCTCGCGGTTCAGGCCTTCGGGCGGCCCATCGCCCGGTAGGTCCAGCCGGCCTCGCGCCACACGGCGGGGTCGAGCGCGTTCCGGCCGTCCAGGATGATCGGCCGGCCGACGGCCTTGCCCAGCGCCACGGCGTCCAGCTCCCGGAACTCACGCCACTCCGTCAGGTGCAGCACCACGTCCGCGCCGCGTACCGCGTCCAGCGCCGTTTCGGCGTAGCCGAGCGTCGGGAAGAGCTTCCGGGCGTTCTCCATGCCCTTCGGGTCGTAGACGGTGACCTGGCCGCCCTGGAGATGGATCTGCCCGGCGACGTTCAGGGCCGGAGAGTCCCGTACGTCGTCGGAGTCGGGCTTGAAGGTGGCGCCCAGCACCGCGACCCGCGTGCCGAGGAACGAGCCGCCGCCCACGGCCTCACGGGCCAGCTCGACCATGTGACCGCGCCGGCGCATGTTGATGGAGTCGACCTCCCGGAGGAAGGTCAGCGCCTGGTCGGCGCCCAGCTCGCCGGCGCGTGCCATGAAGGCCCGGATGTCCTTCGGCAGGCAGCCCCCGCCGAAGCCGACCCCGGCCCGCAGGAACTTCTTCCCGATCCGATCGTCGTGCCCGATCGCCTCGGCCAGCTTCACCACGTCGCCGTCGGCCGCCTCGCAGACCTCGGCCATCGCGTTGATGAAGGAGATCTTGGTCGCCAGGAAGGAGTTCGCCGACGTCTTCACCAGCTCGGCGGTCGGGAAGTCCGTCACCACGAAGGGGGAGCCCTCGGCGACAGGTCCCGCGTACACCTCGCGCAGGGTCTTCTCGGCCCGCTCGCTCTCCACACCGATCACGATCCGGTCCGGGTGCAGGGTGTCCTTGACAGCGAAGCCCTCGCGCAGGAACTCGGGGTTCCAGGCCAGCTCCGCGTCGGTGCCCGCCGGCGCCAGCTCTGCCAGCCGCCGGGAGAGCCGGGCGGCCGAGCCCACCGGCACGGTCGACTTGCCGACGACAAGGGCGGGGCGGGTGAGGTGGGGGGCCAGCGACTCGAAGGCGCTGTCCACGTAGCTCATGTCGCAGGCGTACTCGCCGTGCTTCTGGGGAGTGTTGACGCAGACGAAGTGCACATCGCCGAACGTCCCGGCCTCCTCCCAGGAGGTGGTGAACCGCAGCCGTCCCGTGGACCCCTCGATGCCCGCGACGTGCTTCTGGAGGATCTCCTCCAGCCCGGGCTCGTACATCGGCACCCGGCCCGCCGAGAGCATCTCGATCTTCTCGGGCACGATGTCGAGGCCGAGGACCTCGAAGCCGAGCTCCGCCATGGCCGCGGCATGGGTGGCGCCGAGGTAGCCGGTGCCGATCACGGTGATCCTGAGGGCCATGGGGTGCTCCTGAACGATGCGGACAGACGTGCGGAGCCGAGCATAACCGTGCTGACGGAACGGCCGTTTTCCGGCCGCGCCCGGGTCTGTCGGCAAGCTCACGTGTCCGGTCGGTATGCCGTCACGTACCGGGACAACTAAAATCGGGTTACTTAACGGTAGTTAGCATCTTGGGGAGTGAACATCGTGGCGGGTTCGACCGATTTCGACCTGTACCGTCCGGCCGAGGAGCACGACATGCTCCGCGAGGCGATCCGTTCGCTGGCCGAGACGAAGATCGCCCCGCACGCCGCTGCGGTCGACGAGGAGGCACGCTTCCCCCAGGAGGCGCTGGACGCCCTGGTCGCCTCGGACCTGCATGCCGTCCACGTCCCCGAGGAGTACGGCGGCGCGGGCGCCGACGCACTCGCCACGGTCATCGTGATCGAGGAGGTGGCCCGTGCCTGCGCGTCTTCCTCCCTCATCCCGGCCGTCAACAAGCTGGGCTCGCTCCCGGTTATCCTCTCCGGTTCCGAGGAGCTCAAGAAGAAGTACCTGGGCCCGCTGGCCAAGGGTGACGCGATGTTCTCGTACGCGCTCTCCGAGCCGGACGCGGGCTCGGACGCTGCGGGGATGAAGACCAAGGCCGTCCGTGACGGCGACTTCTGGGTGCTCAACGGCGTCAAGCGCTGGATCACCAACGCGGGCGTCTCCGAGTACTACACGGTGATGGCCGTCACCGACCCCGAGAAGCGCTCCAAGGGCATCTCGGCGTTCGTCGTGGAGAAGTCCGACGAGGGCGTCTCCTTCGGCGCCCCGGAGAAGAAGCTCGGCATCAAGGGCTCGCCGACGCGTGAGATCTACCTCGACAACGTCCGCATCCCCGCCGACCGCATGATCGGCGCCGAGGGCACCGGATTCGCCACCGCGATGAAGACCCTGGACCACACCCGCATCACGATCGCCGCCCAGGCCCTCGGCATCGCCCAGGGCGCCCTGGACTACGCCAAGGGCTACGTCCAGGAGCGCAAGCAGTTCGGCAAGCCGATCGGCGACTTCCAGGGCGTCCAGTTCATGCTCGCCGACATGGCCATGAAGCTGGAGGCTGCCCGCCAGCTCACCTACTCGGCGGCCGCCAAGTCCGAGCGCCTCGACGGGGACCTCACCTTCTTCGGCGCCGCGGCCAAGTGCTTCGCCTCCGACGTCGCCATGGAGATCACCACCGACGCGGTCCAGCTGCTCGGCGGCTACGGCTACACCCGGGACTACCCGGTGGAGCGCATGATGCGCGACGCCAAGATCACGCAGATCTATGAGGGCACGAATCAGGTCCAGCGCATCGTGATGGCGCGCAACCTGCCGTAGCCGGACCACCGCGGCAGCCGGCCTGAGGCACCGAACGGCCCCCGGGATCCACCGACGGATCCCCGGGGGCCGTTCGCATGCTTTCCGGGCGTCCCGCGCCCGTGTCTGCCCCTCCCGTATGCTGCCGCCGCCCATCACCGACCGGGAGGACCAGAAGAGTTGACCGAGACAGCCGCTTTCCCGCTGCCCTTCAGAGGCGCCCGTTCGACGGCGTTCGCGAAGCCCAGGACCCTGCGGGAACTCGAGATGGCGCGGTGCAGCGCCCATATCCGGGCCAAGCCTGGGTGGTCCGCCAAGATGCGGGACGCCGAGATCGCCCGCAGGTGGGCGCGGGAAGCCGCGGAGCAGGGCATGACCGAGGCACAGATCCGCTACGTGCTGGACGAACTCGCGCACTACGCCGAGCTGCGCGACGCCGCGACCGGCGTCGAGGTGTCCGCCGTCGACGGGGTGTGGCAGTCGGACACGCTGATCGACGAAGGGCTCAGGTCCCGGCTGCGCGAGGCTGTCCGGGTCCTGGAGGAGGTCCCCGAGGACGAGCGGGACTGGCACCCGGGATCCGGCGGCCAGGTGCTGGACCTCGTCCACCCCTCGCTGTTCTGCCTCGTGCGCGAGGCGAGCGGCGTGTACGAGCGGGCCTGGCAGAGCCCGCCGGACAGCGTCTCCCGGTACGAGTTCTCCGAGAAGTTCCAATGGCTGCCCACGGACGTCGAGGTCGGCGACGACGGCGAGGCGGTCTTCCGCTCGTACGTCAACAACGTCCATCCCGTGGCGCACCGCGCACTCGCCTCCGTGCTGCCCGACCTGTTCGGCCGGATGCTCCCGCTCTGGGAGAACGTGCTCACCGATCTGCGCCATCCACGGCCCGTGCGGATCGAGGCCGATCCGTACAGCTGGTACGAGGAGTCCCCGGACAAGCCGGTCGAGCCGTCCACCGAGGACGAGGAGGCCTGGGACCGGTTCGAGGACGCGATGGACACGTGGTGGGACACACGCCGCCCGGTCGTCCCGGACGCCCCGGCTTTCGTCCCTCCCGCGATACCCGGCGGCTCCGACCGGGTAAGCCTGCGCGGTCGCCGCCTCCAGGTCATCGTCAAGCTCGCCACCATCCATCTCACCCCGGAGAACCCCGAGTACCCGGGCGGTTCCTGGCACGTCGAGGGGATGATGAACGAGCGGATCGTCTCGACCGGCATCTACTACTGGGACAGCGAGAACATCACCGAGAGCCTGCTGGGCTTCAGGGCGGGTGTCGACGAACCGGACTACGAGCAGAGCGACGACAACGGGGTGAGCGAGGTCTACGGCCTGGAGAACGAGGGCCGGCTGAACCAGGTGCTCGGCTCGGTCCCGACACCGGCGGGCCGCGCCCTCGCCTTCCCGAACGTCCTCCAGCACCGCGTCAGCCCGTTCCGGCTCGCGGATCCCTCCAGGCCCGGTCACCGCAAGATCCTGGCGTTCTTCCTGGTCGACCCCTCGGTGACGCTCGTCTCGACCTCGGACGTGCCCCCGCAGCAGCCCTGGGCCGAGACGTCGACCATGACGCCGGAGCAGGCCAGGGACTACCGCGAACAGCTCATGAAGGAACGCAAGTTCTTCGTCGACGAGCACAACGAGCAGCTCTACGAGCGGGAGTTCTCCCTCTGCGAGCACTGAGCCGCCGTACGCGAGGGCGGGCCGGGGAACGCACTCCCCGGCCCGCCCTCGTCGTCGATCCGGTCAGCTGCCCTTGACCGTGACCTTCTCGTCGTTCTTCAGCTGCTCGACGAGCTGCTTCACCTTGTCCTTGTCCCAGACGAGGTTGCCGTTCACGCTCTGCCCCGTCAGCGGAATGTTCATCGACGTGCCCTCGCCGCCCGTGACGCCCTTCATCGCGAAGAACATGTTGCCGAGCGACCAGAGCGACATGTCCTTGTCCACGACCAGCGTGTCCAGGCCCGCGCCCATCGTCGGGTAGAGCTTGAACGGGTTGAGGATCGTCGAGGGGGTCGCCGTCTGGGAGGCCAGGGCCGCGAGGAACTTCTGCTGGTTCTTCGTACGGTCGAGGTCGCTGCCCGCGAACGCGTACCGGGTGCGGACGAAGGCGAGGGACTGCTCGCCGTTCAGGGTCTGCTTGCCGGCCTGGAAGTCGGCACCGGACTTCTTGTCCTTGAAGGCCTTCGGGATGTCCATCTCGACACCGCCGATGGCGTCCACGATGTTGGCGAACCCGCCGAAGCCGATCTCCACGTAGTGGTCGATGTGCAGGCCGGTGTTGTACTCGACGGTACGGACCAGCAGCTCCGGGCCGTCCTCCGCGTACGCGGCGTTCAGCTTCACCTGGCGGCCGGTGCCCGGGAACTTCTTGCCGGACTCCGAGCCGACGAAGGTCGGGATCTCGACGTTCGAGTCACGGGGCAGGGAAATCAGCGTCGGCCCGTTGGACCCGTCGTGCAGGATCATCATCGAGTCGGTCCGCTTGCCCTCGGCCGAACCGGTGTGCAGCTTCTTCTTGTCCTCGTCCGTCATGCCCTCACGGCTGTCGGAGCCGACGATCAGGTAGTTCGTGCCGTCGCCCTCCTCCGGCCGCTCGATGACCTTGGAGAGATCCACCTCACGCTTGAGCTTCCCGTCGGCCCAGAAGTACGTGCCGACGGAGACGGCGAGTACGACGACGACCAGGGTCAGCACGCCGACCTTGATCCGCCGGCCCCAGTTCGGGGCGGGCCGGGGCTGGACGTAGCCGCCGTCGCCGCCGTAGCCACCGCCACCGTGTCCGCCGCCACCGCGCTGCCCGCTGCCGCGTCCGCCGCCGTAGACCTGGCCCGTGTTGTAGCCGCTGTCGTAGCCGGGGCCGTCGTCGTAGCCGTCGTACCCCTGGCCCTGCTGCGGCGGGATGCGGGGCGGGGACTGCGGCGGCGCGGGGCGCCGCCGGACGTGCGGCATGGCACGGGCGCTCTCGGGCTGCGGGCTCGCACTGCCCCGCCCGTAGCGCTCGTCGGGTCCGCCGTTCCGTCCTTCGGGCCAATCGCTCATGCCGACCAGTGTGCCGTCTCGGCCGGGGGCTCTTACAGGGTGTATCGGGGATCGGGGCGTGGCTGTTGCGAAGCTGATGCAATGCGACCGGGCTCAAGCCCCCGCATAAGGTGGAGGGCATGACAGATCAGCCCCAGCAACCGGAGGGTGATGTTCCGGTCAAGCCGACCTCGGCGTCCCGGACCACTCTCAGTCACATCATGACCGGCAACGACACCAACCTGCTGGGCACGGTGCACGGCGGCGTGATCATGAAGCTGGTCGACGACGCCGCCGGAGCGGTCGCCGGCCGGCACTCCGGCGGCCCGGCCGTCACGGCCTCCATGGACGAGATGGTCTTCCTGGAGCCGGTCCGGGTGGGGGACCTCGTCCATGTGAAGGCCCAGGTGAACTGGACCGGCCGTTCCTCCATGGAGGTCGGCGTCCGCGTCATGGCCGAGCGGTGGAACGAGTCGACCCCCGCCCAGCAGGTCGGCAGCGCCTACCTGGTCTTCGCGGCGGTCGACGAGGAGGGCAAGCCCCGTCGCGTCCCGCAGGTGGCCCCGGAGACGGAGCGCGACAAGCGCCGCTACCAGGAGGCGCAGATCCGCCGTACGCACCGCCTCGCCCGCCGTCGCGCGATCAAGGAGCTCCGGGAGCAGCGCGCCGCCGAGGGCATCGACGACTGAGCGGGCCCTCGGGGCCGGGCGAGGTCAGCGGGGGACCCGGAGCCGGTCCAGCAGCGCGTCCTCGGCCCGCTCGGCGTCCGGCTCCTCCCAGAAGGTGACGGGCACGCCCCTGATGTGGCGGCCCTGCGGGTCCAGGAGATGTCCGGCGATCTTGAGCTGCCAGAGCGCGACCGCCCGGTCCGCGACGGTGAACTCCGGGAACCGCTCCGCCAGCCGCGCCTCGAAGGGCCCGATGTCCTCCGCGGTGCGGAGCCAGACCGTGAGCATCAGGTTGTGCGGTCCGGTGAGGGAGGCGCAGAGCCGGGTCTCCCGCATCCGGATCAGCTGCGCGGCGATCCGCGCGCTCTCACCGGCCGGTGCGACGCCCCAGAGGGTGACCGAGATCGGCCAGCCCGAGAGGTGGCGGGCCACCTCGCAGCGGTAGATCAGCGCGTCCTGCCGGTGCATGCGGTCGAGCCTGCGGCGGACCGTGGTCGGGCTGACTCCGAGGCGCTCCGCGAGGCGGGCGGCCGACTGGCGGAAGTCCTCGCTCAACAGCAGGTAGAGCCCGGTGTCCAGGGCGTCGGGAGCGGGCAGGCCCCGGCGCGGCATGGCCGGTCCGCGGTCCTTCGCCAGCAGGTCCTTGCTGTCGGGATCCAGCCGGTCGAGCCGCCAGCGGCTGCCCTCGGTGTGGACGGCGGTGGCCGTCTGGGAGCGCGTCGCCGACACGCCCGGCAGCCGCCCGAGGCGGAAGCCGACGTACCTGGCCAGCATCGCCAGGTCGGGGAAGGCGGCGGTGAGCACCAGGTCCCGGGCGCCGGTGACGTGCTCGATGGTGATCAGATGCGGATCGTCGGCGATCTCGGCCGCCACGTCGTGCAGGGTGCCGGCCGCGCAGTCCACCTCGATGAAGGCGATGATCGGCACGGCGGGGCCCACCGCCACCGTGTAACAGCTCAGCCAGGCGTGCCCGGCCTCGGTGAGCCGGGTCCAGCGGCGGGCCGCCGTGGAGGCGTCGACCCCGAGTACCTTCCCGATCTGCGCCCACTCGGCCCGGGGCGAGGTCTGGAGCGCGGTGATCAGGAGATAGTCCAGCTCGTCCAGCGGCTCAGGCTGCGCGGTGCGCAGCAGGCGCTCGGGTGGCCCGGCGGATTCTTGCGTCGTCTGGCTCATGAGAGGCGCTTTCCTGCGTACGATCATGGATGAGGGGCCGCGCTCCGCACGATACGCCCATGTCCTTGCTCCACGAGGCCCGTGACCTCGCCCCCGCCCTGACCGAACTCCGCCACGCCCTGCACCGTGAGCCCGAGCTCGGTCTGGACCTCCCGCTGACGCAGGCCAAGATCCTTGCCGCGCTGGACGGCCTCGGCCTGGAGATACGCACCGGCACCGCGCTGAGCTCCGTGACCGCCGTGCTGCGCGGCGGCAGGCCGGGCCCCGCCGTCCTGCTCCGCGGCGACATGGACGCCCTCCCGGTCCAGGAGGACACCGGCCTCCCGTACGCCTCCGTCATCGACGGCCGGATGCACGCCTGCGGACACGATCTGCACGTCACCGGGCTGGTCGGTGCCGCACGGCTGCTGGCCGCCCGGCGGGAGGAACTGGCGGGCGACGTCGTCCTCATGTTCCAGCCCGGGGAGGAGGGCCAGGGCGGGGCCCGGATCATGATCGACGAGGGAGTGCTCGATGCCGCGGGGCAGCGGGTCGTCGCCGCCTACGCCCTGCACGTGATCTCCACCGGCGCTCCCACCGGCTTCGCCGCGACCCGTCCCGGCTCCATGCTGGCGGCCTCGGACGCGGTGGCGGTCACGGTGCGCGGCCGGGGCGGACACGGCTCGTCACCGCACTCCGCCGCCGACCCGGTACCCGCGCTCTGCGCCATGGTCACCGCACTTCAGACGGCCGTCACCCGCGAGATCGACGTCTTCGACCCCGCCGTCGTCACGGTCGGACGGATCGAGGCCGGCACCGCCGCCAACGTCATCCCGGAGACCGCGAGCCTCGCCGCGACCGTGCGAACCTTCTCCGACGCCTCCCGTGCCCGCGTGCGCGCAGCCTTCGAGCGCACCGTGCACGGGGTGGCCGCCGCCCACGGGCTGACCGCCGAGATCGACTACGTCGAGCAGTACCCGCCGACGGTCAACGACGTGGACGAGGCGGCGTTCGCCCTGGAGACCGCGCGGCAGGTCCTGGGGGAGGGACACGTCTTCGAGGCGCCACGTCCGATGGCCGGGGCCGAGGACTTCTCCTTCGTGCTGCGGGAGGTGCCGGGCGCCTTCGTCGGCCTCGGGGCATGCCCGCCGGACACCGACCCGGCCACCGCCCCGATGAACCACTCCGCGCAGGCCGTCTACGACGACGATGCCCTGCCGCACGCGGCGGCCCTCCTCGCCGGACTGGCGCTGCGCCGGCTCGGGACCCCGCTCACGCCCGAGGCCGGCTCCCCGCTCGCGGCGAGCGGGGAGGAGTAGGCCGATGACCGCCACCGACACCCCGCCGCCGGACGCTCCCGTCGAGCCGCCGCCCGCGTCCGTGACCGCCGTCGTGGGACTCCTCGTCCTCTTCGAGGTGACCAGCGGCTTCCTTCAGTTCGGGCTCGCCCCGCTGCTCCCCGGTCTGGCCGATCATCTCGGGATGGGTACGGCCGCCCTGAACTGGGTCGTCTCCGTCCAGCTGCTCGCCGCGGCCGTCTGCGTCCCGCTGTTCGGGCGCCTCGGTGACCTGTACGGACACCGGCGGATGCTCCGTACGGCCCTGGCGCTGATCGCGGCGGGCACCCTGGTCGTCGCGCTCGCACCGGACTTCCCGACGCTCATCGCCGGCCGGGTGCTCCAGGGGCCGATCGCCGCGCTGCTGCCGCTGGAGATCGCTCTCGTACGGGACCGTCTGCCGGTCGCCGACGCGCGCCGCGCCATCGCCCGCCTGGTGGGTGCGCTGACGCTGGGCGCGATGGCGGGCGGGGTGGTGATGGGTCTCGTCGACTCGGCCTTCGGTGATCTCCGGCTCACCCTGCTGGTCCCCGCCGCCCTGGCCGTGCTCTGCGTGCCGGTCTCCTTCGTCGCGGTGCCGGAGTCACGGACCAGGGCCCCCGGCCGGGTCGACGGGGCCGGGGTGGCTCTGCTCGGTGGCGCCATGGTCGCCCTGCTCGGCGGGGTCTCGGGGGCGGAGGACGGTTCGTGGGGCACCCCGAGGGTCCTGGGGCCTCTCGCGCTCGGGATCGTGCTGCTGGCGCTGTGGGCAAGGGTGGAGCTCCGCGTCGCGGAGCCGTTGGTCGACGTACGGGCGCTGGCGGCCCGGACCACCGCGCCCTTCTACGGCGCGGCGTTCCTCTTCGGCGTCTTCTACTTCGGGAGCCAGGCCCCCAACTCCGCCTTCTACGCGGCGGACCCCGAGGCCACCGGTTACGGGTTCGGTCTGGGCCCGCTGGCCATCTCGCTGGTCCTGCTCCCCGGTGCCGTCGGCAGTGTCGTCGGCTCCCTGGGCACGGCCGCCGTCGCCCGACGGGCCGGTTACCGCCCGACGCTGATGGCGGCCTTCGGGCTGGTCGCCCTGAGCTTCCTGCAGTTCGCCTTCCTGCACGACGAGATCTGGCAGATGGCGGCCGGATCCGCGTTCACCGGCCTGGGGATCGGGCTCGCCCTGGGTGCCATGCCGACGGTGATCGTCGAGGCCTCCGACCCGTCCAGGACCGGTATCGCCGCCGCGCTCTACAACAACGTGAAGACCCTGGGCGGCGCCGTCGCCGGCGGTGTCTTCGCGGCCCTGCTCGGTGCCTTCCTGTCGCCCGCCACCGGCGAACCGGGCGAGGGCGGCTACACCGCACTCTGGCTGACCGCATCGGCCGCGGCGGCCGTCGCACTCGCGGCGACCGCGTTCTCACGGCGCCGGGAGGGGTGACCGCGTTCTCACGCCGCCGGGAGGGGAAAGCGTTCCGACGGCGCCGTGCGGGGTGACCCGCGCGGGCGCGGTCAGGGGCAGACCACCTGGTCGCCGGTGACCGTGCCGAACTCCCCTCGCTGTGGGTCCTCCGCCTTGACCCGCCGGACCTTGGTGAAGTCCGAGCCCGCGGTGACCTCCATCGTCGCGCCCTGCCCCTTCACCGCCCGCAGTTCACACCCGGGCAGCGCCGTGGCCAGGGACTTCGCCGAGCGGTCCCAGCGAGGGTCGTAGGTGACCTGGGTGCGGGTCAGGTTGCTCGGGCCGCCGTTCAGAGGGGCGCGGGTGGTGTTGAAGCCGGTGGCCCGGAGCGCCGCGTCGACCTCCTGGCCGAGCCCGTCCTTGGGCGTTCCGTTGAAGACCTGCACCCGGATCTGCTCCGGGGCGACGTCTACGAGTGTCGCCTTGGGCGCCTTCGGGACGTGCGGGGCGAGCGGGCGGTCCTCGCGCAGGGCACGGAACATCTTCTTCGACCGCGCCGCGTCCCACTTCACGGTGGCACCGATGCCCTTGACCTGGAGCCCCTTCTCCTCCAGGGGTACGGAGGCGAACTCGGACGACGCCGGGGTGAAGCCGCGCATGGCCTTTCCGAGCTCCAGCATCTGCTCCGTACCGAAGCCCTTGTCGGCGCGTACGGACTCCAGCATCGACGAGGCCACCTGCTGGAACTTCACCGGATTCATCAGCACGCCGCTGCTCGTCGTCCGCTTGATCAGCGCGGCCATGAACTTCTGCTGGCGCTGCATCCGGCCGAGGTCGGCCGCCCCGTCGAGGTGGCGGGAGCGGACGTACTGCAGGGACCGGCCGCCGTCCAGCGTGTGGGTGCCGGGGGCCAGGTCCAGTCCGGTGTAGGAGTCCTTGAGCGGTTTGGCGGTGCAGATCTCCACCCCGCCCAGGGTGTCGACCGTCTTCATGAAGCTGGTGAAGTCGACCTCCAGGTAGTGGTCGATCTTGACGCCCGTCATCTGTTCCACGGTCCGGACCGTGAGGTGGGGGCCGCCCTCGGCGTACGCGGCGTTCAGCTTCACCGGGTGCGGTGAGTGCTCCTTGCCGGTGGTGGCGTCGGTGTGGGCGGGGAGCTCGGCGTAGCTGTCGCGCGGCAGGCTGACCACGCTCGCCCGCTGCTTGTCGGCGGAGAGGTGGACGAGCATCAGGGTGTCCGTGCAGTGGCACGGGGCGCCGCCCAGCTTGTACTTCTTCTTCTCCGCGGCGGAGATCCGGTCGCGGCCGTCGGTGCCGACGAGCAGGAAGTTCATGCCGTGACCGCCCTGAGGGCGGTTCTTCATGTCCTTGAACGGGTCGACCCGGTCGATCCCTGTCTCCAGCCCGCTGACCACGGCGTGGCCGATGCCCCCGGCACCGAGCACCAGCACGGACAGCCCGGTGGCGATCCGCATGCCCCACCTCGGCCGCTCCTTCCGGACGCCTGCCCGCTTCCGTGGCGCGGGGCGGCCGGGCTGCCGTGAGCTCCTGCCGCGCGGGGGAGCGGTGCGGGGGTGCGGTGGACGGGGCGATCGGTGCGGCGTGGGCACGAGGGACACCTCCGCGGTGCGAGTAGGACTTTCGCACGGTAGGCCCATACGATCTGCCGACCGGGAGGAGGGGCGGCGGCGCGCGCCGCTGTCCCTCGTTCGCGGTAACGTGGCGGCGGAATCACGCCACCTCCTCCGGTGCGAAACCCCGGAGCCCTGGCACCCCCGAGGACCCGAGGACCACATGTCTGCCGCGCAGTACCCCGCCGTCTCCGTGATCATGCCGGTGCTCAACGAGGAACGCCATCTCAGGAACTCGGTCCGGCACATCCTGGAGCAGGAGTACGCCGGTGAGATGGAGGTGGTGATCGCCCTCGGCCCCTCGGACGACCGTACGGACGAGATCGCCGCGGAGCTGGTCAAGGAGGACTCCCGGGTCCACACGGTCCCGAATCCGACCGGCCGCACCCCTGCCGCGCTCAACGCCGCGATCAAGGCGTCGCATCACCCGATCGTGGTACGCGTGGACGGGCACGGGATGCTGTCCCCCGACTACATCGCGACGGCGGTCCGGCTCCTGGAGGAGACCGGGGCGCAGAACGTCGGCGGCATCATGCACGCCGAGGGCGAGAACGCCTGGGAGGACGCCGTCGCCGCCGCGATGACCTCGAAGATCGGCGTCGGGAACGCGGCCTTCCACACCGGTGGCGCCGCGGGCCCGGCCGAGACCGTCTACCTGGGCGTCTTCCGCCGGGAGGCGCTGGAACGTGCCGACGGCTACAACGTCGAGTTCATCCGCGCCCAGGACTGGGAGCTGAACTTCCGCATCCGCGAGGCGGGTGGCCTGATCTGGTTCTCTCCCGAGCTGAAGGTGCAGTACCGCCCGCGCCCCAGCGTCCGCGCGCTCGCGAAGCAGTACAAGGAGTACGGCCGCTGGCGTCACGTCGTGGCCCGCTACCACTCCGGCTCGATCAACCTGCGCTACCTGGCCCCGCCGACCGCCGTCTGCGCCATAGCGGCCGGTGTGGTCCTGGGCGCGGCCGTCACGCCGTGGGCGTTCGTCGTGCCGGCCGGTTACGTCGCGGCGATCGTCGCGGGATCGCTGCCCGCGGGGAAGGGCCTGCCGCTCAAGGCGCGGGCGCAGATCCCGCTGGCGCTGGCCACCATGCACATGTCGTGGGGCTACGGATTCCTGACCAGCCCGCGCTCGCTGGCGAGGAAGGTCATCGCGAGCCGCCGCCCGGCAGTCCAGGAGCAGACGGCCTGAACCGCGCCGACCACGAGGAAGGGCCCCACCGGCGCCGGTGGGGCCCTTCCTCGTGGTCGCCCCGTCACCAGGTGTAGTTCGGGTTGACGTGCATGCACGCCTTCTCGTCCGCACCGTTGAGCGGGTTCGCCGATTCCGGGGTCTTCTCGTCGGCGGCCTTGGCGGGGTAGGCCCCGTCCTCGCGCCAGTCGGCTCCCACGGCCAGCACGATGCCCGAGACCTCCGTGGACTTCTTCACCTGGGCCACCGGGATCCCCAGCGCCTTGGCGACCGCCTGCGCGTCGCCCTCCAGGTCCGCGCTGGGGTAGAGGAGACCGGTCCTGGCCGCCGGCTCGGTGTTCTGCGAGTCGACCGAGGCCCGGGTGAAGCCCGCGTCGGTCAGGAGCTCCTTGACCGTGCTCGCGCGCCCCTGGGCGGGACCCAGGGTGTCCGTGCCGGTGGCGTTGCGGACGCTGACGGCGATCTCGTCGTCCGGGGCGGCCTTGTCCGTGACCACGGGCGTCTTGCGCTTGGACGCCTTGCCGTCGAGCGGGATGTCCTCACGGATCATCCGGAACACCTGCTCGGCCTCGTCGGCCTTCGGGTACACGCGCCCGGAGAACTGGCCCGTGCCGTAGACGTTCGGCATGGTCGTCATGGTGATGCGGTCGGTGGGGGCCTTCTTGAGTTCCTCGGCGAGGTCGTACAGCTTCTTGACCGTGTCGAGGCCCTTGTCGACCGTCAGCGCGCTGGTGGCCGCCTCGGCCAGGCTCATCAGCTTCCCGGGGTCCGTGAGCTTGGTGCCCTTGCGCAGCTGGCGGACCATCGAGTTCAGGTACTGGTGCTGGGCCTTGGTGCGGCCCAGGTCGGTGTTGTCCTCGAAGCCGTAGCGGGTCCGCAGCCACTGGAGGGCCTGCTTGCCCTTGACGGAGGTCGTGCCCTCCTCCAGCTTCAGTCCCGAGCCCTTGCCGTCGCTGCCGCGCGAGCGGATGTTGGCGTCGACGCAGACCGGGACACCGCCGATGGCGTCGGCCATGGAGACCACACCCGCGAAGTCGATCATCATGAAGTGGTCGATGGTGATGCCGGTCAGCTCGTACCAGGCGGCGACCGTACAGCCGGGACCGCCGCGGCCGAGGCTCTCGTTGGTCTGCACGTCGACCGTGCTGGCCGCGTACACCTTGCCGGACTCGGGGTCCGTGCACTTCGGCATCTTCAGCATGGTGTCGCGCGGCATGCTGACGACGGAGATGTTGCTGCGGTCGGCGGAGAGGTGGAGCAGCATCTGCACGTCGGCGAGGGGTGTACCGCCGAAGGTCTCCTTGGCACCGCCCAGCTTCTGGTTGGCCTCGGAGTCCCGTGCGTCGGAGCCTATGAGCAGGATGTTGAGGGGGGTCTGCCCGGCGGCGTTGGCCTTGTGGTCGGCCATCTGTTTGTCGCCGAGGGTCAGGTCCTCCTTCCTGATGTTCCCGTTGAGGTGCTTGTAGTACAGGTAACCGGCCCCGCCGGTGCCGAGTATGAGAAGCGCGAGCACGGTCGCCACCCAGCGCAGGACCCGCCGCTTGCCGCTCTTGGGCGCGCGCCGGGACGGGCGGTCGGCCCGCCCGGGCCCCGTGCCCGCCGGAGCCGCCCCGGAACGCCTGCCCTGGCCGGACCGGCCGCCGGCGGCCTCCGCCCCGCCGGAGCCGGGAGGCCCGTCGTGGCGGCCGCGCGGCCGTGTCCCCTCTCCGCGTACGCTGCTCCGTCCCACCGGACCCCCCTGCATCTCAGAATTCCGTTGTGGCGCGACTGTCCGTCACTTCGCGCATTCCGCCGTGCCGACGCCGGCCCGCCGCGAGCCGTCCGGCGCCATTGCCGGTCCGGTGACGGGTGTCCCCGCGTCGCTCATGCCATGCCCCTGCTGGCCGTCGGCACCGTCGTACGAAACCCCTCGGCGTGAGCGGGAGAGGGGGACGACTCTGCTCCGGAGCGAACCGGTCGCAATTCGTGACGGCTGGTCCGTAGCTCCGTGGCCCACTGGTCGGCGGGGTCGATCTCTTCCGCCCGCCCACGGCTGTGCCGGTCCACGGTTGCTGAGTCCTCCGTCGGTGCGACACAGGACGCCTCCCCGTAGGGGCGCCCGGTCGCCGGTTCCGCCGTGCGGCCCCCGAGGCCGCACGTACCGGATCGCGTCACACTATCCGGCGGAATCGGCCACCGGGGCCGCGCGTGACAGATTCCACGCCCTTTATAACCGGGCATTCCGCCTGTTCTGTCGCGATTACCGCCCATCGCTTGAGAATTGCTTTACGCGCCGCACGGGTCTTCCGCCGCATTCGACCCCGAATAGGTCGGGGCCGGAGTGGGGCTCCCGTCCGAAGTGGCGGGCTTTTCGGTGGACTGTTCGTTCCTGGAGCTGTGATCTGCCTGTGAATCCCGGGAATTGCCGGTGTCGGCCGGTACCACCGCCACCGGCTCGTCCTCGCGCAGTTGCGTGAACAGCCGCTCGGCGTCGGGCTGTACGAGTTCGTCCCGGTTCGGGTCGGCCCGGTACGAGGTGCGGGGAACCGTGAGGAACTGCACCTTCTCCGTCGGTACGTTCCGCATCCCGCGGACCAGGTCGTAGAGATCCCTCAACGAGTCGAGGCCCGGGTCCGTCGTCAGTGACTTGGTCGCGGCGTCCAGGACCGGGTAGAGCCGCGTCGGGTTCAGCAGCACCCCGTTGCTCTGCATCTTGTTGACCAGGGCACCCAGGAACTTCTGCTGACGGTCCATGCGTTCGGTGTCGCTGCCGTCGCCGATCGACTTGCGGGCGCGTACGTACCCCAGGGCCTGCTCGCCGTCGAGCTCCTGACGCCCGGCGGGGAGCTTGAGGTGGGCGTCCTTGTCGTCGACCGGTTCCTTGAGGCAGACCTCGACACCGTCCACGGCGTCGACCATGTCCTTGAACCCGCTGAAGTCGATGACCATGTGGTGGTCGATCCGGATGCCGGTCATCTTCTCCACGGTGCGGATCGTGCAGGCCGTGCCGCCGAGCTCGAAAGCCCAGTTGAACTGGGCGAACTGGGCCTTCGTCGTCTTGCCGTCCGCCGTGTGGCAGCTGGGGATCTGGCTCATGAGGTCCCGCGGGATCGACACCGCCGTCGCACTGTGACGGTCGGCCGCCAGGTGCAGCAGGATCGTGGTGTCCGACCGCTGGCTCCCGCCGTCGTCGCGCCCGTAGGCGCTGTTGTCGCCGGAGCGCGTGTCGGAGCCGATCAGCAGGATGTTCTGGGCGTCCCGCGCGATGGGCCGCGGGCGCTCCTTCTCGTACGCCTTCAGCTCGGCGGCGGCGCTGGTGTCGGTCGTGATGTTGCCGTCCAGCTTCCGGTACAGCCACCAGCCGACACCGGCGGCGACCAGTACGAGGAAGGAGACGCCGAGGGCGGTCCAGCGCAGCCAGTGACGCCTGCCCCTGCCCGGGGCGCGCTCGGGCCGCTGGGACCAGGTCCCGTCCGCGGCGCCCGCCGCGGTCCCTCCGTCGCCCTCGCCCGGAGCCTGATCCTCCCCGGCGGGTGTCCCGCCGCCGGCCGAGTCGCCCCCGGGGGCCTTCCCGGACGGGTCCCCGGTCCCGTCCGCCGGCCCACCCCCGGTGGAATGCTCCGGGCGCTCCGGGTCGGCCGGGGTACCGGGGCTGTCGCTCACGTCTGCGTCCATCCTTCACGTTTCGGCGGTGCGAAGGGCCGCCGGTCGCAGAAGTAGACGGCTGAACCTCACGCTTGGTTGTGCATCCAGAGGGCATTCCCGGCGGTGCTTTCGTACCGCCGATCATGTACCGCCGTCGGTGTTCAGTCCCGGGGGCTCGGCCCGCCATGGGCCGGACGAGTGGCGCACGGAGCGCTTGTCATACCGCGGTGACGGTGATCCGCTCGCTCTCGACGCGCCCCGCCAGTCCTTGGGCGTCCAGCCGGTCCAGGTGCCGGCAGAGGACCACCGACCCTCCGGCGGCGAGCGGCGCGAACAGTCCCGTGGACAGCCCTTCCCAGGTGTCGTACCCATGCCCCGTCAGAACCCGGGAGCCCGGTACGAGTCCGAGCCGCGCGGCGTCCTCGCGGGCCCGGCCGACCAGCTGGTCCGCCGTCAGGGCGGTGCCCGCCACCGTCAGGGCCGGGGCGGCGGGATCCACCGGGGCGAACGGCGCGAAGCGGTCGCCCTGGCCCGGCACCTCCACCGCGTAGTCCGCGAAGCCCTCCGGGGCCTGGGGGAACCTGCCGCCGAGCGGGCGCAGGGCCAGCGCGATCCGCTCGCCGCGGCAGGCCCGGGCGCGGTCGAGCGAGTCGGGTCCGCTGACGAGGAGATCGGCCGAGGCGGGGTCACCCTGCACCTCGGCGACCACACCCACGGAGGAGCAGGCGAGAAGCCAGACGGCGGACTGCCAGTGGGCGGGGAGCAGCAGGGCGAGCCGGTCCCCGGGCTCGGCGGACAGCTCACCCTGGAGCAGGTTGGCCGTCTTGGCCACCCAATTGGCGAAGGTGGCCACCGACAGTTCGACGCGCTCTCCGGTTGCGTCGTCGTAGAAGGTGACGAGGGGGCGGGCCGGGTCCGCGGCGAGCGCGGATCGCAGCAGGTCGGCGGGGGTGCGATCACTGGCGTTCATCCGCGCAAGGGTACGCGGCGGGTGCCGGCCCGCCCGGACGTGACGGGTGTCCCATGCACCGGTTCGGCAGACGGTGCGTCAGCTGGGCGCGTGCGCGCTCCAGTAGCCGGGAATGCCGGGTTCTGTCAAGGATTTCCTGTATGCGTGCACTTCTTGCAACATCCATCGGCGTAACCTGCGCGACGGCACTCACCCTCCCGCTCGCCGCACCCGCCCCCGCCGCCCCTGTCCCCGCCCGAGTCGCCCAGGCGCCCTCGGCCACCCCCGTCGAACCCGCGGGTTCGACCCAGTCGCTGCCTCTGCGCCCGCTCGACGACACGTCGTCGAGGGCCACCGGTACGCCCTCCGAATCGATGAGGCCCGGATCCGAGCAAGGGCTGAAGCGCCGCGGCTCGCACCGCTTCTCACTCGTCGGCGTCGTCTGGGACGACGCCGACGCCGAACTGCACGGCACCGTCCAGGTGCGCACCCGAATGGCCGGGACCACCTCGTGGACCGGCTGGCAGTCGCTCGAGACCCACAACATCGACCACGCCGCCGACGCGGGCAGCCCCGAGCGCGAGTCCGGCACCGTACGGGGCTCGACCGCCCCGCTCTGGGTCGGCGACTCGGACGGCGTCGAGGTCCGTGTCCGCTCCGAGAGCTCCGGACCGCGCAGCGGGGACGACGAGGACACCGCCGCCCTTCCCGCCGGGCTGCGGGTGGAACTCGTCTCTCCCGGCGACGACCCGGAGGAGCCGCGGGCCGATGTCACCCCCGCGCCCGGCACCGCAACCCCCGCCACCGCGCCCAAGCCCGGCACGGTGCCCGAGTCGGCGACGGCCGGCATCGCCGCGGCCGAGAGCTCCGCCGTCAACGCCGACCTCGCACCGCTCGGAGCCACCCTGATCCCCGCGCTGAGCAAGGAGGAGTCCGAGGAGCAGGCGGTCGTCGGAGCGGCCGCCAAACCGTACGTGGGGCCCCGCCCGGGCATCGTCACACGTAAGGGCTGGGGCGCCGACGAGAGCCTGCGGGAGCGCACCTTCGCCTACACCTCGACGGTCAAGGCGGCCTTCGTCCACCACAGTGCGACCGGCAACAACTACACCTGTGCGCAGGCGCCCTCGGTCCTGCGCGGTATCTACCGCTACCACGTCAAGAGCAGCGGCTGGCGCGACATCGGCTACAACTTCGCCATCGACAAGTGCGGGAACATCTACGAAGGACGCGCCGGAGGCGTGACCAAGGCCGTGCTCGGCGCGCACACCCTGGGCTTCAACACCAACAGCATGGGCATCGCCGTGCTCGGCACCTACAGCTCGAAGACCCCGCCCGCCGCCGCGGTCAACGCGATCGCCAAGCTCACCGCCTGGAAGCTCGGACTGTTCGGCCGCAACCCCAAGGGCAAGGTGACACTCGTCTCGGGCGGCAGCGGCAAGTACGCGAAGGGGGCCAAGGCCAAGCTGAACGTCATCTCCGGGCACCGCGACGGCTTCGCAACCGAATGCCCGGGAATCCGTCTCTACAACAAGCTCGGCACGGTACGGACCAGTTCCGCGAAGCTGCAGGGCCGCTGACCGGGAGGCACCCGCCGGTCTGCATACACTGGCCAGCCGAAACGAGGCCTGGCCCCAGCAGGAAGCAGAGACGGCGCTGTGACAGAGGCAAGAGAAGCGATCCTCCTGGTCGGGGGCAAGGGCACCCGGCTGCGCCCGCTCACGGTGCACACGCCGAAGCCGATGGTCCCGGCGGCGGGGGTGCCGTTCCTCACCCACCAGCTGGCGCGCGCCAGGGCGGCCGGGGTGGAGCACATCGTGCTCGCCACGTCCTACCTGGCGGAGGTGTTCGAACCGTACTTCGGTGACGGTTCGTCGCTCGGCCTCTCCATCGAGTACGTCACCGAGGACGACCCCCTCGGTACCGGCGGGGCCATCCGCAACGTTGCGTCGCGGCTGGCCTCGGGCCCGGACGAACCCGTCATCGTCTTCAACGGCGACATCCTCACGGGCCTCGACATCCGGGCTCTCGTCACCGCGCACGCCACCTCGGGGGCGGACGTCTCCCTGCACCTCACCCGGGTGGAGGACCCGCGCGCCTTCGGCCTCGTGCCGACGGACGCCACGGGCAGGGTGACGGCCTTCCTGGAGAAGCCGCAGACACCCGAGGAGATAGTCACCGACCAGATCAACGCCGGCGCGTACGTCTTCCGCCGGTCGGTCATCGACACGATCCCCGAGGGCCGGCCGGTCTCCGTGGAGCGTGAGACCTTCCCCGGCCTGCTGGAGTCCGGCGCCCACCTCCAGGGCATGGTCGACTCCACCTACTGGCTGGACCTCGGCACCCCCCAGGCGTTCGTACGCGGCTCCGCCGACCTCGTCCTGGGCCGCGCCCCCTCCCCGGCGGTCCCGGGACGCTGCGGCGACCGGCTGGTGCTGCCCACCGCGTCCGTGGCCCCCGGCGCCAAGCTCACCGGCGGTACGGTCGTGGGGGAGGGCGCCCTGATCGGCGAGGGCGCCAGGATCTCCGGCTCCACGGTCCTCGCCCACGCCGTGGTCGAACCGGGTGCGGTGATCACCGACTCGCTCGTCGGCGCCGGGGCGCGGATCGGCAGCCGTACGGTCCTCACCGGCGCGGTGATCGGCGACGGAGCCCGGGTCGGTGCCGACAACGAGCTGCGGGACGGCATCCGCGTCTGGTGCGGTGCGGTCCTCCCGGACGCCTCGGTCCGCTTCTCGTCGGACCAGTGAAAGCCGCCCGCCGGCCGTACCCTCGTCACAGGGGTGTCCGGCGGAATCCGCCCGGGACCGCGGCGCGGACCTGATCCGCAGGGCGACCCCCGTGGCACTTCCGACGACCGAGGACCCCGTGGCAGGACGCTTCGTACCCCGCACCACCGCCGTACCCCCGCAGGGGCCGGTGGCCGGTCCCCGCGACGCCGCGTCCGCCCCGCTGACCCGGATCTGGACCCCGCCCGGCCCGCTGGACCTGCGCCTGGTCCTGAGCCCGCTGCGCCGGGGCCCGGCCGACCCGGCCTATCGCGCGCTGCCGGACGGGACCTTCTGGCGGGCGACCCGCACCCCGGCGGGACCCGGCACACTGCGGATCTCCGCGCCGGGCGACGGCCGGATCTCGGCCGCGGCGTGGGGTCCGGGCGCCCAGTGGCTCCTGGACGGGCTCCCTGCCCTGCTCGGCGCCGACGACACCCCGGACGCCTTCGAGCCGCGCCACCGCCTGGTCGCCCTGACGCAGCGCCGTCGGCCCGGCCTGCGCCTGCTGCGCACCGGGCTGGTCATGGAGTCCCTGATCCCGTCGATCCTCGAACAGAAGGTCACCACCGACGAGGCGTACCGGGCCTGGCGGCTGCTGGTCCGCACCTACGGCACCCCCGCCCCCGGCCCGTCCGACGAGGCGTTCGGGAAGCACGGCCTCCACGTCATGCCGGACGCGCGGACCTGGTCGCTGATCCCGTCCTGGGAGTGGCACCGCGCGGGTGTGGACTCCAAACGCTCGGCCACGATCCTGCGCGCGGTGCGGGTGGCCCGGCGGATGGAGGAGGCCGCGGCGATGGACCTTCCCGAGGCCACGGCCCGGCTCCAGCTGATCCCGGGCATCGGCCCCTGGACCGCGGCGGAGACCCTTCAGCGGTCGAACGGCGCGGCCGACGCGGTGACCGTCGGCGACCTCCATCTGCCCGGGATCGTCGGCCACGCCCTCGCCGGCAACAGGCACGCCGACGACGAGGAGATGCTGGCCCTCCTCGCCCCGTACGACGGCCAGCGCCACCGTGCGACCCGCCTGATCATGCTCTCCGGCCATACCCCGGCCCGACGGGCCCCGCGGATGACCCCGCGCGACATCGCCAGGCTCTGACCGGCCGGGTGAGCCCGGCGGCGTACGGTTCAGCGCACGGTGATGAACCCGCCGGCGTCCCGGGCCGCCCGTGGCGGCGGGGTCACCTTCGGGTGGCCCACGGCCACGGCGCCCAGCGGGTCCCACGACTCCGGCAGGTCGAGCACCTCACGCACCACCGACCGGCAGAACATCGTCGAGGACACCCACGCCGAGCCGAGGCGTTCACCGGCGAGCGCCACCAGGAAGTTCTGGACGCCCGCACCGGCGGCGACCACGAACATCTCGCGCTCGGCGCTGTCCCGGCGCTCGTCGCCGTAGGTGTGCGACCCGTCCATGACGAGGCAAGGCACCGCCAGGTACGGGGCGTTGCGAAGGACGTCGCCGCGGCGCACCCTCCTGGCCACCGATTCCTCGCTCCGCCCGTCCCGCCGCAGGTCCGCGATCCACGCGTCCCGCATGGCGTCGAGCAGCCGTACGCGGGCCTCCTCCGATTCCAGCAGGACGAAGCGCCAGGGCGTCGTGTGGTGGGGGGCGGGGGCCGTCACCGCGGCCGCCACCGCACGCCGTACGGCGCCGGGGTCGACCGGTTCGTCGGTGAACTCGCGCACGGTGCGCCGGAGACCCAGCGCCTCCCGCACCGCTTCGGACGTCCCCAGCCGGAACATGTCGTCCGCCGCGACCCGCACCATGGCACGGGCGCCCTCCTCGGGGGCGCCGGAATCCGCCACCACATGGCCGAGGCCCCGCACCACCGCCACGGGAAGCCCCGCGGCCTTGCCCTTCACCAGGTCGCCGGCCGAGGCGAGTTCGTCGGCGGTGGCGACGACGGTCGCGCTGAGCGGGTTGCCGAACCCGTCGGTACCGCCCCGCAGGTCGTCGAGGACCCTGACCCCGGCCGCCCCGATCGCGACATCGGTCAGCCCGTTGCGCCAGGGCCTGCCGAAGGTGTCCGTGACGACGACGCCGACGTCGACGCCCAGAGCGTCCCTGAGCCCTTCCCGGATCAGCCGGGCCGAGGCGTCCGGGTCCTCGGGCAGCAGCAGGACGGTGCCGGCGGGCGTGTTCGAGGCGTCCACCCCGGCGGCCGCCATGACGAGACCCTGCCGGTTCTCCACGATCCTGAGAGTCCCGCGCCTGGCGACCACGCGGACCGTCTCCGCGTCGATCGCCGCCTCCCGGTCCTCGGCCTGGACGATCCTGCCCTCGGCCTTGGAGACGATCTTCGAGGTGACCAGCAGCACGTCTCCGTCGGCCAGCCCGGGCTCCGTCGCGGCGATCAGCTTCGCCAGGTCGTCGCCGGCCCGCACCTCGGGCATCCCGGGAAGGGCCCACACCCGGTAGGAGGGCGCGGTGTCCTCGGGGCCGGAGCTCATGCCCGTACCTCCTCGGCCAGCGCCAGGGCCTGCCGTGCCATCTCGGCTGCGGCGTCCACGTCCGTCATCATCAGGGGGACGGCCCGGCAGCGGATTCCGGCGGCCTCGATCTCGTCGACGGCCCCGGCGTCGACGCTGTCGACCAGCCAGCCGTCGAGGAGCCCCGAGCCGTAGTGCCGTGCCACGGCCGACGCGGTGGACTCGACGCCCACCGCGGCCAGCACCTTGTCGGCCATGCCCCGGACGGGCGCGTCCCCGACGATGGGGGAGAGCCCCACGACGGGGACACCGGCCTCGGCGATCGCCTCCCGGATTCCGGGGACGGCGAGGATGGTGCCGACCGAGACGACGGGGTTCGACGGCGGGAAGACGATCACGTCCGCCGCGGCGATGGCCTCCAGCACCCCGGGCGCGGGCTTGGACTGCTCCGCCCCGACCGGGACGACGGCCTGCGCGGGCAGGGAGGCCCGCAGTTTCACCCAGTACTCCTGGAAGTGGACGGCCTTGCTCTCGCCGTCGACCTCGACGGCCACATGTGTCTCGACCCGGTCGTCCGTCATCGGGATCAGCCGGACCCCGGGCTTCCACCGCGCGCACAGGGCCTCGGTGACCGCGCTCAGCGGATAGCCCGCGCCGAGCATCTGCGTACGGACGATGTGGGTGGCGAAGTCACGGTCGCCCAGACCGAACCACTCGGGGCCCACGCCGTACGCGGCGAGCTCGTCCTTGACCCGGAAGCTCTCGTCGGTACGCCCCCAGCCCTGCTCCTCGTCGATGCCACCGCCGAGGGTGTACATCACGGTGTCCAGGTCGGGGCAGACCTTCAGCCCGAACAGATGGATGTCGTCACCGGTGTTGCCGATCACCGTGATGTCCGCGTCGGGCGCGGCCTGTTTGAGGCCACGCAGGAAACGAGCACCACCGATACCGCCGGCCAGAACCACAATGCGCATGCCCAACAGTCTGTCAGGCGGAGCCTGACCGTTGTCGGGGTGGTGGCGGGCGACGGGTGGGGTGTCAGGCGGAGCCTGACCGTTGTCGGGGTGGTGGCGGGCGACGGGTGGGGTGTCAGGCGGAGCCTGACCGTTGTCGGGGTGGTGGCTGGCTCAGGCGGCCGGTACGGGGCTCCCGGGCGCCGTCGCCTCGCACCTGGCCGTGTGCATCGGCATCTCGGTCAGCCCCGGGAAGTAGACGTGCAGGCTCACAGCGGGTTCCAGCGAGTCGTTGACGACCTCGTGGACGTATCCCGGTGCGAAGACGCGCTGCGCCCCGGCGTCCAGGGAGTGCGCCCCCCGGGCCGTGTGCTCGGTCAACTCGCCTTCCAGGACGGTGAGTACGCCGGAGGAGGGACCGTGGTCGTGGCGCCCGCTGCCCTGTCCGGGCACCCAGCTGAGCAGCCACACCTCGTAGCCGGGGCCCTGCTGCAGGCGGTGGTACCAGCGGGTGGTGGTGTCGTACCGGACGAGGGGGGCCCACCGGGCGCGGTCGGCCGCGATGGAGCGGGCGAGGCCGGCGAAGCCGGCCACCGTCGAGGGGTGGGGGTCGGCGGGCCGGAGGAGGTGCTGGACCTCGAGGATGTCGCCGGCGATGGAGAGGTCGCTGTCGCTGTTCATGGGTGCGGTGGTTCCTCGGCATGTGGATGCGCGTGCGGGGGGTGTCGCGGAGACCGGAACGCGGTGGGACGCGGCCGGATTCAGAGCGGCTGGATCAGAGCTGGAGCGGCAGGGCTCAACAGCTGTGACAGCTGGAACAGCAACAGCGGGCCTGGACAGCCGTACGGAACCCACGGGTGTGGGTCGTGTACATCGCTGCGGTCGCTGGCATGCAGTCAAGGAGAGCGGCTGGGTCCGCGCCCTGTCAACTCAATGCCCGATTTGGCGGCAATGTTTCACCCCATCCGGTTGCCGTATGTGAAGAAAGGTTTTGGCGACCACCGGAGAGGCAAGGTGGCGCATCAGCCGTGTCCGTGAACGTGGTTGACGCACCGTGACCCTAATGTGATCTTGGTCGCTTCGGTGATCAAACCGCAACGTCGGGCCGGGCCCACTCGTCTCACTCAGTGAGAAGCGTCGGATGGCGGAGCCCGTGGCATATGTCAGGTTTTTGGTGATTTGAGCACTTTCTGCATACGCTTGGTTCCGCAGGGTGAATCCCGGGGCCAATAGCAGATCTTCGCTTGACTGGCCCGAAGCTACACACCTGTAATTTCACTCGTGTCGTTCGGCCGCCGATAACGGCCGCATAACGGGGACGCAAGAGACAGACGAGGGGCGCACATGACCGAGCTGTTCCAGCAACTGCTGGTCGAGGACGCGGACGAAGAGCTCGGCTGGCAGGAGCGCGCACTGTGCGCCCAGACCGATCCCGAGTCCTTCTTTCCTGAAAAGGGCGGCTCCACCCGCGAGGCCAAGAAGGTCTGTCTCGCCTGCGAGGTCCGGTCCGAATGCCTCGAGTACGCCCTCAACAACGACGAGCGCTTCGGGATCTGGGGCGGCCTGTCCGAGCGTGAGCGCAGGCGCCTGAAGAAGGCGGCCATCTGACACGGCGGCACCGGGACGGCGACGGCCTGGGGGCCGCACCCTGCACAAGGGTGCGGCCCCCAGGCCGTCGCCGTGTCCGGCCGGATCCGTCCCGCGGCCCCCGCCCACCTGCGCCTACCGGCCTCGCCGACCAGGTGTGGCCCGCGCTGCCGGGCGGTCCCCGAAGGCCTTCTCCCGGCGGTCTTCCGTTCCACGGGACAACCGCTCGGCACCGGCCGCACATCCGTACCGTTAGTGTGGGGCCCCGTCCGAGAGACGCGCCAACGCCCCGCCGCGGCGCGCGTGTACACCGATGCAGCCCCCGGGGGACCCCCTCCGGACCCGGCCGGAGGGCCCGTACCCCGATGTCCGTGCACAGCCACTCGGCGGCGCCGAACGAGGCCGCCGCCGCCCCAGAGTTCCCCCGGCACGTCGTCACCGCCGTGCTCGTCTCGCACGACGGCGCACGCTGGCTGCCCCGCGTGCTGGACGGACTGCTGGGGCAGGAGCGCCCCGTACAGAACGTCGTCGCCGCCGACACCGGCAGCGCCGACGAATCCGCCCGTCTGGTCACCGAGGCGCTCGGCGCCGAGCGCGTCCTCCACCTGGCGCGGCGCACCAGCTTCGGCACCGCCGTCGAAGAGGCGACCCGCACGGCCGGCGTGCTCACTCCCGACGACCTTCCCTATCTGAAGCGCCCCAGCGGCTGGGACCCGGTCACCCGCAGCTGGCGCGACGACGCCTACGACCTGCCGGAGCTCCCGCACGGTGAACCGGTGCAGTGGCTCTGGCTGCTGCACGACGACAGCGCTCCGGAACCGGACGCGCTCGCCGAGATGCTCCGGGTCGTCGACCACGACAAGCACGCCGCGATCGTCGGGCCCAAGCTGCGCGGCTGGTACGACCGCAAGCAGCTCCTCGAGGTCGGTGTCTCCATCGCCAACAGCGGACGCCGCTGGACCGGACTGGACCGCCGCGAGCAGGACCAGGGCCAGCACGACCAGGTCCGCACCGTCCTCTCGGTCTCCTCCGCGGGCATGCTGGTGCGGCGCGACGTCTGGGAGGAGCTCGGCGGCTTCGACCGCAGGCTCCCGCTCATGCGTGACGACGTCGACCTCTGCTGGCGCGCCCACCTGGCCGGACACCGGGTGCTCGTCGCCCCCGACGCGGTGCTCCGTCACGCCGAGGCCTCCGCCAGGGAGCGCCGCCCCATCGACTGCGCCGGACGCTCCGTCGCCTCCCCGCACCGGGTCGACAAGGCCGGCGCCGTCTACACCATGCTGGTCAACGCCCGCGGCAAACAGCTTCCGTGGGCCATGGTCCGCCTCCTCGTCGGCACCCTGCTGCGCACCCTCGCCTACCTCGTCGGCAAGGTGCCGGGGCAGGCACTCGACGAGGTCGCCGGACTCTTCGGCACCCTGCTGCGTCCCGGCAGGATCATCGCCGCGCGCCGGGCGCGCGGAAAGGGCGCGGTGGACGCCGCCGAGCTGCGGTCCCTGTTCCCGCCGGCCGGCGCCACGGTCCGGGCCACGGTCGAACAGATCGCGGGCAACTTCGGCAGCCGCACCGACTCCGACTCCGGCGGATCACGGCACGGTGCCGTCGAGTCCGGTCCCGGTGGCGACGACGCCGACTTCCTCGAGATCGAGCAGTTCGCCCGGCTCAAGAAGGTCGGCCGCAAGCCCGGTCCCGTGCTCTTCCTGGTCCTCCTGCTCGTCTCACTGGTGGCATGCCGAGGCCTCCTCGGCAGCGGCGCCCTCGCCGGCGGCGCACTGCTCCCGGCCCCCGCGGACGTCTCCGACCTCTGGGGCCGCTACGCCGACGGCTGGCATCCCGTCGGCACCGGTGGAACCCAGGCCGCCCCGCCCTACCTCGCCGTGATCGCCGCCCTGTCGGCACTGTTCCTCGGCTCGACGGGCTTCGCCCTCACCCTTCTGCTCGTCTGTTCCGTCCCGCTCGCCGGGCTCACGGCGTACTTCGCCTCCCGGCCGCTCCTCGAGTCCCGGCTCCTGCGGGCCTGGGCGAGCGTCGCCTACGCGTTCCTCCCCGCGGCGACCGGAGCGCTGGCCACCGGGCGCCTCGGCACGGCCGTCCTGGCCATCCTGCTCCCGCTGATCGCCCGCGCCGCCGTGGCCGCGTACGGGCTGCGGGGCAGCGGTTCCACCGCACGCGGCACCTGGCGTGCCACCTGGGCGTACACCCTGTTGCTGACCCTGGCCACGGCGTTCACCCCGGTCGTCTGGCCGCTTGCCGTGGTCCTCGGTATCGGGGTCCTCGTGCTGCGGCGCGACGACATCGCCGCGTACGGACTGCGCTTCCTGGCACTGGCCGGCACACCGATGCTGGTCCTCGCGCCGTGGTCCCTGTCCCTGCTGTCCAGCCCTTCGGGGTTCCTGAAGGAGGCGGGGCTCGACCTCGGTACGGGCACCGCGTCGGCTCTCGACCTGCTCGGTATCAGCCCCGGCGGACCCAAGGCGGCCGGCGGCATCCTGCTCCTGGGCATCGTGCTCGCCGCGCTGGCCGCCCTGCTCCGGGGCGAGCGGCAGTTCGCGATCCGTACCGCCTGGGTCGTCGTCCTCGTCTCGCTGACCTTCGCGGCCGTCTCCAACGGCTCCACCTGGGCGGGGCCCGCCACCCTCGTCTACGGCGCGGCGCTGCTCGTCGCCGCGCTGCTCGGCGCGGACGGCGCCCGGACCCGGGTCGCCGCGCTGAGCTTCGGCTGGCGCCAGCCGGTCGCCGCGCTGATCGCGCTGGCTGCCGCGCTCGCCCCGGCGCTGGCCGCGGCCGGCTGGATGATCGGTGGCGCGGCTGGTCCGCTGGAACGCCGCGACCCCGTGCAGGTGCCCGCCTTCGTCGCCGAGGAGAGCGGTACCCGTGACCAGGCGCGCACCCTGGTGCTCGGGGGCAGCTCACCGGGCGCCGTCTCCTACACCCTGGTCCGTGGTTCGGGCGCCCGGCTGGGCGACGCCGAGCTCACCGCCGCGGGCGGCGCCGACCCTGGTCTGGACAAGGTCGTCGGCAACCTGGTCGCCGGTTCCGGCGCGGACCAGGGGAGCCAGCTCAGCGGGTTCGCGATCCGCTACGTCCTCGTACGGGACGGGGCGCCCCGTGAGATGAGCCGGGTGCTCGACTCCACCCCCGGCCTGAGCCGGCTGAGCCAGCTCGACGGCAGCGCTCTCTGGCGTGTCGACCGTGAGGTCTCACGCCTGGCGATCATCCCCGCGGGTGAGAGTTCCGAGCCCGTGCCCGTCGGCTCGCACGCGGTGGACGCGCACACCGAGGTGCCCGCCGGGGACTCCGGCCGGGTGCTCAGGATCGCCGACGCGGCGGACCCGGCCTGGCAGGCCACCCTGAACGGCCGGGCCCTGAAGCCGAAGACGGTGGACGGCTGGGCCCAGGGCTTCGAACTGCCCGGCGAGGGTGGCACCCTCGACCTCACGTACGACACCCCCGTCACGCACACCGCCTGGGTCTGGGCCCAGATCGCACTCGGCGTCGTACTCGTCGTCCTGGCCCTGCCCGGCCGCCGCCGTGAAATCGACGACGACCTGCCCGAGGAGACCGAGACCGTTCCCGCCGAGCCCGTCGCGGGGGAGGGGCGCAGGGCGCGCAGGCTGCGCGCGGCCGCCCAGGCCGAAGCGGTCGCCACCGGCGAGGAGGCATCCGCGGGCCTGTACGCACAGGACCCCGCGGAGACCCCGTACGGCGCGGAGACCCCGTACGTGGAGCCGCCGGCCGCCCCGGAGCAGACGCCCGGCGAGTACATCCCCGCGCAGCAGGAGTCCGATCCCTACCCGGCGGCTCCCGGCGACCCGGACGCCACCGGAACCTATGCGGCGGTGCCCCACCAGCAGCAGTACGGGGAGTGGGACGGGCAGCAGTACCAGGACGCGGACCACGGCTTCTACCAGCCCGGTCAGGACGCCGGCCAGTACCAGGAGGCCGGCTCGTACCAGCAGGACCCGTACCAGCAGGACCCCTACCAGCAGGGCGTCTACGACCCGTACGGCTACGCGCAGCAGCAGCCCTACGCCACGGACACGGGCGAGAGCGCCTACGACGGGCAGGGCGGGCACGACCAAGACACGGCCCCGGGCCACGGCCCCTGGCAGACCGGTAACGGCAACGCATCGCGAGGCGAGTCCGAGTGAAGTCCATCCCCAAGTCCCTCATCGCGGGCGTCGTGGCGCTCGCCGCCGTCACCGGGCTCGCCGCGCTCACGGCGCCCGGCGACGGGGGCGTGACCGGTGCGAAGGCGGCCGCCCGTCTCCCCGTCGAGCGCTCCAGCCTCCTGTGCCCGGCGCCCAGCTCCTCCGACCTGGCGGAGACGACGTACACCTCCGTCACCCCCGCCGGGAAGGGCGGCGCGAAGGGCGGTGCCGCCGAACTGGAGCCGGCAAAGGCCCTGCCCGTGGACGAGGACGCGCCGGCCGACGAGGACGCGGCGAAGGACGGGAAGAAGGACGACGAGGAGAAGGAGAAGGCGGCGGACGGCAAGCCCGTCGTCTCCCTGAAGGAACTCGGCGAGCCGGTCACCGCCGACACCGCCAAGGCCGACGCCCCCGCGCTGATCGGCACCGCCACCGGTGCGTTCGCCCCCGGCTGGGCCGCCCAGCAGACCACCACGACCGCCGCGGGCGGCGCCCGTGGTCTGCTCGGTGTCAGCTGCACGGCCCCCGACACGGACTTCTGGTTCCCCGGCGCGAGCACCGCGAAGGACCGGCAGGACTACGTCCACCTGACGAATCCGGACGACACCGCGGCCGTCGCCGACATCGAGCTGTACGACGCGGACGGCCCCCTCGACTCAGAGGTCGCCGAAGGCATCACGGTCCCGGCGCGGTCCAGCGTCCCGATGCTGATCTCGACCCTGACCGGAGAGCAGGCCGAGAACGTGACCGTCCACGTGACGACCAGGACCGGACGCGTCGGCGCGGTCGTGAGCTCGGCCGAGGACGGCGTGGGCAGCGACTGGCTGTCCGCCTCCGCCGACCCCGCCGGCACCCAGGTCCTGCCCGGCATTCCGGCCGACGCGACCTCCGTCCGGCTGGTGGCCTTCGCCCCGGGCGACGACGACGCCGATGTGAAGGTCCAACTCATGGGCAAGAGCACGACGTTCTCCCCGGCCGGGAACGCCACCCTGCACATCAAGTCGCGGATGACCGCGAGCGTCGACCTCAAGGACGTGACACGGGGCGAGCCCGGCTCGATCCGTCTCTCGCCCGCAGGGGGCAGCGCCACCCCGGTGGTGGCCGCGCTGCGCGTGGTGCGCGGCACCGGCGCGAAGCAGGAGGTCGCGTTCATCCCCGCGACCGGTCCGGTGGGCGAACGGTCGACCGTCGCCGACAACCGCGCCAAGGGCTCGGTTCTCTCCCTCACCGCCCCGGGTGCGACGGCCGAGGTCAAGGTCACCGCGTCCGCCGGCAGCGAGGGCGGTGAGCCGTCCGTCAAGACGTACACGGTCAAGGGCGGTACGACGCTGGAGGTCACGCCGGAGCCCCCGGCAGGCCTCAAGGGCGGTTACGCGCTGACGGTGGAGACGGAGTCGGGCGGGCCCGTGCACGCGGCCCGCACCCTGGAGGTGAAGGAGAGCGGGATCGGCATGTTCACCGTGCAGACGCTCCCGGACGACGGCGGCACGGTGGAGGTGCCCTCGGCGGAACAGAACCTGTCGGTCCTGGACGACTGACGACCGAGGCCGGTCCTCAGTCCTGCCCGTAGCGCGGGTCCACGGACTCGGGCGAGAGGCCGAGCAGCTCCGCGACCTGTTCCACCACGACCTCGTGGATCAGCAGGGCGCGCTCGTCCCTGCTCTTGGTGCGGATCTCGACGGGACGCCGGTACACGACGATCTGGGCGGGCCGGCCCTTCTCGGCGGAGAGGGCCCGGCCCAGCGGCACGGTGTCGTCGAGGGAATCCGGCACGTCCAGGACCATGAAGTCGACGTCCGCCAGCTGTGGCCAGCGCCGCTCCAGGCGCTCCACCGAATCCTGCACGAGGTCCCGGAAGCTCTCGGCCCTGCTGACGGACAGCGGGACCTGGGGAGGCGCGACCGGGCCGCGCATGCCGCGGCCGTGACGGTCGCGGTGGCGGGGCCGTGGTTCGGACGGGCGGGGCGGTACGGGACTGTCCATCACCGACGCAGCGTAGCTCTCCCGGGCCCATGGAGATCACCGGTTCCCCACGGGGCCGGAGGATGTCACCGGATGAGCGTTCCGGCCAGGGTCGGGTGCACTTCCGGTCCTTGCTCCGATCGCCGACCCGCTGCCGTATGACCGCTTGTGTTCCCCCTGGTGACCACGGCCGGGTGCGGGCGCGGGTGCCGGGGACGGCTGCCGCGCAGGTCGGACCGGTTCCGCGGGTTCCGCGTGGGGGCCGTTCCGCCGGGCGACACGAGGGGTGAGCTGAGGGAGAGTCGTCGCAGCCCGCTCAAGAGTGCGGTACCGTCCAACATCGTGAGCCCTGTACGTCGCTGTTCGCGAACCGCGTGCGGCCGTCCCGCCGTCGCGACACTGACGTACGTCTATGCCGACTCGACCGCGGTCCTCGGCCCGCTCGCCACCTACGCCGAGCCCCACTGCTACGACCTCTGCGCCGAACACGGCGAGCGGCTCACCGCCCCGCGCGGCTGGGAGGTCGTCCGGCTCTCCGACCCCTCGGCCCCCACCCGTCCGAGCGGCGACGATCTCGAAGCGCTCGCCAACGCCGTCCGTGAGGCGGCCCGGCCCCAGGAGCGGCAGCCGGGCGACCGGGGACCGCGTACGGCGGACCCGGTGGAGGTCGCGCGCCGTGGGCATCTGAGGGTGCTGCGCTCCCCGGACTCCTGACCCGGCCCGTCCTCCCGGTCCTGCGCGTCGTTCTCGGGTCGCGTTCCCCGTGCGCCCCGCAGGTGGAATGAAGTTTTCCGGTACGGCCCATTGACGTGCACTTGGCGCGGACATGACCATTCCTGCATCCGTGAAGGATCTTCCGCATCACGGAATCCGGGGAGGCCTGTGTGTTTGTCCAGCAACTCGAACCCGTAGCCGATTCGCTCGGTCTGTCAGCTCTCGTCGCTTCCCTGCCGCTGGTGACGGTGCTGATCCTGCTCGGCGCCCTCCGGATGAAGGCCCACCTCGCCGGACTCATCGGGCTGGCCGTCGCCGTGCTCGTCGGCTGCCTCGCCTTCGGGATGCCGTTCGGACAGACCCTGTCCGCCGGGGCGCAGGGCGTCCTCTTCGGACTCTTCCCCATCATGTGGATCGTCGTCAACGCCCTCTGGGTGTACCGGATGACCGTCCGCACCCAGCACTTCGACATCCTGCGCCGCTCCTTCGGCAGGGTCTCCGACGACCCCCGCGTCCAGGCCCTCGTCATCGCCTTCTGCTTCGGGGCCCTCCTGGAGGCGCTGGCCGGGTTCGGCGCACCCGTGGCCATCTGCTCGGTGATGCTCGTCGCGCTCGGCTTCGACCCGGTGAAGGCCGCCGTCGTCTCCCTGGTCGCCAACACCGCGCCCGTCGCCTTCGGTGCGATGGGCACCCCGGTCGTGACGCTCGCCCAGGTCACCGGTCTGCCGCTGGACGACGTCGCCACGGTCGTCGGCAGGCAGACCCCGCTGCTCGCGCTCGTCGTCCCGCTGATCCTCGTCTTCCTCGTCGACGGGAAGCGGGGGCTGCGGGAGACCTGGCTGCCCGCCCTCGTCTGCGGAGTGGCCTTCGCCGTCGCCCAGTTCGCCGCGTCCAACTTCGTCTCGGCCCAGCTCGCCGACATCGCCGCCGCGCTGGTGGGCGCCGGCGCGCTGATCGCCGTACCCGGAGCCCGCCGGCCCGCGGGCGAGGACGTACGCGAGGCCGTGCTGACGGGCGCACGCAGCGATGACCTCGACCAGGAGGACCCGCGCCGCGAGGTGCTGCGGGCCTACGCCCCCTACGCGCTGATCGTCGCGGTGTTCTCCGTCGCCCAGATCCCGCCCGTCAAGGACCTGCTGGCCGAGGCGACCCGCGTCTTCGACTGGCCGTTCCTCGACGTCGCCGCCCCGGACGGCGAACCGGTCGGGGCCAACGTCTTCACCCTCCCCCTCGTCGGCACGGGCGGCACACTCGTCCTGCTCGCCGGGCTCGTCACCGCCGCCGTGCTCGGCGTACGGGCCGGCGCAGCGGTACGGGAGTGGGCGGCCACCGTGCACGAACTGCGCTACGCCATCCTCACCGTGACCTCCGTGCTCGCCCTCGCCTACGTCATGAACCTGTCCGGACAGGCGGCCACCATCGGCCAGTTCGTCGCCGCGGCCGGCGCGGGCCTGGCCTTCCTCTCGCCGGTCCTCGGCTGGTTCGGGGTCGCCGTGTCCGGCTCCGACACCTCGGCCAACGCCCTCTTCGGAGCCCTCCAGGTCTCCGCCGCACGGGAATCCGGCCTCTCGCCCGCCCTCCTCGCGGCGGCCAACAGCTCAGGGGGCGTACTCGGCAAGATGATCTCCCCGCAGAACCTCACGATCGCCTGCGCGGCCGTGGGCCTCGCCGGCCGGGAGGGCGACCTGCTCCGCAAGGTCCTGCCGTGGAGCCTCGGACTGCTCCTGGTCATGTGCCTGATCGTGATGGCGCAGAGCACCGCTGTGCTGGGCTGGATGCTCCCCTGACGGGCGGGCCCGTGGAGCCGGGTAGTTTGGGCGGTCCGTAGGAAGCTGTCGCCTTTCCCCGGTCGGATCAGGCCGACCGGGGAAAGGCAACAGCTTCCAAAGACCCAGGAGGACCGGCCGTGGTTGCTGACCTGTCGCAGCTCGTGAAGGCGTACGACGTGCGCGGAGTCGTGCCCGACCAGTGGGACGAGACGCTCGCCGAACTGTTCGGCGCCGCCTTCGTCCAGGTCACCGACGCGGACGCCATCGTGATCGGGCACGACATGCGGCCGTCCTCGCCCGGTCTCGCCGCCGCCTTCGCCCGGGGCGCGACGGCACGCGGCGCCGACGTGACCCTCATCGGGCTCTGCTCGACCGACCAGCTCTACTACGCCTCCGGAGCGCTGGACCTGCCCGGGGCGATGTTCACGGCCTCGCACAACCCGGCGCAATACAACGGCATCAAGCTCTGCCGCGCCGGGGCCGCCCCGGTCGGCCAGGACACCGGACTCGCCGAGATCCGCACCCTGGTCGAGCAGTGGTCCGAGCACGGCACGCCCGCAGCGGACACCGTCGCTCCGGGCAAGGTGACCGAGCGCGACACCCTCTCCGACTACGCGGCCTACCTCCGGGGCCTCGTCGGACTCTCCGGGATCCGCCCGCTCAAGGTCGTCGTGGACGCGGGCAACGGCATGGGCGGCCACACCGTGCCCACCGTCCTCGAGGGGCTCCCGCTGGACCTCGTACCCATGTACTTCGAGCTCGACGGCACCTTCCCGAACCACGAGGCGAACCCCCTCGACCCGAAGAACATCGTCGACCTGCGGGCCCGTGTCCTCGCCGAAGGAGCCGACCTCGGTCTCGCCTTCGACGGGGACGCCGACCGCTGCTTCGTCGTCGACGAGCGGGGCGAGGGCGTCTCCCCGTCCGCCGTCACCGCGCTGGTCGCCGCCCGCGAGCTGGCCCGCAACGGCGGCGAGGGCACCGTGATCCACAATCTGATCACCTCGTGGTCCGTCCCCGAGGTCGTGCGCGAGAACGGCGGAACGCCGGTCCGCACCCGCGTCGGCCACTCCTTCATCAAGGCCGAGATGGCCCGGCACGGGGCGATCTTCGGCGGCGAGCACTCCGCGCACTACTACTTCCGCGACTTCTGGAACGCCGACACCGGCATGCTCGCCGCCCTGCACGTCCTCGCCGCGCTCGGCGGCCAGGACGGACCGCTCTCCGGCCTCCTCGACAGCTACGACCGGTACGCGGGCTCCGGGGAGATCAACTCCACCGTCGCCGACGGGTCGGCCGGAATCGCGGTGATCAGGGCGGCGTACGAGGGCCGGGACAGCGTGCGGTTCGACGAACTCGACGGGCTCACCGTCACCGGGACCGACTGGTGGTTCAACCTCCGCGCCTCCAACACCGAACCGCTGCTGCGCCTGAACGTCGAAGCACGGGACCGGAAGACGATGGAGGACATCCGCGACGAGGTCCTCGCCCTCGTCCGGGCATGATCGCCGCCCTTGCCACGGGTGTGATCGCCGCCCTCGTCCGGGCGTGATCCCCGTGCATCAGGGGCACACGCATCCCGTGGGCACGCCCCGGGGTCAGGTGCCCACACCGTCCGCCCGGGGCCGCCGCCGAGGCATGCCCCGCCGGGCGGTACCCGCCGGGCCGCGACCCTCCCGGCCCGGCGGTAGGCTGACCACGCCCCAAGCTCCGCCGACCCGAACCGGGTCCGGACGGGGATCCGCACCGTATGCCTGAAGGGACCCACCTCATGCCGCTCGAAGCCGGCCTTCTGGAGATCCTCGCCTGCCCGGCCTGCCACGCCGAGCTCGACGACCGGTCCGCGGCCGAGAGCCCCGAGCTGGTCTGCACCGGCGCGGACTGCGGTCTCGCCTACCCCGTCCGGGACGGCATCCCGGTGCTCCTCGTCGACGAGGCCCGCCGCCCCGCGTAAACCGCACCCTGATCAGCACGGTGATCGGAGGCCCACCCATGCTCGACGAGTCACTGCTCGACGCACCGGACGCCCTTGCACGGGCCGACAGACGAGGACTGCTGCGCGGTGCCGCCGAGGCCGGAGCCCGTGTCCGTACCGCCGCCTGGCACGCGGCCGAGGCCGGAATCGGTTCCCTGGCCCCCGAGGGCCGGCCCCGCGCCGTCCTCGTCGCCGGTCCCGGCACCGCCGCGTCCGGAGTCGCCGACCTGATCGGCGCGCTCGCGGGAGCCTCCGCGCCGGTCACCGCGATCCGTCCCACCGGAGTCGCACCGGCCCCCGGCGCACTGCGCTGGACGCTGCCCGGCTGGGCCGGATCCGTCGACCTGCTGCTGATCGCCACGGCCGACGGCTCGGAGCCCGGCCTCGCGCTCCTCGCAGAGCAGGCCTACCGCCGCGGCTGCACGGTCGTCGCCGTCGCACCCGTCCGCTCCCCGCTGCGCGACGCCGTCGACGGGGTCCACGGGCTCGTCGTCCCCATGGCGGCCGCCCCGCACGGGGAGTACGACGCCGAGACCTCGGCGGCCGGCCCCGGTACCCTCTGGGCCCTCCTCACCCCGCTGCTCGCGCTGCTCGACCGGGTCGGCCTGATCGACGCGTCTCCGGACACCCTGCAGAAGGTCGCCGACCGCCTCGACCGCACCGCCGAACGCTGCGGGCCCGCGATCGCCACGTACAGCAACCCGGCGAAGACACTCGCCGCCGAGCTCGCCGACAGCCTGCCACTCCTGTGGACCGAGGGCGACGCGGCCGGCCCCGTCGGGCGCCGCTTCGCCGCCGTCCTCGCCGAGCTCGCCGGACGCCCCGCCCTCGTGGCCGAGCTGCCCCAGGCACTGCCCTCCCACGGAGGGCTGCTCGCGGGAGCCTTCGCCGCCGGTGCCGACCCCGACGACTTCTTCCGGGACCGGGTGGACGAGCCCGAAGCCATGCGGGCCCGCGTCGTCCTGCTCCGCGACCGGCCCACCGGCGGACTCACCGCGAGCCCGGCCGCCCGCGAACTCGCCCTCAGCCACGACACGGCCATCAGCGAACTCGAACCGGAGGAGGGCAGCGACCTCGAAGCGCTCGCCGAACTCCTCGCGGTCACCGACTTCGCCGCCGTCTACGCCTCCCTGGCCTCCGACAACCGGGCCTGACCGCCCGCATCCCCCGGGCAGCTACGCCCCGCCACCACCGGGGCGCCCACGCCCCCGCACAACCCACGAGGACGAAACTCCATGGACCGGCTCTCCAACACCGTGCGCCCCTACGCCTGGGGGTCCCCCACGGCCATCCCCGAGCTGCTCGGCACGGCCCCCACCGGCGAACCGCAGGCCGAGATGTGGATGGGAGCCCACCCCGGAGCCCCCTCACGCCTCACCCGCTCCCCCGAGGGCGACGCCGCGGGACAGGGAGAGCAGTCGCTCACGGACGTCATCGCCGCCGACCCCGAACGCGAACTCGGCCCAGAGGCCGTCCGCGCTTTCGGCCCGCGCCTCCCCTTCCTGCTCAAGCTGCTCGCCGCCGGCGCACCGCTGTCCCTCCAGGTCCACCCCGACCTCGCGCAGGCCCAGCAGGGGTACGCGGACGAGGAAGCACGGGGCATCCCGATGGACGCGCCCCACCGCACCTACAAGGACGCCAACCACAAGCCCGAACTGATCTGCGCGCTCACGCCCTTCGACGGACTGTGCGGATTCCGCAGGCCCGCCGAGGCCGCCGAACTGATAGCCGCCCTCGGAGTCGACTCACTGAAGCCCTACGTGGACCTGCTCCACGCCCGTCCCGAGGACGAGGCGCTGCGCGAGGTCCTCACGGCGATCCTCACCGCCGACCCCGACGAGATGGCCCACACCGTCGCCGAGGCGGCCGAGGCCGCCGAACGGATCGGCGGGGCCCACGCCCCGTACGCCGAGATCGCCCGCCACTACCCCGGCGACGCGGGCGTCATCGCGGCCTTGCTCCTGAACTACGTACAACTCCAGCCCGGCGAGGCCATGTTCCTCGGTGCCGGTGTCCCGCACGCCTATCTCGGGGGACTGGGCGTCGAGATCATGGCCAACTCCGACAACGTGCTGCGCTGCGGTCTGACCCCGAAGCACATCGATGTCCCCGAACTCCTGCGCATCGTCCGCTTCGAGGCCACCGAGCCCGGCATCCTGCGCCCCGAGGCCGCACCCAGCGGCGAGGAACTGTACGAGACGCCGGTCGACGAGTTCAGGCTGTCGCGTTTCGTCCTGCCCGCCGGCTGCGCCCCTCTCGACCTCACGATGCCCACCCCGCAGATCCTGCTCTGCACGGCCGGCACCCCGAAGGCGGGCGAAATCGCCCTGGCCCCGGGGGAGTCCGTGTTCGTCCCGGCGGACGAAACGGTCGAAGTGGCCGGTACGGGAACACTCTTCCGCGCGACCGTGGTGGTCTGACGTACCGCCCGCACCACCGGCTGCAACAATGTCCGGCCGTACCGCGGCGCCCGCCGCAGCACCGAGGAAGGGACACCAGGCACTTATGAGCGCGTCAGGCGGAACCAAGGCGATCGTGGCGGCACTGGCCGCCAACCTCGCGATCGCAGTGGCCAAATTCGTGGCGTTCCTCTTCAGTGGCTCGTCGTCGATGCTGGCGGAGAGCGTCCACTCGCTGGCGGACTCCGGGAACCAGGGACTCCTGCTGCTCGGCGGCAAGAAGGCCCAGCGGGAGGCCACGCCCCAGCACCCCTTCGGTTACGGGCGTGAGCGCTACATCTACGCCTTCCTCGTGTCGATCGTGCTGTTCTCGGTCGGTGGCATGTTCGCGATCTACGAGGGCTACGAGAAGATCAAGCACCCCCACCCCATCGACGCCTGGTGGTGGCCGGTGGGTGTGCTGGTCTTCGCGATCATCGCCGAGAGCTTCTCCTTCCGTACCGCCATCGTGGAGTCCAACCAGACCCGCGGGAAGCTGACCTGGACGCAGTTCGTCCGCCGGGCCAAGGCGCCCGAACTCCCCGTCGTCCTCCTCGAGGACTTCGGCGCGCTCGTCGGCCTGATCCTCGCGCTCGGCGGTGTCGGGCTGGCCCTGGGCACCGGCGACGGCGTCTGGGACGGCATCGGCACCCTCTGCATCGGTGTCCTGCTCATCGTCATCGCGATCGTCCTCGCCGCCGAGACGAAGTCCCTGCTGCTCGGCGAGTCCGCCGGCGTCGAGGACGTCGAGAAGATCCACGCCTCCGTGGTCGACGGCGACACCGTCACCCGTGTCATCCACATGCGCACCCTCCACCTCGGCCCCGAGGAACTGCTCGTGGCCGCGAAGATCGCGGTGCGTGCAGAGGAGTCCGCCGCCGAGGTCGCGGAGGCGATCAACGCCGCGGAGACACGGATCCGCGAGGCCGTACCGATCGCCCGGGTCATCTACCTCGAGCCCGACATCTACGACGAGGCGGCGGCACAGGCCGGCGTCAACCCCGCCAAGGCCCCGGGCGGCGCGGAGTCCGCCGACTCCTCGGGTTCCGGGGATGCCTCCGGTTCAGGGGACTCCGCCTCCGACCAGTCCGGCGGCGCGCCGTCGGGATCCGGCCACTGACCTGCTTTCCATCAGCCACGAACGGCCCTGTGCCCCATCCCGCCACTCCGGCGGACTGGGGGTCACTGGGCCGTTCGGTGTAGATTCGGGTCAGTACCAGACGTCGCTGCTGATGGCGGTCGATCGGTTCGCGAGAGCGGACCGGCCGAGGGAGAGAGGGCCTCCGACGGACTGCACTGCGGATCACCCGGGCATTGGTGTGCCCGTGGTCGCCGCAGAGCCAGCCAGTCCACCCTCGACCCGATACGAGGAGCAGCCCGTTATGACGACGGCCGCCAATCGCCAGGACTTCAAGGTCGCCGACCTTTCCCTCGCCGCCTTCGGGCGCAAGGAGATCACCCTCGCCGAGCACGAGATGCCCGGCCTGATGTCGATCCGCAAGGAGTACGCCGCCGCCCAGCCGCTGGCCGGTGCCCGGATCACCGGCTCGCTGCACATGACGGTGCAGACCGCCGTTCTCATCGAGACCCTCGTCGCCCTGGGCGCCGAGGTCCGCTGGGCCTCCTGCAACATCTTCTCCACCCAGGACCACGCAGCCGCCGCCATCGCGGTGGGTCCGACCGGCACCCCGGACGCCCCCGCCGGCGTCCCGGTCTTCGCCTGGAAGGGCGAGAGCCTGGAGGAGTACTGGTGGTGCACCGAGCAGGCGCTGACGTGGCCCAACACGCCGACCGGCGGCCCGAACATGATCCTCGACGACGGTGGTGACGCCACCCTCCTCGTCCACAAGGGAGTCGAGTTCGAGAAGGCCGGCCAGGCCCCCGACCCGGCCACCGCGGACAGCGAGGAGTACGCGTACATCCTCACCCTGCTGAACCGCACCCTCGGCGAGTCCCCGCAGAAGTGGACCCAGCTGGCGTCCGAGATCCGCGGCGTCACCGAGGAGACCACGACCGGCGTCCACCGGCTCTATGAGATGCACCGCGACGGCACGCTCCTCTTCCCGGCGATCAACGTCAACGACGCGGTCACCAAGTCGAAGTTCGACAACAAGTACGGCTGCCGCCACTCGCTGATCGACGGCATCAACCGTGCCACCGACGTCCTCATCGGCGGCAAGACCGCGGTCGTCTGCGGATACGGCGACGTGGGCAAGGGCTGTGCGGAGTCCCTCCGCGGCCAGGGTGCCCGGGTGATCATCACGGAGATCGACCCGATCTGCGCCCTCCAGGCCGCGATGGACGGCTACCAGGTCACGACGCTGGACGACGTGGTGGAGACCGCGGACATCTTCGTCACGACGACCGGCAACAAGGACATCATCATGGCCTCCGACATGGCCCGGATGAAGCACCAGGCCATCGTCGGCAACATCGGCCACTTCGACAACGAGATCGACATGGCCGGCCTGGCGAAGATCGACGGCGTGGTCAAGGACGAGGTCAAGCCCCAGGTCCACACCTGGACGTTCAAGGACGGCAAGGTCCTGATCGTCCTGTCCGAGGGCCGCCTGCTGAACCTCGGCAACGCCACGGGTCACCCCTCGTTCGTCATGTCCAACTCCTTCGCGGACCAGACGCTGGCCCAGATCGAGCTGTTCACGAAGCCCGAGGCGTACCCCACCGACGTCTACGTGCTGCCGAAGCACCTGGACGAGAAGGTCGCCCGCCTCCACCTCGACGCGCTGGGTGTGAAGCTCACGACCCTCCGCCAGGAGCAGGCCGACTACATCGGTGTCCCGGTCGAGGGCCCGTACAAGTCGGACCTCTACCGCTACTGATCAGGCCGTCGGCCACAGGCCGGCGTGCAGATCAGCAGCAGGTCCGAGCGCAGGCCCCCGCACCCCCGTGCCGGGGGCCTGCCCCGTACCGCACCCGCACAGCCCGAGGACCCTGAAGGACCCCATGCCCCGCGGCCGTTATTCGCTCCACGATCTCCACGACCACACCCCCCTCGGCGATGAACACTTCCACTGCGCGCCCGGCCCCTCCGGCTGGCGCTACGTCTCGCAGACCACGGGTCCTTCGGGTGCCCATCTGGGCTCCGTGGATCTGGCCCTGGACGATCTCGGCCGCCCCATCCGCCTCGAACTGCACTCCGCGAGTTGGCAGATCCGCGGCGCCGCCCTCGACGGGGTCACCTGGGTACGCTCCGACCCCACCGGCACCCATGCCACCGAAGGCAATGTCCGCGCCCATTCCTTCTCCGGCACATCCCCCGCGTTCCTCGTCGCCACGGCCCGGCTCCTGCGCCTCACCACCGATTCCCCCTCGGCCCGCGTCCGTCTGGTCACCTTCACGGACCCGGTCCTCGCCCCACTGACGGTCGACCAGTCCTGGTCGCTGCTGAACAGTGAAGCGCACGCCACTGACAACGGGCCCCTGATCGTGGACGAGTACCAGGTCAACGCCCTGGACACGGGCGAACAGCACACCGTTCACCTCTCCGGTGACGTGGTGCTGGCGGCACCCGGAATCGAGCTCGAACACCTCGAATCGCCGCCATCGGTCATGCCTGACAGGGGTCCAGCGGCGGAGGACTGAACGCGACGGGAACACGGGACGGGCCACGGCGAGGCGCGATCGTAGGCGTACGCGTCAGCCTGTCCCGACCTCGCGGATGCGCCGAGGCCGGTACGGAGCCGAGGTCTTCAAGCAGGCGGGGCGAAACCCGTCGAGGCCGGCCCGTCGGCCCTGTCCGGACGTGGAGCCGAAGCGCTGCCGCCTCCGGCCGCGCCCTCCGGCGGTGCAGATGCCGGTGCCGGTCCGGGCGTCGCCGTCCGCACCGACCGGTCGTGGCTACCGGAGAACTGCCGGTCCGGGGCGCTCGCGAGACCCGTCCCGTCGGCCCGGTCCGCGGTCGCACCGGCGACCCTGCGTACCTCACGGGCATGCCGCTCCGCGGCCACCGCCGCCAGGTACGCGGCCGAAGGCAGCCCCGGCGGCACCGGTACCCCTGTACGGGAGGAGAGATCCCAGGCCAAGCGGTCGGCCATGGCCGCTCGTACCGTGCCGTCGAGCTGGTTCATCCGGGTCAGGTACTGGCGCACCGCCAGCCAGAGGCCGTCCGGCACACCCGAGAGATCAAGCTGTGCGAAGCGGCCCACGAGCCAAGGCGGAGGTGGCGGCGGAGGCGCGAAGGCTCGTCCGGAGGGCAGCCTCTCTCGCACCACGAGCGTTCCAGCGAAGACGTCACCGAGCCGGCGGCCGCGTGCGGACACCAGCGAGGCGATGCAGCCCACCACCCCGAAGGTCCCGAGAATCTCCACCATTCCCATGGCCCCACGCACCAGGGCGTGCCGGAACCGGATCGGTCCGCCGTCGTCCCGCACCACACGGAGTCCACAGGCCAGCTTTCCGAGCGAACGACCCCGGGTGAGCGTCTCGACCGCCACGGGGCCGCCCACCAGCACCAGCAGGAACGAGGCGACGGCGACCGCCGCGGCGGCCGCTTCGTCGAGTGCGGCCGTCGCCACGGCGAGGCCGACGGACAGCAGGACGAAGACGGTGAGCAGCACGGTGAGGTCGATGGCGATCGCCAACGCCCGGCTCGGCAGCCTCGCGGGCCTCAACCCGAGTACGACCGCGTCCCCGGTCACGAGCTCATCCATGGCCACCCACCCCTCGTCGGCCTTCCCTGCCCCTGAGGGCCACAGTCTGCCAAGCTGACCCGAGGCGCACCGCCGTAGTACGGACCTGTACGCACCACCCATCCCTGGAGCAGCAGCCGCACATGGACCTTGATGTCTTCGTGACCGCCCACCACGGTGAATGGGATCGCCTGGACCACCTTCTGCGCCGGGGACGCAAGATGACCGGCGAGGAGGCGGACGAGCTCGTCGCTCTCTACCAGCGCACGGCCACGCATCTGTCCCTGCTGCAGTCGAGCGCTCCGGATCCGGCGCTGACCGCGCGGCTCACCCAGCTCGTGGCCCGTGCCCGGGCCACGGTCACCGGGACGCGCCGTGCGTCCTGGCGCGACGCCACCCGCTTCCTGACCGAGGGGTTCCCGGCCGCCGTGTACCGGTCACGGCACTGGTGGATCCCCACGGCAGTGCTCTCGGTGCTCCTGGCCGCCGTCATGGGCTGGTGGATAGGGACTCATCCGGAGGTCCAGGCGACGATCGCGGCCCCGGACGATCTCCGCGCGCTGACCCGCCCCGGTGGGGAGTACGAGACGTACTACTCCAGCCACCCCGCCGCCTCGTTCGCCGCACAGGTATGGACGAACAACGCACGGGCGGCGGCCATGTGCCTGGTGCTGGGAGCCTTCCTCTGCATACCGGTGGTCTGGATCCTCTTCGTCAACGTGCTCAACCTCGCCGTCGGAGTCGGCCTGATGTCCTCCGCCGGCCGTCTGGACACCTTCCTCGGACTGGTCCTGCCGCACGGTCTGCTCGAACTCACCGCGGTCTTCGTGGCCGCGGGAACGGGCCTGCGCCTCGGTTGGACGGTCATCGACCCCGGTCCGCTCAGCCGCCGATCGGCACTGGCACAGCAGGGGAGGGCCGCGTTGGGAATGGCCATGGGGCTGGCGCTGGTCCTGCTGGTGTCAGGACTGATCGAAGGCTTCGTCACTCCTTCAGGACTTCCGACCTGGGCTCGCATCACCATCGGGGTCGTGGCCGAACTGGCCTTCCTCGCTTACGTCTACGTGCTGGGAGGCCGCGCGGCTCGCGCCGGCGACACCGGAGATCTGGATGCTGAGGGGCGGAGCGCGGACGCTCCCTTCGCATGGTGAGAGCCGATGTGCGCAGACAGTCGCTGACCTGCTAGTCTCCTTCTCGCCCACAAAAACCATTGACATGGCTGGCGTGGGGAGGTAGATTTTAACGGTTCCAACGAGCTGGACAGGCTCTGCTGGGACCGACTAAAGTTCAACTCGCTCTTGCAGGGGACGCAGTCTTCGCAGAGCCAATCGATTCTTCTCTTTCGAGCAGACGGCCGGGTTCGCATCGGCCCAATTGCTTCTGATAAAGTCGGATCAGCCGAAAGGCAAAGGCCACTCCACAGGCCGCCGGAATCAAATTCGGACCGGAAACGGAACGAAAAAGAGTCTGGTAAAGTTGGAACCGCCGGAAAGGGAAACGCGAAAGCGAAGAACTGGAAAGC
>NZ_JBICWC010000009.1:0-400276 GCF_043199535.1 Streptomyces sp. NPDC048590 | reverse complement strand
GGCAAGATGCTGGACGAGCGGCTCGGGAAGATGACCTTCTGGACGCTGTTCTGCGGCTTCCACGGCACCTTCCTGGTGCAGCACTGGCTCGGCGCGGAGGGCATGCCCCGCCGTTACGCGGACTATCTGGCCGCCGACGGCTTCACCGCCCTCAACACGATCTCGACGATCTCCTCGTTCGTGCTCGGACTCTCGATGCTTCCGTTCATGTACAACGTCTGGAAGACCGCCAAGTACGGCAAGAAGATCGAGGTCGACGACCCGTGGGGCTACGGCCGTTCGCTCGAATGGGCGACGTCCTGCCCGCCGCCGCGCCACAACTTCGTCAGCCTGCCCCGCATCCGTTCCGAATCCCCGGCGTTCGACCTGCACCACCCGGAGATCGCGGCGCTGGAGCAGCTGGATCACCTGTCCGAGGGTGACAAGGTCCTCGCGGGCGGCAAGGAGGACGGCAAGTGAAGATCCAGGGCAAGCTCTTCCTCTGGCTGAGCATCTTCCTCCTGGCCATGGCCGTCACGTACGGCGTCTGGTCCAAGGAGCCGGTCGGCACCACCGCGCTCGTCCTGGCCTTCGGGCTGGCCGTCATGATCGGCTTCTACCTGGCCTTCACGGCCAACAGGGTCGACGCGATGGCCCAGGACAACAAGGAGGCCGACGTCGCGGACGAGGCCGGCGAGGTGGGGTTCTTCTCCCCGCACAGCTGGCAGCCGCTCTCGCTCGCCATCGGCGGCGCGTTCCTCTTCATGTCCGTCGTCTTCGGCTGGTGGCTGGCCTACTTCTCGGCCCCGCTGCTCCTGGTCGGACTCTTCGGCTGGGTCTTCGAGTACTACCGGGGTGAGAACCGGACCCAGTAGTACCCGTCCTCACAGGGCGAGCAACACCCGTACGGGGGCCCGGTCCGCTCGGCAACGAGCGGGCCGGGCCCCCGTTTGCAGTCATTGAACGCGCTGGATCGGATGAATCTTCTTAGCGTGGGTTCATGAACCACACGCCGCGCATCCGCACCGTAGTGAACTGCACTCTGCTGGTCGTGACCCTGGTAGCGGGTGCGACCGCCTGTGGCGAACCGGACGGCGACCCGCTGTCCCTGAAGCCGCACGACGCCGCCGAACTCATCTCGTTCAACGGCCCGCCCAAGAACCAGAAGGCCCACCCCGACAAGCCCATCGAAGTCACCGTCAAGGAAGACGACGCGAAGATCACGGACGTCACCGCCGTCGACGCCGAGGGGCGTCACCTGGCGGGCGAGCTGGACGCCGACGGGAAGCGGTGGCACTCCACCGCCTCGCTCGCGGCCGGAACCCGATACACCGTCAAGGTCTCCACCGAGAACGGTGACGGCGCCCCCGGCAGCCGTACGTACGCCTTCGGCACTGAGCAGGCCGAGAAGTTCCTCAAGGTCACCTTCGGCCCGCAGGCGGGCACCTACGGCGTCGGACAGCCCCTCACGGCGGAACTCAGCGCTCCGGTCACCGGCAAGGCGGCCCGCGCCACCGTGGAACGGGGACTGCAGGTCCGCTCCAGCCCCGCCGTCACCGGCTCCTGGTACTGGGTCGACGCGAAGACCCTGCACTACCGGCCCAAGGAGTACTGGCCCGCGAACGCCAGCATCGACCTCCGCAGCAACCTCAAGGGCATCAAGGTCACGGGGGGCCTCTACGCCGAGGCCACCAAACCCCTGAAACTCACCACCGGCGACCGGATAGAAGCGATCACCGACGCCTCCGAGCACTCGATGACGGTGCTGCGCAACGGCGAGGTGATCAACACCCTCCCGGTCACCACGGGCAAGCCCGGCTTCGACACCCGCAACGGCGTCAAGGTGGTGCTGGCCAAGGAACAGTTCGTACGCATGCGCGGCGAGAGCATCGGCATCGCCGCCGGTTCGTCGGAGTCGTACGACCTTCCGGTCTACTGGGCGACCAGGGTCACCTGGAGCGGTGAGTACGTCCACGCCGCGCCCTGGTCGACCGGCTCGCAGGGCAACGCCAACGTCAGCCACGGCTGCACGGGGATGAGCACCGCCGACGCCGAATGGTTCTTCGACACCGTTCGCGAGGGTGACATCGTCAAGGTCGTCGGCAGCGACGGCGAGATGATGACCCCGTTCGACAACGGCTTCGGCGACTGGAACCTCTCCTGGGCCGAATGGCAGAAGGGCAGCGCCCTGCACGGCGACGGCACTCCCTACACGGACTCCGGCGTCCAGACCGCGCGGCTGCGCCCGCAGGTCTGACCCCTGGAGCGCGCAGCGCGCTCCAGGAGACACCGCGGAGGGGTTCGGGGCCCCTCCGCCTCAGGCACCCACGGACAGCCTGTGGCGCAGCAGGGAGGCCAGGGCGTCCGCGAGGTCGACCGGGTCGACCGGATGCGTCACAGCGGCGTCCGCACGGCTCCAGGTGGCCAGCCAGGCGTCCTGCGGGCGCCCGATCAGCAGGAGCACGGGCGGGCAGTCGAAGATCTCGTCCTTGATCTGCCGGCAGACGCCCATGCCGCCCGCGGGAGCCGTCTCGCCGTCCAGCACGCACACGTCGATTCCACCGCCGTCCAGCGCGCTCAGTACGGCCGGCAGGGTGGCGCACTCCAGGAACTCCACCGGTGGCACGTCCGCCGCGGGCCTTCGGCCGGCCGCCAGCCTCACCTGCTCACGGATGTTGGCGTCGTCGCTGTAGACCAGGACCGTGGCGGTCGGCTGCATTGTTCCTCCGTGACGTCTGTGTCTTCGGGGCTCTCGGGGCATGAACCGATGGGCGGATCGTACTCCGCCGGGCGGCCTGTCAGCACCGGTAAGAACAGCGATTCGATGGGCCGTTCGGTGAGGGCACACGCCACTGACACACCGAACGGCACCCCCCGGAGTGAGGGCGGGATAAGCGACCGACATAATGTCGGTCGTGGCGACAGCAACGACAGTAGAAACCGGGCACGCGCACCCGTCGGTCAATCGGCCGAACCTCACCAGCGTCGGAACCATCATCTGGTTGAGTTCCGAGCTGATGTTCTTCGCGGCCCTCTTCGCGATGTACTTCACCCTGCGATCGGTGATGGGTCCCGAGCACTGGGAGGAGATGGCCCACCATCTGAACTTCCCGTTCTCGGCGACGAACACCACGATCCTGGTGCTTTCCTCCCTCACCTGCCAGATGGGCGTCTTCGCCGCTGAGCGGGGCGATGTGAAGAAGCTCCGGACCTGGTTCATCATCACGTTCGTGATGGGTGCGATCTTCATCGGAGGCCAGGTCCTCGAGTACACCGAGCTGGTCAAGGAGGCGGGTCTCTCCCTGTCCTCCGACCCGTACGGCTCGGTGTTCTACCTGACGACCGGCTTCCACGGTCTGCATGTGACAGGCGGCCTCATCGCCTTCCTGCTCGTACTGGGCAGGACATACGCGGCCTCGAGATTCACCCACGAGCAGGCCACCGCCGCCATCGTCGTGTCCTACTACTGGCACTTCGTGGACGTCGTCTGGATCGGCCTGTTCGCCACGATCTACATGATCAAGTAGCCGGGCTCGCGCCCGCCCATCATCGACGCAGAAGATCCTGACACCGGGGTAATCCGTGAAAAAGCTCTCCGCACGACGACGCCATCCGCTGGCGGCGGTCGTCGTCCTACTCCTCGCGCTGGCGGCTACCGGGGGGCTGTACGCCGCGTTCGCGCCTGCGGGTAAGGCGCAGGCCGACGAAACCGCCCAGTCCCTCGCCATCGACGAGGGCAAGAAGCTCTACTCCGTGGGCTGCGCAAGCTGCCACGGATCCGGCGGTCAGGGCACCACCGACGGGCCGTCCCTCGTGGGCGTCGGCTCCGCCGCCGTCGACTTCCAGGTCGGTACCGGACGCATGCCGGCCCAGCAGCCGGGCGCCCAGGTCCCGAAGAAGAAGGTCATCTACAACCAGGCCGAGATCGACCAGCTCGCGGCGTACATCTCGTCGCTGGGCGCCGGTCCGATCACGCCCACCAAGAGCCAGGTCGACCCCTCGGGCGCCGACGTGGCCAAGGGCGGCGACCTGTTCCGCACCAACTGCGCGCAGTGCCACAACTTCACCGGCGAGGGCGGCGCCCTGACGAAGGGCAAGTTCGCCCCGAGTCTCGAAGGCGTGAGCCCGAAGCACATCTACGAGGCCATGCAGACCGGCCCGCAGAGCATGCCCTCCTTCCCCGACACCACGATGCCGGAGCAGGAGAAGAAAGACATCATCGCGTACATCAAGACCGTCAACGGTGATGACTCCGAGACCCCCGGCGGGCTCTCCCTCGGTGGCCTGGGCCCCGTCAGTGAAGGTCTCTTCGGCTGGATCTTCGGCCTGGGCGGCCTCGTCGCCATCGCCGTATGGGTCGCGGCCCACACCGCTAAGGCCAAGAAGTCATGAGTAGCCAACAGATTCCAGAAGAGAACCTGCCGGTAGAGCAGGGCACCGCGCACGGCGCGGTAGAGGGTGCGGGCGACCCGTTCGCCGACCCGGGGCTGCCGGCCCACAAGCCGCGCATCCAGGACATCGACGAACGCGCCGCCGACCGCTCCGAGCGGGCCGTGGCACTGATGTTCACCCTGTCGATGCTGGCGACGGTCGGCTTCATCGCCTCGTACGTCATCTTCCCCGTCGACAAGATCGTCTACATCTGGCCGTTCGGTCATGTGAGCGCGCTGAACTTCTCCCTGGGTCTGACCCTGGGCCTGGCGCTCTTCCTGATCGGCGCGGGCGCCGTCCACTGGGCGCGCACCCTGATGTCCGACGTGGAGGTCGCCGACGACCGGCACGCCATCGAGGCGACCCCCGAGGTCAAGGCCAAGGTCATGGCCGACTTCGCGGCCGGCGCCCAGGAGTCCGCTCTCGGCCGGCGCAAGCTGATCCGCAACACCATGTTCGGCGCGCTGGCCCTGGTGCCGCTCTCCGGTGTGGTGCTGCTGCGCGACCTCGGTCCGCTGCCGGAGAAGAAGCTCCGTTCGACGCTGTGGGCCAAGGGCAAGCAGCTCGTCAACATGAACACCATGGAGCCGCTGCGTCCCGAGGACGTCGTCGTCGGTTCGCTGACCTTCGCCATGCCCGAGGGCCTGGAGGAGGACGCGCACGACTTCCAGACGCAGATCGCCAAGGCCGCCCTGATGATCATCCGCATCGAGCCGGACAACATCAAGGACAAGCGCGAGCGCGAGTGGGCCCACGAGGGAATCGTGGCCTTCTCCAAGATCTGCACCCACGTCGGCTGCCCGATCAGCCTGTACGAGCAGCAGACGCACCACGTGCTCTGCCCGTGCCACCAGTCCACCTTCGACCTCTCCGACGGCGCCCGCGTCATCTTCGGTCCGGCCGGTCACCCCCTTCCGCAGCTGCGGATCGGTGTGAACAGCGAGGGCAACCTCGAGGCGCTCGGTGACTTCGAAGAGCCCGTCGGTCCTGCCTTCTGGGAGCGCGGATGAGTACTGCGACGGATACAAAGCGCAAGGCGCCCGCCGGTGAGCGGGTCGCCGACTGGGCGGACGGCCGGCTCGGCATCTACGGCCTGGCCAAGGCCAACATGCGCAAGATCTTCCCGGACCACTGGTCCTTCATGCTCGGTGAGATCTGCCTCTACAGCTTCATCATCATCATCCTCACGGGTGTGTACCTGACGCTGTTCTTCCACCCGAGCATGAACGAGGTCGTGTACCACGGCTCGTACGAGCCGATGCAGGGCATCCGGATGTCCGAGGCCTACGCCTCGACGCTGGACATCAGCTTCGACGTCCGCGGTGGTCTGCTGGTCCGGCAGATCCACCACTGGGCAGCGGTGATCTTCCTCGCCGGCATGTTCGTGCACATGTTCCGGGTGTTCTTCACCGGCGCGTACCGCAAGCCGCGTGAGATCAACTGGCTGTTCGGCTTCCTGCTGTTCGTCCTCGGCATGTTCACCGGGTTCACCGGTTACTCGCTCCCGGACGACCTGCTCTCCGGCACGGGTGTGCGCTTCACGCAGGGCGCCATCCTGTCGATGCCGATCGTGGGCACGTACATCTCGATGTTCCTGTTCGGCGGGGAGTTCCCCGGCGGCGACATCATCGCCCGGTTCTACTCGATCCACATCCTGCTGCTGCCGGGCATCATGCTCGGGCTCGTGGTCGGCCACCTCATCCTGGTCTTCTTCCACAAGCACACGCAGTTCGCGGGTCCGGGCCGTACGAACAAGAACGTCGTCGGCATGCCGCTGCTCCCGGTGTACATGGCCAAGGCCGGAGGCTTCTTCTTCCTGGTCTTCGGCTTCATCGCCATCATCGCGGCGATCGCCACGATCAACCCGATCTGGGCGCTCGGCCCCTACCGTCCCGACCAGGTGTCCACGGGCGCCCAGCCGGACTGGTACATGGGCTTCGCCGAAGGCTTCGTCCGTGTGATGCCGGGCTGGGAGATCAACCTCTGGGGCCACACGCTGGTCCTGGGTGTGCTGATCCCGCTGGTCCTGTTCGGTGTGATCCTCGGGGCGCTCGCGCTCTACCCGTTCATCGAGTCCTGGATCACCGGGGACAAGCGCGAGCACCACATCCTGGACCGCCCGCGCAACGCCCCGACCCGCACGGGACTCGGTGTCGCCTGGGTGACGATCTACTTCGTCATGCTGATCGGCGGCGGCAACGACATCTGGGCGACCCACTTCCACCTGTCGCTCAACGCGATCAGCTGGTTCGTCCGGATCGCCTTCTTCGTCGGCCCGGTCCTCGCGTTCATCGCCACCCGGCGGATCTGCCTCGGCCTCCAGCGCCGCGACAAGGAGAAGGTGCTGCACGGGCGCGAGTCCGGCACCATCAAGCGCCTGCCGCACGGTGAGTTCGTCGAGATCCACGAGCCGCTCGGCCCGGGCCAGCTGCACACGCTCACCGCGCACGAGCAGTACAAGCCGCTCGAGATCGGCCCGACGGTCGACGAGAACGGTGTCGAGCGCAAGCCCTCGGCCCTGCAGAAGCTGCGGGCACGGCTCAGCAAGAGCTACTACGGCGAGAACAACCAGATCGCCAAGCCCACCGCCGAGGAGTACAGGGAGATCACCAGCGGCCACGGCCACCACTGATCGACCTCAGCTGAACGCCACAGCGGGAGCCCCGTCCATCCGATGGACGGGGCTCTTCGCTGTCCCCGGAGCTGGATAGGGTGGAGGCCTTCCTTGTATCGGCTGTGGACCCCAGGAGCGGACCATGAACGTTGTGACCCCGGACGGCGGCGACAGCGTGGCGGCCCGTACCTGGCCCGGCGTGCTGACCCCCCTCCTGCGCGGAGAGCACCTCGGCGCGGACGACACCGCCTGGGCCATGGACCGCATCATGAGCGGCGAGGCCACGGACGCGCAGATCGCCGGCTTCGCCATCGCGCTGCGGGCCAAGGGCGAGACCGTCGACGAGGTCACCGGCCTCGTCCGCGCCATGTACGAGCACGCCCGCACCATCGAGGTGCCCGGCCGTACGGTCGACATCGTCGGCACCGGCGGGGACATGGCCAAGACCGTCAACATCTCCACCATGTCGGCGATCGTCGTCGCGGGGACGGGCGCCAAGGTCGTCAAGCACGGCAACCGCGCCTCCTCGTCGGCGAGCGGCGCCTCGGACGTACTGGAGAAGCTCGGCGTCAATCTGGACCTCACGCCGAAGCGCGTCGTGGAGGTCGCGGAGGAGGCGGGCATCACCTTCTGCTTCGCCGTGAAGTTCCACCCGGCCCTGCGTTACGCGGCGAAGGCGCGCAAGGAGCTCGGCACGCAGACCACCTTCAACATCCTCGGCCCGCTCACCAATCCGGCCGGGGTGCGTTCCCAGGCCATCGGGGTCGCCGACCCGAGGATGGCACCCATCGTCGCCGGAGTGCTGGCGGCCCGGGGCAACTCGGCACTGGTCTTCCGGGGGGACGACGGCCTCGACGAGCTGACGACCACGGCCACCTCGCGGGTCTGGATCGTGCGCGACGGCGCGGTCCGCGAGGAGCCCTTCGACCCGCGGGAGGTCGGGCTGGAGCTGGTGCCCGTGGAGGCGCTCCGCGGCGCCGACGCGTCGTACAACGCGGATGTGGCGCGCCGGCTGCTGGACGGCGAGACGGGCCCCGTGCGCGAAGCGGTGCTGCTGAACTCCGCCGCCGCGCTGGTCGCCCTCGACCCGGCCGACGCCACGCTGAACGACCAGCTGACGGCAGGTATCGCACGGGCCGCCGAGTCCATCGACTCCGGCGCGGCCAAGCGCGTGCTGGAGCGCTGGGTGGCGGCCAGCAACGCCTGACGCGGCACTGGATGTGAGCAAGGGCGCGGTCCGCATGGCGGACCGCGCCCTTGCGCGTCGGCGGACGTATGGCAAGATGCTCACCAGGTCATGAGTGACAGCGACTACGGCCCCGGCCCGCTGTCCGGCAACCCTCCGTCCGTGGCGGGGTGCCCCGGGTGAAGACCAGGCCGCAGGCAGCGAGGTCTGCGGCAAGCGCGGGCCCCTCGGCGTCTACGACGCCACCCCTTGGGGTCCTGGTCCCAGGGAGACTCTTGTGAGCAAGCGAATGCGATAGGGCACCGAGCCCTTCTCCGCACACCCTTTTTCTCTTCTTCATCCCGCGCCGCCGCGTGCCTCTGTCCGCCGGTGCGAGGATCTCGCCTGCCTCTTACGGGAGTTCGCCATGTCTGTCTCCACCGCTGCCGCCGACCAGTCGATCTGTACCCCTCTGCCGGTCCTGGGTGCCGATGTCACCGTTCCGCTGGTCACGGGCGGAAACGTCACCTACGCCGCGCTCGACTACGCGGCCAGCGCCCCGGCACTCCAGCGGGTGTGGGACGACGTCGCCGCCTACGCGCCGTACTACGGCAGCGTGCACCGCGGGGCCGGCTACCTCTCGCAGCTGTCCACCGACCTGTTCGAGGCCGCCCGGGTGACCGTCGCGGAGTTCCTCGGCTGCCGCGCCGACGACCAGCTGGTCTTCACCCGCTCGACGACCGACTCCCTCAACCTGCTCGCCGCCGCACTGCCCGCCGACTGCCAGGTCTTCGTGTTCGAGACCGAGCACCACGCCTCGCTGCTGCCCTGGCGCGACGCCCGGGTCACCTTCCTCGACGCGCCCCGCACCCCCGGCCAGGCGGTCGAGACGCTGGAGCGCGCGCTGGCCGCCCGCGACCCCTACGGTCCGGCGCTGGTCTGCGTCACCGGCGCGTCCAACGTCACCGGTGAGCTGTGGCCCGTGAAGGAACTGGCCGCCGCCGCCCACGCACACGGTGCGCGGATCGTGCTGGACGCCGCTCAGCTCGCCCCGCACCACCCCGTGGACATCGCGGAGCTGGACGTCGACTGGGTCGCCTTCTCCGGGCACAAGCTGTACGCGCCCTTCGGCTCGGGTGTCCTCGCGGGACGGGCCGACTGGCTGGTGGCCGCGGAGCCGTACCTCGCGGGCGGCGGCGCCTCCCGCAAGGTCTCCCGGCGCACGGACGGCGGCGTCGACGTCGAGTGGCACACCACCGCGGCACGGCACGAGGCGGGATCGCCCAACGTCATCGGCGTGCTGTCCATCGCCGCGGCCTGCAAGGCCCTCACCGAGGCCGGCTTCGGACGGCTCGTCGAGCGCGAGCAGCGCCTGGTCGCCCGGGTCCGTGAGGGCCTGGCCGACGTTCCCGAGGTCAAGGTCCTCTCGCTCTTCGGCGACGATGCCCCGCGGGTGGGCGTCATCTCCTTCGTGGTCGAGGGATGGAACAGCTCGCACTTCGCCGCCGCGCTCTCCGCCGAGTACGGCATCGGGGTCCGCGACGGACTGTTCTGCGCCCACCCCCTCGTGCGGACCCTGCTCGGCGGCGAGTCTCAGGACCCGGGTGAGTGCGGTGCGCCGGAGGCGGCGCCGGGGGAGCGGTCCCTGAACGCCATCCGGGTGAGCTTCGGCGCCGGTACGCCGGACGAGCACATCGAGAGGTTCCTGGGGGCCGTCCGCGAACTGGTGCACGACGGCGCCCGCTGGGCCTACCGCACCGAGGACGGCCGCTGCGTGCCGGACCGGGACGCGGCCCAGAACTGACCCGCGGATACGGCTCCGGCCGGGCACAGGGGGCGCGATGCCCTTGTGCCCGGCCGGAGCCGTATCGCCGTCGCCGGCGGTCCCGTTATGCGTCGAGCCCGATGGCGAAGGCCGCCTCGAGGTCGTGCTGGGAGTAGGTGCGGAAGGCGACGTGGGTGTCCGTGGCCTCGACACCCTGGATCTTGCTGATCCGGCCCGGGATGACGTCGGCCAGATCGTCGTGCCTGGCCACCCGGACCATGGCGATCAGGTCGTACGTTCCGGTGACCGAGAAGACTTCGCTGACGCTGTCCAGCGCGGCGATGGCCTCGGCGATCTCCGGAATCCGGTCCACGCTGGTCTTGATGAGAACGATCGCGGTGATCACGGCTGGCTATCTCCCTCGGTGGCCGTGGCTTGAGCTTTCACTCTAGTCCCCCGGAATCTCACCCACGCGTAGAGGAAGCCGGCCGCGAACCCCGCCACATGCGCGAGGTAGGCGACACCTGGGCCGCTGCCCGCGTTCTGCGCCGCCAGCCACTGCAGGACGAACCAGAAGACCAGCACCATCCAGGCGGGGAAGCGCAGCGGCAGGAAGAAGAGGAAGGGGAAGAGGCTGGTGACCCGGGCCCGGGGGAAGAGCTGGAGGAAGGCGCCGAGCACCGCCGAGATCGCCCCCGACGCACCGACCAGGGTCTGGTCGGAATCCGCGTGCACCACCGCGTAGGCGGCCAGGGCGAAGTAGCCGCACACGAGGTAGAAGACGGTGAACTCGGTGCGGCCCATCCGCTCCTCGGCCATGGCGCCGAACACGTAGAGGAAGAGCATGTTGCCCAGCAGGTGCAGCCAGCTCCCGTGCACGAACAGGGCGGTCAGCGGGGTGAGCGCCGCGCGCGCGGTGCCGTCCAGCAGCTCGCTGGGGATCACACCCCACCGCTCGAAGTACCCGGCCTGGGCGGCCAGGAGGGCGTCGGCGCTGCTGCCGTAGGCGGGGTTGAGGCCGGAGAGCGGGCTGACCAGGAACACCGCGCAGCACAGGGCGATCAGCCCGTACGTGACCGGGGCGCCCCCCGCCGCGGCGGCCGCCCCCAGCTCCCTGAGCCTGCGCCGCCAGCGGACTTCCCGTACATCGGTCACGTACAGAGCATGACGCACCGGCTGAGAACGGGACAGACCGCCTCGCCGTGCCGGCGCGGATGTGTGAGGCCGTAGGGTTGCAGCACGACATCCGCAGTTCGACGGCGCACCGCGAGATCGACGACCAGGCCACGTACGACGCTCGACGAACCACGAAAGAGGACGCAACGATGACGACGGTTCCCCAGCCGACGGACGCGACTCGCTGGCGCTGCACGCTCTGCGGCAACCTCACGCGCTTCGACGTGACGCGCTCCTCGAAGGTCGTGGAGTACGTCCACCTCGACCTGGCCGGGGAGTCGAGTGTCGAGGAGCGGGAGGTGGTCAGTGAGACCATCGAGTCGGTGCGCTGCCGCTGGTGCAACGCCGTGGACCAGATCGAGCTGGTCGACAGGCCCGGCGCCGACTCCTGACGGGGCCGGACGGACAGACATATACGGGAGTGATGGATGGTGGAGCAGCCGACAGGCGGCGCCGGACCGGCCGGTGCGGCCGACGGCACCGCGGAGTCGCTCGACCGTCCGCTGCCGGAGGGGGTGCGCCGCAAGGTGGTGGCGCTGGTCTCGGACGCCTTCGGCGGCCTGACCGTCGGCGAACTCCCCTCGCAGCTCCGGCAGTACGCCCGGTTCACGCCGAGCCGGCGTGCCAAGTTCGCGGGCAACGCGATGGCGGCGGCGCTGGAGAGCGACCCGTCGTTCCGCCGCCGCATCGGTGAGCGGATCGCTCAGACCCAGCCGGAGCTGGCCGAGGCCCTCACCTCCGGTGCGCCGCCCGCCGCCGCCGATCCCGCCGACGTGGCGGCGGCCGCCTACGTGCTGCGCCCCGCGGGGTGGGTGAAACTCGTCGCCGCGGCGGGCGAGGAGGTCCAGCGGGCGCACGCCGAGCGGGCGGACGAGGAGTCCAGACGCGAGGTGGAGCGGCTGCGCGAGGAACTCGACCGTGCGCGCGATCAGACCAGGGCGGACACCGAGCGGCTGCGGGCGGAGCTGGAAGCCTCCCGCAAGGAGGCCGACTCCCTGCACCGCAAGCTGCGCAGTGCCCTGAGCGAGGTGAAGCGCGGGGAGGCCGCCCTGCGCAAGGCCGGAGCCGAGTCGGACACGGTGCGCGCCGAGGCCGCCGCCCAGGTCTCCGCTGCCGAGAGCGAGTCGCGGCGGCTCAAGGCGAGGCTCGCGGAGGCGGAGGCGTCCGTCGAGGCGGGCCGCAGGGCCGCGCGGGAAGGCCGGTCGGTCGAGGACATGCGGCTGCGGCTGCTCCTGGACACCGTGCTCGACGCCGCCCAGGGCCTGCGCCGTGAACTCGCCCTGCCGCCCGCCTCGATCCGTCCCGCCGACGGGGTGGAGGCGGTGGAGCCAGGGCGGATGTCGCCGAAGGACATCGCGGCCAGGGCGCTCTCGGAGACCGATCCGGCTCTTCTGGACCAACTGCTCGCCCTGCCGCAGGCGCATCTGATCGTCGACGGCTACAACGTCACCAAGACCGGCTATCCCCAGATGCCTCTGGAGAAGCAGCGGTTGCGCCTCCTCGGCGGCCTCTCGGTCCTCGCCGCGCAGACCGGCGCCGAGATGACCTGTGTCTTCGACGGGGCCGAACTGGCCGCGCCGGTACTGCTCGCGCCGCCGCGCGGAGTCCGGGTGCTGTTCAGCAAGGCCGGGGTCACGGCCGACGAGCTGATCCGTCAGCTCGCCCGCGCCGAACCGCCGGGCCGCCCCGTCGTGGTGGTCTCCACGGACCGTGAAGTCGCGGACGGGGTCGCGAAGTCGGGGGCCAGGCCCGTCGCGTCCGTCTTGCTCCTGAAGCGCCTTTCGCGCGTCTGAGGCGTCTTGTGTGACATGGGTGGCTTGCCGGAATTCACGGAACGGACCGTCAAGTCGCCGCTACACGCAGTGCGATCGATGTGAAGAAGTGCCTGGTGTGACGAGATTTTGCTCTTGAGGATTTGAACTGATCACAAGATGGTCACTAGGGTCAGGCCTCGAACCTTCGCACGGTTGATTGCCCATCCGGGGTGACGGCGAAGGAACCGCCGAGTCCGTGACGTGCACGGAGCCGGGGATGCGACCCTGTCCCCCACAGCCCGGTAGGCGGCTCGAGGAAGAAGGAGCTCGCCTTCGTGGCGTCCCACCGTCGTCCCAAGCAGCCGAGCCGCACCCGCGTGACCGTGCTCACCGCGACCGCCGCCGCTGCCGTGGCTCTGACCTCCCAGGCGGCTCACGCCGACCCGAAGCCGACCAAGAGCGAGGTCAAGGCGAAGGTCGACAAGCTCTACCACGAGGCCGAGGTCGCCACCGAGAAGGCGAACGGCGCCAAGGAGCAGCAGGACGAGCTCAAGAAGCAGGCCGACGCGCTCCAGGACAAGGTCGCCCGCGGCCAGGAGGAGCTCAACGCCCTGCGGGGCGAGCTCGGTTCGCTGGCCACCGCGCAGTACCGCTCCGGAGGCCTCGACCCCTCCGTGCAGCTGCTGCTCTCCTCGGACCCCGACGGCTTCCTCGACAAGGCCTCCGCCCTCGACCAGCTGACCGCCAAGCAGGCCGAGTCGCTGCAGAAGATCCAGGCGAAGCAGCGGACCCTCGCGCAGCAGCGCAAGGAGGCCCAGGGCAAGCTCGACGACCTCGCGGACGTCCGCAAGTCGCTCAACGAGAACAAGAAGAAGTACCAGGGCAAGCTCGCGGACGCGCAGAAGCTGCTCAACACCCTCACCGCCGCCGAGCGGGCCAAGATGGCCGAGGACGAGCAGCGCGCCAGCCGTGCGGCCGGCGACCGGGTCGACCTCGGCAACGAGCTCCCCGCCTCCGCCCGTGGTGCCGCCGCCCTCCGGGCCGCCGCCACCCAGCTCGGCAAGCCGTACGTCTCCGGCGGCACCGGCCCGAACTCGTTCGACTGCTCGGGCCTGACCCAGTGGTCCTACGCCCAGGCCGGTGTGCAGCTCACCCGCACCACGTACACCCAGATCAACGACGGCCCGCGGGTCGGCCGCAGCGCCCTCAAGCCGGGCGACCTGGTCTTCTTCAACAACACCTCGCACGTGGGTCTCTACGCGGGCAACAACCAGATCCTGCACGCCCCGAAGCCGGGCGCCGTGGTCCGGTACGAGTCGATGGACTACATGGGCACCTTCCAGTTCGGCGTGCGCCCCTGACGCCCGGACGGGCGAATCGCGCACCCCACGGCATCCCGCCCCGCCAGGACCACGGGTCCTCGGCGGGGCGTCGTCGTATTCGTGCGTGACGGGGGCGGCGCCCGGGCGCCCCGGCGACCTCGCGCATCGGCCGCCCCGCACCCGTCAGCCCGGCCGCCCGCTTCTGACCGTACGATCGGCTGGATGGCTGTTCGAACGCAGGACGCGCGGCGGGACCGTACCCGCGGACGGAGCACGGCGGGCGCCGTGCTCGCCGTCCTGCTGCTCGCGCCCGCCTGCACCCCGCCGGAGGACTCCGCGGCCGGGATCACGGCCGATGAGGTCGCCGCAACCCTGGACCGCCGGGCCGCCGCCGTCCTGGCCCACGACACCGGCGCCTACCTGGCCGGGCTCGACCCGCGGGCCACGTCCTTCAGGGCCGCCCAGAGCGCCGAGCTGCGCAACCTCGCCGACGTACCTCTGGAGTCCTGGGCCTACGAGGTCGACGGGCTGAACGCCGAGGGGGACGACCGGGTCACCGCCGAGGTCGAGCTGCGCTACCGGATCCAGGGCTACGACCAGGCACCTGTCTCCTCCTCCCGCACCGTGGAGCTGGTGCGCCGCGGTGGGGACGGCGCCTGGTACATCGCCGCCGACCGTGCCGCCGACGGCGCCCCCGCGCAGCTCTGGGAGCAGGGCGACGTCGAGGCCGTACGCGGGGAGAGCGCACTCGTCCTCGGGGTCGGGCGCACCACCGCCGAGCTCCGCCGGATCGCGGAGACCGCGGACCGGGCGGTGCCGTCCGTCAGCGGTTCCTGGCCGGAGCCCTGGGCCCGGCACGTCGTGGTGCTCGTCCCGGGCTCGGTGGAGGACATGGCGGGGCTCCTGGACTCGCCCGCGGACAGCTACCGGGGGATAGCCGCCGTCACCACCGGCGAGGTGGGCGGCAGCGGGCGGAGCCCGGCGGACCGGGTGATCATCAACCCGCAGGCATACGGGATGCTCGGTGACTTCGGCCGGCGGGTCGTCCTCACCCACGAGACCACCCATGTGGCGACCCGCGCCTACACTTCCGCGGCCACCCCGGTCTGGCTGTCCGAGGGTTTCGCCGACCGCACCGCCTACCGGCACGAGAGCCGCACCGCCGCCGAGATCGCCCCCGAGCTCGCCGACGCGGTCCGGGCCGGTGACCTTCCGGCCCAGCTGCCCACCGACGAGGAGTTCGGGTTCGGCGGGGACGCGGGAGGGCTCGCACGGGCCTACGAGGGCTCCTGGCTGGCCTGCGAGCTGATAGCCAGGGACTGGGGCGAGGAGGAGCTGATCGCCTTCTACAAGGCCGTGGGCAGTCGCGAGGAGCGCGACGGGGCGGTGGAGCAGGCCATGCAGACGGTGCTCGGCACCACACCCCAGGACTTCACGGCGCGCTGGCGGGACTATCTGCGCGACCGGCTGGCCTGACCCGCTCCGACGTCCCGTCCTCCGGCGCTCCCGTCACGGTCGTCCGCCACAGCCGCCACCCGGCGCTCAGCACCGCGGCCACCAGCAGTCCGTTGCGCACGGCCATCAGCGCCACCCCCTGCGCGTCACTGGCCACCACGTGCGCGAAACCGAGCGGGAACTCCAGCAGGGTCACACCGGTGGCCACCAGCACCAGCAGGGCGGGCAGCGCCATGCCGCTGCGCCGGAACACCATGCAGACGGCGCCCACGCCGAGCGGCCACACCATGTACTGAGGGCTGATGACACGGCTGGTCACCGTGAACAGCAGCACCGCGGTGAACGCGGCCTCGGCCGGGGTGTGCGCCTCGAAGGTGCGGGCTCGCAGCCGCCACACCAGGAGCCAGCCGAAGGCGAAAACGCTCAGCGCAAGCGTCAGGGTGCTCACCAGCGCCACATGCGGCCCGGCGAACTCCATCGAGCCGTAGCGGAGCTCCACCGCCCCCTCCCAGCCGAACTGCCGGGCGACGTGGAAGACCAGCGCCCCCAGCGACTCGATCTCCAGACCGCGGTCCCGCTGGAAGGTCAGGAAGGCGTACGCCCCGGGCAGCGCGAGCGCCGCGGCCACGGCCAGCACCGCTCCGGTCACCGCCGCGGCCGACCAGGACCGGCGGGTGTACCGGCCCGGGGCGGTCCCCACCAGCAGCAGCACCGGCCAGACCTTCAGCATCGCGCCGAACGCCGCGAGCGCACCCAGCACCCGGGGGTGCCGTACACCCGCGAGCAGCCCCGCCACCGCGACGGCGGTCACCATCAGGTCGTAGCGGGCGTACACGGTGGGCCCGAGCAGCGGCACCCCCGCCACCCACAGCCAGACACCCGCCTGGCGCCCGCCGGGCCGCCCGCCCGCGCACAGCAGCAGGCCGAACACGAGCGCGTCGCAGAGCAGGGCGAGGACGAAGAAGGCGGTGGCGTACCCGAGGAACGGCAGCAGGTCCGGGGAGAGCACGGCGAGCGCGGCGGCGGGCGGGTACTGCCAGGTGACGTCGTCCAGCGGGTAGGACCCGTCCCGCAGGACCTCGTACCAGCCCCGGTAGATCACCGAGACATCGCTGGTCACGTCGGGTCCCGGCACCGTGAACACCTTGAGGACGCAGAGCATCAGCACCGCCCGGGTGAGGCCCCACACGGTGAGCTGCGGACCCCGGCCCAGCCGGCCACGTGTACCCGTCCTGACCGTCATGCACGCCATGATGCAGGCCCCCGCGGTGCGGGAGCCGTCAGGCAGGGCCGTCGGGCCGCCCGGTACTGTCGGCGGCGATGGACAAGACGCTGATCGTGACGAACGACTTCCCGCCGCGCCCGGGAGGCATCCAGGCCTTTCTCCACAACATGGCCCTGCGCATGGAACCGGACCGAATCGTCGTCTACGCCTCCACCTGGAAGCGTGGCACGGAGGGCGCCGAGGCGACCGCCGCCTTCGACGCCGAGCAGCCCTTCACCGTGGTGCGCGACCGTACGACGATGCTGCTGCCCACCCCCAGGGTCACCCGGCGGGCCGTCCGGCTGCTGCGTGAACACGGCTGCTCCTCCGTGTGGTTCGGCGCCGCCGCGCCCCTCGGGCTGATGGCACCCGCGCTGCGCGAGGCGGGCGCCCGCAGGATCGTGGCCACCACCCACGGGCACGAGGCGGGCTGGGCCCAGCTCCCCGCCTCCAGGCAACTGCTGCGCCGGATCGGCGAGGGCACCGACACGATCACCTACCTCGGCGAGTACACCCGGTCCAGGATCGCGGGAGCGCTCACCCCCGCGGCCGCGGACCGCATGGTCCAACTGCCGCCCGGCGTCGACGAGAAGACCTTCCACCCGGGTTCCGGGGGAGACCGGGTCAGGGAGCGGCTCGGGCTCCGGGACAGGCCCGTCGTCGTGTGCGTCTCCCGTCTGGTCCCGCGCAAGGGCCAGGACACCCTCGTCCTCGCCATGCCGGCCATCCTGGCGCGGGTGCCCGACGCGGTCCTGCTCGTCGTGGGAGGCGGCCCGTACGCGGGGCAGCTGAAGAAGCTCGCGGAGGAGACCGGAGTCTCGGACTCGGTGCGCTTCACCGGGCCGGTGCCCTGGGCGGAACTGCCCGCGCACTACGGCGCCGGCGACGTGTTCGCCATGCCCTGCCGTACCAGGCGCGGCGGTCTCGACGTCGAGGGCCTCGGCATCGTCTACCTGGAGGCCTCCGCCACCGGACTGCCGGTCGTCGCGGGCGACTCGGGCGGAGCGCCCGACGCCGTGCTCGACGGCGAGACCGGGTGGGTGGTGCGGGGCGGCTCCGCCGAGGAGTCCGCCGACCGGATCGTCACCCTGCTCGGCGACCCCGAGCTTCGCCGGCGCATGGGCGAGAGGGGCAGGGAGTGGGTCGAGGAGAAATGGCGCTGGGACCTGCTCGCGGAGAAGCTCCGGGCACTGCTCTGAGACACGACGCGCGGGGGCCGCACCGGATCACCGGTGCGGCCCCCGCGTCGGGTGATCCGGCTCAGCCGCGGTAGATCGCCTCGACCTCGTCCGCGAAGTCCTTCGCCACGACGTTGCGCTTCAGCTTCAGCGACGGCGTGATGTGCCCCGCCTCCTCGGTGAACTGCGCACCCAGGACACGGAACTTGCGCACCGACTCCGCCTTCGACACCGCGGCGTTGCCCTCGTCCACCGCCCGCTGGACCTCGGCCAGGAGCTCGGGGTCCTCACGGAGCGAGAAGGCCGTCGAACCGGCCGGCTTGCCGTGCTCCTCCGCCCAGCGGGAGAGGAACTCCTCGTCGAGCGTGAGCAGCGCGCCGACGAACGGGCGCCCGTCGCCCACGACCATGCACTCGGCGACCAGGGCGTGAGCGCGGATGCGGTCCTCGATCACCGCGGGGGCGACGTTCTTGCCCCCCGCCGTCACGATGATCTCCTTCTTGCGGCCGGTGATCGCGAGATAGCCGTCCTCGTCGAGAGTGCCGATGTCCCCCGTGTGGAACCAGCCGTCGGCCAGCGCCTCGGCGGTCGCCGCCTCGTTGCCCCAGTACCCGGTGAACAGGTGCTCGCCGTGCAGCAGCACCTCGCCGTCGTCCGCGATCCGCACCACCGAACCCGGCAGCGGCTGGCCGACCGTACCGATCTTCTGGCGGTCCCACGGGTTGAAGGCCGTGGCGGCGCAGGTCTCGGTGAGGCCGTAGCCCTCCAGCACCGTGAAGCCGATACCGCGGAAGAAGTGCCCGAGCCGCTCGCCCAGCGGCGCACCGCCGGAGATGGCGTACTCGCCCCGCCCGCCGAGCACGGCGCGCAGCTTGCTGAACACCAGCTTGTCGAAGACCTTGTGCTTGAGCTTCAGACTGACCGACGGGCCCTGCGCGGTGCCCAGCGCGCGGCTGTAGGCGATAGCCGTGTCCGCCGCCCGGTCGAAGATCTTCCCCTTGCCGTCGGCCTGCGCCTTGGCGCGCGCCGAGTTGTAGACCTTCTCGAAGACGCGCGGCACGCCGAGGATCAGCGTCGGCCTGAACGACGCCAGCTCGTCGGTGAGGTTCTTGATGTCCGGCGCGCAGCCGAGCTTGATCGGGGCCATCACCGAGGCGACCTCGACCAGCCGGCCGAAGACGTGCGCGGTGGGCAGGAAGAGCAGTACGGAGCACTCGCCCGTACGGAAGAGGGGCTTGAGCCGCTCCACGATGTTGCCGCACTCGGCGAAGAAGCTGCGGTGCGTCAGCACACAGCCCTTGGGACGGCCGGTGGTGCCCGAGGTGTAGACGATCGTCGCCGGGTCGTCGGCCCTGGCACTCGTCATGCGCAGGTCCAGGGCCTCGTCGGAGACCGCGGCGCCCGCCCGGACGAGCTCGCCGACCGCTCCGCGGTCGATCTCCCACACGTGCCGCAGGCCGGGAAGCCGGTCCCGCACGGACGCGACCGACCCCGCGTGGGTGTCGCTCTCCACGATCACGGCGACCGCGCCGGAGTCGCCGAGTATCCACTGGACCTGCTCGGGGGAGCTGGTCTCGTAGACCGGCACGGTGACGGCACCGGCACTCCAGATGGCGAAGTCCAGGAGGACCCACTCGAAGCGGGTGCGGGACATGAGGGCGACCCGGTCACCGGGCTGGATACCGGCGGCGATCAGACCCCGGGCGGTGTCCCTGACCTCGGCGAGGAACTGCGTCGCCGTGACATCGGTCCAGGCTCCGGCGACCTTCCGGCTCATCACCGCGACATCGGGATGCTGAGCGGCGTTGCGGCGGATGAGATCCGTCAGGTTTCCGTCCGCGGGGACCTCGTACAGGGCCGGAAGGCTGAACTCACGCAAGACTGCTGCTCCTCATCGGGCTCCGGTTCCACGGCTCTGTGCGACGCACCGGATCGGTCCAAGACTGGCAGATGCTCAGTGGGGTGAGCACGACTGGACGGGCCGGACGTTACCCACCGGTACGCGGTTCCGGAAAGGGGGGCCCGGCCAGATGTCTCGTGCGTCACACATATCGGTGGTCCTTCGGCGCACATTAGTCCACCCGTGTCCCGATCCGGAAGTAATCGCAGGTCCGACGGCCTCTACCCAGAGCGGCGAACCGCGACCTAGGGTGAACTCCATGCGAGCCGGCACACCGCACGATCAGCACACGATCCGCACGAGAAGGACACGCGTGCACGTCGTCAGCGACGTCCACGGCAACACCGAGGCGCTGGCGCGCGCCGGGGACGGGGCGGACGCGCTCGTCTGCCTTGGGGACCTCGTCCTCTTCCTCGACTACGCCGATCACTCGCGCGGGATCTTCCCCGACCTGTTCGGCGTCGCCAACGCCGACCGCATCGTCGAGCTGCGCACCGCCCGCCGCTTCGAGGAGGCCCGCGCCTTCGGACGCGAGCTGTGGGCCGGCCGGGACCGCAACGCGGCGATCCTGTCCGCCGTACGGAAGCAGTACGCCGAGATGTTCGCGGTGATGCCCACCCCGACCTACGCCACCTACGGCAACGTCGACGTACCGGACCTCTGGCCCGAATACGCCAACTCCGGTACCACCGTGCTGGACGGGGAGCGTGTGGAGATCGGCGGCCGTGTCTTCGGATTCGTCGGGGGAGGGCTCCGGACACCCATGAACACCCCCTACGAGATCAGCGACGAGGAGTACGCGGCCAAGGTCGAGGCGCTCGGCCCCGTGGACGTGCTCTGCTCGCACATCCCGCCGGACGTCCCCGAGCTGACGTACGACACCGTCGCCCGGCGCTTCGAACGCGGCAGCCGCGCCCTCCTGGACGCCATCCACCGCACCCGGCCCCGCTACGCGCTCTTCGGCCATGTGCACCAGCCCCTGGTCCGCAGGATGCGGATCGGGGCCACCGAGTGCGTGAACGTCGGCCACTTCGCCTCGACCGGCCGCCCGTGGGCCCTGGAGTGGTGAGCGACACGGCCGCCGCCCACGGGCCGGGGCGCGGACGGGCGGGCAGTCCGCACGCGATAGCCTGCACACGGCAGGCCTCTGCCGAACGCGACCGGTACACCGCACTGGAGGGCCACGGCGATGGCTGAACACACCAGCTCGAGCATCACGATCGAGGCTGCACCGGCCGACGTCATGGGAGTGATCGCCGACTTCGCGCGCTATCCGGAATGGACCGGCGAGGTGAAGGAGGCCGAGATCCTCGCCACCGACGACCAGGGCCGCGCCGAGCAGGTCCGCCTGGTCCTCGACGCCGGGGCGATCAAGGACGACCACGTCCTCGCCTACACCTGGAACAGCGAGTACGAGGTCGACTGGACCCTGGTGAAGTCCCAGATGCTGCGGTCCCTCGACGGCAGCTACGCCCTGGCGCCCCTCGGCGACGGCGAACGCACGCAGGTCACCTACCGGCTCGCCGTCGACGTCAAGATCCCGCTCCTGGGCATGATCAAGCGCAAGGCGGAGAAGGTCATCATCGACCGCGCCCTCGCCGGGCTGAAGAAGCGCGTCGAGTCCGGCCCGAAGGCCTGACCAGGTGCGTACGGTCCTCGTCACCGGCCCCGGCGGGGCGGGCCGTACCACCGTCGCGGCGGCCACCGCTCTCGCCTCCGCCCGTGGCGGCCGGCGCACCCTCCTGATCTCCTCCGACGCCGTACCCGCCCTTTCCGCGGACGGCGGACCGGCCGACGAGCGGCTCTCCGTCCTCCGGGTCGACGCCGCAGCGCACTTCCGCGCGGAACTCCTCGAACTCCAGGAACGGGCGTCAGGGGTCCTCGACCTCCTCGGCGCCAACCGCCTCGACGCCGAGGAGCTCACCGAACTGCCTGGCGCCACCCAGCTCGCCCTGACGCACACCCTGCTCCGGGTGGCCGAGGGCGATCTGTCGCAGCAGGGTTACGAGGTCGTCGTCGTCGACCTGCCCCCGCTCGCCGAGGCTCTCGCCCTGCTCGCGCTCCCCGGCCAACTGCGGCGCTACCTGCGCAGGCTGCTGCCCCGGGAACGCCAGGCCGCCCGCGCTCTGCGGCCGGTCCTCGCCCAGCTCGCCGGTGTCCCCATGCCCGCGCAGTGGCTGTACGAGACGGCGGCCCGCAAGGACGCCGGACTCGCCGCGGTCGAGGCGCTGATCCAGGACGGCGCGACCACCGTACGGCTCGTGGCGGAACCGGGGCGGGCGGCGGGTGAGGCGCTGAGCGCCGCCCGCACGGCACTCGCCCTGCACGGGCTGCGCGTCGACTCCGTCGTCGCCACCCGGGTCCTGCCCCGGCACTCGGCGGACCCGTGGTTCGCCGACCTCGCGGCCGCCCAGGACAAGTGCCTGGACCGCTGGCGCCAGGACTGGGCTCCGGAGACACCCGTGCGGGAGACGGCCCACCTGGGCCGCGAGCCGCGCACGGCCGAGGACCTCGCCCAGCTCGCCCCCGCCTGCGAGCCCGGCCACCGAGAGCCGGGACACGCCGGGAACCCCTGGTGGACCGAGGACTCCGGTGACGGCGTCATCTCCTGGTGCCTGCCCCTGCCGGGTGCGGCCAAGGAGGACCTGCGGCTCGTCCGGCGCGGGGACGAACTGTTCCTGACCGCGGGCCCGTTCCACCGCGTCGTGCGCCTGGAGTCCGCGCTGCGCCGCTGCACCGTCTCGGGGGCCGCGCTGACCGACGGGGTGCTGCGTGTCCGGTTCACGCCGGACCCCGCGCTCTGGCCCCGCACGCAGTGAACGGCCCGCCACCGTTCGGGTAACGTCGGTAGTACGTGGCCCGTCCGGCCGCGCAGGCAACCGTGTCGCAGGAGTCCGCCATGAGTGAATCCACCGATCGTCCCGTCGACGACGACGCGTGGGCGGAGGCCTGCGCCGAGGATCTCGAAGCCGAGAAGGCACGCCGCCGGGCACAGTACGGACAGCAGCAGGGTTCCGCCGCCGAGGAGCTGCGCAAGCTCATCGACGCGGTGGCCGACAAGGTGTCCTCCCTGCAGACGCCCCTGCTCGGCATGGCCGCCCAGGGCACCGTCCAGCAGGTGATCCGCCAGGCCAGGACCGCGGTCGAACCGGTCATCGAGCGCAACCCGGAACTCTTCGACCATCTCGCCGCCGCGGGCAACGAGCTCCTGGCCGCCTACCGCTCGGCCGTCGAGGGCCAGGAAGGCCGCTGGACCAAGGGCACCGAGGGTGCCGGAGGGGCCTCGGGCGGCGCCGGAAACGCCCCCGACGCCGGCAAGAAGGCGGCGGAGGACCCCTCGGACCCGCGCGACGAGGGCACCGGCGGCAGCGAACACATCGACCTGGACTGAGCCAGGGCAGGAAATACCCGTCCCCGGCTCGGGTACGGTTGGCCATAGCGGGGCTCGACCGAAACTGAGGGATTCATGGGACTCACCATCGGCGTCGATATCGGCGGCACGAAGATCGCGGCTGGAGTGGTCGACGAAGAGGGCCGGATCCTCTCGACGTTCAAGGTATCGACTCCGCCGACCGCCGAAGGCATCGTGGACGCGATCAGCTCCGCGGTGTCCGGGGCCAGCGAAGGACACGACGTCGAGGCCGTCGGCATCGGCGCCGCCGGATACGTCGACGACAAGCGCGCCACGGTGCTCTTCGCACCCAACATCAACTGGCGGCACGAGCCGCTCAAGGACAAGGTCGAGCAGCGGGTCGGCCTGCCCGTCGTCGTCGAGAACGACGCAAACGCCGCGGCCTGGGGCGAATACCGCTTCGGCGCCGGCCAGGGCCACGACGACGTCATCTGCATCACGCTCGGCACGGGCCTGGGCGGCGGCATCATCATCGGCAACAAGCTGCGCCGCGGACGCTTCGGCGTGGCGGCGGAATTCGGCCACATCCGGGTCGTCCCCGACGGCCTGCTGTGCGGCTGCGGCAGCCAGGGCTGCTGGGAGCAGTACGCCTCCGGCCGCGCCCTCGTCCGGTACGCGAGGCAGCGCGCCAACGCCACCCCGGAGAACGCCGCGATCCTGCTGGGGCTCGGTGACGGCACGATCGAGGGCATCGAGGGCAAGCACATCAGCGAGGCCGCCCGGCAGGGCTGCCCCGTGGCCGTCGACTCCTTCCGCGAGCTGGCCCGCTGGGCAGGGGCAGGGCTCGCGGACCTCGCCTCACTCTTCGACCCCTCGGCCTTCATCGTCGGCGGCGGGGTCTCCGACGAGGGCGAGCTGGTCCTCGACCCGATCCGCAAGTCGTTCCGGCGCTGGCTGATCGGCGGCGAGTGGCGTCCGCACGCGCAGGTCCTCGCCGCCCAACTCGGCGGCAAGGCGGGTCTGGTCGGCGCCGCCGACCTGGCACGCCAGGGCTGATCTCCGCCACACCACGTCCGACGCCCGTCGCGCCCTCCGGGGAGCGGCGGGCGTCCGTCGTATCGTGCGGTGCATGGTCACCACGCCGATGCCCCTGCCCGACTCCCGTACCGAGCCGGACGGTTCAGCCGTCATCCGGGTGCTGAGCTACAACGTCCGCTCCCTGCGCGACGACACCGAGGCGCTGGCCCGCGTCATCCGCGCCTGCGCACCCGACCTGGTGTGTGTCCAGGAGGCCCCGCGCTTCTTCCGCTGGCGCAAGGCCGCGGCCCGACTCGCGGCGATGACCGACCTGGTGATGCTCAGCGGGGGCGCCACGGCCGCCGGGCCGATGCTGCTCTGCTCCCTGCGCGCCACCGTGGAGCGCACCGAGGACGTGCTGCTGCCGCTCACCCCGGGACAGCACCGGCGCGGGCTGGCCACCGCGGTCGTACGCTTCGCCGGGGCCAGGCTCGGGGTGGTGAGCTGTCACCTGAGTCTGCGGAGCGACGAGCGGCACGCACAGGCGGGCCTGCTCCTCGACCAGCTCGACACCATGGACGTCCCGCACGCCGTGGTGGCCGGGGACCTCAACGACGTTCCCGAGGGGCGGGCGTTCGGGAGGCTGGCCGGGCGACTCCAGGACTGCCGGACCGTACGGCCGTGGGGCGGCGAGCACACCTTCCCGCCCGGCTCGCCCGACAGGCGCATCGACGCGGTGTTCGCGACCGGTGGCATCGAGGTGCTCGGCTGCGGGGTGCCCGCGGAACTGCCCGGTGTCACCGACGCCGACCTGAGGGCGGCCACGGACCACCTGCCCGTGCTGGCCGCCCTCCGGGTGCCCGCGGCCGGCTGAGCCGGGACGCCCGCGACACGCGGTGGGGTCAGACGACCGCGCCGCGCCCCGGGTTGTCGTCCTCCTCGTCGTCGTCCGGCATGCGCGCCACCAGGGTGACGAAACCGCCCAGGAATCCGCCGATGCAGAGCGTGGTGAGCCACCACGTCATCTCCCACTGCATCAGCACCGCGAGCAGCATCAGCACCGGCCCGCCGACGACCGCGAGCCAGCCGAACTTCGCCGTCACGTCGGCCTCCGGCAGGGGAGGCGGCTCCGGCGGGACGAAGTGGCCCTCCTCGCTGTCGTCGGGATCGTCGCCGTCCGACGGCTCCGCGAGGTCGTAGTCGCGAGGTCCCGCGACCCCCGGGGCGAAGACGACGGAACCGCCGAGCGGCTTCTTCTCCGCCCCGCCCGCCTTCCCGCTCATGCCCTTGTCCGCGTCGTCACCCGTACCGGAGTCCGGTGCCGGGTCCAGGACGTTGAGCTGGTCCTCCTCCAGCAGCGCCAGGTCCTCGACGGGCTTGAACGGCTTGGCGCCCGGCGGGTCCGGCGGCTCCTCGCCGTATCCCGCGACGATCGCCTCCCAGGCCGCCGCCTCGTCGAGGGGCTCGGCCCGCTCCGCGCCCTCGGGAACAGGCGTTCCCTCCGTGGGGCGCGGCTCGCGCTCCTCGTCACTTCCCGCGCGATCCGCGTCGTGCTCAGCCACCGGACGTGCTCCCCTTTCTGCCGGCGTCGGCTGCGATGCGGTCGATGAACCGGTAACTCTCCTCGAAGATCCGCTCCGCGTCATGGTCCAACGTCGCCACGTGGTAGCTCTGTTCCAGGAGGATCTCCTCGACGTCCCGGGACGAGATGCGGCTGAGGATCCGCGCCGAGTCGGCCGGCGGCACGACGTGGTCCCGCGGGCTGTGCAGGAGCATCACCGGCTGGGTGACCTGCGGCAGATCGGTGTCGACCAGCCGGAAGAAACCCCGCAGGGAGTGTGCGGCGTGCAGCGGCACCCGGTCGTACCCGACCTCCTCGGCCCCTTCGAGCGCGATGTCGCCGACCAGGCCCTTCGTCGTCCGCACCAGATGCCGGGCGACCGGCAGGGCGTACGCCGACAGGCCATGCACCTTGTTGGCCGGGTTCACCAGCACCAGGCCGGACACCTCGTCCCCGTGCTTCGCGGCGAGACGCAGCGCCAGGGCGCCGCCCATGGAGAGACCGAGGACGAAGACCCGCTCGCAACGGGCCAGCAGCGCCCGCAGCTCCCGGTCCACCTCCGCGTACCAGTCCTGCCAGCCGGTGACCGCCATGTCCTGCCAGCGCGTGCCGTGTCCGGGCAGCAGCGGGAGCGAGACGGTCAGTCCGCGTGCGGCCAGGGAGTCGGCCCAGGGCCGCAGGGACTGCGGGGAACCCGTGAATCCGTGACAGAGGAGGACGCCGACCTCTCCGCCCTCGTGGCGGAACGGCTCGGCTCCAGGGAGGACCGGCACCGGGGTCTCCTGTTCATGAAGCGGGGCGGGGTGCGCGAAAGGATTACCTCACCGTACGCGACCGGGCCGACACCGACCAGGGCCGTCACCGCCCGTGCGGCCGTGACTCCAGGCCCCGTCCGGGGACGGACGCCGCTCCCGGGCGACGGGGGAGGTCACGGCGCCACGGGTTAAGGTCTGTCGGACGGCACACAGGAGGCACCAGAGTTGATCTACGGCGCAATGAAGTTCTCCATCGGCGGGTCCCTGAAGCTCGCCTTCAGGCCGTGGGTGGAGGGCCTGGAGAACATCCCCGCACACGGGCCGGCGATCCTCGCGAGCAACCACCTGTCCTTCTCCGACTCCTTCTTCCTCCCGGCGGTCCTCGACCGCAAGGTGACCTTCATCGCCAAGTCGGAGTACTTCACCGCACCCGGGGTGAAGGGAAAGCTCACCGCCGCCTTCTTCAAGGGCGTGGGCCAGCTTCCCGTCGACCGCTCCGGCGGCCGCGGGGCCGGTGAGGCGGCCATCAGGGCCGGAATCCAGGTGATCGAGAGCGGCGGGCTCTTCGGCATCTACCCCGAAGGCACCCGGTCGCCCGACGGGCGGCTCTACCGGGGCAAGCCCGGTGGCCTCGCCCGGGTGGCCCTGGCCACCGGCGCCCCCGTCATCCCCGTGGCCATGATCGACACCGAGAAGATCCAGCCTCCCGGCCAGGTGATGCCCAAGCTGATGAGGCCGGGCATCAGGATCGGCGAGCCGCTCGACTTCAGCCGCTACCAGGGCATGGACGGCGACCGCTTCATCCTGCGCTCGGTCACCGACGAGGTCATGTACGAGATCATGAAGCTCTCCGGCCAGGAGTACGTGGACATCTACGCCACCGCGGCCAAGCGGCAGATCGCCGAGGAGGCGAAGAGCAAGCGGCAGGCCGCCGAGGAGGCCAGGAAGAAGGGCACCGGGCAGTCCGGCGCGTAGACGTGCCGCCGGGTGTCCGCAGCGGGCACCATGGCAGGGACACCGGGGGAGGACACGGGGGACATGACCAGGCGTGAACGGGTCGTGCGGATGTCGGTCGAGCAACCGCTGTGGCGGGCGCTGACCGCGTACCGCGTACTGACACTGATCTACGCGGCGCTGCTCGCCGGTTTCGGCGCCGAGAAGTACGAGCGCCCCTGGATCGCCGCGGCGTTCCTCAGCTTCCTCGCCCTCTGGACGCTGGTCACCCTCCGCAGGGTGGCGGGTGCGGCGAGCTGCACCAAGCGCTTTCTCGGCCTCGATCTCGCGGTCGCCCTGACCGGCATCCTGCTGACCCCGCTGGCCGACCTCGACGCCCAGCACTCCGACGGCCCGACGCTTCCGTCGATCTGGACCGCGGGCTCCGTCCTCGCCTTCGCGCTCAAGGGCGGCTGGCGCTGGGCGGCCTTCGCCTCCACCCTCGTTGCCGCGGCGAACATCGTCGAGCGCGGCGAGCCCAGCAGGGACACCTTCCACAACGTCCTGCTGGTCTGGGTGGCCTCGATCGCGATCGGGTACGTCGTAGAGGTCGCGCGGGCCAGCGAGCGCACCCTGGCCCGCGCCCTGGAGATCGAGGCGGCCACCCGGGAGCGCGAGCGGCTCGCCCGCGACATCCACGACAGCGTCCTCCAGGTCCTGGCCATGGTCCAGCGACGCGGAACCGCCCTCGGCGGCGAGGCCGCCGAACTCGGGCGGATGGCCGGGGAACAGGAGGTCGCCCTGCGGACCCTGGTCTCCACCGGTCTGGTGCCCACGAGCCGGCTCTCCGAGGACAGCGGCCAGGGCGCGGTTGTCCGGGCCGTCGACACCGACGACTCCGACGACACGGACGGCACCTCGGGCACCGAGACGGACCTGCGCGCGCTGCTCGCCCCGCACGCGGGCTCCCGGGTCACCTTCTCGGAGCCCGGCACCCCGGTGCCGCTCGCCACGGAGGCGGCGCGCGAGCTCGCCGCCGCGGTGAGCGCCGCGCTCGACAACGTCCGGGTCCACGCGGGGCCGGACGCCCGGGCCTGGATCCTGGTCGAGGACGAGCCGGACACGGTGATCGTCACGGTGCGGGACGACGGCCCCGGTATCCCGGAGGGCCGCCTCGACCAGGCGGAGGGGGAGGGCCGGCTCGGTGTCGCCCTCTCGATCCGGGGACGGCTGCGCGACCTGGGCGGCACGGCAGAGCTGATCTCGGTGTCCGGACAGGGCACCGAGGTCGAGTTGAAGGTTCCGAAGGTTTCACGGGGGAAGGCAGGATCGGCCCGATGAGTACAGACCACACGCAGCAGTCCGAGGACCGGATCAAGGTCATGGTCGTGGACGACCATCCGATGTGGCGCGACGCGGTCGCCCGCGACCTCGCGGAGTCGGGATTCGACGTCGTCGCGACCGCCGGCGACGGCCCCGGAGCCGTACGCAGGGCCAGGGCGGCGGGGCCCGACGTCCTGGTGCTCGACCTGAACCTCCCCGGAATGCCGGGCGCCCAGGTCTGCAAGGAGCTCGTCGGGTCCCTGCCGGGCCTGCGCGTCCTGGTGCTCTCCGCCAGCGGTGAGCACGCCGACGTGCTGGAGGCCGTGAAGTCGGGAGCCACCGGCTATCTGCTCAAGTCGGCCAGCACCCGGGAACTGACCGACGCGGTGCGGGCCACCGCGGCCGGTGACCCGGTGTTCACCCCCGGCCTGGCCGGGCTGGTCCTCGGCGAGTACCGCAGGCTTGCCTCCGACCCGGCCCCCGCGGCCCCGGACCGGCCGAAGGCCCCGCAGCTCACCGACCGGGAGACCGAGGTCCTCCGGCTCGTCGCCAAGGGGCTCTCGTACAAGCAGATCGCGGAGCGGCTGGTCATCTCGCACCGCACGGTGCAGAACCATGTTCAGAACACCCTGGGCAAGCTCCAGCTGCACAACAGGGTGGAGCTTGTGCGGTACGCCATCGAGACCGGCCTCGACGAGGGCTGACGGGGACCGCTCCGTGAACCGAGGGGCGTACCGGGCGAGGAGCCGTCCCCGACGGGGCCCGGGGCGGTGGCGCTCGGAGCGGCGTCCCGGTGGGCCCGTTCCGAGCGGCGCGAGGGCGGTGCGGGCCGTATATTCGCGGAGGACCGGCCCCGCCCCCTGACCCGGGAGACGTCGTGGAAATCCTGGCATTCGGTGTGCAGTCCGACGAGAAGCCGCTGATCGAGAAGGCGTTCGAAGGCGTACACGACGTCCGCTGCCTGGATGTGTTCCTCACCGAGGACACCGCCCCGATCGCCGCCGGCCACGAGATCGTCTCCACCAGTGTCAACGCCGATCTCGGCGGCAAGGTCCTCCAGACCCTCGCCGCGGGCGGCACACAGATGATCGCCCAGCGCTCCACCGGCTTCAACAACATCGACCTCGCCGTCGCCGAGCGGCTGGCCCTGCAGGTCGCCCGTGTCTCGTACTACTCGCCTTACTCGGTGGCCGAGTTCGCCTGGGCACTCGCCATGGCCGTCAACCGCCGTATCGTCCGCGCGGTGAGCCGGACCAGGGACTTCGACTTCCGGCTCGCCGGACTCCTCGGCCGTGACATGCACGGCCGCACCGCCGGAGTGGTCGGCACCGGGAAGATCGGCGAGGCCTTCACCCGGATCGCGCACGGCTTCGGCATGAACCTGCTCGGCTGGGACGTCGCCGAGAACCCCGCCTGCACCGCGCTCGGAATGACGTACGTGGACAAGGAACGGCTCTTCGCCGAGGCCGACCTGATCAGCCTCCACGTCCCGCTGCTCCCCGCCACCCAGCACCTCATCGGTGCCGAAGCACTGTCCGTGATGAAGGACGACGCCATCCTGGTCAACTCCAGCCGTGGCGGCCTGATCGACACGGGCGCCCTCGTCACCGAGCTGCGGGCCGGCCGGTTCACCGGCGTCGGGCTCGACGTCTACGAGGCGGAGGCAGGGCTCTTCTACGTCGACAAGTCCGTGGAGGGCATCGACGACGACACCCTCGCCCGGCTCGTCACCTTCCCCAACGTCATCGTCACCTCGCACCAGGCCTACTACACGCGTGACGCCGTGGGGCAGATCATCGACGCCACCGTGCAGAACGTCACCGACTACCTGGCCGGCCGCCGCGGCGACAACTTCCTCGTCCCGGCGCCGCCCTCCCCCTGAGTTCTCCCGTTCGGAACAGGGGGAGGGCCGGCGTGGTCCTTCAAGAAGGCGAAGCCGTCGATCCGGCATGTGCCGCCACCGCCGGTCTCAGCCGGCCACCGGAAGCGCGGCCAGCAGCTCCGTGACGATTGCCGCACCGCGCAGCGTCAGCACCGACTCCGGATGGAACTGGACCGAGGCGAAGCCGCTGCCCCGCAGTGCGTGCAGCTCCCCGGACTCCTCGTCGCGGCTCGCCTCGATGCCGTGGGCGCCCAGCTCCGTGGCCGCGGAGTCGTCGCAGAGCGCGGTGAAGCTGTTGTAGAAGCCCACGGTCTCCGGCCTGCCGAACAGCTCGATCCTCGTCTGCGCGCCCTGGTACGGGACGGCCTTCCGCGCGATCTCCAGCCCCAGCTCCGCCGCGATCAGCTCGTGGCCCAGGCACACCCCGAGGAGGCCGTGCCGGTGCTCCCGCACGAGTCCGGCCGTCAGATCCCTCATCAGCCGCATCTTCGGATCCGTGAGATCCCCCGGATCGCCGGGCCCCGGTCCGAGGATCACCGGGCCCTCGTGGGCCAGCACGGCATCGCGCAGATCAGGGGAGTCGTACCGGCGCACGGACACCGACAGCCCCGACGAGCGCAGCAGATGTGCCAGCATCGCCGTGAACGTGTCCTCGGCGTCCACCACCAGAGCCCGGCCCGACAGCTCCCGGGTGCGTTCCTGCATCCGCAGCCAGAAGGGGGCCAGCCCGCCGCGCCGGCCGTCCAGGGCGGCCCTCACCCTGGGATCGGAGGCCAGGCGGGGGCTCTGCGCCAGGGAAGCGGGCCGGCCGGGCAGCACCCCCAGCGCCGTGAGGACTCCCGCCGCCTTCGCGTGCGTCTCGGCCACCTCCCCGGCCGGATCGGAGTGGCGCACCAGCGTCGCCCCCACCGGCACACGCAGCAGTCCGGCCGCCGAGACCTCGGCGGTACGGATCAGGATCGGCGAGTCCAGGGTCTGCGCGCCGCCGGGCTCCCGGCCCACCAGGGCCAGCGCCCCCGCGTAGTACCCGCGGCCGCCCGGCTCGTACCGCTCGATCACCCGGCAGGCGTTCTGCACCGGGGACCCGGTGACGGTGGCGGCGAACATGGTCTCCCTCAGGACCTCGCGGACGTCGAGCGAGGAGCGCCCGCGCAGCTCGTACTCGGTGTGCGCGAGGTGGGCCATCTCCTTCAGCCGGGGGCCCACCACCACGCCGCCCATGTCACCCACGGTGCACATCATCTTGAGCTCCTCGTCGACCACCATGGAGAGCTCCTCGGTCTCCTTGCGGTCGTCCAGGAACTCCAGCAGCCCCTCCGCGGTCGGCCCTCCGGCCGGGTAGCGGTACGTCCCGCTGATGGGATTCATCACCACCGTGCCGCCCGACATCCGCACATGGACCTCCGGGCTCGCGCCCACCAGGGTCCTCCCACCCGTCGCCCGCCGCCGCCCCGAAAGGGAGAGCCCTCCGGGCTCACTGCCATCCGTGTGGACGACGGGCTCACTGCCACCCGTATGGACGACGAAGGTCCAGTAGGCCCCGCGTTCGCCTTCCAGCAGCCGCCGGAACAGCGCCAGCGCGTCCGCCCTGCCGAACCCGGGGATCTCACCCGTGAAGGTCCGGCGGATCACGAAGTTCGCGCCCTCGCCGCGGCCGATCTCATTCTCGACCACCTGCCGGACGATGTCCTCGTACGCCTCGTCGGGGACGTCGAAGGCCCCGCCCTCCACCCGGACCCCGTGATCGGGCAGCTGTGCGAGCGCCTCGGCCAGCGGCAGCTCGTGCACCTCCTCGGCCACCAGCACGGAGAGCGGGGTCCCGTCGTCCCGGACGTCGAAGCCGCGCTCGGCGATCTGCCGGAACGGCACGAGGGCCAGCGACGGCAGGTCGCCCACGGGGATGTCGGCGAGCCGTTCCACCTCCCGCACCGCGCCGGTCAGCAGCTCGACGGTGTCGTGGTCCCGGCCCGGGGTCCGCCTGCGCAGCAGGGCGAAAGGCGGGGCGTCGTCACGGAGCAGGGCGGAGAGAGGACCGGCTGAGCGGTCTTGCATGGGCGTTCCTTCCTGGGGGAGGAACGGCTTCCGGCTGTGAAACGCAGAGAAGGCCGCCCCTCGGGCGGCCTTCGCGAAGTCTGTACGCGCGATGTGTCAGCGGGCCGCCGGATGAGCGGTCCACCACCAGTTCTGAGTCGTCTGCGCGAACATGCCACGTACCCTAGCCGATGAAGTGGGCAAACGAGCGCGTGTCTCATTTCTTGAGCGCGCGGACGGGGCGGCCCCCCGGACCCCGTAGTGTTGTCAAGGTGACCGTGAACGCCAATACCTCCGTCGCCGGTGGCCACACCTGGCGAGACCTTCCCGCGGCGCAGCAGCCCGAGTACCCCGATGCCGAGGCTCTGCGCGACGTACTCGCGGACCTCGAGTCGTATCCCCCGCTCGTCTTCGCCGGCGAGTGTGACCAACTGCGCGCCCGCCTGGGAGCCGTCGCCGAGGGCGAGGCGTTCCTGCTGCAGGGTGGTGACTGCGCCGAGGCATTCGACGCCGTCTCCGCCGACCACATCAGGGCCAAGCTGAAGACGCTGCTCCAGATGAGCGCCGTCCTGACGTACGCGGCCTCCGTGCCGGTCGTCAAGATCGGCCGCATCGCCGGGCAGTACTCGAAGCCGCGTTCCAAGCCGACCGAGACCCGCGACGGCGTGACCCTGCCGACGTACCGCGGCGACTCGGTCAACGGTTTCGAGTTCACCGAGGCGGCCCGTGTCCCGGACCCCGAGCGGCTCAAGCGGATGTACCACGCGTCCGCGTCCACGCTGAACCTGGTCCGCGCCTTCACCACCGGCGGGTACGCCGACCTGCGCCAGGTGCACGCCTGGAACCAGGACTTCGTGAAGTCCTCGCCGTCCGGTCAGCGTTACGAGGCACTGGCCCGCGAGATCGACAACGCCCTCAACTTCATGAAGGCGTGCGGCACGGACCCGGCCGAGTTCAAGGCGGTCGAGTTCTACGCCTCGCACGAGGCCCTGCTCCTCGACTACGAGTCCTCGCTCACCCGCACCGACTCGCGTACCGGGCAGCTCTACGACACCTCGGGCCACATGGTCTGGGTCGGCGAGCGCACCCGCCAGATGGACGGCGCGCACATCGAGTTCGCCTCCAGGATCCGCAACCCCATCGGGATCAAGCTCGGCCCGACGACCACCGTCGACGAGGCCCTCGGCTACATCGACCGCCTCGACCCCGAGCGCGAGCCCGGCCGGCTGACGTTCATCGTCCGCATGGGCGCAGACAAGGTCCGCGACAAGCTCCCCGAGCTGGTCGAGAAGGTCACCGCGTCCGGTGCGAAGGTCGTCTGGGTGACCGACCCGATGCACGGGAACACCTTCGAGGCGGCCTCCGGCCACAAGACGCGCCGCTTCGACGACGTCCTGGACGAGGTCAAGGGCTTCTTCGAGGTGCACAAGCAGCTGGGGACGCACCCCGGTGGCATCCACGTCGAGCTCACCGGTGACGACGTCACCGAGTGCGTCGGCGGCGGCCACGAGATCTTCGTGGACGACCTGCACCAGCGTTACGAGACCGCCTGCGACCCGCGCCTCAACCGCAGCCAGTCCCTCGACCTGGCCTTCCTCGTCGCCGAGATGTACCGCGACCAGTAGGGATCACCCGCCATACACGCCTGTGGGGCACGGATCGATGTGATCCGTGCCCCACAGGCGTACCGGGGCTTTTGCGCGCGCGCCGTCATGGGTAAGGTTAGGTTAGCCTCACCGAATGATCGGGATGGCGCAGCGATCGATCCGCCGGGAGGTGAACCGCGTGTACGTCTGCTCCTGCTTCGGCATCACGGAGGACCAGGTCAAGAAGCATGCGGACGGCGGAGCGTGCACGCCCCGCCAGATCGCTTCCGCCTGCAAGGCCGGCACCGACTGCGGTGGCTGTGTCCGCAGGATCCAGGCGCTGCTCGGCCGCGGCGACTGCCCGCGCCGCGAGCTCGTCGAGGGCCGCAAGGCGCCGGCGGGCGCCCCGGTCGGCGCGCCCGCCGCCCTGGGGGCCACGCCGGAGGTCAGGCTCTCCGACGCCGCCTGAGCCGCCCGCGCGGCCCCGCCGGGGGCCGTCCATCGCCGGACGGGCCCGCGGATCAGCTCTCGGGCTGCTCGATCAGCTGGGCGATGTAGAGGGGCTCGCCGAGCTTCTCGATGAGTTCCAGCTGGGTGTCGAGGTAGTCGATGTGGTGCTCCTCGTCCTCCAGGATCGACTCGAAGATGTTCGCGGACGTGACGTCACCCTTGCCGCGCATCACATCGATGCCCCGCCTGAGACGGTCGATCGCCTCCACCTCGACCTGCCGGTCGGCCTGGAACATCTCGGTGACCGTCTGGCCGACCCGCACATGGAAGAGCCGCTGGTAGTTGGGCAGCCCGTCGAGGAACAGGATCCGGTCGGTCAGGATCTCCGCGTGCTTCATCTCGTCGAACGATTCGGCCCGGGTGTACTTGGCGAGCTTCGTCCAGCCGAAGTTCTCCTGCATCTTCGCGTGCAGGAAGTACTGATTGATGGCAGTCAATTCGGCCGTCAGCTGCTCGTTGAGGAACTCGAGGACCTCGGGGTCGCCCTGCATCGCAGAGGCTCCTTCCAACCGGTGAACTGGGCATGTTTGCGCGCATCCTCGCATCGGGCCACCCGACCGTCCAGTAAGTGCACGCTTAGTACGAGTTGACCTGATCGACGCTTCCCCTGGTCATGACCACCCCTGCCTGTCTGTCACCATGGAGGCATGGGTCAGCCGGAGAGCCGGGAAAGCGGCACAGCAGAGCAGTCCGCGCTTCCGCCGGGGCAGAGGCTGCAGCGTGGCTGGCCGGTCACCCATTACGGGCCCGTGCCGAAGTTCAAACCGGACCGCTGGGAGTTCCGGGTCTTCGGCGCCACGGCCGACGGCGACAAACACTGCTGGAATCACCGGGAATTCTCCGCACTGCCCTTCTCGTCGGTCGTCGCGGATCTCCATTGCGTGACGAAATTCAGCATGCTGGGAGCCGAATGGGGCGGGATCCTCGCCCGCGAGGTGGTGGCGCTGGCGCCGCCCGCACCCGGGGTCACCCATGTGATGGTCTGGGCGGAGTACGGATTCAGCTCGAATCTGCGGATCGACGACTTCATGTCGGACCGGACGCTCTTCGCCACCCACAAGGACGGCGAACTCCTCACCGCGGAACACGGATTCCCGCTGCGCCTGGTCGTCCCGCATCTGTACGCGTGGAAGGGCCCCAAATGGGTCCGGGGCATCGAGTACATGACGGCCGACCGCCGTGGCTTCTGGGAGGAGCGCGGCTACCACAACATCGGCGACCCGTGGAGCGAGCAGCGCTACTCCTACCAGGAGGAGCCGGGGGACGGCCCCGAGCTCTGAGGCCCGGAGTCGCTGGTCAGTGGCTGTGTCCGTGCACGACGGCGTGGCCCTTGCCCCGGCCGATCATCCACTTGTTGACCGGTGTCGTGACGACGAAGGCCGCCGCCAGGGCGATGGCCAGCACGGCCCAGAACATCCCGTCGGAGAGATGGGCGTCCATGGCGCCGGGCCACAGCGCGATCACCCCGTTGTCGATCAGCTCCATCACGGCGATGGACACGGTGTCCGCCGCCAGTGCGATCCGGACGGCCGGGCGCAGCCCCAGCCCGGAGCTCATCACCGAGAGCAGGGTGAGCGAGTAGCCGAAGAGGAACGCGAGGACGATGGCGAGCACCATGGTCCGGACGTTGTCCCAGCCCAGCGCGGTCCCGATCGTCATGCCGAGGATCTCGCCGATCGCACAGCCGGTGAGGCAGTGCAGGGTCGCGCGTGCGGCCACGGCCCACGAGGAGCCCCCGCCGCCGTGGGTGTGGTCCCCGGAGTGATGTCCCTGATGTGCGTCGGATGCGTGAGGCGTGTCGTGCCGCATGAGGGCTCCCGAGGTCCGGCAAGGTTCCTGACACCCGGGAAACTGGATACCCCCGTGGGGTATTCCCGGTCACGGTCGGTGGCAGCCCCGGAGCTCCTTGAGCCGCATGACGTCGGCGGCGTGCCCGGCCTTGCCCCCGGGCGTCTCGATGATCAGGGGCACCCCCTCGGTGGCGGGGTGCGCGAACAGTTCGCGGAACGGTGCGGCCCCGATGTGCCCGGAACCGATGTTCTCGTGCCGGTCCTTGTGGGCCCCCACCACGTCCTTGGAGTCGTTGGCGTGGATCAGCTTCAGCCGCCCCTCGCCCACCGTCTCCACCAGCAGATCCAGGGTCTGCCGCATACCGGACGGACCGGCCAGGTCGTGTCCCGCGGCGTAGATGTGACAGGTGTCCAGGCAGACGCCCAGCCTGGGGTGCGAGTCCAGGGCCTCGAAGTACGGTCCGAAGTCCCAGGTCCGCGAACAGAGCGAGGAGCCCTGGCCCGCCGTCGACTCCAGCAGCAGGAACGGGTCGTCCTCATGGGTCAGCTCGTCCAGCAGGGGCAGCATGTGCTCGCGCACCTGGGCGAGAGCCGTCTCGCGGGGGCGGCCCCCGGTCGCCGAGCCGGTGTGCACCACCACGCCGAGGGAGCCGATCTGCCTCGCCCGGCGCAGCGAGTGCCGCAGTGACAGCACCGAACGCTCGACCGTCGCCTCGGTGTGTGAGCCGAAGTTGATCAGATACGGGGCGTGGACGTACGCGGGTATGGACTGTGCCTCGCACTCCGAGCGGAACAGCTCGTCCTGCGCAGGGTTCCCCGCGGGCGTCGCCCAGCCGCGAGGGTTCGCGACGAAGACCTGCACGGTCTCCGCCGCCAGCTCCCGGGCGTAGCCGAGACCGATCTTGGCCAGTCCGCCGGCGACGGGTACGTGGCCACCGATGGGGTTGCGCATGTGTGCTGCCCGTTCTCGAAGGGTCTACAGGCCCTTGGTCCTGATGGTGATCGTGGAGTCTTCCGCGGCCTTCTCGCCGCCCTCGACCGACTGACTGCCGACGGTGTCGCTGAAGGAGAGGAAGGGGCGGTCGACCTTGACCTCGAACCCGGCCTCCTCCAGTGTGCTCCGGGCCTCGTCGACGTCCTGGCCGGTGACGTCGGGGACCGCGACCATCCGCGGCCCCTCGGAGACCGTGAGCTCCACGGTGTCGCCCTCCGCGGCCTCGGCCCCGCCGCCCGGGCTCTGCCGGGCGATGTCGCCCGCGGCCTCGGGGGAGTGGACCCGGTCGGTCAGCACCTCGGTGTCGAGACCGGCCTCGTCCAGAGCCGCCCTCGCGTCCTCGACGGACAGACCGGTGACGTCCGGGACGTCCACCGGGGAGCCCTTGCTGACGACGAGGGCGACCGCGGAGTCGGCGTGGCGCTCGGTGCCGGTGCCGGGATCCGTGCGGATCACCCTGCCCCGGTCGACGTCCTCGCTGAACTCACGGGTCACCATTCCGGGCGCGAGGCCCGCCCCGGTCAGCTCCCGCCTGGCGTCGCCGAGGGCGAGGCCCTCCAGATCCGGCACCTTCACGATCTCCGGGCCGCGCGAGATCACCAGCTTCACCGCGTCGTTGCCCCTGATCCGCTCACCGGAGCCCGGATCGCTGCTGATCACCGAGCCGCGCCTCACCGTGTCGCTCCAGGCCTTCTCGACCCCCTTGAGATCGAGGCCCTCCTGGGAGAGGCGTTTCTCCGCCGCGCTCTGGGTCTGGCCAAGGAGCGCGGGGACCCGGGTGAACTGACCGGAATTGATGTACCAGACGCCTGCTCCGAGCCCCAGGACCAGCAGCACCGCGACAGCGGCGGCCGCCATCCCACGCCTGCCACGGCGAGTGAGGGACCCGAGCCGGCCGCGCCCCGGCCCGACGGGCCCGGACGGCGGCATCTCCAGGCGGCTGGTGTGATGCGCCGTGCCCTGGCCGGCCGGGATCACCCGGGGGATCACGCTCGTGCGGTCCTCGGCCGCGTCGTGGGCCTCGGCGAGTGCCTGCGGGGGCACCGCGTCGAGCTGCTCCTCGGTGAGGCCCGCGCGTATCCGGCGGGACAGCGCGAGGAGCTCCACCGCGTCGGCGGGACGCGCCTCGGGATCGCGCGCCGTGGAGGCCGCCACCAGCTCGTCCAGCCCTCCGGCCAGGCCCGGCACGGCGGCCGACGGCGCCGGGACGTCCTGGTTGAGGTGCTGGTAGATGACCTGGGCGGCGGTGTCCCCGGAGTGCGGCTTGCCGCCGGTGAGCATCTCGTAGAGGACGACACCGCAGGCGTACACGTCGGAGCGGGTGTCGGCGGTGCCCTGCTCGATCTGCTCCGGGGCGAGGTAGGAGACCGTGCCCAGCAGCGAACCGGTGGTGTCGGTGGCCGTCCCCACGGCGCGCACGAGCCCGAAGTCGGCGACCTTCACCCGGCCGTCGTCCCCTATCAGGACGTTCTCCGGCTTCATGTCGCGGTGGACGAAGCCGGCGCGGTGCGCGGCGCCCAGGGCGGCGAGCACCGGTTCGAGGATGTCCAGCGCGGCGCGCGGCTGCAGCGCCCCGCGCTCGCGCAGCACGTCGCGCAGCGTGCACCCGGCGACGTACTCCATCGCCAGGTACACGTAGGCGCCCTGGGCGCCCTGGTCGAAGACTCCCACCACGTTCGGGTGGGCGAGGCGGGCGACGGACTTGGCCTCGCGGATGAAGCGCTCGACGAACGCCGCGTCCGTGGCCAGCGCGGGGTGCATGACCTTGAGTGCGAGCACACGGTCGAGCCGGGTGTCCACGGCCCTGTAGACCGTGGCCATCCCGCCGACGGCGATACGCGCATCGACGCGGTAGCGGCCGTCGAGCAGCTGCCCGACGAGGGGGTCCTGGAGGGTCGTGTCCACGGGGCGAGTCTACGAGCTGTCACGGACAGCCCGAGTGCCACGGGAAGTCCCCGGGGCCCTCCGGTGCCGAGCCGTGACAGAGGTATGCACGTGCTGTGACCGGGAAGGACGGCTTCCGCCGGGTCAGAACGCCGGACGCTCGGGGTCCAGCACCGCCCTGCCCTCGGCCGGCGAGGACGCCTCGGCGAAATGGCGGCGCGGTATCCGCCCCGCCCGGTACGCGAGCCGTCCGGCGTCCACCGCGTGGCGCATCGCCGCCGCCATCAGTTCCGGCTCCTGGGCGCGGGTGACCGCCGAGGCGAGCATCACGGCGGAGCAGCCCAGCTCCATGGCCAGCGCCGCGTCCGACGCGGTCCCGGCTCCCGCGTCCAGGATCACCGGGACCTCGGCCCGCTCGGTGATCAGCTGGAAGTTGTGGGGGTTACGGATACCGAGGCCGGAGCCGATCGGGGAGCCCAGGGGCATGATCGCCGCGCATCCCACGTCCTGGAGCTTGCGGGCCAGGACCGGGTCGTCGTTGGTGTACGGCAGGACCGTGAACCCGTCGTCGACGAGGATCTCCGCGGCGTCCAGCAGCTCGACCGGGTCGGGCAGCAGGGTCCGCTCGTCCGCCACCACCTCCAGCTTGATCCAGTCGGTGCCCAGAGCCTCGCGGGCCAGCCTGGCCGTCAGCACGGCCTCCCCGGCGGTGAAGCAGCCCGCGGTGTTCGGCAGAACCTGGATGGACAGGCGTTCGAGCACGGAGAGCACCGAACCCTGCACGGTCGGGTCCAGCCTGCGCATCGCCACGGTGGTCAGCTCGGTGCCGGAGGCGATCAGGGAGCGTTCCAGCACGTCGAGGCTGGGCGCCCCGCCGGTCCCCATGATCAGCCGGGACGAAAAGGTCGCGGAGCCCAGCGAGAAGAGGTCGTCGGACACCGTCAGCCTCCCTGGACGGCGGTGAGGACTTCGACGCGGTCGCCGTCGGCGAGCGCGGTGGACGACCACCGGCCGCGTGGCACGACGGCCTCGTTCACCGCGGCGGCGACCCCGGACGGCGCCGAGGTCAACGCCGCGACGAGGGTGTCCAGCGCGGTACCGGCGGGGAACGAGCGCCGGTCCCCGTTGACGGACACCTGCACGAGGTCGGCGGAGGGAGGTACGGGCTGTGTCATGCGTGCTGCTCCTGCGGGGTGGTGACGGCGGGGGAGTGCGAGGGCTCGGGGGATCCGGCGGCCGGGGCGAAGCGGGACGGCGTGAACGGACGGCCCACCTCGGGCGGCTCGCCGGTGGTCAGCACCTGGGCCATCACGTCGCCGGTGACCGGGGTGAGGAGCACCCCGTTGCGGTGGTGCCCGGTGGCGAGGTGCAGACCGGGAAGCGCCGTGGGGCCCAGCAGGGGCGCGTTGTCCGGCGAGGAGGGCCGGAGGCCCGCACGGGTCTCGGTCAGCGGAAGCTCGGTGATCCCGGGCACCAGCTCGTGCGCGTCGCGCAGCAGCTCGTAGACACCGCCCGCGGTGACGGTGGTGTCCCAGCCCATCTCCTCGCTGGTCGCTCCCACCACCAGCTCACCGTCCGCGCGCGGCACCAGGTAGACCTGGCTCCCGCGTACGACGGCCCGCACGGTCCTGCTCAGGAAGGGGGCGTACGCGGGCGGCACCCGCAGCCGGAGCACCTGGCCCTTCACCGGCCGCACCGGCGGCAGGACCGCTTCGGGCACCCCGCCGAGACGCCCGCTGAGGCTGCCCCCGGCGAGCACCACCTGCCCCGCGGACAGCTCCGTACCGTCCGTCAGAACGACCCCGGCCGCCCGGCCGCCCGTGACGGAGAGCCGCTCGGCCCAGGCCCGGCGGAAGACCACCCCCGCGCGCTCACACGCCGTGACCAGCGCCGAGGCCAGTCGCCTGGGATCCACCTGGTGGTCGCCGTCGACCCGCAGTCCGCCGCGCACGCCGGGGGCGAGCATCGGTTCCAGACGGCGGCACTCGCGGCCGGTGAGCCACTCGGACTCCAGCCCCGAACGCAGCTGCAACGCGTGCAGCTCCCGCAGGTGTGCGCGGTCGTCCGCGTCCAGCGCGACCGCCAGGGTCCCGCAGGCGCGGAAGCCGGTCCCCTGTCCGCTCGCCTCCTCCAGCTCGGCCACGAACGCCGGATAGCGCTCCGCCGAGGCCAGGTTGAGGCCGAGCAGCATCTGTTCGCCGTAGTGGAGCTCGGTGACGGCGGCGAGCATCCCGGCCGCGACCATGGCGGCCCCGCCGCCCGGATCCGGGTCGGCCACGGTCGTGGACAGGCCGCGCTGGGCGGACCGCCACGCGGTCACCAGACCGATGATGCCGCCCCCCACGACCAGGACGTCGGAGGTGTCCGCGGAGATACGCATGGGCGTCCAGCCCCTCCCTTCGCCGGCATGACCCGGATCAGGTTCGTACGGTCGGAGGCCGTCCAGCCTCCCTCTCAGCCCGGTGCGTCCGGACTCCCGCGAGTGTCTTACGGTGGCCAGCCTAGACCCCGCCCGCCCCGGCCCGTAAGGGAGCCGCCCCCATGGCCCGTTCGCTCGACGGACTCGTCCTCGCACCGGTCGCCGACCAGGCCCCCGGCCAGGTCGGCACCGGCACCCGCTTCACGTACCACGAGGAGGAGGGCCGGATCTGGGCCGAGTACGCGGGCGGCGACGTGGTCCGCGGCCACCTCGTCGGCACCAGGGAGGCGGACCGTCTCGACTTCCGCTACGTCCAGTTGAAGCGGGACGGCACGACGTCGGGCGGGCACTGCGTCTCCGCCGTCACGGACCTCCCCGACGGGCGGGTCCGCCTGGACGAGACGTGGGAATGGGAGTCGCAGGCCGGGAGCGGCACAAGCGTGGTCGAAGAACTCGCCGACTGACGGAACGTCACATGACTAGGGTGGACAGGTGAGCCAGCAGACAGAGGGTACGGCGGTGGACGGGCCGCACGGCGTGGTGATCGTGGGCGCCGGCATGGCCGGTGTGCAGACGGCCGTCGCCCTGCGCGAACGGGGCTTCGCCGGCCCGGTCACCCTGATCGGCGCCGAGCCGCACCAGCCCTACGACAGGCCGCCCCTCTCCAAGGCGGTCCTGCTCGGGAAGGCCGAGGACTCCGCCTTCGACGTCGATTTCGAGGCCCTGGACGTCACCCTGCGACTGGGGCTCGACGTGACGGGGCTGCGGGCCGACGCGCACGAACTGGACACCCTCCAGGGCCCCGTCCGCTACGACGCGCTGGTCCTCGCCACCGGCGCCGAGCCCGTCGCGCTCCCCGGTTCCGAAGGCGTGCCGGGTGTCCACCTGCTGCGCACCGTCGACGACGCGGCCCGGCTGCGCCCCGTCCTGGAGCGGCAGCACGACATCGTCGTCGTGGGGGCCGGGTGGATCGGTGCAGAGTTCACCACGGCGGCGCGCGCCGCGGGCTGCGCGGTGACGGTGGTCGAGGCCGCCGACCGGCCCCTCGCCGGCACGATGCCCGCCGAGGTGGCCGCCCCGATGGCCGGCTGGTACGCCGAGAGCGGGGCCGTGCTCCTCACCGGGGCGCGTGTCGCCCGCGTCGAACAGGACGCCGTGCACCTGGCCGACGGCCGGACCGTCCCCGCCGGCGCGGTCGTCGTGGGCATCGGCGCCCGGCCCGCCACCGGATGGCTCGCCGGTTCGGGCATCGCGCTCGGCGCCGACGGCTCGGTCACCGCGGACGCCTCCCTGCGCACCTCGCTCCCCGACGTCCACGCGGTCGGCGACTGCGCCTCCTTCCCCTCGGCCCGCTACGGGGAGCGGCTGCTGGTCCACCACTGGGACAACGCCCTGCAGGGCCCCGGCGCGGTCGCCGCCGCCCTGGCGGACGGGGTGGCCAGGACGTACGACCCGGTGCCGTACTTCTGGTCCGAGCAGTTCGGGCGGTTCGTGCAGTACGCCGGACATCACGCCGCCGCCGACACCCTGCTGTGGCGCGGCGATCCGGCCGACCCGTCCTGGACCGTGTGCTGGCTGCGCCAGGGTGTCCTGGTGGCACTGCTGGCCGTCAGCCGGCCACGCGACCTGGCCCAGGGACGCAAGCTGATCGAAGCGGGAGCGCGGATCGACCCGGCGCGGGCCGCCGACTCCTCCGTACCGCTGAAATCCACGGTGCTCCAGGGGTAGGCCACGGCCCCGTACGCCCGGCCCGGCTACCGGCTGTCGGTCCGGGATGGCACGCTTGTCCCTGTGACCGAGATTGACGCAAAGATCGATGCTCTCGTCCCTGCCTGGCTCCACCTTCCCGACATCGCGGAAATGCTCGATGTCGAGGTGACGCGCGTACGGCAGCTGGTCAAGGAAGGCCAGCTCATCGCCGTACGACGTGGTGAGAACCGGGCGCTCCAGGTGCCTGCCGCCTTCATCGACGGCAACAAGGTGGTCAAGGGCCTCGCCGGGACCCTGACGCTCCTGAGGGACGACGGCTACAACGACGAAGAGATGCTCGACTGGCTCTTCACTCCCGACCCGACCCTGCCGGGCACGCCCGCGCAGGCCCTGAGCGAGAATCGCGGCACGGAGGTGAAGCGCCGGGCCCAGGCGCTCGCCGTCTGACGGGACGACCGTGAGCGGGGTGCGGGCCGTGTGCACACACGGCCCGCACCCCGTCGTCGACCCGCGGGTCCCGCACACGGCCCGCACCCCGTCGTCCCCAACCCTCCCGCGCCCCCGGTACCGTCGCCGCAGCAGTGATCCATCGACGTCACCACGGGGGAATCCTCATGTCCACGCCTCGCTCCCAGCTCTCCGGCGCCCGGCTCTATCTCTGCACGGACGCCCGCAAGCGGCAGGGAGACCTCCCCGAGTTCCTGGACGCCGTGCTGTCCTCCGGCGTCGACATCGTGCAGCTGCGGGACAAGGGGATGGAGGCGGCGGAGGAGCTCGAACACCTCGCGGTGTTCGCGGACGCCTGCGAGCGCCACGGCGCACTCCTGGCCGTCAACGACCGCGCCGACGTCGCCCACGCCGCCGGATCCGGCGTGCTGCACCTCGGCCAGGGCGATCTGCCCGTGCCCGCCGCGCGCGCCGTCATCGGCGCCGACGTGGTGATCGGCCGCTCCACCCACGCCGAGGCGGAGGTCGACGCCGCCGCCACCCAGGAGGGCGTGGACTACTTCTGCACCGGACCCTGCTGGCCCACCCCGACCAAGCCCGGCCGGCACGCCCCGGGGCTCGGCCTCGTCCGCCACGCCGCCTCGCTCGGCACCTCCCGGCCGTGGTTCGCCATCGGGGGCATCGACGAGAGCAACCTCGACCAGGTGCTGGACGCCGGAGCACGCCGGATCGTCGTCGTACGGGCGATCACCGAGGCCGAGGACCCGGCCGCGGCGACCGCCTCGCTCGCCCGGCGCATCCGCGAGCGCGACCTCCGGGACGCACCCGGCGCACGGTGAGCGGCGCCGGCCGCGCACCGCTCACGGGCGGTGCGCCCCCGTTCGACGGTGTCCGATGGGTGGACAAAAACAACCTCATTCCGGTCAATACGCCCTCTCTGGTTGGGGTACCGCCGGGCCCTGGTTAACCTCCCAGTATGGCCCTTGGCACACCTTCCACCAGGACAGATCACGCGCGTACCGTGCGTGAGCTGCTCGCGACCGGCGAGACGTCGTTCTCGTTCGAGTTCTGGGCGCCCAAGACCGAGAAGGGTGAACGGAACCTCTGGAACGCCCTGCGCCGGGTCGAGGCGGTGCGACCGAGCTTCGTCTCCGTGACGTACGGGGCCGGTGGTTCCACCCGTGCCGGAACGGTCCGGGCGACCCAGCAGATCGAGGCGGACTCCACGCTCACCCCCGTCGCGCACCTGACCGCGGTCGACCACTCCGTCGCCGAGCTGCGCAACATGGTCGGGCAGTACGCGGACGCGGGGATCCGCAACATCCTCGCGGTCCGGGGCGACCCGCCCGGCGACCCGATGGGCGAGTGGGTCGAGCACCCCCAAGGTGTGCGCTACGCCGCGGATCTCGTGCGGCTGATCAAGGAGGCCGGTGACTTCTGCGTCGGCGTCGCGGCGTTTCCCGAGATGCATCCCCGGTCCACCGACTGGGACTCGGACATCGCGCACTTCGTGGACAAGTGCCGTGCCGGAGCCGACTACGCGATCACCCAGATGTTCTTCCAGCCGGAGAGCTACCTCCAGATGCGTGACCGCGTGGTTGCCGCAGGCTGTGACACCCCGGTCATCCCCGAGGTGATGCCGCTCACGAGCGTGAAACAGCTCGAGCGGTTCGCGCAGCTCAGCAACGCGTCCCTGCCCTCCGTACTGAAAGAGCGGATCCTCGCCGCGCAGGACGACCCGGCCGCTGTACGCTCCATTGGCATCGAGTTCGCCACGGAGTTCTGCGCGAAACTGCTCTCCGAGGGTGTCCCGGGGCTGCACTTCATCACGCTCAACAACTCGACGGCGACACTCGAGATCTACGAGAATCTCGGACTGCACAAGCAGTCGTGACCGGCCGCACCGCCTCCGACCGGGGCGGTGGCCGTAGGAGGGGGCGGGCGTGGGCTGGACGGTCCTCTACATCGCATTCGGCATAGTGGCGCTCTGGCTGCTGGGCGAGGTGCTGCTGCAGTACAAGGCGCGCCTGCGCTGGAGGCTGCTCGCCTTCGCCGGCTTCCTCGGCGTGGTGCTCGGCGTCCTGATCCCCTCGGTCCTGGTGATCGCCCTCGGGGCGATCGCCTTCGCGACGGGGCAGACCTATGTGACGCTCTCCTTCCGGCGTGGCTTCTCGACGGGCTGGGCCATAGGCGGCAGCCCGGGTGAGAGCCGTCGCCGGCGCGGCGCTCAGGCGCCCGACAGCGGGCGGCCGACCCTCGAGGTCTCCGGACTGGAGTACGAAGAAGCCCCGCAGGACGCGCCGCCGGCCCCGGCCGCGGTCTACGAACCCGAGCCGATGCCGGACGACACCGGGCAGTACGGCGTCTACAGCGACCCCGCCCCGGCAGGCCGCGAGGGCTGGACAGGCGGGCACGGCGAACCGCAGCAGCAGTACGCCGCCTACGACCCGTACGGCGGGCAGCACCCCCAGGACGGCTACGCCGCCCAGGACCCCTACGCGGGGCAGGGCGTCTACCAGGGCCAGGACCCGTACCAGGACCAGGGCGGGCAGTACGGCTACCCGCCGGTGGAACAGCCGGGCTACGCGCCCTACGCCGACCCCTACGCCGCGACCACCACGGGCACCGGGCAGTACGCCGGTTACGACGCCTACGGGTACGACCGGTCCCAGGACACGGGGCAGCAGGCCGGCGACCCGTACGCCACCGGGTACACCGACACGCCCCCCGGCGGGGTGTGGGTCCCGCAGCAGCGGGAGAACGAGCAGTACCCCCCGCTGCCTCCGGAGGCTCCGGTCCAGCCCGCCCCGTACGGCAACGGCTACGACACCGGCCAGAACGAGCAGTACCGCTACTGAACGGGCCCGGCGAGATCCCGTAGCCGGCCCCGCGGGAGTCTCACCGGGAGCCGCGGAAGCCGTCGCCCTCCACGACGAGCCCGGCGACCAGCGCTCCCGACATCCCCGCGTGCGCCAGCCCACCGCCGGGATGCGACCAGCCGCCCGCCAGGTACAGGCCCGGCAGAGGGCTGCGGTTCCCCGGGTGCAGCCAGGCGCCCCCGGGCCCGGCCAGCGCCGGAGCCGGTACCGAGCCGCCGGCGGCTCCGGTGGACACCTCGGTCTCCGCGGGGGTGCGGATCTCCGTGTGGAGGATCCGCTCACGCAGACCCGGCACCGCCTCGGCGGCCCGGCCGATCACCGTTTCGGCGAACCGGTCGCGCAACGACGGCTCCGTCCAGTCGACCCGGCCGTGCGGAGCGACCGTCGCCACCAGGGTCACCGCCTCGTGCTCATCGTCGGGGCGTGTGGACGCGTCGTCCGGGCGCAGCACCGTCACCGTGGGCTGCTGGGCGGGCCGTCCGCCGAACACCGCCTCCCGCTCCGCGACCGGATCACCGGGGTGCACCACGGTCCGGTGCACGGCGCCGGCTTCACGAGCGCCCCGCAGCGACAGCAGGACGAGGAAACGACCCGGCACGGCATCACCGTCCGAGGCGGTCGGCCGTTCCTCGTGGACCGGCAGGAGACCCGGCGCCGGCTGTGCGCCCACGACCACGTGATCGGCCTCCACGCTCCGGCCGTCGGCCAGCTCCACCCCGGAGGCCCGGCCGTCCTTCTCGGAGACCCGGACGGCTTCGGCACCGAAGACGAACTCCACCCGGCGCGCGAGGCACCGCTCGTACACCGCGTCCGCCAGCGCGCGCATACCGCCGGCGACGTACCAGCTCCCGAAGGTCTCCTCCATGTACGGCAGCAGAGCAGCGGCTGCCGGAGCGCTCCGGGGATCGAGGCCGTAGGACAGGGCGTACCCGTCGAGCAGGGCCGCCAGCCGGGGATCGCCCAGCTCCCAGGCGCCCACCTCCGCCACCGTCGTCGCCTGCCGCGCGGAGCGCAGCAGCCTGCGCCGGCGCGGCGCCGGATAAGGGTCCCGGGCCAGCATCCGCCGGTCCTCGGGCAGGGGTTCCTCCAGGAGCGGGCGGCGCGAGCGCTCCCAGGCGGTCCCCGCCCGGTCCAGGAAGTCGCCCCAGGAGGCACCCGCCCCGTCCCCCAGCGCCTCGTCGAGCGCGCGGACGACTCCGGCCCGGGAGGCGTTCGGCAAGGAGACGGCGGTGCCGTCCGCGAAGAGGTGACGGCTCGCGGGGTCGACCTGGGTGAGCGTGACGCACTGCTCCAGGCTCTCCTTGCCCGTCTTCACGAAGAGGTCGCGGTAGACGGCCGGCAGATGGAGCAGCCCGGGGCCCGTGTCGAAGACGAAGCCCTCGCGGGCGAAGCGCCCCACCGAGCCGCCGTAGTTCTGCGACCGCTCGTACACCGTCACCCGGTGGCCCGCCACCGAGAGCCGGGCGGCCGCCGCCATCGCGCCGGTCCCGGCGCCGATCACCGCAATTCGTGCCATGTCAGTGACCTTAAGGGGTGTCCGGGACGGGTCATCCGGGAGGCCGGTGCCAGTCAGTCCCGGACATGTGCCGCTCCTCGCGGCGCTGCGCCCTGCGCCGCAGGAACCGCCGGATCCGGGAGGCGAGGAAGACCAGTATCACCAGACCGAGTGCCAGCAGCACCGCCGCGACAGCCGCCGCCGCCACCGGGTTGAACACCGCGAAGGTGACGATCCCGGCGACGCCGAGGTCCTCCGCCAGGCTGATCCCGATGTTGCTGAACGGCTCGGGGGAGGTGTTGACCGCCATCCTGGTGCCGGCCTTCACCAGATGGCTCATCAGGGCGGTGGAACCACCCACGGCACCCGCCGTCAGCTCGGGGAGGGAACCGCTCTCGCCGGCCAGCAGCGCCGCGACGACCGCTCCGGCCACGGGCCGGATCGCCGTGTGCACGGTGTCCCAGGCCGAATCGACGTAAGGGATCTTGTCGGCGACCGCCTCGCACAGGAAGAGCACCCCGGCCACCACCAGCACATCGGTGCGCTGGAGGGCCTCGGGCACCTCGTCGCTCAGGCCGGTCGCGCCGAACAGGCCGAGGAGGAGGACCACCGCGTACGCGTTGATCCCGCTCGCCCAGCCACTCGTGAACACCAGGGGGAGTACGGACACGGACGCGATGGTAGCCAGTGCCGGCCGGACCGGGCAGGTCCTTCCGGACCGGTCTGAGTACCTCTACCTACTCCCGGAGATGAGTAGGGACACGGATGGGCTCCCACCTGCGCGGACGGAAGAGTGGAACCCACGGGAGGGGCGCGACGCCAGACCGCCGGCACGGGGCGGCGGAGGGCGCCGCACCCCCGACGCAACGGGGGCGCACCACGCGGGGCCCCGGGACCACGGGGGACACGGGGTCACGGGGGAGGGCCTCGCGGCACGGAGGAAGGCCGGGCCGGTGGAATTCGGGGGGATCGAATTCCACCGGCCCGGCCTTTCGCGTGCGGTCCTTCAGCGTCCGCTGACGCGCCCGTGGAGCAGCAGGGAGAGCGCGGAGTGGACGTCGTCGATCGTGCGCTCCGGCTGGAACGCCTGCCAGTCGAGCGCGGCCACCAGCACCATCCCGACCAGCGCGGCGGCCGTCAGCGGGATGTCGATCTCGTCGCTGAGCTCACCGGCCGACACCCCCTCCCGGAGCACCTCCTCGACCACCGCGACGACCTCCTGCCGCAGCACCAGGAGGGTCGACTGCCACGCGCGGTTGGTGCGCCAGAGCTCCGCGACGTAGAGCTGGGTGAAGGCCGGATAGCGGTCGATGAAGACGAGACCGGCCCTGATCATCGCGTCCAGGGCCTCCACCCGGGTACCGCCGTCCGCCTCGGTCGACTCGGCGGCGGTCCGCAGCGACCGGGTGAGCAGCCCGACGCCGTGCCGCAGCAGTTCCTCGAAGAGCTCGGTCTTGCTCTTGAAGTTGTAGTAGACCGTGCCCTTGGCGACCCCGGCGCGCTCCGCGATCTCGTCCACCGTGGTCGCGGAGAACCCCTTCTCCGCGATGAGGGTCACCGCCGCCTCGTAGAGCCTCTGCCGGGTGACCTGCCGGCGCGTGATGCTGCTGCTGTCCATGCGCACGATTCTCACAGGTCCCGGCGCGGTCACAGAGTCAGCTCCGGGTGGAGCCTGTCGAGGGTCCAGACCTGCTTGCGGCGGGCGGAGAGCGCGGTCAGCGCCAGCGCGCCCGCGGTGAAGGCCGCCAGGACCGCGCAGCCTTGCCAGACCGGGCCGAGCCCGCCGCCCGTGATGAGCCGGCGCAGCCCGTCGACCACGTAGGTCATCGGCAGGTACGGGTGGAGCGCCCCGAAGAATCCCGGACTCGTCTGCACCGGGTACGTCCCTCCGGCGGAGGTCAGCTGGAGCATGAGCGCCGCCAGTACGAGGATCCGGCCCGCCGACCCGAACCGGGCGTTGAGCCACTGCACGATCGCGGCGAAGCAGCAGGTGACCAGCGCCAGGAAGAGAATCGTCCCGGCCGCGTGAGCCATCCGCAGACCGAGCCGCCAGTGCAGCACGGACATCAGGGCGCCCACCTGGAGGAGGCCGATCGCCGCCACGGGCAGCCAGCCCGCCAGGGCGATGCGCCTGGCCGGCGCTCCGGCCGCCAGTGCTCTGCGGTTGAGCGGCTGGATCAGCATGTACGCCACCATCGCGCCCACCCAGAGGGAGAGCGGGATGAAGTAGGGGGCGAAGCCGGTGCCGTAGTTGGGCGCCGTGTGCAGCGAGGAGGAGGTGAGACGCACCGGGTCGGCCATCACACCGGTGCGGGCGTCGCGGTCCTCCTTGCCGTAGTCGGGGATCCTGCCGACCCCGTCGTTCAGGCCCTGGGCGAGCGTCGTGGAACCGTCGCTCAGCCGGTACAGCCCGCTCTTGAGGGTGGTGGCGCCCGAGGTGAGCTTTCCGACCCCGGACCTGAGGTCCCCGGCGCCCGTCTTCGCCGTGCCGAGACCGGTGTGAAGGGCGTCGGCGCCCTTGGCGACCTTCTGCGCCCCGGTGTTGAGCGCGTTGATCCTGGCGACGGCGGACTCCAGATCGGTGTCCAGACGCGGCGAGCGCTTCGCCAGGGCGTCCGCCTGCTTCTGCAGGGTGGACAGCTGGGTGCGCAGCTTCGCGAGATCGCCCTTCTGGTTCGTGACCAGGGCGTTCACGTCGTCGGAGACGTCCGCGACGTCCTGCGCCGCGGTCTTCGCGCGCTTCAGCTGCGGGCAGGTACCCGGGTCGGGCAGGGGCTGCTCCTCGCAGCGGACCCGGTAGAGGCCGGTCAGCTCGTCGGAAGCCGTGTGGGCGGCGGCCGATGCCGCCGGTGCCGTCTCGGCGAGCAGGCCGAGGTTGTCCCGTACGGCCTTCGAGGAGTCCGAGACCAGCCGCGCTGTGTCGCCGATGGCCTTCCCGTTGTCCTTGAGGAAGGGGCGCACATCGGCGGCGACCGCGTTGACCTTGTCGGCGAGCAGTTGTGTGCCGCCTGCGACCTGTCGGGACCCCGTCTCCAGGTCGCCGGCTCCCTTGTCGAGCCGGGAGACGCCGGTGGAGAGGGTTTTGCTGCCCGACCTGGCCTCCTTGAGGCCGTCCAGCAGGTCCTTGGACCCCTTCTTCGCCTTGCTGAGCCCGCTCTCCAGGTCACCGGCGCCCGCGGCCGCCTTCGCGGTCGCGTCGTGCAGGCTGGAGAAGTCGATGAAGATCCGGTCCAGGAAGCCGCGCGACGCCTTGGCCGACGCGGCACCGCGCACCTCGGCGAAGACGGTCCTGGAGATCTGGCCGACGATGTAGTTGTTGGCGTCGTTGGTGCGCACCCGCAGGGCGCCGGTGGCGGGGGAGTCCCCCGCACTCGACGCGATCCGCTCGCTGAAGTCCCGGGGCATGGTCAGCGAGAGGTAGTACGTCCCGTCCTCGACGCCCCTGGCCGCCTCGGCGGAGCCCACCTCGTGCCAGTCGAAGACACGGGAGCCGAGAAGCTTCCCGGTGATCTCGTCCCCGGCCGCGAGGTGTTCGCCGCCGGTGGTGGTGCCCCGGTCCTCGTTGACGAGCGCGACGGGAATCCGGTCGAGCCGCCCGTACGGGTCCCAGAACGACCAGAGGTACAGCGCCCCGTACAGCAGGGGCAGCAGCAGGAGTGCCACCAGTGCGGCCCGCGGCATCCGGCCCCTGCCGAACCTGCGCAGCTCAAGCGCGGCCAGCCTCGGCGATCGCATCGGCCTTCCCCTTCTCGTTGTCGTCTGCGTCTGCGTCTGCGTCCGTGTCGTCGGAGGCGTCGGCCGTCTTCGCGGTCCGCCCGTCGGCAGCGGTCATGACGTTCCCCGGACGGCTCCGTGCGGCGAGAGAGCCCTCGGGGGCCTCGGTGCACACCGCGAGGACCGTGGTCCCGGCCGCGGCGACGGAGCGCAGCAGCTCCCAGGCCGAAGCCCGGTCGGTCGCGCCGAGACCGAGGTCGGTGTCGTCCACGGCGAGGAGCCCCGGACCGTTCGTCAGCGCCAGAGCCACCGAGAGCCGGAGGGCCGCCAGGCGCTCCAGGTCGCGCACCTGGGTCCGTTCCGACTTGGGCAGGTCCGCGAGGTCGAGGCCCGCCGCATCCAGGGCGGCATCCGCCACCTCCTTCGCCGCGGCGGTGCGCCGGGCGCGGGAGAGCAGCAGGGAACGGAACGAATCGTCGAAGCGGTGCCGCAGCAGCGTCCGTTCCCGCAGGTGCTCGCCGACGGTGAGCGAGGGATCCAGTTCGCTCACCCCGGGAACGGGCCCGAGCGCGCTGAACCGGCGCACGGCGGCGAGGCGGCCGGGCAGCCGTACGCCGCCGACCTCGGCGTGGCCGTGGGTGGACCGCATCCGGCCGGTCAGCGCGAGGAGCAGACAGGTGCGGCCGGAGCCGGAGTCGCCCTCGATCGCGATCAGGGAACCCGGCCGCGCCGAGAACCCCACGCCCCGGAAGGCCCAGCCGCGCGGCCCCTTCAGGCCGAAGTCCTCGGCGCTGAGCGCCACTCCCAGCGGGCTGTCCATGGCCCCACCCCCGGAATCTTTGAACTGACCAGTCAGTGCAAAAAAGTTAGCCCGAACTCGCGCTCGAAGCAAAACGCCTGGTCAGGGGTGGATTCTGAGGGATTGTCAGTGGGGGCGGTCACGATGGATACATACGGCCACGGAGCCGTCACGCGACGACAGGAGGCTCGTCATGACCAGCTCATCCGCAGCCGCTGCCCCGCGGCGCCGCGCCGGCGCCCCAGCCCCCTCACCGGCCGCCCCGGCGTCCGACGTCCACCCCGTCACGCGCCGGAGCGCCGCACCGCCCGCCGCTCTCGATCTGCTCACCCTGGCCCACGAGGGCCTGGCCGAGGCCGCCCGCCTCGACGTCCCCAACGAGCGGTACGCCACCGCGCATCTGGCCGCGCTGCGCACCGCCGCCGCGGTGCTCGCCGCCCGCGGCCGGCCGGAGACCGGCACCCGGGGCAGGGCGCGGATCCGCAGCGCCTGGGAGATCCTCCCGGACATCGCACCCGAACTCACCGAATGGAGCGCCTTGTTCGCCTCCGGGGCCCGGCGCAGGGCGCGGGCGGAGGCCGGCATACCCGGCGCGGCCACCACCCGCGACGCCGACGACCTGCTTCGGGACGTCGCCGTGTTCCTGCGCCTGGTCGAGCGGTTGCTGGTGCTCCAGCCCGTGCTCCCGCGCCCGCGTGGGGGAGCACGGGCCGACGTGGAGTGACCTCGGGGACGGCACGAGGCAATAGGGTGGTCGGCAGTCGTACCACCTGCACCGTTCACGCTCCGCCGTCCGTGGCGGCACCGTGCCGAGGAGTCAACTGCCGTGTCGGACCAGCTGCGCCCCCGAGCCTCCCTCCGTACCGCCGTGGTCTGGGAGGTCCTCAAGGACGCTCTCGCGCGCCGGGTCAAGGCGACCGGCAGGGAGGCCCTGGACGTGCTGGACACCGGGGGCGGCACCGGCAACTTCGCCGTGCCCGTCGCCCGGCTCGGCCACCGGGTCACCGTCGTCGACCCCAGCCCGAACGCCCTGTTCGCGCTGGAGCGCCGCGCCGACGAGGCCGGCGTGGCCGACCGCGTCCGCGGGGTCCAGGGCGACATCCTCGGCCTGTTCGACGTCGTGGAGCGCACCGGCTACGACGCGGTCCTGTGCCACGGCGTCCTCGAGTACGCCGACGACCCCGCCGAGGGCGTACGGAACGCCGCCGACGCGCTCCGGCCCTCCGGTGCCCTCAGCCTCCTCGGCGCCGGGGTCGGTGGCGCGGTCCTGGCCAGGGCGCTCGCGGGACACTTCGCCGAGGCCCGGCAGACGCTCACGGACCCGGCCGGACGCTGGGGCGCCGGCGATCCGGTGCCCCGCCGCTTCACCGCCGAGCAGCTGACCGGGCTGGTCGCCGACGCCGGTGTCGAGGTCGGCGCGGTCCACGGCGTCCGGGTCTTCGCCGACCTCGTCCCGGGCGTGCTGGTGGACACCGAACCGGGTGCGATGGAGGAGCTGCTGAGGCTGGAGGCGGCAGTCGCGGAGCTGCCGTCCTTCCACGCCGTGGCGACCCAGCTGCACGTTCTGGGGGAGAAGCGCCCCTGAGGCGGCGCCGGGACACGTACGGAGCAAGGGCCCCGGGTGATCGCAGCCCGGCTGATCAGCAACGCAGCTGCAGACGGAGTACCGCTCAGAACACCCGATCGGGCCGCGAGCCCCGTATGATCGGGTGACACCATCCGGCATGACGGATCGGAGGTCGGGGAATCTACGCCTCAGCAGCCGAGCCGACATGGCGGTCCGGACTGGCTATGGCTAGAGGGCGGGTTTCACGGGGGCGAATCCCTGCCTATCCTGGAAGGGCCGCATACCGGTCGCCCCCGCGGCCGACGACGAGGAGGACTCCGTGCCGCTCTCGGAGCACGAGCAGCGAATGCTCGAGCAGATGGAGCGAGCGCTGTACGCCGAAGATCCCAAGTTCGCTACAGCGCTTGAGGGAAGCGGGCTGCGCAGGTACACCCGGCGACGGGTCTACCAGGCGGTGGCCGGTTTTCTGGTGGGTATCGCGCTCCTCATGGCCGGAATGGTCTTCCAGCAGACCTGGGTCAGCGTGGCGGGATTCCTCGTCATGCTGGGCTGTGCCGTGCTGGCGATCACAGGGTGGCGCAAGGCGCCGAAACCCGGTGAACAGCAGCCCGCGGGGAGCGCGAGCGGGGGCGGAGGCGAACGCCGACATCCCAGACAGCGCCGGTCGATGATGAACCGGATCGAACAGCGGTGGCAGCGCCGCCGAGACGAACAGGGCCAGTGAGCCATTCGCCTCCCGGCCTCCGGTGGAAGGTCCCCCAGGCGGGGCCCGTACGCCGGCGCACCGGCTGAGGCGTCACCTCGTGGGTGAGGGGCGGTCGCATCACTGCGACCGCCCCTCACTCGTTCGCCCACCGGCTCTGTTCGTCCCGGGTCCGGTGCTGACCGGCGGCATCGGCTCGGCGCGGCCCCGGTCAGCGGGCCCGGAGCCGTTCAGGAGCCGTCCCCGGGTCCCCGGGCCTCAGCCTCGCTGCTGCCCGGAGCGTGGTCTCACCCGCGCGGCCCAGCGGTCGTGCCCCGTCCAGGCCGACCACCGGCTGCCGTAAGCCGCTCGCCGCTCCGAGACCGCCCAGATCACCCGAACGGCCGAACGCGGTGCCAGTGTCGCCCTGATCCTGCCCCACCGGCCCGCCGCGGCTCCGAGACCCCGGACGACCTCCCGCACCTCCTCGGCGGGAGCGGACACCAGGCCAGGCTCGGGCGCGTAGAGCACCCGCTCGACCGCTCCCGCCACCCCGTGGACGGCGGCCACGGCCGGACCGTCCAGGCCTCCCAGACGTACGACACGGGCAGCGGCCTTCCGCGGGGTCAGCGACTCGTCCGGCCGGATCCCGTGGTCCCAGGCCGTGTCGGTGATCTCCCGCCAGGCAGCCAGTACCCGCTCGGCCGCGTCCGAGGCCGTCCGGCCGCCCGAGGAGCCGAGGCGCCTGTGCCGGGCCCGAGCCCGCCACAGCATCGGCACCAGCGGGAGCGTGAGCACCGCGAGACCGCCGAGTACCCACAGCGCGACCATGCCGGTCGGTGTCCCCGGACCTGATGACTCGGCGGCACCGGGAGGAGTGGATGCGCCGCACTCACCCTGTCGGCGCATCTGTGCCGGACAGGTCTCCGAGGCGGAAGGAGCCGCCGACGGCACCGCGGTGGCGCCGTCCGTCGGCTGCGCGCTGCTGCCCGGGTTCTGCGACGGAGCGTCGGGCCGGGTGTAGGCCGGTGTGGTGCCGCGTGAGGGTGTCGGCTCGAACCTGGTCCAGCCCACCCCCTCGAAGTACAGCTCGGGCCAGGCGTGCGCGTCCCGCAGACCGACCGAGACCGAGCCGTCCGCCTGGACCGTGCCGGGCGTGAAACCCACCGCGACCCGGGCGGGGATGCCCAGGGTTCTGGCCATCGCCGCCATGGTGAAGGAGAAGTGGACGCAGAAGCCTTCCTTGGCCTTCAGGAAGCGCTCGATCGCCGCGGTGCCCGTGCCCGAGCTGACCGTCGTGTCGTAGCGGAAGCCGCCCTCCGACGCGAACCAGTCCTGCAGCTTCACCGCCCGCTCGTAGTCGTCGGCGGAGCCCTCGGTCACCTGCCGGGCGGTGTCCTCGACCACGCCGGGCAGCGACGACGGCACCCGCGTGTATTCACGCACCACGTCGGCCGGAGGCGCCGACGACGCCGCGAGCTGACCGGCCGTCGGCTCCACCACCAGACTGCTGACCTCGTAGCGGGCACCGCCCGTGGTCTGCCCCTCGTCGCCCACGAGGGTGCGCCCCTCGGGCTCGTACCGCCAGCGGCCGGGCACGTCGACCTCGCTCGCCGGGTAGGGGAGCGGCAGATACGTCTGCTGGTACGAACGGGAGGCCGAGATGTTCGTCCGGATCTCGGTGACGCCGACATCCCTGCCCAGCCCCGCGGGCTGCGGCAGCCTGTCCGGGACGTCGCTCAGCCGGCGCGTCGACGAACGCCACTCACCGCCGTTGAACTGGTCCAGGGCCAGGATGCGCAGATAGAAGCCCTCCGGGTTCCCGGAATTGGTCCGGTACGACAACACCTCCCGGTTCTCCGGCTGGTTGAGGTTGTTCTGCAGGGAGACCAGCGGGTTCACCGCGGAGATCGTCCCTCCGCCGCTCCCCGTCCCGGCCCCGCCGCCCGCGGAACCCAGCAGCCCGCCGTCCAGCGCGGGCAGGGCGGCCGGCACCGCCAGCGCGATGCCCAGCGCCACAGCGCCGATCCGGCGGCCCGTGCGCACGGGAGTGCCGGACCCGGGCCCGCTCAGCCCGGCCGCGAGACCACCCGACGTACCGGACACACCGCCGAAGACCCGGCCCCAGCGTGACAGCCGCTCCCGGCCCTCGGCCAGCAGCAGAAGCAGATAACTGCAGGCCGCGAGGAGGAACCAGAGCCATCCGGCCCCACCGTCGGAGAGCCCGGCCGCGACCGAGTAGAGGGCGAGCAGCGGCAGACCGGCCGGAGCCGTGGCGCGGAAGGTCACCGCGAGGACGTCCACCGCGAGTCCGATCAGCAGCACCCCGCCGATCAGCATCAGCCGGATGCCTTCGGTCGCCGGTGCGGGGATCGCGTACCGGCTGACGTCGTCGGCGCCCGCGGACAGCAGATCGGCCAGGTACTGGACCGCCTGCGGGCCGGGCACCACGGAGAACAGGGCGTACGGCCTGGCGAAGGCCACGGTCAGCGTCAGCAGCGTGACGAGCACCTGGAGGGAGACCGTCAGGATCCGCGCCGGGTGGATCCGGCGGGCCAGCGCTCCCGCGCCGCTCTGGACGGCCAGCATGAGAGCGGCCTGCAGGATCCAGGCGGAGGTGTCCACCAAGGGCATGAGAGCCCCCGACGCCATCAGCGTGGCGGCGAACGCGCACAGCGTCAGCCGGGTACGTCCGCTCATGACCATCCCCCGGAGACACCCGTCGTTCCGGCCGCGGGCGCCGACGCGCCCGAGCCCCCCTGACCCGCCTGCTGCCACAGCTGGGCGAGTTCCGCCCCGGGCCGGACCGCCACCGCCGTCCATCCCGCCTCGCGCAGCAGGCGCAGACCTTCGGACACCGCGGGGGCGGGACCGGCGTCCTGCCCGCCGTGCGTCCAGTCGCCGCCGTCCAGCACGAACGCGACGGCCCCGCGGCTGCGCTGCCGCATCCTCGCGACCAGCGCCGCCTGCTCCTCGTCGAGTGTGCCGAGGAACGCCACCAGCAGGCCGCCGCCGCCGCGCAGCACGTCCTGGGCCCGGGAGAGACCGCCCCCGTCGGAATGGTCGACGACCGCGAGGGTGTCCATCATCAGGCCCGCCGTGTCCGCGGAGTCCTGGGGCGACGACCCCGTGAACCCGTCGGCGCTCGCACCGGGCGCCACAGTGCCCTCGTCCGTGACCAGCCGCACCGCGAGTCCACGCTCCACCATGTGCATCAGCGCCGACGCGGCGCCGGACACCGCCCACTCGAAGGCCGACCCCGGGCCGCCGCCCTGGTAGGCGATCCGCCGGGTGTCCAGCAGTACCGTGCACCTGGCACGCTGCGGCTGTTCCTCCCGGCGCACCATCAGCTCGCCGTGGCGCGCGGTGGAGCGCCAGTGCACCCGTCTCAGGTCGTCGCCGTGACGGTAACCGCGCGGAATGATGTCGTCCTCGCCGGCCAGGGCCAGCGAACGCTGCCTGCCGTCGCCGTAACCGGACGACTCCCCGGCCGGCCGCAGGGCGGGCAGGGGCTCGGTGCGGGGGACGACGACGAGGGTGTCGTAGGCACTGAAGGAGCGCGTCAGCTCACACATCCCGAACGGGTCGCTCAGCCGCAGCTGCAGAGGGCCCAGCGGATAGCGGCCCCGCAGATCGGACCGGACCCGGTAGGACACCTCCCGGACACCGCCGGGCTCCACCCGGTCCAGCACGAACCGGGGCCGCGGCCCGAGGACGTACGGGACGCGGTCCTGGAGCATCAGCAGGGCCGTGTTCATCCGGGACACGTTGTCCATGCGCAGATGGACCCTGGCCTCCGAACCGGCCGGCACCCGCGACGGGGACAGCCGGCGGCTGCCCGCCACCCGGTAGCGCGTGCGGTACAGGACGGTGGCACACACCAGCGGCAGCACCGCCAGCAGCAGGCCGACCCTGAGCAGGTCCCCCTGTCCCAGCACATAGGCGCAGACCGTGGCGGCCACTCCGGCGGCGAGGAAGGACCTCCCCCGGGTGGTCAGACCGCCCAGAGCCGCACGGAGACCACCCTTGGAGTCGCTGTCGTCGACGGGGCCGGGAGCCCCGGCCGTCATCACAGCCGCCGTGCGCCGGGCCGGCCGTACACCGGTGCGCCCGGCGCGTGCGAGGGCTGCGCCGGAGCGGCCGAACCGCCCGAGACCGGTACCGGGGTGCGCTGCAGGATGTCCAGCACGACCTGCTCGGCGGTGCGGCGGTTGAGCTGAGCCTGCGCCGTCGGCAGCAGGCGGTGCGCGAGTACCGCGACCGCCAGGGCCTGGACGTCGTCCGGCAGGGCGTAGTCCCGCCCGGCAAGTGCCGCCGACGCCTTGGAGGCGCGCAGCAGATGCAGGGTGGCACGCGGCGAGGCACCGAGTCTGAGCTCGGGGTGCTGGCGGGTGGCGGCGACCAGTTCCACGGCGTACCGGCGGACGGCCTCCGCGACATGGACCGTACGCACCGCGTCGATCAGCTTCACGATGTCGTGGGCGTGCGCCACCGGCTGCAGGTCGTCCAGCGGGGAGGCGCCGCCGTGCACGTCGAGCATCTGGAGCTCGGCCTCGGCACTGGGGTAACCGATCGAGACCCGGGCCATGAACCGGTCGCGCTGCGCCTCGGGGAGAGGGTAGGTGCCCTCCATCTCCACCGGGTTCTGCGTGGCCACGACCATGAAGGGGTCGGGGAGTTCGTAGGAGTGGCCGTCGATCGTGACCTGGCGCTCCTCCATCGACTCCAGCAGCGCCGACTGGGTCTTGGGGGACGCCCGGTTGATCTCGTCCCCGATCACGATCTGGGCGAAGATCGCGCCGGGCTTGAACTCGAAGTCCCGCCGCTGCTGGTCGAAGATCGAGACACCGGTGATGTCCGAGGGCAGTAGATCCGGTGTGAACTGGATGCGGCGCACCGAGCAGTCGATGGACCGCGCCAGCGCCTTCGCCAGCATCGTCTTCCCGACCCCGGGCACGTCCTCGATGAGGAGGTGCCCTTCCGCGAGCAGCACGGTCAGCGAAAGCCGTACGACCTCAGGCTTGCCCTCGATCACACCCTCCACCGACCTGCGTACCCGCTCGGCTGTGGTGGTCAGATCTGTAAGGCTCGCTCGATCGTCATAGGTCGTCACCCGGCCCTCCTCGGCCCCTTGTGCACGGGCCGGCGCGCAAAGCGCCCGTCCCGCCCCGAAATACGGACACTCTCCGGAGGACCCGGAGAGATGTCACACCCGCATTCTTGTTGCCGTTACCGCTTCGTGTCACTCGCCTGCGGACAAGTGGGAGCGATATGCCGGATGTGGTCCGTATGTCGAGGGCTCAGGCGGTGGTGGCGGGGAGGATCTCGCGGAGCTTGCCCGTCGTCACGTCGAAGACGAAGCCGCGGATGTCGTCCGTGTGCAGGAGGAAGGGCGAGGTGCGCACGCGCTGCATCGACTGCCGGACGTCCTGGTCGGCGTCGGAGTACGCCTCGACGGCCCAGGCCGGGCGCTGGCCGACCTCGAGCTCCAGGTCCTTGCGGAAGTCCTCGGTCAGCGACTCCATCCCGCAGTTCGTGTGGTGGATGAGTACGACGCTGCGCGTGCCGAGGGCGCGCTGGCTGATCGTCAGCGACCGCAGGACGTCGTCGGTCACCACGCCGCCCGCGTTGCGGATGGTGTGGCAGTCGCCGAGCTCCAGGCCGAGCGCCCGGTGGAGGTCGAGGCGCGCGTCCATGCACGCGACGATCGCGACACGCAGGACGGGCTTCGCGTCCATGCCCGGATCGGTGAACGCCTCCGAGTAGCGGGTGTTGAGCTCGACCAGGCGGTCGGTGACGGTCTCTCCGGTACGGGCGTCGGAGCCGGTGGGGGAAACGGTCTCGGCGGAAGAGTGCGCGGAAGTCGACATGGAGACGACGTTAGTCGCCACACAGGCCCCAGGAGTGCTTTGGAAGGGGACAAAGAAGGTCAACGGGGCGTGTTGTGAGGTAAACCACAAGTCTCACACCTGAAGGGCCGACCGGGTGAGGTGCCCGCGCCGCCGGGGTACGTGCGACGCGCTGCCCGGTTCGTTGATCGGGAATGGATCGGATGGCAGGGTGGACTAAAGTGACGCGAAGTTACCCAGCTGCCTGCGCATTATGCATATTTCTACATGTTTCGACTTCCCCGTGATGTGCGGCGCACGTGCGGCCCGGCCCTCTCCCGCCCGCGGTCGGCCGACGCCCCTTCCCCGGCGCCGGCGGACCTCCCCTTCCGGGCGGGTGGGGACCGGACCGCACGTGCGGCCGTCGCGGACAGAGCCTGAGAGGGCGCTTTGAGCCAGACCCGACACGTCCCGGTGATGCTCCAGCGATGCCTGGACCTGTTGGCCCCGGCTCTGGAGGCGACCGGCCCGCGGCCCCCGGTCGTCGTCGACTGCACCCTCGGGCTCGGCGGACACAGCGAGGCGCTGCTCGCCGCCTTCCCCGAGGTGCGGCTCGTCGCCCTCGACCGCGACAAGGAGGCGCTCCGGCTCTCCGGCGAACGCCTCGCCCCCTACGGTGACCGCGCCACGCTCGTCCACGCGGTCTACGACGAACTGCCCGAGGTCCTCGACCGGCTGGGCATCCCCAAGGTCCAGGGCGTCCTGTTCGACCTCGGCGTCTCCTCCATGCAACTCGACGAGGCCGACCGGGGCTTCGCCTACGCCCAGGACGCACCGCTCGACATGCGGATGGACCAGACGACCGGCATCAGCGCGGCCGAGGTGCTCAACACCTACCCGCCGGGCGAACTCGTGCGGATCCTGCGCGCGTACGGCGAGGAGAAGCAGGCCAAGCGCATCGTCTCGGCCGTCGTGCGCGAACGCGAGAAGGAACCCTTCGACAACAGCGCCCGCCTCGTCGAGCTGATCCGCGACTCCCTGCCCCAGGCGGCCAAGCGCACCGGCGGAAACCCGGCCAAGCGGACCTTCCAGGCCCTGCGCATCGAGGTCAACGCCGAACTCGGCGTCCTGGAGCGTGCCGTCCCGGCGGCGGTCGGCAGTCTCGCCGTCGGAGGCCGGATCGCCGTGCTCTCCTACCACTCGCTGGAGGACCGGCTCGTCAAGCAGGTCTTCGCGGCCGGCGCGGCCAACACCGCGCCCCCGGGGCTCCCCGTCGTGCCCGAGCGCTACCAGCCCCGGCTGAAGCTGCTGACCAGGGGTGCCGAACTGCCCACGGAGGAGGAGGTCGCCGAGAACCGGCGTGCCGCCCCCGCCCGGCTGCGAGGCGCCCAGAGGATCCGGGAGGAGGAGCGATGAGCGGCTCCTGGCGTACCGGCCGTAGGCGGAAGAGGACGGTGGCAGCGCGGTGACCAAGGCGGCCGAGCAGATGAAGGGGCGGGCCGGCCGGCTCGCCCGGCTGATGCCGGCGGGGCCGAGCACAGCCGCCCGCACCCCCTTCGTCCTGCTGGTCGTGCTGCTGCTCACCGGTGGCCTCATCTCGCTCCTGCTGCTGAACTCGGCGCTCAACGAAGGATCGTTCAGGCTGAGCGAGCTGAAGAGGGAGACCACCGAACTCACCGACGAGCAGCAGGCCCTGCAGCGGGACGTCGACGGCTACTCCAAGCCAGACGCCCTGGAGCGCAAGGCCCGCGAACTCGGCATGGTGCCCGGCGGCAACCCCGCCTTCCTCGGCCCCGACGGGAAGGTCCGCGGAGTGCCCGAGCGGGCGACCGCGCAGCCGTCCCCCACCCCGGCCTCCCAACCGGAAACGGGTGCGACCGGGGTGACCGGCTCCGCCTCCCCGCCCGGTACCGACGATGGGGCCTCCGCCCCGGCCGCCCCCGCGACGCCGTCCACGACCCCGACCACACCGCTTCCGACGAGCTCCGGCAGGTGACCCTGTGCCCCCGAAGGAACCGCCGCGCCGCCGAGTACCCGGCCCCGCGCGCCCACGCAACGCGGCAGGCGGATCGGGGCGCCCCCGGCCCACCGCCCGGCCCGAGAACCGCCGGCCACGGCGGACGGCGCCCGCGAAGCGCCGCGGCGGTTCCCCGCGGTCCATCCGGCTCGGCAGCCCGCGCCCCCGGCTGCGTCTCATCAGCCTCTGTCTGACCCTCGTCATGGTGGCGTTCGTCGTCCGCCTCCTCCAGGTGCAGGCGGTCGACGCCTCCACCTACGCGGCCAAGGCCGAGAAGAACCGCTACCTGGAGTACACGATCGCCGCCGAGCGCGGAGAGATCACCGACCGCAGCGGCATCGCCCTGGCCACCAGCGTCGACGCCCACGACATCACGGCCGACCCGAAGCTGTTCACCCCCGAGGACAGCAAGGCCCCGGACGCGCCGCAGCAGGCCGCCGCCCTGCTCGCCCCGATCCTCGGCAAGGAGGAGGCGGAGCTGGCCAAGAAGCTCTCGGCGCCCAAGAGCCGCTACACCGTGCTGGCCAGGCGTCAGACCCCCCAGGTGTGGAAGCAGATCAAGGACCTCAAGTCGGCCTTCGCGCAGAAGGCCGCCGAGGACGAGGCGAAGGGCGGCCCCGGAGTCAACGTGCTGGCCGGAGTGCTCCAGGAACCCACCACCAAGCGGGTGTACCCCAACGGCGACCTCGCCGCCGGGATACTGGGGTTCGTCAACGCCGAGGGCAAGGGCGGCGGCGGGCTCGAGGCCCAGCTCAACAAGCGGCTCCAGGGCGAGGACGGCAAGATCCGCTACGCCCAGGCGGGCGGCCGGCCCGTACCCACCGCCGGCTCCACGGAGATCCCCGCGGTCGCCGGGACCGACGTCGAGCTGACCATCGACCGCGACATCCAGTGGGCCGCCCAGCGCGCCATCGCCGACCAGGTCGAGAAGTCCGAGGCCGACCGCGGGTACGTCATCGTCCAGAACACCAGGACCGGCGAGGTGCTCGCGATGGCCAACGCACCCGGCTACGACCCCAACGACCTCGCGCAGGCCAACGGGGCGGCCCTCGGCAACGCGGCCCTCCAGGACGTCTACGAACCCGGCTCCACGAGCAAGGTCATGTCGATGGCCGCGGTGCTGGAGGAGGGCGTCGCCACGCCCGGCACGCACGTGACCGTCCCCAACAGGCTGCACCGGGGCGACCGGCTCTTCAGGGACGACATCGACCACCCCACCTGGTACCTCACGCTCAACGGCGTACTCGCCAAGTCGAGCAACATCGGCACCATCCTGGCGACCGGCCAGCTCGGTAAGACGCAGCCCGAGGCGAACAAGGTCCTCTACTCCTACCTGCGGAAGTTCGGCCTCGGCAGCACCACGGGCCTGGACTACCCGGGAGAGTCGCCCGGCATCGTGGCCAAGCCCGGGGACTGGTCGACCTCCCAGCAGTACACGATCCCCTTCGGCCAGGGGCTCTCGCTCAACGCCATGCAGGCGGCATCGGTCTACCAGACGGTCGCCAACGGCGGTGTCAGGATCGAGCCGACCCTGGTCCGCGGGACCAAGGACGCCGACGGCCGCTACACGGCGGCGGAGGCACCGAAGCGCACCAGGGTGGTCAGCGAGAAGACGGCCAGGACCCTGTCGAAGATGCTGGAGTCCGTGGTGGACGACCGGGAGGGCACCGGGACCAAGGCCCACATCCAGGGTTACCGGGTCGCCGGCAAGACGGGTACGGCCAACCGGGTCGACCCGGTGCGGGGCGTCTACAAGGGCTACACCGCCTCCTTCGCGGGCTTCGCCCCCGCCGACGACCCTCAGATCACCGTCTACTGCGCCATCCAGAACCCCACGAAGGGCAGCTACTTCGGCGGCCAGATCTGCGGTCCGATCTACAAGAAGGTCATGGAGTTCGCCCTCAAGACCCTCCAGACACCTCCCTCCGGCAGCGATCCCGCACGGCTGCCGGTGGCTTTCAAGCCCGGCGAGTGACTCGGGGACCCCTCAGTGACGACCATCACCCCGGATCCCGGGAACCGGAACGAGAAGTACCGCAACCCCGGGCCCTCACTTCGCGAGAGGCCCGGTCCGCCCGGTACGCTCACCGCCGTGCCCCACGCTGATCAGTGCCAAACCACTCAGAAGGACGCGCCTGTGACCTACCCGGGAGCGCCCCGACCGGACCGGCTCAGCCCGACCGCGCTCGGAGAGCTGTCAGCCCGGCTCGGTGCCGGACCGCAAGATTCCGGTGAGGTCACCGGCATCACCCACGACTCCCGGGCCGTACGCCCGGGGGACGTGTACGCGGCCCTGCCCGGCGCCCGCTTCCACGGCGCCGACTTCTCCGCCCAGGCCGCCGGTCTCGGAGCCGCCGCGATCCTCACCGACCCGTCGGGCGCCGACCGCGCCGCGGCGACCGGCCTGCCGGTCCTGGTCACCGGGGACCCGCGCGGCCGGATGGGCGAGATCGCCGCCGAGATCTACGGACACCCCGGCGAGGACCTCCTCCAGATCGGTATCACCGGAACCTCCGGCAAGACCACCACCGCCTACCTCGTCGAGGGCGGACTGCGTGGCGCCGGACGCAGCACCGGACTCATCGGCACCGTCGAGATGCGGATCGGTGACGAGCGCATCAAGTCGGAGCGCACCACGCCCGAAGCCACCGACCTCCAGGCGCTGTTCGCCGTCATGCGCGAACGCGGCGTCGAGGCGGTCGCCATGGAGGTGTCCAGCCACGCCCTGGTGCTCGGCCGGGTCGACGGCTGCGTCTTCGACGTCGCGGTGTTCAACAACCTCAGCCCGGAGCACATGGAGTTCCACTCCGGTATGGAGGACTACTTCCAGGCCAAGGCGCAGCTGTTCACCCCGCGCCGCAGCAAGCTCGGCGTCGTCAACTTCGACGACGAGTACGGCCGCAGGCTGGTGAAGGAGGCGTCCGTCCCGGTCGTCACCTTCTCCGCCGAGGGCCACCCGGACGCCGAATGGCGGGCCCAGGACGTCCAGATCGGCTCCCAGGACAGCACCTTCACCGTGGTCGGCCCCGACGGCCGGCGGATCAAGGCCCGGGCCCCGCTGCCCGGCCCCTTCAACGTGGCCAACACCCTTGCCGCGATCGTGACCCTGGCCGTCGCCGGTGTGGACCCGCAGTCCGCCGCCGACGGGGTCGCGGCCGTCCCCGGTGTCCCCGGCCGGCTGGAGCGCGTCGACGCCGGACAGCCCTATCTCGCGGTGGTCGACTACGCGCACAAGACCGACGCCGTCGAATCGGTCCTGAAGTCCCTGCGGAAGGTCACCGAGGGCCGGGTGCACATCGTGCTCGGCTGCGGCGGCGACCGCGACACGACGAAGCGCGGCCCGATGGGCGCCGCGGCCGCGCGGCTGGCCGACACCGCCGTACTGACCTCGGACAACCCACGCTCCGAGGACCCCCTCGCGATCCTCGCGGCGATGCTCCTCGGCGCTGCCGAGGTGCCCGTCCACGAGCGCGGCGACGTGCTCGTGGAGGCCGACCGGGCCGCCGCGATCGCCGCGGCCGTCGCACGGGCGGAGCCCGGCGACACCCTCCTGGTGGCAGGCAAGGGGCACGAGCAGGGGCAGGACATCCACGGAGTGGTGCGCCCCTTCGACGACCGCAAGGTCCTGCGCGACGCCATCGAGAGCTCCCTGGGGCGCACCGGCGCCGGGAGCGCCCCCGAGGACCGCGTACACACCCATGAGAACAACAGTCAGGGATGACCAAGTGATCGCCCTTTCCCTCGCCGAGATCGCCGCAATCGTCGACGGGCGGCCGCACGACGTGCCGGACCCGTCCGCCGTCGTCACCGGCCCCGTCGTCATCGACTCCCGGGAGGTGCGGCAGGGCTCCCTGTTCGCAGCGTTCGCCGGCGAGCGCGTCGACGGCCACGACTACGCGGAGCGTGCCGTCGAGGCGGGCGCGGTCGCCGTGCTCGCCGCCCGTCCCGTCGGTGTTCCGGCGATCGTCGTGGACGACGTCGTGGCCGCGCTCGGAGCCCTCGCACGCGCCGCCGTCGAGCGCCTCGGAACCACCGTGGTCGCGCTGACCGGGTCGGCGGGCAAGACGTCCACCAAGGACCTGATCGCCCAGCTGCTCCAGCGCAAGGCGCCCACGGTCTGGACGCCGGGTTCCTTCAACAACGAGATCGGCCTCCCGCTCACCGTGCTGAGCGCCACCCCGGACACCCGTCACCTCGTGCTGGAGATGGGGGCGCGCGGCATCGGGCACATCCGCTACCTCACCGGCCTGACGCCCCCGCGGATCGGCCTGGTCCTCAACGTGGGAAGCGCCCATCTCGGGGAGTTCGGCAGCCGTGAGGCGATCGCCCAGGCCAAGGGCGAGCTCGTGGAGGGCCTCCCGGAGGACGGCGTCGCCGTGCTCAACGCCGACGACCCGCTCGTGAGGGCGATGGCGTCCCGCACAAAAGCCCGGGTGCTCCTCTTCGGGGAGGGCCCGGAAGCGGACGTACGGGGAGAGAACGTGCGGCTCACCGACGACGGGCGGCCCGCTTTCGCGCTCCACACACCCACCGGGTGCAGCGACGTGACCTTGCGCCTGTACGGTGAGCACCACGTGTCGAACGCGCTCGCCGCGGCCGCCGTCGCCCATGAGTTGGGCATGTCCGTGACCGAGATCGCCGAGGCGCTCTCGGAGGCGGGCACCCTCTCCCGCTGGCGCATGGAGGTCACCGAGCGTCCGGACGGTGTGACGGTCGTCAATGACGCCTACAACGCGAACCCCGAATCCATGAAGGCCGCCCTCCGTGCGCTGGCCGCCATGGGCAAGGCCCGACAGGCGGGAGGGGGGCGCACGTGGGCGGTGCTCGGTCAGATGGCCGAGCTCGGTGACGCGTCGCTCGCCGAGCACGACGCGGTCGGACGGCTCGCCGTCCGGCTCAACGTCAGCAAGCTCGTCGCTGTCGGGGGGCAAGAAGCCTCCTGGCTGCAACTGGGCGCATATAACGAGGGTTCGTGGGGTGAGGAGTCGGTGCACGTGTCCGACGCACAGGCGGCCGTCGACCTGTTGCGCAGTGAACTGCGCCCGGGAGACGTCGTGCTGGTGAAGGCGTCCCGGTCGGTCGGCCTGGAGAAGGTCGCACAGGCTCTGCTGGAGACGACCGAGGGCGAGGTCGCCGTCCGATGAGGCAGATCCTCTTCGCGGGAGCCATAGGGCTCTTCCTTACGCTGGTCGGCACCCCGCTGCTGATCAAACTCCTGGCCCGCAAGGGCTACGGGCAGTTCATCAGGGATGACGGCCCGCGCACGCACGGCAGTAAGAAGGGCACACCCACCATGGGTGGTATCGCCTTCATCCTGGCCACGATCATCGCCTACGTACTGGCGAAGGTGATCACCGGCGAGGACATGCGCTTCTCCGGGGTGCTCGTCCTGTTCCTGATGGCCGGAATGGGCCTCGTCGGCTTCCTCGACGACTACATCAAGATCGTGAAGCAGCGCTCGCTGGGGCTGCGGGCCAAGGCGAAGATGGCCGGCCAGCTGATCGTCGGCATCGCCTTCGCCCTGCTCTCGCTCCAGTTCGCGGACGCGCAGGGGAACACTCCCGCATCCACCAGGCTCTCCTTCGTCGAGGACTTCGGCTGGTCGATCGGCCCCGTGCTGTTCTGTGTCTGGGCGCTGTTCATGATCCTCGCCATGTCCAACGGCGTGAATCTGACGGACGGTCTGGACGGACTGGCCACCGGCGCCTCGGTGATGGTCTTCGGCGCCTACACCTTCATCGGGCTGTGGCAGTTCCAGGAGTCCTGCGCCAACGCGGAGACCCTGACCAATCCCAACGCCTGCTTCGAGGTACGCGATCCGCTCGACCTCGCGGTCGTCGCCTCCGCCCTGATGGGCGCCTGCTTCGGCTTCCTGTGGTGGAACACCTCGCCCGCGAAGATCTTCATGGGCGACACCGGTTCGCTGGCCCTCGGCGGCGCGCTCGCCGGCCTCGCGATCTGCTCCCGCACCGAGTTCCTGATGGCCATCCTCGGCGGCCTCTTCGTGATGATCACCATGTCGGTGGTCATCCAGGTCGGCTCCTTCAAGATGACCGGCAAGCGGGTCTTCCGCATGGCCCCGCTCCAGCACCACTTCGAACTCAAGGGGTGGTCCGAAGTCCTCGTCGTGGTCCGCTTCTGGATCATCCAGGGCATGTGCGTGATCGTCGGACTGGGCCTCTTCTACGCCGGATGGGCAGCCAAGAAGTGAGCGAAGTGGACTGGCAGGGCAAGCACGTCACGGTGGCCGGGCTCGGCGTCAGCGGTATCCCCGCGGCCCGCGCCCTGCACCAGCGGGGGGCCGTGGTCACCGTCGTCAACGACGGAGACGACGAGCGGTCCCGCGCGCAGGCCGCCGAACTGGAGGAATGGGCTGCCGCGCGCAGCGCCTCCGGTGAGAACGGTGGCGGGCGACGGATCACCGTGCGCCTCGGTGACGGCGACACCCTGCCCCCGTCCACCGAGCTCGTCATCACGGCTCCCGGCTGGAAGCCCGACAAGCCGCTCTTCCTGGCAGCCGCCGAGGCGGACGTCCCCGTCTGGGGCGACGTCGAACTCGCCTGGCGGCTGCGGGGGCCCGACGCGGCACCCTGGCTCGCGGTCACCGGTACCAACGGCAAGACCACGACGGTCCGGATGCTGGCCTCGATCCTCGCGGCGGCCGGTCTGCGCACCGCCGCCGTGGGCAACATCGGGGTCTCCCTGCTGGACGCGGTCCTCGGCGACGAGGAGTACGACGTCCTCGCCGTCGAACTCTCCAGCTACCAGCTCCACTGGGCGCCCTCCCTGCGCGCCCACTCCGGCGCCGTTCTCAACCTGGCCCCGGACCACCTGGACTGGCACGGCTCGATGGAGGGCTACGCCGCCGACAAGGGCCGGATCTACGAGGGCAACAGCGTCGCCTGCGTCTACAACGCGCAGGACACCGCGACCGAGGACCTCGTCCGCGAGGCCGACGTCGAGGAGGGCTGCCGGGCCATCGGATTCACCCTCGGTACCCCCGCCCCCTCCCAGCTCGGAGTGGTCGACGGAATCCTCGTCGACCGGGCCTTCGTGGCCGACCGGCAGAAGCAGGCCCAGGAGCTCGCCGAGGTCGGCGACATCGATCCGCCGGCCCCGCACAACATCGCCAACGCCCTCGCGGCGGCGGCACTGGCCAGGGCCTTCGGCGTGGCTCCCGCCGCCGTACGCGACGGGCTGCGGGCCTTCCGGCCCGACGCCCACCGCATCGAGCACGTCGCCGACGTGCACGGGGTCACGTACATCGACGACTCCAAGGCCACCAACACCCACGCGGCCGAGGCGTCCCTCGCCTCCTACGACCCGATCGTCTGGATCGCCGGAGGCCTCGCCAAGGGAGCCACCTTCGACGGACTGGCGTCCGGCGCCGCCAAGCGGCTGAGGGGTGTCGTACTGATGGGCGCCGACCGGGCGCTGATCCGTGAAGCCCTGGCACGACACGCCCCCGAGGTGCCGGTGGTCGACCTCGAACGGACCGACACTGGGGCGATGTCCGCGGCGGTCCGCGAAGCGGCACGGCTCGCCCGGCCGGGCGACACCGTACTGCTGGCCCCGGCCTGCGCGTCGATGGACATGTTCGTCAACTACAACAAGCGCGGCGAGGCGTTCGCGGACGCCGTCCGCCAACTCGCCGACGAGAGCGACTGACGGGCCCGGTCTCCGCGTCGTACTGTCCCGGAGTACCGGAGCCGCCCGGAGACCCGGTCGCCTGCGGCACCGCCGCGGGCCCGGGCGCCGTGCGCAGGCCCCCGAGCACGAGCAGTGGAGGGGACAGCGACAATGCCGGCCGACGAGAGCGCAGCCGCGCGCGGAGGCCGCCCGCGGGTCACCGCGGCGGCCCCCCGGGCGCTCACCCCGCCCCTGCCCGCCGGTCCCTTCCCGGGACTCGCCGCGAGGAGCGGGCCCGCCGCCGGGTCCCGGCGGCCCCCCGCGTCGTCACGTGGCCCGCGCGGGGCCGGCGCACCACCTGCCGGGCCACGCCGAGGAGCCGGCGTGCGGCGGCTGTACGAACAGGCGCGACGGGCCTGGGACCGCCCCCTCACCGCCTACTACCTGATCCTCGGATCGAGCCTGCTGATCATCGTGCTCGGCCTCGTGATGGTCTACTCCGCCTCGATGATCAAGGCCCTGGAGCTGGCACGGCCGGGGACCTACTTCTTCCGCAAGCAGTTCCTCGCCGCCGTGATCGGGGCGGGGCTGATGCTGCTGGCCTCCAGAATGCCCGTCAAACTCCACCGGGCGCTGGCCTACCCGCTGCTCATGGTGACGGTCTTCCTCATGGTCCTGGTCCAGGTGCCGGGGATAGGGATGTCGGTCAACGGCAACCAGAACTGGATCCGCGTCGGCGGCCCCTTCCAGCTCCAGCCCAGTGAGTTCGGCAAGCTCGCCCTCATCCTCTGGGGCGCGGACCTGCTCGCCCGCAAGCAGGACAAGCGGCTGCTGGCCCAGTGGAAGCACATGCTCGTCCCGCTGGTCCCGGTCGCCTTCATGCTGCTCGGACTGATCATGCTCGGCGGCGACATGGGCACCGCCATCATCCTGACCGCCATCCTGTTCGGTCTCCTCTGGCTGGCCGGCGCCCCCACCCGGCTCTTCGCCGGGGTGCTCGCCTTCGCGGGTCTGATCGGCTTCCTGCTCATCAAGACCAGCCCCAACCGGATGTCCCGGCTCGGCTGCATCGGGGCGTCCGAACCAGGCCCCGGGGACTCGTGCTGGCAGGCGGTGCACGGAATCTACGCCCTCGCGTCCGGCGGATGGTTCGGATCCGGGCTCGGTGCGAGTGTGGAAAAATGGGGTCAACTTCCCGAGCCGCACACCGACTTCATCTTCGCCATCACAGGTGAGGAGCTGGGGCTGGCGGGGACGCTGTCGGTACTCGCCCTCTTCGCGGCTCTAGGCTATGCGGGTATCCGCGTGGCCGGACGCACGGAGGACCCCTTCGTGAGGTACGCAGCGGGAGGCGTGACCACCTGGATCACGGCGCAGGCCGTGATCAACATCGGTGCGGTGCTCGGCCTGTTGCCGATCGCCGGAGTCCCGCTGCCGCTGTTCTCCTACGGGGGGTCGGCCCTGCTGCCGACCATGTTCGCCGTCGGGCTCATGATCGCGTTCGCGCGTGACGACCCTGCGGCGAAAGCGGCCCTGGCCATGCGGAGGCCCGGGGTCAGATGGAAGACGATGAGACGGCGCGTCACGAAGCGTCCGTCCGGAGAGCGGTGAATTTCGGTGCATGTCGTACTCGCCGGCGGGGGGACCGCCGGACACATCGAGCCCGCGCTTGCCCTCGCAGACGCCCTGCGGAGGCAGGACCCGACCGTGGGAATCACTGCCCTCGGCACGGAGCGCGGACTCGAGACCAGGCTCGTACCCGAGCGGGGGTACGAACTGGCACTGATCCCCGCCGTACCGCTGCCGCGCAAGCCCACCCCCGAACTGATCACCGTGCCGGGGCGGCTGCGCGGCACCATCAAGGCCGCCGAGCAGATCCTGGAACGCACCAAGGCTGACTGCGTGGTGGGATTCGGCGGCTACGTGGCTCTGCCCGGCTACCTCGCGGCCAAGCGCGCCGGTGTCCCGATCGTCGTCCACGAGGCCAACGCACGGCCCGGCCTGGCCAACAAGATCGGTTCGAGGTACGCCCACGGGGTCGCCGTCTCCACACCGGACAGCAAGCTGCGTGACGCCCGCTACATCGGGATCCCGCTGCGCCGCACCATCGCGACCCTGGACCGGGCCCGCGTCCGCCCGGAGGCACGCGCGGCCTTCGGCCTCGACCCCAACCTGCCGACCCTGCTCGTCTCCGGCGGTTCGCAGGGGGCCCGTCACCTCAACGAGGTCGTCCAGCGGATCGCGCCGCTGCTCCAGCGGTCGGGTATCCAGATCCTCCATGTGGTCGGCCCGAAGAACGAATTGCCGCGAATCGACAACATGCCCGGGATGCCGCCCTACATCCCGGTACCGTACGTGGACCGGATGGACCTCGCGTACGCGGCGGCCGACATGATGCTCTGCCGCGCGGGCGCGATGACCGTCGCCGAACTCTCCGCCGTCGGGCTTCCCGCCGCCTACGTCCCGCTGCCGATCGGCAACGGTGAACAGCGGCTCAACGCCCAGCCGGTGGTGAACGCCGGCGGCGGCCTGCTGGTGGACGACGCGGCTCTCACCCCGGAATGGGTGCAGGGCAACGTCCTTCCGGTGCTCTCGGATCCGCACCGGCTGTACGAGATGTCCCGTGCCGCCGCGGAGTTCGGGCGACGGGACGCCGACGACCTCCTCGTCGGCATGGTGTACGAGGCGATTGCCGCACGCCGAAAGGCGTGAGGCGGTGCGGACCCGGGGCGCGCGCCCCGGGTCCGGCGAAGGAGTGAGCGTGGCCGGACCGACGACCGCCCAGCGCGGCGAGGCCGAGCGGGCGGACACCCCGGCCCGCCCACCCCACATCGGCCCCGGGGGGCGGCGGCTGACCGGCCGTACGCGACTGGTCCTGGCCGTACTTGGCCTCGTGGTGACCGCCGGCGCCACGGTATGGGTGCTCTACGGATCGTCCTGGTTCAGGCTGGAACGCGTGACGATCACCGGAACCGACGTGCTGAGCCGCAGCGAGGTCGAGACGGCCGCCAGGGCTCCCGTCGGATCCCCGCTGGTCTCCGTGGACACCGATGCGATCGCCGGGCGGTTGCGCCAGAAGTTGCCTCGTGTCGACTCCGTGGATGTCGTTCGGTCATGGCCGCACGGTGTCAGTCTTGAAGTGACCGAACGTAAGCCCGTCCTGTTGATGGAAAAGGGCGGGAAGTTCATCGAAGTGGACGCCAAGGGCGTTCGTTTCGCCACGGTGGACGAAGCTCCCGCCCATGTGCCCCTGCTGGAGCTGGAGCCGGACCGGTCCGCGAGTCTGCGCCGCTTCGGCGCCGACCGCCTGGTGCGGGAGGCGGTCCGCATCGCGGGCGACCTCCCGGCGAAGCTGTCCGGTGAGACCGAGGTCGTGCGGATCACCTCCTACGACTCGGCCGTCCTGCAACTGACGCGGGACCGCACGGTGATGTGGGGGAGCAGCGAGGAGGGGCCCGTCAAGGTGAGAGTGCTCACCGCTCTCATGAAGGCGTCTCCCAAAGCGGGACACTTCGACGTGAGTGCGCCCACCGCACCGGCCGCGTCGAGGAGTTGACGCACGTTTCGCCTGGCCAGCCCCCTGGTTGGTCAGCGCTACGGGTGATCACATAGGGTGAAAAGAAAAACGGGAGGTTCGGCGTGTTCGTTGAACGTGCGCCACTTGTCGACTTAGTGTCCTGTTCGGAAGAGTCCAAGAAGCAGACACACTGGTAACCCTAAACTTCAGCGTTAGGGTTTGGGTCGGCGTCCGGACCGGCCCCATCGGCATCCGTCGTCGCCGCGGGACAACCGCGCAGCGACGACACGTAACTCGAGGCGAGAGGCCTTCGACGTGGCAGCACCGCAGAACTACCTCGCAGTCATCAAGGTCATCGGTGTCGGCGGCGGTGGTGTCAATGCCATCAACCGAATGATCGAGGTCGGTCTCAAGGGCGTCGAGTTCATCGCGATCAACACCGATGCGCAAGCACTGTTGATGAGCGACGCCGACGTCAAGCTCGACGTCGGCCGTGAACTCACCCGTGGCCTCGGAGCCGGGGCGAACCCGGCAGTCGGTCGCAAGGCGGCAGAGGACCACCGTGAGGAGATCGAGGAGGTCCTCAAGGGGGCCGACATGGTCTTCGTCACCGCCGGAGAAGGCGGCGGCACCGGCACCGGCGGCGCACCCGTCGTCGCCAACATCGCACGCTCGCTGGGCGCCCTGACGATCGGTGTGGTCACCCGCCCGTTCACCTTCGAGGGCCGGCGGCGCGCGAACCAGGCGGAGGACGGCATCGCCGAGCTCCGCGAAGAGGTCGACACCCTCATCGTCATCCCCAACGACCGGCTGCTGTCCATCTCGGACCGTCAGGTCAGCGTGCTGGACGCCTTCAAGTCGGCCGACCAGGTGCTGCTCTCGGGTGTCCAGGGCATCACCGACCTCATCACCACCCCGGGTCTGATCAACCTCGACTTCGCCGACGTCAAGTCGGTCATGTCCGAGGCGGGTTCCGCCCTCATGGGCATCGGCTCCGCACGTGGCGACGACCGTGCGGTGGCCGCCGCGGAGATGGCGATCTCCTCGCCGCTCCTGGAGGCGTCCATCGACGGCGCCCGTGGTGTCCTGCTCTCCATCTCCGGCGGCAGCGACCTCGGTCTCTTCGAGATCAACGAGGCCGCGCAGCTGGTCAGCGAGGCGGCCCACCCCGAGGCGAACATCATCTTCGGCGCCGTCATCGACGACGCCCTCGGTGACGAGGTCCGGGTCACGGTCATCGCCGCGGGATTCGACGGCGGGCAGCCGCCTGCCCGCAGGGAGAACGTCCTCGGGGCGGGAGCGGGCAAGCGCGAGGAGCCGGCCCCGCCGGCCCGCAGCGCCGAGCCCGCGCGCCAGACCGGCGGGCTGGGCTCCGTACCCCCGCGTGAGGAGCAGCCCCAGGCGCCGGCCGAGCCGGCCCCCGTGGCCAACGAGACCTCGCTCCCCCCGGTCTCCCCGCCGCACGTCCCGACGGCCCGTCCCTACCAGGACAGCCAGGCCGAAGAGCTGGACGTACCGGACTTCTTGAAGTGATAGGTCCGCAGCACGCGGTGGAAACCGCGGAGTCTTCGGCGGGCGGCGCCCATTTCGCCTTCACCGACCGGTGGGGCGGAGTGAGCGCCGCTCCGTACGAGGAGCTCAACCTCGGCGGCGCGGTCGGTGACGACCCCGCCGCCGTCGTCGCGAACCGCGCGCGTACGGCCGGGGCCCTCGGTCTCGATCCGGTCCGCGTGGTCTGGATGAACCAGGTGCACGGCCGCGACGTCGCGGTGGTCGACGGCCCCTGGGGCGACACCCGGGACATCCCCTCCGTCGACGCGGTGGTGACGGCCCGGCGCGGACTCGCGCTCGCGGTGCTCACCGCGGACTGCACCCCCGTACTCCTCGCCGATCCGGTGGCCGGTGTCGCCGCCGCCGCCCACGCCGGGCGTCCCGGCCTGGTCGCGGGTGTCGTCCCGGCCGCGGTCGAGGCGATGATCACACTCGGCGCACTCCCCTCCAGGATCGTCGCCCACACGGGACCGGCCGTCTGCGGCCGGTGCTACGAGGTCCCGGAGCAGATGCGTGCCGAGGTCGCCGAGGCGGTACCGGCCAGCTGGTCGCGGACGAGCTGGGGTACGCCCGCGGTGGACGTCACGGCCGGGGTCCACGCACAGCTCGACGAGCTGGGTGTGCGCGACCGGCACCGCTCGCCGCACTGCACGCTGGAGTCGGCCGATCACTTCTCGTACCGCCGCGACCGCACCACGGGGCGGCTCGCCGGCTATGTCTGGCTGGACGGATAGGGCATGACGGATCGCAGGACCCAACTCGCCGCGAACCTGGAGCGGGTGGAGGAACGCATCGCCTCGGCGTGCGCCGCGGCCGGCCGGGAGCGGGACGAGGTGACGCTCATCGTCGTCACCAAGACCTACCCGGCATCCGACGTGCGCATCCTGCACGGACTCGGAGTGCGCCATGTCGCGGAGAACCGCGACCAGGACGCGGCGCCGAAGGCGGCCGATTGTGCGGATCTGTCGCTCACCTGGCACTTCGTCGGACAGTTGCAGACCAACAAAGTCCGTTCCGTGGCGGGTTATGCCGACATGGTGCAGTCGGTGGACCGGGTGAAGCTGGTCACGGCCCTGTCGGCGGCGGCGGTCAGGGGGGAGCGCGAGCTCGGCTGCCTGATCCAGGTTGCGCTCGACGCCGGGAGCGGTGCACGCGGTGAGCGCGGAGGCGTCGCACCGGACGCGGTCGAGGAGTTGGCCGCCGCGGTGGACGCGGCACAAGGCCTCAGGCTGGACGGTCTGATGACCGTCGCGCCGCTCGCCGGCGCCTACGCCGGACGGCAACGGGCCGCTTTCGACCGCCTGATGGAAATCTCATCCCGCCTGCGCGGGAACCATCCGGCTGCGAACATGGTCTCTGCTGGGATGAGCGCGGATCTCGAGGACGCGATCGCGGCCGGGGCGACACATGTACGCGTCGGTACGGCGGTACTCGGAGTCCGACCCCGGCTCGGGTAACGTCGCGAAGCAAGTCGGACCACAGCAGAAAATATGGTCATTCCCGCTCGACGCGGGTGGGCCGGAGTGGATCTCGGGCACTTGGTGACACGAATGCCGATCCACCACAGAGCGGAGGACTCGGAGCATGGCCGGCGCGATGCGCAAGATGGCGGTCTACCTCGGCCTCGTGGAGGACGATGGGTACGACGGTCCGGGGTTCGACCCCGACGACGAATTCGAACCCGAGCCGGAGCCCGAACGCGACCGGCGGCGGCATCAGCCCGCGCATCCGGTGGAGCGTGAACGGGAGGAGCCGGTGCGAGCGGTGCAGCCCCCCGCCCCGCGGGAACCGGTTCAGCTGCCGGCGGAAAGCGGACGACCCGCCCGAATCGCCCCCGTGGCATCCATCACACCTGACCGCCCGAACCTGGAGAAGAACGCACCGGTGATCATGCCCAAGGTCGTGTCCGAGCGGGAGCCCTACCGGATCACGACGCTGCACCCCAGGACCTACAACGAGGCCCGTACCATCGGGGAACACTTCCGTGAGGGCACTCCGGTGATCATGAATCTCACGGAGATGGACGACACCGATGCGAAGCGACTTGTCGACTTTGCCGCGGGACTCGTCTTCGGTCTCCATGGCAGCATTGAGCGTGTGACGCAGAAGGTGTTCCTGTTGTCGCCTGCTAACGTCGATGTCACGGCGGAGGACAAGGCCCGTATCGCTGAGGGCGGGTTCTTCAACCAGAGCTGAGAACACCGGGAACGAACCCGGCCGGGAGGCCGGGCCACGAGAGCCAGGGGAGAGGGAAGCGCGGGACATGGGCGTCGCACTGGATGTGGTCTATATCGCGCTGATGTGTTTCCTCATCGTGCTGATCTTCCGGCTGGTCATGGACTACGTCTTCCAATTCGCACGTTCATGGCAGCCAGGCAAGGCGATGGTGGTCGTTCTCGAGGGCACTTACACTGTCACGGATCCACCGCTGAAGCTTCTGCGGCGGTTCATACCGCCGTTGCGTCTCGGGGGCGTGGCACTTGACCTGTCCTTCTTCGTTCTGATGATCATCGTCTACATTCTGCTCAGCCTCGTGGGCAAGCTTGCGAGCAGCGTGTGAACGATACGGTCTTGCCGACTGCCGACGACTACGTAGAGGTGAAGAAGAGATGCCGCTGACCCCTGAGGACGTGCGGAACAAGCAGTTCACGACCGTCCGCCTCCGAGAAGGCTATGACGAGGACGAGGTCGATGCCTTCCTCGACGAGGTCGAATCTGAACTGACGCGTCTGCTCCGTGAGAACGAGGACCTGCGCGCCAAGCTGGCCGCCGCCACGCGCGCGGCCGCGCAGAACCAGCAGCAGCAGGGCATGCGCAAACCCCCGGAGCAGCAGGAGCGGCCAGGGGCCCCCGTGCCCGCCGCCATATCTGGTCCGCCGGTGCAGCAGCAGCCCCCGCAGATGGGTCCCCCCCAGCTGCCCGGTGGCGCTCCGCAGCTGCCCGCCGGCCCCAGCGGCCATGGTCCTCAGGGCGGCCACGGCCCCGGTCCGCAGGGCCCGCACGGCCCCGGCCCGATGCAGGGCGGTCCCATGGGTGGCCCGATGGGCGGCCCCATGGGCGGTCACGCCCCCCAGCAGCAGATGCAGCAGATGCAGCAGCAGATGCAGCAGCCCGGTCAGGGCCCCGGTGGCGACAGCGCCGCCCGTGTCCTCTCCCTCGCGCAGCAGACCGCCGACCAGGCGATCGCGGAGGCCCGTTCCGAGGCCAACAAGATCGTCGGCGAGGCGCGCAGCCGCGCCGAGGGCCTCGAGCGTGACGCCCGTGCCAAGGCCGACGCCCTGGAGCGGGACGCCCAGGAGAAGCACCGCGTGGCGATGGGCTCGCTGGAGTCGGCCCGCGCGACGCTGGAGCGCAAGGTCGAGGACCTGCGTGGCTTCGAGCGCGAGTACCGGACCCGTCTGAAGTCGTACCTGGAGAGCCAGCTGCGTCAGCTGGAGACCCAGGCCGACGACTCGCTGGCCCCGCCGCGGACCCCGGCTGCCGCCTCGCTGCCGCCGTCGCCCTCGCTGGCTCCGGCCGGTGCGGGTGCCATGGGACACACCATGGGCGGCAACCACGGTGGCCACGGCAACCAGCAGATGGGCGGCGGCAGCCAGTCCATGGGCGGTGGCCCGTCCTACGGAGGCGGCCAGCAGCAGATGTCGCCCGCGATGACGCAGCCGATGGCACCGGTGCGGCCGCAGGCGCCGCAGCCGATGCAGCAGGCCCCGTCGCCGATGCGCGGGTTCCTGATCGACGAGGACGACAACTGAGCGGGACGCGCTCGCTGAGCGCGTAGCCGTCGGCAGGCAGAGGGCCGGGCCCCGGGTTTCCCCGGGGCCCGGCCCTTTTGCGTGTGCGCCCGGGCGCACGTGCCGGTGGGCCGGTCCCCTGGCGGCCGGGCGTCCGGGCCGTAGGCGGCCCAGGAGCGGGCTGCGGGGACGCCTCGCCGGTCGTAGGGGAGCGAGCTAGGGGGGCGTACGGCGGCCACGCCCGGAGCCGTGGCGTACGCGGTACGCGAAGAGCCCGGCCGGAACGTGTCCGGCCGGGCTCTTCGGTGGTGCGGGGCCCGGCCTGGCGGACGGGCCCCGCGACTGCGCGAGGAGGCTCAGCGCTCCGTCTTGCGGAGGCGGAAGATGAGGGCCAGGCCCTCGTCCTCGAACGGCTCGCCGTACGTGTCGTCCGCCTCGCCCTGCGCGTAGTCCAGGGCGAGGACCTCGTCGGCGATCAGGGTCGCGTGCTCGGTCAGGGCGCCGGCCGTCTCCGCGGACGCGGAGGTCCAGCGGACCGCGATCCTGTCCGCCACGTCCAGGCCACTGTTCTTCCGGGCCTCCTGGATCAGCCGGATCGCGTCACGGGCCAGTCCGGCGGCCCGCAGCTCCGGGGTGATCTCCAGGTCCAGCGCGACCGTCGCGCCCGAGTCGGAAGCCACCGACCAGCCCTCACGCGGCGTCTCGGTGATGATGACCTCGTCGGGGGCCAGCGCGACCGGCTCGCCCTCGACCTCGACCGAGGCGTTGCCCTCGCGCAGCGCGAGGGAGAGCGCGGCGGCGTCGGCGTTCGCGACGGCCTTGGCGACCGCCTGGACGCCCTTCCCGAAGCGCTTGCCCAGCGCACGGAAGTTCGCCTTGGCCGTGGTGTCGACCAGCGAGCCGCCCACCTCCGAGAGCGAGGCCAGCGAGGAGACGTTCAGCTCCTCCGTGATCTGCGCCCGCAGCTCCGGCGTCAGTGCCTCGAAGCCCGTGGCCCCGACCAGGGCGCGCGACAGCGGCTGCCTGGTCTTGACGCCCGACTCGGCCCGCGTCGCCCGGCCGAGCTCCACCAGGCGGCGCACCAGCGCCATCTGCGAGGAGAGCGCCGGATCGACCGACGCCGGATCCGCCTTCGGCCACGACGAAAGGTGCACCGACTCCGGGGCGTCCGGGGTCACGGGGACGACGAGGTCCTGCCAGACCCGCTCGGTGATGAACGGAGTCAGCGGGGCCATCAGCCGGGTGACCGTCTCCACGACCTCGTGCAGCGTGCGCAGGGCGCCCTTGTCGCCCTGCCAGAACCGGCGCCGCGAGCGGCGGACGTACCAGTTCGACAGGTCGTCGACGAACGCCGAGAGCAGCTTTCCGGCGCGCTGGGTGTCGTACCCCTCCAGAGCCGCGGTGACCTCCTCGACCAGCGTGCCGAGCTCGCCCAGCAGCCAGCGGTCGAGGACCGTGCGGTCGGCGGGGGCCGGGTCGGCCGCGGACGGCGCCCAGCCCGACGTGCGGGCGTACAGGGCCTGGAAGGCCACCGTGTTCCAGTACGTGAGGAGCGTCTTGCGGACGACCTCCTGGATCGTGCCGTGGCCCACGCGGCGGGCCGCCCAGGGCGAACCGCCCGCCGCCATGAACCAGCGGACGGCGTCGGCGCCGTGCTGGTCCATCAGCGGGATCGGCTGGAGGATGTTGCCCAGGTGCTTGGACATCTTCCTGCCGTCCTCGGCGAGGATGTGCCCCAGGCAGACGACGTTCTCGTAGGAGGACTTGTCGAAGACCAGGGTGCCGACGGCCATCAGCGTGTAGAACCAGCCGCGGGTCTGGTCGATGGCCTCCGAGATGAACTGCGCCGGGTAACGGCTCTCGAAGATCTCCTTGTTCTTGTAGGGGTATCCCCACTGTGCGAACGGCATCGAACCCGAGTCGTACCAGGCGTCGATGACCTCCGGGACGCGGGAGGCCTCCAGCGCGCAGCCCTCGTGGGAGCAGGTGAACGTGATCGCGTCGATGAACGGGCGGTGCGGGTCGAGGTCCGACTGGTCGTCCCCGGTCAGCTCGGTGAGCTCGGCGCGGGAGCCGACGCAGGTGAGGTGACCCTCCTCGCAGCGCCAGATCGGCAGAGGGGTGCCCCAGTAGCGGTTACGGGACAGCGCCCAGTCGACGTTGTTGTTCAGCCAGTCGCCGAAGCGGCCGTTCTTGACGGAGTCCGGGAACCAGTTGGTCTTCTCGTTCTCCTGGAGCAGCCGCTCCTTGACCGCCGTCGTGCGGATGTACCAGGACGGCTGCGCGTAGTAGAGCAGCGCCGTGTGGCAGCGCCAGCAGTGCGGGTAGCTGTGCTCGTAGGGGACGTGACGGAAGAGCTTCCCGCGGGCGTCCAGGTCCTCGGTGAGGGCCTCGTCGGCCTTCTTGAAGAACACCCCGCCGACGAGCGGCAGGCCGTCCTCGAAGGTGCCGTCGGGGCGCACCGGGTTGACCACGGGCAGACCGTACGAGCGGCAGACCTGGAGGTCGTCGGCGCCGAAGGCGGGGGACTGGTGGACCAGACCCGTACCGTCCTCGGTCGTCACGTACTCGGCGTTGACGACGAAGTGCGCCTCGCTCGGGAACTCGATGAGCTGGAAGGGGCGTTCGTACGTCCAGCGCTCCATCTCGCGGCCGGTGAAGGTCTCGCCGGTGAGCTCCCAGCCCTCGCCGAGCGCCTTCTCGACCAGAGGACTGGCCACGACCAGCTTCTCCGTGCCGTCCGTCGCCACGGCATAGGTGACGTCGGGGTGCGCGGCGACCGCCGTGTTGGAGACCAGGGTCCAGGGAGTCGTCGTCCAGACCAGCAGGGCGGCCTGGCCGGCCAGCGGGCCGCTCGTCAGCGGGAAGCGCACGAAGACCGACGGGTCGACGACCGTCTCGTACCCCTGGGCGAGCTCGTGGTCCGAGAGGCCGGTGCCGCACCGCGGGCACCAGGGGGCGACTCGGTGGTCCTGGACCAGCAGGTCCTTCTCGAAGATCTGCTTCAGGGACCACCACACGGAGTCGACGTACTCCGGGTCCATCGTCCGGTACGCGTCGTCGAGGTCCACCCAGTACCCCATACGGGTCGTGAGCTCGGCGAACGCGTCGGTGTGCCGGGTCACGGACTCGCGGCACTTCGCGTTGAACTCCGCGATGCCGTAGGCCTCGATGTCCTTCTTGCCGTTGAAGCCCAGCTCCTTCTCCACCGCGAGCTCGACCGGAAGGCCGTGGCAGTCCCAGCCTGCCTTGCGGCCGACGTGGTAGCCCTGCATGGTCCGGAAGCGCGGGAAGACGTCCTTGAAGACGCGGGCCTCGATGTGGTGGGCGCCCGGCATGCCGTTGGCGGTGGGCGGACCCTCGTAGAAGACCCACTCGGGGCGGCCCTCGGACTGTTCGAGGCTCTTGGTGAAGACCTTGCCGTCGCGCCAGAAGTCGAGCACGGCGTGCTCGAGGGCGGGCAGGTCGACCTGGGCGGGTACCTGGCGGTACTGCGGCGATGTCATGTGCGGACTTCCTCCGGCGGACGCGTTCCACTTCCGTCGGAGGGACGAGAACCGGATCGGCTCCCGCGGTACCACCCTCCTTGGCCCCGGGTGTGCGCCCTGAGCCCCCTCATTGGGGTCGCGATGCCGGTTCTAGTCGCCCCGGGACCCGTGGGCGGTGCCCACTGTCCCGAGCTTTCTTCCGGCGGCTCCGGGGTGATCTTCACGACGCGCTCGCCCCCGGGCTCCCACCGTCCCCGGGTCGCTCCTGGCTGCGTACGACGCTACTCGTCCCATCCATGCCTCTCGCTGCGGCCAGTGTACGGGCCCTCACGGGTGACGGCCGACCGATTTCCGCCCGCCGTCGCGGAGGAGGGGCGTGCACCCGAATGGCCACCCGGGACGGATGCGGTCTCGCGGGGTGTGCGCGGGCGGATTACCGGGCGGGGAGCTGGGCACAACGGTTGCAGGCGCGTCGGCGTCCCGACGAGGGCAGGGGCGAACCGGCGGCGTGCCCCGTTGCCGCGGGGCTGGGGTCGATTTATCGTCCCAGCACGATTCGCGTGCAAGATCACAATATGTGAAGGGGCCGCGGCCATGGTGGCGAAGAAGAGCGCCGTACCGGCGTCCGGAGGATCCACGGCTGCGGCTGCCGGGGAGGGGAACGGGAGCGCCGGCGATGAGGCCGGACCGGAGACGGACGGCGACCGGCGATCGGGCGCCACCGCCAAGAAGGCGGCCAGGAAGACGGCCGCAGCCAAGAAGACGGCCGCGGCGAAGAAGACGGCTTCGGCGAAGAAGACGGCTTCACACCCTTCGGAGCCGGGCGGCCACGGACCCGCCGAGAAGAGTGCGGCCAAGAAGAGCACCGCGAAGAAGAGCGCAGCCAAGAAGGCGTCGAAGAAGGCCACGGGGGCGGCCCAGGCCGCCGAGCAGACAGGAGCCCACACGGTGGTAGCCAAGAAGAGCGCGGCCCGGACCACGGCGGGGGAGGGCACCGCGACCGCGGTCCCCTCCGCCCGGGCAGGGGTCGCGACAGCGCCCGGAGACCTCGCGGTCCGGCCGGGGGAGGACCCCTGGACGCCGGAGGAGGTCGAGGAGGCGCGTACCGAGCTGTCCGGGGAGGTGCTCAGACTCCGCACCGAGCTGGAGGCCTCCGGGGCGGCGCTGGCGGGACTGATGCGCGACTCCGGTGACGGGGCCGGCGACGACGACGCGGACACGGGCACCAAGAACATCACCCGCGAGCACGAGCTGTCCCTGGCCGCCCACGCCCAGGAGACGCTCGACCAGACCGAGCGTGCCCTCGCCCGCCTCGACGCGGGGACCTACGGACTCTGCGAGGTCTGCGGCAAGCCGATCGGCAAGGCGCGGATGCAGGCGTTCCCCCGTGCGACGCTCTGCGTCGAGGACAAGCAGAAGCAGGAACGGAGAGGCTGAGGCACCGGCCGCTCCGGGCGGGGCCGGACACGCGCCACGTGCGCCCGGCCCCGCCCGGCCGTCACGGCCCCGTACCGGAACTCAGGACGGTCCGGGCCTGAGGCCCCCGTATCCCCGGGTGTGTCGTACCCTCGTCCTCAGTCAGGCACCTAGGTTGAGGGACTCACGTGGCAGAGGCGGAGCGCATCATCGGTACGCCGGATATCCCCGATGCCGAAGGGCCTGACGGGCCCGAGGACCGGCAGCCCGCCGAGGGCCACGGCCCGGCCGGCGAGGACGAGCCCGGTGGCCGGGGGCGGAAGAAGATCCTGGTCCTCCTCGTCGTGGCCGTGCTGGCCTACCTGCTCGACCTGATCAGCAAGATGATCGTGGTCGCGAAGCTGGAGCACCAGGAACCCGTCGAGATCCTCGGCGACTGGCTGAAGTTCGACGCGATCCGCAACGCGGGCGCCGCCTTCGGGATCGGCGAGGCCTTCACGGTGATCTTCACGGTCATCGCGGCCGTGGTGATCGTCGTCATCGTCCGGCTCGCCCGCAAGCTCTACAGCCTGCCCTGGGCCATCGCCCTCGGGTTGCTGCTCGGCGGGGCGCTCGGCAACCTCACCGACCGGATCTTCCGGGCGCCCGGAGTCTTCAAGGGCGCGGTGGTCGACTTCATCGCCCCCGCCCACTTCGCCGTCTTCAACCTCGCCGACTCGGCGATCGTGTGTGGCGGAATCCTCATCGTGATCCTCTCCTTCAAGGGCCTGGACCCCGACGGCACCGTCCACAAGGACTGACGTCCCGTGCCGTGACCGGAAAGGCAAACCTCCGGTCACGGCAACGGCGGGCGCAAGGCATACTCGACTGGTGAGTACGTATCCCGAGGTCCGCACCCTGCCCGTACCCGACGGTCTGGAGGGCGAGCGAGTCGACGCCGCCATCTCCCGGATGTTCGGTTTCTCCCGCACGAAGGCGGCCGAGCTGGCCGCGGCCGGGAAGGTCCAGGTGGACGGCGCGGTCGCCGGGAAGTCCGAGCGGGTGCACGGCGGTGCCTGGCTCGAGGTGGAGATGCCCCAGGCGCCCGCCCCGGTCCAGATCGTCGCCGAACCCGTCGAGGGCATGGAGATCGTCCACGACGACGACGACATCGTGGTCATCATGAAACCGGTCGGCGTGGCCGCCCACCCGAGCCCCGGCTGGACCGGCACCACCGTGATCGGCGGCCTCGCCGCCGCCGGCTACCGCATCTCCACCTCGGGCGCCGCCGAACGCCAGGGCATCGTGCACCGGCTGGACGTCGGCACCTCCGGCCTGATGGTCGTCGCCAAGTCCGAGCGGGCGTACACCCTGCTCAAGGCGCAGTTCCGCGACCGGGTCGTCGAGAAGAAGTACCACGCGCTGGTCCAGGGCCACCCCGACCCCATGAGCGGCACCATCGACGCCCCCATCGGCCGCCACCCGCAGCACGACTACAAGTGGGCCGTCACGGCCGAGGGAAAGCCCTCCGTGACCCACTACGACCTCATCGAGGCCTACCGGGCGGCGAGTCTGCTCGACATCAAGCTGGAGACCGGCCGCACCCACCAGATCCGGGTGCACATGTCCGCCCACCGCCACCCCTGCGTCGGCGACCTCACCTACGGCGCCGACCCGACGATGGCCAAGCGCCTCGGCCTGACCCGGCAGTGGCTCCACGCGGTCCGCCTGGGCTTCGAGCACCCCGCCGACGGCAGCTGGGTCGAGTTCGCGAGCGAGTACCCCGACGACCTGCGCCACGCCCTCGACACCATCTCCGCGGAGAGCCAGTGACCGCCACCACCTCGTACAGCACCCGCAGGGCCCTCGACGAGAGCGACCGCGCCGCCTGCTTCCAGGTCCGCAAGGACGTATTCGTCGGTGAGCAGGGTGTCCCCGAGGACATCGAGTACGACGCGCTCGACGCCACGGCCGTGCACGTCCTCGCCGTCGCCGCCGACGGCTCACCGCTCGGCACCGGCCGTCTGCTGCACGGCGAGACGGCAGCTGACCGCACCGGCGGCGATCTCACGGTCGGCTCGCTGGGCCGGCTCGCGGTGACCCGGGCCGCCCGCGGCCTCGGGGTCGGCGCCGCGCTGGTCCGCGCCATCGAGGAGGAAGCACGGGGGCTGGGCCTCGCCGCCGTCGACCTGCACGCCCAGACCCACGCCCTCGGCTTCTACGAGCGGCTCGGCTACGCCGCGTACGGACCCGAGTTCCCGGACGCAGGGATCCCGCACCGGTCGATGCGCCGGGTCCTCTGACCGCGCGGCACGCACGGGTTGGCGGAGCGCCTCCGGCCCGGCGTGGCAGGCTGGGAGCCCCGGCCCGCTGATCGGCGGGGCCGGTCCCGGCGCGGTTGGGAAGGCACCACGTGGACCAGATGGCACTCCTGCTCCTGCTTCTCCTCGGAGCGGTGGTCTCGGTGCCACTGGGGGAACGGCTCGGGCTTCCCGCGCCCGTCCTGATGACGCTCGCCGGGATCGGCATGGCCTTCGCCAGCTTCGTCCCCGACGTCGACATCCCGCCGGAGATCATCCTCCCCGCGCTGCTTCCGCCGCTGCTCTACGCCTCCGTGCAGCGCACCTCCTGGCGTCAGTTCGCGGCCAACAAGCGGCCCATCTTCCTGCTGGCGGTCGCCCTCGTCTTCGTCACGACGGCGGCCGTCGCCGCCGTCGCCGACGCGATCGTCCCCGGGCTGCCCATCGCCGCGGCCGTCGCGCTCGGGGCACTCGTCGCCCCGCCCGACCCCGTCGCGGCCACGGCGGTCGCCGGGTCGCTCGGACTGCCCCGCCGTCTCGTCTCCATCCTGGAGGGGGAGGGGCTGTTCAACGATGTGACGGCGATCGTCCTGTACCACGTGGCGATCGCCGCCGCCGTGAGCGGCACCTTCTCGCTCCCGGAGGCGTTCGGGCTGCTCGTGCTCTCCGCCGTCGTCGCCGTGGTGGTCGGGCTGGTGCTCGGCTGGCTCACCATCAAACTGATGGGGCTGCTGGGCGACGCGACCCTCCAGGTCGGGCTGACCCTCCTGGTGCCCTTCGTCAGCTACGTGCTGGCCGAGGAACTGTGGGGCTCGGGCGTGCTCGCCGTCCTCACCACCGCGCTCTTCCTCGCCGAGCACACCGCCGACGCCGACGACGTCCTCGGCAGGCTCGCCGGCAGATCCTTCTGGGAGATCGTCGACACCCTGGTGACCGGGGTCGCCTTCGGTCTCATCGGGCTCGAACTCCACAGCGTCTTCGGCACGGCCGACGGGCGCGAGCTGGAACTGCTGGGCTGGGGGCTCGCGATCGTCGGGGTCGTCGTCGGTGTACGCCTGCTGTGGCTGCTGCCCGCGACCTGGCTGGCCACCCGGCTCCACGAGCGCCGGGACTACGACGAGGAGATCCCCACCGACTGGCGCGAGACCACCGTCATGTGGTGGGCGGGGATGCGTGGCGTGGCCTCCGTGGCGCTCGCCCTGGCGATCCCCCTGGAGACCGACGACGGGAAGCCGTTCCCCGGGCGGGACGAGATCGTCTTCATCGCCTTCGCCGTCGTCATGGCCACCCTCGTCGTCCAGGGCCTCACGCTGCCGTGGCTGGTGCGGAAGCTCGGCGTCAGGGCCGACACCGACGCCGAACAGGCCCTGGAACGAACCCTCGCGATCCGGGCCGCCAAGGCGGCCAGGAAGCGCCTCAAGGAGATCGAGGAGGCCGAGGACTTCCCCGAGGAGGTCCAGGAGCGGCTGCAGCGGGCCGCCTACGACATCGGGGCCCGGATCAGCCCGGACATGGTCGACGAGGAGCGGCGGGAGGCGTACACCCAGCGGGCGCAGCGCCTGAAGACGCTGGGCCGGGTACAGCGCGAACTGCTCTCCGCGGCCCGTCACGAGGTGCTCTCGGCACGCAGCGAACCCGGCTCCGACCCGGAGGTCGTGGACCGGGTGCTGCGCAACCTGGACGTGCGCAGCCTGCGCTGACGGGGCCTCCGGGCGAAGGCCGCGCTGTGACGGGCCCCGGGCGGGCGAGCAGGCCGCGCCTGACGGCCCGGGCGGTCTTCCGGAGGTCTCAGCCGCGGCCCGTACGGGGTGCCTTGTCCATCTCGGGCCGCTGCCCGTTCGCCGAAGGGCTCCTGCGCGGGGAGGCGCCCGTCAACTCCGGCCAGTGGTCGCCCGGTGTCAGCGCGGCCGGCGCGGTCAGCACACGGGGCAGTGCGTACGGGTGCTCGTCCCGGAGCCAGCCGATCATCTGCTCCCGCACCGTGCACCGGGCGGTCCAGATGTCGTCGGCGTCCTTGGCGGTGACCACCGCGCGCACCTCGATCGTCGTGGGTGTGGTGTCCGTCACGGCCAGGGACCAGTTCCGGCCGTCCCACGCCGCGCACTCGCCCAGGATCTCCCGCATCCGGTCCCGCATCGCGGCGATCGGCGCGGAGTGGTCCAGCTGGAAGTAGACGGTGCCGGTCATCTGGGCCCCACCGCGCGACCAGTTCTCGAACGGCCGGCTGGTGAAGTAGGACACCGGCATCGTGATCCGCCGCTCGTCCCACGTGCGCACGGCGAGGAAGGTCAGTGTGATCTCCTCCACGGTGCCCCACTCGCCGTCCACCACGACCGTGTCGCCCATGCGCACCATGTCGCCGAAGGCGATCTGGAACCCGGCGAAGAGGTTGCCGAGCGTCGACTGGGCCGCGACACCGGCGACGATGCCGACCACACCGGCCGACGCGAGCATCGAGGTACCGACCGTGCGCATCTCGGGGAAGGTGAGCAGCATGGCGGCGATCGCCACGGTCGCGACCACGAAGGTGACCACGCGCTGGATCAGGGTGACCTGCGTCCGGACCCGGCGTACGCGCGCCGCGTCGCGGGAGGCCGAGGCGTAGCGGGCGTAGGACGACTCCACCACCGTCGCCGCGACGCGCAGGACCAGCCAGGCCGAGGCCGCGATCAGCACCAGGGTGAGGACCTGGCCGATCAGGGCACGGTGGTCCTTGATCGGGTCCAGACGGATCTGGGTGAAGGTCGCCCTCAGCAGTGCCGTGCAGAACACCACCTGCAGGGGTGGCCGGCAGCGGCGCAGCAGACCCCACAGCGGGGTCTCGTGGTGCCGGCTGTCGGCGCGCCGCAGCAGCAGGTCGACCACCCAGCCGAGGACCAGGGTGATCACCACCGAACCGCCCACCACCAGCAGCGGCCGCAGTATGTTCTCCATTCGGTCGTCCTCCAAGAGTCGGGGCGTGCCTGGCACCATGGACCGCATGAACATCATGCTTTTCCACTCGACCTACGGTCTGCGGCCGGCCGTGCACGCTTCGGCGGACCGGCTGCGCGCAGCCGGCCACGAGGTGCGCGTGCCCGATCTCTTCGAGGGTCACACCTTCGAGACGGTCGAGGAGGGAATGGCCTTCCAGGAGGAGATCGGCAAGGACGAGCTGCTGAAGCGTGCCGTGCTGGCCGCCGCTCCCTACTCGGACCAGGGTCTCGTCTACGCCGGATTCTCCCTGGGCGCGTCCGTCGCCCAGACCCTCGCCCTCGGCGATGCCAAGGCGCGGGGCCTGCTGCTGCTCCACGGCACGTCGGACCTGGCCCCGAACGTCACGGTGGACGACCTGCCCGTGCAGCTCCACGTCGCGGACCCCGACGCGTTCGAGTCCGGTGACTGGCTGAACAGCTGGTACCTCCAGATGCAGCGGACCGGTGCCGACGTCGAGATCTACCGCTACCCCGGGGCCGGGCACCTCTACACGGACCCGGACCTGCCCGACTTCGACCAGGCGGCCGCCGATCTGACCTGGAAGGTCGCGCTGGGCTTCCTCGCCACCCTGTAGGCGTCGTGGGCCGCGCGCCCGGAGCGGGTGCGCGGCCGGATTGCAGGCCGGGCCGGTGCCGGTTCAGCGGACGGGGGCGTCGGCCCGCTCGACCTTCTGAGTGCCGCTGCGGGTGCGGTAGGAGCGGAGCCAGGACGAGGTGGCGTTCCGGTCCGTCTTGTCCGAGACCGCGTAGTAGTCCATCTGCGAGCGTTCGGCGGTCACGTCCAGCACGCCGTAGCCGTGCGAGTCGAGGTCCACCCACCTCACATGGCGGTTGGCCGCCTTCAGCGCGCCCGCCGCGACGGCCGACACCGTCCCCGGCGCGATCCGCAGGATGTCGTCCAGGTTGTCCGAGGTGACCGACGTCACCACGAACTCCGTGGCCGCCGAGGGGGACAGCGGGTAGGTCGCCGCCTTCACCGGCACGTCGTTGGCCCAGGCCATGTGGATGTTGCCGGTCAGGAAGACCGTGTCGGTGACCGCGTTGTCCCGCAGGTGCGTGATCAGTTCCCTGCGGTCGTCCGTATAGCCGTCCCACTGGTCGACGTTGATCGCGAGCCCTTCCGAGGGCAGGCCCAGCAGTTCCGCGACCGGGCCCAGGAGATGGGCGGGGAGCGCGCCGAAGGCCACCGGGGAGATCATCACCGAGGTGCCGACGAGCTTCCAGGCGGCGTCGGACGCGGTCAGCCCCGCCTTCAGCCAGTCCAATTGGGCCCGCCCGGTGATCGAGCGCTCCGGGTCGTCCACCGCGCCGTCACCGATCGACGCCTGCTCGGAGCGGAAGCTGCGCAGGTCGAGCAGGTGCAGTTCGGCCAGTGAGCCGAAGCTCAGCCGCCGGTAGACGGTGCCCTCGGTCGAGGCACGGACGGGCATCCACTCGAAGTACGCCTGCTTCGCGGCGGCCACCCGGGCCGCCCAGGAACCCTCGGTGTCCGGGGTGTGGTTCTCGGCCCCTCCCGACCAGGCGTCGTTGGCGAACTCGTGGTCGTCCCAGATCGCGATCACCGGGTGGGCGGCGTGCAGCGACCGGAGGTCCGCGTCCGTCTTGTAGGTGGCGTGCCGCAGGCGGTAGTCGGCGAGGGTGAGGATCTCGTGGAGCGGGGCGTGCGGGCGTACGACGGTGTCCTGCGTCGGGTAACTGCCCGATGCGTACTCGTAGATGTAGTCGCCCAGGTGCAGAACGGCGTCCAGGTCGGAACGCGCCGCGAGGTGGCGGTACGGGGAGAAGAAGCCCGCCTCCCAGTTCGCGCAGGACACCACGCCGAAGCGGAGCCCGGCGACCGTGGCCCCGGCGGCCGGTGCGGTCCGGGTGCGGCCCACGGGGGACATGACGCCCTGTCCGCCTCCGGATCCCGCTCCGCCCGCCGAGAAGCGGAACCAGTACGTCGTGGCCGCGCGCAGTCCCCGGACATCGGCCTTGACGGTGTGGTCCGAGGCGGCCCGGGCGACGGTCGTGCCCCGGACGGCCACCCGGGAGAAGGCCTTGTCCTCGGCGATCTCCCAGAACACCTCCGTGTCGGGGCCGAGGCCGGACCCGGCGACCGCTTCGGGCGACGGGGTGACGCGGGTCCACAGGAGGACGCCGTCGGGCAGGGGATCACCGGAGGCGACGCCGTGCAGGAAGGCCGGGCCGTCGGCGGCCCTGGCGCTCGTGGAGGTCAGCACGGTGCCGGCGACCGCGGTGGCGGCGGCTGCCTTGACGACCGTGCGGCGGGTGGGTGCGGTGGTGAGCTCTGGTCTGGTCACGGGCGCTCACCCTACTGGCGGGTAAGGCGAACAGGCGAGCGAACAAAGGAAGTTCGCCCGCCTGTTGGCCGGAAGACACCGCGAGTTACGGCGACCGCACCCGTCAGGCGCGGATTCTGCGGTCAGCCCTTCAGGGCCTTGGTGATCGCCGTGTTGAACTCGGCCACCGTCATCGGCGCGTTCTCGCTGCCCTCGGCGGTCACCTTCTTGCCGTCCATCTTCAGGGTCGGCGTGCCCTGGACCCCGCTCTTGTCGAAGGTCTTGGACATCTTGACCGCCCAGGCGTCGTACGTGCCGTCCTCGACGGCCTTCTGGAAGGCCTTGTTGTCCTTCAGGGCGTCCACCGAGTCGGCCACCTCGATCAGGTAGCTGTCCTTGGCGAACTTGTCGTCGGTCTCCTCGGGGTGGAACTTCGCCGAGTACAGGGCCGTCTTGTACTCCAGGAAGGCCTCGGGGCTCACATCGAGGGCCGCGCCCAGCGCGCTCAGGGCGTTCTTCGACCCCTCGCCGCTGTCGGAGTTGTCGATGAAGGTGGCGCCGACGTACTTGATCTTGTACTTGCCGGCCTCGACGTCCTTGGCGACCGTCTCGCCGACCGTCTGCTCGAAGGTCGCGCAGATCGGGCAGCGCGAGTCCTCGTACAGCTCCAGGGTCTTCTTCGCGCTCGACTCGCCGATCACGACCGTGGTGCCGTCGGTGCCCGAGGTGTTCTTCGGCGCCGTGACGTTCTTCGCGTCCGCCGCGGCCTCCCAGGCGGACGGCTTGTTCAGCTGCATCACGCCGTAGCTGACACCGCCGGCGATCGCGAGGACGGCGACCACCGAGACGCCGACGACGATCTGCTTGCGTGCCTTGTCCTTCTTGGCCTGGCGCTCGCGCTCCACGCGCAGCCGCTCACGGGCGGCGGACTTGTTGGCCTGGGTGTTGCGCTTGCTCATGGGAATGCTCCGTAGACGTGTCGAAAGGGGGGTTACCGCGACTCAGGCAGGGGTGGGAGCCGAGCGCGGCGGACCCCTCCGTCCCACGGAGTGCACCGGGAAACGGGCGGGCGCGAGCGGGTGCGGGCTGCCCGTACGACGGGCACCGGCACGGGCGGGGCGTCGCGTCGCACCCACCGCCGCGACCGCGACGAGCAGCGGGCGGAAGGCGACGGCCGCCGCCGCCCGCAGCAGCCCGGCGAGCGCGGCCTCACCGCGCCGCAGCCAGGCCGCGGCCAGCAGGCCCACCGTGACGTGCGCGGCCAGCAGCAGCCACGGGACGGCTGGGCCGGGAGAGGCCAGGAGGGCGGCGGCGCGGTCCCCGCCCGTGGTCACACCGGCCAGCGGGGTGCCCACCGCCGCCACACCCGTCAGCCCGTCCGGGCCGGCACCGGCATCGCCGCCGCAGAGGACATCGACGCCCACGGAGCGCAGCGGACCCGCGATGGGGCCGCCGGCCGCGCCGTAGCAGAGGTGCTGGCCGGTGGTGAAGACCGTGTCGGCGGCCAGCTCCAGCGGAACCAACAGCCCGGCGATCGCCCCGAACCCTCGCTCCCGGCCCGCCAGCGCGTACGCCACGGCGAAGACGGCCCCCGCCAGCAGCGCGACCACGGTCAGCGGCAGCGGGACCCGGGAGAGCAGCACATGGGAGGCGGACGAGAGCGTGACGACGAGCGCGGTGAACAGCGCCGCGCGTACCGCTCTGATCCGGGTCCCTGATACGTCCATCGACGCAGAGTGTGTCATGCGTTCCTGTAAGGGGCCCTTAAGGAACCCGCGGGAGCCGCGTCAGAGGCCCGGGATGCGGCCGTTGCGGAAGAGGTCCACGAAGATCTGGTGGTCCGCGCGGGCGCGGGCGCCGTAGCTGTGGGCGAAGTCCACCAGCAGCTCCGCGAAGCCCTCCTCGTCGGCCGCGACGGCCGCGTCGATGGCGCGCTCGGTGGAGAACGGCACCAGCGAGTGGCCGCTCTCGTCGTCCGCCGCCGCGTGCATCGTCGCCGTGGCCCGGCCGAGATCGGCGACCACCGCCGCGATCTCCTCCGGCTCGTCGATGTCGGACCAGTCCAGGTCCACCGCGTACGGCGAGACCTCGGCGACCAACTGCCCCGCACCGTCCAGCTCCGTCCAGCCCAGCCACGGGTCGGCGTGCGCCTGGAGCGCGCGCTGGGAGATCACCGTGCGGTGCCCCTCGTGCTGGAAGTAGTCCCGTACCGTCGCGTCGGTCACATGCCGGGAGACCGCCGGGGTCTGCGCCTGCTTGAGGTAGATCACCACGTCGTTCTCCAGGGCGTCGCTGTTGCCCTCCAGGAGGATGTTGTACGAGGGCAGGCCCGCCGACCCGATGCCGATGCCACGGCGGCCCACGACGTCCTTCACGCGGTACGAGTCCGGCCGCGCCAGGCTCGACTCGGGCAGCGTCTCGAGGTAGCCGTCGAACGCCGCGAGCACCTTGTACCGCGTCGCCGCGTCCAGGTCGATCGCCCCGCCGCCCGCGCCGAAGCGGCGCTCGAAGTCCCGGATCTCCGTCATCGACTCCAGCAGCCCGAACCGCGTCATCGACCGTGCGACGCGCAGCGCACCCAGCAGCGGTCCCTCGGCCGTGTCCAGCGTGAACGGCGGCACCTCGTCGTTCTTGGCGCCCGTGGCCAGGGCGTGGATCCGCTCCCGGTAGGCCGCGGCGTAGACCCGTACGAGCTCGGTGATCTGGTCGTCACCCAGTGCCTTGGAGTACCCGATGAGGGCCACGGAGGCGGCGAAGCGCTTGAGGTCCCAGGTGAAGGGGCCCACGTACGCCTCGTCGAAGTCGTTGACGTTGAAGACCAGGCGGCCGTTGGCGTCCATGTAGGTGCCGAAGTTCTCGGCGTGCAGATCGCCGTGGATCCAGACCCGGCTGGTCCGCTCGTCCAGGTAGGGGCCGGCGTGCTGCTCGCGGTCCAGATCGGCGTAGAACAGGGCGGCCGAGCCCCGGTAGAAGGCGAACGCCGATCCGGCCATCTTGCGGAACTTCACGCGGAAGGCTGCGGGGTCGGCGGCCAGGAGCCGCCCGAATGCGGTGTCGAAGACCTCGAGAATCTGATCCCCGCGCTGTTCCGCACCGGTCCGCGTGTCCGACATCGTTCGCTGCCTCCTGCTGCATGGGCGTTCATGACAAAAGGGACGGGTGTCCCAGCCCTTCCAACGCGCGACCGTACCCCGGAGTGCCCGTCGTCAGGGATCGGGGAGACGTAGACTTCCACGCTGTCCCCCCGACCGTTCACCCGCCGTCCGCCCCCCCTCGCCCAGGGGCCCCGCGCCACACCGATCACCGAAACCCCGGAGGCACAGCGCCGTGACCAAGCCGCCCTTCACGCACCTGCACGTCCACACCCAGTACTCGCTGCTGGACGGTGCCGCGCGGCTCAAGGACATGTTCGAGGCGGCCAACACGATGGGCATGTCGCACATCGCGATGACCGACCACGGCAACCTCCACGGCGCCTACGACTTCTTCCACTCGGCCAAGAAGGCCGGTGTGACCCCGATCATCGGGATCGAGGCGTACGTCGCCCCGGAGTCGCGCAAGCACAAGCGGAAGATCCAGTGGGGGCAGCCGCACCAGAAGCGCGACGACGTCTCCGGCTCCGGCGGTTACACCCACAAGACGATCTGGGCGGCGAACAACACCGGGCTGCACAACCTGTTCAAGCTCTCCTCGGACGCGTACGCCGAGGGCTGGCTGCAGAAGTGGCCGCGCATGGACAAGGAGACCATCTCCCAGTGGTCCGAGGGCCTGATCGCCTCCACCGGGTGCCCCTCCGGCGAGGTGCAGACCCGGCTGCGGCTCGGGCAGTTCGACGAGGCGGTGCAGGCGGCCTCCGACTACAAGGACATCTTCGGCGAGGGCAGGTACTTCCTGGAGCTGATGGACCACGGCATCGAGATCGAGCGCCGGGTCCGCGACGGGCTCCTGGAGATCGGCCGGAAGCTGGACATCCCGCCGCTCGTCACCAACGACTCGCACTACACCTACGCCCACGAGGCGACCGCGCACGACGCGCTGCTCTGCATCCAGACCGGCAAGAACCTCTCCGACCCGGACCGCTTCCGCTTCGACGGCACCGGCTACTACCTCAAGACGACGGACGAGATGTACGCCGTCGACTCCTCGGACGCCTGGCAGGAGGGGTGCGCGAACACCCTCCTGGTCGCGCAGCAGATCGACACCACCGGCATGTTCGAGAAGCGCGACCTGATGCCGAAGTTCGAGATCCCGGACGGCTTCACCGAGGTCACGTGGTTCCAGGAGGAGGTCCGGGTCGGCATGGGCCGCCGCTACCCGGACGGCGTCCCCGAGGACCGGCAGAAGCAGGCCGAGTACGAGATGGACATCATCATCCAGATGGGGTTCCCGGGGTACTTCCTCGTCGTCGCCGACTTCATCATGTGGGCCAAGAACAACGGCATCGCGGTCGGCCCCGGCCGAGGCTCCGCGGCCGGATCGATCGTCGCGTACGCCATGGGCATCACCGACCTCGACCCGATCACCCACGGGCTGATCTTCGAGCGCTTCCTCAACCCCGAGCGCGTCTCCATGCCCGATGTCGACATCGACTTCGACGAGCGCAGGCGCGTCGAGGTGATCAGGTACGTCACCGAGAAGTACGGCGCCGACAAGGTCGCCATGATCGGCACGTACGGAAAGATCAAGGCCAAGAACGCGATCAAGGACTCCGCGCGCGTCCTGGGCTACCCCTACGCGATGGGCGACCGCCTCACCAAGGCCATGCCCGCCGACGTCCTCGGCAAGGGCATCGACCTCAGCGGCATCACCGACCCCAAGCACCCGCGCTACAGCGAGGCCGGCGAGATCCGGGGCATGTACGAGAACGAGCCGGACGTCCAGAAGGTCATCGACACCGCCAAGGGCGTCGAGGGCCTCGTCCGGCAGATGGGTGTGCACGCGGCCGGCGTGATCATGTCCAGCGAACCCATCGTCGACCACGCGCCCGTCTGGGTCCGGCACACCGACGGCGTCACCATCACGCAGTGGGACTACCCCCAGTGCGAGTCGCTCGGCCTGCTGAAGATGGACTTCCTCGGCCTGCGCAACCTGACGATCATGGACGACGCCATCAAGATGGTGAAGGCCAACAAGGGCATCGACCTGGAGATGCTCGCCCTGCCGCTGGACGACCCCAAGACGTACGAACTGCTCTGCCGCGGTGACACGCTCGGCGTCTTCCAGTTCGACGGCGGTCCCATGCGCTCCCTGCTGCGCCAGATGCAGCCCGACAACTTCGAGGACATCTCCGCCGTCTCGGCCCTCTACCGGCCGGGCCCGATGGGAATGAACTCGCACACGAACTACGCCGAGCGCAAGAACGGCCGCCAGGAGATCACCCCGATCCACCCGGAGCTGGAGGAGCCCCTCAAGGAGACGCTCGGCCTCACCTACGGCCTCATCGTCTACCAGGAGCAGGTCCAGAAGGCCGCCCAGATCATCGCCGGGTACTCGCTCGGCGAGGCCGACATCCTGCGCCGTGTGATGGGCAAGAAGAAGCCCGAGGAGCTCGCGAAGAACTTCGTGCTCTTCCAGGCCGGGGCCAAGAAGAACGGCTTCTCCGACGCGGCGATCCAGGCACTCTGGGACGTCCTGGTCCCCTTCGCCGGATACGCCTTCAACAAGGCGCACTCCTCCGCGTACGGCCTGGTCACCTACTGGACCGCCTACCTCAAGGCGAACTACCCCGCCGAGTACATGGCGGCCCTGCTGACCTCCGTCAAGGACGACAAGGACAAGTCGGCCGTCTACCTCAACGAGTGCCGGCGCATGGGCATCAAGGTGCTCCCGCCGAACGTCAACGAGTCCGAGCCGAACTTCGCCGCCCAGGGCGACGACGTGATCCTCTTCGGGCTGACCGCCGTCCGCAACGTCGGGCAGAACGTCGTCGACTCGATCATCAGGTGCCGCAAGGCCAAGGGGAAGTACTCCACGTTCCCCGACTTCCTCGACAAGGTCGAGGCGGTCGTCTGCAACAAGCGGACGATCGAGTCGCTCATCAAGGCCGGCGCCTTCGACGAGATGGGCCACACCCGCAAGGGGCTGGTCGCCCACCACGAACCCATGATCGACAACGTGGTGCAGGTGAAGCGCAAGGAGGCCGAGGGACAGTTCGACCTCTTCGGCGGCATGGGCGACGAGGCGAGCGACGAGCCGGGCTTCGGCCTCGACGTGGAGTTCTCCGACATCGAGTGGGAGAAGTCCTACCTGCTCGCCCAGGAGCGCGAGATGCTCGGCCTCTACGTCTCCGACCACCCGCTCTTCGGGCTGGAGCACGTCCTGTCCGACAAGTCGGACGCCGCGATCTCCCAGCTCACCGGCGGTGAGCACTCCGACGGCGCGATCGTCACCGTGGGCGGCATCATCTCCGGCCTCCAGCGCAAGATGACCAAGCAGGGCAACGCCTGGGCCATCGCGACCGTGGAGGACCTCGCCGGCTCCATCGAGTGCATGTTCTTCCCCGCGACCTACCAGCTGGTCTCCACCCAGCTCGTCGAGGACACCGTCGTCTTCGTCAAGGGGCGCCTCGACAAGCGCGAGGACGTACCCCGCCTGGTCGCCATGGAGATGCAGGTGCCCGACATCTCCAACGCCGGGTCCAACGCGCCCGTCGTCCTGACCATCCCCACCGTGAGGGTCACCCCGCCCATGGTCAGCCGGCTCGGTGAGGTCCTCAGCAACCACCGGGGCGACACCGAGGTACGCATCAGGCTCCAGGGCCCCCGCAAGACCACCGTGCTCCGTCTCGACCGGCACCGCGTCAAGCCGGACCCCGCCCTCTTCGGCGACCTGAAGGTCCTCCTCGGCCCCTCCTGCCTGGCCGGCTGAGGCCCGGCACCCGCACCCACGACAGGGGCGCCCCGCCATGTGGCGGGGCGCCCCTGTCGGCCTGTGAGGCCCGCGAACCGTCAGTTGTGGCCGAAGCGCTTCTGGTGCTTGCGCGCCACGTCCGCCGGGCTGCCCTGCGCCTGCGACTGCGCCTGGGTCTGCGACTCGTACGCCGCCGACTTCGCGTCCTCGGTGCCACGCTCCGCGGCGGTCGCGCGGTCGCGCTGGCTGCCCTGCTTGCGGTTCTTGTTCTTCGCCATCGTCATGCCTCCTGGGGGAGATCTGGGGTCCAGAACCGCTGTCAGACTCACATATCACCGCATAGGCCGCATGTTGGATCATTACCGAGCGTAGTAGGCGAGGTATCATGCGCCGCTTCCGGATCCGCCACGCCGATGATCGAGTTCCGGACCTTAACGCCGTTGCCGTCGGGCAGACTCGAAGGAAACCCTGAGTAAGCGAGTCGGCGGACCCACCCCCATGTCCGGATCCGTCGATCCGCTCCCGGAACTGGAAGAGGGTGGAACGCGTGGACCGTTGCGTCGTCCTGGTGGACGCCGGCTACCTGCTGGGCGCAGCCGCGAGCCTGCTGGCCGGAGAGCCCGCCCGTTCCCGCATCACCGTCGACCACGCGGCCCTGATCCAGGGCCTGCGCGAACGCGCCGAGGCCGACACCCAGCAGCCGCTGCTGCGCATCTACTGGTTCGACGGCGCCCCCGACCGCGTGCCCCAGCCGGAACACCGCAGGCTCCGGGTCATGCCCAGGGTGACCGTCCGGCTCGGGGCCCTCACCCGCAGTGACGGACGATGGGCCCAGAAGGGCGTCGACGCCGCGATGCACGCGGAACTGACCGAGCTGGCCAGGAACCGCGCCTGCTCCGACGTGGTGCTCGTGACCGGCGACGGCGATCTGCTGCCCGGCCTGATGTCCGCCAAGGAGCACGGCGTCGCGGTCCATCTCTGGGCCGTGCAGGCCGCCGACGGCGACTACAACCAGTCCGAGGACCTGGTCGCCGAGGCCGACGAACGGCGCGTCCTGGACCGGGCCTGGATCACCAAGGCCGTACGCGCCAAGGAGACCGGCGGGGTGTGCGCGCCCGCGCCCGTCACCCGGCCCGAGATCGCCGCGATCCTCTCCGCCCCCCTGCCCGAGGCCGCGCTCGCCGCCTCCGCGGAACGGGCCTCCGAGGCCCAGGCCGCCGCCCGCAACGGCACCGCCGCCGCACCGCCCGCCGAGGAGACCCCGCACCCGCACCCGCACCCGCAGCCGGCGCCCGGGCACAAGGGCGTACCGACGCCCAAGGACCTGGCGAGCCTGCGCGCCCCCGGCGACCGCGCCGCCCAGCACGCCCCCCAGCCGCCCGCCGCCAACGCGACGCTGCGCTGGTCCTCCGACAAGGGCTGGGTGGAACGCGGTGGCCCCCTCGGGGAGCCGGCGGAGACCGCCTCCCTGCCCACCCTGGCGCAGCTCACCAGTGCGGAACAGCGCTGGGCGGACAGGGAGGAGGACATCACGACCGTCGGCGGCGACCCCTTCGAGGTCGGCCAGGTCTTCGCCCGGCGGTGGATGGAACGCCTCCCGGAGACCGTCCACCTGCAGAAGCTGTCCACCATGTACCCCCGGATCCCGCACCGCATCGACGGTGAACTCCTGAGGTACGCCGCGCGCTTCGGTCTGCTCGCGCACAAGGACGACCAGATCGACGAGCACGACCGCTATGCCATCAGGGCGGGGTTCTGGCGGGAGGTCGACGTACGCGCGGCAGCCGAGCACGTGCCCTCCGGGGAGTGAGCGGGGCGGCACTGCCCGGCCCCGGGCGCAATACGGGGCATCCGACCCCGTAGTCTCATACCTCGTGAGTACGGGCACAGCACAGGCTGCGGGCACGGCACAGGCACGGACCGGGACCGTGTGCGCGGTGCGTGACCTGGTCAAGACCTACCCCGCCGTCCGCGGCCGACGCGGCCGCGCGGCCACTCCCGAGGTGCGTGCCACCGACGGGGTCCGCCTCGATGTCCGGCGCGGGGAGATCTTCGGCCTGCTCGGCCCCAACGGAGCGGGCAAGTCCACGCTCGTACGCCAGCTGACCGGACTGATGCGCCCCGACTCCGGGAGCGTCGAGGTGCTGGGACACGACCTCGTGCGCCACCCCGAGCGCGCGTCCCGGCTCATCGGCTACCTCGGGCAGGAGTCCACCGCCCTCGACGAGCTGACCGTGTCCCTCGCCGCCGAGACCACCGGCCGGCTGCGGGGCCTTCCGGTACGGCAGGCGCGGGCCGCGCGTGACGCGGTGCTGGAGGAGCTCGGGCTCACCGAGCTCGCCGGGCGTCCTATCAAGAAGCTGTCCGGCGGACAGCGCCGGCTCGCCTGCTTCGCCGCGGCGCTGGTGGGCGAACGCCCCCTCCTGGTGCTGGACGAGCCGACGACCGGCATGGACCCCGTCGCCCGGCGCTCCGTCTGGTCCGCCGTCGACCGGCGCCGGGCCGAGCACGGTACGACCGTGCTGCTCGTCACTCACAACGTCATCGAGGCCGAGACGGTCCTGGACCGCGTCGCGGTCATGGAGCGCGGCGCCGTGATCGCCTGCGACACCCCGGCCGGGCTCAAGGAGCGGGTGGCCGGTGAGGTCAGGGTCGAGCTGGTCTGGCGCGAGCGCGCCCCGCTGGAGGTCCCGGAGGTGGCGGCCCTCCGCGGATCGGCGCAGGAGTCGGGACGTACCTGGGTGCTGCGTCTCGGCCCCGACGAGGCACGCGCCGCGGTCGCCGCGGTGACCGGCGGGGCGGCGTTCTCCTCGCTCGACGACTTCACGCTGGCCACGCCCAGCCTCGAGGACGTCTACCTCGCCCTCGGCGGGGACGCCGCGAGGGCTACCGAGGGGCTGGTGAAGGCGTGATCAGGACGGTGAAGGTGTCGGAATTCGTTCCGGAGTCGGACGGGAGCGTCGCAAGGTGACGAGCATCGTTCCCACGGAGGTCGTGCAGGTGTCCGAGACGAAGGCGCGGACCTCCGCCGTCCCCGGCGGCCCGTCCGCCCGCACGGCCCCGGCCGACCTGGCACCGCGCGCCGGACTGCTGCCTTCGCTGGCCGCCGTCTACCGGGCGCAGCTGTCACGGGCGAGGGTCGCCCGCATCCCGCTGCTCTTCGTGGCGACCTTCCAGTCGGTCGGGATCATGGTCCTGATGCGCGGGGTCGTCGACGGCGGCGCCGAGGCACGGGCCGTCGTGGCCGGGTCCAGCGTGCTGGTCGTGGCCTTCGTCGCCCTCAACCTGCTCGCCCAGTACTTCGGGCAGCTCCGCGCCGGCGGCGGACTCGACCACTACGCAACCCTGCCGGTGCCCCCTGCCGCGGTGGTACTGGGGGCGGCCGGGGCGTATGCGTCCTTCACCGTGCCCGGCACGATCGTCACGGCGGTCGCGGGGAGCGCGCTGTTCGGGCTGCCCATGACACACCTGTGGGTCCTCGTCGCGGTCATCCCGTTGTCGGGGGCCGCGCTGTCCGGGCTGGGCGCCGCACTCGGGCTGCTGGCCCCCCGGCAGGAACTGGCGACGCTGCTCGGACAGCTGGGCATGTCCGCCGCCCTGCTGCTGGGCGTGCTGCCCGCCGAGCGGCTGCCGGGGCCCGTGGGGTGGGCGCGCGATCTGCTGCCCTCCACGTACGGGGTCGAGGCGCTGTCCCGGTCCTTCGACGCCCACCCCGACTGGGCGGTCGTGGCGCTGGACCTCGCGGTCTGCGCCGCTGTCGGCGTGCTCTCGCTGGCTGTGGCCACCTGGGCCTACCGCCGCGCGGCGGTCCGGTGAAGCGGTGCCTTCCGGCGCCTGGCACGATGGCACCGTGACCGCACCGTTGACGCCGCCGCACCAGCCCCAGCCGAACGACCCGTGGCAGGCCACGCCGTCCGGATCGCACGCCGTGCCCGGAGAGCAGCCGGGCGACGAGCGGCGCACGGAGATCAGACAGGGCGCGGTGATCGCCGCGGTGCTGACCGTGGCGGGTCTCGCCCTCGGGCTGCTCTGGCTCTGGCTGGCGCCGCGGGTGCCGCTTGTCTCCGACGACACCGCCGTCTTCCTGAAGAACAGCGAGTCCGAGGAGGCCATCGGCGCCGACGGCACCTTCGTCCTCCTCGGACTGGCCTTCGGTCTGGTCACCGGCGCCGCGGTCTTCCTCTTCCGCAGGCGCGGCGGCATTCCGCTGGTGGTCGGGCTCGCCCTCGGCGGCCTCCTCGGCTCGCTGCTCGCCTGGGGGATCGGCACCTGGTTCGGTCCCACCTCCGACGTGGTGGCCCACGCCAAGGAGGTCGGCAAGGGCGTCACCTTCGACGCGCCGCTCGAACTGCATGCCGTGGGGGCGGCGGTCCTCGCCTGGCCCGTCGCGGCGATGATCGCCCACCTCGGCCTGACCGCACTGTTCGGGCCGCGGGACCCCGAGCCCGAGTGGGACGTCGCCCAGGGGATGCCGTACGCCGCTGGGGAGCAGACCCCGGGGGCCGGGGGCGCCACGCCGTACCAGCAGTGGCCGGACAAGCGCGCCGAGGGAAACTCCTGAGACCTGGCGCCGACCGCCGTCCCGGGCCCTGACCGCGGTCCGGCGGCGGGCAGGGCCCTCTCAGCCGCGGCCGATCGGGGCGAGGGACGCCCCGGTCAGGGCGGCGAGATCGGCCGGCGAGAGTTCGACCTCCAGGCCCCGGCGTCCCGCCGAGACGCACACCGTCGGGTGCGACCCCGCCGACTCGTCCAGCACCGTGCGCAGGCGTTTGCGCTGGCCGAGGGGGGAGATCCCGCCCCGTACGTATCCCGTGGTCCGTTCGGCCGCGGCGGGGTCCGCCATGGCCGCCCGCTTGCCGCCCACCGCCGAGGCCAGGGCCTTCAGGTCCAGCGACCCGGCGACGGGCACCACGGCGACGACCAGCTCGCCGTCGACGTCGGCGACCAGCGTCTTGAAAACCCGGTCCGGGGAGACCCCGAGCGCCTGGGCCGCCTCGTCGCCGTAGGACGGGGACGCCGGGTCGTGGTCGTAGGCGTGGACGGTGAACTCGGTCCCGGCCGCGGTCAGCGCGACCGTGGCCGGGGTTCCGCCGGGCTGCTGTTTCCTGGACTTCTTCGCCACCGGGCAGGTCCCTCGGTTCAGTTGGGGTGCGTGGGATCGCGGGTCAGATCGGCCGCCGGGAGCGACGGCAGGTGCCGGATGACGGCCGTCTCCTTACGCAGGAGCGCCAGCTCCTCCCGCAGCCGGGTCGCGGTGTCCGGGGCCTGGAGCAGCCGCTGCTTGGTGGGGACGTCCAGCACGGCCGCGGCGGCCACCAGGTACGAGACGACGGACGGATCGTCGGGGAGGTCCGCACCGGTCGTCAGCGAGCGCTCGCTGGCTCCCGCGAGCCGCTTCTGGTAGCTGCGGAACGCCCGCAGGACACCCTCCGCGAGGGCGCCGGCCTCGTCGGTGGGCGTGTCGTCCTCCTCGGCGCCGGGATTCTCGGGCAGATCCTCGACCTCGGCCGTCAGGAAGGGGCCGCTCGCGTCGACGGAGAGCAGCCTGACCCGGGTGGTTCCGGTCGCCAGCACCTCGTAACTGCCGTCGGCGCGCTCACGGATCTTGGCCGCGTCGGCGACACAGCCGACACGGTGGAAGGTCTGGATGGGATCGGGGCCGAAGCCGTCGGCCGGTGCCCGCTCCACGGGGGGAGCGGTGGCCGCGGTGTCCGGCATCCCGGTCGCCGTCGGGGCGGTCTCGCGGCCGTCGCGGATCGCGACCACCACGAAGCGGCGCGGTTCGTCCTCGTCGATCTTCAGCAACTCGCGCATCATGGCGCGATAACGCTCCTCGAAGACGTTGAGCGGCAGCACGAGGCCGGGGAACAGCACCGCGTTCAGCGGGAAGAGGGGCAGGCGAGCGGTGGTCACAGCCGCCAAGCCTAATGGCCGCGGCGGCCGCTGTGCTCCGGCCTCCCGCGCACAGCGGTGGCCGAGGCGACCCGGGCCCGGACATCCGCCCGCGCGGCGAGGAACCCTCCGAGCGCCTCGCCGGTCATCCCCGCCCAGGGGAAGGAGGTCGCGTACGGTCCGATCCGCCGGAACTCCTCCATCGCCTCGTCCGTGCGGCCCCTGGCCACCAGGACGCAGGCCAGGAGGTTCCGTACCTCCGCCGGCCAGGGATCGGCCACCGGGAAGCGGGCGGAGAAGCCGATCGCGAGATCGGCGGCGGCGTCCACCCGGTCCTGCTGCACGGAGGTCGCCCGGGCCGCCGCCTTCTCGTCCCGCAGCAGTGCGTAGGCCGCCCGGACGGGAAGCGCCTGGACCAGGGAGTCGCCCGCGGCGTCCTCGGCCGCCCGCTCGGCGAAGTCGAAGCACTCGCGGTGGGAGCCGTACCACTCGGCCGAGAGGTAGCGCAGTGCGGAGACATGGCTGCCGTAGTGGTGCGGGGCCCGGCGCACGGCCTGCTCCCACAGCGACTCGAAGACCGTGTGCGGCGCGTGGGTGCCCCGGGCGTGGTCGAGCGCCAGACGCCACGGCACCGGGTCGCGTGGCTCGGCGTCCGCCGCCGCGGTGATCAGCGGGCCCACCTCGCGCAGCAGCTCGGCGTGGGCGGGGGAGTCCCAGGCCCGGCGTACCGCGAGCGAGGCCTTCACCAGCAGGGCGTCGGGGTCCCGGGGCGCGGAGGCCAGCCAGCCGGTGAGCCAGTCGTCACGGCTGCGGGCGAAGGTGACGAGGCGGGCCAGGGTGCGGTCGCGGAACTCCCAGTCGCCCGCGTCCCTGGTGGTGGCGAGGAGCTTGGCCGCGGGCTCGAAGTCCCCCAGCGCCGCGGCCACCAGCGCGGGTGAGAGCCGGTCGTCGGGGGCGTCGAGCATCACCGCGTCGTCCGCCGGCAGATCCGTGTGGCCGGCCGTCTGCCCGGGGGCGTGACGGGAACGCGCGGTGGTCAGCAGTGCGCGGAGGAAAGCCATGGTGCAGACCATTGAAAAGCCCAGGTGGGGGCGGCGCCAGAGGCGGCTTGTGAAGCTTCTGTGCCGAGTCGGAGGGTTGCCCTGGGGCGAGTCAAGAAAAGGCAAAGGAGGGGAGTGCCGATGGCTTGATTCCGCCTTTCCGGTAATCGACGCCGCCCGGCCCGCCAGGTGCCGGTGGCCCCCGCGGACGCCGACCTGTCAGGGATGCGGCGGGCCGGCTCCGCCCCTTTCCGTCATCCGCGCCGCAGCAGCCGGGACGCGCCCGCCGCGACCGTCGTGGCCAATATCCACCCCAGCAGCACCAGGGCCGCGGCCGCCCACTGCCATCCGCCCTCCAGGAGCCAGTAGCCGTCCTGTCCGAGGTCGATCACCGGCACCAGGAGGTCCAGGGAGTACAGCGCGGGATTCCACTCGGGATGCTCGCTCCCCTTGAGCGACTCGGGGCGGTACTGCGAGAAGGCCACCGCCCCCGCGGCCCAGAGCACCGCCATCCAGACCAGGGCACGCCCGGGGCGGTAGCCGTACGCCACCGTCAGGTCCTGCAGGTGGCCCCAGATCCGGCCCGCGAGCGGCAGCGTCTCGCGGCGCCTGCGCTGCTTGGCCAGCAGCACCTCCCGGGCGTCCGCGTCCTCCCCGCAGCTGCGGAGCACCGTGGCCAGGCGCTCGTACGGCTCCGGCACGTACTCCGGTGTCGCGGCCAGCACCCACTCCAGGCGCCTCGAGAGCGGGAAGTGGCCGTACGGGACGAGGTTCTCGTACACGAACCCGCCCATGGCCAGGCCGCCCGGGCCCGGCCAGCTGGCGGCCACGTCGATCAGCGTGACGACCTTCGCGCCGTTCAGCACGACTCGGCCCTCGCGGGGGCGCTCCAGGTTGAACCGCAGCTCGGGGGTGACGATCCTGCGCAGCGACAGCTCCTCGCCGCCGGTCAGCGTGAAACGGGCGCTGTGGAGGTCCACCGCGTCCCCGAAGCGCCCGTCGTCCAGCCGCGCTGCGCCGCGGCACTCGAAGAACTGGGCGCGCGTCCCACGCGCCGGACCGCCGCCGCGCGCGATGCCGTACGGGGGAGTGGTGCCCTGGTTCCCCGTCTCGACACTGACCCACGCCTCCGTCATGTACAGCGTGCGCTCCACGCTCAGCTGCGGGGCGTTCAGCGCCCGGCGGCCGTCCGACGCCCGCAGCCGGCTGCCGCGCAGGCTCAGCGAACCGCCCACCGTCGCCCCGCGAAGACTGAGCTCGCCGCGCGTCTCGATCATCTCGGCCTGGAGGTCCTGCGCCACCGACATCCCGTCGCCGACGAACGAGCGGCCACGCCGGTCCGGCCCGACCCGGATCTGGTTGATCAGCAGGTCCGTGCCGATCTGCGCGTCCGTCAGCCGGATACCCCGCTCCACGCGGCACCTCGGCAGATGGAGATCACCCTCCGTGTGCAGCCGGGCCGCGTCCAGCCTCGGCACCGCGCAGCCCACCATGCGCAACGTCGTGAAATGACACTCGGGCAGCACCACCTCCTGCTCGAAGCGGCACCCCGTCAGCTCGACGTACGGCGAGACACGGCCCCCCGCCAGATCCAGCTTCCCCGTGATGCGGACGCCCCGGAGCTTCAGGGCGGCCACCCGGCCTGGCCGCGCCGACGGCCCGCTCAGCAGCAGCCGCGCCACCGTCCGGGCGCCCACGCTGCGCTCCGGACCCCAGATGTGCGGGGCGAACGGATCGTCGCGTCCCGCGTCGTGCGACCGGAGGTCGTAGGTGGTGCCGTTGCGGAACGACTGCCACATGCCCAGCTCCGCCGCGCTGAGCCCGTCCGGGATCTCGCCGTCCTGCGGTTCGGTCACCGCCGCACCTCCGCCCCGCGCGGCCCGTGCCGCGCCCCGTCCACCCGTTTCATTCCCTCTGTGTGACGACGTGAACGCTAACGGTCAGCAGTGACAGCCGGGACATGTATCAGCCAGTGATACGGGCGACCGGACGCCGGAACCGGTCTGAGAGAATTGCGGTGTGATCTCTCGAATCGATCTGCGCGGCACCGCCCTTCCCGAGGGCGGCGACCTGCGCGACCTGCTGCCCCGTGCCGAGTTCGACGTGGAAGCCGCCCTGGAGACGGTGCGGCCCATCTGCGAGGACGTACGCCATCGTGGCTCGACGGCAGTGATCGAGTGGGGGGAGAAGCTGGACGGCGTACGGCTCGAATCGGTCCGGGTCCCCGCCGAGGCGATCAGCGGAGCCCTGGAGAGCCTCGACCCCGCCGTCCGCGCCGCCCTGGAGGAGTCGATCCGCCGCGCCCGGCTCGTCCACCGCGAGCAGCGCCGCACCACGCACACCACCCAGGTCGTCCCCGGCGGCACCGTCACCGAGAAGTGGGTCCCCGTCGAGCGTGTCGGGCTCTACGTCCCCGGCGGCCGCGCCGTCTACCCGTCCTCCGTCGTGATGAACGTCGTCCCGGCCCAGGAGGCCGGCGTCGAGGGCCTCGCCGTCGCCTCACCGCCGCAGAAGGACTTCGGCGGACTGCCGCACCCCACGATCCTCGCCGCCTGCGCCCTCCTCGGCGTCGACGAGGTCTACGCGGCCGGCGGTGCCCAGGCCGTCGCGATGTTCGCGTACGGCACCGAGGACTGCTCCCCGGTCAACCTGGTCACCGGCCCCGGCAACATCTACGTCGCCGCCGCCAAGCGCCTCCTCAAGGGCCGCATCGGCATCGACGCCGAGGCCGGCCCGACCGAGATCGCGATCCTCGCCGACGCGAGCGCCGACCCCGTGCACGTCGCCGCCGACCTGATCAGCCAGGCGGAGCACGACCCGATGGCCGCAGCCGTCCTGGTCACCGACTCCGAGGAGCTCGCCGCCGCCACCGAGGCCGAGCTGAAGCCCCAGGTCGCCGCGACCAAGCACATCGAGGAGCGCATCGAGCCCGCGCTGGCCGGCCGCCAGTCCGCGATCGTCCTCGTCTCCTCGATCGAGGACGGCCTCAAGGTCGTCGATGCGTACGGCGCCGAACACCTGGAGATCCAGACGGAGAACGCCGCCGCGGTCGCCGGCCGCGTCCGCAACGCCGGCGCGATCTTCGTCGGCCCATGGTCGCCCGTCTCCCTCGGCGACTACTGCGCGGGCTCCAACCACGTCCTGCCCACCGGCGGATGCGCCTGCCACTCCTCGGGCCTGTCCGTCCAGTCCTTCCTGCGCGGCATCCACATCGTCGACTACACCCGTGACGCGCTGGCCGAGGTCACCCACCACGTGGTGACCCTCGCCGAGGCGGAGGACCTCCCCGCCCACGGCGCCGCACTCAAGGCAAGGTTCGGCTGGAAGGTTCCGCAGGCGTGACGAACAGCAGCACCCCCCTGAACGCGTGGGACGCGCTCCCGATCCGCGACGAACTGCGCGGCCAGTCCCCGTACGGGGCGCCCCAGCTCGACGTACCGGTCCGGCTGAACACCAACGAGAACCCGTACCCGCTGCCCGACGCGCTCGTCGAGCGCATCGCCGAACGGGTCCGCGAGGCCGCACGCGACCTCAACCGCTACCCCGACCGCGACGCCGTCGAGCTCCGCACCGAGCTCGCCCGCTACCTCACCCGCACCGCCGGGCACGAGGTCTCCGCCGCCCAGGTCTGGGCGGCCAACGGATCCAACGAGGTCCTCCAGCAACTGCTGCAGACCTTCGGCGGACCCGGGCGGACCGCGATCGGCTTCGAGCCCTCGTACTCCATGCACGCCCTCATCGCGCGCGGCACCGGAACCGGCTGGATCTCCGGGCCCCGCAACGAGGACTTCACCATCGACGTGGAGGCGGCGAAGAAGGCCATCGCCGAGCACCGGCCCGAGGTCGTCTTCATCACCTCGCCGAACAACCCCACCGGCACCGCCGTCGACGCCGGGACCGTCGTCGCGCTGTACGACGCCGCCCAGGCCGCCCGGCCCTCGATGGTCGTCGTCGACGAGGCGTACGGCGAGTTCAGCCACCACCCCTCGCTGCTCCCTCTCATCAAGGGCCGCCCCCACCTGGTGCTCTCCCGCACCATGTCCAAGGCCTTCGGCGCGGCCGGACTGCGCCTGGGCTACCTCGCGGCGGCCGCCGCGGTCGTGGACGCGGTCCAGCTGGTGCGCCTGCCGTACCACCTGTCCTCCGTCACCCAGGCCACCGCGCTCGCCGCCCTGGAGCACACCGATACGCTGCTCGGATACGTCGCCCAGCTCAAGAGCGAGCGCGACCGGCTGGTCGACGGGCTGCGGGAGCTCGGCTTCGCCGTGACCGACTCGGACGCCAACTTCGTCCAGTTCGGCCGCTTCGCCGACAGCCACGCCGCCTGGCAGCAGATCCTCGACCAGGGCGTCCTGGTCCGTGACAACGGCGTACCGGGATGGCTGCGGGTCTCCGCGGGAACCCCGGAAGAGAACGACGCGTTCCTCGATGCGGTACGCGAACTCAAGAAGGAGCACGACGCATGAGCCCCCGCGTAGGCCGCGTGGAACGCACCACGAAGGAAACGTCCGTGCTCGTCGAGATCAACCTCGACGGCACCGGCAAGGTCGACGTCTCCACCGGGGTCGGCTTCTACGACCACATGCTCGACCAGCTCGGCCGCCACGGGCTCTTCGACCTCACGGTCAAGACCGAGGGCGACCTGCACATCGACAGCCACCACACCATCGAGGACACCGCCCTCGCGCTCGGTGCCGCCTTCAAGCAGGCGCTCGGCGACAAGGTCGGGATCTACCGCTTCGGCAACTGCACCGTCCCGCTGGACGAGTCGCTCGCCCAGGTCACCGTCGACCTCTCCGGCCGCCCCTACCTGGTGCACACCGAGCCGGAGAAGATGGCGCCGATGATCGGCGAGTACGACACCACGATGACCCGGCACATCCTGGAGTCCTTCGTCGCCCAGGCGCAGATCGCCCTGCACGTCCACGTCCCGTACGGGCGCAACGCCCACCACATCGTGGAGTGCCAGTTCAAGGCGCTGGCCCGCGCCCTGCGGTACGCCAGTGAGCACGACCCGCGCGCGGCCGGCATCCTCCCCTCCACGAAGGGCGCCCTGTGACCGGCCTCAACACCGTTCTGATCCTCGTCGGCCTCTTCCTGGCCGGCGGGGTCTACTCCTTCTGGAAGCAGGGCATGCCCAAGGGCGTCGTCGTGCTCCTCGGGATCGGCTCCGTGATGTGCCTGGTGGCGGGCGTCATGCGGATCCAGGGACTCTGGGACTGAGGAATCCGTGACTGACAAGAAGAAGGTCGTCGTCTTCGACTACGGCTTCGGCAACGTGCGTTCCGCCGAGCGGGCCCTGGCCCACGTCGGCGCCGACGTGGAGATCACCCGCGACTTCGACACCGCGATGAACGCCGACGGACTGCTCGTCCCCGGCGTCGGCGCCTTCGCCGCGTGCATGGCGGGTCTGAAGCAGGCGCGCGGCGAGTGGATCATCGGCCGCCGGCTCTCCGGCGGCCGTCCCGTCATGGGCATCTGCGTCGGGATGCAGATCCTGTTCGAGCGCGGCATCGAGCACGGCGTCGAGACGGCGGGCCTCGACGAGTGGCCCGGCACCGTCGGACCGCTGAAGGCCGACGTCGTCCCGCACATGGGCTGGAACACCGTCGAAGCCCCCGAGGGATCCCAGCTCTTCGCGGGCCTGGACCCCGAGGCCCGGTACTACTTCGTGCACTCCTACGCGGTGCACGACTGGTCCCTCGAAGTGACCAACGCCAAGATCCGTGCCCCCAGGGTCACCTGGGCCGCACACGGAGAGCGGTTCGTGGCCGCCGTCGAGAACGGCGCGCTGTGGGCCACCCAGTTCCACCCCGAGAAGTCCGGCGATGCCGGCGCCCAGCTGCTGACCAACTGGATCGAGACGCTGTAATGCCGAAGCTTGAACTGCTCCCCGCCGTCGACGTCCGGGACGGACAGGCCGTCCGCCTCGTGCACGGCGAGTCCGGCTCCGAGACCTCCTACGGCTCCCCGCTCGAAGCCGCCCTCGCCTGGCAGAGCTCCGGCGCCGAGTGGCTGCACCTCGTCGACCTGGACGCCGCCTTCGGCACGGGCGACAACCGCGCGCTGATCGCCGAGGTGGCCGGCGCCATGGACATCAAGGTCGAGCTCTCCGGCGGCATCCGTGACGACGCGTCGCTCGCCGCCGCACTCGCCACCGGCTGCCGCCGGGTCAACCTCGGCACCGCCGCCCTGGAGACCCCCGAGTGGGTGGCCAAGGTCATCGCCGAGCACGGCGACAAGATCGCCGTCGGCCTCGACGTCCGGGGCACGACGCTGCGCGGCCGTGGCTGGACCCGCGACGGCGGCGACCTCTACGAGACGCTGGAACGCCTCGACTCCGAGGGCTGCGCCCGCTACGTCGTCACCGACATCGCCAAGGACGGCACGCTGGAGGGCCCCAACCTGGGCCTGCTGCGGGACGTCTGCGCCGCCACCGACCGGCCGGTCGTCGCCTCCGGCGGCGTCTCCTCCCTCGACGACCTGCGCGCGATCTCGCTCCTCGTCCCCGAAGGCGTCGAGGGCGCCATCGTCGGCAAGGCGCTGTACGCCAAGGCGTTCACCCTCGAGGAGGCCCTCAAGGCGGTCGCCGCATGACCGACTCCGTCCGCCGCCTCTCCTCGGACGGCCCCTGGGAGGAGAAGTTCGGCTATTCCCGGGCCGTGGCGCTCCCGAACGGACTCGTCCTCGTCTCCGGCTGCACCTCCGTGGTCAACGGACAGATCTCGGCGGGCGGTCCGTACGAGCAGGCCGTCGCCTCCTTCCAGGCCGCCTTCGACGCGCTGAAGCAGGCGGGCCTCGGCCGCGAGGACGTCGTACGCACCCGGATGTACATCACGCACGCCCGGGACGTCGACGAGGTGGGCCGCGCCCACAAGGAGCTGTTCGACGACGTCCGCCCCGCGGCCTCGATGATCATCGTGTCCGGCTTCGTCGACCCCTCCCTCGTCGTCGAGGTCGAGGTCGAGGCCTACCGGGCAGGTGAGCGATGAGCCTGGCCGTACGCGTCATCCCCTGCCTGGACGTCGACAACGGGCGTGTCGTCAAGGGCGTCAACTTCCAGAACCTCCGCGACGCCGGCGACCCCGTCGAGATGGCCAAGCTCTACGACGCCGAGGGCGCCGACGAGCTGACCTTCCTCGACATCACCGCCTCCAGCGGCGATCGCGAGACGACGTACGACGTGGTGCGCCGCACCGCCGAGCAGGTCTTCATCCCGCTCACCGTGGGCGGCGGGGTCCGCACCCCCGACGACGTCGACAAGCTGCTGAGGGCGGGCGCCGACAAGGTCGGCGTCAACACCGCGGCCATCGCCCGCCCCGACCTGATCCGTGAGATCGCCGAACGGTTCGGCCGGCAGGTGCTCGTGCTCTCCGTCGACGCCCGCCGCACCCCCGAGGGCACCTTCGAGGTGACGACCCACGGCGGACGCAAGGGCACCGGCATCGACGCCGTCGAGTGGGCGCACCGCGCGGCCGAGCTCGGCGCCGGTGAGATCCTGCTCAACTCGATGGACGCCGACGGCACGAAGGACGGCTACGACACCGAGATGATCGAGGCCGTACGCGCCCACGTCACGGTCCCCGTCATCGCCTCCGGCGGCGCGGGCAAGCTCGAGGACTTCGCGCCCGCCGTCGGCGCGGGCGCCGACGCGGTCCTCGCCGCGTCCGTCTTCCACTTCGGCGACCTGCGTATCTCCGAGGTCAAGGGCGCGCTGCGCGAGGCGGGACACCCCGTCCGCTGATCCCGGCGGCGAACGCCGGGGCGGAAGACCGGTGATATCACCGATGTCCGCGCCGGGCCGCAGCCCCCAGAGTGGCGCCGTCAGCCCATGACGGCGCCACCCACGCGGTATCCCCCCGGACCCCAGGACGACGGGCCGTCCGGAGCCGGCGGTGTGGTGCGCCATACCGAGAGGACTCCCTCGTGCAGCAGCACCTCCCCTCCGGCGACACCTCCCCGCGCCGCCACCGGATGTCGAAGAGCCGCTCCCGCACCCTGAAGGGCGCACTGGTGGCCGCCGCGGCGACCACCGGTCTGCTCACCGCCCTCGTCCCCGGTGGCGCCCAGGCCGCCGCCAACCCGTACGAGCGCGGTCCCGCGCCGAGCAACTCCAGCATCGAGGCGCTCCGCGGCCCCTACTCCGTCTCGGACGTCTCCGTGTCCTCGCTCCTGGTCCGGGGCTTCGGCGGGGGCACGATCTACTACCCGACGACCACCTCCGACGGGACGTTCGGCGCCGTCGTCATCTCGCCCGGCTTCACCGCCTACCAGTCGAGCATCGCCTGGCTGGGGGAGCGGCTCGCCTCGCAGGGCTTCGTGGTGTTCACCATCGACACCAACACCACGGTGGACCAGCCGGCCAGCCGCGGTGACCAGCTGCTGGCCGCGCTGGACTACCTCACCGAGGACAGCTCGGTGCGCAGCCGGGTCGACGCCTCCCGGCTCGGCGTGATGGGCCACTCGATGGGCGGCGGCGGCACGCTGGAAGCGGCCAAGGACCGCCCGTCGCTCCAGGCCGCCATCCCGCTGACCGGCTGGAACACCGACAAGACCTGGCCCGAGCTCAAGACCCCGACCCTCGTCATCGGCGCCGACGGCGACACGATCGCCCCCGTCGCCACGCACTCCAAGCCGTTCTACAACTCGCTGCCGGGCTCGCTCGACAAGGCGTACCTGGAGCTGCGCGGGGCCACCCACTTCACCCCGAACACGTCGAACACCACGATCGCGAAGTACAGCATCTCCTGGCTGAAGCGCTTCATCGACAACGACACCCGCTACGAGCAGTTCCTCTGCCCGCTGCCGTCGGCCAGCCTCACGATCGCCGAGTACAAGGGCAACTGCCCGCACACCTCCTGACCACGGGGGAACACCGGGGGCCGGGCCGCGCGTACCGCGGTCCGGCCCCCTTCGCCGTCGTCGAACGGCCGGTCAGTCCCGCGCGAGGAAGGAGCAGATCGCCCCGGCGAACCCGGGATCGCGTACGACCGTCAGATGGTCACCGGGCAGGACCGCGAGCTCCGCCCCGGCGATCGACGACGCGAGCACCTCCGGCCGCGAGGCCAGGGGATCCTCCGCACCGGCGAGAACCAGGGTGGGCACACGTATCCGGTCCAGCGGCAACGCGCCCCGGTGCACCGCCCGTATCTGCGCGGCGAGCGCGAGCCGGTCGGCGCCGACCGCGTCGGCGAGCATCCTGAAGCCCCGGGTCCGCTCCGGCGCGTGCGCCGCGTCCTTCGCGGTCAGCGCCGCCGACACCAGTTCGGGCGGCATGACCCGGGTGTCCAGCCCGCCCACCTCGACGGCCCCCGCGCCGACGCCACCCGCCACCAGACGGCTCACGCGGCTGTCCCGGGCCGTGGCGAGGAGCGCCACCACGGCGCCCATGGAATACCCCGCGACGTCCACCTCGTCCGCGCCGATACGGTCGATCAGCAGACTCACGTCACGGGCCATCAGGGACTCGCCGTACAGGGTGTCGTCGTGCGGCCGGTCCGACTCGCCGTGACCACGGGCGTCCATCGCGTACACCCGGCGTCCCCGTGCCACGAGTGCCTCGACGATCCCGGGCCCCTCCCAGTTCATCCGGGCGTCCGCGGCGAATCCGTGCAGCAGCACCACGGGCGGCAGCGCGGGTTCGGGATCGCGTGACCAGAACCGGTAACGCAGGGTCAAACCGTCATGTGTGCGCAATTCACGAGTCATGCACCGACGCTAGGGGCAGCCGCCGGGGAACGGGCCCGGACTGTGCCCCCGCACACCGGGTCCGCGCTCGCGTTGGGAGCCCGCACCGCTCGGGGCCGTCCGGGAACCGGGAGCGGACGCGAGCCTTCCGACGCTGTTTACGCGGAAGTAACGTGAAAGCGTGACCCCATCGACGACCGTGCACAGTCCGCTCCGGCTGTACGGCCGCAGCGGTGAACTGGCCATCCTGGACACCCTGTCGAGTCGACTGCGGGCGGGTGACGGCGGAGCCCTCGTGCTCACCGCGCCCCCCGGCCTCGGCCGCACCGCCCTGCTGCTGCAGGCGGCCGCCCACTACCGCGCCGGCCACGGCGGCCCCGTGATGTACGCCGCCGCGTCGCCCACCGAGCAACGACTGCCCTACAGCGGGCTCCACGCCCTGCTCTGCGCCGCCCCCGGCCCGCTGCCCCTCGCACCCGACACCGTCCTGCGCTCCGGCATCAGCCCGGGAGAACTCCTCGGCCTGCTCCGGGGCCTGGGGGCCGAACAGCCCCTGCTGGTCTGCGTGGACGACGCGCACGCCTGGGACCCCGACTCCCGTGCGGCGCTGGGCTTCGCCGCACGCAGACTCGGCGCGGGCAGCCGGGTCGCGGTCGTCATCGGCTCCGCCGACGAGACCGTCTTCGCCGGGCTGCCCGCGCTGCGCCTCGGACCGCTCGACGACGACGCGGCCACCGCCTTCCTGGACCGGCTCACCGAGACGACCGCTGAGGTCGACCCCGTGGTCCGCAGCGAACTGCTGCGCGAGGCCGCCGGGAACCCGCGGCTGCTGGCCGGACTCGTCGACCGTCTCACCCCCGGTCAGCTCGCCGGACGCAACGCGCTGCCCTACCCCCTGCCCGGCGCCGAGAGCGTCCTGGACGCCCACGCCGGACACCTCGACGGGCTGTCCCACGACACCCGCACCCTGCTCCTGCTCGCCGCCGCCGCCGAGGAGCACGAGCCGGACGGAGCAGGGGCCGACGCGGCCCTGCTCCTGCGGGCCGGCAGCCGGGCCGGACTGACGGCCGCCCACCTGGACCGCGTGCTGTTCGCCCCCGCCGGGACGGCCGGAGCGCTCCAGCGAGCCGGCAGCCGGGTGCACTTCAGCCACCCGCTGCTGCGCCGGGCGGTCCTGCACCGTGCGCTCCCCGGCCGCCGCAGGGCGGTGCACGAACTGCTCGCCGGGCTGCTCGCCGGGCCCGGTGCCGCGCCGCTGCCCGCCCTCGTCCAACGCGCCTGCGCCGCCACCGGTCCCGACGCGGCCCTCGCCGGGCAACTGGAGGCGGCGGCCGTCGCGCCCCGGCCGCACGGCGAACGCTCCGCCGCTCTCGCCCGTGCCGCCGCGCTCTCCACCGACGACGCCCTGCGCGCCGCACGGTTCGCCGCCGCCGCGGAACAGGCGCGGCTCGCGGGCGACACCGGCCGCGCCCGAGCGATGCTCGCCCGCGTCGGACCCCAGCCGGCCGGAGGCACGGCCCCCTACGTACGCGGCATGCTCGCCCTGCGCGACGGGCCGGTGGCCGACGCCCGCGAGGCACTCCTGAACGCGGCGGAACTCCTCGCCCCGTACGACCCCGCCCTCACCCTGGACGCACTGTTCGGAGCCGCCGAGGCGGCATGGGACATGGGAGATGCGATCGCCTACCTCGACGCGATGAACCGCATCCCCGTCGCGGCGACCGACCGGTCCATGGCGCAGTACCGGGCCGGGATGTGCGCGGTGCTCGCCGGTCACCCCGACCGGGGCCACGCCCTCCTGCGGTGCTGCCTGGACTCCGCGGAGCGCGCCGAGGAAGCCGGCGAACTCCTGCGGGCGGGCGCCGCGGCTCTGGTGCTCGGCGAGGTCGACGCCGCCTGCCGCGCGGGAGCCCGCGCCCTCGCCGCCGTACGCACCCGGGGCCCGGAGGCCCTGTTGCCGCACGCCCTTGAGCAGCTGGCCTACGCCGAACTGCGCGCGGGGCAGCACGCCAGGGCCCGCACCCACGCCCTGGAGGGGCTGCACGCGGCCCGTCGCACCGGGCAGCAGAACTCCGCCACGAACCTGCACGCCGTCCTCGCGCTGGCCGCGTCGGTCGAAGGGCCCGCCGAGGCGTGCTCCGCCCACGCCGACGCCGCTCTCGCCGGAGCCGGGCCGCACGGCCTCACCCAGGCGGCCACGCTCGCCACCTGGGCGGTCGCCCGCGCCGATCTGGCCGCCGGCCGGCCGGGCGAGGCCGCCGCCAGACTGGGCCCCCTGGTCAGACCGGGCCCCGGCACGGGGCACTTCGCCATGCGTATGCTCGCCGTGCCCTGCTACGTCGAGGCGATGGTCCTCTCCGGCCGGGCCGACGAATCCGCAGCCGAACTCGAAGTCGCCGTGCGTGAGTTCGCTCTGTGGACCGCCCGGACCACCGACCCCCAGGTCCCCGCGCAACTGGCCCGCTGCCGCGCTCTGCTGGCCCCGCCCCGGGAAGCCGGAGCCCGCTACGAGGAGGCGCTCGCCCACCACGACCGCGCCGGAGGGGACTTCGAACGTGCCCGCACCCAGCTGCTCCACGGTCAGCTGCTGCGACGGCTGCGCCGAACCCGCGAGGCCCGCGGCCCGCTCCGCGACGCCCTGGTCGCCTTCGAACGCTGCTCCGCCCGCGTCTGGGCCGAGCGGACGGGCGGGGAACTGCGGGCCGCCGGTGAGGCCGTGGACGTACCGGACCAGAGCGGTCCAGGGCCGCTGGCCGGGCTGACCCCGCAGCAGCAGCGGATCGCCCGCTGCGTGGCCGAGGGGGCCACCAACAGGGAGGTGGCGGTGCGGCTCTCGGTGAGCCCGCGGACCGTCGACCACCACCTGCGCAACGTCTTCGCCGCGCTCGGTGTCCGGTCCAGGACCGAACTCGCCAGACTCCTGGACCGCTGAGGCCGCCCCGGCCTGGCGCCGGCCCGCGGATGTCACGGCACCCGCGGGTCACGACTCGCGCACCCGGAGTGCGGCAACGATGCCGGACCGTGATGAGAAGAACCGCGCACACCTCTAGGTACCGACCGGGCGGTATGCCATTCTGCGTCCGTCAGGATCGATCGGTGTGCGTCCGCCCAACGCCGGCGGACGCGCACCGGGGCCGGCCGCGGGACGGCGGCAGGCCGATTCCCGGTGGAGGCCGACATGCCACAGGTCGTACGTTCACGGATCAGAGCGCTGCACGGACCACCCCCCGCGGGACCGGTGCCCTACCGCATCCGGTCGCTGGCCGACTCCGAGGCCGTGGCGGTGCTCCACCGGGCCGCCCGGGTGCTCCTGGAGTCGCTGCCCGAACTCGCGGACCGACTGGTCGAGGCGCTGAGGCAGCAGGAGCCCTCCTACCGGGCCGCTCTGGAGACCGAGCCGGCCCAGATCTGGCAGGAGGTCCACCACTCCCTGCGGAACAACGTCGCCTCCCTCATCCAGCCGCGGGAGTTCCGGGACGCGGCCCACCGCACCTCCCGCTGGATCGGCGAGAGCCGGGCCGAGCAGGGCATCCCCCTCGACGCGGTCCTGCACGCCTTCCGGATGGGCGGCGCGATGGTCTGGCAGGACCTGGTCGACGACACGGCCAGGCGCCACCCGGAGGACACCCCGCTGCTCGTCCACATCGCCGCCGATGTTTGGAACTTCGTCGACGAGCACTGCGGAGTGGTCGCCGAGGCCTACCGGCAGGCCGAACGCCGCCTGGCCTGGCGCCGCGAGAACCAGCAGCGCCTGATGACGGCCGCCCTGCTGGACGGCACCGCCCGCATCGCCGACCTGCCGGACGCCGCCGCCGCGCTGGGGCTGCCGGTCCACGGGCCGTACGCGGTACTCGCGGTCGACGGCGTCAAGACCCCGCACGAGGCCGGCCCGCCGCCGGTGTCCCTGCCCGAGCGGATCCCCGTGCTGTGGCACTCGGCGAACGACGTGGAGCTGGCCGTACTCCCGCTGGGCGCCCTGACCCCGGTGGAGTGCGACCCGCAGGGCGGCGAGGCCGGTACGGCGCCCGGCGACGGGAGCGCACCCGGCCGGGAACTGGCGCTGCTGGCCGAAGAGCTGACCGCGCCTCCGGGCACCCGGGTCGGCGTCAGCTCCGTCGTCAGCGGCCTCGCCTCGGTCGGCGACGCCCGGAGGCTGGCCGAGACCGCCCTGAAGGCCTGCCCCGCCTCCGGAGGCACGGTCCTGCTCGACGAACACCTTCCCGCCGCGCTCGTCGTCACCTCGCCGGGCCTGGGAACCGCTCTCGCCGACCGGGTCCTCGGCCCGCTGGACCGGATCGACCCGGCCGACCGCGACGTACTCATCGAGACGCTGACCGCCTGGCTCGACTCGGACGGCTCGGCCCAGCGGGCGGGAACGAAGCTGTACTGCCACCGCAACACCGTGCTCAACAGGCTCCGCCGCTTCGAGCAGTTGACGGGCCGCTGCCTGACCCGGCCGTCGGACGCGGTCGAGATCTCCCTGGCGCTCGCGGCCAGGCGGTTGCTGGCGCGGTGACCGGGCGCCCCAACGGTCCGTCCCCGGCGCGGGCGGTCAGGGAGCGCCCACCGGCCGTCCGGAGCAGCGCTCCGGGCGGCCGGCGCCGCGGGTGAGCCGCCCACGAGCGCACCGCCGAAGCCGGCCGGGGGCGCGACCCGCGCGTCGCCGCGCCCGCCGCGCACTGTGCGCCCGCACACTTCCGGGCCCCCGCCCCTGTACGGATGCCGCGCCCCCCAACTCCCGTCTGTGCGGCGCGTGTCCACCCTGGTGCCATGGCCCGCATGTCTTCAGCTGCCCCTTGCAGAGCCGTACCGGCGGAGCGCGTCCGGTGAGCGGCGCGATCGACGCCCGGTCCCTGGCCGTCGTCATCTTCCTCGGCTTCGTCGCGGTGTCCCTGCTGCTGTGCGGCCTCGCCGCGGCCGACCAGGACGACCCGGAGCACTTCTACGCCGGGGGAGTCACCCTCGGCCCCGTCGGCGGCGGACTCGCCATCGCCGGGGACTACGTCTCCGCCGCCACCCTGCTGTCCACCACCGGGTCCGTGGCGCTCGCCGGCTTCGACGGCCTCCTCTTCGCCCTGGCCACGGTCGCCTCACTGGCCCTGGTCATGCGGCTCTTCGCCGAACGCCTGCGCCGCAAGGGCGTGTTCACCCTGGGCGACTTCCTGGCTGACCGGCTGGGCGACGGCTCCGTACGCCGCGCGCTCGGCGTGGCCACCCTCGTGGTGCTGGCGCCGCTGCTCCTCGTCCAGCTGACGACCGCCGGCCACGTCATGACCTCCATGTTCGGACTGCCCGACGGCGCCCTCACCGGCTGCACCGTCGCCAGCGGCGCGCTGATGGTCTGCTACTCGGCCTTCGGCGGGATGCGCGGCACCGGCTACATCCAGATCCTCAAGGTGGCCGTGGTCCTGGGAGCCGTCACCCTGCTCGCCGGACTCGTCCTGGCGCGCTTCGACTGGTCCCCCTTCGCCCTGTACGACGCGGCGCGGGCCGGCAGCGGGGCCGGAGACGCGTACTCCCGGCCGGGACTGCAGTTCGGACACGGACTGGTCGGCGCGCTCGACCTCATCGGCTTCCAGGCCACCCTCGTACTCGGCGCCGCGTGCATGCCGCACATCATGATGCGCCTGCACCCGATCCGTGACGCCAGGACCGCCCGCAGGGCCGGTGCCTGGGCCGTGGCCCCCGTGGCCCTGCTCTGCGCCGGCATCGTCGTCGTCGGCCTCGGCGCTTCCGCCCTCATCGGCCGGGAACTCCTGCAGGCCGCCGACCCGGCAGGAGGCACCGCCCTCCTCATGGTGACCGGCGCCCTCGACCCCGGTGCGGCCGGACCCCGGGACAGCCCGCTCTTCGCGCTCGTCGCCTGTGCCGCGTTCGCCACCACCCTCGCCGCGGTCGCCGGGATCACCCTCGCGGCCGCCTCCTCCCTGGCCCGCGACTTCACCCGGAAATCGGGTGCGCAGGGCGAGGACAAGGCCTCCGGCAGGGAGATCAGGCGTGCCCGCTGGGCCGTCGCCGGCATCGGCGCGCTCGCCGTGCTCCTCTCGGCGTACACCCACGACCGCAATCCGCAGGTACTGCTCTCCCTGTCCTTCGCGGCCGCCGCCTCGGTCCTGCCGCCCGTCCTGCTCCACGCCCTGTTCAACCGGCGCTTCGACGCCCGCGGGGTGCGGTGGACGGTCTACGGGACGCTGCCGCTGATCGGGATCCTGATGGTCCTGTCGCCCGCGTTCTCCGGGACGCCCGTCGCGCTCTTCCCGGAGTGGGACTTCCACGTCTTCCCGCTCCAGACCCCCGGCCTCGTCACGATCCCCGTGGGCTTCCTCCTCGGCCTGCTCGCCTCGTCACGTCCGGCGGGCGGCGCGCCCGACGAACGGCACCGCCACCGGGCGCGCTGGAGCGCACGCGCGCGCAGCGACGCCTGACCGATGACCGGGGCCGGCGCCGGACACCCCGGCACCGGCCCCGACCGGCCTCAGAGCCCCAGCTCGGCGGTGTGCAGCCGGGCCAGCGCGTCCTTGTCGCCGTCCAGCTCGACCCGCGCCGCGTCCTGCCGCCCCGTCGCGAACAGCAGAAGTTCCCCCGGCTCACCGGTGACCGTCACCACCGGGGTCCCCCGGTGCGCCACCGCGGTCTGGCCGTCGGGCCTGCGCAGGACCAGACCCACCGGCGCACGGCGGCCCAGCATCCTGGCCGTCTTCTCGGTGCGTGACCACAGCACATCGGCGAAGACCGGGTCGAGCTCCCGCTGCGACCACTCGGGCTGCGCCCGGCGCACGTCCTCCGCGTGGATGTAGAACTCGACGGTGTTCGCCGCCTCGTCCAGCTGCTTCAGTCCGAAGGGTGACATGCGAGGAGGACCCGTACGGATGAGCTGGATCAGTTCCTCGTACGGCTTGGCCGCGAATTCCGCCTGCACCCGCTCCAGCCGGTTCTTCAGCGCGCCCATCAGAATCCCGCCCGCCGCGTCCGCACGGCGTTCACGCACCACCACATGGGCGGCCAGGTCACGGGTCTTCCAGCCGTCGCACAGGGTCCGGGCCTCCGGGCCCGCCGCTTCCAACAGGTCGGCGAGCAGGAGACGTTCACGCTTCGCATGGGTCGACATGCCCGCCAGCGTACGGCCGCCGCCCTCCGTCCGCCCAGTGGACGTGACGCCGGAGCGTGCCGTCCGGCGCGGCACAATGGGCGCATGACCAGCACGCCCGGCTCCACGCCCGCCAGCACTCTCGACCCGGCCGTCGCGGCCCGGATCAAGCGCGGCCCCGACGGACTCTTCCCCGCGATCGCCCAGCAGTACGACACGGGCGAGGTGCTCATGCTCGGCTGGATGGACGACGAGGCCCTGCACCGCACCCTCACCACGGGCCGCTGCACCTACTGGTCCCGCAGCCGCCAGGAGTACTGGGTCAAGGGCGACACCTCCGGCCACATCCAGCGGGTGAAGTCCGTCGCCCTTGACTGCGACGCCGACACCGTCCTGGTGAAGGTCGACCAGACGGGTGCCGCCTGCCACACCGGCGCGCGCACCTGCTTCGACGAGGACGTACTCCCGGTCACCACGCCCCGATAGAGTCAGCCGCCATGGATCTCGAGACCTTCCGCAAGCTCGCCGTCGACCGGCGTGTCATCCCCGTCAGCCGCCGGCTCCTCGCGGACGGCGACACCCCGGTCGGGCTCTACCGCAAACTCGCCGCCGAACGGCCCGGCACCTTCCTCCTCGAATCCGCGGAGAACGGCCGCACCTGGTCCCGTTACTCCTTCATCGGCGTCCGCAGCGCCGCCACCCTGACGGCGGTCGACGGCCAGGCCCACTGGCTCGGCACACCCCCCGTCGGCGTCCCGTCCGACGGCGACCCCCTGCAGGCCCTGCGAGCCACCGTCGAGACCCTGCACACCCCGCGCGACCTGGTCGGCGACGACGGCCTCCCGCCGTTCACCGGCGGCATGGTCGGCTACCTCGGCTACGACGTCGTACGCCGCCTGGAGCGGATCACCGAGCACGGCGGCGACGACCTGAAGCTCCCCGAGCTGACGATGCTGCTCACCTCGGACCTCGCCGTCCTCGACCACGGGACGGGCACCGTCCTGCTGATCGCCAACGCGATCAACCACAACGACCTCGAGACCGGCGTCGACGAGGCGTACGCGGACGCGCTCGCGCGCCTCGACGCCATGGAGCGCGACCTGTCCAGGCCGGTGGAGAGCGCCCCCACCGCGCTGCCGGCCTCCGAGCTGCCGCCGTACACCGCCCTGTGGGGCGGCCAGGCCTTCATGGACGCGGTCGAGGACGTCAAGGAACGCATCAGGGCCGGCGAGGCCTTCCAGGTCGTCCCCTCCCAGCGCTTCGAGACCCGGTGCACGGCGAGCGCGCTGGACGTCTACCGGGTCCTGCGGGCCACCAACCCCTCGCCCTACATGTACCTCTTCCGCTTCGACGGCTTCGACGTCGTCGGCTCCAGCCCCGAGGCCCTCGTCAAGGTCGAGGACGGCCGCGCGATGGTCCACCCGATCGCCGGGACCAGGCACCGCGGCGCGACCCCGCAGGAGGACCAGGCGCTCGCCGACGAACTCCTCGCCGACCCGAAGGAGCGCGCGGAGCACCTGATGCTCGTCGACCTCGGACGCAACGACCTGGGCCGGGTCTGCGAGCCCGGCAGCGTCGAGGTGGTCGACTTCATGTCCGTCGAGCGGTACTCCCACGTGATGCACATCGTCTCCACCGTCACCGGACGCGTCGCCGAGGACCGCACCGCCTTCGACGTCCTCACCGCCTGCTTCCCCGCGGGAACCCTGTCGGGGGCCCCCAAGCCCCGCGCCCTGCAGATCATCGAGGAGCTCGAACCCTCCCGCCGCGGGCTGTACGGCGGCTGCGTCGGCTATCTCGACTTCGCCGGGGACTCCGACACCGCCATCGCCATCCGCACCGCATTGCTGCGGGACGGCACCGCCTACGTCCAGGCGGGCGCCGGCATCGTGGCGGACTCCGACCCCGTCGCCGAGGACGCCGAGTGCCGCAACAAGGCCGCCGCGGTCCTGCGCGCCGTGCATACGGCGAACCGGCTCGGGACCAGTTGAACCGGTAGGGGATAGTGGGGTACGTGAGTGCTGTTCCCGTACCCCAGCCCCGTGCCCGAGCCGCCTCCGCGCCCGACAGCGCGGGGAGCCGCCGGAGCCTGGCGGCCGGCCTGCTCCTCGGGGCGGCCGGCGCCACCGTCGTACTCCTCGCCTCCGGCCAGATCTGGGCCGAGGGCAAGGCCGCCGTCGGCGGCGGCACCCTGCCGCTCAGCGCCGACGGCCAGGACGTCACCGGCCTCCCGGCCGCCCTCGCCGTCGTCGGCCTGGCAGCCCTCGTCGCCGTCTTCGCCGTCCGCGGCGGCGGCAGGCTGCTCGTCGCCGCCCTGCTGGCCCTCAGCGGCCTCGGCGCCGGACTGAGCGCCTGGGCCGGAGCCTCGGACAGCGAGGCCCTGGACGAGCGGGCCGCGCAGACCACCGGCGACGCCGCCGCCACAGTCGACGCCCTCAGCCACACCGCCTGGCCCTACGTCACCGCGGCCGGCGGACTGCTGATCCTGCTCGCGGGGCTCCTCGCCCTGCGCTACGGCAAGCGCTGGCCCACCATGTCGGGCCGGTACGAACGCGACGGCACCCCGCGCCCGCGCAAGGCCCCCCGCACCGCCCCGGACCCCGACCGTCCCGAGGAACTCTGGAAGGCACTGGACCGGGGCGAGGACCCGACGCGCGACGCATGACCCCCAGCCTCGTGCCGACCGGCGCGTACGGGACAATGGCACCGAACCTTTCCCAGCAGCGATACCTTCAGCGCAACACCAACTAGGAGCAACTCATGGCGGGCAGCAGCCACGGACACACCCCGGCCGCCTGGACCGGTGTCATCATCTCCTTCGCCGGCTTCTGCATCGCGGGCCTCTTCATGGTCGCGGCGAACATGCTCGGCTTCTGGGCCGGCATCGCCGTCATCCTCCTCGGCGGTGTCGTCGGCTACGCCATGAAGATGGCGGGCCTCGGCATGCCGAAGGAGTCCGAGGAGATGGCCGCCGCCCGCGCGAGGGCCGGGGAGGCCCAGATCCAGGCCTGAGGCCCGGCCCGCCCGCGCAGCCGCCGAGCAGCCGGGACACGACGAGGAGGCGCAGCCCGGACGGGCTGCGCCTCCTCGCGTGAGAGGGCACAATCACCGCGTGGACGCCTCAGCCTCTCCCGCAGCCCCCGCCCCGGACCCCGCCGCCCCGGGCCGCCCGGTGCCCGCGCAGGCCCCGCCCTCCAGGCTCCGCCGGCTCGCCGTACCCGCCGGGGTCATGGCGGCCGTGGCCGGCGCCTTCGGCTACGTCGCCACCGTCGATCCCAACGAAGCCGGGCACTACCCGGTCTGCCCCATGCTGCGATTCACCGGACTGCTCTGCCCCGGCTGCGGCGGGCTCCGCAGCGCCCACGCCTTCGCACACGGAGACCTGGTCACCGCGCTCGGAGCCAACGCGCCCGCCGTCGCCGGCTACCTGGTCTTCGCCGCGGTCTGGGTGGTCTGGACGGTCCGCGCGGCCCGAGGGCGGCCGATGCGGATCGCTCTCGCCCCCGCCCACTGGTGGGCCATCGGCTCCGTCCTGCTGGTGTTCTCCGTGGTCAGAAACCTGCCGTTCGGCTCATGGCTGGCCCCCTGAATGACCAGGTAGTGGGACGCACGGCCGCCGGATGCGGGCTCCGGGCCTTCCTGCGGATACCATCGTGATGGCTGATCCTGTTCCCATCACCGCTTGGAAGGGGGCCGCTCGCGTGAGTGTGCTCGACGAGATCATCGACGGCGTTCGCGCCGACCTCGCGGAGCGGCAGGCGCGTGTGAGCCTCGACGAGCTCAAGGAACGCGCCGCCCGTGCTCCCCAGGCCAAGGACGGCGTGGCCGCCCTGCGTGGCGAGGGCGTCACCGTCATCTGCGAGGTCAAGCGCTCCAGCCCGTCCAAGGGCGCGCTCGCGGCCATCGCCGACCCGGCCGCGCTCGCCGCGGACTACGAGGCGGGCGGGGCGTCCGTCATCTCCGTCCTCACCGAGGAGCGCCGGTTCGGCGGCTCGCTCGCCGACCTCGAGGCCGTCCGCGCCAAGGTCGACATCCCGGTCCTGCGCAAGGACTTCATCGTCACCTCGTACCAGCTCTGGGAGGCCCGGGCCTACGGCGCCGACCTCGCCCTGCTGATCGTCGCCGCCCTCGACCAGGAGGCCCTCGTCTCCCTGATCGAGCGGGCCGAGTCGATCGGCCTGACGCCGCTCGTCGAGGCACACGACGAGGAGGAGGCGGAGCGCGCCGTGGACGCCGGGGCGAAGATCATCGGCGTCAACGCCCGCAACCTGAAGGACCTCAAGGTCGACCGTTCCACCTTCGAGCGCGTCGCCCCTGAGATCCCCGACCACATCGTCAAGGTCGCCGAGTCCGGTGTCCGTGGCCCGCACGACCTCATCGCCTACGCCAACGCCGGCGCGGACGCCGTGCTCGTGGGCGAGTCCCTCGTCACCGGCCGCGACCCCCGGGCCGCCGTCGCCGACCTGGTCGCGGCGGGTGCCCACCCGGCCCTCCGCCACGGACGGGGCTGATCCCACCCGTGTCCGCCGACCGCCCCCGAGCCCACGTCAGGCCGGGCCTGCGCCCCGCCGCGGCGAGCGCCAGGGACCCGCACGCGCCGCTGGCGCGCGGCTGCCGCCCACGCGGCTGCCGCGCACCGGCCCGGCGCGTGCACGGACGGCGGGTGCGGTACGTCATCGGCGACGAGCCCGGACAGGTCAACGGCATGCGATGGCGCACGGCGTCCGCGCCGTAGCGAGCCCCGTACGCCACCCGCCCTCCGGCGGGCTCCGTACACCCCACCGCACCGACCGCCCACCGGCCGGCGCGGCGCTCCGCCCACGGCGCACACGGAGTCGTCAACCGTTGCGATTCGAGGAGCACACCGCATGTCGTCCGACTTCTTCATTCCGGACCCCGAGGGTCTGATCCCCAGCGCCGAGGGCTACTTCGGCGCCTTCGGCGGCAAGTTCATCCCGGAGGCGCTCGTCGCCGCCGTGGACGAGGTCGCCGTCGCCTACGACAAGGCCAAGGCCGACCCCGCCTTCGCCGCCGAGCTCAACGCGCTCATGGTCGACTACACGGGCCGTCCCAGCGCGCTCACCGAGGTCTCACGCTTCGCCGAGCACGCCGGGGGCGCCCGCGTCTTCCTCAAGCGCGAGGACCTCAACCACACCGGCTCGCACAAGATCAACAACGTGCTGGGCCAAGCCCTGCTCACCAAGCGCATGGGCAAGACCCGCATCATCGCGGAGACCGGCGCGGGCCAGCACGGCGTCGCGACCGCGACCGCCTGTGCCCTCTTCGGGCTGGACTGCACCATCTACATGGGTGAGATCGACACCGAGCGGCAGGCGCTGAACGTGGCGCGCATGCGGATGCTCGGCGCCGAGGTCATTGCCGTGAAGTCCGGATCCAGGACCCTCAAGGACGCCATCAACGAGGCGTTCCGGGACTGGGTCGCCAACGTGGACCGGACCCACTACCTCTTCGGTACGGTCGCCGGCCCCCACCCCTTCCCCGCGATGGTCCGCGACTTCCACCGCGTCATCGGCGTCGAGGCACGCCGCCAGATCCTGGAGCGCGCCGGCCGGCTGCCGGACGCCGCGGTCGCCTGCGTCGGCGGCGGATCCAACGCCATCGGCCTCTTCCACGCCTTCATCCCGGACGCCGGCGTCCGGCTCATCGGCTGCGAGCCCGCGGGCCACGGCGTGGAGACCGGCGAACACGCCGCGACCCTGACCGCCGGAGAACCCGGGATCCTGCACGGCTCCCGCAGCTACGTCCTCCAGGACGACGAGGGCCAGATCACCGAGCCGTACTCCATCTCCGCCGGGCTCGACTACCCGGGCATCGGCCCGGAGCACGCCTACCTCAAGGACACCGGCCGCGGCGAGTACCGGGCGGTCACCGACGACGCGGCGATGCAGGCTCTGCGCCTCCTGTCGCGCACCGAGGGGATCATCCCCGCCATCGAGAGCGCGCACGCGCTGGCCGGGGCCCTGGAGGTCGGGCGGGAGCTCGGCGAGGACGGTCTGATCCTCATCAACCTGTCCGGACGCGGCGACAAGGACATGGACACCGCGGCCCGTTACTTCGGGCTGTACGACGGAGCCGACGGGGTCGTCGAGGCCGACGTGGCCGACGGAGAGGAAGAGGTCACCAAGTGAGCGGCAACCGAGAACTCCTCGAAGCGACCCTGGCCCGCGCGGCCTCCGAGGACCGGGCGGCGCTCATCGCCTACCTGCCCGGAGGCTTCCCCACCGTCGACGGCGGTATCGAGGCGATCAAGGCGGCCGTCGCCGGCGGCGCCGACGTCATCGAGGTCGGCCTCCCGCACAGCGACCCGGTGCTCGACGGACCGGTCATCCAGACCGCCGACGACATCGCGCTGCGCGGCGGCGTCAGGATCGCCGACATCATGCGCACCGTCCGCGAGACGCACGAGGCCACCGGCGCGCCGATCCTCGTCATGACGTACTGGAACCCGATCGACCGCTACGGCGTCGAGCGTTTCACCGCCGAGCTCGCCGAGGCGGGCGGCGCCGGGTGCATCCTGCCCGACCTGCCGGTCCAGGAGTCCGGGCTGTGGAGGGAGCACGCCGAGAAGCACTCCCTGGCCACCGTCTTCGTGGTCGCACCGAGCAGTCAGGACGCGCGCCTCGCCACCATCACGGCGGCCGGCTCCGGCTTCGTGTACGCCTCCTCGCTGATGGGCGTCACCGGCACCCGTGAATCGGTCGGCGAGCAGGCCCAGGACCTGGTGCGCCGCACCCGCGCCACCACGGATCTGCCGGTCTGCGTCGGCATCGGCGTCTCCACCGCCGAGCACGCCCAGCAGGTCGCCGGCTTCGCCGACGGCGTGATCGTCGGCTCGGCCTTCGTCAAGCGGATGCTGGACGCCCCGGACGAGGCGGCAGGCCTCGCCTCCGTCCGCGCGCTGGCGGCCGAACTGGCCGAAGGCGTTCGAAAGCGCTGACAGCCCGCGTCATCCGTAAGGGTGGACCTGGGACCGGGGAGGCGCTACCGCGCCTCCCCGGTTCGTTTGCGCGGTGTGAGCGAGAAGAACCAAGACCGAAGCAGAGCCGCGCGCGACCGGCTCGTCCAGCAGCGCGAGCGGGACCGTGCGCGGGAGCGCCGCCGCCGCACCCTGATCGTCTCGACCGCCGTGGTGGGGGTCCTGGCGCTGGCCGCCGTCATCGGGGTGATCGCCGCCAACGCGGGCAAGGACGGGGACAGTGAGGCGGGGCCCGCCGTCACCCCGTCCGGCGCGATGGGGGAGGACGGCCTCGCCCTCCAGGTCGGCGCGGACGACGCACCGTCCACGCTCACGATCTGGGAGGACTTCCGCTGCCCGGTCTGCGCCCAGTTCGAGAACGCCTTCCGCGACACGATCACGGAGCTCGCTGAGAGCGGGCAGATCAAGGTGGAGTACCACCTGGCCACGATCATCGACGGCAACCTCGGCGGCAGCGGGTCCCTGCGCGCGGCCAACGCCGCCGCCTGTGCCCAGGACGCCGGCGAGTTCGCCGCGTACCACGACGTCCTCTACCGCAACCAGCCCGCCGAGACCGACGACGCCTTCGGTGACAACGCCCGGCTGATCGAACTGGCCGGCAAGGTGAAGGGCCTGGACACCCCGGCCTTCCGCAGCTGTGTCGAGGACGGCACCCACGACGGCTGGGTCGAGAAGTCGAACAAGGCGTTCACCGAGGGCGGCTTCCAGGGCACGCCGACCGCACTCCTCAACGGAGAGTCGATCTTCCCGAAGAAGGGCGACGAGCAGATCTCCGTGGCCAACCTCGAGAAGTGGGTGAAGGAGGCCAACAAGGGCAAGAAGCCCGCCACGGTCGGGGCCACGCCCTCTCCGTCATGAGCCCGGTGACGGACCCCCGGCGGATGCTCGGCACGCCGGCCGTGCCGATGCTCCGGCGGGGGTCCGTTACCCAGAAGTTGCCCGACGGCTTGCCGTACGTCCGGTCAGGCAGGGTAGCGTCGGTCCCGTCATGAACCTTGCCTTCATTCCCAGCCCGTCGACCGGCGTGATCGAGCTCGGCCCGATCCCGCTCCGCGGCTACGCGTTCTGCATCATCATCGGTGTCTTCGTCGCCGTCTGGTTCGGCAACAAGCGCTGGATCGCCCGCGGTGGCCGAGCCGGCACCGTCGCCGACATCGCCGTATGGGCCGTGCCCTTCGGCCTGGTCGGCGGCAGGCTCTACCACGTCATCACCGACTACCAGCTGTACTTCAGCGACGGTGAGGACTGGGTCGACGCCTTCAAGATCTGGGAGGGCGGGCTCGGCATCTGGGGCGCGATCGCGCTCGGCGCGGTGGGCGCCTGGATCGGCTGCCGCAGGCGTGGCATCCCGCTCCCGGCCTGGGCGGACGCCCTGGCCCCCGGAATCGCCTTCGCCCAGGCGATCGGACGCTGGGGCAACTGGTTCAACCAGGAGCTGTACGGCAAGCCGACGGACGTGCCCTGGGCGCTGAAGATCAGCGAAGGCACCAACAGGGTCGCGGGCACCTACCACCCGACCTTCCTCTACGAGTCGCTGTGGTGCGTCGGAGTCGCGCTCCTCGTCATCTGGGCGGACCGCCGCTTCAAGCTGGGGCACGGCCGGGCGTTCGCGCTCTACGTCGCCGCCTACTGCGCGGGCCGCGGATGGATCGAGTACATGCGGGTCGACGAGGCCCACCACGTGCTGGGCCTGAGGCTCAACGTGTGGACCGCGATCATCGTCTTCGTGCTCGCCGTCACCTACATCGTGATCTCCTCGAAGCTGCGCCCGGGCCGCGAGGAGACCGTGGAACCCGCCGCCGTCACCCCGGACGCCGAGGGCGAGGCGGCGACGCCGGACACCGCCGCCGACGCCGAGCAGGCGGAGCCCGTCGAGAACGCCCCCGAGGACGCCGACACGCACGAGGCGAAGGAACCCGAGGCGGGCGAGGCACCTCAGAAGGCCGACAGGACCTGACACCCCGCCGACACCGAAGGGGCCGCCGGACCGCACGGTCCGGCGGCCCCTTCGTCCGTCGGTCTCAGCGGCGGCGCCCCGCCAGAGCGAGCGTCCGGGCCGCCGTCGCCACGACCGCGGCGTCGACGAACCTTCCGTCCGGCAGGGCCTGTGCCCCCGCGCCACCGGTCCGCGACGCCTCCAGGACCTGCTCCGCGGCCTCGACCTCACGCGCCGTCGGCCGGAAGGCCCGCTCGATGACGGGAAGCTGCCGGGGATGGATCGCCGCCCTGCCGAGCAGACCGAGATCCCGGCCGTGCGCGCAGGACGCCCGCAGCCCCGACACGTCCTTGACGTCGGGGAAGACCGACATCACCGGCGGATCGAGCCCAGCCGCCCGCGCGGCGATCACCACCCGGCTGCGCGCCCAGTCCAGCCCCGCGTCGTCCCGTACCCCCAGGTCCGCACGGAGATCGGCCTCGCCCAGCGCGACGCCCCGCACCGTGGGGTGCGCGCCGGCGATCGAGTACGCGTGCTCGATGGCCAGCGCGGACTCCAGCAACGGGTACAGGGTCACCCCCGGCGCCAGAGCCGCGACATGGTGGACCGAGGCGGCATGGGTGATCTTGGGCAGCCGCATCCCGGACAGCCCCGGCAGCCCCGCCAGCGCCTTCACATCGGCCTCGCCGTGGACCCGGACATGGACGGGGACCGCCGCCGGATCCACCGTCACCGGGTCGGAGAGCAGCTCCGCCGTCGCGGAGCGCGCGTACTCCTTGCGGTCGGGGGCGACCGCGTCCTCCAGGTCCACGATCACCACGTCGGCGCCCGACCCGAGTGCCTTGCGGACCACCTCCGGCCGGTCCCCGGGCACGTACAGCCAGGTGAGGGCCACCACCGGCCCCGTCACAGCGCCCCCTCCGCCCGCAGCGCCGCGATCGCCGGCGCCGTGAGACCGAGCTCCGTCAGGATCTCGTCCGTGTCGGCCCCGTGCGGCCGGCCGGCCCAGCGGACGGCCCCCGGTGTCTCCGAGAGCCGGAACAGCACGTTCTGCATGCGTAGCGGTCCGAGCTCCGGGTCGTCGACCTCGGTGATCGTCCCCAGCGCCCGGTACTGGGGGTCCTCCATCACGTCCCGCACGTCGTGGATCGGCGCGATCGCCGCCTCCGCCTTCTCGAAGGCGTCCACCGCCTCCTCCCGGGTGCGCCGGGCGATCCAGTGGCCCACCGCCTCGTCCAGTTCGTCCGCGTGCTCGGCCCGGGTGGTCCCGGCCGCGAACCACGGTTCCTCGATCAGCTCCGGGCGCCCCACCAGGCGCATCACGCGCTCCGCGACCGACTGGGCGGACGTCGAGACGGCGACCCAGTGCCCGTCCGCGGTGCGGTAGGTGTTGCGCGGCGCGTTGTTGCGCGAGCGGTTGCCCGTCCGGGGCTGGACGTACCCGAGCTGGTCGTACCAGAGGGGCTGCGGTCCGAGCACGGTCAGGATGGGCTCGATGATCGCCATGTCCACCACCTGCCCGGCGCCGGTGCGGTCCCGCCCCGCCAGCGCCGTCATCACCGCGTACGCCGTGGCCAGCGCCGCGATCGAGTCGGCGAGCCCGAAGGGCGGCAGGGTCGGCGGGCCGTCCGGCTCCCCGGTGACGGCGGCGAACCCGCTCATGGCCTCGGCGAGGGTCCCGAAGCCGGGCCGGTGGGCGTACGGGCCGGACTGGCCGAAGCCGGTGACCCGGGCCAGCACCAGCCGCGGGTTGACGGCCCGCAGCTCCTCCCAGCCCAGCCCCCAGCGCTCCAGGGTGCCGGGCCGGAAGTTCTCCACGACCACGTCCGTCTCCGCGGCCAGCCGCAGCAGCACGTCCCGCCCGCCCGGTGACGACAAGTCCAGGGTCAGGGTCCGCTTGTTGCGGCCCAGCAGCTTCCACCACAGCCCGACGCCGTCCTTGGCGGGGCCGTGCCCGCGTGAGGGGTCGGGCTTGCGCGGGTGCTCCACCTTGACGACCTCGGCGCCGAAGTCCCCGAGCATGGTGGCCGCGAGCGGCCCGGCGAAGAGGGTGGCGAGGTCCAGGACCCGCAGACCGGCGAGGGGCGCCGTCCCAGCAGCATTCATGAGGCATCGATCTCCTCGCGGTACGGCATGGACGTGGAGGCGCCGTGCCTCCCCACGCAGAGCGCGGCGGCCTTGGACGCCCATGCCACCGCGTCAGGGGCCGCCCTTCCCTCGCCGAGTGCCACGGCAAGCGCGCCGACGAAGGTGTCCCCGGCGCCGGTGGTGTCCACGGCGGTGACCTCGGGGGCCGGGAAGAGGACCGGTTCGGTGTCCCGCGCGGCGTGCAGGCAGCCCCGCTCGCCCAGGGTGATCACGACCTCGGGGACCTGGCGGAGCAGCAGCTGGGCCGCCGCGTGCGGTTCCACCTTCCCGGTGAGCCGGGCCGCCTCGTGCTCGTTGGGGACCAGCAGGTCGACGGAGTCCAGGAGCTCGGAGGGCAGCGGCTGCACGGGGGAGGGGGTGAGGATGGTGCGCACTCCGCGGGCCCGCGCGGCCCGTGCCGCCTCCGTCACCGTGACGAGGGGGAGTTCCAGCTGGAGCAGCAGCAGGTCCGCCCGGGTTACGGCGGCCCGGTCGCCCGGCGCGAGCGAGGTCATGGTGCCGTTGGCGCCGGGGATCACCACGATCGCGTTGGACCCCTCGTCGTCGACGACGATGTGCGCGGTGCCGCTCGGCCCGGCGACGGTGTGCAGCAGTTCGGTGTCCACGCCGGCGTGGTCGAGGTTCGCCCGGAGCGCCGAGCCGAACTCGTCGGTCCCCACCGCGCCGATCATCACCACGTCGCCGCCGGCGCGTGCCGCGGCGAGTGCCTGGTTCGCCCCCTTGCCGCCGGGGACGGTACGGAACTCCCGTCCCGTCACGGTCTCCCCGCGCCCGGGAGCCCGGGCGACGTAGGCGACCAGGTCCATGTTGGTGCTGCCGAGCACCGCGATCGCTGTCATGGGCGGCTTACCTCCTGATAGGTCAGTTCCGTGAGGGTGTCGAAGCCGATGGAGCCGATGCCGGCCACGGACGTGGCGAGACGGTTCTTCAGCGGCGCCGTCCACCGGTCGGGGAGTGCCGGTGCCCGTCCGGCCAGCAGACCCGCCAGCGAGCCGGCCGTCGCGCCGTTGGAGTCCGTGTCCCAGCCGCCGGACACCGCGAGGCAGACGGAACGTGAGAAGTCCCCGTTCGCACGGGTGAGGGCGGCGGCCAGCAGCGCCGCGTTGGGCAGGACGTGCACCCAGTGGTGGGTGGACGCGTAGGTGTCGTGGAGCCGGTCCACGACGGTCTCGAAGTCCGCCTCCGAGCGGCCCGCCTCGATGCCCAGCCGCACCGCGTGGGCGTACCGGGACCGGGGCGGCACCACACGGAGTCCGGCCGCCAGGCAGCCGTGCACGTCCGTCTCACCGCCCGCGGCCTCCGCGAGGGCGGCGGCCGTGAACATCGCCCCGTACACCCCGTTGGCGGTGTGGGTGAGGACCGCGTCGCGGTGCGCCTGCCCGGCGGCCGCCCCCGGATCGCCCGGGTGGGTCCAGCCGTGGACGTCCGCCCGGATCTGCGCACCGATCCACTCCCGGAACGGGTTGCGCCGCACAGCGGTGTCCGGCGGCTCGACGCCGTCCAGGAGATTGCGGTAGGCGACGCGTTCGGCGGTGAAGACACGGCCCGCGGGCAGTTCGTCGAGCCAGAGCCGGGCGAGGTCGGCGGTGCTGAACCCGTGGCCGTGGCGCTGGAGCAGCAGCACGGTCAATAGCGGGTAGTTGAGGTCGTCGTCCTCCGGCATCCCGTCGATGTTCTCGGCGAGGGAGGTGGGTGCCGAGCGACGGTTCCAGGGATGGGCGGCGGCCAGATCGGCCGGGAGCCCCCGTGCGGTGAACCAGGTCCGCAGCGGCCAGTTCCCGGTGGCGCGCGCCAGGGCACGGATCCCTTCCAGCGGCAGCTTCTCCACCGGTTTGCCGAGCAGGCAGCCGGCCGCCCGGCCCAGCCAGGCCGCGTGGAGCCGGTCGCTGTCGAGGGACACCGGGCGGCCCGGCGGCGCCGGCCAGCGCGGGCAGGCCGCCCGGATCGAGGGCAGGTCCGTCGGCTCGTCCGCCGCCGAGGGGACGTCCAGCGACGCGAGTTCGTCCAGCAGTTCCTCCGCGAGCGCGCGCAGCCGACGAGGGGCCGGGGGATCCGAGGCACCCGCCCGAGCGGGGGCGGCGTGTCCGCCCGCGGCGTACCAGCGCTGTTCGACCGCCCCCGCGTCGCGGCCGTCCTGCGCGGCCTGGCGCAGCTCGTGGCCGATCAGGTCCTCGGGCTGGACCCACGTCACGCGTACGGTCACCGCTCGTCGCCCGCCAGGCCGGCGAAGGCCGCCTCGTGCGCACGGCGGCGGGCGGTGTCCCGGGCGAACACCTCGCGCGCGACCTCCGCCAGCGCCTTCGCCGGGGCGTGCAGGTCCAGGCGGCTGGCCTCGGCGACCGTCTTCACCCAGTCCACGGGGATCGCCTGCTCCCCGTGCAGGGCACCCGCGATCGCCCCGCTCATCGTCGCGATCGAGTCGCAGTCGCGACCGTAGTTGACGGCGCCGAGCACCGTGCGGCGGTAGTCGCCGGCCCCCACGAGCAGCATGCCCAGTGCGATCGGCAGCTCCTCGATCGAGTGCAGCCGGGAGGGCCGCCTCGCACCCAGCGAGGGTTCGCGGTAGTGCGGGCCGACCGTGTCGAACGGGGCGACGGCCGCACGCAGCGGTACCAGCGCCGACTCCGTGTCGGTGTGACGGGCCGCCACCTCGCACACCGACTCGATCGCCGACCGGGTGCCGTCCTTCGCGAGCGCCAGCGCTGTCTCCACCACGGAACCGGGGGTGGCGCCCGGGGCGCAGGCAGCGGCGACACAGGCGGCCAGCACCCCGGCCGCCTCCCGCCCGTACGAGGACTGGTGCGCACCCGCCACGTCCAGTGCCTCCTGGTAGGCGGCCTCCGGGTTCGCGGCGTTCACCAGGCCGACCGGGGCCATGTACATCGCGGCCCCGCAGTTGACGATGTTCCCCGAGCCCGCCTCACGGGGATCGGCGTGGCCGTAGTGCAGCCGGGTGACGATCCACTTCTCGGCGAGGAAGATCCGCTGGAGCGGCAGCGCCTCCGCCTCCAGCTCCGGGATCCAGCGCGGGCGCGACATCAGGTCGGGGACGAGGTGCTCGGCGACCGCGTACGCGTCGAGGTGGTCCCGCACCGTCTCGTAGACCCGGATCAGCGCGTGGGTCATCAGGGTGTCGTCGGTGACGTGCCCGTCCCCCTTGTGGTACGGGGCGATGGGCCGCGCGGTGCGCCAGTCGTCGCCGTACCAGGGGCCGACGATGCCGGTCACCCGGCCGCCGTGGCGCTCCGCGATCTGCTCGGGTGTCCAGCCCTCGACCGGGCCGCCGAGCGCGTCCCCGACGGCTGCGCCGACGAGCGCGCCGGTGACGCGTTCATCCAGGGTGAGTGTCGTGGTGGTGGGCGTGCCGACCGCGAACCGGCCGGATGTTGTGTCCGTCATGCCGGAATTGTCCACCCGAAACGGCTGGTTCCGTGGCTGCGAGCAGCCCGGCGAGTTCGATGAGATCCGTCCCCGCGAGGCGGGGCAGCGCGCACCCCGCCAGCGTCCGGCACGCCTCCCGCCAGCCCGCCGGTACGGTCGCCGCCCCGCCCAGCGCCCCGGTCAGCGCCCCCGCCAGGGCGGGTGCCGAATCCGCGACCCGGGAGAGGCAGGCGGCGGCGGGGACGGCCTGGGCGATCTCGCCCCGGGCGGCCGTCGCGAGGGCCAGGGCCACCGGTACGGTCTCCGCGGCGGCGATCCCGTAGCTGTATACGTGGTCGACGATCTGATGCTCCAGCACGGGTACGAGCGCGAAGGCGCCCGCCGCCTCACCGGCGAACTCGCGGGCCAGCCGAACGGCGTGCGCGGCGTTCCGGGCGATCTCGGTGCCTTCGGGAAGCCGGTCGAGCGCGGCGTCGACCGCCGTGTCGACGTCCGCCCCGGCGAGCGCCTCGGCGACGGCGGCGGCGATCGCCCGCGCACCGTGCACCCCGTCACCGTCCTGGGTGTAGCGGGCGTCGAACTCGGCGAGCTCCGCCGCCGCCGCGGGATCCCCCGGATGCACGACCGCGAGCACCGCCGCCCGCACACACGCGGCGTCGTCGAAGTAGTGCGGGTTGTCGTGCCCGGTGGCCGGCGGGCGCAGGCCCGCCGCCAGATTCCCGAGCCCGGCCCGTACGGAGATCCGGGCCCTGAGCGGCAGGACGGCCGCCTCCACCTCGGGTGCCCGGGCGCTGGCCGCCGCCACCTTCGCCGCGAGCGCGTGCCACGCCCGGTCGACGGCGTCCCGCATCCGGTGGCCGGGGGAGAGGTCCGGAGCGTGGTCCGCGGCGGCCGCCAGCACGGCGCGGGCCGCGAACGCCGCCCATTCGGCGTCGTCGGACGGCCCCAGGCGCAGCGGCTCCGGCGGCTGGTTGAGCGCGATCGGGACGGGCAGCGTGGTGGTCGCGTTCTGCTCCGCGAAGGTGTCCAGCTCCCTGGTGAGGCGCCTGGTCCACTCGGGCATCCGGGCGGCCCGGTGCCGCGCGGCCGGCCAGCCGGCGGCGTCCCCGGCCGCCAGTCCGAGCAGCAGGCCCTCGATCCTGGCCCGCCTGCCGGGCGCACTCCGGTCGCCGGGCGTGCGCTCCGCGGCGATCCGGACGGTGACGTGCGGGGCGGATTCCGGCGGGGACGCGTCCTGGGTGGAGCGCGGCGCCCCGGTCACCGTGCGTCCTGCCGGGTGTCGTGGCCGGCGGCCGCGGCGGCGGAGGTCTCCCGCACCGACGCCCCCGCCCGGACCGGGACCGGCGCCTTCCGGCGCGGTGGGCGCGGTGCCCCGGAGGACTCCCCGTCCGTCACCGGGGCCGCGTCCGGCGGATCCTCCCCGTCGTCCGGGGTCAGCAGTTCCGCGATGTCCAGCACGTGGTACCCCCGCATGGACGGCAGGCAGCTGCCCCGCACCGGCCCGATCGCCGACGCCCACTCGCGGGGGATCGCCGACGCCCCGTGCAGGGCCCCGGCCAGCGCCCCCGCCAGCGCCGCCGTGGTGTCGGCGTCCCGGCCCATGTTCACGGCGGTCAGTACCGCCGTACGGAAGTCGCCACGCGCCGCAGTGAGCGCGCCGAACGCGAGACCCACCGCCTCCGGCGCCAGATCCGTCCACGGATAGCCGCCGATCACCACCGCCGAGCGCACCGCCCGCTCGGCGGCCGCCGCGTCCGGATACGTCCGCTGCGCGGCCGTCACCGCCCGGCGCAGCGAGCGCGCCGTCCAGGAGTCCATCGGCACGACCGAGAGCGCGGCCGCGATCACCGAGGCGAGCCCGGCCCCGACCATGGCGGCCGCGACACCCGCGGCGACGGCCTGCCCGCCGTAGATGCCCTCGCCCTCATGGCTGACCCGCCCGTCCACCGCCACGAGACGGGCGGCCTCGGCCGGCCTCCCCGCGGCGAACACCCCGAACGGGGCCGCCCGCATCGCGAGACCGTCGCTCCAGGCATGCCGGTGCTGGGCAGAGATGGGGGCGGCCAGGCCCCGGCGCAGATTCTCCAGCGTGCCGCGCTCGCTGAACCCGGCGCCCCGGAACGGCCCCTCGTCCAGGTCGGCGATCCAGTGGTGCCAGGCCCGCTCCACATGGGCGACGGTGAGCGCCGACCCGTGCCGGGCCAGCAGCAGACCCGAGAAGATCGCGTACTCCGTGTCGTCCGTCCCGGCCGGATCGTCGCTGACGAAGCCCTCGATACGGCCCCAGCGGCGGCGGATCTCGGACGGCCGCAGATTCTCCGCCGGTGCGCCCAGCGCGTCACCCACCGCGAGCCCCAGCAACGCCCCCCGTGCCCGGTCCCCCGCACCGTCCGCCCTCAGCTCCATCGTGCCGACCCTTCGCTCCGAACCGGTTCCACCGGATATGCGAGGTTTCCCCGATCACCGTCAAGAGAGGCGTGCATTTCGTACAAATAGGCCGACCGGGTGAGCGCGCCAGAACGGGTAAGTACGGCCTTCCTTGCTGGCGGGAGGCGTTTTTCGTGCGTACTTTCGACTCTGCGGAGCGGAGGAACGACCACGGGGTCCGCTCCCGGAGAAGGGGAGAGCTGTGTCCATCATCGAGACCGACGCCGTACTGCACGAGGCCCACCGCGACAACCACACCCACCGGGACGTCAACGGAGGGTGGCTGCGGCCCGCGGTGTTCGGGGCCATGGACGGGCTCGTCTCCAACCTCGCGCTGATGACGGGCGTCGCCGGAGGCGCGGTCTCCCAGCAGGCCGTCGTCATCACCGGCCTCGTGGGACTCGCCGCGGGCGCCTTCTCGATGGCGGCGGGGGAGTACACCTCCGTCGCCTCGCAACGCGAACTCGTCGAGGCCGAGCTCGACGTCGAACGCCGCGAGCTGCGCAAGCACCCCAAGGACGAGATGCGGGAACTCGCCGCGCTCTACGAGTCCCGCGGCGTCGAACCGGCGCTCGCCCAGGAGGTCGCCCGCCAGCTCTCCAGGGACCCGGAGCAGGCCCTGGAGATACACGCCCGCGAGGAGCTGGGCATCGACCCGGGCGACCTTCCCTCGCCGCTCGTCGCCGCCGTCTCCTCCTTCGGCGCCTTCGCCCTGGGCGCCCTGCTCCCCGTACTGCCCTACCTCCTGGGCGCCGATGAGCTCTGGCCGGCCGTGCTGCTCTCCCTCGCCGGCCTGTTCGGGTGCGGCGCGGTGGTCGCGAAGGTGACCGCGCGCAGCTGGTGGTTCAGCGGGGCGCGCCAGCTGCTGCTCGGCGGAGCCGCTGCCGCGCTCACCTACGGCCTGGGCACACTCTTCGGCGTCGCCGCAGGCTGAGGGGGTTCCGGCCCCCTGACGGGACTTCCTGGCCGGCTCCCGGTGTTGCACCTGTGTGACGTACGTCTTGGCGCACGTCACTGGGCTCCGGGAGGCGCCCCCCTTAAAGTGAGACGCTATGCAGTGCTACACATAAGTAGCCGTTACCCGGCGGTTTCGAATCCATGACCGCTGGGCAAGAGCCGTAGACACTCGCGGGCAACGACGCCCGCACTCTGCGGTCTCCCCGGACGGTGATCCACAAGGGTCCGTCCGATCGTGACCCACTCGCACCACGACTCCGTGGTGTCCGCATGCTGGAACGGACTATTCGCTTTTTGAGAAGCGTTCCATCATGTAACCTGCACGAAATTTCGCAGAGGGCCAGCGTCGTCCCTCGGCACAGCACATGCCACGACGACGACGGGAGAGCCGATGCGTTCCGACGCCTGGTCGCCCATGGACGGTCGCCCTGTCCAGCAGGGGATGTACGACCCCCGTAACGAGCACGACGCCTGTGGTGTCGGGTTCGTGGCCACTCTGACCGGTGTGGCCAGCCATGAGCTGGTCGAGCAGGCGCTGACCGTACTGCGCAACCTCGAACACCGCGGCGCCACAGGATCCGAGCCCGACTCGGGCGACGGCGCCGGAATCCTCCTGCAGGTCCCGGACGCCTTCCTCCGCGAAGAGGTCACGTTCGAACTCCCCGACGCCGGCTCCTACGCCGTCGGCATCGCCTTCCTCCCCGCGGACGACGCCACCGCCGCCGTCCAGCGCATCGAGAAGATCGCCGCCCAGGAGGGCCTCGACGTCCTCGGCTGGCGCGAGGTCCCCGTCACGCCGGACATCCTCGGCAACGGCGCACGCGCCACCATGCCCGAGTTCCGCCAGGTGATCGTCGCCGACGGCACCAGCACCGGCATCGCGCTGGACCGCAAGGCCTTCGTCCTGCGCAAGCGCGCCGAGCGCGAGGCCGGGGTGTACTTCCCCTCGCTCTCCGCACGCACCATCGTCTACAAGGGCATGCTCACCACCGGGCAGCTGGAGCCGTTCTTCCCGGACCTCTCCGACCGCCGCTTCGCCACCGCGGTCGCGCTGGTCCACTCCCGCTTCTCCACCAACACCTTCCCGAGCTGGCCGCTCGCCCACCCGTACCGCTTCGTCGCGCACAACGGCGAGATCAACACGGTCAAGGGCAACCGCAACTGGATGCGGGCCCGCGAGTCCCAGCTCGCCTCCGACCTCTTCGGTGCCGAGAACCTGGACCGGATCTTCCCCGTCTGCACCCCCGACGCGTCCGACTCGGCGTCCTTCGACGAGGTCCTGGAACTCCTCCACCTCGGCGGCCGCTCCCTGCCCCACTCCGTGCTGATGATGGTCCCCGAGGCATGGGAGAACCACGCCTCCATGGACCCGGCCCGGCGCGCCTTCTACCAGTACCACGCCACGATGATGGAGCCCTGGGACGGCCCGGCGTGCGTCACCTTCACCGACGGCACCCAGGTCGGCGCGGTCCTCGACCGCAACGGTCTGCGCCCCGGCCGCTACTGGGTCACCGACGACGGCCTCGTCGTCCTCTCCTCCGAGGTCGGCGTCCTCGACATCGACCCCGCCAAGGTCGTCCGCAAGGGCCGCCTCCAGCCCGGCCGCATGTTCCTCGTCGACACCGCCGAGCACCGCATCATCGAGGACGACGAGATCAAGGCGTCCCTGGCCGCCGAACAGCCCTACGGCGAATGGCTGGAAACAGGCGAGATCGAGCTCGAGGACCTCCCCGAGCGCGAGCACGTCGTCCACACCCACGCCTCGGTCACCCGCCGCCAGCAGACCTTCGGCTACACCGAGGAAGAGCTCCGCGTCCTCCTCGCCCCGATGGCCCGCACCGCCGGCGAACCCCTCGGCTCCATGGGCACCGACTCGCCGATCGCCGCGCTCTCCGAGCGCCCCCGGCTGCTCTTCGACTACTTCACCCAGCTCTTCGCCCAGGTCACCAACCCGCCGCTGGACGCCATCCGCGAGGAGCTCGTCACCTCGCTGCGCTCCACGATCGGCCCCCAGGGCAACATCCTGGAGCCGACCGCCGCGACGTGCCGAAACGTCACGCTGCCGTTCCCGGTGATCGACAACGACGAGCTCGCCAAGCTGATACACATCAACGCCGACGGCGACATGCCGGGCATGAAGGCCGCCACCCTGGCCGGCCTCTACCGCGTCAGCGGCGGCGGCGACGCCCTGGCCGCCCGCATCGAGGAGATCTGCGCCGAGGTCGACGCGGCCATGGAGGACGGCGCACGCCTCATCGTCCTCTCCGACCGCCACTCCGACGCCGAGCACGCGCCGATCCCGTCGCTGCTCCTGACCTCGGCCGTCCACCACCACCTCATCCGCACCAAGCAGCGCACCCAGATGGGCCTGCTGGTCGAGGCCGGGGACGTCCGCGAGGTCCACCACGTCGCCCTCCTCATCGGCTACGGGGCCGCCGCCGTCAACCCGTACCTCGCGATGGAGTCCGTCGAGGACCTCGTCCGCGCCGGCACGTTCATCGAGGGCATCGAGCCCGAGCTCGCCATCCGCAACCTGATCTACGCCCTCGGCAAGGGCGTCCTCAAGGTCATGTCGAAGATGGGCATCTCCACCGTCGCGTCCTACCGCGGAGCCCAGGTCTTCGAGGCCGTCGGCCTCGACGAGGCCTTCGTCGCCCAGTACTTCAACGGCACCGCCACCAAGATCGGCGGCGCCGGACTCGACGTCGTCGCCAAGGAGGTCGCCGCCCGCCACGCCAAGGCCTACCCCGCCTCCGGCATCTCCGCCTCGCACCGCGCACTGGAGATCGGCGGCGAGTACCAGTGGCGCCGCGAGGGCGAGCCGCACCTCTTCGACCCCGAGACGGTCTTCCGCCTCCAGCACGCCACCCGCAACCGCCGGTACGACATCTTCAAGAAGTACACCGGACGGGTCAACGAGCAGTCCGAGCGCCTCATGACGCTCCGCGGACTCTTCGGCTTCCAGGGCGGACGCACCCCGATCTCCATCGACGAGGTCGAGCCCGCGTCCGAGATCGTCAAGCGCTTCTCCACCGGCGCCATGTCGTACGGCTCCATCTCCCAGGAAGCCCACGAGACGCTCGCCATCGCCATGAACCAGCTCGGCGGGAAGTCCAACACCGGCGAGGGCGGCGAGGACGCCGAGCGCCTGTACGACCCGGCACGCCGCTCGTCCATCAAGCAGGTCGCCTCCGGCCGCTTCGGTGTCACCAGCGAATACCTGGTCAACGCGGACGACATCCAGATCAAGATGGCCCAGGGAGCCAAGCCCGGCGAGGGCGGCCAGCTGCCCGGCCACAAGGTCTACCCCTGGGTCGCCAAGACCCGGCACTCCACCCCGGGCGTCGGCCTGATCTCGCCCCCGCCGCACCACGACATCTACTCCATCGAGGACCTGGCTCAGCTGATCCACGACCTCAAGAACGCCAACCCGGCGGCCCGCATCCACGTGAAGCTGGTCTCCGAGGTCGGCGTGGGAACGGTCGCCGCGGGTGTCTCCAAGGCCCACGCGGACGTCGTCCTCATCTCCGGCCACGACGGCGGAACGGGCGCCTCCCCGCTCACCTCCCTCAAGCACGCGGGCGGCCCCTGGGAGCTCGGCCTCGCCGAGACCCAGCAGACCCTGCTGCTCAACGGCCTGCGCGACCGCATCGTCGTCCAGACCGACGGCCAGCTCAAGACCGGCCGCGACGTCGTCATCGCCGCGCTGCTCGGCGCCGAGGAGTTCGGTTTCGCGACCGCGCCGCTCGTCGTCTCCGGCTGCGTCATGATGCGCGTCTGCCACCTCGACACCTGTCCGGTCGGCATCGCCACCCAGAACCCGGTCCTGCGCGACCGCTTCTCCGGCAAGGCCGAATACATCGTCAACTTCTTCGAGTTCATCGCCGAAGAGGTCCGCGAGATCCTCGCCGAGCTCGGCTTCCGCTCGATCGAGGAGGCCGTCGGCCACGCCGAACTCCTCGACACCGACCGGGCCGTCACGCACTGGAAGGCACAGGGCCTCGACCTCGAGCCCCTCTTCCACGTGCCCGACCTCCCCGAGGGCGCGGTGCGCCACCAGATCGCCGAGCAGGACCACGGACTGGCCAAGGCCCTCGACAACGAGCTGATCAAGCTCGCCGCCGACGCCCTCGGCGCCGACAGCCCCGAGGCCGCCCAGCCCGTCCGGGCCCAGGTCGCGATCCGCAACATCAACCGCACCGTCGGCACCATGCTCGGCCACGAGGTGACCAAGAAGTTCGGTGGCGCGGGCCTGCCCGACGACACCATCGACATCACCTTCACCGGCTCCGCCGGCCAGTCCTTCGGCGCCTTCCTCCCCCGCGGCGTGACCCTGCGCCTGGAGGGCGACGCCAACGACTACGTCGGCAAGGGCCTCTCCGGCGGCCGCGTCGTCGTCCGCCCCGACCGCGGCGCCGACCACCTCGCCGAGTACTCCACCATCGCCGGCAACACCATCGGCTACGGCGCGACCGGCGGCGAGCTGTTCCTCCGCGGCCGGACCGGCGAGCGCTTCTGCGTCCGCAACTCCGGTGCCACGGTCGTCTCGGAGGGCGTGGGCGACCACGGCTGCGAGTACATGACCGGCGGACACGCGGTCGTCCTCGGTGAGACCGGGCGCAACTTCGCGGCCGGCATGTCCGGCGGTATCGCCTACGTCGTCGACCTGGACCTCGACAACGTCAACACCGGCAACGCCGCCGCCGTCGAGGGCCTCGACGACACCGACAAGCAGTGGCTGCACGACGTCGTGCGCCGCCACCAGGAGGAGACCGGATCCACGGTCGCCGAGAAGCTGCTGGCCGACTGGGACACCGCGGTCACCCGCTTCAGCAAGATCATCCCGTCCACCTACAAGGCAGTGCTCGCCGCCAAGGACGCCGCTGAGCTCGCCGGTCTCTCCGAGCAGGAGACCACCGAGAAGATGATGGAGGCGGCGACCAATGGCTGACCCCAAGGGCTTCCTGACCACCGGACGCGAGGTCGCCAAGACCCGCCCCGTCGGTGAGCGCGTCAAGGACTGGAACGAGGTCTACGTTCCGGGATCGCTGCTGCCGATCATCAGCAAGCAGGCCGGCCGCTGCATGGACTGCGGCATCCCGTTCTGCCACAACGGCTGCCCGCTCGGGAACCTGATCCCCGAGTGGAACGACTACGCCTACCGTGAGGACTGGACGGCCGCGTCCGAGCGCCTGCACGCCACGAACAACTTCCCGGAGTTCACGGGCCGCCTGTGCCCCGCTCCGTGCGAGTCGGCGTGCGTCCTCGGTATCAACCAGCCGGCCGTCACCATCAAGAACGTCGAAGTCTCCATCATCGACAAGGCATGGGAGAGCGGCGACGTCACCCCGCAGCCGCCCGAGCGGCTCTCCGGCAAGACCGTCGCCGTCATCGGCTCCGGGCCCGCCGGACTCGCAGCCGCCCAGCAGCTGACCCGGGCCGGTCACACCGTCGCCGTCTACGAGCGCGCGGACCGCATCGGAGGACTCCTCCGCTACGGCATCCCCGAGTTCAAGATGGAGAAGTCGCACATCAACCGCCGCATAGAGCAGATGCGCGCCGAGGGCACCAAGTTCCGTACGGAGGTGGAGATCGGCAAGGACCTCGACGCCGCCAAGCTCCGCCGCCGCTACGACGCGGTCGTCATCGCCGCCGGCGCCACCGTCTCCCGCGACCTGCCCGTCCCGGGCCGCGAGCTGAACGGCGTGCACTTCGCGATGGAGTACCTCCCCCTCGCCAACAAGGTGCAGGAGGGCGACCTGACGGTCTCCCCGATCACCGCCGAGGGCAAGCACGTCGTCGTCATCGGCGGCGGCGACACCGGCGCCGACTGCGTCGGTACCGCCCACCGCCAGGGCGCGGCCTCCGTCACCCAGCTGGAGATCATGCCCAAGCCGGGCGAGGACCGGAACGCCAACCAGCCCTGGCCGACCTTCCCCATGCTCTACAAGGTCACCTCCGCGCACGAGGAGGGCGGCGAGCGGGTCTACTCCGTCTCCACCACCCACTTCGAGGGCGACGAGGACGGCAACGTCCAGTCCCTCCACCTCATCGAGGTGGAGTTCAAGGACGGCAAGCTGGAGCAGAAGCCCGGCACCGAGCGCGTCATCCCGGCCCAGCTCGTCACCCTGGCCATGGGCTTCACCGGCACCGACCAGGCCAACGGCCTCGTCCAGCAGTTCGGCCTGGAGCTCGACGAGCGCGGCAACGTCGCGCGCGACGAGAACTACGCGACCAACGTCGACGGCGTCTACGTCGCCGGTGACGCCGGCCGCGGCCAGTCCCTCATCGTGTGGGCCATCGCCGAGGGCCGCTCCGCGGCACGCGGCGTGGACCGCTACCTGACCGGGGCCAGCGCGCTGCCCGCCCCGATCCGCCCGACGGACCGTTCCCTGATGGTCTGACCACGGCACACAGACGTCCCGTACAACGGCGTACGGAACTGAACGCGGCGCCCGCCCCCGTCCCCGACCGGACATGGGGTGGGCGCCGCGGCGCGTACCGGGGAGGGTCAGACCATGAGCGCCAGCGCGCACACGGCGGCCAGGGTGCCCGTCACCGAGAGCACCAGACCCGTCCCGACGAACCGGCCCATGTGAATACGCGTCCCCTGCCACCGGCACCGCTCGAACCACAGCAGCGTCGCCAACGACGCCCACGGAGTCACCAGCGGCCCCACATTGACCCCGATCAGCAGGGCCAGCAACTGTCCCTGGTTCCCCGCCGGCACGACCGCCTCGCCCGCCAGATACGCCGGCAGGTTGTTGAGGACGTTCGCCACACCCGCACCCACCGCCGCCGACCGCAGCATCCCGAGGAAACCGTCGTCCGTCCCGAGCAGCGACTCCAGCAGCTCGTGCAGACCGTGCGCGTCGACCGTCTGCACCACCAGGAACATCCCCGGCACCAGCACCAGGAGCCGCCACGGCACCAGCGAGAGCCGCAGCTCCCGCGGGCGCCGCACCGCGAACGCCACCACCACGACGACCATCGCCGTCAGCGACGCCGACCACAGCGGAACGTCGGCGACCAGGATCGCCAGCAGGAAACCCACGCAGGCCACCGCACAGATCCGCAGCAGCAGCGGATCCTCGGCCACCGGCGCACCCGGAGGGACGTAACGGTCCGCACCGCGCCGGCCACGCCGCCAGTAGAAGACCCACAGACACACCGCGGTCATCCCGATCGCCGCGAGCTGCGGCAGCCACATCACCGCGGCGAGCCCCGACGGCGAGAGCGCCACCCGGTCGGCTGCCAGCAGGTTCGTCAGATTCGACACCGGAAGCAGCAGACTCGCGGTGTTGGCGAGCCACACCGTCGTCATCGCCAGCGGCACCGCCGCGATCCCCACCCGGCCGGCCAGCGCCAGCATCACCGGGGTGAGCAGCACAGCGGTGGTGTCCAGGTTCAGCGTGATGGTGGTCAGCGACGCGAACAGCACACACAGCCCGAACAGCAACGGATACCGGCCCCGCCCCGCCCGCGCCACCCATGAGGCCACCACGTCGAAGACCTGGGCCCGGCCCGTGAGTTCCGCCATCACGATCACCGTGCCCAGGAACGCCAGCAGCGGGCCCACGCGCCGCATCTCCTCCGCGGCCGGCTCCGCCGGAAGCAGCCCCGTCACCACGGCGAGCAGCCCCAGGACCAGCAGGGCGCCCGCGAGCCAGTCGAGGGGATGCAGCCGCCTCAGGAAACCGCCGGCGCCACCTCGCGGACCGCCGTCCCCGTGACCCCCGGGGGCCGTACCCGCGGGTTCCCCCGCCGAAGGATCTCTTGCCATGGAGCGATGATCCCAGAGCGGCGTCCCTGTCCCCGTACCAGCGGGTTCACCGTCGGGCCCGTGCCGTCGGCCGCCTCCGCCGGGGCACCTGCCGTGTCAGAGCGTCCCGGTGAGCGAGGCCGTCCGCACGGCGACCATCGCGGCCAGAAGCACCACCAGGACCACCCCGCCGGCCAGCTGCGTGGCCGACGTCCTGAGCTTCGCCGGGGCGTAGGCGAGCCCGAAGGTGACCAGGCCACCCGTCAGCAGACCGCCGAGGTGCCCCTCCCACGACGTGAACGCCGCCGAGATCACCATCCAGAGCAGGAACCCCGCCATGAACCGGTTGACCGCTCGCATGTCCCGGCCCAGACGGCGGTTGATGACGTAGAACGACGCCGCCAGACCGAAGATCGCGCCCGACGCGCCGACCGCCGTCGTCTCCGGCGACACCAGGTACACCAGGACCGAACCGCCCACCGCGGACAGCAGGTACAGCGCGAGGTAACGGGCACGGCCGAGCTGCCCCTCCACGATCCGTCCCAGATTCCACAGGGCGAACATGTTGAAGACCAGATGCATCACACCGAACGACGTGTCCGGCGGCAGATGCAGGAAAGCCCCCGTCAGCAGCCGGTACCACTCACCGTCGGCCACCCCCGTCAGCTCCAGCCCCGGAAAGGTCTCGCCGCGGTAGTAGTACTGCCCGCCGTCCTGGTCGACCAGGACGGCCCCGAGCATCCCGAACCGGTCGACGGTCCCGGACCGCACCACCTCGACCACGTACGCGAGAATGTTCAGCGCCATCAGCACGTACGTCACCAGCGGAGCCACCCCGCCCCGCGCCTCACCCCCGAACACCGTCCGCGCCCGGCGGACCGAGGCCTGGCCCTCCTTCACGCACTCCACGCAGTGATGGCCGACCGACGCCTCACGCATGCAGTCGGGGCAGATGTACCGGTCGCAGCGCGTACAGCGCACGTACGTCTCGTACGAGGGGTGGCGGTAACACCTGGTGGCGGCGGCCTCCATGGCCGGCTCCTTCAATCGTCAACGGGAGGAGGACCGCCAGGGGCGGCGGCGCTCAAGATAGCGAACGTCCGCCACGACCGGACCACCCGGGTACGGCCTCGCCATAGCCCTGACCTCCCGTCAGCGGGGGCGCGGGCCACGGAGGCGCCGCATACGGAAGCCCTTGAGCCCGCCCGGCCGCCGGAGCCGCGCCGGACCGCCGGGAAGCCCCGGCCGCGCACGGCCCACGTCCCGACGCCCCCCGAACCGGTGATCCGCCGCGAATCACGACAGAGGATGTCCGGATCAGCGGGTTCCATGGGACCCATGACACCGAACACATCCCCCGTCTCCTGGCAGGCCTTCCACGCGGCGGAACCTGACCTGGCCGACACCGTGCGCACACGTTTCCAGCAGTACAAGCACCACGTCCTCGCGACCCTCCGCGCCGACGGCTCACCCAGGGTCACCGGCCTCGAGGTGGAGTTCCGCATGGACGCCATGTGGTTCGGCATGATGCCGCACTCCCGCAAAGCACTCGATCTGCGGCGAGACCCGCGCTTCGCCGTCCAGGCGAACCCCGGACCCGACGCCGAGATGGCCGACGGGGACGTACGGATCTCGGGACGCGCCGTCGAGATCACCGACCCCGCCGTCCTGGCCCGCTTCGTCGAGGCGGTCACCCCACCCGAACCCTTCCTCCTCTTCCGCGCCGACCCGGCCGAGGTCGTCCGCACCGGCATCGACGGCGACGACCTCGTCATCCAGGTCTGGCGCCCCGGCCACCCGCTGCGCACCCTGCGCAGGGGAGCCGACGACAGTCCCGTCCGCGAAGGGTGAGCCACATGCCGTCCGCGAAGGGTGAGCCACACACCGCAAGACCTCCCGACACGCGGCACACCCGCCGGAAGCCCTGACACGCGGCCGGGCGCCCCGCCCCGAGGGCACCAACGGTCCTCGCGCCCCGGCCCCGTGTCCCGCCCGGCGTCACCCGCCCGGCGCAGCACGCTCCGGAGAACTCCGGCCGCGGACCGCTCGCCACCCACGGAGATCCACTACGGCGTCCGGGTGAAACGGCGCCCGGGCTCCGGCCCGGACCCGGTGCGCCCGGCCGAGGGCACCCGGCCCTCCACCGGAACCCTCGGCACCCAAGGGAGAACCGGGCCGGGCGCACCCCGAGTCCAATTCGGCACGCCCCGTGAACGGCCCACGCCCTCCCGGGCCACCCCGATTTCCCGGCGCGCCGGGACAGCATGATCCGCCGCCCGCCGACGGAACGTGCTACGGTTGCGGCGTTGCAGTTTTGGTACCCATGAACTTTATGTGCGCCTGACGGGAACTTTCCTCAGGCGCATTATTGTTTTCCGGCTTTCTCCGGATGGGGCTCAATGCGGCGACTTGGAATCCGTAAAGTGCGGATTTCCGGCACTGCACCTCTTTTAGGAGAATGACATGGCTACTGGAACCGTGAAGTGGTTCAACTCGGAAAAGGGCTTCGGCTTCATCGAGCAGGACGGCGGCGGCGCCGACGTCTTCGCCCACTACTCCAACATCGCCACCTCGGGCTTCCGTGAGCTCCTGGAGGGCCAGAAGGTCTCCTTCGACGTCACGCAGGGCCAGAAGGGCCCGCAGGCGGAGAACATCGTCCCGGCCTGATCACCGGACGCGTACCTCGCAGCCGGGGCCCGCACCTTCACGGTGCGGGCCCCGGTTTGTGCTGTTTCCGGCTCATCCCCTCCCCGGTCGGCTCCGCCACCGGGAAACCTGCTCCGTGCTCGCATCCTGGGGCCGCACGACAAGCAGCAGTCCGCAGCAGCCGGCCAGTAATCCCAGGAATCCCCCAGGAGGGCAATTCCGTATGACCCGCTCCGAACGCCAGGACCGACCCACCCGCAACCGCCCGATAAGGGGGCGCGGCACCGACCGGACACAGGCGAACACCCGAGGATCCGGCAGGGCACCGGCACGGCGCCGGCCCGTACCCGCCCAGGGCGGAGAGTTCGCCCTGCCCGAGACGCTGACGCCGGCGCTGCCCGCCGTCGACGCCTTCGCCGACCTGGACATGCCCGCCGCGCTGCTGAAGACCCTCGCCGCGCAGGGCGTCACCGACCCCTTCCCCATCCAGGGCGCGACACTGCCGAACTCGCTGGCCGGCCGGGACATCCTCGGCCGGGGCCGCACCGGTTCCGGCAAGACCCTCGCCTTCGGCCTGGCCCTGCTCGCCCGCACCGCGGGACGCCGCTCGGCGCCGCACGCCCCGCTGGCCCTCGTCCTCGTCCCCACGCGTGAGCTCGCCCAGCAGGTCACCGACGCGCTCACCCCGTACGCCACATCCGTCAACCTGCGCCTCGCCACCGTCGTCGGCGGCATGTCGATCAGCAGGCAGTCCGGGGCGCTGCGGCGCGGCGCCGAGGTGCTCGTCGCCACCCCCGGCCGGCTCAAGGACCTCATCGAGCGTGGCGACTGCCGCCTCGACGAGGTCTCCATCACCGTGCTCGACGAGGCGGACCAGATGGCCGACATGGGCTTCATGCCGCAGGTCGTCGCGCTGCTCAAGCAGGTCGAGCCCGACGGCCAGCGCATGCTGTTCTCCGCGACCCTCGACAAGAACATCGACCGCCTGGTCAAGATGTTCCTCACCGACCCCGTCGTCCACTCCGTCGACCCGTCGGCCGGCGCCGTCACCACCATGGAGCACCACGTGCTCCACGTGGCCGACGAGACCGACAAGAAGGCCGTCGCCACCCGGATCGCCGCACGCGACGGCCGGGTCATCATGTTCGTGGACACCAAGCGCGCCGCCGACCGCTTCGCCAAGCGGCTCCTCGCCAGCGGTGTGCGCGCCGCGGCCCTGCACGGCGGACGTTCCCAGCCGCAGCGCAACCGGACCCTGGACCAGTTCAAGAACGGCCAGGTCACCGCTCTCGTCGCGACGAACGTGGCCGCCCGCGGCATCCACGTCGACGACCTGGACCTCGTCGTCAACGTGGACCCGCCCACCGACCACAAGGACTACCTCCACCGCGGCGGGCGCACCGCCCGCGCGGGGGAGTCCGGCAGCGTCGTCACGCTCGTGCTCCCCGAGGAGAAGCGCGACATGACCCGGCTGATGCAGGACGCGGGCATCGCCCCCCGTACCACCCGCATCAAGTCCAGCGACGAGGAACTGACCCGCATCACCGGTGCCCGGGAGCCCTCGGGCGTCGCGGTCGTCATCGAGGTACCGCAGCAGGCGCAGCCCGCCCCGCGCACCCGCGGCGGCGGCCAGGGTGCCGGCGCCACCCGCTCGGGCAGCCGCGGCCGCGGCAGGCGCGGGGGAGCGGGCTCGGGCGCCGCCCAGACCGGCGGCGCCGCACGTGGAACCGGCGGGGGCGCCGCACGCGGAAACACCGGCGGTGTCGCACGGGGGGGCGCCGGAGCGGGCACCACCCGCGGGGGAGCCGGCGGCGCGGGCGGATCCGCCCGCGGCACCGGCACAGGCCGGTCCGGCGGCAGCGGACGCGGCAGCGCCCCGGGACGCGGGCGCAGGGCGGCATGACCACGAGGGCGCGGTGACCGGACTCCGGGCACCGCGCCCTTCGCCACAGCTCGGGCCCCGTCCGGGTCACCGCACGCCCGCCGACGGGGACTTCTCAGTCCCGGCGGGCGTCCACCGGAGCGTCGTCGTAACGGCCCAGCGCGCGAACAGCCGCCTCGGCCGGCGCCGGGTAACCCGACCGCGCGAGCTCCCTGAGCACCGGGACCGCCCGTCCGGCGAACGGCTTCTCACCGTCGTGGAATCCGAGGCGGCCGAGCACGTCCGCGCCGAACGCCTGCCGCAGCGGATCCTCGCTCGCCGTCCACGCCGAAGCCGCCTGGAACGTCTCCTCGTCGCCGCGCAGCCACAACGCACCCACCGTCACCTGCCAGTTGTCCACCCCGGGACCCCCGCCGCGCACCGCCCTGTGCGCCAACTCCTCGAACGGCGCCCGTACCCCCAGCTCACCCTCCAGCAGCGTCGCGATCGCCCCGTGGCCCGTCTGCAGGTCCTGGGAGGCGAACGGCTCCCCGTCCCGCAGGAGTTCGACCGTGACGGTCACCCCGCCGTCGACGGTCTCCCGGTGGACCGCGCTCTCATGACCCTCCGCGCCGTACATCTCCCGCAGCGCGTCCCGCAGTTCCTGCTCCACGTCCACGGAGAGCATCCGCACCGCCTCCGCCAGCGCCGGGGACAGGGACCGGGCACCGTACCTGAGCAGCGCCCGCACGGTGTGCGCCGAACCCCGCCGGGCCGCGACCACCAGCGGTGTCTCACCCCGGGGACCGGGCAGATCCGGGTCCGCACCGTGGGCCAGCAGGACCTCCACCACCCTTGCGTGACCGAGTCCCGCCGCCCAGCGCAGCGCGGTGAAGCCGAACTCCTCGCTCAGATCAGGGTTCGCCCCGGCCGACAGCAGCGCCTCGGCGACCTCCGCGTGACCGCCGCACGCCGCACCGCACAACGGCAGGTCACCTGCCTCCGGCCCACTCGCCCGGTCGGGGTCCGCTCCCGAGGCCAGCAGCAGGCGCACCGCCCCCGGCAGGTCCTGTACGGAGGCCAGATACAGCGCGGTCGTGCCGTCCTCGTCGGCCGACTCGGCCGAGGCCCCGGCGCGAAGCGCTCTCACCACCGCGTTCTCGTCCTCGTGCAACGCCTCGAAAAGGCTCCTCGCACCCCCAACCGGACCATTTGTCATACACCGACCCTACGGCCACCCGTGCCGGGCACGGATTCTCAGGTGTCGCACTCCAGGACCGCGCGGCACAGCCCGCACCTGGCCCGTGTCCGCCCCCGCACCGGCACCCGCACCCGCTGGTGGCAGACCGGGCACGCGAAGCACACCCGCAGCCCGTCGGCCGCGCTCTCGAAGGCGTACGGCACCGAGGGATCCCGGGCGGCGCCCGGGTGTTCCGCGACATGGCGGCGGTCCCTGGCGTAGCGGCGCCGCCCAGCCCACCCGGCGGCGGTCAGCGGGGGCCGCCGCAGGTCGCGCAGCGCCTCGGCCCTGCCCGCGGTGTAGGCGGTGTAGGCCTGGGGGCTGGTGAACCACACGGACGGGTCCTCACCGAAGAGGAACGCGCGCTTGGCGAGGACGTACCCGAACTCCTCCGGGGTGAGATAGCCGAGCTTCTGGCTGGAGACCGCGTCCTGACGGAACGCGTCCAGCAGGAGCCAGCCGGCCCCGAGATACGCCGTCACCGTGTCCGTGAGGATCTCGTTGCCGCGGGTGTCCGGGAGCTCAAGTCCCAGCCGGTGCAGCAGCACATGGGTGATCTCGTGGGAGAGCGCCGCCCCGATGTCCCTGCGGTGCGTCCGGAACCGGTCGTTGAGCTCGATGAAGTACTCCGGACCGGCGGTGAGTTCGACGCTCGCCGCGTGTTCCATCCGCCGGAAGCCGACGACCACCCGTGCCTGCGGCAGCCGCAGGTGCCGCACCAGGGCGCCGGCCACCCGCTGGGCACCGAGATGGAGGTCGTCCACGTCGGAGAAGGCCGCCTCCGCGGGGGCGAGGCTCGTCGCGTAGGCGTGCACGCCGTCGGGGGTCAGGCGCCGGTAGAGGGCGGTGATCGCCGACCGGACGGCATCGAGATGCGGGAAGCCGTGGACGACCGGACCACCGCCACCGTTGCTGACATCGCTCATGTCACAACCCCCCTCGCCCGCGTCCCACTCTAGGCGCTGTCCCGGGATCCCCGGCGGGCGCGCGAGGCCGGCCTCGGCGGTCTCCTCCCGGCGAAGACCGGATCTTGGCCGGAAACCCCGCCTTGTGTCAGCGGTGATCGCCTCCCGATAATCGGATCGTTCTTGACGGGAGCATGGCGAGGGCCGTGGTCTCCGGCAGAACACGCACACCCGCACGCCTGCGACTGCACCCCCCACCACCCCCCACCGGAAAGCAGGCACACCCCGTGAACCAACTCCTGCGCGCCCTCAAGAGATGCTCCGTCATAGCCGCCGTCGCCCTCGCGACCCTCAGCCTCCAGCCCTCCGGCGCATCCGCCGCCCCCGCACCCGTCGTCGGCGGCACCAGGGCCGCCCAAGGCGAATTCCCCTTCATGGTCCGGCTCTCCATGGGCTGCGGCGGCGCCCTCTACAGCCCCACCGTCGTTCTCACCGCCGCCCACTGCGTCAACGGAAGCGGCAACAACACCTCCATCACCGCCACCGCCGGCACCGTCGACCTCCAGTCGTCCTCCGCCGTCAAGGTCCGCTCCACCAAGGTCCTCCAAGCCCCCGGCTACAACGGCACCGGCAAGGACTGGGCCCTCATCAAACTCGCCCAGCCCATCAACCAGCCCACCCTGAAGATCGCCACCACCACCGCCTACGACACCGGCACCTTCACCATCGCCGGCTGGGGCGCCGCCACCGAAGGCGGCGGCCAGCAGCGATACCTCCTCAAGGCCACCGTCCCCTACGTCTCCGACACCACCTGCCGACAGGCCTACGGCAGCGACCTCGTACCCGCCGAAGAGATCTGCGCCGGCTACGTCAGCACCGGCGGCACCGACACCTGCCAGGGCGACTCCGGCGGCCCCATGTTCCGCAAGGACAACACCGGAGCCTGGATCCAGGTCGGCATAGTCAGCTGGGGCGAAGGATGCGCACGCCCCGGCTACCCCGGCGTCTACACCCAGGTCTCCACCTTCGCCTCCGCCATAGCCTCGGCAGCCGCCACCCTCTGACCCGCCACCCCACCCGCACCACCACGGGGGCGCCCGCCACGACGGGCGTCCCCACACCCATGCCCACCACACCCCACCCAGGCGTCTAAGCTCGACGACCATGACCACGAGCGACACCGACGAGTACGTCACCACAGAACTGAACCGGCTGCGCGAAAGCATCGACAACATCGACGCCGCAGTCGTCCACATGCTCGCCGAGCGCTTCAAGGCCACCCAGCAGGTCGGCCATCTCAAAGCCGAACACCACCTGCCGCCCGCCGACCCCGCACGCGAAGCCCGCCAGATCACCCGGCTCCGCCAACTCGCCGAAAGCGCCAAGCTGGACCCCGCCTTCGCCGAGAAGCTCCTCAACTTCATCGTGGCCGAAGTCATCCGCCACCATGAACGCATCGCCGAGGAGACCGCGGGCCCCGACGCCTGACAGCTGGGATCGGACAGGACATCGCCCACAGGTCCGGCTCTCCGTCCGTCCCGACCCGTCGGTCGTCCTCCCGGGAGAACACCGGCCTGCCTGGCGACTCCGTCCGGTGAACCTTCCCCACCTCACCGGGCAGCGGGGCCGCCACCCCCGACGTACGTTTGTCGACGTCCGGTCAGCAGACCAGGCAAGCGTTCCCCCGGACAGAGCTGTTCGCGCTTCGAGGGAACGCGCCAGGGCCCTTCCGCGCGTCTACGCGGTCTCCTGCCTGTGGAAGGCCAGCGTCATCGCGTCCGGCTTGACCGTGACCACGGCCTGAGCCCTTGGACGGCGCGAGGTGAGACACAACCGAGGCCACGTCTGGAGGATGGTCGCCAGGATGATCTGCAGTTCCATCCAGGCGAAGTTCTCACCGATGCACTTGCGCCGGCCGTCGCCGAACGCGAGAAAGGAACCGCGTGCGAGATGGGCGCGTTCCTCTGTCCAGCGGTCCGGGTCGAAAACGTCAGGTTCAGGGAAGAACGCCGGGTCGTGCTGGTGAAGGTAAGGGCTCCACACGACGTCGGCGCCCTCGGGGATGTGGTGTCCGCCGAGGCTGACGTCCCGCGTCGCCGTTCGGGTCACCATCCACGCGGGGCCGTACTTGCGGATGCTCTCCCGCAGGACACGTCGCGCGTAGGGGAGACGGTCGAGGTCGCCGGCGACGAGAGCGCGGCCGGGGCACACCGAGGAGAGTTCGGCGCGGAGCCGCTCCTCGACCCGGGGGTTCTGGGAGATCTCGTAGAGCGTCCAGGCCAGGGTGGTCCCAGTGGTTTCGATCGCGCCGGTCAGAAGCGTGATGGCCTCGTCCTGGAGCTGCTGGTGTGTAAGCGGATGCTGCGCGTCGAGCAAGGCGTCGAACAGGCCGGCTCCCTGCCGTGCCCGGGCCGCGTGCGGACACCCCTGAGGTTCCGCCGCCTCGTCGAGGGGCGACGAAGCCGGCGCGGAGGACTTCCGGTGGTCGATGGCCTGGTCGACGAGCTCGCGGAGGCGCCGGACACGGCCGGCGTGCGCCCGGTGAGCGGGCAGGGGCAACCGCGTCAGCCATGACGGGAGGACCGTCTGACGGATCGTCCCCTTCATGATCTCGGGCATGAGAGCGGTGAACTCGCTCTGCAGGTGGTCGGGCAGACCGGTGCCGAACAAGGCCGCGAGAAAAACCGCGAGGGCAACGTCGTTCATGTCCGCGAACACGTCCCGGGGGGAGCCTTCAGGCCAATCGCGCACCACCGAACGCACCTGGTCGATCATGTCCGGACCGCGGGTCTCGATGTACGCCCTGTTGAACATCGGCTGCATCAGGCGCCGGTTGCGAAGGTGGGTGTCGCCGTCGGCGACGGTGGCGAGGCCGTCGCCGAAGAAGACGCGCAACGCGTCGATGATCCTGCCGCCCTTGGCGAAGTCCGCCGCATCCGTCACCAGCACACGCCGGGTGAGGGCGGGGTCCGTGACCACATAGGCCGGTGTCGGGCCTATGCGTATCCGCACGACGTCGCCCCGCTCACGCAGTGAGGTGATGAACGCCAGTGGATCGCGGGCGAGACGGTGCACATGGCCGATCAACGGGAGACCGCCAGGCGCGGCCGGCGTGGGGGACAGCGTGCTGGGGGAACGCATGATGGCATCTGCTCCTGACGTGGGGGTCCGGGCTGCAGACCATGCTTTCCCAAGATCACACAGGCGGATGCCGGTAAAATGTGATCTTTGCGTCGAGTGAGAGTGGTGTGCTAAGCGCCAGATCTCCACCGAACCCTCAGGTACATTCGCCCCCCCCCGCACCCACCCCACCAGGGCGAAACCCACCGCGTCAGCCCTGCGAGAACCCCCCTGCACCACCCCCCGCCCGTACGGCAGCATGGCCCCATGTCCGTACTGACGCGCAACGAAGCGCAGACCCGCGCCAAGCTCCTCGACGTACACAGCTACACCGTCGACCTCGACCTGACCACCGGCGAGGAGACCTTCGACTCCCGCACCGTCATCCGGTTCACCGCACACACCACCGGAGACACCTTCGTCGAGATCAAGCCGGAAACCCTGCGCTCCCTCAGCCTCGACGGACACCCCCTCGACCCCGGACGCCTCGACGGAAACCGCTACCCCCTCGACGGCCTCACCCCCGGCACACACGACCTCACCGTCGACGCCACCATGCGCTACTCCCGCACCGGCGAAGGCATGCACCGCTTCACCGACCCCGCCGACGGCGAGACCTACGTCTACACCCAGCTCTTCCTCGACGACGTCCAACGCGTCTTCGCCGCCTTCGACCAGCCCGACCTCAAATCCGTCTTCCACATCACCGTCACCGCACCCCCCACCTGGACCGTCCTCGGCAACGGCACCACCACCCGGACCACCGAAGGCCACTGGGCCATCGCCCCCACCCCACCCATCTCCACCTACCTCGTCGCCATCGCCGCGGGCCCCTGGCACAGCATCACCACCCACCACGCCGGCATCCCCTTCGGCATCCACTGCCGCCGCTCCCTCGCCCCCCACCTCGACACCGACGCCGACGAAATCCTCGACATCACCCGCGCCTGCTACGACCGCTACCACCAGAAATTCGACGAACCCTACCCATTCGACTCCTACGACCAGGCATTCGTCCCCGAATTCAACGCCGGCGCCATGGAGAACCCCGGACTCGTCACCTTCCGCGACGAATTCATCTACCGCTCCGCCGTCACCGACACCGAACGCCAGACCCGCGCCATGGTCATCGCCCATGAAATGGCCCACATGTGGTTCGGCGACCTCGTCACCCTCACCTGGTGGGACGACATCTGGCTCAACGAGTCCTTCGCCGAATACATGGGCTACCAGACCCTCACCGAAGCCACCCGCTTCACCGACACCTGGACCGACTTCGCAGTCGCCCGAAAAGGCTGGGGCTACGACGCCGACCAACGCCCCACCACCCACCCCGTAGCCCCCGACGCCGTCCCCGACACCGCCTCCGCCCTCCTCAACTTCGACGGCATCAGCTACGCCAAGGGCGCCTCCGCCCTACGCCAACTCGTCGCCTGGCTCGGCGAGAAGGACTTCCTCGCCGGTATCAACACCCACTTCACCCGCCACAAATTCGCCAACGCCACCCTCGCCGACTTCATCGACAACCTCGCCGCAGCCACCGACCGGGACGTCCACACCTGGGCCACCGCCTGGCTCCGCACCACCGGCATCGACACCCTCACCGCCCACACCGAGAACACCGACCAGACCTGGGACCTCACCGTCGACCACGACGGAACCCGCCCCCACCGCATCACCGTCGGCACCTACGACCACAGCCTCGACACCCTCACCGGCGCAGAACAACTCATCCTCCGCGACCGCTTCGAACTCGACATCCCCCAGAAGACCCCCACCACCCGCCCCGGCAACCGCCCCGACCTCGTCGTCATCAACGACAACGACCTCACCTACGCCAAAATCCGCCTCGACCCCCACTCCTGGAACACCGCCCTCACCCACCTCTCCGGCATCCCCGACGGCCTCACCCGCGCCCTCATCTGGAACACCGCCCGCGACCTCGTCCGCGACGGCCTCCTCCACCCCACCGTCCACCTCACCGCCGCCCGCACCCACCTCCCCTACGAAACCGACCTCGCCCTCGTCCAAGGCGTCCTCGGCTTCGCCACCACCCACATCGCCGACCGCTACCTCACACCCGAAGACCGCCCCACCGCCCTCAGCACCATCACCGCCCTCTGCCGCGACCTCCTCCGCCGCACCGAAGGACTCACCGCCAAGGACTGGGAACAACACCACACCACCACCCCCGCCAACCCCGACCCCGGCCTCCGCCTCACCGCCGTACGCCACTTCATCGACGCCGCCACCCAACCCGACACCATCCAGGACTGGCTCAACGAAGGAACCGTCCCCGGCGGACCCGAACTCGACCCCGAACTCCGCTGGCGCATCCTCACCCGCCTCGCCGTCCTCGGCGCCACCGACGAAGCCACCATCACCCGCGAACTCGACCACGACCCCAGCGCCACCGGCCAGGAAGGCGCCGCCCGCTGCCGCGCCGCCCTCCCCACCCCCGAAGCCAAACAAGCCGCCTGGCACGCCATGTTCACCGACGACACCCTGTCCAACTACCTCTTCACCGCAACCGCCCAGGGCTTCTGGCAACCCGAACAGACCGAACTCCTCCACCCCTACACCAGCCGCTACTTCCCCGACGCCATCGCCCTCGCCGCACGCCGCGGACCCGCCATCGCCGAAGCCGCCGGACGACACGCCTTCCCCACCCACGCCATCGACCCCCACACCGCCACACTCGCCGAACAAGCCCTCGCCAACCCCGCACTCACCCCCGCCCTCCGCCGCAAACTCACCGACCAGACCGACGACCTCCGCCGCGCCCTCGCCGTACGCAACGCCCACTGACTCCCACACACCACCGTGCCCGGCCCCCACCAGGAGGCCGGGCACACCCATGCGAACCACGAACGCCCATACCAGCCACACCCATCCCCGCACCCCCACACAGCACCCCAATACCCCTTTCGGGTTCAGATCGTTGGGCTCTACGGCCGCCATCCCCGCAATACGGACAAGCTGGCACGACCGCCCCCGCGCACCCGAAGGACCCCACCATGCCCACCCCACCCCTCGCCGGAGGCACCGCAGGCCCCACCCACCTGCGCCCCCTGCTCGACACCGTCCTCACCGCACTCCACGACGGCGCCACCCGCAGAAACGGCCCCCTCCCCGCCGGCGGCCCCGAAACCGTCAGCCAAACCCTCCACCACACCACCACCCCCCTCATCCCCGACCACGGCACCGGCCCCCACCACGCACTGCGCACCCTCATCACCGCACTCGCGGAAGGGGCCGCCGACCCCGCGCACCCCCACTGCGCAGCCCACCTCCACACCCCACCCCTCGCCCTCGCCGCAGCAGCCGACCTCGCCGCCTCAGCCCTCAACCCCTCCATGGACTCCTGGGACCAGGCCCCCGCAGCCTCAGCCCTCGAGGAAACCCTCACCACAGCGCTCGCCGCCGAGATCTACCCCCACACCCAGCACCCCGACGCCCTCGTCACCACCGGCGGCACCGAAGCCAACCAACTCGCCCTCCTCCTCGCCCGCGAACGCCACGGCCCCGTACAGACCATCTGCGCCGCCAACGCCCACCACAGCATCACCCGCGCCGCATGGCTCCTCGGCCTGCCCCGACCCATCGTCATCCCCGCCCCCACCGGTGTCATGGACACCACCGCACTCCGCTACACCCTCATCCACACCGACGGCCCCCTCCTCGTCACCGCCACCGCAGGCACCACCGACACCGGCCAGATCGACCCCCTCACCGACATCGCCGACCTCACCACCACCCACAACGCCGAACTCCACATCGACGCCGCCTACGGCGGACCCCTCCTCTTCAGCCCCACCCACCGCCACGCCCTACGCAGCCTCCACCGCGCCCACAGCGTCACCCTCGACCTGCACAAACTCGGCTGGCAACCCGCATCCGCCGGCATCCTCGCCGTACCCCACCACCACGACCTCGCCCCCCTCCACCACCACGCCCCCTACCTCAACGCCCACGACGACACCGAAGCCGGCCTCCCCGACCTCCTCGGACGCTCCCTCCGCACCACCCGCCGCCCCGACGCACTCAAAATCGCCGTCACCCTCCAAGCACTCGGCCGCGACGGACTCGCCGACCTCATCGACCGCACCATCGCCGCCGCACACCAGCTCGCCGACCTCATCGACGAACACCCCGCACTCCAACTCCACGACCGCCCCACCATCAGCACGGTCCTCTTCCGCCCCACCAACACCGACGACACCACCGTCGCCACCATCCGCCGCACCCTCCTCGACCGAGGCCAGGCAGTACTCGGCCGCGCCCGCACCAGCAGCGGCCTCTGGCTCAAAGCCACCCTCCTCAACCCCCACACCACCCCCGACGACCTCCGCCGGCTCCTCACCCTCGTCACCCACACCCACACCCGCGCCACCACGGAAGGCAGCACACCCCGATGACCGACCGGACCACCCCCGAAGGCGACCGGACCCACGACCTCATCGGCATCGGCCTAGGCCCCTTCAACCTCTCCCTCGCCGCCCTCGCCGACGGCATCCCCACCACCCCCGGCCAACACCCCCTCACCACCGCCTTCTACGAACAACGCCCCGCCTTCCACTGGCACCCCGGCCTCCTCATCGACGGAGCAACCCTCCAAGTCCCCTTCCTCGCCGACCTCACCACCCTCGCCGACCCCACCAGCCCCTGGACCTTCCTCAATTACCTCCGCACCCGCGACCGCCTCTACCCCTTCTACTTCGCCGAGCAATTCCACATCCACCGCGCCGAATACGACGCCTACTGCCGCTGGGTCAGCGAACAACTCCCCACCATCCACTTCGACCACCACGTCGACGCAGTCACCTGGAACCCCGACCACCAGCACTTCGAGGTCGAACACACCCACCCCGCACCCGACGACGAAACCCCCACACCCAGCCGCACCCGCACCCGGAACATCGCCCTCGGAGTCGGCACCGCACCCTTCATCCCCGAACCCCTACGCCCCCTCGCCGAAGCACCCGGCGTCCCCGTCATCCACTCCGCCGACTACCTCCACCACCGCGACACACTGCTCAAGGCCGACCACATCACCGTCATCGGCTCCGGCCAGTCAGGCGCCGAGATCTTCCTCGACCTCCTCCGCGCCCGACCCCGCGGAATCGAACGAATCCACTGGCTCGCCCGCACCCAGGCCTTCGCACCCATGGAGTACTCAAAACTCGGCCTCGAACACTTCACCCCCGACTACACCCACTACTTCCACGCACTCCCCGAAGACGTACGCGACACCCTCGTCCCCCAGCAATGGCAACTCCACAAAGGCATCGACACCGACACCATCACCGCCATCCACGACGAGCTCTACCGACGAACCCTCCACGGCGGATGGCCCGACGCCACCCTCACCCCAGGCGTCACCGTCCGCACCGCCGGCCGCCTCTCCGGCACCGGCAACCGCATCGAACTCCACCTCGAACACGCCCAGCAGAACACCCGCACCCGCCTCACCACCGACGCCGTCGTCCTCGCCACCGGCTACCGCGAACGCCCCCTCGACACCCTCCTCACCGGCATCACCCCCCACATCCACCGCGACAAACAAGGACGCCCCCGCATCCACGCCGACTTCCGCCTCGACCTCGACCCCACCGTCACCGGCAACATCTACGTCCAGAACGCCGAACGACACACCCACGGAGTCGGCGCCCCCGACCTCGGCCTCGCCGCCTGGCGCAGCGCCACCATCCTCAACCACCTCACCGGCACCAACCCCTACCCCCTCCCCACCCGCACCGCCTTCACCACCTTCGGCCTCACCCCACACCCCGCACCCGCCGTCCCCGGACAAGGCCACACACTCACCCCCCTCGCGAAGGGCCACTGACACCACAAAGGCGGCCGCCCCCACCCGAAGGAAGGAACGGCCGCCCACACACCGACCAGCAGACCGACCGACGTCAGAACACCGGCACACCATCCCGCGTCAGACGCCAGTCCACCGACGCGAACTCCGCCGGATCCACCGAACCCTTCGCCTGCACCCACCCGATGATCGTGTTCCGGATCTCATCCGAATTCGCCCACAACTGCTTGGCACCCGGCACATGCGGGAAATTACCCCCACCGCTCGCCCGATAGTTGTTCACCGCGAACACGAACTGCGCCTCCGGATCCACCGGCGCCCCCTCGAACGACAACCCCACGATCCGCGAACCCACCGGCTTCGCGATATCGATGTCATACGTCACCCCGGACACCACGTCGTAGTTGTAATCCGGAATGCTCTCCGCATTTGTCAGCTTCGACGTGTCGACCGGAGCCCCCGCAGCCGTCTGCACGTAGTACCGCGCCGAATACTCCAGATAATCCTTCAACTGCGCACCCGTCAGAAGCCGCGCTTCCAAGGTGTTCTCGAACGGATACAACCCCGCCGCATCCTTGATCGTCACCTCACCCGCGGGAATCGCCGCCGTACGCGAGAAGCACGCCGCCTGCGACAGCACCGGAAGCCCCCCGTACTCCCCACCCGCCAGGGCCGCCTTCACCGTCTCCGCCTGCACCAGATTGATCAGATCGATGACCGGCTCGTCCTTCCACGGCGCATCCGCCGTCGACATCGCCGCCACCGACGTACCGATCACCTGGTTCACATACGCCACCACCTTCGCGTGCTCGTCCCCGAGCAGCGACGTGATCCGCGGGTCCTCCTCCACGGTGTTCGAGTTCAGCACCGAAGCGGCCACCTTCTCGACCACCCAACGGCCCTTCTCCCACACCAGGTCGAAGTCGAACAGCGTCAGCCGCTGCCCCCACTTCAACGGCTCGGAGAGCACGACCCGCTTGCCCGTCTCCTTGTTCGTCACGAAGTACTCAGGAATCTCCGAATGCGCGTGACCCACCAGAATCGCGTCGATCCCCGACACCTGCTCCGCCACCAGACCCGCGGCGTTCTCCACGTACGGCAGCTGATCCCCGTACGACGACGTCCCCGACGAACCCGAGTGCGCCGACACGATCACCACGTCCGCACCCATCGAACGGAGCTTCGGCACCCACTTCGCAGCCTGCTCCTCAAGACCCGGGAACACCATCTTCCCGCTCACATTCGCCTTGTCCCAGATCGCGATCCCCGGATTCGTCAACCCCAGCACCGCCACCCGCACATCCCGCCCATGAGGCGTACGCACCCGCTTGATCACATACGGAGCGAATGCCGGCCGCAACGTCTTCGCATCCAGCGCGTTCGCCCCCAGCAGCGGAAAATCACACTGCTCCTCGAACTTCCGCAGCACCGGAATCCCGTAGTTGAACTCATGGTTCCCCAGCGCCGCAGCGTCGTAGCCGATCCTGTTCATCGCCTGCGCCATCGGATGCACCGGACCGCGCTTCGCCGTGATCGGATCGATCTTCGCGTAGTAGTACGACAGTTGCGTGCCCTGGATCGTGTCACCCGCGTCGATCAACAGGGTGTTCCGCCGACCGCGGTCCTCACGGATCTGATCGACCAGAGTCGAGATCTTCGCCAGGCCGACATCGTTGTGCGCCTTGTCGTCGAACTCGGAGTCCGTGAAGTAGTCCCAGTTGAAGACGTTCCCGTGCAGGTCGGTCGTCCCCATCACCGTGAACGAGTACCGCTTCGGTGGACGCCCGTGACCGTGGCCCTTCGACTCCGACGCCACCGCCGGCCCCGAACTGACCCCACCGGCCAGCGCCACACCCGCGCCCGCCACAGCCGAACGGCCCAGAAAGTTCCTGCGGTTCAACGGCATCCTTGACTCCTCGTTCGATGGAACAACGCGCGTAGATTCTGGCCCAGCCACCCCCACCCGCAACACCCCACGCAGGTTTCGATCTGATGACCAGCCGCCACCCCGCAGCCTCCGCCGCCGCCCCCGGCGCACGCTCATCGGAGCGCGCCGTCGCACAATTCAACACTTGGTAATAACCCTTCACGCAAAGGCCGTTGACCAGTCATGCAGAGACAATTACCTACCCGCAGGTAAGGTCTAGGCTCGAATCATGCGCCGAGCAAAAATCGTTTGTACCCTGGGACCCGCAACCGACACATACGAGCAGATCAAGGCACTCGTCGAAGCGGGAATGGACATCGCCCGCCTCAACCTCAGCCACGGCACCTACGCCGAACACGAAGAGCGCTACAACCACGTACGCAACGCATCCAAGGAGACCGGCCGAAGCGTCGGAATCCTCGCGGACCTTCAAGGCCCGAAGATCCGCCTCGGCCGCTTCGCCGAAGGCCCCGTACTCCTTGAACGCGGCGACGACTTCACCATCACCGTCGAACCCATGGAAGGCGACCGCACCACCTGCGGCACCACCTACGAAGGACTCGCCGCCGACGTCACCACCGGCGAACGCATCCTCATCGACGACGGCCGCGTCACCCTCGAAGTCACCGAAGTCGACGGACCCCGCGTCCACACCACCGTCATCGAAGGCGGCATGGTCTCCGACCACAAGGGACTCAACCTCCCCGGAGTCGCCGTCTCCGTACCCGCACTCTCCGACAAGGACATCGACGACCTCCGCTGGGCCCTGCGCACCGGCGCCGACGTCATCGCCCTCTCCTTCGTACGCAGCGGACGCGACATCGAGGACGTCCACCGCGTCATGAAGGAGGAGGACCGCCACCTCCCCGTCATCGCCAAGGTCGAAAAGCCCCAGGCCGTCGACAACATCGAGGACATCGTCGCCGCCTTCGACGGCATCATGGTCGCCCGCGGTGACCTCGGCGTCGAAATGCCCCTGGAGCAGGTCCCGATCGTCCAGAAGCGCGCGATCAAACTGGCCAAGCGCAACGCCAAGCCCGTCATCGTCGCCACCCAGATGCTCGACTCGATGATCGACAACTCCCGGCCCACCCGCGCCGAGGCCTCCGATGTCGCCAACGCCGTCATCGACGGCACCGACGCCGTGATGCTCTCCGGCGAGACCAGCGTCGGAAAGTACCCCATCGAGACCGTGCGCACCATGGCCCGCATCGTCGAAGCGGCCGAGGAGGACATCCTCGCCAAGGGCCTCCCGCCCCTCACCGACCGCAACAAGCCCCGCACCCAGGGCGGAGCCGTCGCCCGCGCGGCAGCCGAGATGGGCGACTTCCTCGGCGCGAAGTTCCTCGTCGCCTTCACCCAGAGCGGCGACACCGTCAAGCGCCTCTCCCGCTACCGCTCGCCGATCCCGCTGCTCGCCTTCACCCCGGACCCGGCCACCCGCGCGCAGCTGAACCTGACCTGGGGCGTCGAGACCTTCCTCGGGCCGCACGTGGACTCGACGGACGCGATGGTCGCGCAGGTGGACGAGGAACTGCTGCGGATCGGGCGCTGCCAGAAGGGCGACGTCGTCGTCATCACGGCCGGCTCGCCGCCGGGAGTCGCCGGCTCGACGAACCTGGTGCGGGTGCACCACATCGGTGAGGACGACAGCCCGAAGTAATGGTCGTCAGTACTTCGGCCCGACGTGAGCGTCCATGAGGGCGACGGACGCCCGTCGGGCTACGGAGATGTTGTAATGCTTGCCGGCGCGGGTGCAGTGGGTCCATTCGACGCCGAGTCGGTCGAGGGTATCCGTGTAGAGCTGGCGGATGTCGTCGGAGACGTTGGTGAACCAGTACCGAGGGTATTCGTAGCGCTTCTTTACGCCGCCCACCACCCTGGTCGTCCAGTTCATGGTCCGGCAGCCGTCGGAGTGGATGAGCCCTCGGACGAACTCCCAGGAGTGACTATCAACGATCTCCTGTTGCCAAGCTTCGAGGGCGATCGGGCGTTCGTGCTTCTTACCAGGGCCGTGTTGCGGGAAGAGGCATGTCCAGTGCTTCGTATAGGACTTGACCTCTACGCAGCCGCTCGTTTGTCGTCGTCCGGTTCGTGGCATGGGCATCACCCTGCGCATGACTGATTCAGCCTCGTCGATCAATCCGGGCCAGGTGTCTCCACAGAAGATCGACAGATGGTGCTGTTTGGGCTTGGAGACGATGTGGCCGTCGCCCAGGTAGAGCCCGAGAAGGTATGCGTAGGCGAGGCGGTCAAGGTCTCGGTCTGTGCAGACCGGACAGTCGGTGGGCTGTACGTACTGGACCCCGCGCTTTTTGCGGTCCTCGTGCAGCCACCAGCCGATTGTTCCGCGAGGAACGCCGAGAAGCTCCGAAGCGGCCCGATTGGTGATCCCGTTCCGTACGAGAGCGAGTGCTTCGTCGCGTATCGACGGATTGTGTTGTTCCATGCTGTGGAGTCTTCTGCGATGTCCGCAGATGGCTGCGAGGTTCGAAGGAGTGTTCACCGGCAAGGATGAAGATCGCCAACGAGTGTCTTAACCTTAGAAACGAAGGAGAAGTGCCCCGAGTCGGATTCGAACCGACGCTGTATGGGTTTTGAATCCATGGCCTCTACCGCTGGGCTACCGGGGCTCCTTCGAAACGAAGGATGTGGAAGACCCTCCGTGCCTCAAACATACCGTAACTAGGTAGGCTCTTGGGAGCAGTACCCCTGTCCTGACCAAGGAGCCCCGTGACCACGCCCGAGTCGCCCCAGCCCGTAGACGCCGTCGACGACGACAAGTCGCACGTCCCGCCGCTGACGACCCGCGTCGTCATCGCCGAGGACGAGGCGCTGATCCGTCTCGACCTGAAGGAGATGCTGGAGGAGGAGGGCTACTCGGTCGTCGGCGAGGCCGGGGACGGGCAGCAGGCCGTCGAGCTGGCTCGGGAGCACCGGCCGGACCTGGTGATCCTCGATGTGAAGATGCCCGTGCTCGACGGGATCTCCGCGGCCGAGAAGATCGCCGAGGAGTCGATCGCCCCGGTTCTGATGCTGACCGCGTTCTCGCAGCGGGATCTGGTTGAGCGGGCGCGGGACGCCGGGGCGATGGCGTATCTGGTGAAGCCGTTCAGTAAGAGCGACGTGGTCCCGGCCATCGAGATGGCCGTGTCCCGGTTCGCTGAGCTGAAGGCGCTGGAGAGCGAGATCGCGGATCTGTCGCAGCGACTGGAGACCCGGAAGCTGGTGGACCGGGCGAAGAGCATTCTGCAGACGGACTACGGGCTGTCGGAGCCGGCGGCGTTCCGCTGGATTCAGAAGACGTCGATGGACCGGCGGATGTCGATGCAGCAGTTGGCCGAGGCGCTGATCGAGGACGCCGAGGAGAAGAAGAAGGCTGCGGAGTAGTACGTGGTGTGAAGAAGAAGGGCCCGCCCCGGTGTCGACCGGGGCGGGCCCTTCTTCTTGTGTGCGGGTGGTCAGTCCTCGCCGAGGTAGGCCTTGCGGACCGACTCGTCGTGGAGCAGGTCGGCGCCGGTGCCGGAGAGGACGACCTTGCCGACCTCCATGACGTGGCCCTGGTCCGCGAGGGAGAGGGCCGCCTGGGCGTTCTGCTCGACGAGCAGGATCGTGGTGCCCGACGCCTTGAGCTCGACGATGGTCTCCATGATCTTCTGCATCATGATCGGCGAGAGGCCCATGGAGGGCTCGTCGAGCATGAGCAGTTTGGGCTGGGACATGAGTGCGCGTCCCATGGCGAGCATCTGCTGCTCGCCTCCGGAGAGGGTTCCGGCGGCCTGCTTTCGGCGTTCCCCGAGGATGGGGAAGAGGTCGTAGGCGCGCTGGATGTCCTTCTCGATGCCTGCCTTGTCGTTGCGTAGGTAGGCGCCGAGGAGGAGGTTCTCGGCGATCGTCAGCCGGGGGAAGATGTGGCGTCCCTCGGGGGAGTGGGCGATGCCCAGGGAGACGATCTTGTGTGCCGGGATGCCCGTGAGCGGTTTGCCCTCGAAGAGGATGCGGCCGCCGGCGGGCTTGAGGAGTCCGGAGAGGGTGCGCAGGGTGGTGGTCTTGCCTGCGCCGTTGGTGCCGATGAGGGTGACGACCTGGCCGGCCTCGACGGTGAAGGAGATGCCCTTGACGGCTTCGATCTTGCCGTAGGCGACGCGGAGGTCTTCGACCTCGAGCAGTGCGGTCATCGGGTGTCCTCCTCTTCGGTGCGGGTGGTGTCGGTTGCGGGGGTCTCGGCCGTGGCGGCCGGGGTTCCGGGCTTGTCCGCGCCGGCGGGGGCTTCCGTCTTGGCGGTGCCGGCCGCCGATGCTTCGGCTGCCTCGACCTCGGCGGCTTCTTCGGCGCCGGGGGCGCCTTCGAAGGGGGTGCCGAGGTAGGCGGCGACGACGCGTTCGTCGCCCTGGACGACGGGGGCGGTGCCCTCGACGAGTTTCTCGCCCTGGACGAGGACGGCGACGCGGTCGCAGAGGTTGAAGATGAATCGCATGTCGTGCTCGATGACGAGTACGGCGATGCCCTGGTCCCGGATGGCGAAGATGAGTTCTTCGGTGACGCGGGTTTCCTGGGGGTTCATGCCTGCGGTGGGCTCGTCGAGGAGGAGGAGTCCGGGGTCGCTGGCGAGGGCGCGGGCGATTTCCAGCTTGCGCTGGTCTCCGTAGGGGAGGTTGCGCGCGAGGTGGTCGGCCTTGTCGGCGAGTCCGATGAACTCCAGGAGTTCCATGGAGCGTTCGCGGCTGGCGTTCTCGGCCTTCTTGTAGCCGGGGAGGCGCAGGAGGGCGGACCAGAGGCCTTCCTTGGTCCTGGTGTGGCGTCCGACGAGGACGTTCTCCAGGACGGTCATGTTGGCGAAGAGCCGGATGTTCTGGAAGGTGCGGGCGATGCCTGCCTGGGTGACGAGGTGGGGCTTGGGCGGCAGGACGGTGCCCTTGTAGCTGACCTTGCCCTCGGTGGGGACGTAGAGGCCGGTGAGGCAGTTGAAGAAGGTGGTCTTGCCGGCGCCGTTGGGTCCGATGAGGCCGACGATCTCGCCTGCGTTGACGGTGAGGTTGACGTCGCGTACGGCGGTGAGGCCGCCGAAGCGCATGGTGACGCCGCTCGCGTCGAGGACGGTGGTGCCGGTGGTGGGTGCGTCTGTTGTGGTCATGGTGGTCACGCCCCCGCCTTGGTCGTGCCGGCGGCCGTGTCGGTGAGTGGTGTGTCCGGTGGTACGTCGAGCTGGCCGGTCTCGTGGAATTCGAGCTGCTTCCTGCGGTCGGCGACGAGGCCTTCGGGTCGGAAGCGCATGAGCAGGATGAGGGCGATTCCGAAGAGGAAGAGCTGGTAGTCCTGCATGAACTGGAGCTTGGCCGGGATGAGGTAGAGCAGTGCGGCGCCGACGAGGGGTCCGCTGAGGGTTCCCATGCCGCCGAGGATGACGGCGGCGAGGAGGAACGCCGAGTTCGGAGGCACGGAGCCGGCGAACTGGTACTGCTCCGGGGTGACCGTGTAGGAGACGTGCGCCTGCACGGTTCCGGCGAGGCCGGCGAGGGTGGCGCCGAGGGCGAAGGCGAGCAGCTTGAGCCGGAAGGCGTTGATGCCCATGGCGGTGGCTGCCGTCTCGTCCTCGCGGATGGCGACCCAGGCGCGGCCGATGCGGGACTCTCCGGAGCGTCGGAAGACGAGGACGACGACGGCGGTGAAGAGGAGCATCAGCAGGTAGTAGTTGGCTGACCTGCCGAGGGTGAAGCCGCCGATGTCGTGGCTGGTTCCGAAGTCGAAGCCGAGGAGCTTGAGGTCGGGGATGCTGGGGATGCCCTGGGAGCCGTTGGTGAGGTCGGGGCCGCTGACGCCGTTGAGGGCGTTGACGGTGAGTCGGAAGATCTCTCCGAATCCGAGGGTGACGATGGCGAGGTAGTCGCCGCGGAGCCGGAGTGTGGGTGCTCCGATGACGACGCCGAAGACGAGTGAGGCGGCGGCTCCGGTGAGGACGGCGGCCCAGAAGGGGAACTGGACGCCGACGGGTGAGAGCGGGCTGCCGGAGACGAGTGCCGCGGCGTAGGCGCCGACGCCGAGGAAGGCGACGTAGCCCAGGTCGAGGAGGCCGGCGAGGCCGACGACGACGTTCAGGCCGAGTGCGACGGTCGCGAAGATGAGGATGTTGGCGCCGATGAGGGCGTATTCCTCGTTCTGCTGCGTGAAGGGGAAGCAGAAGGCTGCGACGAGTGCGGCGCACAGGGTGACGTTGCGGTGCTTCGAGGTCAGCGCGGTGACGCGGGCGATGACTCCGGCCCGGGTGAGTGCGGTGAAGCCGAAGGCGACGGCGAGGACGTAGCCGATGAAGAGTTCGGCGTACTCGGTGTCGATGCCGTAGGTGAAGACTTCGAGCGCGACGCCGAAGGCTCCGGCGATGATCAGGATTTCGGCCCAGGAGGGGAGTGCCTTGGCGCGGGCGGGTGCCGGTGCGCGGAGGCTGTCGCGGAATCGCTGGAGTGCGTTGGGGTTGGTGGTGTCGTCCTGGGGTTGGTCGTTGGGGAGTCCGAGGGCCGCGGCGACGGCGACGAGGGAGCCGATGAGGCTGACCCAGGCTCCGGGCTCGAGTTCGATCAGTCCGAGGAGGTTGCCGTTGTCGTCCTTGGTGACGACGACGGCGATGACGGTGTAGGCGGTGGTGACGAAGGTGCCGAGGGCGGCGAGCCGTACGGGGCTGTTGGTGCCGCCGGGGGTGAGCCAGCGCAGGCCCTTGATGCCGTAGCCCGAGAGGGCGAGGAGCAGGGTGAGTGCCGCGCTGATGAGGGTGAGGACCTGGAGGCCGCCGGGGTAGCCGGTGACGGTGAGGTCGCCGGGGAAGGTGTCGGTGTAGGTCCAGGCGAGGAAGGTGCCGATGAGGGCGAGTGCGGCACCGGTGGTGGTGGTGGCGCGGGCTGCCGTGGTGGGCAGCGGGATGAGGGCGGCGTTGGTCGTGGTCATCGGTATCACGCCCTGTCCGCGACGCGTTCGCCCAGGAGGCCTTGCGGGCGTATGAGGAGGACGAGGATGAGGAGGGCGAAGGCCCAGACGTCCTTCCAGGCGCCGCCTCCGAAGAGTTCCATGCCGGGGACGTCGCTCATGTAGCCGGTGGCGAGGGCTTCGGCGACGCCGAGGACGACTCCGCCGAGCATGGCGCCGTAGATGTTGCCGATGCCGCCGAGTACGGCGGCGGTGAACGCCTTGAGGCCCATGATGAAGCCCATGCGGAAGCCGATCTGGCCGTTCTTGAGCCCGTAGGCGACGGCGGCGACGGCGGCGAACGCGGCACCGATGGCGAAGGCCATGACGATGATGCGGTCGGTGTTGATGCCCATGAGCTTGGCGGTGTCGGGGTCCTGCGAGGTGGCCTGCATGCCGCGGCCGGCGCGGGTCTTGGAGACGAAGAGGCCGAGGGCGAGCATGCAGATGGGTGCGGCGATCAGGACGAAGAGGTCGCCGCGCTGGATGTGGGCGCCGAAGATGTCGATCGCTTCACCCTTGAACTGGGGGAAGGAGCGGTCCTTCGTGGCGTCCGGGTACCACATCCACACTGCCTGCTGGAGTGCGAGGGAGAGGCCGATCGCGGTGATGAGGGGGGCGAGGCGTGGCGCGGTGCGCAGGGGCCGGTAGGCGAAGCGTTCGGCTGCGACGCTGACGGCGACGGAGCATATGACGCCGCCGGCGATCATGAGGGGGATGGCGGCGAGGAGGGAGAGTCCGGACGGAAGCCCGAGGTAGACCGTGAGGGCTCCGAAGCCCCCGATCATGAAGATCTCGCCGTGTGCGAAGTTGATGAGCTGGATGATTCCGTAGACCATCGTGTAGCCGATCGCGATGAGACCGTACATCGCGCCGAGGATGAGTCCATTGGCCAGCTGTTGCGGCAGTTCGTTCACCGCAGGGCCTCCGTGGAGTGGTTCGGATATGGCACCGCGCGGGAGCGCTCGTAGCGCTCCCGCGCGGTCTGTTTGCGTTGCGCTGCTGGGCTGTTGGTCCTGCGGGACCTACTTGACGGCCTCGCTGAGCTTGGAGGTCCACTTGCCGCCGGTGACCTGGTAGGCGGTCATCATGGTGTTGGTGGTGTCGCCGTACTCGTCGAAGGAGACGGGGCCGGTGACGCCGTCGAACTTGACGTTGGCCATGGCGTCGAGGACCTTGGTGCGGGCGTCCTCGGGGAGCTTGCCGTCGTTGTCGGCGACGACTGCCTTGACGGCCTCGATGATGGCCCAGGTGGCGTCGTAGGTGCCGCCGCCGTACGCCTCGTAGGCGTCCTTGTACCCGGCGGCCTCGTAGTCGGCGATGAACTTCTTGGCGGAGTCGAGCTCTTCGACGGGCTTGCCGACGGAGGTCGCGATGTCGCCTTCGGCCTTCTTGTTGAGCTTGATGAAGTCGGCGCTGTACATGCCGTCGCCGCCCATGAGGGGGATCTTGACGCTGTCCTTGAGCTGCTGGCTCAGGGGCGCGCCGGCGGGGTATTCGCCGCCGTAGTAGACGGCCTTGGCGCCGGAGCTCTTGACCTTGGTGACGACGGAGTTGAAGTCACGGTCGTCGGGGTTGATGTGGTCGGTTCCGACGATCTTGCCGCCGAGCTCGGTGAAGGTGGTCTTGAAGGAGGCGGCGAGGCCGGCGCCGTAGGGCTTCTGGTCGTCGATGAGGTAGACGTCCTTGATGTTCGCGTTCTTGAACAGGTAGTTCGCGGCGAACGCGCCCTGGATGGCGTCGGTGGTGGCGGTGCGGAAGTAGGCGGCGTAGGGGCGCTTCTTGTCGCCGGTCTTCCAGTTGTTGCCCTGGGTCAGTTCGGTGCCGGTGTTGGCGGGGGAGACCTCGGTGAGCTTGGCGTCGGTGAAGGGCTTCTGCATCGACTGGGCGACGCCCGAGTTGAGCGGGCCGACGACTCCGAGGAGGTCCTTGTTGCCGATGAACTTCTGGGCGTTCTGCTGGCCGACGGAGGGCTGGGCCTGGTCGTCGAGTGCCTGGAGCTCGAACTTGATGCCGGGGACGGTCTTGTCCTTGTTGGCGGTCTTGACGGCGAGGTCGGCGCTGTTCTTGATGCCGAGGCCGAGCGCGGAGAGGTCGCCGGTCAGGGGTGCGTCGACACCGATGACGACGGTCTGGGTGTCGCCGCTGCCGGAGCCCTTGGAGTCGTCGTCGCGCGATCCGCAGGCGGTGAGGGTCAGTGCGCCTGTGGTGAGCACTGTGGTGAGGATGAGCAAAGAACGGTGTCGCACGAAAAGTCCTTTCCCTGGCGCGGCCTCCTCTGCTGAGGTGCCGTGACGATCGCCGGGCCGTACTGGTCGAATACAGGGCCGTGCAGCAGACGCGCCCGGCGGCGCGGTGACTGGCCGTGACTCTATGGCGCGGTGAGGGGGTGCGGGATGGGTCCGGTGATGATGTGACTGTCTTGTTATGCCGTGGGGAAGGCTTGTTGGCCGCAGTGTGGAGATGTACGGCTTTTGCGTATGGGTCGCAATGACCGCATGGTGAGAACGCCCAGCTCTACTAAGGGGCTTGGGGTGATCTTGGTGCTGTCGCGCGAATCGGGGCGCTTCGGGCGTGCGGGGCGTGGTGGGGTCGTGGGTGTGGTGGCGCACGACGATTTGCGTGTATTGCACACGTGTTACGCAGTGTTACATCGGCGCGAAGATTTCGGGCGCCGGGTATGTGCGGTCGGCTGTTGAGGTGGTGCGTGGAACGGAGTTGGCCGTTCAGGGGTGTTGACCGTCCGTGTCCGTCAACTCGGCTGCCAGGGGCCGGATATGGGTCTGCCCGGTCCGGAATGCGGTGCGTCTTCCGGCCGGGCAGTGGGGTGTTGGGGTGGTGCGGTCAGTTCGCGGTGGGGCTGGGGGCGTCGCGGAGCAGGCAGGTGAGGCGGGCGGTGCAGACCCGCTTGTCGTGCTCGTCGGTGATGACGATCTCGTAGGTGGCGGTGGAGCGTCCGCGATGGACGGGGGTGGCGGTGCCGGTGACGAGGCCGTTGCGGACACCGCGGTGGTGGGTGCAGTTCAGGTCGACGCCCACGGCGATCTTGGTGGCGCCGCCGTGGAGCATGGAGCCGACGGAGCCGAGGGTCTCGGCGAGGACGGCGGATGCGCCGCCGTGCAGGAGTCCGTAGGGCTGGGTGTTGCCTTCGACGGGCATGGTGCCGACGACGCGGTCGGCGGAGGCCTCGGTGATCCTTACGCCCATGCGCTCGCCGAGGTGTCCGGCGGAGAAGAGTGCGGGGAGGTCGACGCCGAGTGCCGCGTACTCGTCGATGATCTCCTGCGGGAACGTGGGTGCGGTGTGCTCGCCCATGGGGTCCGGCTCCGATCGTGTGCGGGTGTTCGTTGCTGTGTGCACTGTTCCTATCAGACCGCTGAGCGGTTGCTTAGCCTGCCGTGGGCGTCTCGAACCGGACGACGAGCGACTTGCTGGCAGGGGTGTTGCTGGTGTCCGCGGTGGCGTCGAGGGGGACCAGGACGTTGGTCTCCGGGTAGTAGGCGGCGGCGCAGCCTCGGGCGGTGGGGTAGTGGACGACGCGGAAGCCGGGGGCGCGGCGTTCGGTGCCGTCCTTCCATTCGCTGACGATGTCGGTGTAGGTGCCGTCGGCGAGGCCGAGTGTGCGGGCGTCGTCGGGGTTGATCATGACGATGCGGCGGCCGCCCTTGATGCCGCGGTAGCGGTCGTCGAGGCCGTAGATGGTGGTGTTGTACTGGTCGTGGGAGCGCAGGGTCTGCAGGAGCAGGCGGCCTTCGGGGAGCCGGGGGTACTCGACGGGTGCGGCGGTGAAGTTGGCCTTGCCCGTGGTGGTGGGGAAGCGGCGTTCGTCGCGGGGGGCGTGGGGGAGGGTGAAGCCTCCTGGGCGGGCGACGCGGTTGTTGAAGTCCTCGAAGCCGGGGACGACGCGGGAGATGCGGTCGCGGATGGTGGCGTAGTCCTTCTCGAAGTCCTCCCAGGGGGTGGTGGAGGAGGGTCCGAGGACGGCGCGGGCCATGCGGGCGACGATGGCAGGCTCGGAGAGCAGGTGGGGGCTCGCGGGGGTGAGGTTGCCGCGTGAGGAGTGGACCATGCCCATGGAGTCCTCGACCGTGACGAACTGCTTCCCGGTGGCCTGGACGTCCTTGTCGGTGCGTCCGAGGGTGGGGAGGATCAGGGCGCGGGTGCCGGTGACGGCGTGGGAGCGGTTGAGCTTGGTGGAGACGTGGACGGTGAGCCGGGCGCGGCGCATGGCGGCTTCGGTGACGGTGGTGTCGGGGGTGGCGGCGACGAAGTTGCCGCCCATGGCGAAGAAGACCTTGGCGTCGCCGTCGCGGAGTGCCTGGATGGACCGTACGACGTCGTAGCCGTGGTGGCGGGGTGAGGTGATGCCGAATTCGCGGTCGAGGGCGTCGAGGAAGGCGGGGGCGGGGCGTTCGAAGATGCCCATGGTGCGGTCGCCCTGGACGTTGGAGTGGCCGCGTACGGGGCATACGCCGGCGCCGGGCCTGCCGATGCTGCCGCGCAGGAGGAGGAGGTTGACGACTTCGCGGATGGTGGGGACGGAGTGCTTGTGCTGGGTGAGGCCCATGGCCCAGCAGACGATGGTGCGCTCGGAGGCGAGGATCATCGCGAGTGCCTGCTCGATGGCGTCGCGGTCGAGTCCGGTGGCGGCGAGGGTGTCGTCCCAGTCGGTGGTGCGGGCCGCTTCGGCGAGGTCGTCGTAGCCGTGGGTGTGTTCGTCGACGAAGGCGGTGTCGACGGCTCCGTCGGTTTCGATGACGAGCTTGTTGAGGAGGCGGAAGAGTGCCTGGTCGCCGCCGATACGGATCTGGAGGAAGAGGTCGGTGAGGGTGGCGCCCTTGAGCATGCCGCGGGCGGTCTGGGGGTTCTTGAACCGTTCGAGGCCTGCTTCGGGGAGCGGGTTCACGGAGATGATCTTCGCGCCGCCGGCTTTGGCCTTCTCGAGGGCGGAGAGCATCCGGGGGTGGTTGGTGCCGGGGTTCTGGCCGGCGACGATGATCAGGTCGGCCTGGTGGAGGTCTTCGAGGCTGACGCTGCCCTTGCCCACACCGATGGTCTCGGTGAGGGCGGAGCCGGACGACTCGTGGCACATGTTCGAGCAGTCGGGCAGGTTGTTGGTGCCGTATTCGCGGGCGAGGAGCTGGAGGAGGAAGGCCGCTTCGTTGCTGGTGCGGCCCGACGTGTAGAAGAGGGCTTCGTCGGGCGAGGTGAGGGCGGTGAGTTCCTCGGCGATGATCTCGAAGGCGCGTTCCCAGGTGACGGCCTCGTACCGGTCGGCGCCTTCGGGGAGGTACACGGGCTGGGTGATGCGCCCTTGCTGGCCGAGCCAGTAGCCGCTGCGGCCGGCGAGGTCGGCGAGGGGGTGCGCGGCGAAGAAGTCGGGGGTGACGCGGCGCAGGGTGGCTTCCTCGGCGACGGCCTTGGCGCCGTTCTCGCAGAACTCGGCGGTGTGGCGCTTGTCGCCTTCGGGCCAGGCGCAGCCGGGGCAGTCGAAGCCGTCCTTCTGGTTGACCTTGAGGAGGGTCTGCGCGGTGCGGCGGACGCCCATCTGCTGCTGGGCGGTGCGCAGGGTGTGGGCGACCGCGGGCAGGCCGGCGGCGGAGTGCTGGACCGCGTCGATCCGCGGGGCGTCCTGGACCGGGTCGCCGGTCGGGGGCTTGGTGGCCATGGTGTTCCCCTTCGAGCGCTTGCGGGCGCGCGTGGGACGGGGGCACCCCGTGGTGTCCTGCGGCGTCTTCGTACGCGTCCTCTGTCCGTCGATCCTGTCATGGGGGGTGAGGGGGGCGTGGTGGGGCCGGTTCCGGGCTTGTGGGGGCGGGGCTCCAGCGGGGGTCGAGCGGAGGCCGGTCCGGATTGTCGGTGGTACGTGGCAGGATCGGGGGCGTGGCTGAGACGGCATCGAAGAAGACGGCAGACAACCGACCGCGCCTGCTCCTGATGGACGGGCATTCCCTGGCGTACCGGGCGTTCTTCGCCCTGCCCGCGGAGAACTTCACGACGGCGACGGGGCAGCCGACGAATGCCGTGTACGGCTTCATGTCGATGCTTGCGAACACGTTGCGTGATGAGGCGCCGACGCATTTCGCGGTGGCGTTCGACGTGTCGCGCAAGACGTGGCGCGCGAAGGAGTTCCCGGAGTACAAGGCGAACCGTTCGAAGACCCCTGACGAGTTCAAGGGGCAGGTCGAGCTGATCGGTGAGCTGCTGGACGCGATGCGCGCGGACCGGTTCGCGGTGGACGGTTTCGAGGCGGACGACGTCATCGCGACGCTGGCCACACAGGCCGAGGCTGCGGGCTTCGAGGTGCTGATCGTCACGGGTGACCGGGATTCCTTCCAGCTGATCACGGACAACGTGACGGTGCTGTACCCGACGAAGGGCGTCTCGGAGCTGACCCGTTTCACTCCGGAGAAGGTCCAGGAGAAGTACGGGCTGACGCCGGCGCAGTACCCGGACTTCGCGGCGCTGCGGGGTGACCCGTCGGACAACCTTCCGGGTATCCCGGGGGTGGGGGAGAAGACGGCGGCGAAGTGGATCAACCAGTTCGGTTCGTTCGCGGAGCTGGTCGAGCGTGCCGAAGAGGTGAAGGGCAAGGCGGGGCAGAACTTCCGTGACCATCTGGACGCGGTGAAGATGAACCGTGTGCTGACCGAGATGGTCCGGGACGTCGAGCTTCCGAAGGGTCCGGGTGAGCTGGAGCGGGCGGCGTACGACCGTTCCGCGGTGACCGGTGTGCTGGACGTGCTGGAGATCCGCAATCCCAGTCTCCGTGAGCGGCTGCTGGCCGTGGACCCGGGGGCCGAGGAGGCGGGGCCGCCGGAGCCTGCGGCGGGGATCGAGCTGGACGGCGCCGTGCTGGGGTCGGGCGAGGTCGCGCCGTGGCTGGAGGCCCATGGGGGTCAGCCGCTCGGTGTGATGACGGTCGACACGTGGTCGCTGGGCAGCGGTGCGGTCACCGAGGTCGCGCTCGCCGCGGCCGGCGGTGCGGCGGCCTGGCTGGATCCGGCGGAGCTCGACGAGGCGGACGAGCGGGCCCTGGCCGACTGGTTCGCGGACCCGGCACGGCCCAAGGTCCTGCACAACGCCAAGAACGCGCTGCGGGTCTTCCCCGAGCAGGGCTGGCGGCTCGAGGGCATCTCGATGGACACGGCGCTCGCCGCGTATCTCGTCAAGCCCGGGCGCAGGTCGTTCGCGCTGGACGCGCTGACCGTGGAGTACCTCGGCCGTGAGCTGGCCCCGGCTCCCTCGTCGGACGGTCAGCTGGCCTTCGGCGCGGACGACCGGGCGGAGGCCGAGGCGCTGATGGCGCAGGCCCGTGCGGTGCTGGACCTGGGCGAGGCGTTCACGGCGCGGCTGAAGGAGGTCGGGGCGACGGAGCTTCTGTACGACATGGAGCTGCCGACCTCGATCATGCTGGCCCGCCTGGAGCGGCACGGCATCGCCGCCGACAGGTCGCATCTCGAGGCGATGGAGCAGCAGTTCGCCGGTGCGGTTCAGCAGGCGGTGAAGGAGGCGCACGCCTCGGTGGGCCGTGAGTTCAACCTCGGGTCGCCCAAGCAGCTGCAGGAGGTGCTCTTCGGTGAGCTGGCGCTCCCGAAGACGAAGAAGACGAAGACGGGGTACACCACCGACGCCGACGCGCTGGCGTGGCTGGCGGCGCAGACCGAGCACGAGCTGCCGGTGATCATGCTGCGTCACCGGGAGCAGGCGAAGCTGCGGGTGACGGTCGAGGGCCTGATCAAGACGATCGGTGCGGACGGCCGCATCCGCACCACGTTCAACCAGACGGTCGCGGCGACGGGCCGGTTGTCGTCGACCGATCCGAATCTGCAGAACATCCCGGTCCGCACGGACGAGGGGCGGGCGATCCGCCGGGGCTTCGTCGTCGGCGAGGGCTTCGAGACTCTGATGACGGCGGACTACAGCCAGATCGAACTGCGGGTTATGGCCCACCTGTCCGAGGACGCCGGTCTCATCGAGGCGTTCACCTCGGGGGAGGACCTGCACACCACGGTCGCCTCGCAGGTGTTCGGTGTCGAGAAGACGGCCGTGGACGCGGAGATGCGCCGCAAGATCAAGGCGATGTCCTACGGACTGGCCTACGGGCTCTCCGCGTTCGGCCTGTCGCAGCAGCTGAACATCGAGGCCGGTGAGGCCCGGGCGCTGATGGACACGTACTTCCTGCGGTTCGGCGGGGTGCGCGACTACCTGCACCGGGTCGTCGAGGAGGCCAGGTCCACCGGGTACACCGAGACGATCCTCGGCCGTCGCCGTTACCTCCCGGATCTGAACAGCGACAACCGTCAGCGGCGCGAGGCCGCCGAGCGGATGGCGCTGAACGCGCCGATCCAGGGCACGGCCGCCGACATCGTGAAGGTCGCGATGCTGAAGGTGGACCGGGCGCTGACGGAGGCGGAGCTGTCGTCGCGGATGCTGCTCCAGGTCCACGACGAAATCGTGCTGGAGATCGCCGGGGGCGAGCGGGAGCAGGTGGAGGAGATCCTGCGCCGGGAGATGTCGACGGCGGTCGAGCTCCGTGCGCCGCTGGACGTCTCGGTCGGTGTGGGCAGGGACTGGGAGACCGCCGCGCACTGAGGTGTCGGCGCGCGCTGTGGGTCGGCCCGGTCACCGGAATCCGGTGACCGGGCCGACTTGTCGGTGGCCCGTTGCCCCGACTGCGGCCGTGTCGGAGACCTCCCGCCCTGCCGTGTGGACGGCCGTGGCGGCAGGTGTCCGAGAGTCCGTGGAGCCGTTCGTCCGGGCACGGCCGCAAGGCCCCGGAAGCTGAGGAATCCGTGAGAAGCGGTCAGGGGCCGGTGTTCGCGCGGGGGGAGTTGCCGTAGGGTCTCCTGAGTCCTCGCGCTGGGGAGCGCGGGCGCCGTCGACGGGGAGGGACCAGTTCGTATGGCAGCGCAATTCGGCCACAGACTGCGCAGGGGAGCGACCACAGCCGCCGTGGCGGCGGCAGCCGTAGCGGCTCTCTCGGCATCCCAGGCCCCCGCGGCGCCACAGGCCGACGGCGGGGCGGGTGACCGGGCGGCGGCCGGGGCGACCCCGTCCGACGAAGCGGCCACCGGCAACTCGCCCTACTACACCGACCTTCCGCCGCTCGCCACACCGAACAAACCCGGCGCGTCGGTGAATCTGCCCGTGACCGGCAGTGCCGAGGCGGGGATACCTGCGTCCGTCCTGGCCGCGTACAAGAAGGCCGAGCAGGAACTCGCGGGCACCGACGCCGCGTGCCGGCTGCCGTGGCAGCTCCTCGCAGCGATCGGCAAGGTCGAGTCCGGCCAGGCGCGCGGCGGCAAGGTCGACGCGAACGGCACGACTCTCTCCCCGATCCTCGGTCCCGCCCTCAACGGCCAGGGTTTCGCCCTCATCAAGGACACCGACGGCGGGGCGTACGACAGCGACGCGACCCACGACCGGGCGGTCGGCCCGATGCAGTTCATCCCGTCGACCTGGGCGACCTGGGGCCAGGACGGCAACGGCGACGGCCGCAAGGACCCCAACAACATCTACGACGCGGCGCTGGCCGCCGGGCGCTACCTCTGCGCCGGGACCCGCGACCTGTCGCTGGCCACCGACCTCGACCGGGCGGTGCTGAGCTACAACCACTCGACGGAGTACCTGCGCACGGTGCGCTCCTGGTTCGAGTACTACAAGCGCGGCACCCACGAGGTCCCGGACGGCACCGGGGTCCTCCCGGCCGGCTCCGGCGGCGGCTCCTCCTCGTCGCCCACGCCCTCGCCGAGCACGAACTCGCCGAGCCCGAGCCCGTCTCCCAAGCCGTCCGGCACACCGTCCCCGACGCCCACGCCGGACCCGTCGGTCCCGCCGACCACTCCGCCTCCGACCCCCAGGCCCGATGTGTTCGGCAGCCTCGAGAACGCCGGCACCGGCACACTCCAGGCCACCGCCGGTGAGGAGTTCGACCGGCGCATCGCCGTACGTGCGCGGAACACCCAGGGCGCCCTGCTCGCGAAGGTGCAGGTCACCTTCACCGTCGTCGGTGACACCGATGCCCGCTTCGCCGGCGGGCGGACCACGGCGACCGTGGCCACGGCCGCCGACGGCACCGCGTCCGCGCCCGCCCTGACCGCCGGCGAGAAGACCGGCTCCTTCAAGGTGACGGCCGTCGCCGGCACCACCAAGCCGCGCACCCTCACCTACACCGCCAGCGTCACCGCACGGGTCGCGGACACCCTCACCCGTACGGACGGCAAGGCCCTGACGGCCGTAGCCGGCGAGGCGTTCGCCGACCGGGTCACCGTCACGACGACGTACAAGGGCACGGGAGTGGCGGGTACCGCCGTCACCGCGACGATGATCACCGACGCGGAGACCCCCGCCGAGAACGACAAGGGGCCGTACTTCACGGACGCCGACGGCAAGGCCGTCCGCACGCTGGCGCTGACGACCGGCGACGACGGGCTCCTGCAGCTCCCGGAGATCAAGGCCGGCGACACGGCGGGCACCTACAAGCTGCGGCTCACCACCGCGAGCGGTGCCACGCTCACCGTCGAGCTCAAGGTCGAGGCCGCCCCGGAGACCGCCCCCGAGGCCTGAGCCGTACGTACGCGCGTCGGGACGCGGGGCCGGTCAGGGCCCCGCGTCCCGCACGGCACCGGCCCTCCGCGCCCCGACCGGCACAGGCGCCCTGCGTCTCAGCCTCTGCGCAGCCTGGCCGAGGTGAAGCGGGTGGCCTGCGTCGTCGTCGGATCCTCGGGCCACGGGTGCTTGGGGTAGCGGCCGCGCAGCTCCGCCCGTACGCCCTTGTAGCCCTCCCGCCAGAACGACGCCAGGTCCGCGGTGACCGCCGCCGGCCGGCCGGCCGGGGACAGCAGGTGGACCAGGACGGGCACCCCGGCCACCCGCGGCGTCTCGCCCATACCGAAGAGTTCCTGGAGCTTCACCGCGAGCACCGGCTGGTCACCGCCGTACTCCAGCCGGATCCTGGACCCGCTCGGTACCTCGATGCGCTCCGGGGCGAGCTCGTCCAGGCGGGCCGCGTCGCCCGTCGACCAGGGCAGCAGACGCCGCAGGGCCCCTCCGGCGTCGATCCGCGCCAGATCGGAGCGGCGGCGGGCGCGCGACAGCTCGGGCTCCAGCCAGTCCCCGGCACGGTCCAGCAGCGCCGTGTCCGACACGTCGGGCCACGGGTCGCCCAGCACCCGGTGCAGGAAGGCGAGCCGCAGTCGCAGCTGTCCGGCGTCCCGGTTCCACCGCAGCATGCCCGGGCCCTCACGGCGCAGGCCCTCCAGCAGCGCGCCGCGCACCAGATCCGGGGCGGGTTCGCGCAGCGGGCGCACGGACAGCTCGACGGCGCCGAGACGGTCCACCGAACGCGCCACCACGTCACCGCCGGACCATCGGACCTCGTCGCCCGAGAACAGCAGATGCCCGGCTGCCGACCGTGCGGTGGCCTCGTCGACGGCGGCCGCCAGCCGCACCCTGGCGGACGCGGAGTGGGCCGGGCGGTCGGCGACGGCGACCGCCAGCCAGGGCGCGCTGCGCAGCCGGGAGCCGTCCCCCAGCTCCGCACCGGTGCCCGAGGCCATGAGGAACGCCCCCTCGCCACGGGCGCGCGCCACCCGCTCGGGGAAGGCGAGGGCGACGACGAGGCCGACGGCCGCGTCGTCGGTGCCGCCGCCTCCCCTCCCCGCGGATCCGAGGGCCTGTGTCAGCCGCCGCACCTCCTGCCGCCAGCGCGCCGCGTAGCCCTCGCCGCCACGCCGCGCCGTGCGCAGCGCGTGCGCGAGGTCGTCGCCGTACTCCCGGGGCGGTTCCTCGCTGAGCAGGGCCACGACCTCCGCGGCCCGCCGCCCGCCCACCTCGTCGGCGCCGTCCAGCAGCGCGCGGGCGAGCCGGGGATGCAGGCCGAGCCGGGACATGCGTACACCCCGGTCGGTCGCCCGTCCTCCGGTGCCTACGGCGCCCACCGCGCCCAGGACCTCCCGGGCCGCGGCCATCGCCCCTGCGGGCGGAGGGTCCAGGAGGGCGAGCCCCGAGGCGTCCGGATCGCCCCAGCACGCCGCCTGCAGGGCGAACGCGGCGAGGTCGGCCACCTTGATCTCGGGGGAGGGGAAAGCCGCCAGACGTCCGTCCTCCGCCTGGTCCCAGCAGCGGTAGACGGCGCCCGGTGCCTCACGCCCGGCGCGGCCCGCGCGCTGGCGGCCCGCCGCCCGTGACGCCCGTACCGTCGTCAGGGCGCCGAGGCCTCGCGCGTGGTCCGTGCGGGGTTCCCTCGCCAGCCCCGAGTCCACCACGACGCGGACCCCGGGCACCGTCAGCGAAGACTCCGCCACGGACGTAGCCAGCACCACCCGGCGCCGGCCGGAGGAGCCCGCGAGGACCGCGTCCTGTACGGCCGCCGGGGCGCGGCCGTGGACCTGGAGCACCTCGGCGTCCGCCCCCGCGAGCTGTGCGGCGACCCTGCCGATCTCGCCGACGCCGGGCAGGAAGCACAGCACGTCGCCTTCCCGCTCGGCCAGTGCCCGGCGCACCGTGGCGGCCACGTGCGTCAGCAGCGCGGGATCGACCCGCATCCCGTGCGGGGGGCGCACCGTGCCGGGCGGCGGCGCCCACACCACGTCCACGGTGTGCGAGACGCCCTCCGCCTCGATCACCGGTGCGTCGTCCAGCAGCCGTGACCATCCCTCCGCGTCCGTCGTCGCGGAGGCGGCGACCAGGCGCAGACCGGGCCGGAGCGCGGCCCGTACGTCGAGGAGGAAGGCGGCGGCGGTGTCCGCGTCGAGGTGGCGCTCGTGGCACTCGTCGATGATCACCACGTCGGCCCCGGCGAGCTCCTGGTCGCGCTGCAGCCGCTGGAGCAGCACACCGGTGGTCACCACCTCCACGACCGTGGACGGGCCCACCGACCGCTCCCCGCGCACGGTGAAGCCGACGCGCTCCCCGGTCCGCTCACCGAGCAGCCACGCCATGCGCCGGGCGGCGGCCCGCGCCGCGATACGCCGGGGCTCGGCCACCAGCACCCGGCGGACCGGGCCGTCGCCGGTCAGCCCGGCCAGGGCGAGCGGCACGAGGGTGGTCTTGCCGGTCCCGGGCGGCGCGCACAGCACCGCCGTCCCGCCTTCCTCGAGCGCCCGCTCCAGGGCGGGCACGGCGGTGCGTACGGGCAACTGGTCCAGGGCGTCGGTACGGATCACGCCCCCAGTCTCGTACGACGGCGGGACGGGCAGGGCCGCGGGACCCGCGTCCAGCCGGGGCGGCCGGGGAGGCCGTCAGGCCTTCGGGCGCCCCGGGAGGGATTCAGTCCCGTTCGCAGACGAAGACCGCCGTGCCCGGGATGAGGTTCCCGCGCAGCGGGGACCAGCCGCCCCACTCCTGGGTGTTCCAGGCCGGCCACTCCGGCTCGACAAGGTCGACCAGGCGGAAGCCGCCCGCCACGACGTCCCGCACCCGGTCGCCGAGCGTCCTGTGGTGCTCCACGTACACGGCGTCGCCGCGCTCGTCCTGTTCCACGTACGGCACGCGGTCGAAGTACGAGGCGGAGACCGAGAGGCCCTCGGGGCCCGGTTCGTCGGGGAACGCCCAGCGGATCGGGTGCGTCACCGAGAAGACCCAGCGGCCCCCGGGCCGCAGGACCCGGTGGACCTCGCGGAAGACCTGGACGGGGTCGGCGACGAAGGGCACCGCGCCGTACGCGGAGCAGGCCAGGTCGAAGGCGCCGTCGCGGAAGGGGAGCCGCCCGGCGTCGGCCTCCACCAGCGGCACCCCGCCGCCGATGCGCCGGGCGTGCTGGAGCTGGCGGTGGGAGAGGTCCAGCGCGACCGGGCGCGCGCCCTGGCCGGCGAGCCAGCGGGAGCACTGGGCGGCGCCGGCGCCGATCTCCAGGACGTCCAGGCCCTTCAGGTCCGCGGCGGGGCCCAGCAGGGCCGCCTCGGCCTCGTCGAGGCCCTCCGGGCCCCAGACGAAGCGGTCGTCGCCGAGGAAGGCGCCGTGGTCGCTCTGGTACTCGTCGGCGTTCCGGTCCCACCAGCCGCGGCTCGCGCGGCTGCTCTCCGCCTCACCGGCTTCCCGCCGGGTCGCCTCGGGTTCCGGGTCGTAGGTCTCTTGGCTCATCGTGCCCGTCGTTGTAGTTTGCCTTCACCCGCTTCGCGCGGGTGCCTCCACGGGGCCGTACGCGTGTCGTACGGCCGTGTGCGCGCGACACACCGGTGTGGCCGATGTGGCCTCGGCGTACGTGAGTTGTGCCGGGATTGGGGCGTTCCGCCCCGGGTGTGCGCCTTCGCGCATTGACCCTGTCCGGCTGCCCACGTATGCTACAAGTTGCGCTGCGAGCCTGCGCGCTTCAGACCTAGCAGGCCGCGCTCGCGTCTGTTGCATGTCCCCTCGGTTGTCGAGGCGCCTCCCGGTTCCCCGGGTCGGCGCTTTCCAGGCTGTCCGGCTTCTGCAGAGGCGATACGGGCTTTCGGCGTAGCAGTACCTACGACTCACTGTCCGTACCGGAGCCCTTTCCCACATGACGAGCAGCACCGAGACCACCGCCACCACTCCGCAGGTTGCGGTCAACGACATCGGCGACGCGGACGCGTTCCTCGCGGCGATCGACGAGACGATCAAGTACTTCAACGACGGCGACATCGTTGACGGTGTCATCGTCAAGGTCGACCGGGACGAGGTCCTCCTCGACATCGGTTACAAGACCGAAGGCGTCATCCCGAGCCGCGAGCTCTCGATCAAGCACGACGTCGACCCGAACGAGGTCGTCAAGGTCGGCGACGAGATCGAGGCCCTGGTTCTCCAGAAGGAGGACAAGGAAGGCCGCCTGATCCTCTCGAAGAAGCGCGCTCAGTACGAGCGTGCCTGGGGCACCATCGAGAAGATCAAGGAAGAGGACGGCATCGTCACCGGTACCGTCATCGAGGTCGTCAAGGGTGGTCTCATCCTCGACATCGGCCTCCGTGGCTTCCTGCCGGCGTCGCTCGTCGAGATGCGTCGTGTCCGCGACCTCCAGCCCTACGTGGGCAAGGAGCTCGAGGCCAAGATCATCGAGCTGGACAAGAACCGCAACAACGTGGTCCTGTCCCGCCGTGCCTGGCTCGAGCAGACCCAGTCCGAGGTGCGCCAGACGTTCCTCACGACCCTGCAGAAGGGTCAGGTCCGCTCCGGCGTCGTCTCCTCGATCGTCAACTTCGGTGCCTTCGTGGACCTGGGTGGCGTCGACGGTCTCGTGCACGTCTCCGAGCTGTCCTGGAAGCACATCGACCACCCCTCCGAGGTCGTCGAGGTCGGCCAGGAGGTCACGGTCGAGGTCCTGGACGTCGACATGGACCGCGAGCGCGTCTCGCTGTCGCTCAAGGCGACGCAGGAAGACCCGTGGCAGCAGTTCGCCCGCACGCACCAGATCGGGCAGGTCGTTCCCGGTAAGGTCACCAAGCTCGTTCCCTTCGGTGCGTTCGTGCGCGTCGACGAGGGCATCGAGGGTCTGGTCCACATCTCCGAGCTGGCCGAGCGCCACGTGGAGATCCCGGAGCAGGTCGTCCAGGTCAACGACGAGATCTTCGTCAAGGTCATCGACATCGACCTCGAGCGCCGTCGCATCAGCCTCTCGCTGAAGCAGGCCAACGAGGCCTTCGGTGGCGACCCGGCCTCGGTCGAGTTCGACCCGACCCTGTACGGCATGGCCGCGTCCTACGACGACCAGGGCAACTACATCTACCCCGAGGGCTTCGACCCCGAGACCAACGACTGGCTCGAGGGCTTCGAGGCGCAGCGCGAGGTCTGGGAGACCCAGTACGCCGAGGCGCAGCAGCGCTTCGAGCAGCACCAGGCTCAGGTCATCAAGTCCCGCGAGGCCGACGAGGCCGCCGCTGCCGAGGGCGCTGCCGCCCCGGCCGGCGCGGCCCCGGCTGCCTCCGGTGGCAGCGGTGGCGGCTCGTACTCCTCGGAGTCGGCGGACAACTCCGGCGCCCTGGCGTCGGACGAGGCCCTGGCTGCCCTGCGCGAGAAGCTGGCCGGCGGCCAGAGCTGACGCTCCGGTCCCAGCCGCTCATCGGCTCCGGTAGCTGAAGAGCTGTAGGTGAGGCCCGTCCCCTTCGGGGGGCGGGCCTCACTCGTGTGCGGGGGTGCTGGTCCGCGCAGGCGGGAGTCAGGGCGTCACGGTGATGTTGGTCAGTCCGTTGCCGCCGGTCACCGTGTTGCTGCTGTACACGGTGGTGCGGCAGCTGTCGCCGAGGTTGGTGACATTGACGGCGAGCCGGGCGGGGCCGGTGGCGCCGGTCAGGTCCGAGGTGTTGCCGCGGAAGACCGTGCCGCACCCCCATCCGCTCTGCTGGGTGTGGGTCTCGTATCCGTTGTTCGTGGTGCGCGTGCCCTTGTTGTTCTCGACCAGCACGTCGTTGCCCTTCACGTCGACCCAGGAGTCGTCGTAGTTGGCGCCGGTGAGGCCGCCGCCGTCGAAGGTGTTGCCGATGATCCTCGCGCCGGTGGTGCCCTCCTTGATGTCGACGTTCTCCCCGCCGACCCCCGGGCCGATGGTGTTGCCCGTGATCAGTGCCCTGTCGCTGCGGTCGGTGAGATCGCCGGCCGATCCGACGTACACGCCCTCGCCCATGCCGCGGCCGTTCAGGCCGGTGTCGAAGATCCGGGAGTTCTTCAGCACCCCGTCGACGCTGGACGTCCGGAAGTGGACGCCCTCCATGTCGAGGTCGTGCACGGTCACGGAGTCGATGACCACTCCGGCCGCCGCGTCGGTCACGATGCCCTTCTGGCCGCCCGTGACCGTCACGCCCCGCACCGTCCAGTAGGACGCGCCGTTCAGGTGCAGTCCGTAGCCACCGCCCGCGGTCAGGACGGCGGCCGGGGAGCCGGTGAGGGTGATCCGCGCGCCCGGGGTACCCGGGACGGTCACCTTGAAGTTGCCGGTGTAGGTGCCGTCGGCGAGGCGGATGGTGTCACCGGGCGCCGCGGCGGCGAGCGCCGCCTTGAGCTGGGCGGCGGTACCCACGTCGACGACCGTCGCCGCGTGCGCCCCGCCGGCGCCGGCCAGGGGCAGGGCGCACGCGGCGAGTGCGGCGGTGAGCAGGGCGGGGGTGTGCGTGCGGGTGCGCATGGGGGGCCTTCCCGTCGGAGGTCGGGGGATCTCGTACGCGGGCAGCTCGTGGGCGGAGGCGGTTCCGCGTGTGCGGCGGAGCGCTTCGCGCACACGGAAGGCGGGTCTCGGACACCCGGGAGGGGTCCTCGTACGTGAATGCGGGGCGAGGCTCTGAAACTGACCGTGACGCTAGAGGTGTAAGCGTGAGCACGTCAAGGTCTGGACCAATGCGCCCGTCGCGGCGCCGGACAGAGGAAACGTGTGGGATACACGAGTAACTGACGGCTCGTAACACGTGCTTGCCAGGATCCCCGCAACGTCAGGAACACCAGGGGAGCCAGGGATGACACACGCCTCGAACGCCTCGCACGACCCTTCCGTCGCCGGGGGTGCCAGCCGCCGGACCTTCCTCCGCAACGTCGGACTCACCAGCGGCGCGGGCGCCATGTTCGCCACCATGGGGGCGCTCGGGCTCGCCCCCACCGCCCAGGCCGCGTCCCGCGAGCCCGCCTTCCGCGCCCCGAGCACGGGCGACTTCTCGCTGAAGGGGAGGGCGGCCGCGAAGGTGGTCGTCGTGGGCGGAGGCATAGCCGGCCTCACCGCCGCCTACGAGCTGGGCAAGGCGGGCTACGACTGCACGGTCCTGGAGGCCCGCGGGCGCACCGGCGGACGCAACTTCACCGTCCGCGGCGGTGACTCGACCACCGACACCTACGGCAACCGGCAGACCGCCCGGTTCAGCGAGGGCCAGTACATGAACGCGGGCCCCGGCCGGATCCCGCAGTGGATGGTCACCCTCGACTACTGCCGCGAACTCGGCGTGCCGGTCGAGGTGTTCACGAACGAGAACGCCAACGCCTACATCTTCAACGAGAAGGCCGGCATGAAGGCGCCGGTCCGCTACCGCACCGCCAAGGCCGACATGTACGGCTACGTGGCCGAGCTCCTCGCCAAGGCCGACGACATGGGCGCGCTCGACCGGCAGATCACCGCCGATGACCGCGAGCGGCTCCTGGAGTTCCTCAAGGAGTTCGGCGACATCGGGGACACCCTCGACTACACCGGAAGCTCCCGGCGCGGCTACCGCGTCGACCCGGCCGCCGCGGGCACCCCCGGTGAGGTGCTCGGCTCCGTACCGACCGCCTCCGAGGTCTTCGCGAGCGGGGTGGGCCGCTACTTCTCCTTCGAGTTCGAGTACGACCAGGCGATGCTGATGTTCCAGCCGGTCGGCGGGATGGACCGGATACCGGCCGCGCTCACCAAGGCGGTGGGCGAGCGCAGGATCCGTACCGGGGCGGCCGTCACCGACATCACGAACACGGCCCACGGAGTCCAGGTCACCTACACCCAGGGCGGCCGCACCCGGCGGCTCGAGGCGGACTACTGCATCGCCGCGCTCCCGCCCAACATCCTCGCCAAGACCTCCCACAACCTCGGCCCGGCCGTCCAGGGCGCCCTGGAGGCATGCAAGCCCTCCTCCGCGGGCAAGATCGGACTGGAGTACCGGAGCCGCTGGTGGGAGAGCGACCACCGGATCTTCGGCGGAATCACGGAGACCGACATGGACCTCTCGCACATCTGGTACCCGTCCTACGGACACCTGGGCGAGCGCGGCACCGTGATCGGGTACTACAACACCGGCTCCAACGCGGACGCCTACGCCGCCCTCACCCCCCGCGAGCGGGAGGCCAGGGCCCTCGCCCAGGGCGTCAAGATCCACGGTGAGAAGTACCGCACGGAACTCGCGACGTCCTTCTCCCACCACTGGCGTCAGACCCCCTACCTGGAGGCGTCCTGGCACTCCCTGTCGGGCGGCCCCGACGCCCCCGCCTTCGCACCGCTCAACAGCCCGGCCGGGCATGTGTACTTCGCCGGTGACTACCTCAGCCACACCGACGCCTGGCAGCACGGGGCGTTCACCTCCGCCCGGAAGGTGGTGACGGAACTGCACAGCCGGGTCCTCGCCTGACCACGGGGAAAGCGGCGCGGCCGGGAATGCCGGGGCCGGGCGGGGTGTTCTTGTCGAGGAACACGAGGAGGAGCGGTAACCGTGCCTGATCCGCAGAGTTTGTACGAATGGGAACCGAAGGGCCTGGCCGTCGTAGACATGGCCCTGGCCCAGGAGTCGGCCGGCCTGGTCATGCTCTACCACTTCGACGGATACATCGACGCGGGTGAGACCGGTGAGCAGATCGTCGACGGCCTGCTCGACACGCTGCCGCACCAGATCGTGGCCCGTTTCGACCACGACCGGCTCGTCGACTACCGGGCGCGCCGCCCGCTGCTGACCTTCAAGCGCGACCGGTGGACGGCGTTCGAGGCACCCACCCTCGACGTCCGGGTCGTGCAGGACGCCACGGGAGCGCCCTTCCTCCTGCTGTCCGGACCCGAGCCGGACGTGGAGTGGGAGAGGTTCGCCGCCGCCGTGGAGCAGATCGTCGAGCGGCTCGGTGTCCGCCTCGCGGTCAACTTCCACGGCATCCCCATGGGCGTCCCGCACACCCGGCCCGTCGGCCTCACCCCGCACGGAAACCGCACCGACCTGATGCCCGGGCACCGAAGCCCGTTCGACGAGGCGCAGGTTCCCGGCTCCGCCGAGGCGCTCGTCGAGTACCGGCTGATGGAGGCCGGGCACGACGTCCTCGGTGTGGCCGCCCATGTGCCGCACTACGTCGCCAGGTCCGCCTACCCGGACGCCGCGCTGACCGCGCTGGAGGCGGTCACCGCGGCCACCGGACTGGTCCTGCCGAGTGTCGCGCACACCCTGCGCACGGAGGCGCACCGAACCCAGACCGAGATCGACCGGCAGGTCGGCCAGGGCGACGAGGAGCTCGTGTCGCTCGTCGAGGGGCTGGAGCACCAGTACGACGCGGTCGCCGGCGCCGAGACGCGGGGCAACCTCGTCGCCGAACCGGCCGACCTCCCCTCGGCGGACGAGATCGGTCTTGAATTCGAACGCTTTCTCGCCGAGCGTGAAGGCGACGCCTGACCGGGCCTCCGGCCGGACCCGGCCGGAGGCCTTCAGGGCATCCCTTAGGCTCGGCGCATGCTGAAAGTGGGCCTGACCGGCGGAATCGGCGCCGGCAAGAGCGAAGTGTCCCGGCTTCTCGCGCGGTACGGAGCCGTGGTGATCGACGCCGACCGGATCGCACGGGAGGTCGTGGAGCCCCGGACCCCGGGGCTCACGGCCGTCGTCGAGGCGTTCGGGCCCTCGGTCCTGAAGCCCGACGGCTCCCTGGACCGGCCGGCCCTCGGCTCGGTCGTCTTCTCCGATCCGGCTGCCCTCGCCAGGCTCAACGCCATCGTCCATCCGCTGGTCGCCGCTCGTTCCGCCGAGCTGGAGCGCGCCGCCGGGGCCGGTGCGGTCGTCGTCCACGACGTCCCGCTGCTCACGGAGAACGGCCTCGCGCCGCTCTACGACCTCGTCGTCGTCGTGGACGCGCACCCCGACACCCAGCTCGACCGGCTCGTACGGCTGCGCGGCATGACGGAGTCCGACGCACGCGCCAGGATGGCGGCGCAGGCCACCCGCGAGGAACGGCTGGCCGTCGCGGGCATCGTCATCGACAACGACGGACCGCTGGAGAAGCTGGAACCGCAGGTCCAGGAAGTCTGGTCGCGGCTCACCGCGCGCGCCGCCGAGGGGTGAGCGACACCCCGCCGGAATACGCGCACCCGCCCGGATGTTGCAAGGCCGACCGCGAAGGGAAGGACAGGGGCGTGCCCGAGAGGAATCCGGAAACCCATGTGATCGACTTCCGTGCGGCGGAGCAACTGCTGGCCGCGCGGGACCCGCAGGGCGCGGTCAAGCTGCTCGACTCCGTGATCGCCGCCCACCCGGAGAACACCGCGGCCCGGCTCCTGCGGGCCCGGGCGTTCTTCGCCGCAGCCCAACTGCGCCCTGCCGAGCTCGAGTTCGAGCTGGTACTGGAGCGTGAGCCGGACAACGCCTTCGCCCACTTCGCCCTGGCCCGCACCTTCCAGCGCGCCGGCCGCCCCGAACAGGCCACCCGCCACTTCCGGCTGGCCGCCGCGCTCGACCCGAATCCGGAGTACCTCCGGGCCGCACGCTTCGACGACCGGCCCTGACCGGCCCCGGCCGGCTCAGCGGCCGCCGGGCGTGTCCCCGGGCCCCGGCCGCCCGCGCCGGTCGGGTTCGTACGGCGGCACGTCCCGGCCGGGCTGGTAGTGCGGGCCCTGGCGCACGCGCCGGACGACGACGCACAGGTCCGTGACCGCGATCAGCAGCAGCACCCCGCAGGCCACCGCCCAGCCGGTGCGTCCGACGGTCACGAAGGCCGCCAGGCCGAGGGCCGCCCAGAGGGTGCCCCACAGACTCAGCCAGAGTCGCATCCGCAGGGGGCTGCGAGCGGTGGACGGTTCACTTCCGGTACGCATCGCCATCTCCTCCCCTCCAGCATCACCCCGCGGTGGGGCGTACGGAAACCGGTGGGAAATAGCGGCGTGGGCGCAGCGCCGGTGCCCGCCCTTCCGGCCGCTCCGACCGTCCGGCCGCTCTCCCCGTCGTGCCGGGGAACGCGCCTTTCGGTCCGTACGTTCCGTCAGGTATGAGCGGACGGCTGGTACGCGAGGGGCACACAGGTACGGGACCCGGGTCGATCACACCGGACGGCTGCGCGGTCGAGTTGTACTCACGGCTGTCCGCCGGCGCCGAGCCGGAGGTGATCGCCTCGGTGCTGGACCCCGGGGCCACCGTGCTCGAACTGGGCTGCGGGGCGGGCAGGGTGACGCACCGGCTGGTGGAGCGGGGCTTCGAGGTGACGGCGGTGGACGAGTCCGAGGGGATGCTGGAGCGTGTCCGCGGCGCCCGTACGGTCCTGAGCTCCATCGAGACCCTCGACCTGGGCCGGGAGCGGTTCGACGCGGTGGTGCTCGGCTCGTTCCTGGTGCACACGGCAGATCACCGGGTCAGGGACGGGCTGCTCGCCACCTGCCGCAGATATGTGAAGGACGGCGGTGCCGTACTCGTCCAGCGGGAGGGCGCCGACTACCACCGCGATCTGCCCAGGGAGCGGGAGGACCGGGAAGCGGGATGCGTCATCCGGATCCTTTCGGCCCAGCCCCTGGGGGACGGGGTGGACGAGGTGCGGGCGGAGTACGTCTTCGAGGACGCCCGCTGGACCCAGACCTTCCGGTCCCGGGAGCTGAGCGTCGAGCTCTTCGAGGCGCATCTGGCCGGGGCCGGTCTGCCCGTGGACCGCTACCTCACGCCGGACGGTGTGTGGGTGCTGGCGCGCCCCGGGGCGTCCCGCGACACCGGGACCGCCTGAGCGAGTTCGTGGAACGGGCCTCACGGGGCGATGAGTTTCGGAGCGGCGCACGGTCCGACCATCTGTGAACGCCGGGAGGTGCGGCGGCAGGAGCCGCCGGCCGCACCGGCGCACGTCATCCGTGACGCTCCCGAGGAGACAGCCGTGTCCGAGACCACCGCACCCACCCCGCTCGCCGCCCCCGCCGCACCGCGCCGTGGGCGGGCATCCGCCGCCCTGACCGGGGCACGGGTGCTGCTCGCGCTGTTCCTCGGCTTCAGCGCGGCGGCCAAACTCGTCGCCCACGAGTCGGCGGTCGAGTCCTTCGGCCGCATGGGCTGGGGCGACGGGGCCATGTACACGATCGGCTGCCTGGAACTGGCCGGAGCGCTGGGTCTGCTGGTGCCACTCCTCGCCGGTGTCGCGGCCGTCGCCCTCGCCGGACTGCTGGCCGGTGCGTCCGTCGTGCAGCTCACGCTGCTCGACCCGCCGAACGCCGTCATGCCCGCACTGCTCGTCGTCCTCGTCGTGCTGATCGCCAGGGACCGCCGGGACGCCACCGGGGAGCTGTTCGCGCTGCTCGGCGGGCGCGGTGGCCGCGCCCCCGGCGCGGGTCAGTGGACGAAGCGGTAGCTGCGCCAAGGGGCGTTGCGCGGGGAGTTGATGTCGGTGAAGGTGGTGGCGACATAGGTCGTCCCCCCGCCGGAGCAGTCGGGGGTCGGGTAGAGGATCATGTCGATCTTGGTCTCGTTGACGACCTCGCGCGCACCGTCGCCCTCCATCTCGTGGCAGCCCTTGACCGACGGGCTGTTCACGCTGACGACCTCGTCCTCGGCGGTCCGGTACTCGACGGGGCCGACCGCCGTACGCCCGAGCCCCGAGCAGCCCGTGGCGGTCAGGCAGAGCACCAGGGCCGCACCGGCGGCGATGCCGGTACGTCGGCGGAGTACGGCGGGGGCTGCGGTGACGGGCATGGGCGGGATCCTCGTCTGCTCGTCCGGCTCGTCAGTGCGTCACGTCCGGCTCGTCGGTACGTCACAGGGACGTGCTGGCGCTGGCCACCCTGCCCGGTCCGGCCGGCGCGGGCACCCGGTACGCGGCCGGCCGGGGGCTCTGGCACCCGGACGGGGGTTCGAGAATGGGCCAATCGGGCATATCGTGTTAATAGGGCGTGACAGGTGGGTGCCGTGTGCACCCGGTAGGCAGGGGGCCGTGATGGTCCAGGTTCTGTTGATCGCAGTGGTGGTCGTCCTTCTGGGCGGCATGGTCTATGCCATGGCCGCGGCCCGGGTGGTGAAGCAGTACGAACGCGGTGTGGTGCTCCGGCTCGGCCGACTCCACGACGCGGTGCGCCCACCGGGGTTCACGATGATCGTCCCGGGCATCGACCGGCTGCGGAAGGTGAACATGCAGATCGTGACGATGCCCGTGCCGGCCCAGGACGGGATCACGCGGGACAACGTCACGGTTCGTGTGGACGCGGTGATCTACTTCAAGGTGGTGGACCCGGCGAGTGCCGTGATCCAGGTGGAGGACTACCGCTTCGCGGTCTCCCAGATGGCTCAGACCTCACTGCGTTCGATCATCGGCAAGAGCGATCTGGACGATCTGCTGTCCGACCGCGAGAAGCTGAACCAGGGGCTGGAGCTCATGATCGACAGCCCCGCGGTGGGCTGGGGCGTGCAGATCGACCGGGTGGAGATCAAGGACGTCTCCCTGCCGGAGACCATGAAACGGTCGATGGCGCGGCAGGCCGAGGCCGACCGTGAGCGGCGCGCGAGGGTGATCAACGCCGACGCGGAGCTGCAGGCGTCGAAGAAGCTCGCCCAGGCCGCCCAGCAGATGTCCACGCAGCCCGCGGCGCTCCAGCTGAGGCTGCTGCAGACCGTGGTCGCGGTCGCGGCCGAGAAGAACTCCACCCTGGTCCTGCCCTTCCCGGTGGAGCTGCTGCGCTTCCTGGAGCGTGCTCAGCAGGGGCAGCAGGCCCAGGCGTCGGAGCCCGCCGCCCCGGAGCCTGTGAGCCCTCCGCCCGAGAACGCGGGGGCCGCCACGGAGCCCGTACCGGAGTCGTCCGGGACGGATGGGGGCACCGGCGTCGACCTCGTGGACCCGGCCATGGACCGCACCGGCGCGGACCTCGTCGACCCAGCCATGGACCCGGCCGGGACGGGCGTCGCGGGCCGGTCCGCCCTGGACCCGTCCGCCCTGGACCCGTCGGTCACGGAACAGACCTTCACGGACCAGCCCTTCCCCGACGCGCCTCTCCCAGTGGCTGGGGCGGAACCCGAGGCGGACCCGGACCCCGACCCCGGGAGGCCGCCGGAAACCGGTCCCGGCCGGCCACGGGGCCGTGCCCGCAAGGGGCCGCTGACCCGCCACTGAGCCGGGCCGGGGCGTCGGGGTGGTGCCCGCTCCGGCGCCCGGCACGGACGGCCTGACCCGGCCCGTACGGCCTGACCCGTATCGGTGCCGTCGGCGCATGCGGGGGCTGCTCCGCCCGCGCCGGCCCTGGCACCCCTGCCCGTCGCCCTCTCGCCCTCTCGCCCTGTCGCGCCGTCGACGGGCAGCCGCAGCCCGCACCGCACCCATGCCTCCCGCCCGCACCGCACCTGCCCCGGCGTCCGTGTCCGTCGGCCCGCCCCCAGCCCGCCGTGAGGTGGCCGGGGCGGGTGGTGTCACACCCCGCGCCTAGACTCGCGGGAACAGGACAAGTGCGACGGACCGGAGCGGGAGGGGGTGGGTGAAGTGGAACGGCGGACGCCCGACGCCATCGTCGACCGGCTGCTGAGATGCGCGGCAGTCTTCCTCCCCGCCCCGATCCCGCGGGACGGGCGCATCGTCTTCTGGGACCCGGACGGGACCGTCGGCCTCCCCGACAGCGATGCCGTGGGCTCCCCCGAGGAAGCGGGCGGACCGGACCTGACGGCCACCGAGCTCACCGTCGTCGGCGGTCGCGGTACGGACGGCGTCAGCACCCGCACCGTGCCCGGTGCGGAGCTCCCCCTCATGGAGGCGGTGCCCCTGCTCGCCGCTGCCCGGCACCGCGCCTCGGCGCACCCGGCGACCAGGGCCTGGGGGGCGGCAGCCCTGCACGCACTCACCCTCGTGGCCCGCGGCAGGCTCCTGCCCGGGCTCACCCCTGACGGCCACGACGCCTGGCGGGCCGGGCCGCGCGACGCGGAGGACATCGCCCATCTGCGGGCCGTGGCCGCCGCCATGCCCGTCGAGGGGCACGCCGTCCCGCTGGACGGCACGCCCCTGCGGCTCCCCGAACCCCGCGCTCTGCTCGGTGCGTTCCTGGACGCGGTGGCCGACACCCTGCCGCGGACCCCCGCCGCCGCCCACGCCATGGGCGCCCCCTTCGCCGCCCGTGAGCCCCAGTACCTCCCCGACGCCCGGGCCTGGGCGGTGGAGGTGGCGTCGGGCCTCGACGCCGGGGTCCGTGTCTCCCTCCGGCTCGACCTCTCCGCGTACGAACTCTTCGACACGCATGAGCCGGCGGCCGTGGACGCGCCCGCCGCGCGCCAGGCGGCGGCGGCCATCACCCAGGTGCACAGCCTGGCCGACCCGACATACGTCACCGACGCGGCCACCCTCTGGGCCGGAGAGGCCGGCGAGCCCTTCGGTCCCAGGGCCCGGATCGACGCCGTGCTCGCGCTGCGCCGCGCCGCCCGCGTCTGGCCGCCCCTCGAGCGGCTGCTGGACCAGCCCGTCCCCGACGTGCTCGCCGTCACCGAGGACGAGCTCCTCGAGCTGATCGGCGCGGCCGGTGCGCGGCTCGCGGCGGCGGGCGTCGCGGTCCACTGGCCGCGGGAGCTGGCCCGGTCCCTCACCGCGACTGCCGTGGTCCGGCCCGCGCCGGGGTCGGCGACGGACGGCACCTCGTTCTTCGACGCCGAGCATCTCTTCGCGTTCGACTGGCAGCTCTCGCTCGGGGAGGACCGGCTCACCGAGGCGGAGATGGACACCCTGGCCGAGGCCCACCGGCCGGTGGTGAGGCTGCGTGACCAGTGGGTCGTCGTCGACCCCGCTCTCGTGCGCAAGGCCCGCAAGCGGCAGCTCGGCCTCCTCGACCCGGTGGACGCCCTCGCCGTGGCCCTCACCGGAAGCGCCGAGGTCGACGGCGAGCAGGTCGAGGCCGTGCCCGCCGGCACCCTCGCCGCGCTGCGCACCCGCATCCTCGACGAGGACGCCACCCTCCCGGCACCACCAGGCCTCCACGCCACCCTCCGCGACTACCAGCTCCGGGGCCTGGCCTGGCTGGACCGCATGACGTCGCTCGGTCTCGGCGGCTGTCTCGCCGACGACATGGGCCTGGGGAAGACGATCACCGTCATCGCACTCCACCTCCACCGAGCCCACGACGCCCCCACCCTCGTCGTCTGTCCGGCCTCCCTCCTCGGCAACTGGCACCGCGAGATCAACCGCTTCGCCCCCGGCGTGCCCGTGCGGCGCTTCCACGGGACCGACCGCGACCTCGGCGGCCAGGACGGCGGATTCGTCCTCACCACCTACGGCACGATGCGCTCCGGCGCGGAGCAGCTCGCCGCCCACACCTGGGGGCTGGTCGTCGCCGACGAGGCCCAGCACGTGAAGAATCCTCACTCCTCCACGGCCAGGGCACTGCGCACCATCCCCGCCCCGGCCCGGGTCGCCCTGACCGGCACCCCCGTCGAGAACAACCTCTCCGAGCTGTGGGCGCTGCTCGACTGGACCACGCCCGGGCTGCTCGGACCGCTCAAGGCCTTCCGCGCCCGGCACGCCAGGATCGTCGAGAACACCGGCACCGCCGCGGGCCTGGGCAACGAGGAGGCGGTCGAGAGGCTCTCCCGGCTGGTCCGTCCCTTCCTGCTGCGCCGCAAGAAGTCCGACCCGGGCATCGCCCCCGAACTGCCGCCCAAGACGGAGACCGACCACCCCGTCTTCCTCACCCGGGAGCAGGCCACGCTCTACGAGGCGGCGGTCCGCGAGACGATGACCCACATCGAGCAGTCGGAAGGCATCGCCCGACGAGGGCTGATCATGAAGCTGCTCGGGTCGCTCAAGCAGATCTGCAACCACCCCGCGCAGTACCTGAAGGAGGAGCCGACCCGGCTCGCCGGCCGCTCCGGCAAGCTGGCCCTGCTCGACGAACTCCTCGACACCATCCTGGCCGAGGACGGTTCCGTCCTGATCTTCACGCAGTACGTCTCCATGGCCCGGCTGCTCTCGGCCCACCTCGCCTCCCGCGCCGTCCACTCCCAGCTGCTGCACGGAGGCACGCCGGTGCCCGAGCGCGAGCGCATGGTGCGGGATTTCCAGTCGGGCGAGGTACCGGTCTTCCTCCTCTCCCTCAAGGCCGCGGGCACCGGGCTGAACCTCACCCGGGCCGCACACGTCATCCACTACGACCGGTGGTGGAACCCGGCGGTCGAGGAACAGGCCACCGACCGCGCCTACCGCATCGGGCAGACACAGCCCGTCCAGGTCCACCGGCTGATCGCCGAAGGGACGGTCGAGGACCGGATCGGTGAACTCCTCGAGTCCAAGAGGGTCCTCGCCGACGCGGTCCTCGGATCCGGCGAAGCGGCCCTGACCGAACTCAGCGACCGTGACCTGGCCGACCTCGTCTCGCTGAGGCGGACGCCATGAGCGCGGGTCCCACGGCCCGCCCGGGCCCCGACGACCTCCGGCGTACCTTCGAAGCGGTTCCCGCCCGAGCCGCCGACGCCGAAGGCCCCTTTGCCGACAGCTGGTGGGGCCGCGCCTGGGTCCAGGCCCTGGAATCCCTGTCGATGGACGAAGGCCGGCTCGCCCGCGGCCGTACGTACGCGGACGGCGGCCATGTCGCGGCGATCACCGTCACCCCCGGCAGGGTCATCGCATACGTCCACGGCAGCCGCCCCCGCCCCTACCGCGCGGAGCTGCGCCTGCGGACGTTCCCCGCCACCGACTGGGACAGCTTCCTGGACGCAGTCGCGGCCCGGCCTGGCCACCTCTCCGCGCTGCTCGACAAGGAGATGCCCCACTCCCTGGTCGACACGGCCGGCGAGGCTGGCATCCGGCTCCTGCCCGCCTCCGGCGATCTCGACCCGGACTGCTCCTGCCCGGACCGCGGCCTGCCCTGCAAGCACGTCGCCGCGCTCTGCTACCAGACGGCACGGCTGCTGGACAGCGACCCGTTCGTCCTCCTGCTGATGCGCGGCCGGGGAGAGCGCGAGCTCCTCGACGAGCTGGGCCGCCGCAACGCCGAACACTCCGCCCGCGAGCGGCCCGGAACACCCGCCGTGCCCTCGGTCGCGGCCGACGAGGCCCTGGCGGAGCGCTTCCTGCCGCCGCTGCCACCACCGCTCCCCGTACCGCCGTATCCCGGTGAGCCGCCGTCCTACCCGGAGCTTCCCGGCGCGCGCGATCCGCTCGGCCTGGACCACCTGGCCACGGACGCTGCGGCCCGCGCCCACACGCTGCTCACCACGGGGGAGGACCCGCTCGCCGGCACCGACGTCTGGCACGACGCCGTACGCATCGCCGCGTCCCGGCCCACCGCGGGACTCACCGCCACGACCAGGGCGCTCTACCGCGAGCTGGCCTACGCCACCGGCCGCAGCACGACCGACCTGGCCCGCGCCGTGGCGGCCTGGCGGCAGGGCGGAGCCGAAGGACTGGAGACGCTCCAGACCCCGTGGGACCCCCCGGCGGGCCCGTTCGACCGGGCCAGGCCGGCCCTCGTCGCGGCCGGCTTCCCCCGCTTCCAGCCATGGCGCAACCGGATGACCAACACCTCCGGCACCCTGCAGCTCCGCTTCGGCCGCGACCACCGCTGGTACGGCTACGAGTCCGACCCGGGCGAGGACGACTGGTGGCCCAGGGCCACGCCGGACGCCGACCCCGTGGCCGCGCTCACCGCGCTGCGCGGCTGAGCCCCGTCCGCCGGCCCGTCAGCTCCCCGCGAAGACCAGGAGCGCGATGATCAGGACCGCGCAGAGTGGGAGCACCACCCAACGGGCCCTGCCGACGGACTCGTTCTCGCGGTCGGCCATCCCGCGGTCGGCTCCGTGGGCGGATGCCAGGTGCTCCCACGCCATGGCGTCGATCCTCCGTGTGGTCAGCAGGGACGGCGACCAGCCGCAGTGCGCGCAGACCAGGAAGTCGCGGTAGGGGGCGTACCGGAAGTCGCGCTCGACGTTCACCGTGAACACCTGGTCACCGGGGCCGATGGCGGTCAGGTGGCGTATCGCCGCCCCCATGGAGGTCGCTCCCTGCTCGTGTCCGTCCGAGAGCGTGCCCTGACACCGGGCAACGCTGCCGGACATCCGCGGCCCGGCAGCGGAACCGTAGCCGATCGGCGACGGCCGCTCGGGCCTGCCCGGCGACGGGAGGACCGTCCGCGCTATCCCGGGACACCCGGGAGGCAGACCCCGCGACCGGCGAAGAAGCGTTCGAAGACGGGCAGGGGGAGGGTGGCCGCGCGGGTCACCGCGGTCGTACCCGACGGGTTGTGGAAGTGGACGCCGGCGCCGTCCGCCGTACGGGAGGTGACCAGCACGAGGTGGCCCCCTCTGCCAGGAGCGGGCCGCTCCGGGTGCCGGATGCCGTAGTGCACGGATGCCATCACCGTCCGCCCCTGGTCCAGCAGTTCCAGGATCCCGGCGGGGGAGAGGCGCGGGTGGACGACCGCGTCGAGACCGTGGGTCTCGGCCACGTACCGGGCGAACGGCGCGTAGACGAGCCCCTTGATCACGCCGTCGCCGTCCTCCGTGTACCCGCCGTACGCCAGCGTCCCGTCCCGCAGGGCGAACAGCGACGGCGCCCCGGAGCCGAGCGCCATCCGCAGACAGGCCATACCGCACAGATGGCCTGCCCAGCGGGCGTACTCCTCCGGGGACTTCGCACCTGACTCCGCCCAGCGGGGGTCACCCGCCGGATCGAGTCCGCCCTCCACGATCGCCTCCACCAGACCGGGCGAGACGAACTGCGTGTGCACTGGGGCGGGGCAGGCGGTACAGGTCACTGACGATATCCGTCCAGGAAGCGGCCGATGCGGCTGATCGCCGCGTCCAGATCGTCGGCGTGCGGAAGGGTGAGGATACGGAAGTGGTCCGGACGCGGCCAGTTGAAGCCGGTGCCCTGCACCACCTGGATCTTCTCCCGCAGCAGCAGGTCGAGGACGAACCGCTCGTCGTCGACGATGTGATGGACCTTCGGGTCGATGCGCGGGAAGGCGTACAGCGCACCCTTGGGCTTCACGCAGGAGATTCCGGGGATCTCGTTCAGACGCTCCCAGGCCCGGTCGCGCTGTTCGTGGAGCCGGCCCCCGGGGGCCGTGAGTTCCCGGATGGACTGCCGCCCGCCGAGCGCGGCCTGGATGGCGTACTGCGCGGGGGCGTTGGGGCACAGTCGCATCGAGGCGAGCATGGTCAGCCCCTCCAGATAGCTCGCGGCGTGCTGCCGCGGCCCCGACACCACCATCCAGCCCGAACGGAACCCGGCGACGCGGTACGTCTTGGACAGCCCGCTGAAGGTGAGGCAGAGCAGGTCGGGAGCCAGGACGGCCGCACTGTGGTGCTCGGCGTCGTCGTAAAGGATCTGGTCGTAGATCTCGTCGGCGAAGACCATGAGGCCGTGCCTGCGAGCGAGGTCGAGCATGCCTTCGAGGACCTCGCGGGGGTAGACCGCGCCCGTCGGGTTGTTCGGGTTGATGATCACCATCGCCCGGGTGCGATCGGTGATCTTGGCCGCCATGTCGGCGAGGTCGGGGTTCCAGTCCGCCGCCTCGTCGCAGGTGTAGTGCACGGCCTTCCCGCCCGCCAGCGTGGTGACCGCGGTCCAGAGCGGATAGTCCGGGCTCGGGACGAGGATCTCGTCGCCGTCCTCGAGCAGCCCCTGTACGGCCATGGAGATGAGCTCGGACACCCCGTTGCCGAGGAAGACGTCGTCCACGTCGACATCGGCCAGGCCCATCGCCTGGTAGCGCTGGGCGACGGCGCGGCGCGCGGACAGGATGCCGCGCGAGTCGGTGTACCCGTGAGCCCGCGGCAGCATCCGGATCATGTCCTGGACGATCTCCTCGGGCGCCTCGAAGCCGAAGAGCGCGGGATTGCCCGTGTTGAGGCGGAGCACACTGTGACCCGCCTCCTCAAGCGCGTTGGCCTGCTCGATGACCGGGCCCCGGATCTCGTAACAGACCTCGTTGAGCTTGCTGGACTGCCGGAACTCCATGCGTGCCTCCCCGACCCGATTGCGATACTTGGTTTTACCAAGCTCGGGCTTGGAAAGTCCAACAACATGTCTAGACTGCGGCTCATGCCACGTCAGCAGCAGCCCGCCCGCCCTGCCCGCCGCCGGAGTTACGACCAGTTCTGCGCCACCGCCCGCGCCCTGGACGCCGTCGGCGACCGGTGGACCCTGCTGATCGTCCGTGAACTGCTGGCCGGGCCGCGCCGTTACACGGATCTGCACGCCGACCTGCCGGGAGTCAGCACCGACGTACTGGCCTCCCGGCTCAAGGACATGGAACAGGGAGGACTCGCGGTGCGCCGCCGCCTGCCGCCGCCCGCAGCCGCCTCCGTCTACGAGTTGACCGAACGCGGCCGCGGACTCCTCCCGGTACTCACCGCGCTCGCCGGATGGGGTGCGCCCGCGCTCGGCGAGCGCCGCCCCACGGACGCGCTCAGGGCGCACTGGTTCGCACTGCCGCTGCTGCGCTCGGTCGAAGCACTCACCGAGGCCGGGGTCGTCGAGGTCAGGCTCCCGGAAGGGGCGTTCCACCTGCGTACCGGCGTCGAGGCGGAGGGGCGGGACGTCTACGGGTACGGTCCCGCCGACCGTCCCGACGTGTGCCTGGTGCTGGGCGAGGACGCGGCCCTGGACCTGGCCCGCGGGGCGTGCGCCCTGGCGGATCTGGTCGGGACGGGGCGGGCGCGGGTGCAGGGCGAGGGGCCGCTCGCCGCCGCGCTCCGCGGCGGGAGCTGAGAGCCCGCGCGTGGCGGCGTGCGGGCGGAACGGCCCTGTGAAGGGCCCCCGGAGAGAGGGGTTCGGCGAGGCGGCCCCGCGAAACGGCCCCGGGAAAGGGTCAGTTGGCGGGAGTGTCGCCGTACGCGCCGAAGCCCGACACCACCAGGCCGTCCCGGAGGGTCAGCACCTCGCTCACCCTGCCGCCGATCTGGTTGAGGTAGTCGATCACCAGCGCGTCCACACTCGCCCGTACGTCCATCACCTCGAACCTCAGGTCGGGGATCTTCTCCAGGCCCGCCGCCCAGTAGGCGCGCAGGGCGTCCTTGCCGTGCACCGTGCCGGCCGGATCACCCGTCAGCCGGGCGATCATGGGCGAACTGAAGGTCACATCGTCGTGGTAGTGAGCCAGGATGCGGTCCAGGTCGTGGGAGTTCCAGTCTTCCTGCCACCGGGCGGCGAAGCTTCGCGCGAATTCGAGGTCCATGCGGATCATGATGCGGCAGGGCGATGATGGACGGGTGCGTTTCGAACCCATCACCTGGGACCGGCTGGTCCGTGCCCTCGCCGCCCATGCCGACGGCCTCGAACCCGCGGACGGCGGCGCCTGGCTGAAGATCGGCATCGACGGGGCCCCCGCGGCCCGTCCGGCAGAGCCCGCCGAGCGGCTCGCCGAAGCCCTGCGGGCCCGGGGCCGTGCGGTGCTCACCGTCTCCACCGGCGGATTCCTGAAACCGGCCAGCCTCCGCTACGAATACGGCAAGGAGGACCCGGACTCCTACGCCGACAGCTGGTTCGACACCGGAGCCCTGTGGCGCGAGGTCTTCCGGCCGCTGGAGCCGGGCGGAAGCGGACGAGTCCTGCCGGACCTCTGGAACCCCCGCACCGACCGGGCGACCCGCAGCCCCTACCAGGAGCTCCCCGAAGGAGGTGTGCTGATCCTGCACGGCCCGCTGCTCCTCGGGCACTGGTTCCCGTTCGACCTCGGCGTCCATCTGAGCCTCTCGCCGGGCGCGCTACGGCGGCGTACGGAGGAGGGCGAGCGCTGGACACTACCCGCCTTCGCCCGGTACGAGGACGAGGTCGCGCCCGCCGAACGCGCGGACACGGTCGTCCGGGCCGACGACCCGCGCCATCCGGCCTGGACCGGGCTCGGCTGACGGGCTCGCGGATCGGCGGACGCGAGGGGCACGCAGCCGTCAGGCCGGGCTGCCACCGAACGCAGCGACCTGCACCGGCCTCGTGCGCCGGACGCCCCGTGCCGCACAGCGGGCGCCACGGGACCCCGCCGTCGTCAGGCCGGCCGGGCGCCGACCGTGGCGACCGCCTCCGCGCCGGCCCTGCAGCCCGCCTCCGCGGCCGCGACCTCGTCCGCGCCCGCCAGGAGCGCCGCGAGGAAGGCGCCGGTGAAGGCGTCACCGGCACCCGTCGAGTCGACCGGGGCGGGGACCGGCACGGCGGGCAGGCGGGCGGTCACCGTGCCGCCCGCCGCCAGCACGACCCCCCGGTCCCCGAGCGTGACAGCGACTCCGGCGACGTGCCGGCTCAGCTTCGCCGCCGCGTCGGCCGGATCCGGCAGGCCGGTCAGTTCGACCGCCTCGTCCGCGTTGGGCAGCAGGAGATCGGCCCCCTCGACGAGGTCGAGGAAGGGGCCGGCGCCCATCCCGGAGAGGAAACCGGCCGAGGCGGGATCCACGCTCACCGCGACTCCCCGCTGCCGAGCCTCCCGCAACGCGATCGACGCAGTCCGTCTGCTCACCGGACCGAAGAGGAGGTAGCCGGACAGGTGCAGGCGTGCCACGCCCCGGAGCAGGGCGGGTGACCAGTCTTCCGGGGCCAGACGCAGGACCGCCCCGCTGTCGGTCAGGAACGTCCGCTCCGCGGAGGCGTCGACCAGCGCCACCACCGTGCCCGTGGCGGCGGTCCCGTCCACCGGCAGCAGCGGCCGCACCCCCGCCCGGACCAGCGCCTCGTGGTGCCACGCCGCGGAGTCCGCCCCCGCCCTGGCCAGCAGCCGCACGTCCGCGCAGCCCGAACGCGCCGCCCAGCACGCCACGTTGGCGCCCGAACCGCCCGGCGTCGTGGTGATCCTCGCGGGCGTGTCCGTGCCATGCGCGGGCGCCGCTCCGTGCCGTACGACCACGTCGGTGACCACCTCCCCGACCACGAGAAGGCCGCCCCGGTTCACCACCGGGCCCACTCCGCGGCGATCAGAGCCGCGAGGCGCACGTTTCCGCGTACGGCCGCGAGATTGGCCTCCAGCGACGCGCCGCCGGTCTCCCGCGTCAGGTGCTCCAGCAGGAAGGGGGTGACGGCCTGGCCGGTGACGCCGTTCTCCCGGCACGCCTCCAGGGCTCCGGCGAGTGCACGGTCGTGCAGCGCGGGATCGAGTTGCTCGTCCTCGGGTACCGGGTTGGCGACGATCAGCGCCGAGGGCGGTCCGTCCAGTTCCCGCCGGGCCCGGATCACGGCGGCGACCTCCCGCGGCGTACGGACCGTCCAGTCGACCGGTTCGCCCGAACTGCTGAGGTAGAAGCCCGGGAAACGGTCCGTGCCGTAACCGAGCACACCGACACCGAGCGTCTCCAGCCGCTGCAGGGTCGCGGGCACGTCGAGGATCGACTTCACGCCGGCGCACACCACCGTGATCCCGGTCCGCGCGAGGAGCCGGAGGTCCGCCGACTCGTCCTGCGTCGTGGTCCACCCGCGGTGCACGCCGCCGAGCCCGCCGGTGGCGAAGACCTCCAGACCGGACCGTGCGGCGAGGAAGGCGGTCGCGGACACGGTGGTGGCCCCGCTGGCGCCCAGGGCCAGGGCGGGCGCGAGATCCCGGTGGCCCAGCTTGCGCATCCCCGGATCCTCGGCGACACGTTCCAACTGGTCGGCCGACAGGCCCACATGGGCACGCCCGTCGAGCACCGCGATCGTCGCGGGGGTGGCCCCCGCCTTCCGTACGAGCTCCTCCAGTTCCCGGGCGGTATCGAGGTTGCGGGGCCGTGGCAGGCCGTGCGAGATGATCGTCGACTCCAGTGCCACGAGGGGCCGTTGCTCTTCGAGGGCCTCCCGCACCTCCTCGGAGACAACGGTTGGGTGGCGACCGGTTTCCCATGACGGACGTGCCGATGGATTCTGAGGCATGCCCCATCCCTGTCGCCGGCGCACCGCCCCCAAACCCGGAGGCCGCGCCGGGACGGGACACCGCCCCCTCAGACGCCCGCGGCGTCCTTGCCGGGCGCGGGGCGGGCGAGTGACCGGCGCAGGGCCAGCGCGGCCATCGGCAGCAGCAGGCAGGCCGCCGACGCGTTGAGCCACCCGTAGCCGAGATGGGAGACGATCACCCCGGCCATCGCCCCGCCGACCCCCGCGGCCGTGTTCATCGCCAGGTCGGACAGCCCCTGCGCGGCGGCCCGGGAGGACTGGGGGACCGACTCGGTGAGCAGGGCCGAACCGCCTACCAGACCCGCCGACCAGCCGAGCCCCAGGACGAACAGGCCCGCGGCGGTCCTCGCGTGCGCGCCACCCGACGTGCCCGCGAGCACGGCGGCGCAGCACATCAGCCCCGCGGCGAGCCCGATGACGGTGAGCCGGCCCGCCTTGTCGGCGATCCGGCCCATCAGCGGGGAGAAGGCGTACATGCCCGCGATATGCCCGCTGATGACCAGCCCGATCAGCTGGATGCCGGCTCCGTGGTGCCCCAGATGGACGGGGGTCATCACCATGACGGAGACCATCGCGGTGTGGCACACGGTGACGGTCACCAGCGCCAGCCGGGCCATGGGCGAGCTTCGCACGGCCTCCAGACCCGCCCTCAGTGAACGCTTCGAGGCGGTCGTGGTGTCCTCGGGTGAGAGGGCGCGCGCGGTGAGGAGCGGATCGGGGCGCAGCAGTACGGAGACCAGGACACCGGTGAGCAGGAAGATGCCGGCCGCCCAGGCGAACGGTCCCGCGGTCTCGGGGACGGCGGTTCCCCGGAAGAGCCGGCTCGCCGGGGAGGCGATGTTGGGGCCGAGCACCGAACCGATGGTGGTGGCCCAGACGACGGTCGAGATGGCCCGTGCCCGCCGGTCCGGTTCGGCGAGGTCGGCCGCGGCGAACCGGGCCTGGAGGTTGGCCGACGAACCCGCGCCGAACCCCGCCATCCCGAGGAGGAGCAGCGGGAAGCTGTCCACCACGGTCGCCGTCACCACCAGGGAGGCGCCCAGGGCCCCGATCAGGTAGGCGAGGACCAGACCCGGGCGCCTGCCGCGCGAGGTCATCAGCGCGGCGAGCGGCAGGGAGAGCAGCGCCGTGCCCGTCACCGAGGCGGTGGGGGCGAGCCCTGACAGGGCCTCGGAGCCGCTCACCTCGGCGGCCAGGACGGGTGCGAGGGCGATACCGATCGCCACCCCGAGCCCGCCGAGGATCTGGCTGCCGATGAGCACGGCGGAGGTCCTGCGCCGGAGCGCCGGAAGGTCCGCGGCGGTGAGACGGGAGGCGGGGAGGGCATTCGTCACCGGCGCAGTGTGCCAGCTCGCACGCCCGTACGGAACGGGGCCTTTTCAGTCGTTCCCGGCCTCCGCCGGCGGCTCCCGGGACGCGCCCGGGAAGCCGGCGGTGCTCAGAACAGCGGCTGCGGGAGTATCCCCTCCAGCGCCAACAGCTGCCGCTTGGTCTCCAGCCCGCCGCCGAACCCGCCGAGCCCGCCGTCGCTCTCCACCACCCGGTGGCAGGGGACGACCACGGGCAGCGGATTGGAACCCATGGCCGCCCCAACGGCCTGGGCCCCGTCCGGCCGGCCCACACGGCGCGCCAGGTCCCCGTAGCCCACGACCGTCCCGAAGGGGACCCCCGCGGCCAGCTCACGGAGCACCGCGCGGTGGAAGCCGGAGATCAGCGACCAGTCCAGAGCGAGGGAGAACTCCCGCAGCTCCCCGGCGAGGTACGCCGCGACCTGCTGCTCGGGTGTGGCCAGCAGGGTGGAGCCCGGAGCCTCCACCGGCTCCGCGCCCAGCCGGTCGCGCAGCCGTCCCAGAGCCCGGTCCCGGACCGCGGGGCGCGCGTGGAAGACCACGTTCACCAGCCCGGTGGGCGTCGCGGCCAGCAGCAGGGGGCCGATGGCGCCCTGCACCACGGACCACTCCACGACCAGTTCACCGTTCCCCATGCGACCACCGTACGGCGGCCCACCGACAACGCCGCACCCGCGAGCTCTCAGCGGGTGGCGTCCCGGACGACGTCGGGGGTGTTGGTGATGATGCCGTCCACGCCGAAGCCGGCCACCCGGGAGGCGTCCGCCGCGGTGTTCACCGTCCAGGTGTTCACCTGGAGCGGCTTTCCGTGTGCGCCCTTCAGCTTCCGCACCGCCGCGACGTAGTCCGCGTCGATCGACGTGTACGACGGATTGATCTGGTCCGTGAACGCCGCGTACGTCGGGAGGTCGGCCACCGCCGGGGTGCCGAGGAAGCCCGTCACGACGTCCGGACGCAGGGCGTGGACAGTTTTCACACTCTCTGCACCGAAGCTCTGGACGATCAGGCCGCGCCTGACGTGATTCCGGTCGAGCCACCCCTCCTCACGAAGGACGCGCAGCGTCTCCTTCTCGATCCCGGGGTAGATCTCCGGGCTCTTGATCTCCAGGAGCAGCTTCTGGTGGTTGCGCTCCAGGCGGTGCACGTACTGCGTGAGGGTCGGGACCCGGGCACCGGCGAACCGCGCGTCGAACCAGCTGCCCGCGTCCAGCTTCGCGATCTCCGCCGCGGTGAAGTCCTTCACCGCCCAGGGAGCCCGGTCGGGGAAGACCTCCTCGGCGTCGGTGGTCCGGCCGAGAGTGGTGTCGTGCACGACGACCAGCACACCGTCCCTGGTGAGCTGCACGTCGTTCTCCACCCAGTCGATGCCCAGGTCGTCGGCGGCGTCCACCGCCGCCAGGGTGTTCTCCGGCGCGTAGGCGGAGGCGCCGCGGTGGGCGTAGACCACGGGGGAGTCCTGGGAGGGCCGGGCCTGCGCCTGGGCGGCGGGGGCGGACACGCAGGCGCCGACGAGGATGGCGACGGCGACGGAGACGGATGCTGTGCGTACGGACACGTGTACTCCTGGCATCGGGATACGGACACGGAGAGGTTCGCATCCGATGCCCAACGCGGGGGTGGACGATGGTGGCCATGTTGTGAACGGACTGTCGGCGACCTGGGCGGAGGAGGGCCCGAAGGCGGATAAAATGCCGTTCGTACGTTTGCTTGCCGGGCCTTGCCCCTTAGGGTCACCCCGAACCCGGGCACACCGCGAAGGGCATACCAGCATGCAGGGCACAGTCGACGGTTTCACCTACGGCCTCGTGACACCCGTCACGGCCTTTCTGATGGCGTGCCTCGGTGCCGCTCTCGGTCTCCGGTGCACCAGGCGGTCCCTCCGTACGCGCGGGGCGTCCAGAGCCGGCTGGCTGGGCCTGGGGGCGACCTCCATCGGATCCGGCATCTGGACGATGCACTTCATCGCGATGCTGGGCTTCACCGTCCGCGAGGCACCCGTGGGCTACGACAGGCCGCTGACCTACGCGAGCCTCGGCGTGGCCGTGCTGATGGTCGGCATCGGCATCTTCCTCGTCGGCTACCGCGGCGCGACCCGCATGGCGCTCGTCACCGGCGGGACCATCACCGGTCTCGGCATCGCGTCCATGCACTACCTCGGCATGGCGGGGATGACCTTCGACGGAAGGTTCGAGTACGACACGCTCACCGTCGCCTTCTCCGTCGTCATCGCCGTGGTGGCCGCGACCGCCGCGCTCTGGGCCGCCGTCTCCGTCCACGGCTTCCTGCCCAGCCTCTGCGCCAGCGTGGTCATGGGGGTGGCGGTGAGCGGGATGCACTACACGGGCATGGCCGCCCTCCAGGTGCACATCCACCCCGACACCGCCCCGGCACCGCCCGCCGAGGAACCCACCTCGCTCCTGCTGCCGTTGATGATCGGCCCCGGCTGCTTCCTGCTCCTCGCCGCCGTGGTCCTGATGATCGACCCCCTGATGGTGACCGGCTCCCCGGAAGGGGCGGGCCGGCGTCCGGGCCACGACCCCCGGCGCGGGGGAGGGCGGATGACCTCGATCCCCGTGCGCGGCGGGCACGCGCCGCTCTACGAGACCGCCTCGCGCAGGGCTTACAGGCAGCCCCGGGACCGCTGACCGACGCCGTTGTCAGTGGGTGGCCGTACCGTGGTTGCATGCGGCCAGTCTCGAAGATCGAACGTTCGGTGGCGCCTTTCGAGGTCATCAGTCCCTACCAGCCCAGCGGCGACCAGCCCACGGCGATCGCCGAGCTGGACCGGCGTGTCCGCGCGGGTGAGAAGGACGTCGTCCTGCTCGGCGCCACCGGTACGGGCAAGTCGGCGACGACCGCCTGGATGATCGAGAAGCTGCAGCGCCCGACCCTCGTGATGGCGCCGAACAAGACGCTCGCCGCCCAGCTGGCCAACGAGTTCCGCGAGCTCCTCCCGAACAACGCCGTCGAGTACTTCGTCTCGTACTACGACTACTACCAGCCCGAGGCGTACGTCCCGCAGTCGGACACCTACATCGAGAAGGACTCCTCGATCAACGAGGAGGTCGAGCGGCTCAGGCACTCCGCGACGAACTCCCTGCTCACCCGGCGCGACGTCGTCGTGGTCGCCTCCGTCTCCTGCATCTACGGCCTGGGCACCCCCCAGGAGTACGTGGACCGCATGGTCCAGCTCAAGGTCGGCGACGAGATCGACCGCGACCAGCTGCTGCGCCGGTTCGTCGAGATCCAGTACACCCGCAACGACCTGGCGTTCACCCGTGGCACCTTCAGGGTCCGGGGCGACACCATCGAGATCTTCCCGGTCTACGAGGAGCTCGCCGTCCGCATCGAGATGTTCGGCGACGAGATCGAGGCGCTGTCGACCCTCCACCCGCTCACCGGCGAGGTCATCAGCGAGGACCCCGCGCTCCACGTCTTCCCGGCCAGCCACTACGTCGCCGGGCCGGAGCGCATGGAGAAGGCGGTCAGCGGCATCGAGAAGGAGCTGGAGCAGCGCCTGGCCGAGCTGGAGAAGCAGGGCAAGATGCTGGAGGCCCAGCGGCTGCGCATGCGCACCACGTACGACATCGAGATGCTCCGCCAGATCGGCACCTGCTCCGGTGTCGAGAACTACTCGATGCACTTCGACGGCCGCTCGCCCGGTACCGCGCCCAACACCCTCCTCGACTACTTCCCCGAGGACTTCCTGCTCGTCCTCGACGAGTCGCATGTGACCGTGCCCCAGATCGGCGCGATGTACGAGGGCGACGCCTCCCGGAAGCGGACCCTCGTCGACCACGGCTTCCGGCTCCCCTCCGCCCTGGACAACCGCCCGCTGAAGTGGGAGGAGTTCCTGGGGCGGATCGGCCAGACGGTCTACCTCTCCGCCACACCCGGCAAGTACGAGATGTCGCGCGGCGACGGCTTCGTCGAGCAGATCATCCGGCCCACCGGGCTCGTCGACCCGGAGGTCGTCGTCAAGCCGACGGAGGGCCAGATCGACGACCTGGTCCACGAGATCCGCGAGCGGACGGAGAAGGACGAGCGCGTCCTGGTCACCACCCTCACCAAGAAGATGGCCGAGGACCTCACGGACTACTTCCTCGAGCTCGGCATCCAGGTCCGCTACCTCCACAGCGACGTCGACACCCTGCGCCGCATCGAGCTGCTGCGTGAGCTGCGCTCCGGTGAGTACGACGTCCTGGTCGGCATCAACCTGCTGCGTGAGGGCCTCGACCTCCCGGAGGTCTCGCTGGTGGCCATCCTCGACGCCGACAAGCAGGGCTTCCTGCGTTCGGGCACCTCTCTGATCCAGACCATCGGACGTGCCGCCCGTAACGTCTCCGGTCAGGTCCACATGTACGCCGACAAGGTCACCCCGGCGATGGCCCAGGCGATCGACGAGACCAACCGCCGCCGTGAGAAGCAGATCGCCTACAACACCGAGCGGGGGGTCGACCCGCAGCCGCTCCGCAAGAAGATCAACGACATCGTCGCCTCCATCGCCCGTGAGGAGGTCGACACCGAGCAGCTGCTCGGCACCGGCTACCGGCAGGGCAAGGACACCAAGGCGCCCGTCCCCTCCCTGGGGGCCCAGGCCGCCCCGGCGGCCAAGGGGAAGAAGAAGGGCGCCGTGGCGGTCACGGACCGGCCGGCCGCGGAGCTCGCGGGGATCATCGAGGAGATGACCGACCGCATGCGGGCGGCCGCGGCCGACCTGCAGTTCGAGGTGGCCGCACGGCTCCGCGACGAGGTGGGGGAGCTCAAGAAGGAACTGCGTCAGATGCGGGAGGCGGGGCTCGCCTGACCCGTGGGGCGCGCAGTGTTGCAGGACCGACACAAAATGGGCCCATCACTCCTTCCCGGCTCCGGGGACTGCGTAGGGTGCGGGGAAACCGCACACCGATGGTTGCGGGGCAAGCGGAGAGGGGACAGCGCGTGACGGTCAACATGACCAAGGGCCAGGCCATCAGCCTGCAGAAGAGCGACGGGGGGACCCTGACCGCGGTACGGATGGGACTCGGCTGGCAGGCGGCTCCGCGTCGCGGGCTGTTCGGCTCGCGCACCCGGGAGATCGACCTGGACGCCTCGGCGGTCCTCTTCGCCGACAAGCAGCCCGTGGACGTCGTGTTCTTCCGCCACCTCGTCAGCGACGACGGCTCGGTCAAGCACACCGGCGACAACCTGGTCGGCGGCGCCGGCTCGGGCGGCGACGACGAGGCGATCCTCGTCGACCTGCAGCGCGTCCCGGTCCACATCGACCAGATCGTCTTCACGGTGAACTCCTTCACCGGCCAGACGTTCCAGGAGGTGCAGAACGCCTTCTGCCGCATCGTCGACGAGACCAACGGCCAGGAGCTCGCCCGGTACACGCTGGACGGCGGCGGGCAGTACACCGCGCAGATCATGGCGAAGGTGCACCGCTCCGGCGGCGGATGGCAGATGACGGCCCTCGGCAACCCGGCCAACGGCAGGACCTTCCAGGACCTGATGCCGGCGATCCTGCCGCACCTGTAGGCACACGGGACCCGGGGCACCCCCGGGTCCGCACCACCGCACGAGCAGCTCCCGGAGGCACGGCCGCCGGGAGCTGCGTCCATGGACAGGGCACCACACCGAACGAGGGGACAGGGCGATGACGGCCGAGCTGGTCCGGGGGCAGAACCACGCCTTGCCCCAGACCCGTCTGGGGATCAGGGTCTCGGCGGGCTCTCCCGTCGTGGCCGGCGCCACCCTCGGGGACGAGCGGGGCGCCGTCCGTGGCGAGGAGTGGGTCGCCCATCCCGGATCCCCCCGCCTGCCCGGCCTCGAGGTGTCCCGCCAGGCCGCGGCCGACCACCGCCTCGCCGTGGACCTGGACGCCCTGCCCGAGGAGGTGCACCGCGTCACCGTGCTCCTCGCGCTGCCCACGGGGGCGGGCAGGCCGGTCCGGTTCGGCGCGGTCGCCGCGCCCTTCGTCGCCGTGACCGGGCTCGACGGCACCGAGATCGCCACCTTCACACTCACCGGCCTGGACACCGAAACCGCCGTGTCGGCCCTGGAGCTCTACCGGCGGCAGGGTGCCTGGAAGGTCCGCGCCGTCGGCCAGGGGTACGCCGGCGGGCTCGCCGGGATGCTGGCCGACCAGGGCGTGGTGCGTGCCGTGGAGGTGGCCGCCTCGATACAGGAGGCCGTCGCCGCCGGACAGGCCCGCGCCGTGACGCCCCCGCCCCGCACCCCCGAGCTGGACCGGGCACGCAACCCCGCGACCCCGGCGGGCTCCACCGCCGCCGGGGACGGCATGCCACCCGCGCCGTCCCCGCAGCCGCCGGGCGACCCGGCGCCCGTGCCCCCGGGGGTCACGCCGGGAGGGCCGATCGACTACGCGCACCCCCGCCGCCAGACCACCGCCCCGCCCCCGCCGCCTCCCACGGCCCCGCCGGCCGCCCCCGGGCAGCCGGCGCAGCCCGTGGCTGGTGACGCCACCGGCTGGTCCATGGACGAGCGCCTCTACAACCAGATCTGGGGCATGTTCGAGGATCTCGCCCGCGCGGTGGCCGCCTACCGCAGCGCGGTGGACTTCGCCGAGTCCCGGATGGACCAGGAACTCGACCGGACCCTCTCCGACCCCCGCAGCCGTATCGGCGGGGCCGGCGACCGGGCCCGCGAGGAGGCGAGGGCCAAGCGGGACGAGCTGACCGGCCGCGCACGCGAGGCGCTCGACCGCGATCTCGCCCAGCTCGCCGCGGAGTCCGCCGTGGTCGAGCCGGCCCTGCCCGCCGCGTACGCGGCCTGGGACAACCCCGTCTGGCACGGGTACCGGGTCCCGATGGAGATCCCGATGGCCATGCGCATCGGCGACCTCCACCTGCCGGAGGACGCGGGCCTGCGCATCCCCCTGCTGGTGCGCCTTCCCCTGGAACGCGGGATCTGGCTGGACAGCGGCCGTACCGCATCCGAGGCGGCCGCCGAGACGTCCGGGGACCAACTGCGCCGACTGGCGATGGAGACCGCGGTCGCGCTCGCCACGCGCCTGCTCGCCGTGTATCCGGCCGACGAGTTCTCCGTACACGTCATCGACCCGGCCGGGTCCGCCGCGGGCGCCCTGGCGCCCCTGGTCGCCTCCGGCGCGCTCGCCGGCCCGCCCGCCGCCGGCGCGGAGGGCGTGTCCTCGGTCCTGGCCGGCCTCACCCGGCGCGTCGACCTCGTGCAGATGGCGGTCAGGGCACGCGCCTCCGACGCCCTGCCGCCGGACCTCGACACGGGTGAGCAGTTGCTGATCGTCAACGACTTCCCGCACGGCTTCGACGACAGGGCCGTCACCCAGCTGCGGTACCTCGCCGACGAGGGGCCGGCCGTCGGTGTGCACCTGCTGATGGTGGCCGACCGGGAGGACGCCCGCGCCTACGGACCCGTGCTCGACCCGCTCTGGCGGTCACTGCTGCGGATCACCCCGGTGGCGGACGACCACCTCGCGGACCCCTGGGTGGGTCACGCCTGGACGTACGAGCCGCTACGGGCGCCTCGCGGGAGCCGCGTCCTGGAGCAGGTCCTCGCGCTGGTGGCGGCGGCGCGGCGCGGGGGTGCTCACTGACCGGGTGACACCCGTTCGGATCAGCCGCACATCCGGACCCACCTGGGGCCTTGGGCCTCTCTTGGCAGGCGCTTTACCTTCTCTTGGTGTTTCCTGTACTGTTCTTGGTGCGGAGGGGAGTACTCCCGATCGCGGCGTGCCCGTCAGTACGGACTGTGACCGGTCCCGGGGCGCCGGCCCGGCGCGCATCCCGCGCTCCCGGGTGGAAGAGACCTCCGGCAGCGACGACGCTGATCCATAGCCGTAGCGAACTGCCGGAGGCGCAGTGGACGTTTCATGGACTCTCTGGGTACTGACCATTCTCGGTCTGTGTGCCCTCATCGCCGTCGACTTCTTCATCGGGCGCAAGCCCCATGACGTGTCGACCAAGGAAGCCGGAATCTGGACCGTCGTCTGGATCGCGCTCGCCGTGCTCTTCGGGCTGGGCCTGCTCCTCTTCGGGGAGAGCCAGGCCTCGGGCGAGTTCTTCGCCGGCTTCATCACCGAGAAGTCGCTGAGTGTCGACAACCTCTTCGTCTTCGTCCTGATCATGGCGAAGTTCTCGGTCCCGTCCCACCTGCAGCAGCGGGTGCTGCTGATCGGTGTGCTGATCGCGCTGGTGCTCCGGGCGATCTTCATCGCCGCCGGTGCCGCGGTCATCGCGAACTTCTCGTGGATCTTCTACATCTTCGGCGCGTTCCTGATCTATACCGCGTGGAAGCTGATCCAGGAGGCCCGGGCCGACGAGGACGAGGAGGAGTTCGAGGAGAACCGCCTCCTGAAGTCGATCGAGCACCGCTTCGGTGTCTCAGACCGGTACCACGGGACCAAGCTCTTCATCCGGAACAACGGCAAGCGCGTGATGACCCCGCTGATGGTGGTCATGCTCGCCATCGGCACCACCGATGTGCTGTTCGCGCTGGACTCCATCCCGGCGATCTTCGGCCTGACCCAGGACCCGTACATCGTCTTCACCGCCAACGCGTTCGCGCTGATGGGGCTGCGGCAGCTGTACTTCCTCATCGGCGGCCTGCTGAAGAAGCTGGTCCACCTCAGCTACGGGCTCTCGGTGATCCTCGGCTTCATCGGGGTCAAGCTCGTGCTGCACGCCCTGCACGAGTCCGGGGTGCACGTCCCGGAGATCTCCATCCCGTTCTCCCTCTCCTTCATCTGCGCCGTCCTGGTGATCACCACGATCACCAGCCTGATGGCCAGCAAGAAGCAGTCCGAGCGGGAGAAGGCCGAGCAGGACGGCGACAGCAAGGACGGAAGCGAGAACGTCGGCGCGCAGAAGTAGCGCCGGCGCACACGGCGACGGCCGGGGCCCCGAAGGGGGGGGCACCCGGCCGTCGGCCGTTCGCCGGCTCACCAGCCGCGTTCGCGCCACCGGGGCAGCTCAGGGCGCTCAGCCCCGAGCGTGGTGTCGTGACCATGGCCGGGATAGACCCAGGTCTCGTCCGGCAGCGGCTCGAAGAGCTTGGTCTCCACGTCGTGGAGCAGGCTCGCGAACGCCTCCGGGTCGTCGTGCGTGTTGCCCACCCCGCCGGGGAAGAGGCAGTCCCCGGTGAACACGTGCGGCGCGCCGTGCGGGTCGTCGTAGACCAGGGCGACGGACCCCGGGGTGTGACCGGTCAGATGCCGGGCGGTCAGGGAGACCTCGCCCACCCGGATCGTGCCCCCGTCATCCACGGGCTCGTCGGTGGGCACCCCGATGCCCTCGGCGTCGTACCTCCCGGCGTACGTCCGCGCCCCGGTGGCCGCCACGACCTCGGCGAGTGCCTGCCAGTGGTCACCGTGCCGGTGCGTCGTGACGACCGACCTGATGCTGTCGTCGCCGATCAGCCGCAGCAAGGTCGGGGCCTCGGCCGCCGCATCGATGAGCAGCTGCTCGCCGGTGGCCCGGCAGCGCAGCAGATAGGCGTTGTTGTTCATCGGCCCGACGGCGACCTTGGAGATCATCAGATCCGTCAGCTCGTGCACATCCGCGGGTCCGCCGACCTTGACCGTTCCGCTGTACGTCATGTCACCGAGCCTATAGCGGGGGCAGCGCGGGAAGGGTGCCGCCTTCCACGGCGAGTGCCGATCCGTCGCGCCGGCCGCAGAGCCAGCCGAGGATCTCCGGGGCGGTACCCCGGACGGTGACCGGGGCGCCCTCGCCGCCGCCTGTGGTCCACACCCGGCCGTCCGGGGCGACCGCGGTCGTGGGAGCGACTGAGGGGTGCCCGGCGAAGCGCTCGGCCAGGAAGTCGTTCTCCCGGGTCACGAACTCGTCCGGAAGGTCCTCCAGGGTGTACCCCACCCCCAGGTCGACGTGGTGCAGCTCGACCTCCACCAGGCGGCGGAAGGGGAGCCGGGAGGCGGAGTCCGTCACGCCGTTGCGCAGCGTCACCGTGCGGGACCAGTCGGCCGGCTCGGTGGCCGCGGCCAGGAAGGCCGCCCCGCTCTCGCGCACATCGTCGAGCTGCGTGGCCAGGGGGCGGGGCGCGTCGCGCTCGATGTCGGCGTCCCGGGTTTCGCTGCTCGCGTACATCGGGCGGCCCTGGAGAACATTTACGAGCGCGTCGGCGTTACGTGACAGGTGGGCGAGAACATGACCCCGGCTCCAACCGGGGAGCAGCGACGGTTCCGCGACGGCGCCGTCGTCGGACTTGCCCATGGCACCGAGCAGTCGATCGGTCGCTTCACGTACAGCTTCCAGGTCGCGCACATGATCAGTCATGGGCAGAGCGTAGCCTCCGCCACTCTTTCGGGTGATGGAGTCTTCAGCCCGACGTAAATCGAATGTGCGTGCTATACGCTCGGAGTCGAAAGCTTCGTACATCGCTGTGGCGCCCCCCATACCCTGGGAGAGGGGCTCAGTTCCCCCACTTCTCTCCAGAAAGGTGCGGACCGGCGTGGCCGACCGTCTCATCGTCCGTGGCGCGCGCGAGCACAACCTGAAGAACGTCTCGCTCGATCTCCCCCGTGACTCCCTCATCGTCTTCACCGGGCTCTCCGGATCGGGCAAGTCCTCGCTCGCGTTCGACACGATCTTCGCCGAGGGCCAGCGCCGCTACGTCGAGTCGCTCTCCTCGTACGCGCGCCAGTTCCTCGGCCAGATGGACAAGCCGGACGTGGACTTCATCGAAGGCCTCTCGCCCGCCGTCTCCATCGACCAGAAGTCGACCTCGCGCAACCCGCGCTCGACGGTCGGCACCATCACCGAGGTCTACGACTACCTCCGGCTGCTCTTCGCCAGGATCGGCAAGCCGCACTGTCCCGAGTGCTCCAGGCCCATCGCGCGCCAGTCGCCGCAGGCCATCGTCGACAAGGTGCTCGGCCTGCCCGAGGGCAGCCGGTTCCAGGTCCTCTCCCCGCTGGTGCGCGAGCGCAAGGGGGAGTTCGTCGACCTCTTCGCCGATCTCCAGACCAAGGGATACAGCAGGGCCCGGGTCGACGGCGAGACGATCCAGCTGTCCGAGCCGCCCAAGCTCAAGAAGCAGGAGAAGCACACCATCGAGGTGGTCATCGATCGCCTCACCGTCAAGGACAGCGCCAAGCGCCGGCTGACCGACTCCGTCGAGACGGCCCTCGGCCTCTCCGGAGGCATGGTCGTGCTCGACTTCGTCGACCTCGACGCGGACGACCCCGAGCGTGAGCGGATGTACTCCGAGCACCTCTACTGCCCGTACGACGACCTCTCCTTCGAGGAGCTGGAGCCGCGCTCCTTCTCCTTCAACTCGCCCTTCGGCGCCTGCCCCGACTGCACGGGCATCGGCACGCGCATGGAGGTCGACCCGGAGCTGATCGTCCCGGACGAGGACAAGTCCCTGGACGAGGGTGCGATCCACCCCTGGTCGCACGGGCACACCAAGGAGTACTTCGGGCGCCAGATCGACGCCCTGGCCGAGGCCCTGGGATTCCGCACTGACATCCCGTGGGCGGGGCTGCCCCAGCGGGCCAGGAAGGCCCTGCTCCACGGCCACAAGATCCAGACCGAGGTCCGCTACCGCAACCGGTACGGACGCGAGCGCGCCTACACCACCCCCCGCTTCGAGGGAGCCGTCCAGTTCGTCAAGCGGCGCCACTCGGAGGCCGAGAGCGACTCCAGCCGGGAGCGCTTCGAGGGGTACATGCGCGAGGTGGCCTGCCCGACCTGCGAGGGCACCCGTCTCAAGCCGCTGGTCCTCGCGGTGACGGTGATGGAGAGGTCCATCGCCGAGGTCGCGGCGATGTCCATCAGCGAGTGCGCCGAATTCCTCGGCCGTCTCAAGCTCAACGCACGCGACAAGAAGATCGCCGAACGGGTGCTGAAGGAGGTCAACGAGCGGCTGAAGTTCCTCGTCGACGTCGGCCTCGACTACCTCTCGCTCAACCGCGCGGCAGGCACGCTCTCCGGCGGTGAGGCCCAGCGCATCCGGCTCGCCACCCAGATCGGCTCCGGTCTCGTCGGCGTGCTCTACGTCCTGGACGAGCCGTCCATCGGCCTGCACCAGCGTGACAACCACCGGCTGATCGAGACCCTCGTCAGGCTCCGGGACATGGGCAACACGCTCATCGTCGTCGAGCACGACGAGGACACCATCAAGGTGGCCGACTGGGTCGTCGACATCGGCCCCGGCGCGGGTGAGCACGGCGGCAAGGTCGTCCACTCCGGCTCACTCAAGGAACTCCTGGGCAACGAGGAGTCCATCACCGGGCAGTACCTCTCGGGCCGCAGGTCGATCGGCACGCCCGAGATCCGGCGCCCCGTCGACCCGAAGCGCCGTCTCACGGTGCACGGAGCGCGCGAGAACAACCTCCAGGACATCGACGTCTCCTTCCCGCTCGGTGTGCTCACCGCCGTCACCGGTGTCTCCGGTTCCGGTAAGTCGACGCTGGTCAACGACATCCTCTACACGCACCTGGCGCGTGAGCTCAACGGCGCCAAGTCGGTCCCAGGGCGGCACACCCGGGTCGACGGCGACGACCTCGTCGACAAGGTCGTCCACGTCGACCAGTCGCCGATCGGGCGCACGCCCCGGTCCAACCCGGCCACCTACACCGGGGTCTTCGACCACGTGCGCCGGCTGTTCGCCGAGACGATGGAGGCGAAGGTGCGCGGCTACCTGCCGGGCCGCTTCTCCTTCAACGTCAAGGGCGGCCGCTGCGAGAACTGCTCCGGCGACGGCACGATCAAGATCGAGATGAACTTCCTGCCCGACGTGTACGTCCCGTGCGAGGTCTGCCACGGCGCGCGCTACAACCGGGAGACGCTGGAGGTCCACTACAAGGGCAAGTCCATCGCCGAGGTGCTGGACATGCCGATCGAGGAGGGTCTCGAATTCTTCGAGGCCGTGCCGACGATCGCCCGCCACCTGCGCACGCTCAACGAGGTGGGCCTCGGGTACGTCAGGCTCGGGCAGTCCGCGCCGACGCTCTCCGGCGGTGAGGCGCAGCGGGTGAAGCTGGCGAGCGAGCTCCAGAAGCGCTCCACCGGCCGCACCGTCTACGTCCTGGACGAGCCGACGACCGGTCTGCACTTCGAGGACATCAGCAAGCTCATCTCGGTGCTGTCGGGCCTGGTCGACAAGGGCAACACCGTGATCGTCATCGAGCACAACCTCGATGTCATCAAGACCGCCGACTGGGTCGTCGACATGGGTCCCGAAGGCGGCAGCGGCGGCGGTCTCGTCGTCGCCGAGGGCACCCCGGAGGAGATCGCCGCGGTACCAGCCAGCCACACCGGGAAGTTCCTCCAGGACGTCCTGGGCGCGGAGCGGATCGGCGGGGCGGCCGTCCCGGCGGCCCGCAAGGCCCGGAAGGCTCCGGCGAAGAAGGCGGCCGTCGCCGCGAAGGCCACCACGGCCCGCAGGACGGCGACGGCCAGGACGGCCGGGAAGGCGGCGGAGAAGCCCGCCGCGAAGAAGGCCACCCGCGCGCGGAAGGCCTGACCACGACCGTGCGGGGGGCTCCCCGGCACGTGCGCACCCGCACGACGCCGAGACCGCCCCGCACGGCACCGGGTACCGCCCACTTGCTCGGACGGGGCCGGTCGATGGCCCGGTGTTCTCCGCCGGTATGGTCGGGTCTGTCGCCCCTGCCGTCCCGTGCGGCCCGTGTCCCGCCTCCGAGGCACCCGCCCCGGACGGAGACGGCGGCCGACCGCCCCCGACCAGTGGAGACCGCATGTCCGGCCTGCCCGCCGCCCGCCGTACCGTCCTGAAGGGCGCCGCACTCGCCGGCGTCGCCGGCCTGGGAGCGGCAGCCTGTTCCACCGAGTCGAAGCTCGGTCACGCGCAGACACCGACGCCCACCGCGCCCGTGGAGCTCGGCCCCGCGGACGAGGTGCCGGTCGGAGGGGCGAAGCTCTTCCGGGAGCAGAGGCTGGTGGTCAGCTGCCCCGCCGCCGGTCAGTACAAGGCGTTCAGCGCCCAGTGCACCCACGCGGGCTGCGTCCTGGACAAGGTCGAGGGGACGGAGGGCAACTGCCCCTGCCACGGCAGCCGCTTCGACGTGACCACCGGGAAGGCCGTCCAGGGGCCCGCCACCGTGCCGCTCCCCTCGGTCCCCCTGAAGCTCGAGAACGGCAAACTCGTCGCAGGCCCCGGGGCCTGACCGCGCGCCCCGGCCCCGGTCGCGGCTCCCGCGGTGGCACCGCCCGGCGGGAGCCCGTCCCCGGTCCGGGCAGCCACGGAGATCCCGCTCCGTCAGCGCCCGCAAGTAGGGTGTGAGACATGGCAGACCCCTCCAGCTACCGCCCCAAGCCGGGACAGATCCCCGACTCCCCGGGGGTCTACAAGTTCCGCGACGAGCACCGTCGGGTGATCTACGTCGGGAAGGCGAAGAACCTCCGCCAGCGCCTGGCCAACTACTTCCAGGACCTGGCCGGTCTTCACCCGCGCACCCGCACGATGGTCACCACGGCCGCCTCCGTGGAGTGGACGGTCGTCGCCACCGAGGTCGAGGCACTTCAGCTGGAGTACTCCTGGATCAAGGAGTTCGACCCCCGGTTCAACGTCAAGTACCGCGACGACAAGAGCTATCCCTATCTCGCCGTGACGCTGAACGAGGACTTCCCCCGCGTCCAGGTGATGCGCGGCGCCAAGAAGAAGGGCGTGCGCTACTTCGGTCCGTACGGGCATGCCTGGGCGATCCGCGAGACCGTCGACCTGATGCTCCGGGTCTTCCCCGTGCGCACCTGCTCCGCGGGCGTCTTCAAGAACGCCGAGCGGACCGGCAGGCCCTGCCTCCTGGGGTACATCGGCAAGTGCTCCGCCCCCTGCGTCGGACGGGTCACCCCCGAGGAACACCGCGAACTGGCCGAGGACTTCTGCGACTTCATGGCCGGCCGCACCGGGACGTACATCCGCCGCCTGGAGAAGGACATGATGCAGGCGGCCGAGGAGATGGAGTACGAGCGCGCCGCCCGCCTCCGCGACGACGCGGAGGCGCTGAAGCGGGCCATGGAGAAGAGCGCCGTGGTCCTCGCCGACGCGACGGACGCCGACCTCATCGCGGTCGCGGAGGACGAACTGGAGGCGGCGGTCCAGATCTTCCACGTCCGCGGCGGCCGGGTGCGCGGCCAGCGCGGCTGGGTCACCGACAAGGTCGAGGCCGTGGACACCTCCGGCCTGGTGGAACACGCCCTCCAGCAGCTGTACGGGGAGGAGGCGGGGGACGCCGTACCCAAGGAGGTGCTGGTCCCCGCGCTGCCCGAGGATCCCGACGCGGTCTCCCAGTGGCTCGCAGGCCGCAGGGGTTCGCAGGTCAGCCTGCGCATCCCGCAGCGGGGCGACAAGAAGGACCTGATGGTCACGGTCCAGCGCAACGCCCAGCAGGCGCTCGGGCTGCACAAGACCAAGCGCGCCTCCGACCTCACCACGCGCTCGCGCGCCCTGGAGGAGATCGCCGAGGCACTCGGCCTGGACACCGCGCCGCTGCGCGTGGAGTGCTTCGACATCTCGCACCTCCAGGGGGACGACGTGGTCGCCTCCATGGTCGTCTTCGAGGACGGTCTGGCCCGCAAGAGCGAGTACCGCCGCTTCCAGATCAAGGGCTTCGAGGGCCAGGACGACGTCCGGTCGATGCACGAGGTCATCGGCCGCCGCTTCAAGCGCTACCTCCAGGAGAAGGAGCGCACGGGGGAGTGGGAGGACACCCCGGCCCCCACCGGCCCCGTCCCCGGCCCCTCGGACGCCGCCTCCCCCGGGGCGTCCGCACCGGCGGAACCCGCCACGCCGGACCCGGGGGACGGGCCCCGCGAGGACGACGGCCGGCCGAGGCGGTTCGCCTACCCCCCGCAGCTCGTCGTCGTCGACGGAGGACAGCCCCAGGTCGCCGCCGCCAAGCGGGCCCTGGACGAGCTGGGCATCGACGACATCGCCGTCTGCGGCCTCGCCAAGCGCCTGGAGGAGGTCTGGCTCCCCGACGACGACGATCCCGTGGTGCTGCCGCGCTCCAGCGAAGGCCTCTACCTCCTCCAGAGGATCCGGGACGAGGCCCACCGCTTCGCCATCACCTACCAGCGCGCCAAGCGTGCCAAGCGCATCCGCACCAGCCCCCTGGACGACGTCCCGGGCCTGGGCGAGACCCGCAAGCAGGCACTGATCAAGCATTTCGGCTCCGTGAAGAAGCTGAGGCAGGCGACAATCGACGAGATCCGCGAGGTGCCGGGCATAGGGCGCAAGACCGCGGAATCGGTGGCCGCGGCCTTCGCCGCGGCAGCCCCGGCCGCACCCGCCGTGAACACGGCCACAGGAGAGATCATCGAAGAGGACGACGGGGGCAGCACGACATGACCGGACAGCCGCATGAACAGCAGGACGAACGCGGTCGAGCAGACGGAGCAGCAGACGTGAGTACGGCAAGCACCACGGAGAAGGCCGAGGCCACCCCGCCCGCCATCCCCGAACTGGTGATCATCTCCGGCATGTCGGGTGCCGGGCGCAGCACGGCGGCCAAGTGCCTGGAGGACCTCGGCTGGTTCGTCGTGGACAACCTGCCGCCCGCGCTCATCCCCACCATGGTCGAGCTCGGCGCCCGGTCCCAGGGCAATGTCGCCCGGATCGCCGTCGTCGTCGACGTACGGGGGCGCCGCTTCTTCGACAACCTCCGGGAGTCCCTGGCGGACCTGGAGGCCAAGCACGTCACCCGCCGGATCGTCTTCCTGGAGTCCTCGGACGACGCGCTCGTGCGCCGCTTCGAGTCGGTCCGCCGCCCGCACCCGCTCCAGGGCGACGGGCGCATCGTCGACGGCATCGCGGCCGAGCGAGACCTCCTGAGGGAGCTGCGGGGCGACGCCGACCTGGTCATCGACACCTCCAGCCTCAACGTGCACGAACTGCGGGCCAAGATGGACGCGCAGTTCGCCGGGGACGAGGAGCCGGAGCTCCGTGCCACGGTGATGTCCTTCGGCTTCAAGTACGGACTCCCGGTCGACGCCGACCTGGTCGTCGACTGCCGCTTCCTGCCCAACCCGCACTGGGTCCCGGAACTCCGCCCCTTCACCGGCCTCAACGAAGAGGTGTCCGACTACGTCTTCGACCAGCCGGGCGCCAAGGAGTTCCTCAACCAGTACACGGAGCTGCTCCAGCTGATCGCCGCGGGTTACCGCCGGGAGGGCAAGCGCTACGTGACCATCGCGGTGGGCTGCACGGGCGGCAAGCACCGTTCCGTCGCCATGTCGGAGAAGCTCTCCCGCAGGCTGGCGACCGAAGGGATCGAGACCGTCCTCGTACACCGGGACATGGGGCGCGAGTGACCAACCGCAATCTGCGCCAGCGCCGACTGAGCAGGGCCACCGCCGCGCTCTCCGGCCGCAAGCGCGGCGCACAGCCCAAGGTCGTCGCGCTCGGCGGCGGCATGGGCCTGTCCGCCTCGCTCACGGCGCTGCGCCGGATCACCGGCGACCTCACGGCCGTGGTCACCGTCGCCGACGACGGAGGCTCCAGCGGCAGGCTCCGCGAAGAGCTCGGCGTCCTCCCGCCGGGCGATCTGCGCAAGGCGCTCGCCGCCCTCTGCGGCGACGACGAATGGGGCCAGACCTGGGCCCAGGTTATCCAGCACCGCTTCGAGTCCAAGGGCGACCTCCACGAGCACGCGGTGGGCAACCTGCTCATCGTCGCCCTGTGGGAGCAGCTCGGCGACCACGTCCAGGCGCTCGATCTCGTCGGGAAGCTGCTCGGGGCGCACGGCAGGGTACTGCCGATGTCCGCAGTCCCCCTGGAGCTCCAGGCGCTCGTCCGGGGGCATGACCCGCGCCGTCCCGGCGACACGGTCACCGTGCGCGGTCAGGCGACGGTGGCGCTCACACCGGGCGAGGTGCAGTCCGTCCACGTCGTCCCCGCGGATCCGCCGGCGGTCCCCGAGGCGGTGGCGGCCGTCCTCGACGCAGACTGGGTGGTGCTGGGCCCCGGCTCCTGGTTCTCGTCCGTGATCCCGCACCTTCTGGTGCCCGAGCTGCTCGATGCTCTGGTGACCACGAAGGCGCGCAAGGTGCTCTCGCTGAACCTCGCACCCCAGCCCGGCGAAACAGATGGCTTCTCACCGCAGCGTCATTTGGAGGTTTTGGGACGACACGCCCCTAAACTCGCCATGGACGTGGTGCTGGCCGACGAGGCCGCTGTGCCTGACCGTGAGTCCCTCGCCGATGCCGCCCAGCGGATCGGAGCCGCGGTCGAGCTGGCCCCCGTGGCCTCACCCGACGGCGTTCCGATTCATGATCCGGAGCTGTTGGCCGCCGCGTACGACCGTATTTTTCGGATGCATGGAAGGATCGGCCCATGGCGATGACGCCAGCGGTGAAGGACGAAATCTCTCGGCTTCCCGTCACCCGGACCTGCTGCAGAAAGGCGGAGGTCTCGGCGATTCTCCGGTTCGCGGGCGGGCTCCACCTGGTGAGCGGCCGGATCGTGATCGAGGCCGAGCTGGACACGGGGAGCGCCGCTCGCCGGCTGAAGCGGGACATCCTGGAGATCTTCGGGCACAGCTCTGAGCTGATCGTGATGGCGCCCGGAGGGCTGCGCCGGGGCTCCCGCTTCGTCGTACGAGTGGTGGCGGGCGGCGACCAGCTGGCCCGGCAGACCGGTCTCGTGGACGGCCGCGGCCGCCCCATCCGGGGTCTTCCCCCGCAGGTGGTCTCGGGGGCCACGTGCGACGCGGAGGCCGCCTGGCGGGGCGCCTTCCTGGCCCACGGCTCGCTGACCGAGCCCGGCCGCTCCTCCTCGCTCGAAGTGACCTGCCCAGGCCCCGAGGCCGCCCTGGCGCTCGTAGGCGCGGCCCGCAGGCTCTCCATCGCCGCCAAGGCGCGCGAGGTGCGTGGCGTGGACCGGGTGGTCGTGCGTGACGGCGACGCCATCGGCGCCCTGCTCACCCGTCTCGGCGCCCATGACGCGGTGCTCGCGTGGGAGGAGCGCAGGATGCGGCGGGAGGTACGCGCCACCGCCAACAGGCTCGCCAACTTCGACGACGCCAACCTCCGCCGCTCCGCCCGTGCCGCGGTGGCCGCAGGCGCCCGTGTGGGGCGCGCCCTGGAGATCCTCGGGGACGAGGTCCCGGAGCACCTCGCCGCGGCCGGACGGCTGCGCATGGAGCACAAGCAGGCATCCCTGGAAGAGCTGGGAGCGCTCGCCGACCCTCCGCTGACCAAGGACGCGGTGGCGGGCCGGATCAGGCGGCTGCTGGCCATGGCCGACAAGCGGGCCCAGGACCTCGGCATCCCCGGTACGGAGTCCACCCTCAGCGAGGAGATGGCCGACGGCCTGGTGGGCTGAGAGCCGGCCGGCACCGTGCCACAGGAGAGGCCCCGCCCCACCGGGTAAACCCGGTGGGGCGGGGCCATTCCCGAATTTGGCGAAAGGTTTCCGGAATGGCCCGGGCGCTCCGTGGCCGCACGAATGAGCGGGCCCGGCTTCCGAAGTTCACCGTGGGTACGACCGAAAACAGCGGGCGACCGGGTGCTTTTATCGATTGAGTACTGATCCGCACAATTGAGCGTGCCCCTGCGGTTCATCGTCCGTACACCCCGGACGTGTGCGGGCAGGGAGATTCCCGGCGGGCGTGCCATGGCCGGAAGCGGACGGAGGGAAGGCACGTCGGTGACTCCCGGTGACATCACGGGAGGCTCCCCTTTCCGCGCAAGGGGCCGGGTGGTGGCGGGTGTTGACGCGTGGTGACGGTGCCGAGGGGGAAGGCGGCCGGTGTCCGCCCCGCTGCCGGAATACGGCAGTCCTACTCGGGAGTAGGGAGATACCTCTTCAGGGCTCCCCTCTCGATGTCACTCCGGGGCCTTCGGAGAGGTAGGGTCGGAGGCGGTCGGGGACATCCCTAATAAAACTCGCCGGCATCGAAACCGGCGTTCCTAACGAGGAGATCGGTTCGTGACGATCCGCGTAGGCATCAACGGCTTTGGCCGCATCGGTCGTAACTACTTCCGCGCGCTGCTGGAGCAGGGTGCGGACATCGAGATCGTGGCTGTCAACGACCTGGGTGACACCGCGACCACGGCGCACCTGCTGAAGTACGACACCATCCTGGGTCGTCTCAAGGCCGAGGTCAGCCACACCGCCGACACCATCACCGTCGACGGCCACACCATCAAGGTGCTCTCCGAGCGCAACCCGGCCGACATCCCCTGGGGTCAGCTGGGCGTCGACATCGTCATCGAGTCGACCGGCATCTTCACGAAGAAGGCCGACGCCGAGAAGCACATCGCCGGTGGCGCCAAGAAGGTCCTCATCTCGGCTCCGGCCAAGGACGAGGACATCACCATCGTGATGGGCGTCAACCAGGACAAGTACGACGCGGCCAACCACCACGTCATCTCCAACGCCTCCTGCACCACCAACTGCGTGGCGCCGATGGCCAAGGTCCTCGACGAGAACTTCGGCATCGTCAAGGGTCTGATGACGACGGTCCACGCGTACACGAACGACCAGCGCATCCTGGACTTCCCGCACTCGGACCTGCGCCGCGCCCGCGCCGCCGCCGAGAACATCATCCCGACCACGACGGGCGCCGCCAAGGCGACCGCCCTGGTCCTCCCGCAGCTCAAGGGCAAGCTCGACGGCATCGCGATGCGCGTCCCGGTCCCCACCGGCTCCGCCACCGACCTCGTCGTCACCCTGGAGCGCGAGGTCACCAAGGACGAGGTCAACGCCGCGTTCAAGAAGGCCTCCGAGGACGGCGACCTGAAGGGCTTCCTGGCCTACACCGAGGACCCGATCGTGTCGTCGGACATCGTCAGCGACCCGGCGTCCTGCACCTTCGACTCCTCCCTGACCATGGTCCAGGAGGGCAACTCGGTGAAGATCCTCGGCTGGTACGACAACGAGTGGGGTTACTCCAACCGCCTCGTCGACCTGACCGTCTTCGTCGGTGGCCAGCTCTGATCCTAGGATCGACAGGCATCCAGGTGTGATGTGAGGGGCTCGGACGGCGCGACGGGGCGCCGTCCGAGCCCCCTCGCATGCTCATCCGTCCTTCCAAGGAGTATGGGAACAGATGAAGACGATCGACGAACTTCTCGCCGAAGGGGTCGCGGGTAAGCGGGTATTCGTCCGCGCCGACCTCAACGTGCCGCTCGACGGCACCACGATCACCGACGACGGCCGCATCCGCGCCGTCCGGCCGACGGTGGCCGAGCTCGCCGCCGCCGGCGCGCGGGTCATCGTCGCCTCGCACCTGGGCCGCCCCAAGGGTGCCCCGGACCCGGCGTTCTCGCTGGCCCCGGCCGCGGCCCGGCTGGGTGAACTGCTCGGCACCGAGGTCGCCTTCGCGACCGACACGGTCGGCGAGTCCGCCCGCGCCACGGTCGCCGCCCTCACCGACGGCCAGGTCGCCGTCATCGAGAACCTCCGCTTCAACGCCGGCGAGACGTCCAAGGACGACGCCGAGCGCGGAGCCTTCGCCGACCAGCTCGCCGAGCTCGCCGACGTCTACGTGGGCGACGGCTTCGGTGCCGTCCACCGCAAGCACGCCTCGGTCTTCGACCTCCCGGCCCGGCTGCCGCACGCGGCGGGAGGCCTCATCGCCACCGAGGTCGGCGTCCTGAAGAAGCTCACCGAGGACGTCGCGCGCCCCTACGCCGTCGTGCTCGGCGGTGCCAAGGTCTCCGACAAGCTCGGAGTCATCGACCACCTGCTGGAGAAGGCCGACCGCATCCTGATCGGTGGCGGCATGGCGTACACCTTCCTCAAGGCCAAGGGCCACGAGGTCGGTATCTCGCTGCTCCAGGAGGACCAGGTTCCGGCCGTCCAGGGATACCTCAAGCGTGCCGAGGAGCTCGGTGTGGAGTTCGTGCTCCCCGTCGACGTCCTGGTCTCGCGTGAGTTCCCGGACCTGAAGACCAAGGCTCCGGCCAACCCGACGACGGTCGCCGCCGACGCCATCCCCGCCGACCAGGAGGGCCTGGACATCGGGCCCGAGACCCGCAAGCTGTACGCGGCGAAGCTCGCCGACGCGGCCACCGTCTTCTGGAACGGACCGATGGGCGTCTTCGAGCACCCCGATTACGCCGAGGGCACCAAGGCCGTCGCCCAGGCGCTCGTCGACTCCCCGGCCTTCAGCGTCGTCGGTGGCGGCGACTCCGCCGCCGCCGTCCGCATCCTGGGCTTCGACGAGAACGCGTTCGGACACATCTCGACCGGCGGCGGCGCCAGCCTCGAATACCTCGAGGGCAAGACGCTTCCCGGACTCGCCGCACTGGAGGACTGACCTTTCATGACCACCCGCACCCCGCTGATGGCGGGCAACTGGAAGATGAACCTCAACCACCTCGAGGCCATCGCCCACGTCCAGAAGCTCGCCTTCGCCCTGGCCGACAAGGACTACGACGCGGTCGAGGTCGCCGTCCTGCCGCCCTTCACCGACCTGCGCTCCGTCCAGACGCTGGTCGACGGCGACAAGCTGAAGATCAAGTACGGCGCCCAGGACATCTCGGCGCAGGACTCCGGCGCGTACACCGGAGAGATCTCCGGCCCGATGCTCGCCAAGCTGAAGTGCTCCTTCGTGGCCGTCGGCCACAGCGAGCGCCGTCAGTACCACGGTGAGAACGACGAGATCTGCAATGCCAAGGTGAAGGCCGCGTTCAAGCACGGCCTGACCCCGATCCTCTGCGTCGGCGAGGGCCTGGACATCCGCAAGGCCGGTGACCAGGTCTCCTACACGCTGGCGCAGCTCGACGGCGCGCTCAAGGACATCCCGGCCGAGCAGGCCGAGACCATCGTGATCGCCTACGAGCCGGTCTGGGCCATCGGCACCGGCGAGGTCGCCACCCCCGAGGACGCGCAGGAGGTCTGCGGCGCGATCCGCCGCCGGCTCGCCGAGCTGTACTCGCAGGAGCTGGCCGACGCCGTGCGCATCCAGTACGGAGGCTCGGTCAAGTCCGGCAACGTCGCGGCGATCATGGCCCAGCCCGATGTGGACGGTGCGCTGATCGGCGGCGCGGCGCTCGACGCCGACGAGTTCGTCAAGATCGTCCGCTTCCGCGACCAGTAGGATCGTCCGTTCCCGTCACCGGGTGAGTATGCGGTGACGCGGATCCGTCGTACCCTTGCGGGGGCCGAGGGGGGTGACCCCCGGGCCCCCGCCGTTCGTACATGCAGTCCTAGGAATTCCGGAAAGTAGGGACCAGCCGTGGTTTTGGCGTTCGAGATCGCCCTGATCGTCTTCAGCCTGCTGCTGATGCTGCTGGTGCTGATGCACAAGGGGAAGGGCGGCGGCCTCTCCGACATGTTCGGCGGCGGGATGCAGTCGTCCGTCGGTGGCTCGTCGGTCGCCGAGCGGAACCTCGACCGCATCACCGTAGTGGTCGGTCTGGGCTGGTTCGCGTGCATCGTCGTCCTCGCTCTGCTCATCAAGCTGGACAGCTGACCTCCGCGTTCGTGAATCCCGGTGACGGTGTAACTCCTTTCACTGGACGCGCGTTGGGCCTTACGTAGACTGGGGCAACCTCGAGCACCATCACGCAGGGAGTTACGACCGTGGCAAGTGGCAACGCGATCAGGGGAAGCCGGGTCGGAGCGGGGCCGATGGGGGAGGCCGAGCGAGGCGAGTCCGCGCCGCGCCTCCGCATCTCCTTCTGGTGCTCGAACGGGCACGAGACGCAGCCGAGCTTCGCCCATGACGCACAGGTACCGGACACCTGGGACTGCCCGCGCTGCGGGTTCCCCGCCGGTCAGGACCAGGACAGCCCGCCCGCCCCGCCGCGGACCGAGCCGTACAAGACGCACCTCGCGTACGTGCGCGAGAGGCGCAGCGACGCGGACGGCGAGGCCATCCTCGCCGAGGCTCTCGCCAAGCTCCGCGGAGAGATCTGAGGTCGACCCGCGGCGACAGCCGGGATCGCACGCCGTCCGGTGTGCGCGATCCGCGCGTGACGCCCCGCTCCGATTCGTTCACCGGCCGGTCACCCCCTGGGTGCCCGGCCGGAGCCCGTTCGCCGTCCGGCAGCCCGCCGTTGGCCCTGTGGACCCCCCAGATCAATTAGGTTGGAGGGGCAGCGGGGAAGGTTGCAGGTACGAGAAGAAGTGGGCGATTTCCGGGATGAACGCACAAGGCCGAACCAAGCTCAATCAGACGCCCGAGTGGGCGGCTCTCGGCAAGCACCGTGAGGAGTTCGGCGACACCCATCTGCGCCGGCTGTTCGCGGACGCGCCGGACCGCGGGGCCGCGTACACCCTCCGGGTCGGCGACCTCCACATCGACTACTCCAAGCACCTGGTCACCGACGAGACGCTGCGCCTGCTGCGCGACCTGGCCGTGGCCACGGACGTCGCCGGGCTGCGCGACGCGATGTTCCGCGGCGAGAAGATCAACACCACCGAGGACCGCGCCGTCCTGCACACCGCGCTGCGCGCCCCGCGCGACGCCGTGATCGAGGTCGACGGCGAGAACGTGGTGCCGGGTGTGCACGCCGTCCTGGACAAGATGGCGTCCTTCGCCGACCGGGTCAGGGCCGGGGAGTGGACCGGTCACACCGGCAGGCCGGTCAAGAACATCGTGAACATCGGCATCGGCGGATCCGACCTCGGGCCCGCCATGGCCTACGAGGTGCTGCGCTCCTTCACGGACCGCACGCTCACCGTCCGCTTCGTGTCCAACGTCGACGGTGCCGACCTCCACGAGGCGGTCCGCGACCTGGATCCCGCCGAGACGCTCTTCATCGTCGCCTCGAAGACCTTCACCACGATCGAGACCATCACCAATGCCACATCGGCCCGTGACTGGCTGCTGACCGGGCTGAGTGCCGGTCAGGAAGCGGTGGCCAAGCACTTCGTGGCGCTCTCCACCAACGCGGACAAGGTCACCGACTTCGGCATCGACACGGCCAACATGTTCGAGTTCTGGGACTGGGTCGGCGGCCGCTACTCCTACGACTCGGCGATCGGCCTCTCGCTGATGATCGCCATCGGGCCCGAGCGCTTCCGCGAGATGCTCGACGGCTTCCACCTCGTCGACGAGCACTTCCGCACCGCTCCCGCCGAGGAGAACGCCCCACTGCTCCTGGGTCTCCTCGGCGTCTGGTACGGGCAGTTCTTCGACGCCCAGTCGCACGTGGTCCTGCCCTACAGCCACTACCTGTCGAAGTTCGCCGCTTATTTGCAGCAGCTGGACATGGAGTCCAACGGCAAGTCCGTGGACCGGGACGGCAGTCCGGTGGAATGGCAGACCGGCCCGGTCGTCTGGGGGACCCCGGGGACCAACGGGCAGCACGCCTACTACCAGTTGATCCACCAGGGCACCAAGACCATCCCGGCCGACTTCATCGGGTTCGCCACGCCCGTCCAGGACCTGCTGCCGGGGCTCATCGCCCAGCACGACCTGCTGATGGCGAACTTCTTCGCCCAGACGCAGGCACTCGCCTTCGGCAAGACCCCCGAGGAGGTCCGCGCGGAGGGCGTCGCCGAGGAGCTCGTCCCGCACAAGACCTTCCGGGGCAACCACCCCACGACGACGATCCTCGCCGACCGGCTCACCCCCTCGGTGCTCGGCCAGCTGATCGCGCTGTACGAGCACAAGGTGTTCGTGCAGGGCGCCGTGTGGAACATCGACTCCTTCGACCAGTGGGGTGTCGAGCTCGGAAAGGTGCTGGCGAAGAAGATCGAACCGGTGCTGACCGAAGGCACCGGCGGTGAGCAGCTCGACAGCTCCACCGCGGCGCTCGTGGCGACCTACCGGACCCTGCGCGGCCGCTGAGCGACGCCGGTCGCGGGGGAGGGGACGACGCACAGGTTCTGGCTGCCGGCGCCCGCCGTGGTGTACGCCGCCGACGGCCTGTCCTGCGGCGTCGCCCTCCCCCGTGGTGGTTCCGCACGCAGCGCCGGGAGGTCACCGAGGGTCCGTCCACGTGAGCACCGGGGCGTTCGGCGGGAGTCGCGGGGCGCACCGATGTTCCGCATCCAGACCGTGGACACCGTGCGCGGTCCGGCAGCCGGCGCCGGCCCCCTCTCCGGCGACGACAACCGGACAACACGGTGGCCGAGATCCGGCTACAGGAGTCCGTGGTGGTCGGGCCGCCCGCACAATCGACGCGTCCGCACCACCCTGACCCACGGACCACCGAAGGAGCAGCATGGCGCAGAACAACCACCTCTCCCTCCTCGCCGACCACAGCCGGGGCGCACTCGTCACGCTGAAGAAGGACGGCCGGCCGCAGCTCTCCAACGTCGACTTCGCCTACGACGCGGAGAGCCGGACCATCCGGTTCTCGACGACGGCGGGCCGTGCCAAGGTCGCCAACCTGCGGAGGGACCCGAGGGTCAGCCTCCACGTGACCTCCGGGTCCGGCGCGGCCTACGCCGTGTACGAGGGTGAGGCCACCCTCTCCGACGTCGCAGCCGAACCCCATGACGCCGCGGTCGAGGAACTGGTGGACGTCTACCGGGCCGTCCAGGGCGAACACCCGGACTGGGACGAGTACCGCCAGGCCATGGTCACCGACCAGCGGCTGGTGGTCCGCTTCCGCGTCGATCACACGTACGGCTGGGTCCCGGACCCGGCCTGACACTCCCTCACCGGCGTGACCCGTGCCGGGGGTGGGACGGCACGAGCCGGACATGCCGAGGGCCCGGAACCACTCGGGGGAGTGGTCCGGGCCCTCGGCATGTCCTTCGCGGTGCCTCCGGTCAGGCCGAGGCCGGCGGATACAGCGCGCGCGGCAGCTTCGACGCGGCCGCGGCGTCCAGCAGCCACAGCGTCCGGCTGCGGCCGTAGGCGCCCGCCGCCGGTGCCTGGATCTCCCCGGCGCCCGACAGCGCGATCTCCGCCGCCTCCGCCTTGTCCTCGCCCGCGGCCAGCAGCCACACCTCACGCGCCGCGCGGATCGCGGGCAGCGTCAGCGAGACCCTGGTGGGCGGCGGCTTCGGGGCGCCGTGCACACCGACGACGGTGCGCTCGGTCTCCCGCACCGCGGGCAGCTCCGGGAAGAGCGACGCGACATGGGTGTCCGGACCGACGCCCAGCATCAGCACGTCGAACGCCGGGACGGACCCGTGGTCCTCCGGCCCCGAGGCGGCGGCCAGCTCCTCGGCGTACCCCGCGGCCGCCGCGTCGGCGTCGCCGCCGTACGGCCCGTCCGACGCGGGCATCGCGTGGACCCGCGCGGGGTCCAGGCCCACCTTGTCCAGCAGGGCCTCACGGGCCTGCGTGACATTGCGGTCCGGGTCGCCCTCGGGCAGGAACCGTTCGTCGCCCCACCAGAGGTCGAGCCTCGACCAGTCGATCGCGTCCCGCGCGGGCGAACCGGCGAGCGCGGCCAGCAGGCCGTTGCCGTTGCGCCCGCCGGTCAGGACCACCGACGCGAAGCCGCGGGCGGCCTGGGCGTCCACGATCTTCGTGATCAGCCTGGCCGCCGCGGCCTGGGCCATCAGCTCCTTGTCGCGGTGCACGACGAGCTGCGGAGCGCTCACTTCGACGCCGCCTTCTTGGCCGCCGTCTTCTTCGCCGCGGGCGCCGCGGCACCCGTCGGCTCCGCCCGCTTCTGCCCCGTACCGACGGACGACGGCTCGGTGGGTCCGCCGAGGCGCTCCACGCCGAACTTCACCGTGGCCTCGTAGATGTTGTCCGGGTCCAGGCGGCGCAGCTCCTCGGCGAGGAGTTCGGCGGTCTCCCGCCGCTTCAGCGCCACCGCGCGGTCCGGCTGGCCGGCCATGCAGAGCGTCGCCAGCGAGCCGTCGGGCCGGTCCAGGACGATCGGACCGTTCTTCGTCTCCATCCTTACGGCCGTCAGACCGGGACCGCCGGAGAGCGTGCGCTCCACCGGCACACCGAGCCGGTCCGCGAGCCACATGGCCAGCAGCTCGCAGCTCGGGTTGTCCGACTCGCCCTCGACCGTCGCCGAGGCGACCTGCGCGGGCTGCTGGTCGAGCGCCGCCGCCAGCATCGAGCGCCACGGTGTGATGCGCGTCCACGCGAGGTCGGTGTCACCCGGCCGGTAGGTCGCCGCGCGCACCGACAGCTCGTCGAGCGGGTGCTCGGCGGAGTAGGTGTCGGTGATACGGCGCTGGGCGAGTGCGCCCAGCGGGTCCTTCGCCGGGTCCGCCGGGGCGTCCTCGGGCCACCACACCACGACCGGGGCGTCCGGCAGCAGCAGCGGCAGCACGACCGACTGGGCGTGGTTGGCGAGCTCGCCGTGCAGACGCAGCACGACGGTCTCGCCCGAGCCCGCGTCGGAACCGACCCGGATCTCGGCGTCGAGCCGCGCGTCGCGGCGGGCCCGCGGCGAACGGCTGACCCTCTTGATCACCACGATGATCCGCGAGGGGTGCTCGCGCGAGGAGTCGTTCGCCGCCTTGAGGGCGTCGTACGCGTTCTCCTCGTCCGTGACGATGACCAGGGTGAGCACCATGCCGACGGCCGGGGAACCGATGTCCCGGCGGGCCGAGACGAGGGCCTGGTTGATCTTGCTGGACGTGGTTTCCGTGAGATCGATCTTCATGGCCGGCGCCAGCTCCGTCCGTCGCGTGCGAGCATCTCGTCGGCCTCGGCCGGCCCCCACGTGCCGGCCGCGTACTGGGCGGGCTTGCCGTGCTTGTCCCAGTACTCCTCGATCGGGTCGAGGATGTTCCAGGAGAGCTCGACCTCCTGGTGGCGCGGGAAGAGGTTGGCGTCGCCGAGCAGCACGTCGAGGATGAGCCGCTCGTACGCCTCCGGGCTGGACTCCGTGAAGGACTCGCCGTAGGCGAAGTCCATCGTGACGTCCCGGACCTCCATGGAGGTGCCGGGCACCTTGGAACCGAACCGGACCGTGACCCCCTCGTCCGGCTGCACGCGGATGACCAGGGCGTTGCCGCCGAGTTCCTCCGTGGCGCCGGACTCGAAGGGGAGGTAGGGGGCGCGCTTGAAGACGACCGCGATCTCGGTGACCCGGCGGCCGAGGCGCTTGCCGGTACGGAGATAGAACGGCACCCCCGCCCAGCGGCGGTTGTTGATCGTCAGCTTGATCGCGGCGAAGGTGTCGGTCTTCGACTTGGGGTCGATACCGTCCTCCTCCAGATAGCCGAGCGCCTCCTCGCCGCCCTGCCAGGCGTGCGCGTACTGGCCGCGCACCGTGTGCTTGCCCAGGTCCTCGGGCAGCTCCACGGCCGTGAGCACCTTCAGCTTCTCGGCGACCAGCGCCTTCGGGTGGAAGGAGCCGGGCTCCTCCATCGCCGTGAGCGCCAGCAGCTGCAGCAGGTGGTTCTGGATGACGTCACGGGCGGCGCCGATTCCGTCGTAGTAGCCCGCCCGGCCGCCGATGCCGATGTCCTCGGCCATCGTGATCTGGACGTGGTCGACGTACGACCTGTTCCAGATCGGCTCCCACATCGTGTTGGCGAAGCGGAGCGCCAGGATGTTCTGGACGGTCTCCTTGCCGAGGTAGTGGTCGATCCGGAAGACCTCGTTCGGCGGGAAGACGTCGTGCACGAGCTGGTTCAGCTCCTGCGCGCTCTCCAGGTCGTGGCCGAACGGCTTCTCGATGACGGCCCGCCGCCAGCTGCCTTCCTTCTGGTCGGCCAGCCCGTGCTTCTTCAGCTGCTGGACGACCTTGGGGAAGAACTTCGGCGGCACGGAGAGGTAGAAGGCGAAGTTGCCGCCCGTGCCCTGGGCCTTGTCGAGCTCCTCGATCGTGGCCCTGAGGGTCTCGAACGCGACGTCGTCGTCGAAGTTGCCCTGGACGAAGCGCATGCCCTGGCTGAGCTGCTGCCAGACCTCTTCGCGGAAGGGCGTACGGGAATGTTCTTTGACCGCGTCGTGCACGACCTGGGCGAAGTCCTCGTCCTCCCAGTCGCGGCGCGCGAAGCCGATGAGCGAGAAGCCCGGCGGCAGCAGGCCGCGATTGGCCAGGTCATAGACGGCGGGCATCAGCTTTTTACGGGACAAATCGCCCGTGACGCCAAAGATCACCAGGCCCGACGGCCCCGCGATACGCGGGAGCCGTCGGTCCTGAGCGTCACGGAGCGGGTTGGCTCCGGGAACACCAGACAAGGTGGTCAGCCCTCCGAAGGAGCGAGGCGCTTGAGCTCGGCCTCGGTCGAGTTGAGCAGGTCGATCCAGGCGGCCTCGAACTTCTCGACGCCCTCGTCCTCCAGCAGCTGGACGACATCGTCGTAGCTGACCCCGAGCTTCTTCACGGTCTCGAGGTCGGCACGGGCCTGGTCGTAACCGCCGGCAACGGTGTTGCCGGTGATCTCACCATGGTCGGCCACGGCGTCCAATGTCGCCTCCGGCATGGTGTTGACCGTGTTGGGGGCGACCAGCTCGTCGACGTACAGGGTGTCCTTGAGGGACGGGTCCTTCACACCGGTGGAGGCCCACAGCGGCCGCTGCTTGTTGGCCTGCGCCTTGTCCAGCGCGGCCCAGCGCTCGCCCGCGAAGACCTCTTCGTAGGCCTCGTAGGCCAGACGGGCGTTGGCGAGGGCGGACTTGCCCTTCGCGGCCTTCGCCTCGTCGCTGCCGATCGCGTCCAGGCGCTTGTCGATCTCGGTGTCCACACGGGACACGAAGAAGGACGCCACGGAGTGGATCTTCGAGAGGTCCAGGCCGGCGGCCTTCGCCTTCTCCAGGCCCGCCAGGTAGGCGTCCATGACCTCGCGGTAGCGCTCCAGCGAGAAGATCAGCGTGACGTTGACGCTGATGCCCTTGCCGATGACCTCGGTGATCGCCGGCAGACCGGCCTTGGTCGCCGGGATCTTGATGAGGGTGTTCGGCCGGTCCACCAGCCAGGCCAGCTGCTTGGCCTCGGCGACGGTGGCCTCGGTCTTGTGCGCCAGACGCGGGTCGACCTCGATGGAGACCCGGCCGTCCTGGCCGTCGGTGGCGTCGAAGACGGGGCGCAGGATGTCGGCGGCATCACGGACGTCCGCCGTCGTGATCATGCGGATGGCCTCGTCGACCGTGACCTTGCGGGTGGCGAGGTCCGTGAGCTGCTGGTCGTAACCGTGGCCCTGGGAGATCGCCTTCTGGAAGATCGACGGGTTGGTCGTGACACCCACGACGTGACTCTGGTCGATCAGCTCGGCGAGGTTGCCGGAGGTGATCCGTGTGCGGGACAGGTCGTCGAGCCAGATCGCCACGCCCTCGTCGGAGAGGCGCTTGAGTGCGTCTGTCATGAGAAATGCATCTCCTACTTGTCGTATGTCAGCGTCAGCGCGCGGCGGCGGCGAGGGATTCCCGGGCGGCTTCCGCCACGCGGGCGGCGGTGAAGCCGAACTCGCGGAAGAGGACCTTGGCGTCGGCCGAGGCACCGAAGTGCTCAAGCGAGACGATCCGGCCGGCGTCGCCCACGTACCGGTGCCAGGTGAGGCCGATGCCGGCCTCGACGGCGACCCGGGCCTTCACGGACGGCGGCAGCACGCTGTCCTTGTACGCCTGGTCCTGCTCCTCGAACCACTCGACACACGGCATCGAGACCACGCGGGTCGGCACGCCGGCCGCCTGGAGCTCGTCACGGGCCTCGACCGCCAGCTGGACCTCGGACCCGGTGGCGATCAGAACGGCCTGCGGCTCGCCGCCCTCGGCGTCGAGGAGGACGTACCCGCCCTTGGCGGCGTTCTCGTTCGCCGCGTAGGTGGGCAGGCCCTGGCGGGAGAGCGCCAGACCGTGCGGGGCGCTCGTGCCGAAGTCCTTCTTGCCGCGCTCGAGGATCTCGCGCCAGGCGATGACCGTCTCGTTGGCGTCGGCCGGGCGGACGACGTTCAGGCCCGGGATGGCACGCAGCGAGGCCAGGTGCTCGACCGGCTGGTGGGTCGGGCCGTCCTCGCCGAGGCCGATCGAGTCGTGCGTCCACACGTACGTCACCGGCAGGTGCATCAGCGCGGAGAGGCGCACGGCGTTGCGCATGTAGTCGGAGAACACCAGGAAGGTGCCGCCGTAGACACGGGTGTTGCCGTGCAGCGCGATGCCGTTCATGGCCGCGGCCATGGAGTGCTCGCGGATGCCGAAGTGGATCGTGCGGCCGTACGGGTCGGCCTCCGGCAGCGGGTTGCCCACCGGGAGGAACGACGAGGTCTTGTCGATCGTGGTGTTGTTGGACCCGGCGAGGTCGGCGGAACCGCCCCACAGCTCGGGGATGACACCGCCGAGCGCCTGGAGGACCTTGCCGGACGCGGCACGCGTGGCGACACCGTGGCCCGCCTCGAAGACCGGGAGCTCGTCCTGCCAGCCGGCCGGCAGCTCGCCCGCGGCGATCCGGTCGAAGTCGGCCGCGCGCTCGGGGTTGGCGGTGCGCCAGGCGGCGAAGGACTTCTCCCACTCGGCCTTGGCCTCGCGGCCGCGGTCCAGCGCCTCACGGGTGTGCGCGATGACCTCGTCGGAGACCTCGAAGGTCTTCTCCGGGTCGAAGCCGAGGACCCGCTTGGTGGCCGCGATCTCGTCGTCGCCGAGGGCCGAGCCGTGCGCAGCCTCGGTGTTCTGGGCGTTCGGGGCGGGCCAGGCGATGATCGAGCGGGCCGCGATGAAGGACGGGCGCTCCGTCTCGGCCTTGGCCGCCTGGAGCGCGCGGTAGAGGCCCTCGGGGTCCAGGTCGCCGCTGGGCAGCTGGTCCACCCGCTGGACGTGCCAGCCGTAGGACTCGTAGCGCTTCAGGGTGTCCTCGGAGACCGCGGTCTCCGTGTCGCCCTCGATGGAGATGTGGTTGTCGTCCCACAGCAGCACCAGGTTGCCGAGCTTCTGGTGGCCGGCCAGCGAGGACGCCTCGGCCGAGATGCCCTCCTGGAGGCAGCCGTCGCCCGCGATGACCCAGATGGTGTGGTCGAAGGGAGAGGTGCCGGCCGCCGCACGCGGGTCGAAGAGACCACGCTCGTAGCGGGCCGCCATCGCCATGCCGACGGCGTTGGCGACGCCCTGGCCCAGCGGGCCGGTCGTCGTCTCGACGCCCGTGGTGTGACCGTACTCCGGGTGGCCCGGAGTCTTCGAGCCCCAGGTGCGGAAAGCCTTGAGGTCGTCCAGCTCCAGGCCGTACCCGGCGAGGTAGAGCTGGATGTAGAGGGTCAGGCTGGAGTGGCCCGCGGACAGTACGAACCGGTCGCGTCCGGTCCATTCGGCGTCCGCCGGGTCGTGACGCATCACCTTCTGGAAGAGGGTGTAAGCGGCAGGAGCGAGGCTCATCGCCGTGCCCGGGTGGCCGTTTCCGACTTTCTGTACGGCGTCCGCGGCCAGGACGCGGACGGTGTCCACGGCCCGCTGGTCCAATTCGGTCCACTGGAGGTCTGTGGTGGTCGGCTTGGTGCTCACCCTGAGTCAGGGCTCCTCTCCACTGTTGTAAACCGGTGACTGGATACCGCACCGGGCATTGTCGAGCCTACCCCCGCCGGAAGGCCGTACTTCTGCCCTTTCCACAGTGCGGGCGACCTGCGGAGTTCGCCTCCCGTATGAGCGCCGCCGTTCACTTCTGCGCCACCCCAACACGACCCCACCCCCGCGAAGAGCGGCGTATGCCCAACGTCTACAGTGGTCTGGTTCGCGCAAGTCTTTACCGGGCTTTCACGCCCGGAGCTTGCTGGGATTTCTCTGTCAGGGGTGTGCGTGACGGCCGTCGAGTCCCGACCCGCAGGGGTCGCCTTGACTCCGAGCCCAGTGGGCCAGCGCCCGTTCGGGGCCCGCATCAAGGCATTCGTGGCTCTTACCAAGCCGCGCATCATCGAGCTGCTGCTGATCACCACCGTCCCGGTGATGTTCCTCGCGGCTCAGGGCGTGCCGGATCTTTGGCTCGTGGTGACCACCACCATCGGCGGATATCTCTCCGCCGGCGGTGCCAATGCGCTCAACATGTATATCGACCGCGACATCGACGCGCTGATGGACCGTACGTCGCAGCGTCCGCTGGTCACGGGCATGGTGAGCCCGCGGGAGTGCCTCGCCTTCGGAATCGCCCTCGGGGTGATTTCCACGGTCTGGTTCGGACTGCTCGTCAACTGGCTGTCCGCGGCGCTCGCCCTGGGCGCACTTCTGTTCTACGTCGTCGTGTACACGATGCTTCTCAAGCGCCGTACCTCGCAGAACATCGTGTGGGGCGGAATCGCCGGCTGCATGCCCGTACTCATCGGATGGTCCGCGGTGACCGATTCGATGTCCTGGGCCGCCGTCGTCCTCTTCGCCGTCATCTTCTTCTGGACGCCGCCGCACTACTGGCCGCTCTCGATGAAGGTCAAGGACGACTACGCCCGGGTCGGCGTCCCGATGCTCCCGGTCATCGCCTCCAACCGTGTGGTGGCCCGGCAGATCGTCGTCTACAGCTGGGTGATGGTCGCGGTGTCGCTGCTGCTGACCCCGCTGGGCTACACCGGCTGGTTCTACACCCTGGTGGCGCTGCTGACCGGCGGCTTCTGGCTCTGGGAGGCGCACGGCCTGCAGAACCGGGCGAAGTCCGGGGTGACCGGTGCCAAGCTCAAGGAGATGCGGCTGTTCCACTGGTCCATCACCTATGTCTCGCTCCTCTTCGTCGCCGTCGCGGTGGACCCCTTCCTGAGGTAGTCCCGCACGCACCGAAGCTCCGCCGCCGGGCGGGGGACGTGGCCGATGCCACGGACCCCGCCCGTCGCCGTTCCCTCTACCCGTCGGTAGCATCCTGTCCATGGCAGAGACGGCAGAGCCTCAGACCCAGCAGACGGACGACAGCAAGCAGGCGGCCCGCGCGGAGCGCAGGGCCGCGAAGCTCGCCAAGCAGATCGGCGCCTTCGCCAAGGAGCACGGCGGCGCCGAGGGGCAGCTCGCCCACCTCGGCCAGATGGGCACCCGGATCGTGCTGGTGGGCGAGGACGGCGGCTGGGGCGACCTGGTCGCCCCCTCCTACGCCGTCGCCGAGAAGGCCACGGAGAAGGCGGGCATCACGGTCCACGAGGACTTCGACGGCGACTTCGCCGCCAAGGTCCGCACCGGTCCCTACGAGTGGTCCCGGATGGCGGGCATCCAGGTCGGCGGCCCGTCCAACGGCTGAACCCGTCCCGCACACGAAGGAGCCTCCGGCTCCGGACCCCTGAGGGTCCGGAGCCGGAGGCTCCTGGACGTACCGGCCGGTGTCAGCCCGCGGCCACGGGCTCCGGACGCTCCCCGGAGGCCGGAGCGGGCACAGCGCCCGCGCTGTCCGCCGCCGGACGCTCGCGCATCGACAGCAGCAGACGCAGCACGGCGATCCACATCAGGGACGAGCCGAGCATGTGGAGGCCGACCAGGATCTCCGGTACGTCGTTGAAGTACTGCACGTATCCGATGCCGCCCTGGACCAGCAGCACGACCAGCAGGTCACGGGCGCGGGCCCGGGTGTCCACGGGGGCGTCGACGACCCGCAGCGCGAACCACATGGCGACGGCCAGGGCGCAGACGATCCAGGCGGCGACGGCGTGCACATGGGCCGCCGCGCTCCAGTCCCACGGCATGCGCGGCACGTCGCTGCTGTCCCCGGCGTGCTTGCCGGAACCGGTGACCGTCGTGCCGAGCACCATCAGCAGCACCGTGGTGGCCACGATCGCCCAGGACAGCCGACGGACCGGCTTGGGGGCGCGGGGGCGCGGGGGGCCGTCGCCCTCGCCGATCCGCGCCCAGGTGACGACGGTCACCGTGAGCAGGCAGTTGGCCAGCAGGAAGTGCCCTGCCACCGACCAGGGGTTGAGACCCGCCCAGACGGTGATCCCGCCGATGACGGCGTTGCCCATGACCAGCCAGAACTGCGACCAGGCCAGACGCGTCAGACCGCGCCGCCGGGGCTTCAGGGAGCGGGCCGCGATGATCGCCCAGCCGACCGCCGCGCTCAGGACGTAGGTGAGCATCCGGTTGCCGAACTCGATGGCACCGTGCAGACCCTGTGCCGGGGTGGCGAAGAGGCTGTCGTCGGTGCACTTGGGCCAGGTGTCGCAGCCCAGCCCGGAACCGGTCAGCCGGACCGCGCCGCCGGTGATGATGATGAAGACGCTCATCACGACCGCGGCGAGCGCGGCGCGCTTGGCAGTCCTCACCGACGGCGTCCAGCGCTTGGCGATGTAGGAGAGGGGGGTTTCCACGCGCCCCATCGTAGGCACCGGCTTGTGCAAGTTTTCACGAGGGGTGGGTGATTACCGGGTGAGATTGGACATCTTCCCGGCCGGCCCGGTCACTCCCAGCGGAAGAACCGTGCCGCGGCGCCCAGCCCCAGGACCCCCCAGACGGCCAGGACCGCCGCGTCGCCCCAGGGCATGGACGCGCCGTGCTGGAGCACGTCCCTGAGCCCGTCGGAGAGCGCCGCGATCGGCAGCAGCCCCAGGACCGACGCGGCCGCGTCGGGGAACCTGTCCAGCGGCACGATCACCCCGCCGCCCACCAGGAGCAGCAGGAAGACCAGGTTGGCCGCGGCCAGCGTCGCCTCCGCCTTCAGCGTCCCGGCCATCAGCAGTCCGAGGCCCGAGAAGGCCATGGTGCCCAGGACCAGGAGCAGCAGCACGGAGAAGGGGCTGCCCTCCGGGGACCAGCCGAGGGCCAGGGCGATCACGGTCAGCAGGAGCACCTGCAACACCTCTGTGACCAGGACGGACAGCGTCTTCGCGGTCATCAGGCCCCACCGGGGCAGGGGAGAGGCGCCGAGCCGCTTGAGTACGCCGTAGCGCCGCTCGAAGCCGGTTGCGATGGCCTGCCCGGTGAAGGCCGTGGACATCACCGCGAGCGCGAGAACGCCGGGTGCGAGGAAGTCGACGGGCTCGCCCGTGCCCGTGTCCACGATGTCCACCGCGCTGAACAGCACGAGCAGCAGCGTCGGGATGACCACCGTCAGCAGCAGCTGCTCGCCGTTGCGCAGCAGCATCCGGGTCTCCAGCGCCGCCTGCGCCGCGATCATGCGCGGCAGCGGCGCCGCGCCCGGGCGGGGGGTGTACGTACCGGCGCTCATGCGCGCAGCTCCTTGCCGGTCAGTTCCAGGAAGACGTCCTCGAGCGTGTGCCGCTCGACCGCTATGCCGTCCGGCATCACACCGTGCTGGGCGCACCAGGAGGTGACGGTCGCGAGCAGCTCCGGGTCGATCTGCCCGGTGATCCGGTAGGCGCCCGAGGTGAGCTCCAGCGCCTCGCTGCCGTCGGGCAGCGCCTTCAGCAGCGAGCCGAGGTCGAGGCCGGGGCGGCCGGTGAAGCGCAGGGTGTTCTCCGCGCCTCCGCGGCACAGCTGCTCCGGGCTGCCCTGGGCCAGCACCCGCCCCGCGTCGATGATCGCGACGTCGTCGGCCAGCTCCTCGGCCTCGTCCATGAAGTGCGTGGTGAGGACGGTCGACACCCCGTCGGAGCGCAGCTCCCTGACCAGGTCCCAGGTGGAGCGCCGGGCCTGCGGGTCGAGACCCGCGGTCGGCTCGTCCAGGAAGACCAGCTCGGGCCGGCCGACGACGGCCATGGCCAGCGCGAGGCGCTGCTGCTGCCCGCCGGAAAGCCTGCGGTAGGTGGTGCGGCCGCAGCCGCCGAGCCCGAGGCGGTCGACGAGCGCGTCGACGTCCAGCGGGTGCGCGTGGAGCTTCGCCACGTGGCGGAGCATCTCCACGGCCCTCGCGCCGGAGTAGACGCCGCCGGACTGCAGCATCACGCCGATCCGGGGCCGGAGCGCCGCGGCGTCCGCGACCGGGTCGAGGCCCAGGACGCGTACGCTCCCGGCGTCCGGCCGGAGGTAGCCCTCACAGATCTCGACGGTGGTGGTCTTGCCGGCGCCGTTCGGGCCGAGTACCGCGGTCACGGTGCCTGCCGCGATCTCCAGGTCGAGGCCGTCGACCGCGGTCTTCGTGCCGTACCGCTTGACAAGGCCCCTGGCCTTCACGACGGGCTCGCTGCTCATGGCGGGCAAGTCTAAGGGCTGCCCCACGACGCCCGGCAGGCGCGTGGCACCGCGGGCGGGCCCTCGGACCGGCCCCTGGAGGGGCGCGGCGCGCCGGGCCCGTCACGCTCCTCGGAGCGCTCCGGTCCGGGTGGGCCCGGGGTCCCGCCTGTACGGCCCTCACCTGCACAGGCCCGCTCGGGCGGAGCGTTTTCGCAGGTCAACTTAGGTCTGCCTAAGTGATGAAGGGCACCGTGTCCGCTCCGGGGGCGGCTTGTCACGCCCGGAGGAATTACGCAACAATGGCGTTGTGAAATACGTTGGCGAGGCTCCCCAGGAGGAACTCGCGACCGGTGAGCGCTCGACGCGCAACCGGGTCGCGCGCTCCATCCTGGACCACGGCCCGTCCACCGTCGCCGACCTGGCCAAGCGGGTCGGCCTCACCCAGGCGGCCGTGCGCAGGCACCTGGACGCCCTCGTCTCCGACGACGTCGTCGAGGCCCGCGAACAGCGGGTGTACGGCGCGCGGACCCGCGGCCGCCCGGCGAAGGTCTTCGCCCTCACCGACTGCGGCCGTGACGCCTTCGACCAGTCCTACGACAAGCTCGCCGCCGACGCGCTCCGCTGGATCGCCGACACGGCGGGGGACGAGGCGCTCGTCGCCTTCGCCCGCGCCAGGATGGCCGCCCAGTCCGAGACGTACCGCGCCGCCGTCGAGGCCGTGGCCCCCGAGGAGCGGACCGAGGCGCTGGCCAAGGCCCTGTCCGCCGACGGGTACGCTGCTACGGCGCGCAGCGCGCCGGGCCCACAGCAGGGCGAGCAGCTCTGCCAGCACCACTGCCCGGTCGCGCACGTCGCCGAACAGTTCCCGCAGCTGTGCGAGGCGGAGACGGAATTCTTCTCCAGCCTGCTCGGGACCCACGTACAGCGTCTGGCCACCCTCGCCCACGGCGACGGGGTGTGCACGACGTTCGTTCCGCGCAGCAGCCCCGCGGCACCACAGGCTCGACAGAACCGACAGACCGATCCATCAGCATCTGCAAGCACGGCCGGGAGGAACCCCGCATGACGCTCCCCACGGAGACTGCCCACCCTGAGCTCGAGGGCCTGGGCACGTACGAATTCGGCTGGGCCGACTCCGACGCGGCAGGCGCGGCGGCGAAGCGCGGCCTCTCCGAAGCTGTCGTCCGCGACATCTCGGAGAAGAAGAACGAGCCCGAGTGGATGCTGAAGCTCCGGCTCAAGGGCCTGAAGCTGTTCGACAAGAAGCCCATGCCGAGCTGGGGCTCCGACCTGTCGGGCATCGACTTCGACAACATCAAGTACTTCGTGCGGTCCACGGAGAAGCAGGCCGAGTCCTGGGAGGACCTGCCCGAGGACATCAAGAACACCTACGACAAGCTCGGCATCCCGGAGGCGGAGAAGCAGCGCCTCGTCGCCGGTGTCGCCGCGCAGTACGAGTCCGAGGTGGTCTACCACCAGATCAACGAGGAGCTGGAGTCGAAGGGTGTCATCTTCATGGACACCGACACCGCCCTCAAGGAGCACCCGGAGCTCTTCAAGGAGTACTTCGGCACCGTCATCCCCGTCGGTGACAACAAGTTCGCCTCGCTGAACTCCGCCGTGTGGTCCGGCGGCTCCTTCATCTACGTGCCGAAGGGCGTGCACGTCGAGATCCCGCTCCAGGCCTACTTCCGTATCAACACGGAGAACATGGGCCAGTTCGAGCGGACGCTGATCATCGTCGACGAGGACGCCTACGTCCACTACGTCGAGGGCTGCACCGCTCCGATCTACTCGTCCGACTCGCTGCACTCCGCGGTCGTCGAGATCATCGTGAAGAAGGGCGGCCGCTGCCGCTACACGACCATCCAGAACTGGTCGAACAACGTCTACAACCTGGTGACCAAGCGCGCCGTGGCCTACGAGGGCGCCACCATGGAGTGGGTCGACGGCAACATCGGCTCCAAGGTCACGATGAAGTACCCGGCCGTCTACCTGATGGGCGAGCACGCCAAGGGCGAGACCCTGTCCATCGCCTTCGCGGGCGAGGGCCAGCACCAGGACGCCGGCGCCAAGATGGTGCACATGGCTCCCAACACCTCCTCCAACATCGTCTCCAAGTCGGTGGCGCGAGGCGGCGGCCGCACCTCCTACCGCGGTCTCATCGAGATCGGCGAGGGTGCGCCGGGTGCCAAGTCCAACGTGCTGTGCGACGCGCTGCTGGTGGACACCATCTCCCGCTCGGACACCTACCCGTACGTCGACGTCCGTGAGGACGACGTGTCGATGGGCCACGAGGCGACCGTCTCCAAGGTCTCCGAGGACCAGCTCTTCTACCTCATGAGCCGTGGCATGACCGAGTTCGAGGCCATGGCGATGATCGTGCGCGGCTTCGTCGAGCCGATCGCGAAGGAGCTGCCCATGGAGTACGCCCTGGAGCTCAACCGGCTGATCGAGCTGCAGATGGAGGGATCGGTCGGCTAGTAAGCCCGCCGACCGAGTCCCGAAGAGTTCTTGACTGAGAAAGCGAGCACCACGACAGCCATGGCTGAGGCTCAGAACATTCCGGTGGGTTCCACCACCGCCGGGTCCATCGCGGTGGCGGCCGAGTCCACCGTCGCCACGCGCATGAGCGCGCCCCCCTCCTACGACGTCGCGGACTTCCCGGTCCCGCACGGCCGCGAGGAGGAGTGGCGGTTCACCCCGCTGGAGCGACTGCGCGGGCTGCACGACGGCACCGCCGTCGCCACCGGTGACGGCGTCAAGGTCGTCGTCGAGGCGCCGTCCGGCGTCACCGTCGAGACCGTCGGCCGCGACGACGCGCGCCTCGGCCGGGCCGGCAAGCCGGTGGACCGGGTCGCCGCCCAGGCGTACTCCTCCTTCCGCCAGGCCTCGGTCGTCACGGTCGAGAAGGAGGCCGTGCTCACCGAGCCGGTCCGCATCACCGTGCACGGTGAGGGCGGTGTCGCCTACGGCCACCAGGTGATCGAGCTGAAGGCCTTCGCCGAGGCCGTCGTCGTCATCGACCACACCGGTGACGCCGTGCTCGCGGCCAACGTCGACTTCGTCCTCGGTGACGGCGCGAAGCTGACCGTCGTCTCCGTCCAGGACTGGGACGACACGGCCGTCCACGTCGGCCAGCACAACGCGCTGGTCGGCCGTGACGCCTCCTTCAAGTCGGTCGTCGTCACCTTCGGCGGTGACCTCGTCCGTCTGCACCCCCGGGTCTCCTACGCGGCCCCCGGCGGCGAGGCGGAGCTCTTCGGCCTCTACTTCACCGACAAGGGCCAGCACCAGGAGCACCGCCTCCTGGTCGACCACAACACCCCGCACTGCAAGTCCAACGCGGTGTACAAGGGCGCGCTCCAGGGCGACGACGCCCACGCCGTGTGGATCGGTGACGTGCTCATCCAGGCGGCCGCCGAGGGCACCGACACCTACGAGATGAACCGCAACCTGGTTCTCACCGACGGCGCCCGGGTCGACTCCGTGCCGAACCTCGAGATCGAGACCGGCGAGATCCTCGGCGCCGGCCACGCCTCGGCGACCGGCCGCTTCGACGACGAGCAGCTGTTCTACCTGCAGTCCCGCGGTATCGCGGCCGAGGAGGCCCGCCGGCTCGTCGTGCGCGGCTTCTTCGCCGAGCTGGTCCAGCAGATCGGCCTGCCCGACGTCGAGGCCCGGCTTCTCGACAAGATCGAGGCCGAGCTGAAGGCGTCGGTCTGAGATGGCCTTCGTCAAAGCCTGTGCGCTGAGCGAGCTGGAGGACGACACCCCCAAGAGGGTGGAGCTCGACGGCACGCCGGTATCCGTCGTCCGCACCGAGGGCGAGGTGTTCGCGATCAACGACATCTGCTCGCACGCGAACGTCTCCCTCTCGGAGGGCGAGGTGGAGGACTGCGCGATCGAGTGCTGGCTGCACGGATCGAGCTTCGACCTCCGCACCGGCAAGCCGTCCGGTCTTCCCGCGACGCGCCCCGTCCCCGTATACCCCGTAAAGATCGAAGGGGACGATGTGCTCGTCTCCGTCACCCAGGAGTCCTGAGTCACCCATGGCAACGCTTGAAATCCGCGACCTGCACGTCTCCGTCGAGGCCGACAACGCCACGAAGGAGATCCTCAAGGGCGTCGACCTGACCGTGAAGCAGGGCGAGACGCACGCCATCATGGGCCCGAACGGGTCCGGCAAGTCCACCCTCGCCTACTCGCTCGCGGGTCACCCCAAGTACACGATCACGAGCGGCACGGTGACCCTGGACGGCGAGGACGTCCTCGAGATGTCCGTCGACGAGCGCGCCCGCGCCGGCGTGTTCCTCGCCATGCAGTACCCCGTCGAGATCCCCGGTGTCTCGGTCTCCAACTTCCTGCGCACCTCCGCCACCGCCGTCCGCGGCGAGGCCCCCAAGCTGCGGACGTGGGTCAAGGAGGTCAAGGAGACGATGGCCGAGCTCCAGATGGACCCCTCCTTCGCCGAGCGCAACGTCAACGAGGGCTTCTCCGGCGGTGAGAAGAAGCGCCACGAGATCCTCCAGCTCGAGCTGCTCAAGCCGAAGATCGCCATCCTCGACGAGACCGACTCCGGCCTGGACGTCGACGCCCTTCGCATCGTCTCCGAGGGCGTCAACCGGGTCCGCGAGGGCGGCGAGGTCGGCACCCTGCTGATCACGCACTACACGCGGATCCTCCGCTACATCAAGCCCGACTTCGTGCACGTCTTCGCCAACGGCCGCATCGCCGAGTCCGGCGGCGCAGAGCTGGCCGACAAGCTGGAGAACGAGGGCTACGAGGCATACGTGAAGGGTGGCGCTTCCGCGTGACTGACGCCCGACAGGGGCTCTCCGGCCTCCTCGACACCGAGGCGATCCGCAAGGACTTCCCGATCCTGGACCGCACGGTCCACGACGGGAAGAAGATCGTGTACCTGGACAGCGCGGCGACGTCGCAGAAGCCGCGCCAGGTGCTCGACGCCCTCAGTGCGTACTACGAGCGGCACAACGCCAACGTCCACCGCGGTGTGTACACCATCGCCGAGGAGGCCACCGCGCTGTACGAAGGCGCCCGTGACAAGGTCGCGGCCTTCATCAACGCACCCAGCCGCAACGAGGTGATCTTCACCAAGAACGCCTCGGAGTCGCTCAACCTCGTCGCCAACATGCTCGGCTGGGCGGACGAGCCCTACCGGGTCGACAGCGACACCGAGATCGTCACCACCGAGATGGAGCACCACTCCAACATCGTTCCGTGGCAGCTGCTCTCGCAGCGCACCGGCGCGAAGCTGAAGTGGTTCGGCATCACGGACGACGGCCGTCTCGACCTGTCGAACATCGACGAGATCATCACGGAGAAGACGAAGATCGTCTCCTTCACGCTGGTCTCGAACATCATGGGCACCCACAACCCGGTCGAGAAGATCGTCCGGCGCGCCCAGGAAGTCGGCGCGCTGGTCTGCATCGACGCCTCGCAGGCCGCCCCGCACATGGTGCTCGACGTGCAGGCGCTGCAGGCGGACTTCGTGGCCTTCACCGGCCACAAGATGGTCGGCCCGACGGGCATCGGCGTGCTGTGGGGACGGCAGGAGCTCCTGGAGGACCTCCCGCCCTTCCTCGGCGGCGGCGAGATGATCGAGACGGTGTCGATGCACTCCTCGACCTATGCCCCCGCTCCGCACAAGTTCGAGGCGGGTACGCCCCCGATCGCGCAGGCCGTCGGCCTCGGCGCGGCCGTGGACTACCTGACCTCGATCGGCATGGAGAACATCCACCGCCATGAGCAGGCCATCACCGAGTACGCGGTGAGGCGTCTCCTGGAGGTCCCGGATCTCAGGATCATCGGGCCGGCGACGGCCGAGGACCGCGGTGCGACGATCTCTTTCACGCTCGGCGACATCCACCCCCATGACGTGGGCCAGGTGCTCGACGAGCAGGGCATCGCCGTCCGGGTCGGACACCACTGCGCGCGACCGGTCTGCCTGAGGTACGGAATTCCTGCGACGACGCGAGCGTCGTTCTATCTGTACTCCACGCCCGCCGAGGTCGACGCCCTGGTGGACGGGCTGGAACACGTGCGGAACTTTTTCGGGTAGAGGCAGAGGGTTGACCGGTGAAGCTTGATTCCATGTACCAGGACGTGATCCTGGACCACTACAAGCACCCCCATGGGCGTGGCCTGCGGGACGGCGACGCCGAGGTGCACCACGTCAACCCGACGTGCGGCGACGAGATCACGCTCCGCGTGAAGTACGACGGCGAGACCATCACCGACGTCAGTTACGAGGGCCAGGGCTGCTCCATCAGCCAGGCCAGCGCCTCCGTGCTCAACGAGCTGCTCGTCGGCAAGCAGCTCGGCGAGGCGCGGAAGATCCAGGAGACCTTCCTGGAGCTGATGCAGTCCAAGGGTCAGCTGGAGCCGGACGACGCGATGGAGGAGGTGCTGGAGGACGCGGTCGCGTTCGCCGGTGTCTCCAAGTACCCGGCCCGGGTCAAGTGCGCGCTGCTGAGCTGGATGGCGTGGAAGGACGCGACGGCGCAGGCGCTGTCCGAAGGGAAGACCGCATGAGCGAGAACGAGACTCTCACGACCAAGCCGGCCTCCGAGGAGGAGGTCCGGGAGGCGCTGTACGACGTGGTCGACCCCGAGCTGGGGATCGACGTCGTCAACCTGGGCCTGATCTACGGCATCCACATCGACGACGCGAACATCGCGACGCTCGACATGACGCTGACGTCCGCGGCCTGCCCGCTGACCGACGTCATCGAGGACCAGGCGAAGTCTGCCACCGACGGCATCGTCAGCGAGCTGCGGATCAACTGGGTCTGGATGCCGCCGTGGGGCCCGGACAAGATCACTGACGACGGCCGTGAGCAGCTCCGCGCGCTCGGCTTCAACGTCTGACCGAACAGGTCCTCGACGGCCCCCTGCATCATGCCGGGGGCCGTCGTGCGTTGTTCGTGTGCCGTACCCGCGCCGTGCGCCTCTCGTTGGTGAAGGAACCGGAGCCTGCTCCTCGACACCACGCCGACGAGAGGCACGCAGTGCTGCATCAGCTTCCGCTCCAGAACCGCCGGGCGGCCGTCGCCGCGGCCGGGATCATCGCCCTGACCGCACTGGGTGGCAACGTGCCCGCCCACGCGGCGAGTTACGGAACCCCGACGATCACCCTGTCGGCGTCCTACCTGTCCGGCGCCGTCGGTGCGACGGGCGACCCGGTGGTCAAGGTGACGATCGCGCAGAGCGGCGCCGACGCCTCCGCCCTGACGGTGGCGGCCTCCGCCAGCTCGAAGTCCTCCGTCGCGGCCACCTCCGACGTCACCGTCACCGGCACGGGGGCGACGCGCACGCTCTCCGTCGCCGCGCGGGGCCGCGGGTACACGGACCTCACCGTGAAGGTCACCGGGCTCGGCGGCAAGACGGCCACCAAGAAGCTGTACTACGCGGCGTCCGCCGCCGTGCAGAACGCGGCCGACACCCGCTACCTGACCGGCTCGTCGGACGCCTCCGCCGCCGTCGACGTGGGCGGGGGCTACGCGGTGGTCGCCGACGACGAGTCCAACACCCTCCGTCTGTACGACCTTTCGGCCTCCGGCGCGCCGGTGCGGACCTGGGACGTCGCCTCCAAGCTCGGTGTGAGCAAGGAGATCGACATCGAGGGTGCGGCCCGTGTCGGGAACACCGTCTACTGGACGGGCTCGCTCGGCAACAACAAGGACGGCGAGTACAAGGCCGACCGCAACACCGTCTTCACCACGACGGTGAGCGGTTCCGGGGCGTCGACCCAGCTCACGGTCGGGGGCTCGTACAGGAAGCTCCGTGACGACCTGGTGGCCTGGGACGAGGCCAACGACGACCGGTACGGCTTCGCCGCGGGCACCGAGGACGGTGAGGCGCCCAAGCAGATCGACGGGTTCAACGTGGAGGGGCTGGAGTTCGCGCCCGGCTCGACGAGCACCGCGTACGTCGGGTTCCGCGCGCCCCTGGTCCCGCCGAAGTCGGGCGGCAAGGCGCTGATCGTGCCCGTGACCAACTTCGACAAGGTCGCCGGCAGCGGGGCGAAGGCCGTCTTCGGTACGCCGATCGAGCTGGACCTGGGCGGGCTGACCATCCGGGACATCCGCAAGAACGCCGCCGACCAGTACCTGATCGTGGCCGGGTCCTGGGAGGCCGACGACAACTCCGACCCGTACGCCCTCTACAGCTGGGACGGTGTGGCCGGGCACGCGCCGGTGAAGCGGGCCTCGCTGCCCACCACCGACCCGGGCGGCTGGGAGGCCGTCGTCTCCGTGCCGGACCTGACGGCCGCGGGCACGCGCGCCCAGGTGATCACGGACGCCGGTGCGGCCGACCTCTACGGCGACGGCACCGAGGCCAAGGACCTGGACCACGCGGAGTGGAAGAAGTCCCGCGCCACCTGGTTCACCGTGGGCGGCTGAGCGACAGGGGGACAAGGGCCGTGCTCACCCGGCAGACTGGCGGGCATGGCCCTTCGCTTCCATCAGATCGTCGTCGACGCCCATGACCCGTCGTCCCTGGCCCGCTTCTGGTGCGCGGTGCTGGACTGGAAGGTGCTGTACGAGGACGAGGACGAGATCGTCATCGGTGCCGACGAGACCGCCCGGCCCGGTATCTGCTTCCTCCCTGTGCCCGAGGGGAAGTCGACCAAGAACCGCCTGCACATCGATCTCGCCCCCGACGACCAGGCCGTCGAGATCGAGCGGGTCCTCGCGCTCGGGGCCGGGCGGGTGGACGTCGGACAGGGGACGGATGTCACCTGGGTGGTGCTCGCCGACCCCGAGGGCAACGAGTTCTGCGTGCTCAGGCCGAGGAAGACGCTCGTGGACTGAGCCCGGGGCCCGTCGGGGGGAGCGCCCCGCGGTTCACCGGTGCATGCCGCCGTAAGGGGACGTGCCGTACGGCGGGGCGCCCTGGTACGGGACCCCGGCCGCCTCGGCCAGTGCGGGGCCGAGGTTCTCCGTCCGCATACGGCGGTCGACGTAGAGCAGCCCGGTCACCAGTTGGGGGAAGGTCGCCGAGATGATCTGGCTCACGAGCTGTCCCAGCAGGGTCGCGACGAAGTAGCCGCTCATGGCGACCAGCACGGCGGCGGTGCTCGGGTCGTCGCCGAGCGAGGCGGTCCCGATCATGCTGGGGAAGACGCCGAGGACCGAGAAGGGGATCTGCACGACGTAGGCCGCCACGGCAGCCATCACCCCGGCCAGCAGGACGATGCCGAAGACCCGCCACCAGTCACCGCGCACCAGGTGCGACGAGCGGCGAAGCGCGCCGGCGACGCCGCAGCCCTCGAACACCACGGCGGCGGGTGCCAGGCACACCTTGATCCAGAGCCAGGCGGCCAGCGGGCCGGTGATCAGCACTCCGAGGACACCGACGGAGATGGCGATCGCCGCTCCGCCGCCGCCGTCCATGGCGATGAGGCTGACCATCACACCCAGGAACGCGGCCATGAGCAGCGCACCCGGCACCATCGCGATCAGGGCTGTGAGGAACAGCGTGCCGATCATGGGGATTACCCGCGACCAGGCCCTGCGCCACACCGTCGCGAACGCGAGCGGCCTGCCGAGGACGGCCTCCTGCAGCACGGCCGGGACCACGGCGTACATCAGGCCGGACACGATCGCCAGGATGGCGATGCCCAGGACCGCGAGGACGCTTCCCGCGATCACCAGGGGAGCGATGTCACCGGAGGCGGCCGCCTCGCCCTGGTCCAGGGTGACCACCCGCTCGAGGTGGCCGGAGACCGCCGAGTAGGCGACCGCCACCGCCGCGGCCATCAGCAGTGCCGCGCCGCCGTACAGGGCGGCGGCCATGCCGAACAGCTGCTTGAAGTACCGGCCCATCGTCGAGAAGGCCCCGCCCAGCACATCTCCGAGCCTCAGCGGGGCGAGCGGTATCACCCCCGGCTTCGGCGGCGGCATCCAGCCACCCCATCCCGGCGGGCCCCCGTGAGGTGCCCCGCCGTACGCCGCGCCCCCGTAGGCGCCCCCGCCCCACCCTGCGTCCTGCGCCACCACTGCCCCGTCATTCGTATGTTCGGATCATCATCCGGTCGTGCCGGTGCGCACACGGTAGCGCCTCGGGGCGACACCCGGTCCGGGGCGGGTTCGCGACCGCGTTGTGTACAGGCGTACGCAAGGCTGTGTACGCTTGTACACATGGGATACGGGATGCTTGCCGCGGCGATCGCGGCGGAGGTGGCCGGGACGACGGCCATGAAGTACAGCGAGGGGTTCACCCGCCTCTGGCCCTCGCTGATCACCGTCGTGGGCTACGTCCTGGCGTTCGCGCTGCTCGCGCAGACCCTCAAGACGCTCTCGATCGGCACCGCCTACGCCATATGGGCAGGGACCGGCACCGCGGCCGTCGCCGCCATCGGGATGATCTGGATGGGGGAGTCGGCGAGCCTCGTCAAACTGGCGGGCATCGCGCTCGTCATCGCCGGTGTCGTGGTCCTCAACCTCGGCGGGGCCCACTGATGGTCAGGCGGTACGACCCGGAGCGGCGCGAGCGCATCATCGAGGCCGCCATCCGCGTCGTCGCGGCGCGCGGGATCGCGGGTCTCAGCCACCGCTCGGTGGCGGCCGAGGCCGACGTGCCGCTGGGGTCGACGACGTACCACTTCGCCTCGCTGGACGAACTGCTGATCGCGGCGCTGCGCCGGTGCAACGAGAACTTCGCGAGGCTGGTCGGGGAGAGGCCCCAGCTCTTCGACCCCGCCGTGCCACTCGCCGACGCGCTGACCCGGCTCCTGGAGGAGTGGTTCGCGGGAGGGCGCGGGCCGATGGAGCTGGAGTACGAGCTCTATCTCGCCGCCCTGCGCCGGCCCGCCCTGCGCCCGGTCGCCGCGGAATGGGCCGACGGCCTGACCGGGCTCCTGACGCGGCGCACGGACCCGGGCACAGCGCGGGCGCTCACCGCGATGATGGACGGGATCAGCCTCCAGGTACTCCTGACCGGCGGCGAGTTCGAACCGGAGTACACCAGGGAGATGCTGGCGAGGATCACCGAAAGGGCGGCTCGCTGAAGCCTTCGGGCCGAGGCCCGTCCGTCCGGCCCGCTCGTCCACGCCCCCGCACGGCGGCCGGCGAGTCACGCGCGGTGTCTCCGCCGTCGCGGAACACGCTCCGGCAGCTGAGACCGGTTCGCCCGCGCGGGGCTCGGAACGTTAGGTTCTGTGCATGACCGACACGACTTCCCAGGGCTCCGCCCGCACCACCGGCGCCGTCGCCGCCGGCCTCGCCACCATCGCCGGTGACGGCACCGTCCTCGACACCTGGTTCCCCGCCCCCGAGCTCTCCGCCGAGCCGGGTCCCGCCGGCACGCAGCGTCTGAGCCCCGAAGAGGCGGTGAACCGTCTCGGCGAGGGCGCCGCCCGCGCCATCGGTGTGGACGCACGCCGAGGCGTGGAGGTCCTCGCCGTGTCCACGGTCATCTCCTCGCTGGACGACAAGCCGCTCGACGCCCACGACACCTACCTGCGACTGCACCTGCTCTCGCACCGTCTCGTCCAGCCCCACGGGCAGAACCTCGACGGCATCTTCGGCTTCCTCGCCAACGTCGCCTGGACGTCGCTCGGCCCGGTGGCAGTCGACGACCTGGAGAAGGTCCGGCTGAACGCCCGCGCCGAGGGCCTGCACCTCCAGGTCACCTCCGTGGACAAGTTCCCCCGGATGACGGACTACGTCGCCCCCAAGGGCGTGCGCATCGCCGACGCCGACCGGGTCAGGCTCGGCGCCCACCTCGCGTCCGGTACGACCGTGATGCACGAGGGCTTCGTCAACTTCAACGCCGGCACCCTCGGCACCTCCATGGTCGAGGGCCGCATCTCCGCGGGCGTGGTCATCGGCGACGGTTCCGACATCGGCGGCGGCGCGTCCACCATGGGCACGCTGTCCGGCGGCGGCAAGGAGCGCATCGCCATCGGGCAGCGCTGCCTGATCGGCGCCGAGGCGGGCATCGGGATCGCGCTCGGCGACGAGTGCGTCGTCGAGGCCGGGCTCTACGTCACCGCCGGCACCCGGGTCACGATGCCGGACGGACAGGTCGTCAAGGCGCGCGAGCTCTCCGGTGCCTCGAACATCCTCTTCCGCCGTAACTCGGTGACCGGCGCGGTGGAGGCCCGCCCGAACAACGCGGTCTGGGACGGCCTCAACGACGTCCTGCACAGCAACGACTGAGCACTCTCGTCGGATCAGGCCGGGACCGCACGGTCCCGGCCTGATCCGTGAGCGAAGCGACTCCGGTTCACCGGTCGGCGGCGAGGAGCGCGTCGTACACCGCACGCAGCCCGTCGGCCGCCTCGCGCCCGGCGGGCCGCAGCGGTTCCCGGACCGGTCCCGCGCCGAGCAGCGCCTTCGCGGTGACCGTGCCGGGCAGCCCGGAGGCCATCATGGCCTCGACCAGCGGGACGAGCGCTCCGTTGAGGCGGGCCGCCGCCTCGGTGTCGCCTGCGTCGAACGCGTCCAGGACCGCCCGCACCTGACGGGGAGCCACATTGGCGACCGTGCTGACACAGCCAGCCCCGCCCAGCGCGTACAACGGGAGATTCAGCTCCTCGCAGCCCGAGTAGTACGCCAGTGAGGTCCCCGCCATCACCTTGGCCGCGCCGAGCAGGTCGTACGAGCAGTCCTTGACCGCCACGATCCGGGGGTGCTCCGCCAGCCGGAGCATCGTCGCCGGCTCGATCCGCGTGCCGGTGCGGCCCGGGATGTCGTACAGCATCAGCCCGACGCCGGTCGCGTCCGCGACCCGGAGGAAATGCGCCTCCACGTCGGCCTGCGGCGGACGGCTGTAGTACGGGGTGACCACCAGCAGGCCGTCGGCGCCCGCCTCCTCCGCCTCCCTCGCCAGCCGGACCGTCTGCCGGGTGTCGTACGTCCCGACCCCGGCCACGAGCGGGACCCCGTCGCCCACGGCCTCCCGGACCGCCCTCAGCAGCGCGGTCTTCTCCCCGTCCGTCGTGGTCGGCGACTCGCCGGTGGTCCCGCTGAGCACGAGGCCGTCGCAGCCACCGGCGACGAGGGTCACCGCATGGCGACGGGCGGCGTCCAGGTCCAGTTCACCGTCGGCGGTGAACGGGGTGATCATGGCGCAGAGGGCGCGGCCGAAGGGCCCGGGGGCATGGGATGTCATTCCCGAAGTCTCGGCCGCCCGGCCACGCCGGTCCACTTAGATCTGCTTGGGGTGAACGGCAAGCGACGCTGAAGAATGACCGGGCGGACCGTTCTGGCATGATCGAACGGACATGTGATGAGCCGTTCCAGGGGGCAGACGGTATGCGCGTACGGAGACCGGTCATGGCCGCGGTCGTCACGGCGGCCGCACTGTCTCTCTCCGGCTGCGCCGGATTCCTCGTACCCGCGGGTGAGGGGGAGCCGGTGCCGCGGGCCTCCACCGCACCCCGCCCGGTGCCCTCCGCTCCCGCCCCTGACCCCGGCGCGACAACGGACGCGCCCGCCCAGGGGGCTCCCGCCACCGAGGCGGCGGACGGCGGCTGCCCCGCCACCGGCGTCGTCGTGGACATGGGCCCCGTGGAGACAGCCATGTTCCACCGCGCGGTGACCCTCACCCTCACCAACTGCGGGAAGCGGCCCTACCGGGTCCACGGCTATCCGGCGGTGCGCGCGCTGGGCGAGGACGGGAAGCGCATCCCCGTCCCCGTGAACGCGGGAGGTTCGATGTTCGGCAACGACGAGGGGCCGCAGGAGATCCAGCTGAAGCCCCGCGCGACCGTCACGTCCATCCTGGCCTGGGTCTCCACGAAGGAGGGCGGGGACCTCATCGAGGGCGACGCCCTGGAGATCGCAGCCGCGCCGGACGCGGGGGCACGGGTCTTCCCGCTGGAAGGGCACGACATCCGGCTGATGGACGAGCTGAACACGACGGCCTGGCGGGCGCCGACGGCCGGGTGAGCGTCAACACGGCCGGCCGGAAGCCGTGTTCGAGGCGTCGGGTGACCGGCCCGGAGCAGGCGCTCTGCGTGTCTCGCGCACACCGACGCACTCGCCTTCGCGGGGCGGGGACGTCGAAGCCCCGGCGCCGCGGTCCGAGCGGCTCCGGAACGGCCCGGCGGTGAAGGACGGTCCGTGTGTCCGCCGCACACCGGCTTCCCGCTTCGTACCGGGCCTGCGGGAGAACCGGGCGGCACGGGACGAAATACGTCTACGCTGGGGCGGCGGCCCAGACCCGTACACACCGGGCCCGGCCCCTGGACACAGCCCGCGCACGCCCCGAGGAGACCCCCCAGATGTCCGCAGAGCGCCCCTCCATGCCGCCGGTGCGGCTGCACACCGAGGCCGAGCTGGCACGGGACGCGCTGTCCGCACCGCTGCTCGCCCGCGCCGCCCGGCTCGCCCGCTGGGCGGGACCCGAGACCAGGGTGGGCGCCGGGGGCGAACTCGTCGACGCGCAACTGCCGGACGCCGCACGGCACCTGGGGCTCGAGGACGACGAGGACGGAGCCGCGTACGCCAGCGAGGCGTGGCGCCTCGCCGTCGACACCGGGCTCGTCGACGTCGAGGACCCGCAGGACGAGGACGGGACGGGGGGCGAGGACGCCGAGGGCACCGTCACGGCCGGCGAGAACCTCGCACTGCTCACCTCCGGATCCCCGGCGGACGTCCTCGCGATCTGGCTGGACGGGCTGGACGCCGTGCACGCCGACGCCACCGCGCCCGCCTTCGACGACTTCGCCGACCTCATCGCCGAGGACGGCAGCGTCGATTTCGACGCCCTGGACTGGGACCCCGAGGAGGAGGCGGAGTTCCTCGACGGGGTGCTCGGCAACCTCTACCTGCTGACTCTCGCCGAGGCCGGCCCCGCGGACGCTCCGGTTCCGCTGCCCGCCCTCGCCGCGTCCATGGTGGTGCCCGAGGACATGGACGAACCGACCGACGAGGTTCTGGAGCAGGTGTCGGAAGCCATGATGCGGCTGGACGACCAGTTCCGGGTGCTCGAACCCATCGGAATCGTCGAATACCGCCCGGTCGACGAGACGTTGCTCACCGAGGAGGGCGAGGAGGCGACACCCCCGGCCGACGACGAGGACATCACCCGCTACGGCATGGTGAAGCTCACGCCCCTCGGGCTCTACGGCATCCGCGAGCGGATGCTGGAGGCCGGCGTGGACGCGCCCGCCGTCGGCGACCTCGCCGGCAAGGGAGCCGACGTCCTCCTCGACGGCATCGCCTACTACCCGGAGGAGGCCGCACGCACCGAGGTCGGGCTGTGGCTCGGCACCCGCGGGGCGGACGGGGCCCTGAAGGCGGCCACGGAACTCCTGGGAGCGGCGCGCGGCAGCGACCGGCGCGCACCGCTGCGCAGGCTCCACTGCCAGCAGGCCCTCGCCCTCGTCGGACCGGAGGCCGAACCGGCGGTGCGCGCGGTGCTCGACGACCCCGAGCTCGGCGGGCTGGCACGGGTCTGGCTCGCGGAGCGGGGCTCCGCGGACGTACCGGCGCCCGACGAGGCGATGATCTTCTGGCTCGCCGTGGACACCATCGCCGCGCAACTGGACGCGGAGGGTGACCTGGACGAGCTCCGAGGACTGGTGGAAGGCCTCTCCGGCCAGCACAGCGGCTTCTTCGACGAGGCGTGGCGGGTGGAGCACCCCGCCACGGCCGAGGTGCTGGAGGCGATGGGCCGTCTCCACAGTGACCGCGGCGCGGCGAAGGCGGCCCGCAAGGCCGCCTACAAGGCCCGTTCCCGGCAGCAGAACTGAGGAACCGTCACAGGACCTGGGAGCAGCCGCGGCTCCACGCGGCCCACACGGTCCGCCGGACCCACACGGTCCACGGGACGGGGCCGGCCGCCGTACGAGGGCCGGCTCCGCCGTCCCCGGCGGTGTTCCTGGTGTTCCTCGTCCGTTCACCGCGCGGCCCTTCGGCCATGGTCCACGGCTGCGAGCATCCGGCTCCTCAGTGAACCGATCCGGAGGAACGATGCTCCCGAAGAGAACCTGTGCCGCACTGGCGGTTCTGGCCGTGACCGCGGGCACCCTGGTGGGCGCGGGTGCGGCGTCCGCCGGCCAGTCGCACGGCGGCGGCCACGGGCCGAAGGCGGCAGCCTTCGAACGCACCGCCACCTACCCGGTCTTCCAGAACCGGCCGGCCGGCGAGGACGCCTCGGCACAGACCGTCGCCGAGATCTCCGCGACCAGCGAGGACGGCCGCACCCTGGTCCACACGGACGCCGCCGCCAAGCGCATCGGCTTCCTCGACATCAGCGACGCCGGGCGGCCCCGGGGGCTCGGCACGCTCTCCCTGGCCGAACTGGGAGACGCCGAGGACGAGCCGACCTCGGTGACCGTCGTCGGCCCGTACGTGCTGGTCGTCGTCAACACCAGCGCGAGCTACACCCGGCCGTCCGGCCGGCTCGACGTCATCTCGCTGCGCACCCGGGAGCGGGTGGCGAGCCACGACCTCGGCGGACAGCCCGACTCGATCGTGGTCAGCAAGGACAAGCGGTACGCAGCGGTCGCCATCGAGAACGAGCGCGACGAGGAGGCCGCCCCGGCGGGCGGCGAGGAGGGCGACCTGCCGCAGGCCCCCGCCGGTTTCGTGCAGATCATCGACCTCAAGGGCTCCTCACCCGCCCGCTGGTCGACCCGGGCGGTGCCGTTGACCGGTGCGGACGGCTCCGCGCTGCCCGTCCTGGTGGCCGCCGGGATCACCGAGCCCACCGACCCGGAGCCGGAGTACGTCTCCGTCAACAGCCGCGGTCAGCTCGCCGTGACACTCCAGGAGAACAACGGCATCGTCCTGGTCGACCTCGCCTCGGGCCGCCTGACCAAGGCGTTCAGCGCCGGGACGGCATCCGTCGAGGGCGTCGACACGGTCGAGGACGGCGTCATCGACCAGACCGGTTCACTCACCGGCGTACCGCGGGAGCCGGACGCACTCGGCTGGATCGACGACCGCTACCTCGCCACCGCCGACGAGGGGGACTGGAAGGGCGGCACCCGCGGCTGGACCGTCTTCGACAGCCGCACCGGCGAGGTCGCCTGGGAGGCCGGCAACAGCTTCGAGCACATCGCGGCGCGCCACGGCCTGCTGAACGAGGGCCGCGCCGAGAACAAGGGCACCGAGCCCGAGGGGCTGGCGATCGCCACGTACGACGGGGTGCGCTACGCCTTCGTCGGCTCCGAGCGAAGCAACTTCGTCGCCGTCTACGACGTCACCGACCCCACCCGGCCGGTCTTCCAGCAGGTTCTGCCGGCGACCAACGGACCCGAGGGCCTGCTCCCGATCCCCTCACGTGGGCTGCTCGCGGTCTCCAGCGAGGAGGACGACGCCGCCGCCGGAGTGCGGGCCTCGGTGAGCCTGTTCCGCCTGGGCAGGGGCACGCCCTCCTACCCGTCGCTGGTCTCGGCCGACGACACCGCGGGGACCCCCATCGGCTGGGGTGCGCTCGGTGCCCTGTCGGCGGTGCCGGGACGTGCCGGTGAGCTGTACACCGTCACCGACGCCGCGTACTCCACCACCCGCATCCTCACGATCGACGCGGACCGCGAACCCGCCGTCATCAAGCGCGAGCTGACCGTCCGCGACGCCGCGGGCAAGCCCGTCGGCTACGACGCGGAGGGGATCCACGCCCGTGCGCAGGGCGGCTTCTGGCTGGCCGTCGAAGGGAAGACGGGGGCGGGGAACCAACTGGTCCGCCTGGACCGTCACGGCGTCACCCAGCAGGTCGTCCCGCTCCCCGCCGACGTCGCCTCCGGTCTCGGTTCACAGGGCTTCGAAGGTGTCACCGCCACGACGGGCCGTGACGGCCACGAGATCGTCTGGGCGACGCTCCAACGCCCGGCCGCCACCGATCCCGCGGGCGTGGTCCGGATCGGACGCTACGACGTCCGGGCGGACACCTGGAGCTGGTACGGCTACCGGCTCGGCACCACCACCACACCCGGCGACTGGATCGGCCTGTCCGAGATCACGGTGGTGGGGAACAAGCTGGCCGTCATCGAGCGCGACAAGCTGAACGGGCCTGCCGCCAGGGTCAAGCGGATCTACACGGTCGACCTGCCCAGGACCGCCGCCGCGCCAGGGGCGCTCACCGTCCTGCCCAAGACCCTCGCCCACGACGTGCTGCCCGAACTCCGGGCGACGAAGGGCTGGACGCAGGAGAAGCTGGAGGGCCTCACCGTGGCCGGCGACGGTCACGTCTACGCCGTCACGGACAACGACGGCCTCGACGACTCCACGGGCGAGACCGTCCTCCTCGACCTCGGAAGCGCCCGGAAGGTGTTCGGCCGCCACTGATGCCCGGCGAACCGCCGCCTCCACCAATCCCGGTGGAGGCGGCAGCCGTCGGCCGGGGCAGGCCGCTTCCGGTCAGCCGTGGCTGGTTGCGGACGGTCGTACGGGACGGTCTGTCCTGAACCCGGAACCGGCTTGGGGCACAGTCCCCCTGAACGCCGCGCGGTGTTCAGCCGGAGTTGGTGCGGGGCAGGGAACGTGATCGCGCCAACCAACCGGCCTCGTACCACCAGGAGCTCGCCATGTCGCTCACGCGCAGGGAATTCAGCAGACAGTCCGCCCTCACCGGCGCCGGCATAGCCCTGACCGGCGCCGTCGGCGCGCTGGCGACGGCCCCCGGAGCGCTGGCGGCCGAGGACGCGCGGCACGGTCAGGGTGGTCATGACCACGAGCACGACCATGGCCACGGTCACGACCACGGCAGGGAACTGGGGTACGGCCCGCTGCTCCCGGACCCGGACGGAATTCTCGCGCTGCCCGCCGGCTTCTCCTACCGGATCATCACCCACAGCGGCGTGACCAAGCTGGAGACCGGCGAGCCGACCCCTTCGAACCACGACGGCACGGCCACCTTCGAGGGAGCCCGCGGTGTCACCCTCCTCGTCAACAACCACGAGTTGAGCGGCGTCCGAGCCGGCTGGGAGCACCCCGTGCCTCTCACCGAGGGCCTCGTCTACGACCCGGTCGCGGCCGGCGGCTGCACCGTCGTGGAGACCCGCCGCGACGGCCGCACCGCCGAGTGGGTCGGCATCGCGGGTACGTCGACCAACTGCGCCGGTGGCAGCACCGCCTGGGGTACCTGGCTCACCTGCGAGGAGACCGAGGACCGGGCCGGCAAGAACGGCCTGCTCAAGGACCACGGCTACGTGTTCGAGGTCGATCCGTACGACAAGCGCGCCAACCGCGACCCGCGTCCCGTCAAGGCCTTCGGCCGGTTCGCGCACGAGGCCGTCGTCATCGACCCGAAGCAGGGCCACGCCTATCTGACCGAGGACGCCTCCGGCCCCAACGGCCTGCTCTACCGGTGGGTGCCGCCGCACGGCTTCAGGCACGGCCGCGGCAAGCTGCGCACCCTGGCGGACGACGCCGGTGTCCTCCAGGCGACCAGGTGCTTCGACAAGCACGGCGCCTTCGTCGACGACCTGTCCCGCGCCACCAAGGTCGGCACCGTCTACGGAGTGGACTGGGTGGACGTGCCCGACCGCGACGCGAAGACCGTCTCGGTGCGCAAGCAGTTCACCGACGACCAGGTCACCCGGGCCCGCAAGCTCGAAGGCATGTGGTGGAGCGACGGCGGTGCCTACATCGTCTCCTCCTTCGCCCGTGACGAGAGCCCCGTGGCCCACGACGGCCAGGTCTGGTTCTACGACCCCAAGCGCCGGACGCTGACCCTGAAGGTCCTCCTCGGCGTCAACGCCGACCCGTCCGTGGACGGCGCCTTCGACGGACCGGACAACATCACCGTCTCGCCCTACGGCGGCCTGGTCATCGCCGAGGACGGCGAGGGCATCCAGCACCTCTTCGGCGCTACGGACAGCGGCCGCACCTACCCGATCGCCCGCAACGAACTGAACGGCGGAACGGAGGAGGACCCCTCCTACAGCGAATTCACCGGAGTCACCTTCTCGCCGGACGGAAGGACGCTCTTCGCCAACATCCAGACCCCGGGCATCATGCTCGCCATCACGGGCCCCTGGAAGCGCCAGTCCGACAAGCGCTAGGACCGTACACGCGGTGCGTGAGGGAAATCCCTTCGCGCACCGCGCGGTCGTCCCCCTAAAGTCATGGCCATGCACCTCCCGGTGCGAAGGCGGCGGCTACTTCCTTTCAAGAAATCATGCCGCTGCCGTCCTGACCTCGGGAGGCGTCAGCGCCGGGGTGCCCGGTGCGCAGGCGACGGATACTTCCATGATCTGAGGGTTGCGGGTTCGAGTCCCGTCCGGTCCCGGCCGGTAGCTCAATCGGTAGAGCATCAGGAAAAAGCACCGCCGCCGACCTCTGATCTCGGGCACCCCTTCTCCGCTGTGCCCTCCCCCTGAATTCGGGGGAATTCACCATGGCACGTTTCAACACCCGCTTCGTACGGCCCCGCGTCACCTCGCCGGTGAAGTCGGCGGGCGGGACCGCCCGCAACCACCAGGGCGGCACGGGCCACCTCAGGGACAGCCGTTCCGAGCTCTTCCTCCTGGCCGTCGCGAACTTCGTCTCGCAGGAGACCTTCTACGAGCAGGGCGAGGCGCGCGACACCCGTTTCGCCACCCTGGTGCGCGCGCTCGCGGTCGAGGACCCGGAGTGGACTGCCGGACTGCTGCGCTGGCTGCGCCACGAGGCGCGGATGCGCACGGCACCGCTGGTCGGCGCGGCCGAGTACGTGAAGGCGCGGCTCGCGGCGGGAGCCGTGGACGGCCCGTCGAACCGGCAGGTCGTGGACTCCGTGCTGCTGCGCGCCGACGAGCCGGGCGAACTCCTCGGCTACTGGACCTCGCGCTACGGCAGGGCCGTACCCAAGCCGGTCAAGCGGGGGATCGCCGACGCCGTGCGCCGGCTCTACGGGGGCAGGGCGCTGCTGAAGTACGACACGGCGTCCAAGGGCTACCGCTTCGGCGACGTGCTCAACCTGGTGCACGCCGCCCCGGACCCGGCCAAGCCCTGGCAGGGCGACCTGTTCCGCTACGCCCTCGACCGCCGGCACCACCCCGAGGACGCCGTGCCTCCCGCGTCGGACCGGACCCTGACCGCCCACCGGGCGCTCATGGCCCTGCCGGTCGCGGAGCGGCGCACGGTACTCACCGACCCCGGGGGCGCGGAGCGCCTGGCCGAGGCGGGCATGACCTGGGAGGCACTGGCGGGCTGGCTGCAGGGGCCGATGGACGCCGTGGCGTGGGAGGCCGTGATTCCGTCCATGGGCGCCATGGCGCTCGTGCGCAACCTGCGGAACTTCGACGAGGCGGGGGTGACGGACGAGGTCGCCGCGGGCGTGGCGGCGCGGATCAGCGATCCGGAGGCCGTCGCCGCGTCGCGGCAGTTCCCCTTCCGCTACCTCGCCGCGTACCGGCACGCGCCGTCGCTGCGCTGGGCCTACCCGCTGGAGCAGGCGCTCGGGCACTCACTGGGCAACGTGCCCGCACTGCCCGGACGCACCCTGATCCTGGTGGACCGCTCCGGCTCGATGTGGGCGCCGCTCTCGGACCGCTCCCAGCTGAACCGGGCCGACGCGGCCGCCGTCTTCGGCGCGGCGCTGGCCCTGCGGGCGGCGGACGCGGACCTGGTGCAGTTCGGGACGAGCAGTTCCGCGGTCGGGTACACGCGCGGCGAGTCCGTACTCCGGATCCTGGACCGCTTCGGTGATCTGGGCGGGACGAACACCGTGCAGGCGGTGCGCAAGCACTACCGCGGGCACGACCGGGTGCTGATCGTCACCGACGAGCAGGCGTCGTTCACCCACTACGGTGACGCCACCGAGGGCATCCCGCCGACGGTCCCCGTCTACACCTGGAACCTCGCCGGTTACCGGGTCGGGCACGCGCCGTCGGGCAGCGAGAACCGTCACACCTTCGGTGGACTCTCCGACGCGGCGTTCCGCATGGTGCCGCTGCTGGAGGCGGGCAGGAGCGCGGACTGGCCCTGGAACGGCTGATTACGAATGCGGCACTACTGACCGCTCCGGAGCGGTCGGGCATGGCGTCGGACGCTTACAGGGCGCATACTCGACCGTAATGAAACAGTCAGCCGGTTCCCGGCGTCACCTGCCGTCCAGTCCCTTCAACCGCCCGGCCCAGGAGGCCCCACCGGTCGAATGCTTCGATGTGGGCGACAGGGTGTCGCACGACCAGTTCGGACTCGGACGGGTCCTCGCCGTCGAGGGCGACAACGACGCGGTGCTCATCGACTTCTCCGGGCGCCAGGGAAGGATCCTGAGCCCGTACTCGAAACTGACCAAGCTCTGAGGGAGCGGCCGAGCACGCATCGCGTCACACCGGAGACCCTCCGGACCGATCCGGGGCACCGACGGAAGCATCCGTCAGGTGCCCCGGACGTCGTTCCGGGACGGTGAGGCGTCAGAGGGCCTTCGCGGCGGGCTTGACCATGCCGCGGACGGTCCGCGACTTCACGAACTCGCCCATCCCGGTCATCTCCCACTCGCCGGAGAACTGCTTGATGAGCTTGGCCATCATCACGCCGGTCTGCGGCTCCGCCCCGGTCAGGTCGAAGCGGACCAGCTCCTCGCCGGTGGCGGCGTCGATGAGCCTGCAGTAGGCCTTGGCGACCTCGGTGAACTTCTGCCCGGTGAAGGAGTTGACCGTGAAGACCAGCCCGGTCGCCTCGGCGGGGATCCTGCCGAGGTCGACGACGATCACCTCGTCGTCCCCCGCGCCCTCACCCGTGAGGTTGTCGCCGGAGTGCTTGATCGCGCCGTTCAGGATGGAGAGCTTGCCGAAGTAGCAGCTGTCCAGGTGGTTGCGGTTCGGGCCGTAGGCGATCACCGAGGCGTCGAGGTCGATGTCCTTGCCGCGGAACGCCGGCTCCCAGCCGAGGCCCATCTTGACCTGGGAGAGCAGCGGCCGGCCGCCCTTGACCAGGGAGACCGTCTGGTTCTTCTGGAGGCTGATCTTCCCCTTGTCGAGGTTGATCTTTCCGCTGCCCGCCGGTGCGGGCGGAGCCGGAGGAGCCGGCGGCGCCGGAGGGGCGATCCGGGGGTCCACGGGTGCGGAGGCGGGGGGAGCCACCGGCGGCGCGACGGGTGCGGGCGGCGCCGCGGCGGCGGGCTCCTCGACCGAGACGCCGAAGTCCGTCGCGATGCCGGCCAGTCCGTTCGCATAGCCCTGGCCGACCGCGCGGGCCTTCCAGGCGCCGTTACGCAGGTAGATCTCGATGACCACGAGCGCCGTCTCACCGCCCAGCCGGGGAGGGGTGAAGGTGGCCAGCGCGGAGCCGTCGTCCGCGTTGCGCACGGTCGCGGTGGGCTCGATGCCCTGGAAGGTCCGGCCCGCTTCGTCGGGGCTCGCCGTGACCACGATCTTCTCGATGCCCGGGGGGACGGCCGCGGTGTCCACGACGATCGCGTCGGGCGCGGCGCCACCGCCCCCGCGGTAGGTCACACCCGGCCCCGAGGGCTGGTTGTAGAAGATGAAGTCGTCGTCGGAGCGCACCTTGCCGTCGGCGGTGAGCAGCAGGCCCGAGACGTCGAGCCGCACGGGGGCGGCGACGTCCACCGCCACACGGGCGGCGGAGAGAGGGATGTTCGAGCCGGGGGTCATTGCGGTCATGCACGGGGTAACGAACGACCCGGCTTTGCCGTTCCCTTACCTTCCGGGGGCTTGCCCCGGACGGCTCAGCGCCCTTTGCGGGACCGGTTGCGGGGGTGGTCGCGGGCGGTGCGCTCGTTGCCGTGCCGGTACGCGCCCGTCCAGCGGGCCATCACCAGCTGGGCGTCGCCGGAGACCACCTCCGCCAGGAACTTCTCCGCCCGGCCGCCGCGCAGGGTTCCCGCGGGGCGGCCGTGGTGGGTGAGGGTGACGTGCGCGTCACCGTGCTGCTCGTACGCGAATCCGGAAGGTCTCGGCATGCGTGTATGGTGCCCGGCCCGCGGCGGGCCGTCGCGGGGTTTCCGGACCCGCCGGGGCGGCGGCACTCAGCGGACGACGTCGAAGACGTTCTTCTGCAGCCCGTTGGCATAGGTCTCGTGCTCGACGAGCCGGAGCTTCTGGGTGTCCTTGTCGGTGGCGCTGAACAGCCTCTTGCCCGCGCCGAGCAGGAGCGGGAAGACGAGCAGGTGGTAGCGGTCGACGAGGCCGGCGTCCGAGAGGCCCTGGTTGAGGGTGGCGCTGCCGTGGACGATGATCGGCCCGCCCTCGGTCCGCTTCAGCGCGGCGACGTCGTCGAGGGACCGGAGGATCGTGGTGTCGCCCCAGTCGGTCACCAGGGCGTCGTCGGTGAGCGTGGTGGAGACGACGTACTTCGGCATGACCTTGTAGTCGGCGAACTCCTCCATGCCGGGCCACACCTGGCTGAAGGCCTCGTAGCTGGCCCGGCCCAGCAGCATCGCCGAGGCCTCCTTCTGCTCCCGGCCCTTGAGCTCGTACGCCTCGGGGAGGAAGTCGACGTCCTTGAACGTCCACCCCGAGTTCCGGTATCCGGGCTCGCCGCCCGGGGCTTCGACGACGCCGTCGAGGGAGATGAAAGCGGTGCTGATCAGAGTGCGCATCGGGGTTCCCCGTGTCTCGCTGCCAACAGGTCCGACCGGTGATGCTACGGCGGTCACTCGCGCGGGCGCCGTAGGCCGGTCGTGTTGTCGACCCGTGGACACGGGGGAACTCATCGGTCCTCGCCCGCCCCCTGTGCGGGCGAGGACGTCAGTAGGGCCAGATCGGGGGGTTCGTGACGAAGTGGCCGCCGAGGTGGGCGTGCTCGGGGTTCCCGGGGTCCAGCTCACCGTGCTCGGCGACGAGCTTCTCGGCGTACTGCTCGGAGTCGTCCTGCGGGTCGTAGCCGAGCGAGCGCGCCGAGGTCAGGTCCCACCACAGCCGGGTGTTGGCCGAGGAGCCGTAGACCACGGTGTGCCGCACGTCCTCGGCGGTGAGGGCCGCGTGGAAGAGGCGGGCCCCGTCGCCGGGGCTCATCCACACGGACAGCATCCGAACCGACGTCGGCTCCATGAAGCAGGAGCCGATGCGCACGGAGACGGTCTCGACGCCGTGCTTGTCCCAGTAGAACTGCGCGAGGTCCTCGCCGAAGGACTTCGACAGACCGTAGAAGGTGTCGGGGCGACGGGGGGTGTCGACCGGGATCAGCGGGTCACCCGGAAGCGGACGCGGGGTGTAGCCGATGGCGTGGTTGGACGAGGCGAAGACGATGCGCTTCACGCCTTCCTCGCGCGCGGCCTCGTAGAGGTTGTAGGTGCCCTCGATGTTGGAGCGCAGGATCTTGTCGAAGGAGGACTCCAGGGAGATTCCGGCGAGGTGGACGATCGCGTCCACGCCCCGCACGGCCTCCCGCAGCGCGGCCTTGTCGCCGAGGTCGGCGGTGATCGCCCCCGGCTCGCCCTCGATGGGGGTCACGTCGAAGAGCCGGAGGTCGTACCCGTACGCGGGGAGCAGCCCCCGCATCAGGGTGCCGAGGCCGCCGGCTGCGCCGGTGAGAAGGACGGTGCGGGGAACGGGCATACGGGTTCTCCTCGGTGCGGGCGCGGGGCGCGACGTGCGGACGGATGCGGTGCTGCGGGGGCCCGGGCCGGGTCCGGTGGGTACGGACAGCAAGGTACGCGTGGTACGCGGGAGCCGGACAGCCGCCCGGTACGTCAAATCCGTGGACCGCATTCACATGCGTGGACACGCTAAGAAGTTTCGGCGGATCACGTCAAGTGTCGCGCGCGTTCGCCGGGTTCGTCCCGGGTCGCGCCTCCATGCCTTGACCGGCGGCGCGCGGCTGCCTTAGCGTGGCATTGTTCAGAAATATGGACACCGATCATAATTGTGCACGCCTGAACCGCTCAGGGAGCGCCCGTGACCTCAGCCCCCCTCGCCGCCCGGCTCACCGACACCGCCGGGCCGCTCTTCTTCCCCGTCACCGCGTACGGGCCGGACGGCGCCGTCGACCTCGACGCCTTCCGCGCGCACGTGCGCAAGGGCGTGGACGCCGGTGCCGCCGCCGTCTTCGCCTGCTGCGGCACCGGCGAGTTCCACGCCCTCGATCCGGACGAGTTCCGCCTCGTCGTCGAGGCCGCCGTGGAGGAGACCGCGGGACAGGTGCCCGTGGTGGCGGGAGCCGGATACGGCACGGCGCTCGCGATCCGGTACGCGAAGCTCGCCGAGGAGGCCGGCGCGGACGGCCTCCTCGCCATGCCCCCCTATCTCGTCGTCGCCGGCCAGGAAGGGCTGCTGGCGCACTACACCGCGCTCGCCGCGGCCACCTCCCTGGAGACGGTCGTCTACCAGCGCGACAACGCCGTGTTCACCCCGGAGACCGTCGTCGCCCTGGCACGAACCCCCGGGATCATCGGCCTCAAGGACGGGTACGGCGACCTCGACCTGATGCAGCGCATCGTCAGCGCCGTGCGCACCGGTCTGCCGGGACAGGACTTCCTGTACTTCAACGGGCTGCCCACCGCGGAGCTCACCGGCCTCGCCTACCGGGGCATCGGGGTCACCCTCTACTCCTCGGCCGTCTTCGCCTTCGCCCCCGACATCGCCCTCGCGTTCTACCGGGCGCTGGAGAGCGGCGACGACGACCAGGTCAACGCGCTGCTCGACCACTTCTACCGGCCGCTCGTCGAACTCCGCTCCAAGGGCCACGGTTACGCGGTCTCCCTGGTGAAGGCGGCGGTCCGCATGGAGGGGCTGGACGTCGGCCCCGTGCGCACCCCGCTCACCGAGCCTCCGGCCGAGCACGTCGAGGCACTCGCCGCGATCATCGCGGACGGCCGGGCGCTGCTGGAGAAGTACCGTGCGGGGGAGGCCGGGTGAAGGCCTCAGCCTTTCTGTACCCCTGGGACGTCGTGGGGGACCCGGACGCCGCCGGCCGCATCGCGGAGCTCGGCGTCGAGCAGGTGACGCTGGCGTCCGCCTACCACTCCACCCGCGCCCTGACCCCGCGCCACCCCGGCCGGCGGATCGTCACCGCCGAACACGCTGCGGTGCTCTATCCGCCGGACCCCGGCCGCTGGGAGGGGCGCGTGCTGCGTCCCTACCGGCAGACCTGGGTGGCGGGGGAGGATCCCTACGCCGAGGCGGCCGGCATCCTCGCGGACGCCGGTCTCCAGGTGCACTCCTGGGTCGTCCTCGCGCACAACTCCCGCCTGGGCGCGGAGCATCCGGACACCTCGGTGGTCAACGCATACGGCGACCGCTACCCCTGGGCGCCGTGCATCGCCCAGCCCGCCGTCCGGGCCTACCTGGTGGACCTGGCGGCGGAGGCGGCCGCGCGCCCCGGGGCGTCGGGGACCGAGCTGGAGTCCTGCGGCTGGTACGGCTTCGCCCATCTGCACGCCCACGACAAGGTCTCCGGGGTCGCCCTCGGTGACGCGGCGCAGTACCTGATGTCCCTCTGCTTCTGCGCGGACTGCCGGGCCGGTTACGCCGGCGTGGATCTGGACCCGGACGAGCTGCGTGCCGGGGTGCGCCGCGCCCTGGAACCCGTATGGGCGGGGACCGGTTCCGCGGAACAGGGCTGGGCAGGGGTGGAGAAGCTGCTCGGCGCCGGACTCGCAGACGCCTCCCTGCGATGGCGGGTCCAGGTCGCCAGGGGCCTCCAGGAGGCCGCCGTCGCCGCAGTGCGGGACGCGGCGCCGGAGCCGGGCTTCCAGGTCCTGCTGCACGCCGACCCCGCCCCCTATCGCACCGGGGCCAACGTCGGGACCGATCCCGCGCACATCCTGTCCACGGCGGACGGTGTCGTGCTGCCCTGCACCGGTGGCGACGCCGCGCGTGAGGCCGTGCTGGGCCCGTACGCCGGGCTGTCCGGGGTGGTCGCGGCCAACTTCAACGTGGTCACCGGCATGGGCGGGAGTCCCTCCACGCTGGCCCGGGACGCCGCGCACGCGGCCTCGCTCGGCGCAGGTGAACTCCGGCTCTACCACGCGGGCCTGGCCTCCGGGCCGGACCTGAGCGCGGTCGGCGACGCCCTCTCGGCCATCCGCGGAGGCTGACCCGCGCCCATCGACGACTCCCCCTAGCGCAGGTCCCCGGCACCAGGCCGGGGACCTGCGCTTCTTGCCGTTTCCGGGCCGGGCGGGCCGGGCGGCCCGCGCGCGGACCAGTTCCGAGTTCTGCGAACTTCTTTTGCCAGAAGCGTTGACGAAACATTCGTACCGCTCTAGCTTCATCGCGTCGTACTTCGTACGTCATATATGAGACGCGATACGCGAGATGCGAGAGCTCTGATCCATGACCTTTGCGCCGGCCCCCATTCCCTCCAGGACCCAGTACGTGCTGGAGGCGATCAAGCACGCGATCCTCACCGCGCAGCTGATGCCGGGACAGGCGCTCGTGGAGACCGAACTCGCCGCGCAGTTCGGGGTGTCGAAGACCCCCGTACGCGAGGCCCTGAAGACGCTCGCCGGCACCGGACTCGTGGTCATGAGCCAGTACAAGGGCGCCACCGTACGGCTCGTCGACGCGACGATGGCCCGCGAGGTGTACGACGTACGCCTGCTCCTGGAGCCCGAGGCGCTGCGCCGCACCATCACCCGCAAGGCGTCGCTGGAGGCGGCCCAGGAAGCCCTGGAGCGCGCCGACTCGGCGGTCGACAAGGCCGACAGGTCGCTCGCCAACCGGGACTTCCACCGCGCCCTGTACATCCCCTGCGGCAACCCGCTGCTCGCCCGGATGCTCGACGAGATCCGCGACCAGGCCGCACTCGTGTCGACCGTCGCGTGGTCGACGATCCCGAGCTGGGAGCGTGAGGCGGCCGAGCACCGCGAGATCCTGCGGCTCGCCCTCGCCGACGACGCGGCGGCCGCCGTGGCGGCCCTGCACGACCACATCGCATCGTTCGTGCGCCGCGCCTTCCCCGACGACGTGGACGGGGGCGGGGCGGCGTGAAGCATCAGCTGGCCAAGGATCACCAGCACCTCGACGAAAGGTCGGTCCGCATGGACTTCTCACCGCTGAAGGCGGCCCTCGCAGACGTTGTCGCGATCCCGGTGACCCCGTTCACCGAGGACGGGAGCATCGACATCCCGGCGCACCGCGCCCTGCTGCGACGGCTCCTCGACGGCGGCGTCCGCATCGTCACCCCGAACGGCAACACCGGTGAGTTCTACGCACTCACCCCCGACGAGCGGCGCACCGTCACCGAACTGACCATCGAGGAGACCGGCGACCGGGCCACCGTCCTCGTGGGCGTCGGACACGACGTGCCCACCGCGGTGGCCGCCGCCGAGCACGCCAGGGACCACGGGGCACAGATGCTGATGGTCCATCAGCCGGTCCACCCCTACGTCTCGCAGGACGGCTGGGTCGACTACCACCGGGCCATCGCCGAGGCCGTCCCCGGCCTCGGGGTCGTCCCCTACATCCGCAACCCGCTCCTCGCCGGTGAGCGTCTCGCCGAGCTCGCCGACAGCTGCCCCAACGTCATCGGCGTGAAGTACGCCGTCCCGGACGCCGCCCGCTTCGGCGCGTTCGCCCGGGACGCCGGCCTGGAGCGGTTCGTCTGGGTCGCCGGGCTCGCCGAGCTCTACGCCCCCTCCTACTTCGCCACCGGCGCCACCGGCTTCACCTCGGGGCTCGTCAACGTCGCCCCCGGGGTCTCGCTCGCGATGCTTGAGGCACTGCGGGCGGGCGACTACCTCGCGGCGATGAAGGTCTGGGAGCAGATCCGGCGCTTCGAGGACCTGCGCGCCGACCGGCAGTCCGCCAACAACGTGACGGTCGTCAAGGAGGCCCTCTCCGCACTCGGGCTCTGCCGCCGCGACGTACGGGCGCCGAGCCGGGTGCTGCCAGACGAACAGCGCGCCGAGGTCGCGGACCTGGTCGCGGGGTGGTCGATATGACGGACATGCACACCGACGGCACCGACGGCCGCATCGCCCCCGAGGACCTGCGCAGCCACCAGTGGTACGGCACCGACGGACTTCGCTCGTTCAGCCACCGCGCCCGCACCCGGCAGCTCGGCTACCTCCCCGAGGAGCACCTGGGCAAGCCGGTCATCGCGATCCTCAACACCTGGTCCGACATCAACCCCTGCCACGTCCACCTGCGCGACCGCGCGCAGGCGGTCAAGCGGGGCGTCTGGCAGGCCGGCGGCTTCCCCCTGGAGTTCCCGGTCTCCACACTCTCGGAGACCTTCCAGAAGCCCACCCCGATGCTCTACCGCAACATGCTGGCGATGGAGACGGAGGAACTGCTCCGCTCCTACCCCGTCGACGGGGCGGTCCTGCTGGGCGGCTGCGACAAGTCCACGCCGGCCCTGCTGATGGGCGCCGCCTCCGTCGACCTGCCCACGGTCTTCGTGCCGGCCGGCCCGATGCTGCCGGGCCACTGGCGCAACGAGGTCCTGGGCTCCGGCACGGACATGTGGAAGTACTGGGACGACAAGCGGGCCGGACTCATCGGCGACTGCGAGATGGGCGAGCTGGAGAACGGCCTCGCCCGCTCCCCGGGCCACTGCATGACGATGGGCACCGCCTCCACCCTGACCGCCGCCGCCGAGGCCCTCGGCGTCACCGTGCCGGGTGCCTCGTCCATCCCCGCGGTGGACTCCGGGCACGACCGCATGGCCGCACAGTCCGGGATCAGGATCGTCGACCTGGTGTGGCGTCAGCTGAAGCTCTCGAAGATCCTCACGGCGGACGCGTACGAGGACGCCGTCGCCACGGTCCTGGCCCTCGGCGGCTCCACCAACGCCGTCATCCACCTGATCGCGATGGCCGGCCGCTCCGGGGTGAAGCTCACCCTGGACGACTTCGACCGCATCGCGCGCACCGTGCCCGTCCTCGCCAACCTCCGCCCCGGCGGGAAATACCTGATGGAGGACTTCCACTTCGCCGGAGGGCTCCCCGGGTTCCTTGCCCGCCTCACCGACGTGCTCCACCTCGACCGCCCCACCGTCACGCACCGCACGATGCGCGAGCAGCTCGACGGGGCGCTCGTCCACAACTCCGAGGTCATCCGGGAGCGCGACAACCCGCTGGCCGAGGAGGGAGGCGTCGCCGTCCTGCGCGGCAACCTCTGCCCGGACGGCGCGGTCATCAAGCACATCGCCGCCGAACCGCACCTGCTGCGCCACACCGGACCCGCGGTCGTCTTCGACGACTACAAGGAGATGCAGCGCAGGATCAACGACCCTGAGCTGGCCCTCACCCCCGACCACGTCCTGGTGCTGCGCAACGCCGGCCCCAAGGGCGGACCTGGGATGCCCGAGTACGGCATGCTGCCGATCCCCGACTACCTGCTGAAGCAGGGCGTACGGGACATGGTGCGGCTCTCCGACGCCCGGATGAGCGGCACCAGCTACGGGGCCTGCGTCCTGCACATCGCACCCGAGTCGTTCGTCGGCGGGCCGCTCGCCCTGGTCCGCACCGGCGATCTCATCACCCTCGACGTGGAGGCACGGCTGCTCCACCTCGAGATCTCCGACGAGGAGCTGGAGCTCCGCAGGTCCGCGTGGACCGCACCGCCCGCCCGCTACGGGCGGGGATACGGAGCGCTCTACCAGGACCAGATCACCCAGGCCGACACGGGATGCGACTTCACATTCCTGTCCAGGCCGGGAGAGGTGCCCGACCCCTACGCGGGCTGAACCGGGCGAAGAGAATTCCGCGCACCGATCCGTCCGGGATACCGAACGGGATGCGGCAAGCGCTTGCACCTGCACCGAACGCACGGCACATCCAGCACTTCCAGAGATCGGAGACGCGTCATGGCCCAATCCGTAGCCGTGGCCACACCGCCCCCGAAGGGGAAGGCGCCCAGGCGCCGTTCGGCCGGCTCCCGCCGCCTGCCGTACCTGCTGATCGCGCCCGCGGGCCTGCTGATGCTGGGCTTCATCGCCTACCCGGTGGTCAGCGTCTTCTACTACAGCCTGCAGAACTACAACGTCACCAAGCCCTGGCGGAACGGCTTCGCGGGCCTCGACAACTTCACCCGGATCTTCACCGAGGACGACCAGTTCTGGTCCACGCTCGGCTTCAGCGCCCAGTGGGTCTTCACCCAGGTGACGCTGCAGCTCGCGCTCGGCCTCGCGCTCGCGCTGATCGTGAACCAGACCTTCATCGGCCGCGGCATATCCCGCGCGATGGTCTTCTCGCCCTGGGCCGTCTCCGGCGTGCTCACCAGCACCATCTGGATCCTGCTCTACAACTCCTCCACCGGTTTCAGCCGCTACCTCGCGGACGCCGGCATCGGTGAGTACGGCACCTCGGTCCTCTCCGACACCGGCACCGTCTTCTGGGCGGCCACCGTCTCGGAACTCTGGCGCGGTGTACCCTTCTTCGCCATCCTGATCCTCGCCGACCTGCAGTCCGTCTCCAAGGAGCTGTACGAGGCGGCCGCGGTCGACGGCGCGGGCCGGATGCGGCAGTTCTTCCACATCACCCTCCCGCACCTGCGCGACGCGATCATCCTGGCCACCCTGCTGCGCGGGGTCTGGGAGTTCAACAACGTCGACCTGCTCTACACCCTCACCGGGGGCGGACCGGCCGGAGAGACCACCACACTCCCGCTCTACGTCGCCAATACCGGCATCGAGGGCCACGACTTCGGGTACGCGTCCGCGCTCACCACCGTCGCCTTCGTGATCCTCCTCTTCTGCTCGATCGTCTATCTGCGCCTGAGCAAGTTCGGAGGCGACCACAAGTGACTGCCGCACTCGTAGAGAAGAACGACGCCCGCACCTCCGGGTCGTCCCGCGGGAACGACACCCCGCCGCCCTCCTCGCACCGCCGCGCCAAGCGCGAGCGTGCCTTCGACGACGTACCGCGCTGGCAGATCTACCTGCCGCTCGGCCTCTACCTGCTCTTCACGCTCATCCCGTTCTACTGGATGTTCCTCTTCGCCGTACGGCCCGCCGGCTCCACCTCGCTGGTGCCCTGGCCGATGACGGGGGAGCACTTCTCCAAGGTCTGGAACGAGCGCAGCTTCGCCGTCTTCTTCCAGAACAGCATGATCGTCGGAGTCGCGACGCTCATCGCCACGACCCTGGTGGCCCTGGCGGGCGGCTACGCGCTGGCCCGGTTCGACTTCAAGATCAAGAGCGGCTTCATGCTCGCGCTGCTCTGCTCGCAGTTCATCCCGGGCGCCCTGATGCTCGTGCCGCTCTTCGAGATCTTCAAGAACCTCCAGATGATCAACTCCCTCGGGAGCGTCGTCATCGCGGAGACCGTCTTCCAGCTGCCCCTGTCGATCATCCTGATCAGCGGCTTCATCAAGAACGTCCCGGTCTCCCTCGAAGAGGCCGCCTGGGTGGACGGCTGCTCGCGCTTCAAGGCCTTCTGCGCCGTCGTCCTGCCGCTGCTGCGGCCCGGACTGATCGCGGTCGGGTCGTTCGCCTTCGTCCACAGCTGGAACCACTTCCTGTTCGCCCTGATGTTCCTCAGCGAGCAGGACAAGCAGACGATCCCGGTCGGCCTGAACACCCTGATCGGCGCCGACAGCGTCGACCTGGGGGCGCTGGCCGCCGGCGGAGTCATCGCCGCGGTGCCCGTGGTGATCGTCTTCGCCTTCATCCAGAAGTGGCTCATCACCGGCTTCAGCGCCGGCGCCGTGAAGGGATGACGGACATGACCCCCGACTGCCGTACGCGTACCGCGCCCCGCGGAGCAGGAGCGGGGAGGGCGGACCGATGAGCGGGACCACCCCCGTACCGATCGTCCTGGCCGGCGCCCGCGGCCACGGCCGCTGGCACCTCGCCAACATCCGCCGGCTCCAGCACCAGGGTCTGGTCAGGCTCGCCGGGATCTGCGAGCTGACCCCGCTGACCGACGCCGAACTCGACGTGTTCGCAGGGGAGATGCCCGAGCAGTCCTCGGACTTCGGGGCGCTCCTGGACTCCACCGGTGCGCGCGCCGCGGTGATCTGCACGCCCATCCCGACCCACACCGCGCTGGCCCTGACGGCAGCCGCCCGGGGCGTCCACCTCCTCCTGGAGAAGCCCCCCGCCGCCACCTGGGACGACTACTCCCGCATGGCCGCCGGGGTCCGGGAGGCGGGCGTCGCCTGCCAGATCGGCTTCCAGTCGTTCGGTTCGCACGCCGTGGCCGCCATCAAGGAGCTCGTGGACTCCGGGGCGATCGGCGCGGTCCGGGGGATCGGCGCGGCCGGGGCCTGGGTACGCGACGACGTCTACTTCAGGCGGGCGCCCTGGGCGGGCCGTCGCAGGATGGGCTCGACAGACGTGGTCGACGGGGTGCTCACCAACCCGCTGGCCCACGCCGTGGCCACCGCGCTCGAACTCGCCGGCCGGGGGACCGCCGAGGACGTGGCCTCCATCGAGACCGAACTCTTCCGCGCCCACGACATCGAGGCCGACGACACCAGCTGCGTCCGGATCACCACCACCGACGGGATGCCGGTGACCGTCGCCGTCACCCTCTGCGCGGAGGAGGCCGGGGAACCGTACGTCATCGTCCACGGCGAGCACGGGCGCATCACCTTCTGGTACAAGCAGGACCGGGTCCTCGTCCAGCGCGCCGGACACGGCCCGGAGGAGGCGGTGCACGGAAGGACCGACCTCCTGGAGAACCTCGTCGACCACCTGGAGCACGGCACCGAGCTCCTCGTCCCGCCCGAGCGGACCGGCGCGTTCATGCGCGTCCTCGAAGCCGTACGCACCGCCCCCGACCCCAGCCCGCTGCCCGAGAGCGTCTGGTACACCCGGCCCGCCGACCGCGGCGACGGCGTCCGGCGCGTCGTGCGGGGCATCGACGGGGCCGTCGCAGCCGCGGCGGACACCCTCACCCTCTACTCCGAACTGGGCGCCTCCTGGGCGCGACCGAGCGAGGTGAGCACCTCATGACCACCGCACTCCTCAGCTGCGCCGGACGTCCCGTCGGCCGCTACAGCTACCGGACCGAGACGAACGGCCGGCCATACCTCCACCCCGTCACCACCCTCTCGGGCACCCCCGTGACCGAGGAGCGCCCGGCCGACCACATCCACCACCTCGGCGCCTCCGTCGCCGTGCCCGACGTGGCCGGACACAACTTCTGGGGCGGACGCACCTACGTCCGCGACCAGGGCCCCACCGAGCTCGACAACCACGGCACGCAACGTCACCTCGGCTGGAAGCTCCGCGACCCCGACGGGTTCGTCGAGGAGCTCAGCTGGGAGGCCGACGGCTCCGAACTCCTGCGTGAGCACCGCACGGTGGCCGCCGCCGAGCTCACCGACACCGCCTGGGCGCTGGACTTCTCCTTCTCCCTCACCAACCGGAGCGGCGCGGACCTGTCCATCGGGAGCCCCGCCACGAACGGCCGGCCCGGTGCCGGGTACGGCGGGTTCTTCTGGCGCGCGCCCAAGGAGCCGCAGGCACCGGACGTCTTCAGCGGAACGCTCGACGGCGAGGAGGCCGTGCACGGCAGGGCGGCCGACTGGCTGGCCCTCGCCGGGGACGGCTGGACCCTCGTCTTCGCCGGGGCGACCGAGGAGACCCGGAGGGACCCGTGGTTCGTGCGGACCACCGAGTACCCGGGGGTCGGCTCCTCCCTCGCCGCCGACCGGAGGCTTCCCGTCGCCGCCGGAGCCACCGTCGTACGCCGTGTCGTCACGGTCGTCGCCGACGGACGCCTCGGCCGTGACGCCGCCGCGGCCCTCGTCCGCAAGGCGGTCGCGGGATGACCATGCCCTGGAGAGCCGACCTCGGGGACGGCACCTACCGCAACCCGGTCCTGAACGCGGACTGGTCGGACCCGGACGTCGTCAGCGTCGGAGACGACCACTACCTGACCGCGTCCAGCTTCGGCCGCGTCCCGGGCCTGCCGCTGCTGCACTCCCGCGACCTCGTCAACTGGACGCTCGTCGGCCACGCCCTCGACCGGCTCGCGCCGGAGACCGACTTCGCGGTGCCCCGCCACGACTGCGGTGTGTGGGCCCCCTCCCTGCGCCACCACGCCGGACGCTTCTGGATCTTCTGGGGCGACCCCGACCACGGTATCCAGCAGATCAACGCCGAGTCCGTGCACGGTCCCTGGAGCGAGCCGCACCTGCTCAAGGCGGGCAAGGGCCTGATCGACGCCTGCCCCCTGTGGGACGAGGAGACCGGCGAGGCGTACCTGGTGCACGCGTGGGCCAAGTCCCGCTCCGGCATCAAGAACCGCCTGACCGGCCACCGGATGAGCCCCGACGGGCGCGAACTCCTCGACGAGGGCACCACCCTGATCGACGCCGACACGATCCCGGGCTGGTTCACCCTGGAGGGCCCCAAGCTCTACCGTCACGACGGCTGGTTCTGGATCCTCGCCCCGGCCGGGGGAGTGGAGACCGGCTGGCAGGGTGCCTTCAGGTCGCGGACGTTCGACGGCCCCTACGAGGAGCGGGTCGTCCTCGCCCAGGGCGGCACCGAGGTCAACGGCCCGCACCAGGGCGGCTGGGTCAGGACCGCCGCCGGTGAGGACTGGTTCCTGCACTTCCAGGAGCGCGGGGCCTACGGCCGCGTCGTGCACCTCCAGCCGATGCGCTGGGACGCCGACGGCTGGCCGGTCATCGGCGACGAGGGGGAACCCGTCCTCACGCACCGCCGCCCGAAGGCCCCCGACCAGGCCGCCGTGGCGCCCGCCTCCGGCGACGGCTTCCCCGGCGGGCGGTACGGACCCCAATGGCAGTGGACGGCCAACCCGCAGCCGGGCTGGACGGTCGACCACGAGGGCGACGGCCTCCACCTGAGCTGCGTACGCACCGCCTACGCCCACGATCTGCGGGCCCTGCCCAGCATCCTGACGCAGCGGCTGCCCGCCGAGGAGTTCACCGCCGAGGTGGCGATCACCCTGGGCTCCGCCGTACCGGGGGCCAAGGCCGGCCTCGCCGTACTCGGCGACGCCTTCTCGTGGATCGGCCTTGAGGCCGGGGCCGACGGCACGCCCAGGCTCGTGCACCGTTACGCCGAATCCGTGGCCGAGCACGAACGGGACGCCGAGTACTCCCGGCCCGCACCCGGGCCCGGTGTCCGGGTCCGGATCGAGGTCACCCGGGGCGCACGCTGCCGCTTCCACGCCGACACCGGCGACGGGACCGGGTTCCAGCCGTCCGGCCAGGTCTTCGCCGCCACCCCGTGGCGCTGGGTCGGGGCCCTGCTCGGCCTCTTCGCCACCGCTCCGGCCGGCGACGGCGCCGCCGGGACGGCCCGCTTCACCGAATTCAGCACCACCGGAAGACCTCCAACCGCCTGATCTCCGCACCGCTGTATGGGAGCCGCAATGACGCACCTCCGTACCGAGCGCACCAGAGCGAGAACACCGTTCACCGCCTTCACCCTCGCCGCGGCCTCCCCGCGTGCCCGGGGCCGGGACGGTGGCCGTCGGAAACAGCCGCCACGGGGCCGTCCGGCATCTCCGCCGGGCCGACGCCACGTGCGAGCCGGCCCCACGCGGACCGGCGCACCGGCACCGCACCGCACGAACCACTGAACCTCCCCCCACGCACGCGTACAGATCCGAGAGAGAAGAGCCGACATGAACATCTCGAAGACGCTCCGGGGGCGTGCCGCGACCGCGGTGTCCCTCACGGCGGTCCTGGCCCTCGGGGCCACCGCCTGTGGCGACGACGGCAGCAGCTCCGGCACCGAGGGCAGCGGCAAGGGCGAGATCACCTTCTGGGACAACAACGGTGGCCCGCGCACGGCGATCTGGACCGAGATCATCAAGGACTTCGAGAAGGAGAACCCTGACATCAAGGTCAAGTACGTCCCGATCCCGATCGCCGACGTCCAGTCCAAGTACGACACCGCCATCGCCGGTGGCGGCCTTCCCGACGTCGGCGGCGTCGGCACCGCGTACCTGGCCAGCATGGTGTCCCAGGAGGCGCTGGAGCCGGTCAACGACCGCCTGGACGGGTCCGCGCTCAAGGGCAAGCTCGTCGAGGGCATGGTCGAGAGCGTCAGAGCGGCGGCCGGCCGCGGCGACGACCTCTACTCCGTGCCCACCTCCGCCAACAACGGCGCCCTCTGGTACCGGACCGACCTGTTCAAGGCGGCCGGTCTCGAAGAGCCCACCACCTGGCCGAAGTTCTACGAGGCCGCCGAGAAGCTGACGGACACCAAGAAGAACAAGTTCGGTTACACCATCCGCGGCGGCGCCGGCTCCATCGCGCAGGCGCTGGACGCGATCTACGGCCAGACCGGCATCACCGAGTTCTGGGACGGCGACAAGACCACCCTCAACGACCCGAAGAACGTCGCGGCGCTGGAGAAGTACGCCGCCCTCTTCAAGAAGACGACGCCGTCCGCCGACGTCAACAACGACTTCACCAAGATGGTCGCCCAGTGGGACTCCGGCACCATCGGGATGCTCAGCCACAACCTCGGCTCCTACCAGGACCACCTGAAGGCCCTCGGCGAGGACAAGTTCCGCGGCATACCCGCGCCGATCGGGGACGGCGGCACCCGCGTCCAGGTCTCCAACCCCGTCGACGGTCTCGGCCTGTTCCGGTCCAGCAAGAACAAGAACGCGGCCTGGAAGTTCATCGAGTTCGCCGCCTCGCACGAGTCGAACAGCAAGTGGAACGAGTCCGCGGGCGCGATCCCGGCCAACACCGAGGCGGCCAAGGACCCCTGGATCTCCCAGACCGAGCCCACCGCGCTCGCCGCGAAGGCGCTCACCGACGGTTCCACCAAGATCGTCGACCTGCCGTACTACCTGCCCGACTGGAACAACATCAGCAAGGCCGACAACGAGCCCGAGTTCCAGAAGCTGCTCCTCGGCAAGGTCACGGCCAAGGCCTTCCTGGACAAGATGGCCGAAGAGCTGAACGCCGCCCAGAAGGAGTGGAAGGAACTGGGTAACGGCTGACCGGTCGTCCCCGCGGACGGCCCCCATGACCGGGGGACCGGCGGCGGTCCGGGTCGCACCCCGCCGCCGGTTCCTCGCACCACCCACACCCCCCTCGGTGCCGCGTCCTCCACCGGCACCACCTCACGTTCCTCCTTCGAGATGTGTCCTCCGAGAGAGGCAGTCAGACTGTGTCACTCACCCGCAGAAGGACGGCAGCCGCGCTCCTCGCGCTGCCCCTCGCGCTCAGCGCCACCCCCGCGCTCGCCCACGGCGGCAGCGGCGGAAGGCCCCGTTCCAGGACGCTCCACATCGCCGGCGACTCGACGGCCGCACAGAAGTACGCCGACGCCGCGCCCGAGACCGGCTGGGGCATGGCCCTCCCGTTCTTCCTCGGCCACGGCCTCGCCGTCGCCAACCACGCGATGAACGGCCGCAGTTCCAAGAGCTTCATCGACGAGGGCAGGCTCACCGCCCTCCTCGAAGGCGTCCGCCCGGGCGACATCGTCCTCATCCAGTTCGGTCACAACGACGAGAAGACCGAGGACCCCGCCCGCGGCACGGACCCGTACACCACCTACCAGGAGTACCTGCGCCAGTACGTCAAGGGCGCCCGGGCCCGGCGCGCCGAGCCCGTACTCGTCACACCGGTCGAGCGCCGCCGCTTCGCCGCGGACGGAACTGCCTCGCCCACCCACGGTGAGTACCCCGCGGCCATGCGCGCCCTGGCCTCGGAGGACCGCGTGGCACTGCTCGACATGCAGGCGGTCTCGCTGGCCCGCTGGCAGGAACTCGGCCCCGACGGGACCGAGGCGTACTTCAACTGGCTGGAGCCCGGCGAGTCGCCGAACTACCCCGACGGCCGCCAGGACAACACCCACTTCCGGCCCGAGGGAGCGATCGAGGTGGCCAGGATGACCGCCCGCGCCCTGCGCGAGAAGCGCGTGCTCGCCCCTCGGGACCTTCGCCGCCTCGACTCCGAGGTGCCCGCGGAGTGGATCACCTGGCCGCAGGCCTGATCCTCCGCCACCGGGGCCGGTGCCACCGGCCCCGCCTTTCCCGGATCTCCTCCACTTCTTCCACGTACGACAGTTAGGGATCAGCCATGCCCGCACGTATGAGACACACCCGCGCCATCGCCGTGGTGCTGGGAACCGCCTCGCTCGCCCTCGCCGTGACCGTCCCCGCCCAGGCGACCGTCCACGGGAAGGGCATCGAGCGTTCCGTGCTCCCTGCCGGTGACGGCTGGGCGTCCGCCGAGGGCTCCACCACCGGCGGCGCGAAGGCCACCCCCGACCACGTCTACACCGTCACCAACCGGGCCGAGCTCATCGCGGCCTTCGAGGAGGCGGGCGACGCGCCGAAGATCATCAGAATCGCCGGCACCATCCACGGGAACTCCGACGCCGAGGGCACCCCGATCGGCTGCGAGGCGTACCAGCAGGACGGCTACACCCTGGAGAAGTACCTGGCCGCCTACGACCCGGCCGTCTGGGGCCGGGAGGAGGTCCCCTCGGGGCCGCTGGAGGACGCCCGCGTGGCCTCCGCCGCGCTCCAGGCCGCCGCAGTCAACGTGAACGTCCCGTCCAACACCACCCTCGTCGGTGTGGGCAAGGATGCCACGGTCATCGGGGCCAGCCTCCAGGTCAAGGGCGTCTCCAACGTCATCATCCGCAACATCTCCTTCGAGGACACCTACGACTGCTTCCCGCAGTGGGACCCCACCGACGGGGAGACCGGCCACTGGAACTCCGAGTACGACAACCTCGTCGTCTACGGCTCCACCCACGTCTGGGTCGACCACAACACCTTCAGCGACGGTGACCGGCCCGACTCCGAGCAGCCCCGCTACTTCGACGAGCTCTTCCAGCAGCACGACGGCCTCTTCGACATCGTGCGCGGCGCCGACCTCGTCACCGTCTCGTGGAACGTCCTCAAGGACCACGACAAGACGATGCTCATCGGCAACAGCGACAGCGCCGGTGCCACCGACAGCGGTCATCTCCGTGTGACCCTGCACCACAACCTGTTCAAGAACGTCAACGAGCGCGCGCCCCGCGTCCGCTTCGGACAGGTCGACTCGTACAACAACCACTTCGTCGCCACCACCGGCAGCGTCTACGGCTACTCCTACGGCATCGGGAAGGAGTCCAAGCTCGTCGCCGAGTCGAACGCCTTCACGCTCGGCTCCGGCTTCGACCAGGCCAAGATCCTGAAGAAGTGGTCCGAGTCCTCCCTCACGGCGGGCAACAACTACGTCAACGGGCGCAAGACCGACCTGATCGCCGTGCACAACGCGGGCGTTCCCGAGGAGCAGCTCACCGCGGGCGCCGGCTGGACCCCGACGCTGCGCACCAAGGTCAACCACCCGCTCGTCGTCCCGCTCCTGGTCGGCCTCGGCGCCGGCGCGGGCAAGCCCCTGGTCCGCTGACCCGTCGGTCAGCCGACCCACAGACCGGCCGGAGCGGCACCGCACGCCTTCCAGCACCCCGGAAGGCGCCGCTCCGGCCCACCGGCTCCCCGCACACCGCAAGCACCCGCAAGCCCGCAAGGAGTACCGCAATGCCCAGCAGACGCAGTGCCCTGTCCCTCTTCGCGGGCGCCGGTGCGGCCCTCGCCCTGGGATCTCCCGCCGCCCATGCCGCACCCGGCCGGCCGACGCGCCCCGGCAGTCCCTTCGGACGCCACGGATCGCCCTCGCACCGGCTCGACGCCCTCACGCTCTACGTCGACCCGCACGGCAGGGGGGACTTCACCGACGTACGCGCCGCCCTCGACGCGGCCACCGGCACCGGCCGGACCCTGGTGATCGCCCCCGGCACCTACCGCGGCAAGCTCTCCGTCCCCGCCGACCGTGCGGATCTGACGCTGATCGGGGCGAGCGGCGACCCGCGCGACACCGTCATCGTCCACAACGACGCGGCCGGCACCCCGAAGCCCGACGGCTCCGGCACCCTGGGCACCAGCGGATCCGCGTCCGTCACCGTCCAGGCGGCCGGCTTCACCGCCCGCGACGTGACCTTCGCCAACGACTGGCTGCGCTCCGACAACCCGGAGTACACCGGCACCCAGGCCGTCGCGATCAAGGTGCAGGGCGACCGTTCGGCCTTCTACGGCTGCCGCTTCCTCGGCCACCAGGACACCCTGTACGCCGACACCCTCGCCCTCACCGCCTTCGCCCGCCAGTACTACCGCGACTGCTACATGGAAGGCGACGTCGACTTCGTCTTCGGCCGCGCCACCGCGGTCTTCGACCGCTGCCACTTCCGCACCCTGGCCCGCACCGACCTGGCCGCCGCCCCCTACGGCTTCGTCTTTGCGCCCAGCACCGCCGGGGCGAACCCCCACGGCTACCTGGTCCAGCGCTCATTCGTCACCAGCACGGCCCCCGACGGCTACTACAAGCTGGCCCGCCCCTGGGTGCCCTCGTCGGACCTCACCGCGCACCCGATGCTCACCGTCCGCGAGAGCCACCTCGGCTCCGGGATCGACGCCGCCGAGCCCTACGGCACGATGTCCGCGGGCTTCCCCTGGCAGGACCAGCGCTTCGCCGAGTACCGCAACACCGGCCCCGGCGCCCGTATCACCGACCCCGCCGACCGGCCGCAGCTCAGCCGGGCCGAGGCCCGCACCCACACCCCGGTCGACTACCTCGGCGACTGGCGCCCCTGCGCGTGAACTGCGGGATCACCGAGCGGGTGCTGCCCTCCTTCCACGAGCGGCTGAGGGAGGAACTCACCTTCCCGCTCGCCTGGGAGCGGTACACGGGAGACTTCCCGGCCTGGCGCGCCGAGGCACGCGCCGTCGCCGGGGAGTCGCTGCTCCAGCCCGCCGGTCCCGGCCCCGAACCGTTCGCCCCGGTGACCGTCGACGAGCACCCCGAGGGCCCGTACACCGCGCGCACCGTGGAGTTCGCCCTGAGCCGGTACGGCCGGGCACGCGGCTCCCTGCTGGTCCCGCACGGCACGGGCCCCTTCCCCGCGGTGCTCGTCCTGCACGACCACGGGGGCGAGTTCACCATCGGCAGGGAGAAGGCCGTACGCCCCCGCTCCGGGCACCCGGAGCGGGGGCGCCGCGCGCGGGCATGGGCCGACCGCCACTACGGAGGCCGCTTCGCCGGGGACGAACTGGCTGCCAGGGGCTACGTCGTACTCGCCGTGGACACCCTCGGCTGGGGCGACCGGGGCCCGCTCGCCTACGAGGACCAGCAAGCCCTCGCCGCCAACCTCCTCCAGCTGGGCACCTCGCTCGCCGGCCTCACCGCCCACGAGGACATCCGCGCGGCGGCCTTCCTCACCTCACTGCCCGAGGTCGACAGCCACCGGGTGGCCGCCCTCGGCTTCTCCATGGGCGGCTACCGGGCCTGGCAGCTCTCCGCCCTCTCCGACGACATCCGCGCGGCGGTCGCCGTCTGCTGGATGACCTGCCTGCGCCACATGCTCGTCCCGGGCGACAACACCCTGCGCGGCCAGTCCGCCTTCTTCATGCTCCACCCCGGCCTCAACCGGCACCTGGACATCCCGGACGTGGCGTCGATCGCCGCTCCGAAGCCGGCCCTCTTCCAGGCCGGCGGCGCGGACCGCCTCTTCCCGCCCGCCGGGGTCACGGCCGCCTACCGGAAGCTGCGCGCGGTCTGGGAGTCCCAGGGAGCCGGCGACCGCCTCACCACCGAGATCTGGCCGGGCGTGGGGCATTCGTTCGGGAGGGGCATGCAGGAGGCGGTGTACGGGTGGCTGGACCGGTGGGTGGCCGGGTGAGGGCAGAGCCGACCGCCCCCACGGCCGTTGTGACGGGGGGCGGTCAGGCAGGTCATGACAGGCAACGGCCGGTCGTCGGCTCCAGGTCGGTCACGGTGTGCGGCACCTCGACGGACTCTCCCGGGGCCACGGAGAAGTTGTAGTCCCCGCCGAAGCAGTACGTCATCGTCGTGTCGTTCGAGATGCTGGTGACCTCGGAGGCGCGCAGGAAGGTGTACGAGTCGCCGTCGGCGACGTAGACGGTCGGCTCGTAGATGTCGTTCACGGTCATGCAGACGTACCCGTCGACGTGGCACGCCGCAGCCGCCTGAGCCCCGGCGGCGCTCGCCGCGCCCGAGCCGACCACGGTCAGGGCGGCCATGGTGGCGCCGACCAGAACTCCACGCCAGGCGTTGTGTCGCAACATGAGTGATGTCTCCTGTGGTTGGGCACGGGGTGGCCGTGCGGTCCGAACTTCGCCGAATCTCCGCCGAGTTGTGCGGTGATCGACGAGCCGGACGCTAGGCAGGGCCCGTTACCGGTGCGTTACCGGAGCTCCGGAGTCCGCTGTGCCGGAGGCGGCAACCCTGTTCCCTCCAGGCGCACTTCGCCCGGTCACCCTGTGAACGCCCGCCTCATCCTGCCGAGTTGTTGAACGCCCGGCGGATCGTCAGATCGACGACCTCGGTGTCGAACTGGACGACGGAGTACCCGATCGCCGAGCCCGAGCTCGTGAAACAGGTCTGGGTGATCTGGACCAGTGGGACGGGCGCGGTCTCCCCGCCGGTGGCGAACGCCTCTCCGGCGAGCGCGGCCTGGATCTTCCCCTCCATCCGGTGCAGCGTCTCCCCGGACTGCTCCCGGACGAGCCCGATGAAGTCGACGTCCACGTCCCGCAGCGGGGTCAGGTCCACCGGCCGCCCGCCGATGGTCTTCAGGCACCAGTCCCGCAGGTGGACCGCGGGCTGTCCGTCGACGGTGAAGACGCGCTCGACGTACCAGGTCTCCGGGTCCTCCCCGGACAGGTCCAGGCGGGCCGCGACCTCCGGGTCGGGCCTGACGGAGGCGTGGTGCCAGTGGGAGAGACCGGGTTCGCGTCCGGCGCTCCTGATGATCTCCTTGACGGGGACGAGGTCGGTCACGCTGAACGACGCCGGGGGCGCCGGGGCGAGCACGGTGGTGCCCACACCCCAGCGCCGCTCGACGAGCCCGTCCGTGACGAGGATGGCCACGGCCTCGCGGACCGTGTTGCGGCTCAGGCCGATCCGGCGGGCCAGCTCCGCTTCCGGGGGCAGCCGGTCACCCGGCCGGTAGTCCGTGGCGATCAGCGTGCGGAGCTCTTCCGCCGCCTGGGCTCGGAGCGTACGTAGCCGTGTCAAGAGATCTCCATCCTCGTCAGCCGCCCGCAGCCATCGGTTCGGGCGTCTGGGTGAAACCTAACGGGCGCCCGACGGGGACGACGCAACGCCTGCTGTCGCGGCCTCGGTTCCTTCCCGCTCCACCTCTCCGACGTCGGTCCTCGGGATGAGGAGGGAGACCAGCAGGCCGAGGGCGGCGAGGCCGGTGCAGGTCCACAGCGCGGTGGCGTAGCCGTGGTGGGTGGGTGCTCCGCCGACCTGGAGCTGGGTGATGATGCCGCTGCTGACGGCGATACCCAGCGAGGCGCCGATACCGAAGGCGGCGGTGTTGAACCCGGTCAGGGCGCCGGGTGCCTCGTGCGAGGACAGCAGGACGCCGAGGCCGTCCAGGGCGGTGAGTACCAGTCCCGTGTAGCAGGCGCCCAGCACCAGGGTCATGGCGAAGGCGACCTGGGGGCTGTCGCTGAACGCGGCGAGAGTGGCCAGGCCGGCGACCGTGACGACGAGCCCGGTGATGAGGATGACCCGCCAGCCGATCCGCGGGGCGAGGGAGCCGGCGAAGGGAGCGAAGGCGAAGCCGACCACGGAGACCGGCATGGTGTACAGCAGCGCCGCGGTGGTGGCGCTCATCCCGAAACCTCCACCCGCGTTCTGTGCGAGCAGGGGCAGTACGAAGAGCGTTGCCGCGCCCGCCCCGGAGAGCGTGAGGATGTTGGTGAGCAGCAGTGGCCAGGCACGGCGGGAGCCGAGTTCGCTCGTCCTGATCAGCGGTTCCCGGACCCGCTTCTCGACGAACGGGAACGCGGCCAGGAACACCACCGCGACCGTCAGGCAGACCAGGGTGACCGGATCCGTCCAGCCCCATTTGCCGCCCTGGGAGAGCGTCAGCGAGAGCCCGGTCAGTCCGAGCGCGATGGTCAGGCACCCCTGCCAGTCGAGGCGTCGCTTCTCGGTCGTGGCGATCTCCGGGACGACGAAGTAGACGCAGATCACCGCTGCCGTGGTGAAGGCGACCATGCACCAGAACACGGCCCGGTAGCCGAAGGCGTCCACGATGGTTCCGCTGACGACGGCCTCCGCGCCGCCGAGACCCGCCTTGACGGCGGCGATGACCGCCAGCGCCTTGCTGAACGTCCTGAGGTCGAGCAGGTCGTGGAGGATCAGAAAGGCGAAGGCGAAGACCGCGCCGCACATGCCGGACAGTGCACGGCCGGCGAGATACACGCCGACACCCGGCGCCAGCGCCACGATCACATTGCCGGCCACCAGCACACAGAGGCTGAACAGGAGGGCCTTGCGGCGCCCCGTCCAGTCGCTGATCCGGGTCACGACGATCGCGGACACCGCCCCGATCATCGCGAAGAGGGTCTGCGCGAGCCCGACCGTCGCGGTGTCGGTGTGAAGACTCTCGATGATCTGCGGGTTCGCGGGCGCGATCATCGTGTTGTTGAGCTGGTAGCTCCCGACGGCCAGCAGGAGGGCCGTCACCAGCCAGGCCGTGGCCGGAGTGCTCCTGCCCGGCACTCGGCGTCCCGATGGGTGGTCGACGGGGGTCATGGGGCTCCCTCACGGAGAAGATTGGACCTCTGGGGGTCCAAGGTTTGGTCCATGAAATGGCGCGACGACCGAGCTGTCAAGGGATGGACATCCAGAGGTCCAATCTTTAAGTTTGAGAGGTCAAGAGAGCTGGAGCCCGCACATGAGCACGAACATCCTCGTCTTCCTGACCGACGACCATGCGCAGTGGGCCGCCGGCTGCTACGGGAACTCGGAGGTGCAGACCCCCAATCTGGACCACCTCGCCGAGACAGGCGTGGTCTTCGACAACGCCTGGACGCCCTCCCCGGTCTGCTCGCCCGCCCGCGCGTCCTTCTTCACCGGCCGGCTGCCCTCGCAGCACGGCGTGCACGACTACCTCGCCGAGGCCGACCCCGAGGTGCGCGCCACCGACTGGCTCTCGGGGGAGCGCCTGATCAGCGAGGTCCTGCAGGAGCACGGCTATGTCACCGGGCTGAGCGGAAAGTGGCACCTCGGGCACGGCGAGCGCCCGGCGCCCGGGTTCGACTTCTGGTACTCGCGGAGCGCGCCCGTCTCCGAGGCGGAGGGCTACCACACCCCCTGGCGGCGCACCGAGCCCGTCGAGAAGCGCTACGACCGCCAGGCCATCACCGACCGGGCCATCGAGTTCCTGCGCAACCGGACCCTCGAAGCCGACGAGAAGCCGTTCTTCCTGTTCGTCGGCCACCTCGCCACCCACAGCCCGTGGGCCGGAGCCCCCGAGCGGCTGGTCGGCCGCTACCGCCGGGCCACCTTCCGTGACATACCCCAGGACGTCACCCACCCCTTCGGCCGCCTGCGGTCGGAGTCGCTCTACCCCAGCCGCAACGACCCGCGCGAGGCCCTCGCCCAGTACTACGCGGCGGTCACCGACATCGACGAGCAGGTCGGCCGGGTCCTCGACGCCCTGGACACCCTCGGCCTCCGCGACGACACCCTGGTGATCTACACCAGCGACCACGGTCTCAACACGGGCCACCACGGAATCTGGGGCAAGGGCAACAGCACCCTGCCCTACAACGTGGTCGACGAGTCGATCCGCGTACCCCTCATCGTCAACCACCCCGGATCGATCCTGGGCGGACAGCGGCGCAGGGAGAACGTCACCCACACCGACACCTTCCGCACGCTCCTGGACTCCGCCGGCGCCGGCACACCGGCCGAGCCGTCGACCCCGTACCCGGGCCGCAGCTACCGCGACGCCCTGCTCGGCGGACCACTGCCGGAGGCGTCCGGCCTGGTCTTCGCGGAGTACGGCAACCTCCGCATGGTGCGCTCGGACCGCTACAAGCTCGTCCGCCGCTTCCCGGACGGGCCGCACGAGATGTTCGACCTGCACCACGACCCGCGCGAGACCACCGACGTCATCGACGACCCCGCGCTCCGTGACCGGCTCACCGAGCTGGACGAGGCGCTCGACACCTACTTCGCCGCCCACGAGGAGCCCGGCAGGGCCGGCACGCATGTGCTCGACCAGCCGCGCCACAACGGCGACGAGGCCTGGCGCGACAACCGGCCGCCCGTCCTCGTCGAGTCCAGCCAGTGGCTGGAGAACCTGGAGGAGAGCATCCAGCAGAAGCGCAGGCAGGCGCACGCGTCCCGGGCCACCGCCCCGAGCGCCACCGTGACGACCGACGGAGACAGCCATGAGCAGCACTGAGGCCGCACCGGCCCCGGCAGGCCGCACCGCCGCCGAGTCCACACCCTCGTGGCCCGACCCGCCACGCGGTGGCCGGCCCAGCATCCTGACCGTGGTCCTGGACGACACCGGCTGGTCGGACTTCGGCTGCTACGGCTCCGAGATCCGAACCCCCGCCATCGACGCGCTCGCCGCCGGCGGACTGCGCTTCACCAACTTCCACGTCAACCCGATGTGCTCCCCGACCCGCGCCAGCCTCTTCACCGGCCGGAACAACCACGCCCTCGGCATGCGCTTCATCGCGGACACCGACACCGGCTTCGACAACTCCCGCGGCAGGATCGACCCGGCGGTCCCGCTGCTCCCCGACCACCTGCGGCCGCACGGCTACGGCTCCTACCAGGTGGGCAAGTGGCACCTGGCGCCCGGACACGAGATCACGCCCGCCGGACCGTACGACAACTGGCCGCTGCGCCGCGGCTTCGACCGCTTCTACGGCTTCATGGGCGGCGCCACCGACCAGCGGGCCCCGGAACTCTTCGAGGACCACCACCCGGTCCGCCCGGCCGCAGGCCCCGACTACCTCCTCTCGGAGGACCTCGCCGACCGCGCCATCTCCTATCTGCGCGAGCACCGCACCTACCGGGCGGGCAGCCCCTTCTACCTGAACCTGGCCCTCGGGGCCACCCACGCACCGCTCCAGGCCCCCCGCGCGTACATCGAGCGGTACCTGGAGACGTTCACCAAGGGCTGGGACCAGACCCGTGTCGACCGGCTGCGCCGCCAGACCGAGGAAGGCCTGGTGCCCGAGGGCACCGGCCTCACCGAACGCAACCCCGGGGTCGCCCCGTGGGACGAACTGACCCAGGACCAGCGCACCCTCCACACCCACCTCCAGGCGGTGTACGCCGGTTTCCTGGAGCACGCCGACGCGCAGATCGGCCGGGTCGTCGACGCGCTCCGCGAGTGGGGCGAGCTCGACAACACCATCGTCATGGTGCTCTCGGACAACGGCGCCAGCAGGGAAGGCGGGCCGCAGGGCGCCGTCGACGTCAACGCCCCGTACAACGGCATCCCCCAGACCGTGGAACAGGAGCTCTCCCGGCTGGACAAGCTCGGCGGCCCCGAAGGGCCGGCGCACTACCCCGAGGGGTGGGCGACCGCGAGCAACACCCCGTTCCGGCTGTACAAGCAGTACACCGACCTCGGCGGGGTGCGTGTGCCGCTGGTCGTGCACTGGCCGCTCGGGATCGCCGAACCCGGCGGGATCCGCCACCAGTTCGTCCACGCCGTCGATCTGGCACCGACCGTCCTGGAGGCCGTCGGCGCTCCCGTCGACGGGGCGCGGTTCGACGGCCGCAGCATGCTCGCCGTACTCGCCGACGCCGACGCCCCGGCGCCGAGGGACACCCAGTACTTCGAGATGCTCGGCCACCGCGCACTGTGGCACCAGGGCTGGAAGGCCGTCACCACGCACGTCCCCGGCACCCCGTACGAGGACGACGTCTGGCGGCTGTACGACACCCGGCGGGACTTCTCCGAATGCCACGACCTCGCGGCGGAGCAGCCGGAACGGCTGGCCGCGCTCCGTGAGGTCTGGGAGAGCGAGGCCGAGCGGCACGGGGTCTTCCCGCTGGACGACCGGCCGCTCAAGGCACTGCTCGCGCTGAACACCGGGCAGGGGCTGCACGGCGCGACCCACGTACGGCTGGAGGCAGGGGCCTGCCACGTGCCCGCGCCGACCCGGATCACCGGGAGCAACAGGTCGATGCGGGCGACGGCGACACTGAGCCGCACCGCCGACGGCGTCCTGCTGGCCAGCGGCACCGCCGCGGGCGGATACGTCCTCTACATCAAGGACGGCCGGCTGGTCTTCGAGCACAACCTGCTCGGCGACCACGTCGTCTGCGCCTCACCGGGACCGCTGCCCGCCGGGACGGATACGGCCGGCTTCCGCCTGCACTGCCATGACGACCGTTCGGCGCGCGTCACCATCGAGGCCGGCACGGTGCCGCTCGCACACGCCGGCATTCCCATGACCGCCGGACGGCTCTCCGGTTACGGCCTCGACATCGGCCGGGACACCCTGAGCCAGGTGTCGGCGGCCTACACCGGCGAATTCCCGCAGCCACGGGGCGCGCTGGTCCACGTCGACCTCGACTTCACCGCCCCGGAGGACATCGAGGACGTCGCCGCCACCATCGAAGCGGTCGAGTGAGCCCGCTGCCGTAGGGGAACGGGCAGGAGCCCGGGCCCGCGCCGCCGCGCGGGTCCGGGCCCCTGGTCCAGTGGTCGCCCCGGGAAGACGGGGCGTGTATCGAAAGCGGTCTCAGCCCTTCGAGCGGGTGAGGCCCCTTCCGGAGCGCTTCCTACTCGTAGCTGATGTCCGACTCCGAGTAGAGGCAGTACTTCCCGTCCGGGCCGCTGCCGATCTCCTCCGGCTCGTCACCGTCGTCGTTGCCCTCGTAGCGGACGCAGGGCTCGATCTTCTTGCTGTCGTCGCCGTGGATGCGGATCGAGCTGAGGGTGGCGGTGTCGCCGTAGTTGCTGTTGATGCCGACCAGGGACTTGCCCGGGGCCGTGACGTCGACGTCCTTCACGACGATGTCGCGCTTGTACATCGTCGAGCAGTTGCCGCAGGAGCGGACGAGCTTGCCGAAGTCCTCGACCTGGAAGCCCGAGATCGTCAGCTTGCCCGCGCCGTTGAACTGGAAGACCTTGTCCTCGGCCCCCTTGGCGCCACCGCCGTTCACCGTGTAGACGGAGCTCGACGACTTGCCCTTGAAGGAGGCGGCGTCCTCGCCGACGTCCGTCCACCACACGTTCTCCAGCGTGCAGCTTCCGGCGCAGTGCACGCCGTCGGCGGCGGGAGAGCCCAGGACGACGTTCTTCAGGGTCGCCCCGTCGGCCAGCTCGAAGAGGGCGTCCTGGCCCTCCTCCTGGCCGTCGCCGCCGAGGTCGCCCTCGCCGTAGAACTCCTTGAGGTCGCCGTCGTAGGTACCGGAGACCTCGATGGACTCCGAGACCGCCTGCCGGCCCGTGGGGGAGGGCCATTCGGCAGCCGCGGCCACCGTCGCGTCGGCGGTCGCCGCGCCGGCGGGCTGGAGCATCACATTCGTGGCCAGAGCGGCACCGGTGAGGCTCAGGGCCGCCGTAATCGCGGCGGCCATGCGGCGCTTGCCGGTGCGGCGGCGGTGCGTGTGCGCGCGTTCACTCATGTTGGCTGATCCCGTTTCTGGAAGGTGGGGGGAGTCTCTTGCACTCCTGGGTCGCCACCGTCGCCGAAAGGGTTGCCGGGTTTCGGAATTGTTTCTTCCAGGGCTCGTGGGCCGGTCCGGGTGGGTTCAGCGGGCGCCGCTGAACCCACCCCCGACCGAGGCGGGTCCGTCCGCCGCCCTCGCCCGTGCCGTGTACGTGTCCCGGCCCGGGTCGCGGGGACCCTCGGCGTGGTTGTACTGGCCGGCGAAGGTGTGCGTACCGGCCGGGACGCTCCGCCCGGGCCTCAGCGTCCAGCGGTAGACCAGGAAGCCGTCCAGCTCCCGCACCGAGACGGTGAAGTCCGCCTCCGGCAGGGAACGCCAGGAACCGGTGGTGTTCACCCCGCCGGTCTGGGCGATCCGCAGTTCGACGGTGAGCGAGGACAGCGGCTGCCGGGTCCTCACCACCACCTCGCTCTGCGCCCAGTAGGCGTTGCTGTTCGGGTTCACCGAACTCGCCGACGACAGCGGGCCGTCCTCGGCGGATGCCGCCCCACTCCCATCGGGTGACGAGGTCGCCGGGCCGGGTGCGGCGGGTGCCGGGGAGATGCCCCGCCCCGCGGTCCGCTCTCCCTGGCCTCCGGCCGAGGTGACCGCGAAGGCGCCCGCCGTCAGCACCCCGCACACCGCGACCGTCGCGCCCGCGACCCGCAGCCACGGCATCGGAGACCGCGGCGGCCGAACGGGGCGGGCCGGCGCCTCCCGCGCCATGCCCCGCTCGATCCGGGCCAGCATCCGCGCCCGGTCCGGGCTGTGCGAAGCGGCGGCCGTACGAAGCCGCTCCCGCAGATCCTCGTTCATCAAGCCCTTCCTCCGGTGCGCTGCGCGGCTGCCGCCACCTGTACCTGTGCCGCCGGTGTCTCGGGCCCGAGCAACCGCTGGAGTTCCGCCACACCGCGCGAGGTCTGGCTCTTCACCGTACCGACCGACACCCCGAGAACGAGAGCGGTGTCGCGTTCGGAGAGGTCGAACGCGTGCCGCAGCACCACACAGGCCCGCTTGCGGAACGGCAGGCGCCGCAGGGCTCCTTGGACGTCCACCACGGCCGACACGTCGGGTCCGTCCGCCTCGTAGCCCTCGCCGGCCCCGCGCGGCGTCCAGAAGAGCGCGATTCTGCGGCGCTCACGGACCGCGCTGCGGATACGCGTACGGGCCAGGTTGGCGACGACGCCCCTCGCGTAGGCCGCGGGGTGGTCGGCGCCCCGGACCCGGTCCCAGCGGTGCCAGAGCGCCATGAGCGCGTCGGCGGCGAGGTCGTCCGCCGCGTCGGCCTCACCCGTCAGCAGGTGTGCCAGCCGGGCGAGTTCGGCGTAGTGCGCCTCGAAGAACGCCCGGAACTCGACGGCAGCGGCATCGTCCACGACTGTGCCCACGGGTACCTCTCCTCTGCACGGATCCTGCGCGCTCGGACGCGTTGTGTACGTTCCCAATTCCGCTTGCGGGGCGAGAGCGTACCAACGCGTGTCCCGGAAGCGCTTCGACGCATGTGTGCCTCCAGTAAGGCGTAACCCGGCGAAAACCTGAACCCCCCTGCGCCGGATGAGACGAAGTGGGACCACGCGGGACCAGCGCCGGGGACCCCGCCACGGGTGTGCGCCCACGCAAGACGTAACACGGCGAAAACCTGAAATCGCCGCGACCGGTGAACAATCCGGCTGACCGACGCGTGAACCGTACACAAGGAGGAGTGCCATGCCGGACAGACCAGACACCACCCCACCCGTACCCGAGGCGGACGGAGAGGCGGGGCCGACGCCCGTGAAGTCCCCGGCCGCCACCGTCCCCGGACCCTCGGCGTCCCCGGAGAACGCCGCGGTTCCGGCGGGCGCCGCCCGGTGGGGCGCGGTCGACCGGTTCTTCTCCATCACGGCCCGGGGCTCGGACCTCGGCCGTGAGATACGAGGCGGCTTCGCCACCTTCTTCACCATGGCCTACATCCTGGTGCTCAACCCGATCATCCTCGGCTCGGCCGAGGACAAGTTCGGCAACCAGCTCTCGGGGCCCCAACTCGTCACCGCCACAGCCCTGGTGGCCGCGGTGATGACCATCGTGATGGGGATCGGCGGCAATCTTCCGCTCGCCCTCGCCGCGGGGCTGGGCCTCAACGCCGTCGCGGCCTTCCAGCTCGCCCCGCTGATGAGCTGGCCGGACGCCATGGGGCTCATCGTCATCGAGGGCCTGCTGATCTGCGTCCTGGTGGTCACCGGGCTCCGGGAGGCGATCATGCACGCCATCCCGGCCTCCCTCAAGCAGGCCATCAGCGTCGGCATCGGGCTCTTCATCGCCTTCATCGGCTTCGTGGACGCCGGCTTCGTATCCCGCATCCCCGGCGAGACGGGCTCCGTCCCCGTACAGCTGGGAGCCACCGGGCAGTTGTCGGGCTGGCCCGTGCTGGTCTTCTGCCTCGGGGTCCTGCTCACGGTCGCCCTGCTCGCGCGCAAGGCCAAGGGCGCGATCCTCATCAGCATCGTCGTCATGACCGTCGTCGCGGTGATCATCGACGAGATCGCCGACATCGCGCCCACCGCGTGGGGCCTGACCGTGCCCGCGGTCCCCGACGACCTGGTGGCCGCGCCGGACTTCGGCCTGATCGGCTCCTTCAGCCTCTTCGGCGCGTTCCAGCACGTCGGTGTGATCACCATCGTGCTGCTGGTCTTCACCCTGCTGCTCAGCGACTTCTTCGACACCATGGGCACCGTGGTCGGCGTCTCCCACGAGGCCGGGCTGCTCGACGAGGACGGCAAGGTCCCGAACCTGGGCCGGGTGCTGCTCATCGACGGGGCGGCGGCCGTGGCGGGCGGCGCCGCCTCCGCCTCCTCGGCCACCTCCTACGTCGAGTCCGCCGCCGGCGTCGGCGAGGGCGCCCGTACCGGCTTCGCCTCCCTCGTCACGGGCGCTCTCTTCGCCGTGGCCCTCTTCCTCACCCCGCTCGCCACGATCGTCCCCGCCCAGGCGGCCGCCCCCGCCCTGGTCGCGGTCGGCTTCATGCTGATGGCCCAGGTACGGCACATCGACTGGGAGAGGTACGAGGTCGCCATCCCGGCGTTCCTCACGATCGCCGTCATGCCGTTCACCTACTCGATCACCAACGGCATCGGCGCCGGCTTCGTCGCCTACGTCGTGATCAAGGCCGTGCTCGGCAAGGCCAAGGAGGTCCACTGGCTGCTGTGGGGCACCGCGGCCCTCTTCGCGGTGTACTTCGCGATCGACCCGGTCGAGCAGCTCCTCGGAGTGCGGTAGCCGCGCCGCCCCGCCGCCGTCAGGTCTCCGACGGCGGCGGGGCCCGCTCAGCCCTTCAGTGCCGCCTTCATCATCTTCTGCGCGATCGGCGCGGCAAGGCCGTTGCCGCTGACCTCGGACCGGGCCGCCCCTGAGTCCTCGACGACCACGGCGACCGCGACCTGCTTGCCGCTGGAGTCGTCCTTGGCGTACGAGGTGAACCAGGCGTACGGGGTGTTGCCGTTGTCCACGCCGTTCTGCGCGGTCCCCGTCTTGCCGCCGACCTCCGCGCCGTCGATCTTCGCGTTCCCGCCGGTCCCCTTGTCCACGACGGTGACCATGGCGCTGCGCAGCTGCTGTGCCGTCGACTCCTTCACGACCCGCTCGGTGTCGCCGTCCGGATACTCCTGGAGCGTGGAGCCGTCGGAGTCCGTCACCTTCGAGACCATGTGCGGCGAGGCCAGCTCCCCGCCGTTGCTCAGAGCCGCGGAGACCATGGCCATCTGCATCGGGGTGGCCGTCACCTCGAACTGCCCGATGCCCGTCAGCGCGGTCTGGGCGTCGTCCATGTCCCGCGGGTAGACGCTCTGCGACGCCCTGACCGGTACGTCCAGCTTCTCCGTGTCGAAGCCGAAGGCGTCCGCCATCGCCTTGAGCTTGTCCTGGCCGAGGTCGGCCGCCACCTTCGCGAAGACGTTGTTGCAGGAGTACTGGAGCGCGGTGCGCAGCGTGGCGTTCTCGCAGGGAGCCGAGGTGTTCTCGTTCTTCAGCACCGTGCTGGTGTGCGGCAGGGTGTACGGATCCGGGCTCTTCGTGGGCTCGTCGACCGAGTCGTAGAGCCCGTTCTCCAGGGCGGCCGACGCCACCACCAGCTTGAACGTCGAACCGGGCGGGAGCGGCTGCCGCAGCGCCCGGTTGACCAGCGGCTTGTCCGGGTCGTCCAGCAGCTTCTGCCAGGCGTCCCCGTCCCCGGTCCCGCTGATGGTGGAGGGGTCGTAGGAGGGCGTGGACACCATGCCCAGGATCCGCCCGCTCTCCGGGTCCATCGCGACCGCCGCGCCCTTGTCGTCCCCGAGCGCCTCGTAGGCGGCCTTCTGGACGTCGGGGTCGATGGTCGTGAGTACGTCCCCCGGAGCCGTCTGCTTGCCGGTGATCAGGTCGGCCGGGTTCTTCAGCCGGTCGTCGGTGCCGTCGAGGACGTCGCCGTAGATGCCCTCGAGCTGAGTGGCGCCGTACGCCTGGGAGCTGTACCCGGTGACCGAGGCGTACAGGTCGCCCTGGGTGTAGGTGCGCTTGTGACGGAGGTCGTCCCCTCCGGTCTCCTTCGAACCGGTGACCGGAGACCCGGCCACGATGATGTCACCGAGCGGCTGCGCGTAGCGCGCGATCGTGTTCCGCCGGTTGTGTTCGTCTTCTGCGAGCGCCCGGCCGTCGTACGCCTGCACCCAGGTCACCCGCACCAGCAGGGCGAGGACCATCAGCAGGCAGAAGACCGAGGCGCGCCTGATCGTCTTGTTCATCCCGCTGGAGGGACGAACAGGGACACCCGGGGCGTTCCCGTCCGTGTTCCTTCTCACCGGATTCTCAGCCGGTACGCCCGAACGCGGCCGGGCGTACCGGCCCCGGAGGCATCAGAGCCTGCGGGTCGCGAGGGTGAGCCGGTCCCGGGCGTCGAAGAGCGCGTCCTTGACCATCTGCTCGTGCGCCGGCGTCAGCCGGGCCACCGGGACCGAGCAGCTGATCGCGTCGCGCGCCGGGGTGCGGTAGGGGACGGCCACGCCGAAGCAGCGCAGGCCGAGGGTGTTCTCCTCGCGGTCCACCGCGTATCCCTGCTCGCGGATCACGTGCAGTTCCTCGATCAGCTTCTCGCGGTCGGTGAGGGTGTGCTCGGTCAGCGCGGGCAGCGTCTCGGGAAGCATCTTGCGGACCTGCTCGTCGCTGTGGGTGGCCAGCAGCGCCTTGCCGAGCGAGGTGGAGTGGGCGGGCAGCCGCCTGCCGACGCGGGTGAAGGGGCGCAGATAGTGCTGGGACTGCCGGGTGGCCAGGTACACCACGTTCGTCCCGTCCAGCCTGGCCAGGTGGATGGTCTCGGTGGTGTCGTCCGACAGGCGGTCCAGGGTCGGGCGGGCGGCGGCGACGACCTCGTCACCGTCGATGTACGAGGTCCCCACGAGCAGGGCCCGTACGCCGATCCCGTACCGGGTGCCCGTGGCGTCCGTCTCGACCCAGCCGAGCTCGACCAGGGTGCGCAGCAGCATGTAGAGGCTGGACTTCGGGTAACCGACGGCCTCCTGCACGGCGGCCAGCGAGTGCATGCCGGGGCGCCCCGCGAAGTATTCGAGGAGCTCCACCGTCCGTACCGCGGACTTGACCTGCGCCCCACCGGGCTCGCCAACCGACATCCCTCATGCCCCTTCCAGCCTTGCCGCACGACCCTGTGACTTCTTGCCAACACGGAGCGCCCGGAAATAGAGTCCCTGTGTATTCACGTTCAGGAACGCTGTTCAGAATACCGAACAAGTACTCCTGTGTGGCAGCGGAACCGGAAGGAAACACGGTGGCAGCAGCACCAGTCTGGAGCGTCGACCCCCGTACGGGGAACCCGCGTGAGCAGGTTGCGGTGGAGGCTACAGCGGAGGAGGTCGACCGTGCGGTCCGGGCGGCGCACGCCGTGCGCGGAGCCCTGGCCGACCGCACCGTGCGCGCCGCCTTCCTGCGTACCGCCGCCGACCTCCTCACCGAGGCCAAGGAACAGGTAGTCGAGGCGGCCGACGCCGAGACCGCGCTCGGCCCCGCACGGCTGAACGGTGAACTCGCCCGCACCGCAGCGCAGTTCCGCGCCTTCGCCGAGGTCGTCGACGAGGGCGCCTACCTCGACATCCACATCGACCACGAGGACGGCAGCAGGACCCCGCCCTGGCCGGACCTGCGCCGCTACAAGATCCCCCTCGGCGTCGTCGCCGTCTATGCCGCGAGCAACTTCCCGCTCGCCTTCTCCGTGCCCGGCGGCGACACCGCGAGCGCCCTGGCCGCCGGCTGCCCGGTCGTCGTCAAGGCGCACCCCGACCACCCCGCGACCTCGGAGATCTGCGCCTCGATCCTGCGCAGGGCGGCGGCGAGCAACGGCCTGCCCGAGGACGTGCTGACCGTGGTCCACGGCTTCGACGCGGGTGTCGAGCTGGTGAAGCACCCGCTGGTGTCCGCCGCCGGCTTCACCGGTTCGATCCGAGGCGGCCGCGCCCTCTTCGACGCGGCGGCCGCCCGCCCCGCGCCGATCCCCTTCCACGGCGAGCTCGGTTCGCTCAACCCCGTGGTCGTCACCGAGTCCGCCGCCGCCGAACGCGGTGAGCAGATCGGCGCCGGACTCGGCGGTTCGATGACCATGGGCACCGGACAGTTCTGCACCAAGCCCGGCTTCGTGTTCGCCCCGTCGGGGGAGGCCGGCGACCAGCTGCTCAAGTCGCTGACCGAGACCGTCAGCGGTACCGGCGGGGGCGTCATGCTCGACCACCGGATGCGGGACGCCTTCATCCACGGCGTGAGCGAGCGGGCGGCCCTCCCGGACGTCGAGACGCCCGTCACCCCGGGTGCGGGCGGCGAACACACCGTCTCCCCGGGCTTCTTCACCGTCCCGGCCCAGCGCCTCGCCCAGGAGGGTCCGCACGACGCGCTCCTGGAGGAGTGCTTCGGCCCGGTCACCGTCGTCGCCCGCTACGACTCGCCGGACGAGATCACCGCCGTGCTCTCCCGGCTGCCCGGCAACCTCACGGCCACCCTCCAGATCGCCACGGACGAGGCCGACGGCAGCGCCGCCGGAATCCTGGCCGAGCTCACCCCGGTGGCCGGCCGCGTCCTGGTCAACGGATGGCCGACCGGTGTCGCGGTCGCGCCCGCCCAGCACCACGGCGGGCCCTACCCGGCCACCACCTCCACCTCCACCTCGGTCGGCGCCACCGCCATCGAGCGCTGGCTGCGCCCGGTCAGCTACCAGTCGACCCCCGAGGCGCTCCTCCCGCCCGAGCTGCGGGAGGACAACCCGCAGAATCTGCCCCGCCGCGTCGACGGGCGCCGGGCATGACGGCGGTACGCGTCCCCGAGCTGCCCTTCGCCCTGGACCCGGCCGGGCCCTCGGGGGAGTGGACGTACGCGGACGGGGTGCTCACCGGCTCGGCCGGGGCGAAGCAGGACCGTTTCGTCCCGCCGGGCGGCGACTCCCTGGAGCCCGCATCCGACGCGCCGCGCCTGCTGGGTACGGCGCCCGAGGGCGACTTCCAGCTGATCGCCCGGGTGAAGGTCGGGTTCGCCGCCGCCTTCGACGCGGGGGTCCTCTACCTCCACGTCGGTGAACGGGACTGGGCGAAGCTCTGCCTCGAACTCTCCCCGGACCGGCCCACGGTCTGCACGGTGGTCACCCGGGGCCACTCCGACGACGTCAACTCCGCCGTCATCGACGGGGACAGCCACTGGATGCGCATCAGCCGGGTGGGCGAGTCCTTCGCCTTCCACGCCTCGGCGGACGGCGAGCGCTGGACCTTCGTCCGGGTGTTCACCCTCGGCACCGCCGCCGAGCGGGCGTCGGCCCGCGTCGGCTTCCTCGTCCAGTCACCCACGGGCGACGGCTGCACCGCGGCCTTCGACCACATCGAGTACCGGCCGGCCGGCCCGGGCGACCTACGCGCCGGGGGCTGACGGACCGTACACGCGCACACCGAGGGCTCCGATCGTCTCCAGGGATCGGGGCCCTCGGCGTGCGGTCTCCACTCGCGTCCGTACATCTGGTGTTCACCTGGAAGTCACTGTGAATACTCAGGCAATCAACCCGCAATTCTCACGGCTTCCTCATGCGCCCTTGATTCCGTGTTCTGCGCCGGCCGGTCCGGCGGACAGACACGAGGAGGCGTACGGTGCCGCGACCCGAGACGGCAGCACCCGGAGACGGCGACACCCCGGCAGGGGGTGACGAGCCACTGCACGTGGCGAGCAGGCTGCACGCGTTCAACCGGTTCGAGCTGAAGTACCTCGTACCCGTCGAAGAGGCCGCCGAGATCCGGGACGAGCTCTCCGAACGGATGGACCGGGACCTCCACAGCCCGGTGGGCGGGTACGGGGTCTGGAGCCTCTACTACGACAGCCCGGAGCTGCGGTTCTACTGGGAGAAGATCGAGGGCCTCAAGTTCCGGCGAAAGTTGCGGATCCGGCACTACGGCGACCTCGACGGCGTCACCGACGGGTCCCCCGTGTGCGTGGAGATCAAGCAGCGGGTGAACCGCGTGACGCAGAAGCGGCGCATCACCCTGCCGTACGCCACCGCCAGGAGGCTGTGCGACGCCCGTGAGACGGTCGAGCACTCGCCGAAGGAGAGCGCCTTCGTCCAGGAGGTCCTGGATCTCGTCATCCGGCTGAACCTGCGGCCGACGGCGATCACCGGCTACCACCGTGAGGCGCTGGTGGGGCGGGCTTCCGACACCGGTCTGCGGGTCACCTTCGACCGGCGGATCCGTGGCCGGGACCGCGACTTCCACTTCGGGACCGCCACGCCGGAGAACCGGTTCACCATCCCGCCGCACATGACGGTGATGGAGATCAAGGTCAACGAGCGCACACCGCACTGGATCACCGATCTGGCCGCGCGCCGGAACCTGAACCTCGTGCGGATCAGCAAGTACGTGCAGTCCGTCGAGGCCTTCGGCCTGGCACCCAGGTCGGTCTTCCACGTCCACGAGGCGGACTGCCCGCCGCCCACCCCCCACACCCGGCTGCCGCAGGGGCAGTCGGCGGCGCGGCACGCGCCGGTGAGAGCAGGAGCACAGTGAACTTCGAACTGCAGGAACTCAGCGGGACGTTCAGCGTCGCCGACGTGGTCGCCGCGATGGCGCTGTCCTTCATCCTGAGCACGATGATCGGCTACACCTACCGGTACACGCACCGCAACGTCTCGTACAGCCAGTCCTACGTCCAGACGCTGGTCATCGTCGGCATGATCGTCGCACTGATCATGCTCGTGGTCGGATCGAACCTGGCGAGGGCGTTCTCACTGGTCGGCGCGTTGTCCGTCGTCCGCTTCAGGAACGCGGTGAAGGAGACCAGGGACGTCGGGTTCATCTTCCTGGCGATGGCCATAGGCATGGCCTGCGGCGCCCGCTTCTACACCCTGGCCGCCGTCGGCGCCGTCGTGATCTGCGTCGTCGTCCTCATCATGTTCAAGTTCAACTGGTTCGCCCTGAACGTCCAGCGCCAGGTGGTCAAGGTGCAGGTGCCCGCGGGTGACGACTACACGCCCGCCATCCGTGACGTGCTGATCAAGTACACCAGCGAGTTCGAACTGGTCAGCACGGAGACCATCCGCGGGGGAGCCCTCAACGAGGTGTTCTACACCGTGCGGATGAAGAAGGGCACCGAACCCGGGGACCTCGTCACCGCCCTGCAGGAGCGCACCTCCGGGCAGCGGGTGACGGTGCTGACCGGTTACGACACGACCGACCTGTGATGAGCGGCGGTACGACGCCGGTCCGCCGGCGGCACCTCAGGGACCGGCTCCCGGTGCGGCTGCGGCACCACTGGAAGCCGGCCGGAGCGCTCTGCCTGGGACTGGCCGTCCTGGTGTACGCCTTCGGTGACGCCCGCATATCGCCGTACGTCACGTCGTCCTCGCAGGTGGAGGCCGACACCATCACCGACGACGTCAAGGGCACGGTCGGCCTCTACGACACCACGGTGAAGCACTCGATCCAGCTGACGTACGAACAGACCGACTTCGACAAGATGATGAAGGAGTTCGAGGACGACGGGACCAAGGAACCCATCTCGGCCGACCTCACCATCGACGGGGTGTACCTGCCGGACGTCGGCATCCGTCTGAAGGGGAACTCCACCCTGAGATCCCTGCGCGGCGAACAGTCCGGCCCCGGTGGCGGCCGGATGCCGGGCGGAGCCGGGCAGGAAACCCCGCGGCAGCAGCAGGGCGGCGGGGGCCAGGACCGCGGCCGGGACGCGAACGGCGGCGGTCCTGGCGCCGCGGGCGGCACCGGTACGGAAGGCGGTACGGGAACGGCGGGGGAGACCGGGACACCGGGCGGCACCGGAGCCACGGACGGCGCCGGAGCAGCTGGAACCGGCGGGAACACCGCCGGCGGTCCCGGCGGTGCGGCCGGAGCACAGGGCGGCATGGGCGGCGGGATGACCCAGTACGACCTCTCCGCCGACAAGCCGGAGGAACTCCCCCTGCTCATCACGATCGACGAGTACGTGGAGGGCCGCGCCTACCAGGGGGAGCGGGAGATCTCGCTGCGCCCCGGCGCGGACGAGCAGGTCCCGCTGAACGAGGCCCTCGCCCTGTCGCTGACGGACGAGAGCGGTGAGACCGCCGAGCGGTACGGCTTCACCACCGTGTCCGTCAACAACAGGCCGGCCGTCACCCGGCTCATGGTCGAGAACCCCGACACGGAGTACGCCGAGGCCGTCGACGGCAACGGAGTGCTCTACAAGGCGCGGGCGGGCGGCAGCTTCGCCTACAAGGGCGACGACCCCTCCGACTACGAGACATCCTTCCGGCAGCTCAACAAGGTCGGAAGCCAGGACCTCGAACCCGTCATGAAGTTCGTCAAGTGGGTCGACGAGGCGTCGGACGAGGAGTTCGCCGCCGACCTCGGCACCCACGTCGACCTCGACTCGTTCTCCCGGTACGTCGCCACGCAGAACCTGCTGATGAACTTCGACGACATGGCCGGACCGGGCAAGAACTACCTGCTCTGGTACGACCTGGACACGAAGAAGTTCTCCGTACTCGGCTGGGACTACAACCTCACCTTCAGCGGAGACGCCGAGGCGGGGCCGGACGACCGGATGAGCATGGGCGGCGGCCGGGGCGCGGGCGGAGACCGGACGGCCCAGGGCGCCGGCGGACAGGCCGCGGACGGCCAGGCAGCCGGCGGCCAGGAGGGCGGACCGCCGCAGGGCGGAATGCCGGAACTCCCGGACGGCGTCGAACCGCCCGAGGGCATGGAGATGCCGGAGGGCGGCGGGGTACCGGGCGGCGGAGGCGGGGGAGGCGCCATGAGCGGTCACGCGCTCAAGGAGCGCTTCCTGGAACTCGACGCGTTCGACGCCGTTTACAAGAAGGCGTACAGCGAGCTGTACGAGACGTACTTCGGCTCAGGCAAGGCGGCCGGTCTCCTGGACGACATCGCCGGACAGGCAAGGAAGGCCGGTGTCGACGAGGCCGGACTGACGAAGGCCGTCACCGCACTCCGCACGACCGTCACCACGCGCACCGAGGCGCTGGCGAAGGACAAGGCGGTGACCGGATGACCGCCGGCGCCCCGGACACGGACCTCCCCCGGTCCGGTCCGGGGCGCCGGTACCCCCGCGCGTCCGCGGGGCCCGGCGCGTCCGTACGGTGGGACCGCCACCGTGCCGTCCGCGGGACCCCGTCCGGCACGGGCCCGAACCGTCCCCTCCGAGGTGGATCCCAGCAGTGACGGCAGCGACATCCCGGCACACCGTCCTGGTCGTCGAGGACGACCCGAGCATCCGCACCCTGCTCACCTCCGCCCTGCGCGCCGCCGGTTACGGCGTCGTCGCGGCGGGGACCGGGAGGGAGGCCCTGTCCGAGGCGGAAGGCCGTACGCCCGACCTCATCGTGCTGGACGTGATGCTCCCCGACACCGACGGCTTCACCGTGACGCGGAAGCTGCGGGCCGGAGGCGTCTACACCCCCGTCCTCTTCCTCACCGCACGAACCGAGGTCGAGGACCGCATCATCGGCCTCAGCTCCGGCGGCGACGACTACGTCACGAAGCCGTTCCACGTCCAGGAGGTCCTGCTCCGGATCCGCGCCATCCTCCGCCGCAGCGCCGGACCGGCCACAGCACCGCCCGCCGAGCGGCCGCCGCTGCGCTACGCCGACCTCATCCTCGACCAGGACGCACACGAGGTGCGGCGCGCCGGGCAGCCGGTGCCGCTGTCCCCGACGGAGTTCCGGCTGCTGGCCTGCCTCATGGCCCAGCCGGGCAAGGTGCTCGAGAAGCAGCAGATCCTGCAGACCGTCTGGCACCACGACTTCGCGGGCGACACCCGTATCGTCGACACCTACATCAAGAACCTGCGCAAGAAGATCGACCGTGCCGGGCCACTGCTCGTCCACACCGTGCGGGGCGTCGGGTACTGCCTCCGCCTGCCCCGCGACGAATCCTCGTGAGGGTCCGTCCCCGTTCGCTGCGCGGCAGGCTGGTGCTGATCGCCACCGTCCTCGCCACCTCGGCGGTGCTGGTCTGCCAGGCCACCGGGCTCACCCTCATGCGTTCCTGGCTCATCGGCCAGGTCGACGACCGGCTCACCCACTTCCGTCCGCCCCCGCCCGCCTACCGCGACATCGCGGGCGGTACCCCGCCGGCCCCCCGGCCGCCCGCCCACGAGGTCCTTCCCTCCGACTTCCGGGTCTACTTCTACGACGCCGAAGGCCGTCTGCTGAACCGGTCGCTCGGCACCGGCAGCAGCGAACCGCGCCTGGAACGCACCGTCACCGCTCACGACCCGGTGGACGGACGTCCGGCCACCGTGCCCGCCCGCGAAGGCGACGGCAGCTGGCGCGTGGTCGCCGACTCGGGACCCGACGGCATGCGCGCCGTCGTGGCCCTGCCACTGGACTCGGTGGAGGACGCCACCTCCCGGCTGCTCTGGTTCAGTCTCGGCATCGGGGTGGTCGCGGCCGCGGGGGTCATGCTGCTGGGCGGGGTGGCCGTGCGCCTCGGTCTTCGTCCGCTGACCCGCGTCGAGCACACCGCCCGCCGTATCACCGGCGGCGAACTCGAACAGAACGTCACGGACACCAGCCCGGACACGGAGGTCGGCCGCCTCGGCATCGCCTTCAACACGATGCTCGACCAACTGCGCGCGGCACTGCACCGGAAGGACAGGACCGAACGCCGGCTGAGGCGGTTCATGGCGGACGCGGGCCACGAACTGCGTACACCGCTGACCTCCGTCCAGGGTTTCGCGGAACTCCTGCTCGACGACCCCGGCATGTCCGTCTCCCGGCGGCGCGAGGCCCATGAGCTCATCGCCCGGAACGCCGAACGGATGAGCCGGCTGGTCGACAGTCTCTTCCTGCTGGCCAAGCTCGGCGACGCCCCGACCGCCCGGCACGGCCCCGTCGACCTGCTCTCGCTGGCCGCCGACGGCATCGCCGCCGCGGCCGTGCGTCACCCGGAGCGGCGCGTCACCCTCGCCGCCCTCGGGGCGGGCGGCACCGGCGACCCGGGTGAGCTCGACGTCGTGGAGGGGCGCGGCGATCCCGATCAGCTCGCCCAGGTGCTGTCCAACCTCCTGGACAACGCCTGCGCGCACACCCCGCCGGGTACCCGCATCGAGGTACGCGTCGGGAGCCTGCGCGTGGGGCCGGACACCGGGGGCGCCGACCGCCCCGGCCGCACCAGTGCCGGGGCGTCCCTCCCCACGGGCGTCCCGGCCCATGCCGTCGAGGTGGCCGACGACGGCCCCGGCCTCCGTCCCACCGACGCGCAGCACGTCTTCGAGCGCTTCTACCGCGCGCGGCCCACCGACGGCACCCCGTGCGACGGTGCCTCCGCCGGCGGCTCGGGACTCGGCCTTGCCATCGCCTCGACGATCGCCGAGACCCATCAGGGGCGGCTCGAACTCGACACCGGCCCCGGCGAAGGATGTGTCTTCCGCCTGCTCCTCCCGGACCGCACCGGCTGAACGCCGGGTCCCGGCACACCCGCGCACCCCGGCGCCGTACCGCCCGGAACCCCCGGTGCCGTGGCAGGGGTCAGGCGCGTATCCCGGCGGCGGCGCCCTCGGATGCCCGTGTCACGTCCCGGCCTGCTGGCGGAGGCCCGCCAGGGTCAGCTCCAGGGCGGAGCGGAACTGCTCCACGTCGTCGTGGCCGGCGAACTCCTCCACGATCTCCCGCACGAACGGAAACTCCCCGGGGTCGAGCTCCCGCCATTCCTGAGCCACGTCGCCGAGATACTTGTCGCGGTCCACGGAGCCGTCGATCATCCCCTCGGTCAACTCCAGGCCGAGGTCGGCGGCCGAGCCCACGACGACACCCATGACCGCGGAGACGGCGTGGAACCGCTGGAGTGCGGTGAGGTCCAGGCGGAGGGTCGGCCGGCCGAGCCGCTCGTACACGCCGAGGGTGTTGTCCTGGATGCCAGGGTTGCGCATGAAGTACGCGCCCAGCCAGGGGCGTCGCACGATCGCGGTGAAGAGCGTGACGGCCATGGCGCGGAGGTCGTCGATCGGGTCGTCGCTCGGGGAGAGCTTCTCGAAGTCGGCCAGGACGGGGCCGATGGCGTGGTCGGCCGCCCGGTCGAGCAGCTCGTCCTTGTTGGCGACGTACCAGTAGATGCTGGCGACGCCGCCCCCCAGACGCTGGGCGAGCGCCCTGAAGGTCAGGGCCGGGGCTCCTGCCTCGTCGAGCAGCGCCACCGCCTCCTCGAGCACCGACTCCATCGAGTGCGAAGCCCGTCGGCGCCCCCCGGCGGCGCGGTTCACCTGGCGTGTCACGGCCTCATCCCTTCGCTCCTTGCACCGTATCGAACGTTGTTCTATCGTAGCTCATCGAACGGTGTTCGATGTTCGTACATCGTTTGATACTCGTACGATGTTCGATCGGAGGCCCGTCATGACCACCGCACCGCCACACGCCCTCGCGCGCACCTATCCGTCCCTACGGGCGGCCTGGATCCCCCTCGCCGCCCTCTGTCTCGCCTTCTTCGTCGAGATGGTCGACAACACGCTCCTGTCGATCGCCCTGCCCACGATCGGCCGCGACCTCGGCAGCGGGACGACCGCCCTGCAGTGGGTGACCGGGGCCTACTCGCTGACCTTCGGCGGACTGCTGCTCACTGCCGGATCCATGGCCGACCGGTTCGGCCGGCGACGTGTCCTGCTCATCGGGCTCGCCGTGTTCGGCTCGCTCAGCCTGTGCGTCGTGCTCGTCACCACGGCCGGCCAGCTCATCGCCCTGAGAGCCGCCCTCGGTATCGCCGCCGCGGCGATGGCCCCGATCACGAACTCGCTGGTCTTCCGCCTGTTCGACGACAAGGCCCTGCGCATGCGCGCCATGACGGTGATGATCGTCGTCGGCATGTCCGGCTTCGTCCTCGGACCGCTGCTCGGCGGCACGGCCCTGGCGCACGTCCGCTGGGAGTGGCTGCTCGTCGTGAACGCCCCCATAGCCGTGATCGCGTGCCTCGGTGTCCGGCTCGGCGTGCCGGCGGACCGGCGCGAAGACCTCACCGGGGACGCCCTCGATCTTCCCGGCGCGGCCTTCAGCGTCGCCGCCATCGGGCTCGCCTGCTACGCGCTGACCAGCGGTGTCGAGCACGGATGGCTCTCCACCGTCACCCTGGTGTCGGTCGCCGGGGCCGTCGCGGCAGCGGTCGCCTTCGTCCGGCACGAACGTCGCAGCAAGGCCCCCATGCTCGACCTGCGTCTCTTCTCCGACGGCACGGTCCGAGGCGCGGCCGTCGCACAGATCGGTACGTCCATCGCGATGGCCGGTGTGATGTTCGGGCTGATCCTGCACTTCCAGTACGCCTACGGGTGGAGCCCCGTCCGGGCCGGGCTGGCCAATCTGCCGATCATCGTCACGATGCTGGCCGCCACGCCCCTGTCCGAGTGGCTCGGGCGCCGCTTCGGCCATCGCGTCGCCTGCCTGGTGGGCGCCGCCTGCCTGGCCGGGTCGCTCGCGGGACTCTCCTGGGCCGTCGGCCAGGGGTACGCCGCCATCGCCGGCTGCATGGTCCTGATGACCGTGGGGCTGCGGACCGTCATGACGATCTGCGCTGTCGCACTCGTCGACGCGATGCCGGAGAACCGCACCTCCATGGGTGCCGCCCTCAACGACACCGCCCAGGAGGTCGGCACCAGCGCCGGTACCGCGGTGGTCGGCACCCTGATCGCCGCCCTGGTCACCACCCAGCTCCCCGCCGGGACCTGGAGCAGCGGACTCGTCGAGTCGTTCTTCCACGGCGAGCGGATCGCCTACGCGCTCCTCGCCGTCGTCGTCGGGCTGATCGCCACGGGCGGGGCGCTGAGCCTCACCGACTCCCGCACGGTCGACGAGCACGCGGGCGAGGAGGCCGGGTGACGGGGCCCGGCGACGGGCCCCGCGGCCCCGCGGGAATCACCCGGTCGGCTCCCGCGTTGAACCGGCGGCGAAGACCCTCTTCGCCGCAGGTCACAGCAGAGGTGGAGAGCAGAAGAGTCATGCGCGTCGAGATATGGAGCGACATCGCCTGCCCGTGGTGCTACGTCGGAAAGGCACGCTTCGAGAAAGGGCTGGCCGCCTTCGGCCACCGCGACGAGGTCGAGGTGGTCCACCGTTCCTTCGAGCTCGACCCCGGCCGGGCCAAGGGCGACACCGAGCTGGTGATCGACATGCTGGCGCAGAAGTACGGGCGCACCCCGGAGGAGGCCCGGGGCATGGAGGCCAACGTCGCGGCGAACGCCCATGCCGAAGGGCTCGGCTACCGGACCGAGGGGCGTGACCACGGCAACACCTTCGACATCCACCGCCTGCTGCACCTCGCCAAGGCGCGCGGCCGCCAGGACCAGCTGCTGACCCTCGTCTACCGGGCGAACTTCGCGGAGGAGCGCTCCGTCTTCGACGAGGCGGTGCTCGCCGACCTCGCGGTCGAGGCGGGGCTGGACGCCGACGAGGCACGCGCTGTGCTGGCCGACCCGGCCGCGTACGCCGACGACGTCCGGGCGGACGAGCGTGAGGCCGCCGAACTGGGAGCCAACGCGGTGCCGTTCTTCGTGTTCGACCGGCGCTACGGCATCTCCGGCGGCCAGCCGGCGGAGGTCTTCGTCCAGGCCCTGGAACAGTCCTGGAAGGACCGTCAGGTCACCGGGCTCACCCAGGTCGGGGAGGACGGAGCCGCCTGCGACGCCGACGGAGCCTGCGAAGTGCCCCAGGAAGCTGCGTCCGACCAGCGCGTATAAGGATGTCTTGGGCGAGCCGCTCGACGAGCACTGATTGACGGGCAGTTGAGCGGCCGTCAGGCTTGCCCCCATGGAGAACTCCGCGATCGACCGGGCCCGGGCCACCGAATTCGCCTCCGAGACCATCTACCTCAACACCTCGACCTGCGGACTGCTGCCCCGCAGGGCCGTGGACGCAGTCAAGGCGCTGGCCGACGACAACGCGAACGGGCGCAGGCAGGGCGCGGGCAGCTGGGAGGCGGTGCAGGCGGCCCGGGAGGGATTCGCCGGGCTCGTGGGGGTCGAGCCCGGCCGGGTCGCCGTCGGCGGATCCGTCGCCGCCCATGTGGGGATGGTCGCAGCCTCTCTCCCTCCGGGCTCCGAAGTGCTGGCACCTGAGCGCGAGTTCAGCTCCGTGGTCACGCCGTTCGAGGTCCGGGGCGATCTGCGGACGCGGTATGTGCCGCTGGAGGAACTCGCCGCGGCCGTACGCCCCGGCACCGCACTCGTCGCGTTCTCGGCAGTGCAGTCCTCCGACGGGCGTGTCGCCGACCTGGACGCGGTCCGGGCGGCCGCCGCGGCCCACGGCGCCCGCACCCTGCTCGACGCCAGCCAGTCGGCGGGATGGCTTCCGCTGGCCGCGGGGGCGTACGACTACACGGTCACCGGTGCGTTCAAGTTCCTGATGTGCCCCCGTGGCACGTCCTTCCTGACCGTGACGGAGGAGGCGCAGGACACCCTCCCCCTCCTCCACCCGGGTATGGCGGCTTCAGGGGATCCCTGGGGCAGCGTCTACGGCCCCGTGGACCGTCTCGCCGATGACGCCAGGCGCTTCGACGAGCCGGTGTCGTTCCTCGCCTACCACGGGGCCGAGCAGGCGATCGAACTGCTCGCCTCGGTCGGGGTCGACGCCGTCCACGCCCACGCGACCGGACTCGCCGCCCGGTTCAGGAAGGGGCTGGCCTCGATCGGCCACGAAGCCGTCCCCGGCGACTCGGCGGTCGTCGCCGTGCCCGGTCTCGGGGACCGGGACCCGGACCTGGCGGCCGCGGGTGTGATGGTCTCGGCCAGGGCGGGCAACCTGAGGGCCTCCTTCCACCTGTACAACACGGAGGCCGACGTCGACCGCGCCCTGGATGTGCTGTCGGGCTGACCCGCGCCCCGCCACCCCGGTGGAGCCGTGAGGCCGCGCGCCGTCGGGTGGCGGGGATCCGGGCCCGCCCCTGCGGGTCCCGGGGCGGGGGGCCGGTCAGTTCCAGCGGTCCTGGTTGAGGAAGCGGGCGAAGCCGCGCCAGGAGTTGGGGCCCATCTCGCCGTCGATCGGGCCGGTGTAACCGTGCGCGGCGGCCAGGCGTTGCACGGCGGCCCAGGTGTTGGGGCCGGGATCACCGTCCACGGGGCCGGTGTACCCCCACGCGCGCATGTTCCGCTGGAGCGCGGCATAGGTGTTCGGGCCCGGGACACCGTCGATCGGACCGGTGTAACCCGACTCGATCCGCAGCCAGTTCTGCGCCCGCTTCCACATCACCGGACCCGGCACACCGTCCTGCTCCGTCGACGACTTCGGCAGACCGCCCCCGCCGCCGCCTCCCAGGTGTTCCAGCGGATTGACCCGGACGCCACCGGGGGTGATCAGATGCCAGTGCACGTGCGGACCGGTGGAGCTCCCGGAGCCCGGGGCGCCCGCCGCACCACCGGAAAGCCCGACGATGCCCCCCTTGGCGACCCATGTGCCGTTGGCCAGGCCGAACTGGGAGAGGTGCATGTACTGCGTCCGGTAGCCGTCGCTGTGCGTGATGGTCACCGTGTGGCCACCGGTGCCGTTGTTCGGGATGTTGGTGACGGTCCCCGCGTCGGCGGCCGGCAGCGCGGTGCCGACCCCCATCGCGAAGTCGATGCCGCCCAGCGAGCCGCGGTTGAGATGGTCCTGCCATCCCGAGGTGACGGGGTAGCCGGCGAAGGGGTTGTACAGGTCGATGGCGTGTGCGGAGGGCGCTGTGAAGAGGCTGCCCCCGGCGGCCAGCCCGAGCGTGGCGGCGGAGCCCCGCAGCAGGGTCCTGCGGCTCAGCGATCCCGACCGTTCACCCGTGCGGCCGTTGTCGTCCGCATGGTGTTCGCACATGGTAACTCCCTTTATATAAAGGTCAGTTGCGGTGGCGGAGCGGTGTCGAGCGACGGTAGCCTACACGCGTAGACAGTGTTTGGTGCATGTCAATTCGCTTGGTCGACGGGGAGAGCTGTGCGCAGACGGAGCGTGATTCGCGGTGCCGCCGCGATGGCACTGGCGCCTCTCGGCGCGGCCACCACGACCGGCGCGTGGGCGGCCACCGGGCCGTCCGGCGTCCGGGCGGAGGAACTGCAGGGCATCGACGTGTCCAACTACCAGGCCGGTATCGACCACGCTCTGGCCGCGGCGCAGGGGTACCGGTTCGTCATCGCCAAGGCGGGCGGGTGTCAGCTCGCGGACGGGCCCTACACCACGTCGTCGTACGCGGGGCATGTCGACGGAGCCCGGGCCGCCGGGCTGAGGGTGGGCCACTACTGGCTGACCGGGGACTTCCTCACCCCGTCGGCGGCCGCGGACTACTTCGTGGACCATCTGCACGACTACCGCACCGGTGACGTGCTGGCGCTGGACGTGGAGGTGCTCGACGACTCCACCCGGCTGTGGGACGACACCGATGTGGCCGCCTGGTTCAGCCGGGTCAGGGAGCATGTCGGCTCCTACGTCCCGTGGTTCTACATCAGTACGGGCGCGCTGCGCGCCGGCACCTGGGAGCGGACGATCGCCGCCGGAGCCCATCTGTGGGCGGCCTCGTGGGGGAGGAATGACGGCACCTGGCCGGGCGCACCCGACCTCGGGGGCAGCTACCCCGACTGGGCGGCCCACCAGTACGCCTCCGTGGGGTCCGTCGGCGGTGTCTCCCCGGTCGACCTCAACCTCGCGAAGCCCTCGGCGTTCGAGCTCACCGAAGCGACCGACCCTCCGACGGATCCGGGCGGTCTGCCGAAGTCGTCGACGGAGCAGGACGGTGTGCCGGGTCCGGTGATGTGGAAGCGGGCGCAGAACTGGCTGCGGATCGAGTCGGGTTACACCGGTCCGATCGACGGTGTCCCGGGCCCGAACACCTATGCCGCGCTCCAGCGGAACATGCGCGCGTGGGGGTACACCGGCCCCGTGGACGGTGATCCCGGCCCCAACACCTGGGCCGCCGTGCAACGCCTGGCCGCCGCGCACGGTTACACCGGCCCGATCGACGGCGAGATGGGCCCCAACTCCTGGCGCGGCTTCGCCCGCTTCCTCAACCAGGACCGCTGGAACTGACCGGCCCCCCCGCCACCGTGGCAGACTGCCGGGATGGACGACGACAACCGCGGCGTGACGCACGGCATACGGATCAGGCCCGGCGGACCGGACGACGCGCCTGCCGTCATGGAGATGCTCGACGCCGCTGTGGCCTGGATGAACGCCCGGGGCAACACGGAGCAGTGGGGCACGGTCCCCCACTCCCGGATTCCCAGCCGCGTCGAACGGGTCAAGGAGTACACCACCCGGATGTCTCCGTACATCGCCGAGCTGGACGGCGTCCCGGCCGGAGTGCTGGTGCTGGACACCGGGCCGAGCCCCACGATGCCCGTCCCGGCCGCCGGTGAACCCGAGCGGTACGTCCGGCTGCTGGTGTCCGACCGGCGTCACGCCGGGCTGGGCATCGGGGCGGCGCTCCTGCGACACGCGGCGGAGGAGACCCGGAGCGCCGGTGTGGAGCTGCTGCGGGTCGACTGCTGGGCCGGCGGCGGCGGTGAACTGGTCGCCTACTACGAGCGCAACGGGTTCACCGCCACGGACCGGTTCGTGGCCGGCGTCTGGCCCGGGCAGGTGCTCGCCCGCCGGATCGTCTGAGACCGGTCGGACCCGCCTCGGACGATCCGGCGGCCGGACGCGGCCCGGTCGGACCGGCCGTCAGGCCGAGTCCCGGCGTACCAGCTCCGTCGGCAGGATCACCGCGGACGGGTCCTCGCCGCCGATCTGCGCCAGCAGCACACGTACCATCTCGGCGCTGATCCGGTCCCACGGCTGGCGGACCGTGGTCAGTTCGGGGCGCGCCGCGAGCGCCGCGGGGGAGTCGTCGAACCCGCCGACCGCGATGTCCTGCGGTACCCGGCGGCCCGCCCGCTCAAGAGTGGTCAGCACCCCCTGCGCCATGAGGTCGGAGGCCACGAACACCGCGTCCACGTCGGGCGCCCGCTCCAGCAGCAGCGTGGCGGCGGCCTCGCCTCCCGCCCGGCTGTAGTCGCCCGGCACGATCAGGGACTCGTCGACGGGCAGCCCGCACTCGGTCAGGGTCTCGCGGTACCCCGCCAGCCGGTCCACCCCGCCCGGGGTGTCCAGCGGCCCCGTCACCGTGGCGATCCTGCGGCGTCCCGACTCGTGGAGGAAGCGCACCATGTCCCGGGCTCCGTTGCGGTCGTCCGCCGCCACGTAACTGACCCGCGACCCCTGACCGAGCGGCTTGCCGCAGGCCACCAGCGGTACTCCGGCATCGTGCAGCTGGGCGGCGACCGGGTCCCCGGAGTGGCTGGAGACCAGCAGCACCCCGTCGACGTGACCGGCGATGTACCGCATGTTGCGCCGGCGCTCCGCCTCCGTGCCCGCGATCATCAGCAGCAGCGGGATGTCGTGCGCGGCGAGCGCGCTGGTGCAGCCCCGCAGCAGCACGTTGAAGTTCGGGTCCTCGAAGAACCGCTCCTGGGGTTCCGTCAGGAGGAAGGCCACCGAGTCGGAACGACCGGTGATCAGGGACCGGGCATGCCGGTTGACGGTGTACCCGGTCCGCCGGATGGCGGACTGAACCGCGTCCAGAGCGGCCGGGCTGACGTTGTGACCCCCGTTGAGCACCCGTGAGACGGTGCCCCGGGAGACTCCGGCCTCCCGGGCGACGTCGTGGATCGTCGGCGGCCTGCGGCGGCCCCCGCCGTTGGGTTCTGTGCGGCTCATGGTGCTTGATCTTTCATGAAGGTGTGCCCTGTTGAGGAGCTGTCAGGACTTTACGGCGCCGGAGAGCAGGTCGAGGCTCCAGAACCGCTGGACGACGAGGAACAGGGCGATCAGGGGGATGATCGCGAGGAGTGCGCCGGTGATGACCAGGGTGTAGAGCGCCGGAGTGTTCGAACCCTGCTGGAGCAGGGTGTAGAGGCCCAGGGTCACCGGGAACTTCTCGTCGTCGCCGAGCATGATGTAGGGCAGCAGGAAGTTGTTCCACACCGCCACGAACTGGAACAGGAAGACCGTCACCAGCCCCGGAAGCATCATCGGCAGCGCGATCGTCCGGAAGATCCGCCACTCGCCGCCGCCGTCCATCCGTCCGGCCTCGATCACATCGGACGGCACCGCGGCCGCCGCGTAGATCCGTGCGAGGTACACCCCGTACGGGGAGAGGATCTGCGGCAGCAGCACCGAGAGGTAGGAGTCGGTCATGTCCGCCTCGGCCAGCAGCAGGTACTGCGGAACGGCCAGGATCACCGGAGGCATCAGCACCCCTGCGAGCAGGATGTTGAAGATGGTCTCCCGGCCGCGGAAGCGGTACACGGCGAGCGCGTATCCGGAGACCGCGGAGACCGCGGTGGAGAGCAGGGCGCCCACCCCGGCGTAGAAGGCCGAGTTGGCCATCCACTTCCAGTAGACCCCCTCGCGGTACTCCGTCAGGTCGGCGACGTTGTCCGCGAACCCCGAGCCCGGCAGGAAGGTGAAGGTGGAGAACAGCTCGCCGCCGGATTTCGTCGAGGCGACCAGGACCCAGACGACGGGCAGCAGGCAGTACACCGCGCCCAGCAGCAGGGCTGCGGTCGGGATCAGCGGGAAGCGCCGGCGGCCGGCCGCGGACAGCTGGGTGGTCATCGTGGGTCTCCCTGCTTCGTACGGGAGTTGGCCGCCTTGAGGAAGCCGAAGGACAGGGTGAGGGTGACCAGGGCGATGACGACCGCCTGGGCGGCGGCCGCGTGGATGTCGTTGTTGACGAAGGCGTCCTGGTACACCTTCATCAGCGGACTCCAGGTGGTGGAGAGCGAGTTGGTCAGCGGCTTCAGCGTGGTGGGCTCGCTGAACACCTGGAGCGTCGCGATGATCGAGAAGAAGAAGGTCAGGATCAGGGACGGCGCCACCATCGGGATCTTGATCCGCAGCGCGATCTGGAGCTGGGAGCAGCCATCGATCCGGGCCGCCTCGAAGATCTCGGCGGGGATCGCCCGCAGCGACGTGTAGATCACGATCATGTTGAAGCCGGTGCCGCCCCACACCGCGATGTTCGCCAGCGAGAGGTACAGCGGCCCGCCGTCCAGCAGATCGGGCCGCGGCAGGCCCGCCGCGTCGAGCGCGTACAGGAAGGGGCTGACGTCCGGCAGGTAGAGGAAGCCCCACATCAGGGCCGCCACGACGCCGGGGATCGCGTACGGCAGGAAGATCGCCAGCCTGCTGAAGCCGCGCAGCCGCAGCCGGTCGGTGTCCAGCAGCAGGGCGAAGAGCAGGGCGAGTCCCAGCATCACCGGTACGACGATCGCCCCGTAGCCGAGGATGCGCAGTGCTCCGTGCAGCAGCTCCGAGTCGGAGAGCGCGTCGGCGTAGTTGGACAGGCCGGCCCAGGTCTCCTCGCGCGCGCCCTTGCCGAGGCCGAGCCCCTTCACCTCGGTCCTGCGCAGGCTCAGATGGACGGCGTAGCCGATGGGCAGGGCGAAGAAGAGCAGGAACAGGAGGGCGGCGGGGACCAGGAAGACGTACGGGGCGCTCCTGACCCCGTACGCCTTCCCGCGGGGTGCGCGTGTCACTCCGAGACCCCGAAGCCCTGCTTCTTCAGGTCCGCGACGGTGGCGTCCTGCATGGCGGTCAGCGCGGCGCCGAAGTCCGACCTGTCCTTGGCGGCCGCGGCGAAGTTGTCCTTGAAGGCGCTGTACGCGACGTTGACGTTGGGTCCCCAGGCGGCGGGGGCGGTGCCCTGCGCGATCTTCGCGGCCTCGGTGTAGAAGCCGGGCTGGTTGGAGAAGTAGTCGGGTGCCTTCGACAGGGCGCCACCGGTCTGGGCGGCCGTCGCGGCGGGGTAGATGCCGCTCTCCTTCACCAGCGCGGCGAGTGCTGCCGGGTCCGTGTTCAGCCACTTCGCGAAGGTGGCGGCGGCCTTCCTGTGCTTGGAGTCGGTGGTGACGGCGGTGGAGGAGCCGCCCCAGCTGCCGGTGATGTTCTCACCGGCGGTCCACTGGGGGAGCGGGGCCATCGCCCACTTGCCCTTCGTGCCCGGCGCGGCGGTCGTCAGGGTGCCCGGAGCCCAGACCGCGCTGACCCAGGCGATCTGCTTGCCGGTGTTCAGCGCCTTGTTCCAGGCGGGGGTGTACATCGGCTGGTTGTCGATGGCGCCCTCCTTGACGAGGCCGCCCCAGAAGTCGGCGACCTTCTGTGTGGCGGGGTCGTCGATGGCGACCTTCCACTTGTCGCCGCCCGTGGTCCACCACTTGGCGCCCGCCTGCTGGGCGAGACCGGCGAAGAGGCCCGAGTCGTTGGAGGAGAAGGTGGTGAGGTCCTTGTCCGGCGCCTTCTTCTTCAGCGCACGCGCCGTCTCGGCGAACTCGTCCCAGGTGGCCGGCACGGACAGGCCGTACCGCTCGAAGAGGTCCTGGCGGTAGTAGAACATCAGCGGGCCGGAGTCCTGCGGCAGCGCGTACAGGGCGTCCGAACCCAGCGTCGTCTGCTGCCAGACGCCTTCGGCGAAGTCGCCCTTCGCGTCACCCGCCTCCTCGGATATGTCGGCGAGGACGTCGTTGGAGACCAGGGTGGGGAGAGCCTGGTACTCGGCCTGGACGAGGTCGGGCGCCTTGTGCGCCTTGGCCGCGGTGATGATCTTGGTGACGAGGTCGTCGCCCGAGGCCTGCTTCTTCACCGTGACGGTGATGCCGGCCTCCTTGCCCGGCCCCTTGTTCCAGATGTCCGCGACCTTGTCCAGGCCGGGGGCCCAGGCCCAGTAGGTGAGCGAGGCGGGCCCGGAAGCGGCCTGCTCGTCGCCGCCGTCGTCCGATCCGCATCCCGAGAGCAGGGCGGTGGCGGCGAGGGCGGCGGCGGTGGTCACCGCGACGGTGCGGTATTTCATGGTTTCTCCCCTGACGAGACGAACAGGCGCATCGGCGGACTGGCCGGAAGCAGGCGCTGTGAGCGTTCACAGTAGAGAAACGAAACCGACACTTGTCAATGGTTGTTGCTGTGCGGTTATGTGGGCCCTGCGCCGCCGAGAGTGTGTGTGCACGTTCCCAGAAATCGCCCAGAAGAGCCAGGAGCTGTCCATGCCGCACTCAGAATCCGCTCCCTGTCCGGTCGGCCTGCGCGGACTCGCCTTCGGCGGCGACTACAACCCCGAGCAGTGGCCCGAGGAGGTCTGGCACGAGGACGTACGCCTGATGCGGGAGGCCGGGGTGACGATGGTCAGCGTCGGGATCTTCTCCTGGGCGCTGCTGGAACCCGAGCCGGGCGAATACGACTTCGGCTGGCTCGACCGTCTGATGGACCTGCTGCACGTCAACGGCATCCGGGCCGACCTCGGCACCCCCACCGTCGCACCCCCCGCGTGGTTCTACCGGGCGCACCCCGACTCCCTGCCCGTCACCCGCGACGGGGTCCGCCTCGCCTTCGGCTCACGGGGCGCCATCTGCCACAGCTCCGCCCCCTACCGCGCGGCGGCGGCGAACATCACCGAGCAGCTCGCCCGCCGCTACGCCAACCACCCCGCCCTCGCGATGTGGCACGTCCACAACGAGTACGGGGTCCCGGTCAGCGCCTGCTACTGCGACAGCTGCGCAGCCCACTTCCGCCGCTGGCTGGCAGCCCGGCACGGCTCCGCCGAGGCGGTCAACGAGGCCTGGGGCACCGCCTTCTGGGGCCAGCGCTACCGGGATCTGGACGACATCGACCCGCCCCGCACCACCCCGACCGTCGGCAACCCCGCCCAGCAGCTGGACTACGCGCGCTTCGCCGACGCCACCATGCGCGAGAACTTCACCGCCGAACGCGACATCCTCCACCGGCTCGCCCCGGGCATCCCCGTGACCACCAACTTCATGACCGCCCTCAGCCAGTGCGAGTCCGTGGACTACTGGGCCTGGGGGCGGGAGGTCGACATCGTCACCAACGACCACTACCTGATCACCGACGGCCGCCGCACCCACGTCAACCTCGCCATGGCCGCAGACCTCACCCGATCCGTCGCGGGCGGCGCCCCCTGGCTGCTGCTCGAGCACTCCACCAGCGGCGTCAACTGGCAGCCCCGCAACCCCGCCAAGCGCCCCGGGGAGATGGCCCGCAACAGCCTCGCCCATGTCGCCCGAGGCTCCGAGGGCGCGATGTTCTTCCAGTGGCGCCAGTCCCGCCGGGGCGCCGAGAAGTTCCACTCCGCGATGCTCCCGCACGCCGGTACCGACTCACGGATCTGGCGGGAGGTGAGCGCCCTCGGTGCCGGACTCGGCCTGCTGCGGGACATCCGGTCCACCCGGACCGTCGGCGACGTGGCGATGGTCTGGGACTGGGAGTCCTGGTGGGCCCAGCGTCTGGAGTGGCGGCCCAGCGAGGAGCACGACGCCCGCGAGCGCGCCGACACCTTCTACGCCTCGCTCTACGACCGCCACCTCACCGTCGACTTCGCCCACCCTGACGCGGACCTCTCCGGTTACCCGCTGGTCGTCGTCCCCGCCCTCTACCTCGCCACCGAGGAGAGCGGCCGCAACCTGCGCCGGTACGTCGAGCAGGGCGGCACCCTCGTCGTCTCGTACTTCTCCGGCATCGTCGACACCGACGACGCGGTGCACCCCGGGGCCTGCCCCGGCGCGCTCCGCGACGTGCTCGGCCTGACGGTCGAGGAGTTCTCCCCGCTCGGCGAGGGCGGCACCGTACGCCTGATCACCCCCGAGGGAGCCCCCGACGGACCCGAGCTGACCGGCGACCTCTGGTCGGACGTGGTGATCCCGCGCGGCGCCGAGACCCTCTGGGCGTACGCCGACGGCATCCCGGCCGGCCGGCCCGCCGTCACCCGCAACCGGCTCGGCGAGGGCGCCGCCTACTACGTCTCCACCCGGCTCTCCGGACCCGACCTGGACGCCGTCCTGGACCGGGCCGCCGCCGACGCCGGTATCGAACCCCGCACCGGCCTGCCCCGCGACGTGGAAGCCGTACGCCGTACCGGTGACTCAGGCAGCTACCTCTTCCTGATCAACCACACCGACACCGAGGCCGCCGTCGCGCTCGACGCTCCCGGCACCGAACTCCTCACCGGTGAGCACGCCGTGGACAAGCTCGCCGTCCCGGCGGGCGCGGTCCGCGTCGTACGGCTCGACGGCTGAGGGACACATCCCGCACACTCCACCCCGCACAACTGTCGAAGGGACATCGACGATGTACGGAACGACGCACGTCCGCGCGAAGGCGGCAGGGGCGGTGACCGCCCTTGCCGGCCTCGCGTTCGCCGCGCTCCCCGCCCAGGCCGCCCACGCGGCCACCGCCCCGGTCAACACCGGATTCGAGTCCGGGGCCACCGGCTGGTCCACCTACTCCGCCGGAGGGCAGAACGCCGCCTCCTTCACCGAGGCCGGCGGCCACGGCGGCAGCACCCGGCTGAGCCACTGGTCCGCCTCGGCGTACAAGGTCGAGACGTACCAGTACCTCAGCGGTCTCACCGACGGCACCTACACCCTCAGCGCCTGGGTACGCTCCGGCGGCGGACAGAACTCGGCCTACATCGCCCTGCGCAACTGCGGCTCCGCCGAACAGCGGACCGACCTGCCGCCGACCGCCGACGGGGCCTGGGTCCGGCTCGTCACCTCGGTCAAGGTGACCGGCGGGGCGTGCACCATCAGCCTCAACTCCGACGCCCACGCGGGGGAGTGGGCCAACTTCGACGACATCGCCTTCACCCCCGGGAGCACCGGGCTGAGCATCCGGGGCGGTGACCTCTCCACCCTCCCCAAGAACGAGGCCCACGGCGCCACGTACCGGGACGCGAGCGGTACCGCACGCGACGCCATGACCATCCTCAAGAACTCCGGGATGAACTACGTACGCCTCAAGGTGTGGGTGAACCCGGCCGACGGCTACAACGACAAGGCCCACGTCCTGGCCATGGCCAAGCGCGCCAAGGCGCTCGGCATGAAGATCCTCGTCGACTTCCACTACTCCGACGCCTGGGCCGACCCGGGCAAGCAGAACAAGCCCGCCGCCTGGGCGGGCCACGGTTACGGTCAGCTGCGCACCGACGTCTACGACCACACCTACGACGTCCTGAACGCCCTCAAGGCCCAGGGCACCACGGCCGACATGGTGCAGATCGGCAACGAGATCAACGGCGGGATGCTCTGGCCCGAGGGATCCACCGACAACTGGTCCCAGCTGGCCGGCCTGATCACCTCCGGGGCGAACGCCGCGAAGGCCGTCTCCTCCGGCACGAAGGTCGTCCTGCACCTGGCCGAGGGCGGCGACAACGCCGGCACCCGCTGGTGGTTCGACAACGCCGTCGCCCGGAAGATCCCCTTCGACGTCATCGCCCTCTCCTACTACGGCTACTGGCACGGCACGCTGTCGGAGCTGCAGACCAACCTCGACGACGCCGCCGCGCGCTACGGGAAGCCCGTGATGGTCGCCGAGACCGCCTACGCCCACACGCTGGCGAACGACGACGGCCTGGAGAACAACGTGGCCACGGCGAGTCAGCTGGTCGCCGGCTACCCGGCGACCCCGGCCGGCCAGGCGGCGAACCTCCGCGACGTCATGAACGTCGTCGAGGCCGTGCCGAACGGCAGGGGCCTCGGCGCCGTCTACTGGGAGCCGGCCTGGACCGCCGCCGCCGGCAGCGGCTGGGACCCGGCCGACCCGTCCTCCGGCAACGCCTGGGAGAACCAGGCGGTGTTCGACTTCGACGGCAAGCTGCTCCCGGCCGCCGCCTGGTTCTCGCACCGGTAGCGGCTACAACGGCGCGCCGTGCCACTTCCACGAGGTGACACGGTCGCGACCCGGAAGATCGGCCCGGCCGGTGGACCAGAGCAGGACGGTCCACCGGTCCTCGTCGTCCGGGGCGTCAGGGAAGAGCCGGGCCAGCACCCGGTCGCAGAGGTCCTGGGGCGGAGTCCAGGGGAGCGACAGCCCGGCGGCGACGTCGTGGGTGTGCACGAGGGTCTCCACGACGCCCATCGCGGCGAATCCCTCGGGGTCGGAGAGCCCGAACACATGGTGGGAGCGCACGTCCGACGGTGTCGTACGCACCATCGCCGTGAGCAGCGCCCCGGCGGCCTCCAGCGTCTGAAGCAGCCCGGCCGTTCCCGCCGCCGGGTCCGCGAAGACCGAGTTCGCGGGGCCGCCCTCCCGGTCGGGCGTGTACCGGAAGGGGACCTCGCGGTCCTGCGGCGGGGTGCGCGGGCCCAGCTGCACCGCGTACGCGAAGAGGTCGTCGACCAGGTGCTCGACGGTCTCCCAGCAGTCCCAGGTCAGCCCTCCTGCCGGAATCCGCCAGTCCTGGTCGTGGGAGGCCGCGAGGGTGTCGGCCGCGAGCCGCACCGCCAGGGTCACGTCGTCCGCGGTGACCGGCAGCCGCGTGCCGGTCAGCGCCGCGCGTTCCGCCGTGCCGCACTCGACACAGAACTCGTTGCCCTCCGGGTCGGCGAGGGTGGCCCAGCCCCGGCCGTTCGGCTTACGGTGATCGGCGACCAGCGTCGCGCCCAGGCCCAGCAGCCGTTCGACCTCCTCGTCCCGGGTGCGGTCGTCGGGGCGTACGTCCAGATGCACCCGGTTCTTGGCGCGCTTGGGCTCGGGAACCGTGACGAAGAGGAGGGCAGCGGCCGGGGTCTCCACCAGGGCCTCGGGATCGCCGGGCTCGTCGTCGTCCGACACGGACGCTCCGAGCACCTGTGCCCAGAAACGGGCCAGTTCGTAGGCGTCGGAGCAGTCGACGGTGATGTGCTGTACGAGTGAGGTCATGACCGCCACTCTCCCCGGCGAACGGCCGGCAGGTCCACCGAGTTCGGCACCGGCCCCTCGGCACGCGGAAGGGGTGGGACGCCGAAAGCGCCCCACCCCTTGCCGTACCGCGCCTACTTCACCGGGGTGAAGTCCCGCGCCCCGATGAAATCGGGCCGCCGGATCGGAGCCGCGAACGGCTCCTGCGCGAGGTTGTCCACGCTGTTGAACACGATGAACACGTTGCTGCGTGCGTACGGGGTGATGTTGTCCCCCGAGCCGTGCATGCAGTTGCAGTCGAACCAGGTCGCCGAACCGGCCGCTCCCGTGAAGAGCTTGATGCCGTGCCGGTCGGCCATCTTCGTCAGCGCCTCGTCGGACGGGGTGCCGGCGTCCTGCATCTGCAGGGACTTCTTGTAGTTGTCCTTCGGCGTCTCGCCCGCGCAGCCGAGGAACGACTTGTGCGACCCGGGCATGATCATCAGCCCGCCGTTGGTGTCGTAGTTCTCGGTCAGAGCGATCGAGACGGACACCGTCCGCATGTTCGGCAGACCGTCCTCGGCGTGCCAGGTCTCGAAGTCCGAGTGCCAGTAGAAGCCCGAGGCGCCGAAGCCCGGCTTCACATTGATCCTGGACTGGTGGACGTAGACGTCGGAACCGAGGATCTGGCGCGCCCGGCCGACCACGCGCTCGTCACGGACGAGGTTCGCGAACACCTCGCTGAGCTTGTGCACCTCGAACACCGAGCGCACGCTCTGCGACTGCGGCTCGATGATCGAACGCTCGTCGGCCCGGACCAGCGGATCGGCGACCAGGCGGTCCAGTTCGGCCCGGTAGACCGAGACCTCGTCCGGGGTGATGAGCTGGTCGACCGTCAGGAAGCCGTTCTCCTCGAAGCCCTGGAGATCCTTCGCGGTGACCGGCCCCGGCGCGCCCGGCGCGGACCAGACGACCGGGTCCTGGCGGGGAGTGGTCATCTCGGCGGCGCCGCGCGAGGGGTACAGGTCGGCGCGTACATCGGTGGTCATGGGTTCAGCCCTCCTCTGTCAGCAGCGGGTACACACCGTTCTCGTCATGGTCCTCCCGTCCGGTGACGGGGGGGTTGAAGACGCACACGCAGCGGAAGTCGGTCTTCGGCCGCAGGGTGTGGTGCTCGTGCCCGTTCAGCAGGTACATCGTTCCGGGGGAGATCCAGTGCTTCTCGCCGGTCTCGTCGTTGGTGAGCTCGGCCTCGCCCTCGGTGCACAGAACGGCCTCGATGTGGTTCGCGTACCACATCGACGTCTCCGTGCCGGCGTACAGCACGGTCTCGTGGAGCGAGAAGCCCACCTTCTCCTTGGCGAGCACGATGCGCTTGCTCTCCCAGGTGCCTGAAGCGGACCTGATGTGCCGGTCGGTGTTCTCGATGTCACTGAAAGATCGGACGATCACGGTGGGATGGTGCCTTTCTCTTCTGGTCCTGCTCAGTGGTGCCTGCGCGGGGTGCGGTGCCCCGCTCAGGCTGTCTCTCGGACGGACCGGGCCAGCGTGCGCAGGCCCTCGTCCAGCTCTTCGGGGGTGATGGTCAGCGGCGGCAGCAGCTTCACGACCTCGGACTGCGGACCGGAGGTCTCCAGCAGCAGGCCCAGCTCGAAGGCGCGCGCGCAGACGGCGGAAGCACGCTTCGGGTCGGTGAACTCCAGGCCCCAGACCAGGCCGCGGCCGCGGAAGTGGGCCTCCGGCTCCTCGGCGGAGATCGCCAGCATGGTCTGCTCGATCTGCTCGCCGCGGGCCAGCGTCTGCTTCTCCATCTGGCCGTCCGCCCAGTAGGCGTCCAGGGCGGCGGCCGCGGTGACGAACGCCGGGTTGTTGCCGCGGAAGGTGCCGTTGTGCTCGCCCGGCTCCCAGATGTCCAGCTCGCCCTTGAAGAGGCAGAGCGACATCGGCAGACCGTAGCCGCTGATGGACTTCGACAGGGTGACGATGTCCGGGACGATGCCGGCTTCCTCGAAGGAGAAGAAGCCGCCGGTCCGGCCGCAGCCCATCTGGATGTCGTCGACGATCAGGAGCATGTCCTGGCGGTGGCACAGGTCCTGGAGCGCGCGGAGCCACTCGGCGCGGGCGACGTTGATGCCGCCCTCACCCTGCACGGTCTCCACGATCACGGCGGCCGGCTGGTTGAGACCCGACCCCTGGTCCTCCAGGAGCCGCTCGAACCACAGGAAGTCCGGGACCTGGCCGTCGAAGTAGTTGTCGAACGGCATCGGGGTGCCGTGGACCAGCGGGATGCCGGCTCCGGCCCGCTTGAAGGCGTTGCCGGTCACGGCGAGCGAGCCGAGCGACATGCCGTGGAAGGCGTTGGTGAAGGAGACGACCGACTCGCGGCCCTTGACCTTGCGGGCGAGCTTCAGCGCCGACTCGACGGCGTTGGTGCCCGTGGGGCCGGGGAACATCACCTTGTACGGCAGGTCACGGGGGCGCAGGATCACGTTTTCGAAGGTCTCGAGGAACGCTCGCTTGGCCGTGGTGGCCATGTCCAGGCCGTGGGTGATGCCGTCGCGCTCGATGTAGTCGATCAGCGCGCGTTTCAGCACCGGGTTGTTGTGGCCGTAGTTGAGCGATCCGGCGCCGGCGAAGAAGTCCAGGTACGAGTGTCCGTCCTCGTCCGTGAGCCGGGCTCCCTGCGCGCGGTCGAAGACCGCGGGCCAGCCACGGCAGTAGCTGCGTACTTCCGACTCGAGGCTCTCGAAGACACTCAGTGCGGGCGGGGTGATGGTCACAGCGGATCTCCTACGTGAGGGGGTGTGACGGACGGCGGGTCATGCGTGCCCCCGGACACCGCGCCCGGGCGGGGCGCGGAAGGGGGTGGGAAGGCCCTGGACGGACCCGGGGCCCCTGGAGGGGCCTGAGGGTCCTGGAACGGGCCGGTGAACGCCCTAGAACGGGCCGATGCGGTACAGCACCTCCGGCAGGTGCGTTCCCTCGGGGAACAGCGACCCGTCGAAGAGCACCTCACGCTCCAGCGGTACGTCGTGACGCTGGGCGAAGGAGGTGAACAGCCGGTCGGAGGCGGTGTTGTCCGGCGTGATGGTCGTCTCGACGCCTGCCAGCCCCTGGTCGGAGGCGACGCGGGCGGTCAGCGCGTCCAGCAGCGTGGCCGCGAGACCCTTGCCGCGGTGGGCCCGGTCGACGGCCACCTGCCAGACGACGAGGGTCTCGGGGCGGTCCGGGCGGATGTAGCCCGTCACGAAGGCGACGGCGTCGCCGTTCTCGTCGCGGGCCACCACCGAGGTCGCCGCGAAGTCACGGCACCACAGCAGGTAGCTGTACGAGGAGTTCAGGTCCAGGACCTCGGAGTCGCGGGCTATGCGCCAGATCGAGGCTCCGTCCTCCACTCGCGGGGCGTCGATTCTGATGAATTCGCTTCGGGCACTTGCAAAATCTGCTGGTGCGGCGGTCATGTGAATTGAATTTACCCAGCAAAAATCAAAATTGCATCGCCGGAAGGGGTTGGGTAATGCGGCCCGTTGTGTTATCACGCGGGCGCGGATCGCCCCCTGTAAGACGAAAATTTCCACCAACTTGTCCCGAATTTATGGGCCATAACGGGCGCTGCTGTGGGGTCGGTCACAGGGCTGTAACTCTCGTGACACCTGTCGGGATTGCTCTGGGCCATCCGCCTGGAAGCAGGGTGTTTAAGAATGGGGAGAGCGGGAAGAAGAATGCGGGGAGCTGCTCAGGATAAAGCAGCTCCCCTTGTGCGTCGAATTAATTGGGCCGTTCGTGTGAGCCCAATTAATTCACTGCGTCTTCCAGGTTTCCGTCACCGCCGCGCGGGCAGCATCGAGATCGGCCCGGCGGCCCGTGTCCGCCAGCGCACCGCCCAGGGCGGCCAGTGAGGACAGCACCGCTTCAGGCGTCGCGTCCGCGCCGTAGTGGTTCACCCGGACCATCTCCTTGGACAGGGCCCCGCCGCCCGCGATCAGCGGGAGCGACGGGTCCGTCGCCAGTGCGCGCGCGACCAGCTCCGAGGCGTCCACGTCCGCGGGTACCCGGAGCGTCGTCGCCACCGGGGCCGCGTCGCGGCTCTCGTGGACGAAGGGCTCCAGGCCGCCGCCCAGCGCCGTGGCCCCGGCCCTGGTCGCCGCGGCCGCCGAGGCGTGCCGGGCCATGACGGTGTCGAGGCCGTCCGCCTCGATACGCTCCAGACAGGCGTCGAGCGCCAGCATCTCCAGCTGGGCGGGGGCGTGCGGAAGGGCCTTGCGGCCACCGTCGATCCAGCGCGCCTTCCAGTCCAGCAGCGAGAGGTAGGACTGGCGCGGGGCCCTCGGGTTGGCGGCCATCCGCTCCCAGGCCCGCTCGCTCACCGACACGGCGGAGACCCCTGCGGGGCCGCCCATTCCCTTCTGCGCCCCGATCACGCACAGGTCGACGCCCCAGGCGTCCGGCAGCAGCGGTTCCGCGCCGACCGACGCGACCGCGTCGACCATGAAGAGCGCGCCGTGCGCCCGGACCACCTCACCGATCTCGCCGACCGGGTTGGTGTTGCCCGTCGCCGCCTCGGCGTGCACCAGGGACACGAAGTCGATCTCCGGGTGCTCGGCGAGCGCCCGCGCGACCTGCTCGGCGGTGACGGCGCGGTGGAAGGGGACCACCAGGTCGATCACCTCGGCGCCGCAGTCACGGAGCCAGTTGCCGAAGGTCTGTCCGTACGGTCCGGTGACCACGTTCAGGGCGGTCGAGCCGGGCCGCGCACCGCCCCGGATGCAGCCCTCCAGGGGCAGCAGCGCCTCCCCCTGCATGATGACGACGTCCTGCCCGGTGTCGAGGAGGGCGGCCACCCGCCGCTCGATCTCCGCGAAACGCGCGGCGGTGAGCGGGGTGAGGTCGAGGAACGGGTGCGTCACGGTGGTGCTCTCTTCGGGTCGGCGGGTGCGCGGTCAGCGCCTGCGTCGAGGGTACCCAGCGGCCCCCGGCGGCCCGGTCCGCCCGCCTCGTACAGTGCTGCCATGAGTGATCACGAGGCGACACCGGTGCTGCGGATCAGGGGGCGGGTGCTCGTCGGGCCCGACGAGGTGAGGGACGGCCTCTGGGCGGTCGACGGGCGGATCACCTACGAGCGGCCGCCCGGCGCCGAGGCGGCGGTGACGCTCGAGGGCTGGGTGCTGCCCGGTCTGGTCGACGCGCACTGCCACGTCGGCCTCGACCACCAGGGACCGGTGGACGCGGCGACGGCCGAGAAGCAGGCCCTCGCCGACCGCGAGGCGGGCACCCTGCTCATCAGGGACGCCGGTTCCCCCTCCGACACCCGGTGGGTCGACGAACGCGAGGACCTGCCGAAGATCATCAGGGCGGGGCGGCACATCGCCAGGACGCGTCGTTACATCCGCAACTACGCACACGAGATCGAGCCCGGTGACCTCGTCGCCTACGTGGCCCGGGAAGCCCGCAGGGGCGACGGCTGGGTGAAGCTGGTCGGCGACTGGATCGACCGGGGCGCCGGTGACCTGACGGCCTGCTGGCCGCGCGGCGAGGTGGAGGCCGCGATCGCCGAGGCGCACCGGCTCGGCGCCCGGGTCACCGCCCACTGCTTCGCCGAGGCCGCGCTGCGCGACCTCGTCGAGGCGGGGATCGACTGCATCGAGCACGCGACCGGGCTGACCGAGGACACCATCCCGCTCTTCGCGGAGCGGGGCGTCGCCATCGTGCCGACGCTCGTCAACATCGCCACCTTCCCCGACCTCGCGGCGGGCGGTGAGGCCAAGTTCCCCCGCTGGTCCGCCCACATGCGAAGGCTCCACGAGCGCCGCTACGCGACGGTGCGCGCCGCCTACGACGCGGGCATCCCCGTCTTCACCGGCACGGACGCCGGCGGCTCACTGGCCCACGGCCTCATCGCCGACGAGGTCGCCGAACTGGTGAAGGCCGGCATCCCGGCCCGGGACGCGCTCGGTGCCACGGCCTGGGGCGCGCGGCGGTGGCTGGGCCGCCCGGTGCTCGAGGAGGGGGCGCCGGCCGACCTGGTGGTCTACGACGCCGACCCGAGGGAGGACGTGCGCGTCCTGGCGTCGCCGCGGAGGGTGGTCCTGAGGGGAAGGGTGATGGCCTGAGGGCGGGTTGACCCCGGAACGGGCGCCGTGTTGACCGCAGGTGACCTGAGCTCCTGACTCTCGTTGAGATACCCCGCTCCTGGGCCAGGAGGACTGCCGCGGGGGCGTGCGTACCGTGAAACGGGTGATTCCGAGGAACGTCTGTGCCGTTGGATTCGAATGTGCACACGGAAACCCCTCTTTGGAGTGAACTGGTTTAAGGAATCCGCCAGTTCACTCTCCGTGCGTAAAGATTCACGGAGTCGAGGCCACCGGTGCCCGCGATGTCCCCCATTGGACGGCGCCGGGTGGCTCCATGTCTCTTGTGGGGGTTCCACCATCTTGAACAGCAACACCTTCCGTGCGGCAGCCCTGGCGATCGCCGCCGCTCCCGTCGCCCTGCTCGTCGCCGTCCCCGCGCACGCAGCCACCGCGACGAGCCCGGCCACCCCGTCCGGGGGCCACGGAAAGGCGAGCGCGGTCGTCCTCCGCGCCGGGCTCGACGTCTCGCTCCTGAACAAGAAGGTCCAGGTCCCGCTCAAGGCCAGCCTCAACGAGGTGCACGCTCCGGCGAGCGCCGAGCGGACCGCGCTCAGCGTGGAATTGGACGGCGTCGAGAAGGGCCGGCCCATCCGGGTGCTGAAGGCCGATGTGGCGACCGCGAACGCCACGGTGGACTCCCGCAAGGCGGAGGGGTACACCAACCTCGCCAAGGCGCGCGTGCACGTACCGGGTCTGCCGCTGCTCTCGCTGATCGAGGTCCAGGAGGTCACCTCCAAGGCCGTGTGCGAGGTGGGGCGCAAGCCGGTCGCGGAGTCCAACGTCCTGGGGCACGTGTCCGTCCTCGGCAAGCGGATCCGTCTCACCTCCGGCGGTACGACCAAGGTCGAGGTGCCCGGGGTGGGCAAGGTGACCCTGGACCTCTCCAAGACGGAGACGACCTCGCGGACGGCTGCCGCGACGGCGCTGCGGCTCGGCGTGTCCGTGAACCCCGGGGACCTGAACGTCGCCGAGGTGGAGGGCGAGGTCACCCTCGCCGAGGCGACCTGTGAGACGCCGAGGCGCGGGGGTGGCCACGGCGGGTCGGACAACGGCGGTTCAGGCAACGGCGGTTCGGAGGACGGTGGCTCCGAGAACGGCGGCGGCGACGGCGAGGACGGCGGCTCCGAGAACGGTGGCTCCTCCGGCACCGGTGGCTCCTCCGGGACCGCGGGATCGACCGGCGGCGACACGGGCTCCGGAGGCACGAGCGGCGACACCGGCTCCGGAGACACAAGCGGTGACACCGGCTCCGGCGACAAGCCCGTCGACGTGAAGCCGCAGACCGGGACCGACCCCGTCCAGGCCTCCGGCGCCGGCGACCTCGCCGAGACCGGATCCAGCTCCTCGACCCCGTACATCGCGGGTGGCGCGGCCGTCCTGCTGGCGCTCGGCGCCGGTGCCACGGTGGTCGCCCGTAAGCGTGCGCGCGGCTGATCCCGGACGAGTGTGAACGGCGCCCGCACCCTTGTGTGCGGGCGCCGTTCCTCGGGCAGGACGCGTCAGCCGGCCGCTCTTCGGGGCAGTCCTTGCAGAGCCAGGTCGAGAGCCTGCAGGAACCGGTTGGTCGTCACCCGGTCGCGCACGGCGAGCCGCAGCCACTCGCTGCCCAGCCCCGGGAAGGTGTCCCCGCGCCGCGCGGCGAAGCCCCGCGAGCGCAGCAGTTCACGCACCTCGTCCGCCCGTTCCAGCCGGATCAGCACGAACGGTGCCGCAGCCGGCTCCACCACTCGTACCTCGCTGAACTCCGCGAGTCCGGCGAGCAGGTGGGCCCGGTCGACCTCGACACGGTCCGCCGCGTCAGCGGCCTCGACCAGAGCGCGCGGCTCCATGCACGCCTGCGCGGCCGCGAGCGCGGGGGAGGAGACCGGCCACAACGGCTGCGCCTCCTGCAGCAGGGCGACCGTCCCCGGATCGGCGAGTACGTAACCGATCCGCAGACCCGCGAGACCCCAGGTCTTCGTCAGGCTCCGCAGGACCACGAGCCCGGGGACGTCCTGGCGGTCGCTCAGCGCCTCGCGTTCGCCCGGAACGGCGTCCATGAAGGCCTCGTCCACCACCAGCGTCCGACCGGGCCGCGCCAGCTTCTCCAGCACGCCGGCGGGATGGAGCACGGACGTCGGGTTGGTCGGATTGCCGACGACCACCAGATCAGCTTCCTCGGGTACCGCCGCCGGGTCCAGCCGGAAACCGTCCTCCGGACGCAGCACCACCCGCCCGACCTCGTGCCCCGCCGCGCGCAGCGCCGCCTCCGGCTCGGTGAACTGCGGGTGCACGACGACCGGCCGCCGGGCGGGCAGCGCCCGCGCGATCAGGACGAACGCCTCTGCCGCGCCCGCCGTGAGCAGGACCCGTTCCTCGGGCAGCCCGTGACGCCCGGCGACCGCGGCACGCGCGTGCCGGCCGTCCGGATAGGCGGCCAGCGAGCCCAGCGACGCCGATATGCGTTCGCGCAGCCAGTCAGGAGGAGTGCCGGTCCGGACATTCACGGCGAGATCGGTCAGATCCAGGCCGCGTACTTCCGCGTCGCCGTGGTGCCGCAGGTCGGGCCCGGCGTTGTCGGTGTGCTTCGTGGGGGGGAGCATGGCAGCCATGGTGGACGGCTCGGAGCCATTCGTCGATGCCCGGTCGCCGGCCAACCGGTCCAGCCGGGCCACCGCGCAGGTCGCCGACGCCGACTTCCGCTTGGGAACGAGCAGTTCAGCGCCCGAGACGAGCGCCGCGGCCTCCGCGACCGACCCCGTGCCCACGGCCGTCCTCGTCGCCGCCGAGGAGTGCGGTACGGGTGTGGCCGCGAGGGTCCTCGCCGGGTACGCCCGCACCGGCACCCCGAGCGCCGCGGCGGCCCCGGCGATCCCCGGCTCGTCCGCCCTGGTGTCGAGGGTCGCCAGCTCGGCCACGTCCCCGGCCGCGAGTCCGGCCGCCTCCAGAGTCGCCCGGATCAGCCCGAGTACCTCGTCGGCCGGGACACCGCGACGGGCGCCGACACCGACGACGAGGGCGTCCCGGGTCATGGGAGAGATCCTTCCGGGGTGCTCGGACGAAGGGCTGCGGGCAAGGCGTACCTGAGGTGCGCACAGGGGGGTCGATCCGCTAGCAAGGGGCCATGGCGGTATTCGTCGCGCTCGGCGCGTTCCTGATGACACTGGCGGGCGGCTGGGTCGCGCAGCGCGTCACCGACCGCCGGCACCTCGTCCTCGGCTTCGCCGGCGGACTGATGCTCGGTGTCGTCGGCCTCGACCTGCTGCCCGAGGCGATGGAGGCCGCCGGCGGCATCGTCTTCGGGGTCCCGGCCGCCCTGCTGCTGTTCGTGGGCGGCTTCCTGACGGCCCATCTCGTGGAACGCTCCCTCGCCGTACGCCAGGCGGCACACGGTGCGGGGGAGGAACGGGTACCGCAGGTGGGCCTGACGGCGGCGGCCGCGATGGTGGGACACAGCCTGATGGACGGCATCGCGCTCGGCGCCGCCTTCCAGATCGGCGGCGGCATGGGCGCCGCCGTCGCACTCGCCGTCATCACCCACGACTTCGCCGACGGCTTCAACACCTACACGATCACCAGCCTCTACGGGAACGCCCGCCGCAAGGCGCTCCTGATGCTGTACGCGGACGCCCTGGCGCCGATCGTGGGCGCCGGCACCACACTGCTGTTCACTCTTCCGGAGGAACTCCTCGGCTGCTATCTCGGATTCTTCGGCGGGGCGCTCCTCTACCTCGCCGCCGCCGAGATCCTCCCCGAGGCGCACCACGACCACCCGGCCCGCTCCACGCTGCTGTGCACCGTCGCCGGAGTGGGCTTCATCTGGCTGGTCGTCGGCGTCGCCGAGTGACCTCACGCCCCGCACCGCTCCACGAGACGCCTGGCGACCCCCGGCGCCGCCGCCCAGTGCGTGTGCAGATAGCTCGCGTGCACACCCCGCTGGACGAAGCCCTCGACCCGCCGCTCCGGCTGGTGCATACCCCAGGCGGGTGTGGCGCCGGCGCCGGGCTCCAGCACGGTCCGGTGGAACTCGTGCCCCCGCATCCGGGTCCCCGCCACCGCCAGCGAGCTGTCCGCGACCGCGACCGCCTGCCGGTAACCGAGCGTCAGCCGCTCCGACATCCGCGCGGACGCCTCCAGAACCCCGCACATCGGGCGCCCGTCCAGCTCGCGGGCCAGGTAGAGCAGCCCCGCGCACTCCGCCGCCACCGGCGCGCCCGACAGGGCCAGCTCGGCCACAGCACGGCGCAGCGGCTCGTTGGCCGACAGTTCGGGCCCGTACACCTCGGGGAACCCGCCGCCTATGACCAGCCCCGCCGTGCCCGCAGGCAGCTTCTCGTCGTGCAGCGGGTCGAAGACGGCCACCTCCGCCCCCGCGGCGGTCAGCAGTTCGGCGTGCTCCGCGTAGGCGAAGGTGAACGCCGGGCCGCCCGCCACCGCGATGACCGGACGGGTGGACGGCGCCGGGTGGAGCTCCGGCTCCCACGCCTCGTCGGGAAGGTCCGGAGCCGAACGCGCCAGCGCCATCAGGGCGTCGAGGTCGCAGCCCTCCCGTACCCGGTCGCCCATCGCCCGTACGGCGTCGACGGCCTCCGCCTGCCGCTCGGCCACCGGAACCAGCCCCAGATGGCGCGAGGGCGTCGCCACCTGCGGCGCCCGCCGCAGCACCCCGAGCACCGGCAGCCCCGACTCGTCGAGGGCCTCCCTGAGCAGCGCCTCGTGGCGGTCGGAGGCCACCTTGTTCAGGATCACCCCGCCGATCCGCACCCGCGGATCCCAGGAGGCGAAGCCGTGGACGAGGGCGGCCACCGAGCGGGACTGCGACGACGCGTCGACGACCAGCACCACGGGTGCGCGCAGCAGCTTGGACACCTGGGCGGTGGAGGCGAGTTCGCCCTGGCCCGAGGCGCCGTCGTACAGCCCCATCACCCCTTCCACGACCGCCAGGTCGCAGCCCCGCGCACCATGGGCGAAGAGCGGGGCGACCAGCTCCGGTCCGCACATGTACGCGTCGAGATTGCGCCCCGGGCGGCCCGTCGCGAGCGCGTGGTAGCCCGGGTCGATGTAGTCGGGGCCCACCTTGTGCGGCGACACCGCGAGGCCGCGCGCGGCGAAAGCGGCCATGAGACCCGTGGCGACCGTGGTCTTGCCGCTGCCCGAGGACGGCGCGGCGACGACCAGTCGGGGAACGCTCACCACTCGATGCCTCTCTGGCCCTTCTGGCCGGCGTCCATCGGGTGCTTCACCTTCGACATGTCGGTCACCAGGTCCGCGGCCTCGATCAGCCCGGCCGGCGCGTTGCGGCCCGTGATCACCACGTGCTGGGTGCCGGGGCGGTTCCGCATCACCTCGACGACCTCGTCGGTGTCGATCCAGCCCCAGTGCATCGGATACGCGAACTCGTCGAGCACGTACAGCTTGTACGTCTCGGCCGCCAGGTCACGCTTGACCTGCTCCCAGCCCTCGCGGGCCTTCTCCTCGTTGTCCAGCTGATTGTCCCGCTGGACCCACGACCAGCCCTCGCCCATCTTGTGCCAGTCGACGGTGCCGCCTTCGCCGCTCGCGCCGAGGACCTTCAGCGCGTTCTCCTCGCCGACCTTCCACTTCGCCGACTTCACGAACTGGAACACCCCGATCGGCCAACCCTGGTTCCAGGCGCGCAGCGCCAGCCCGAAGGCCGCCGTCGACTTCCCCTTGCCTATGCCCGTGTGGACGAACAGCAGTGGCCTGTTACGTCGCTGACGGGTCGTGAGTCCGTCGTCCGGTACGGATACCGGCTGTCCCTGTGGCATCAAGCGGCCCTTCGCGTAGCGGTGATGTCCTTGACCAGCCCGGCGATCGAGTCGGCGCGCAGCTCGTCGAGCGTGACGGCGGAGCCTCCCAGATCCCGGGCGAGCTCTGCGGCGAGACCGAGGCGCACATACCCCGACTCACAGTCCACGACGACCGAAGCCGTCCCTTCCGACGCGTGCAGCCGCGCCGCCCGGGCCGCCAGCGCCACCGGATCGACGCCCCCGGTCGCCCGTCCGTCCGTCACCACGACGAGCAGGGCACGCCGCGACGGATCGCGCAGCCGCTCGACGCGCAGTACGTCGTGCGCCTTCAGCAGCCCGGCCGCCAGCGGGGTGCGCCCGCCGGTGGGCAGCGACTCCAGCCGCGCGGCGGCCGCGTCCACCGACGAGGTCGGCGGCAGCGCCACCTCGGCCTCCTTGCCCCGGAAGGTGACCAGACCGACCTTGTCCCGGCGTTGGTAGGCGTCCAGCAGCAGCGACAGCACGGCGCCCTTCACGGCGCTCATCCGCTGCCGGGCCGCCATCGACCCGGAGGCGTCCACGACGAACAGCACGAGATTGCCCTCGCGGCCTTCCCGCGTCGCCTGCCGCAGATCGTCACGCCGTACGACCAGACCCCGCCCCGAACGGCCGCGTGCCCGCTGGTGCGGCGCCGCCGCCTGCACGGTCGCCGCCAGGTGCAGCTTCGTCAGCGCCCCCTCGGGCCGCCGGGACCCGGTGGTCCGGCCGTGCTCGGTACGCGCCCGGGAACGCCGCCCGGCCGCGCCCTCACCGAGACCGGGCACGCTGAGCATCTTCGTACGGAACGGCTCGCCGGCCCCCACGGGCCGCCGCTCACCCGCTCCGCCGCCCGCCGGGGGAGCGTCCCCCTCGCCGGGGCCCTGACCGCCGGAGACACCGTCGTCGGCACCCGCAGGCTCCGAGCCGCCGCCGTCGTCGCCGTCGGGGCCGGTGCCCTGCGGAGGAACTCCGCCGCCGGGACCGTCGGGACCCGGGTCGGGGTCGTCGTCGCCCCCGCCCTGCTCGTCAGCCGCGTCCCTCAGCGTGTCGTCCAGCTTGTCCTCGTCCAGCCCCGGGGCGTCGAACGGGTTCCGCCGGCGCCGGTGGGGGAGGGCCAGCAGCGCGGCCTGCCGGACGTCGTCCGCGACGACCTCGTCGCGGCCCGCCCACGCGGCCAGCGCCGTCGCCGTACGGGCCATGACGATGTCCGCGCGCATCCCGTCGACCTCGAACGCCGCGCAGGTCGCGGCGATCTGACGCAGCACACCGTCACCCAGCACCACCCGTGGCAGCAGGGCCCGTGCCGCGGTGATGCGCTCCCGCAGCGCCGCCTCCTCGTCGGCCCAGAGCGCGGCGAAGGCCGCCGGATCGTCGTCGTACGCCAGCCTGCGGCGCACCACCTCGACCCGCTCGTCCGTCTCCCGCGAGGCGGTCACCTCCACGGTCAGCCCGAAGCGGTCCAGCAGCTGCGGCCGGAGTTCGCCCTCCTCGGGATTCATGGTCCCGACGAGCAGGAAGCGGGCCGCGTGCCGTACGGAGACGCCCTCCCGCTCCACGTACGAGGCGCCCATGGCCGCCGCGTCGAGCAGCAGGTCCACCAGATGGTCGTGGAGCAGGTTGACCTCGTCGACGTAGAGGACGCCCCGGTGCGCGTCGGCGAGCAGGCCCGGTTCGAAGGCCTTCACCCCCTCGGAGAGCGCGCGTTCGATGTCGAGCGCCCCCACCAGGCGGTCCTCCGACGCGCCGACCGGGAGCTCCACGGTCCGCGCGGGACGCGGGACGCCCGGTGCCGCCTCGTGCGGGCCGTCCGGGCACGCGGGATCCGGTGCCTGGGGATCGCACGAGAAGCGGCACCCGGCCACGACCGTGACCTCCGGCATCAGCGCGGCGAGCGCCCGGACGGCGGTGGACTTGGCAGTCCCCTTCTCGCCCCGGACCAGCACCCCGCCGACCGCGGGACTGACGGCGTTCAGCAGGAGTCCCAGCCGCAGGTCGTCCTGCCCGACGATCGCGGTGAACGGATAGGGCGTACTCACGAAGCCTCCTCGATGGCGGTCACAGCTGTACGGTCCGGCCCGGCGGGTCTCCCGGGCGCGGGCGGGGCACCCGGGGCGATGAACGGCAGCCCCTCGGGGGCACCGTGCTCGATCAGCCGCCACAGCGCGTCGGTGTCCGCGTGCTCCTCGATCAGATCCCCCAACCGGTCCAGCTGTTCCTCCCGCAGCTCCCCGAAGCTGGTGTCCGGCGCGGGGACGAAGCGCCGTCCCGCGGCCCGGGCGACCTCCCGCAGGAACGCCCGCCGGAACCCGTCGCTCTCCAGCGACCCGTGCCAGTGGGTCCCCCAGACCTCGCCCACCCGGCAGCCGTCGAGGAACGGTTCGCCGCCGCTCACCTCGGCGACCCCGTGATGGATCTCGTACCCCTCCACCGGTTCCCCGAGCGCCGTACCGGCCGGGCGCTCCAGGACCTTCTCCCGGCCGAAGCGGACCCGTACCGGGAGCAGCCCGAGCCCCTCCACCACGCCGGCCCGCGACTCCACGTCGTCCTCGATCCGCTCGCCCAGCACCTGGAACCCGCCGCAGATCCCCAGCACCGGCCGGCCCTCGGCCGCCCGCCGCCGCAGCGCGTCGGCCAGGCCGCGTTCCCGCAGCCAGGCCAGCGCCTTCACGGTGCCCCGGGTACCGGGCACGACCACCAGGTCCGCGTCGGCCAGTTCCTCCGGCCGGTCGACGAACCGCACCACCACGCCCGGCTCGGCCGCCAGGGCGTCGACGTCGGTGAAGTTCGACATCAGGGGGACGGCGCACACGGCGACCCGCAGCACGTCCTCGCCGTGCGGGGGAGCCACGACGGACTCCCGCACCGTGCCGCGCATCGAGACCCGAAGCCCGTCCTCCTCGTCGATGCCCAGCCCGTGGGCGTACGGCAGGACCCCGTACGTGGGCCGTCCGGTCAGTCCGAGCAGCATGTCGAGGCCGGGTTCCAGCAGGGAGACGTCACCGCGGAACTTGTTGACGAGGTACCCCGCGATCAGCGCCTGGTCCTCCGGGTCCAGCAGCGCCGTCGTACCGAAGAACGAGGCGAACACCCCGCCCCGGTCGATGTCCCCGACCACCAGCGCGGGGAAGCCCGCGGCCCTGGCGATGCCCATGTTCACGATGTCCGTGCGCCGCAGATTGATCTCCGCCGGACTGCCGGCGCCCTCGCAGATCACCGCGTCGTACGTGCTCCGCAGCTGCTCGAGGCAGTCCACGACCGTGCCCAGCAGCGACTCCTGCCGGCCTCCGTGGTAGCCGCGCGCGCTCATCTCACCGACCGGCTTCCCCATCAGGACGACCTGGCTGGAGCGGTCACCGCCCGGCTTGAGCAGCACCGGGTTCATCAGGGCGCTCGGCTCGACGCGGGCCGCCTGCGCCTGCATCGCCTGGGCGCGGCCGATCTCCGCCCCCTCCCGGGTGACGAACGAGTTCAGCGACATGTTCTGCGCCTTGAACGGCGCGACCTTCACCCCCCGGCGCACCAGCCACCGGCAGATCCCCGCGGTGACGACGCTCTTGCCCGCGTCCGACGTGGTCCCGGCGACCAGCAGCCCGCCGCTCATCCAGCTCTCCGTCCCATGGCGATCCGGCCCGCCGCGCACACCGCGAGGGCCAGCACACTGACGCGGCGCGACAGCCGCACCGCACGTTCGATGTCGGTGACCCGCACCTCGCGGCCGTTCTCCCCGCCCAGCACCGGCCGGTGCTCCACCCGTCCGCCGTACGCGAGGGTCCCGCCGAGCCGTACACCGAGCGCCCCCGCGAACGAGGCCTCCACCGGGCCCGCGTTGGGGCTGGGATGCCGCCCCGCGTCCGAGCGCCAGACCCGCGCCGCCTCGCGCGGGCGCCCGCCGGCCGCCACCGCCAGGGCGGCGGTCAGCCGGGCGCCCGGCCAGCCGGCGAGGTCGTCCAGCCGGGCCGACGCCCAGCCGTAGCGCAGGTAACGGGGCGACCTGTGCCCCACCATCGCGTCCAGGGTGTTCACTGCCCGGAAACCGACGAGTCCGGGCACCCCGCCGATCGCGCCCCACACCAGCGCCCCCACCACGGCGTCGGAGGTGTTCTCGGCGACCGACTCCACCACGGCGCGGGCGATCCCCGGACCGTCGAGCGCCTGCGGATCACGGCCGCACAGATGGGGCAGCCGCTCCCGGGCGGCCTCGACGTCACCCGCGGCCAGCGCGCCGCCGACGGCACGGGCCTCACGGGCCAGCGAGGTCCCCCCGACGACGGACCAGGTGACGGCGGCGGTCAGCGCCACGGCGAGCGCGGGGCGGCCGCGCACGGCGCGCGCCGTCAGCGCGGCCGCGCCCGCGGCGCCCCCGGCGCAGACGAGCGTGTGGAGGGCGCCCCAGCCCCGGTGGTCACGCCACAGCAGGCCCTCGGCGCGCGCCGCGGCGCGCCCGAAGCCGGCGACCGGATGCCCCCGCCGGGGGTCACCCAGCAGCAGGTCCCCGATCAGACCGGCGGCGGCGCCGTACGCGAAGACGCGGTCGGCTCTCACCGCTCAGCCCGCGCTCGTGCCTCGAAGGGGCCGGGGGACAGCTGGTACGGCGACCGACGCAGGGCAGCCAGGCATGGCGTATGTCCTCACTCAGGGTCCGCGCCCTGGTTCGACGTGACCGGCGACGAGAGTCTCCTGGCTCCCGGATCCGCAGTTCCTCCGGCCTTCCAGTCCGCGTGCGGGCCGTGACTTCCGTGTGGAGGCTGCTCCCCGGTGACAGTGGCGGGACCGCGCCGGATTCGCACCGGCTTCCTCTGCTGTCGCCGTAAATGGCTCCGGCAGTCCACCACGCGCCGCGAATACCCGTCAACCTGCCATTGACCTGCGAGGGTTCCGTGTGCCGAGACGCACACCGGGCCGGGACACCCGAAGTGTCCCGGCCCGGTGCGTGGAGCGAGGCCGTCAGGCCACGATGAGATAGATCCCGTAGGCGACCGCCCCCGCGCACAGCGCGAAGCAGGCGTACGCGCCGGTGCGCGCCAGGGCGCCGCCACCGCCGCCCTGCGCCGACGGGACCAGCCTGGCGAGGCCGGTGATGCCCAGCGTGAAGAGACCCACCAGCGCCACGGTGACCACGAGGCTGACGCCGAAGACGGAGGCGAGTGCTGCCCAGTCGATGTTCATGCGGATTCGTCCTTACACCGTGGCCGGCCGGGCCGGGTTTTCGGCCTGGGTCTCCGGAGCGGGGATGGTGGTCTTGAGGTCCGAGGCGGGCCCGCCGACGGGCGGCGGGGTGACGGCCGCGATGGCGGTGGTGACCACGCCCGGGGGCTCCTCGGCGGTCGCGTTGACGTTGGTGTGGTCGACCGGCTTGCGGCGCGACAGCATCCAGATGGCGCCGGAACCCGCGACGAGCAGCACGGCGACGACCGCGACGCCCCAGGACCCCTGCTTGGTCAGGAACTCGGCTCCCGCCCCCACCAGGCCGGCGGCCGGAAGCGTCAGCCCCCAGGCGACGAACATCCGGGTGGCGGTGGACCAGCGGACCACGCCCCCCTTGCGCCCGAGACCGGCGCCCATCACGGCGCCGGAGCAGGACTGCGTGGTGGACAGCGAGAAGCCGAGGTGCGAGGAGGCCAGGATGACCGTCGCCGCGCTCGTCTGGGCCGCGAAGCCCTGCGGGGGACGGAGGTCGGTGAGGCCGCTGCCCATGGTGCGGATGATGCGCCAGCCGCCGAGGTAGGTGCCCAGCGCGATCGCGATCCCGGCGGAGGCGATGACCCAGACCGGCGGGTTGGAACCCGGGGAGAGGACACCGCCGGTGACCAGGGCCAGGGTGATGATGCCCATCGTCTTCTGCGCGTCGTTGGTGCCGTGGGCGAGGGAGACGAGACCGGCCGAGGCGATCTGGCCGGCCCGGTAACCCTTGGCGGTCGACTTCAGCTGGGCCTCGTCGGTGATCTTCCGGTTGAGGCGGTACGTCAGCTTCGTCGCCAGGAGGGCGGCGAGACCCGCGACCAGGGGAGCGGCGATCGCCGGCAGCAGGACCTTCGTCACGACGGTGCCGCCGTTGATCGAGGACCAGCCGGCCGACATGACCGCGGCGCCGATGAGACCGCCGAAGAGAGCGTGGGAGGAACTCGAGGGCAGGCCGACCAGCCAGGTCAGCAGATTCCACAGGATCGCCCCGACGAGCGCGGCGAAGATGACCTCGGTTCTGAGGCCGTCCTCGTTGATGATCCCGCCGGAGATCGTCTTGGCGACCTCCACGGACAGGAACGCGCCGACGAGGTTGAGCACGGCGGACATGGCGACCGCCGTCTTGGGCTTGAGAGCGCCGGTCGAGATGGTGGTGGCCATCGCGTTGGCGGTGTCGTGGAAACCGTTCGTGAAATCGAACACGAGAGCTGTCACGATCACGATCGCGAGCAGCAGCGTGATGTGTTCCATTTACCCAGGCAATCGTTCGACGTCATTGGCACGTGGAACGTAGGCAACCTTGGTGAACGGAAGATGAACTGGGCAGGGCGGCACGGTGACTCCAACCGCGTATGCCCGTTCCGCTTGTCTCCGGCTCCGGCCTCCCGCAGCCCCGTCGGCCGGTGGGGGGCCTGGCCTCGACCGGCCGACGCAGCGCACGCCCGCGCCCGAAATGCCCCACTGAAGAGACTTCGGTCACCCGCCCTAGGATCGCCGTATGGCTGATGCGGAGCGGGGCGCGATCGAAGAGGCGTGGAGCGGTGTCGTCGCGACGGCCCGGAGGACGGCGGCGGAGGGGCTGGTCGTCGGCACCTCGGGCAACGTGTCGGCGAGGGTCGGCCCGATCGTGCTGGTCACCCCCAGCGGGGTGCCCTACGACCGGCTCGGCCCGCAGGACGCCGTCGGCGTCGACCTGGAGGGCCGGCAAGTCCTGGGTGACCTCGTGCCCACCAGCGAGCTCCCGCTCCACCTGGCCGTCTACCGCGCCTGCGACGCCGCCGCGGTCGTCCACACCCACGCCGTGCACGCCACGGCCGTCTCCACCCTCGTCCCAGAGGTGCCGTTGATCCACTACGCCGCCGCCCTCCTCGGAGGCCCCGTCCGTACCGCCGCCTACGCGCGCTACGGAACCCCCGAGCTGGCGGAGAACATGCTCGGGGCGCTCCGCGGCCGCACCGGCTGCCTGCTGCGCAACCACGGCACCGTCACCTACGGCGCCACCCTCGACGAGGCATACGACCGCACCGCGCAGCTCGAGTGGATGTGCAGGCTCTGGCTCACCGCGAGCTCCGTACCCGGCCACCGCCCCAGCCTCCTCACCGAGGCCCAGCTCGACGACGTGGTCCGGGCCCTGGAGGGGTACGGCCAGCCCGGCTGAGCCCGTACGGCCCCCGCCCGCTGGCCGACGCCGTGGCGGCCCAGGAGACTGAAGCCGTGCGCCCGGCAACAGCGGCGGCAGTGGCCGCCACCTCGGTCCTCGGCGCCGGCGCGGCAGCGGTCGCCGCCGGACGCTACGCCAGCGACGCCGCCCTCGGGGCGCCCTCGCCACGCCCCTTCCCCGGCGACCGCCGTATCACCGTGCACGCCACCGCGGCGGGACGGATCACCCTGACCCGGTCCTTCCCCGCGCTGCGTCCCGGCGTGTACGGGCTGACCGGCAAGGGCATCCACGCGGTCGTGGGCCCGGTGGTCGAGGAACGGCCCCACCACGGCGCGCTCTCCGCCGACACGGTCGTCCGCGGTCTGGAGCGCGTCACCCTCGGCAGTCTCAAGCCGGGCGCGAGACTCCGGCTCACCCCGGAGCTCCACCGGGGCGACCCGCTCGCGGCCCTCGGCCTCACGCACAAGGAGGTCGAGGTCCCCGGAGAGCTCGGCCCCATGCCCGCGTGGTTCGTGCCGGGCGCCCGCGACACCTGGGTGATCACCGTGCACGGCCTGGGCACCACCAGGGAACACCCCCTGAACGTCATCGGTTTCCTGCACGACCAGCAGCTGCCGGTGCTCGACCTCGCCTACCGGGGCGACCCCGGGGCGCCGCGGTCCCCGGACGGGCTCAACCATCTCGGCGAGTCGGAGTGGCGCGACCTCGACGCCGCCATCCGCTACGCCGTGCGCTACGGGGCGGACAAGGTCATCCTCCACGGCTGGTCGTCCGGCGCCTCCATGGCCCTGCACGCGGCCGTCAGCTCCGCCCTCCGCGACCGCATCGGCGGCCTCGTCCTCGACTCCCCGGTCATGGACTGGAGGGTCACCCTGCGCGCGCTCGCCTCGGCCCGCGGCGTCCCCGCCGCACTGCTGCCTCTGGCCGTACGCGCCGCCCAGGGACAGACCGGACTGCACGGTGCCCCGCTCCTGGACACCTCCGTGCCGTCCGCCCTCCGCGTGCCCACGCTGCTGTTCCACGGGCCCGGCGACAGCCTGGCGCCCTGGGGGCCCTCCAGGGAGCTCGCCGGGCGCCGGCCGGACCTGGTGACCCTGCACCCCGTGGAGCAGGCTCCGCATGGGGCGATGTGGAACGCCGACCCGGCGGGTTACGAGGAGGCGCTCCGCCGCTTCCTCACGCCCCTGATGTGAGCTGATGGCACGGAACCGCCCGGTTGGTGACCCGGCCCCGCGGCCCCGCGAACGCTGGTGACACGGCTTCCGTTTGGGCTTTCGGCCCGTCAGAGGCAAGACTGCTCCTCGTGACGTCCCGTACCCCGCGCGACTCCAGGCTGCGACTTGTCCGCCCGCGACCCCAGGCGACCGCCCGTAAGGCCGTGACGACCCGGCGCACCAGGCCGGCCCCCCGTCCACCCGAGGGCACCCCGCCCCCGGCGGAACTGGCGCGCCAGGCCAGGGCCGTGCTCGCCGACGCCGTACGCATCGCCCACTGGGCAGCGGGTGGCACGGGCCCCGGCTCCGCCCCGCTCGCCGACCGGGCGCTGGAACGCGCCGCAGCCGCGCTGGAACTCTCCCCGGCCCAGGTCCGGGCGGGCTGGGACCGCGCGAGGCTGGCCGGACTGGTGGAGATCCACGGCACCACGGCCCGTCCGGGCTGGCGGCTGCGAGCCTGGGACCGGGACGACTCAGCCGTGCTCCGTGGCTGGGTCGCGCTCTTCGACGCCTGGTCGCTCGTCCACGCCTCGCCCGAGGGTGTCGAGGCGACCGCCGTCGCGGAGGCCATCGAGGCCGTGCCGCAGGTCCTCTCGCTGCTCCAGCTCTCGGCCGGGCCCGTCACCGTGCCCGCACTCCTGGACCTGCTGGGCCAGCGCGTCGCCGAACTGCACGAGGAGCGGTGCGAGGTGCCGTACGGCCCGCAGGAGCGGCCCGTACCGGCCGGCGAGCGGTCCGACGGCCTGAACGCCCTGCTGCTCGACTGGGCCCTGGAAGGGCTCGCGTCCGTCGGGGCCCTCACCCTGGGCGCCGGCCACGCCACCCTCACCCCACTGGGCAACTGGGCGGTCTGGGTCAAGCTGGAGCAGATCTGCGTAGCCGCCCAGAGCCCCGCCGGCAACATCGAGCAGTCGGCCGCCGACATGCTGCTCGGCTGCGCACGGCTCACCCCGGGCCCGGCCCGCGCCGAGTACCGCGCCTGGCTCGCCGCCCGGACCGTCGGCAGCGCCGTCGCCGAGCTGCTGGCCGTCGCCCGCGGCGAGGACGCGCTGCTGCGCGGACTCGCCTTCGAGGCCCTGCGCGTCGTCGGCGCACCCGCGGAGCCCGTCGTCCGCTCCGTCGTCACCGAGGCACCGCTCCGCCCGTACGCGCTGCTCTGGCTGGCCGAGTACGAGGGCACCGATCCGGACGACGCCCAGGACGTCCTCAGCCGCGAGGAGGCCACCTGGCTGTGGGTCGACACCGCCGCGGCCGTGGCCGACCACGGCGAGACGGGCCTGCTGGTGCGCCATCTCGACTCCGCCGTCCAGGGCACGGTCCCCGCGCTGCTGGAGGAGGTCCGGGCGGTCGGGCATCCGCGTACCGTCCAGGTGCTGGTAGCACTGGCCGCCGCGCACCCCGATCCGGCCCTCGCCAAGGCGGTGCGCCGCGCCGCGTTCCAGGTGCACACCGGCGGGGTGTGACCGCTCTCGGAGCCCCGGAGGGTCAGCCCGACGCCCCCGGGGCGTACGTCCCGAAGCTCCACACGTTGCCCTCGGCGTCCCGGGCCATGTAGTCGCGCGAGCCGTAGTCCTGGTCCGTGGGCGGCATCAGGATCTCCACGCCGTGGTCGGCGGCCCGTGCGTGATGGGCGTCCACGTCGTCGACGACGACGTACACCGCGGCGGGCCCCGCCCCGGCCATCGCCTCAGCGAAGGCGCCGCCGTGTCCCTTCGAGCCGAGCATCACCCTGCCGTTGCCGCAGGACAGCTCGGCGTGGACCACGGAGCCGTCCTCACCCTCGTACACCGCCTCCGCGGTGAAGCCGAGGGCCGTGGTCAGCATCCTGATCGCGGCCTGCGCGTCGTCGTAGACCAACGCGGGGAAGACCGTGGGAAGGCTGCCTGACGGAGCCATCGCGCTCACCCTCTCTCCTGCGACTCGCACCACTTCGCTGTGATGTGCGTCTCAGTCTTCCACCGCCCGCCGCTCCCCGGCCACCGACGGCGCAGGCCAGGGCCACGGCACCGACGGCGCGCGGAAAAGCAGGTGGACACCGCCAGTAGACTGAGTCCCATGGCAATTCTCCTTGTGCACTAGACGGCGTCGAGTCGTGAGCCCCGTGTCCCTCCGCCGTCCATACCGCCCTGGAGTACTTCCGTGATCACCGCCTCCGGCATCGAGCTGCGCGCCGGCGCCCGCATCCTCATCGAGTCCGCCTCCTTCCGCATCGCCAAGGGCGACCGCATCGGCCTGGTCGGCCGCAACGGCGCGGGCAAGACGACGCTCACCAAGTGCCTGGCGGGCGAGGGTGCCCCGGCCGGCGGCACCATCACCCGCAGCGGCGAGGTCGGCTACCTCCCTCAGGACCCGCGCACCGGTGACCTCGACGTCCTGGCCCGCGACCGGATCCTCTCGGCCCGCGGTCTCGACGAGATCCTGCGCAGGATGCGGGAGAACGAGGACCGGATGGCGAACGGCAAGGGCGCCACCCGCGAGAAGGCCATGAAGAAGTACGAGCGCCTGGAGACGGAGTTCCTCACCAAGGGCGGTTACGCCGCCGAGGCCGAGGCCGCCACCATCGCCGCCGCGCTCAGCCTGCCCGACCGGGTGCTCGGCCAGCCCCTGCACACCCTGTCCGGTGGTCAGCGCCGCCGTGTCGAGCTCGCCCGGATCCTCTTCTCGGACGCGGACACCCTGCTCCTCGACGAGCCCACCAACCACCTGGACGCGGACTCGATCGTCTGGCTGCGCGACTACCTCAAGACCTACCGCGGCGGCTTCATCGTGATCTCCCACGATGTCGAACTCGTCGAGACCGTGGTCAACAAGGTGTTCTACCTCGACGCCAACCGCGCGCAGATCGACATCTACAACATGGGCTGGAAGCTCTACCAGCAGCAGCGCGAGGCGGACGAGAAGCGCCGCAAGCGCGAGCGTCAGAACGCGGAGAAGAAGGCCGCGGCACTGAACTCCCAGGCCGACAAGATGCGCGCCAAGGCGACCAAGACGGTCGCCGCCCAGAACATGGCCAAGCGCGCCGAGCGCCTGCTCTCCGGGCTGGAGGCGGTGCGGGTGTCCGACAAGGTGGCCAAGCTCCGCTTCCCCGAGCCGTCCCCCTGCGGCAAGACCCCGCTGATGGCCGAGGGCCTGTCCAAGTCCTACGGCTCGCTGGAGATCTTCACCGATGTCGACCTCGCCATCGACAAGGGCTCGCGCGTCGTCATCCTCGGTCTTAACGGTGCGGGCAAGACCACGCTGCTGAGGCTCCTCGGCGGCGCCGAGAAGCCCGACACCGGGCAGGTCATCGAGGGCCACGGCCTCAAGCTGGGCTACTACGCCCAGGAGCACGAGACCCTGGACCCCGACCGCACCGTCCTGGAGAACATGCGCTCCGCCGCGCCCGACCTCGACCTCGTCGAGGTACGCAAGACGCTCGGCTCGTTCCTCTTCTCCGGCGACGACGTCGACAAGCCCGCCGGAGTGCTCTCGGGCGGCGAGAAGACCCGGCTCGCCCTGGCGACCCTGGTCGTCTCCTCCGCCAACGTGCTGCTGCTCGACGAGCCGACGAACAACCTCGACCCGGCCAGCCGCGAGGAGATCCTCGGCGCCCTGCGCACGTACAAGGGTGCCGTCGTCCTCGTCACCCACGACGAGGGCGCCGTGGAGGCGCTCCAGCCCGAGCGGATCATCCTGCTGCCCGACGGGGTCGAGGACCTCTGGGGTGCGGACTACCGGGACCTGGTCGCCCTCGCCTGATCCACGGCCCCGTGCTCCGGGGCCGGGCCGGTGATCCAGTGCGTCTGGATCATTCGGCCCATCGGTGATCCATCATCTGGGGGAGCGCGTCTCGTACCCCGGCGCGGCGCCCGGCGGATAACTGCCGGGCGCACTCATTTTCGGCCATCCCACCCCATACGGCCCTGACCTGGAACTTCTTCCCTCCGTCCGCTCCGCGGCCTCCGTACACCCCCAGGAATGCCGGACTCCGCTTGTCTCCGGCAGTCCCGGTGCGTGGAATCCGGTCCTACGTACCTTGCCGAATGGGTGGCCAGGAAGCACGGTAGGGGTGATCATGAGAGTCCAGAGCGCACTTCCTTGAGGAGGCACGGGTGGCCGAGACTCTGAAGAAGGGCAGCCGGGTTACCGGCGCCGCGCGTGACAAGCTCGCGGCAGACCTGAAGAAGAAGTACGACTCCGGTGCGAGTATCCGGGCGCTGGCCGAGGAAACGGGCCGCTCCTACGGATTCGTCCACCGGATGCTGAGTGAATCCGGAGTCACGCTGCGGGGACGCGGCGGGGCGACTCGAGGCAAGAAGGCCGCCTCGGCCTGACGGCGGCCGGAGGCCGGAGCCGGTCCAGCCGGCTCCGGGAGTTCACCGGAACATCGGGTGGCCACCCGGGCGACCATCGTGTCGTCCGGGTGGTTACTGTTCAGTTACTTGCCAGTAAGTGCTGACTGCACCCGATCCGGAGGCGCTCCATGACCTCGCTCGACCCTGTGTTCGACAAGGACGGCGTACGGCTCACCGTCGATGACGCGGTTGCCACGGTGACGCTCACCAACCCGGCCAAGCGCAACGCCCAGTCTCCCGCTCTGTGGCGGGCGTTGACCGAAGCCGGACGAGCGCTTCCCGGCAGTGTGCGGGTCGTCGTGCTGCGTGGCGAGGGCAAGTCCTTCTCCGCGGGCCTGGACCGGCAGGCGTTCGCCCCCGAGGGTTTCGACGGCGAGCCGTCCTTCCTCGACATGGCGCGTGGCCCGGAGGCCGAACTCGACGCGACCATCGCCGAGTACCAGGAGGCGTTCACCTGGTGGCGCCGCAACGACATCGTGTCGGTGGCGGCCGTCCAGGGGCACGCGATCGGTGCCGGCTTCCAGCTCGCCCTCGCCTGCGACCTGCGGATCGTCGCCGAGGACGTGCAGTTCGCGATGCGCGAGACCAGCCTCGGTCTCGTCCCCGACCTCACGGGCACGCACCCGCTGGTGCACCTCGTGGGGTACGCACGCGCGCTCGAGATCTGCGCGACCGGACGCTTCGTGCACGCCGAGGAGGCCGAACGGACCGGTCTCGCCAACCTCGTGGTGCCCGCGGACCAGCTCGAAGCCGCGGCCGCCGACCTGGCCGCCGCCCTGCTCGCCGCTCCGCGTGACGCGGTGGTCGAGACGAAGGCCCTGCTGAGCGGCGCCGTCTCGCGCCCGTACGAGGAGCAGCGGGTCGCCGAGCGGGCCGCCCAGGGCCGCCGGCTGCGCGACCTCGCGGGTCTCGCCGACTGAGACGGCTTCCGGCAGGGCCCCGTACGGCGGGGCCCTGCTCAGTTGCGCTCCGTCACCGCGGTGACCAGCACCGCCACCGTCGGGCGGTCCTCCACGGCCCCGGCCACGGCGGCGCGGACCGCCCGGGCCACGTCCAGCGCCCGGTGATCCCCCGACGTCGCGAGCTCCACCTGGAGATGGCCGACGTCGGCCTGGACCGGGCCGCCCAGCGCCCTGGTCAGTGAGACGACGCCGGGGACCCTGGCCGCCGCGGTCCCCGCGAGGTCCTCGGGTTCCGCCGTACGGACCTTCGCCCCCGCACCGGCCTCCGGCGGCGGTTCCTCCTCCAGCAGGTCGGTGACCCGGAGGTCCACCTCCTCCACCAGCAGACCGAGCCGCTGCGCCGCCGCCGACAGCAGCGCCGCCCGCAGCGCGTCGGCGGTGGCGGGCAGCGGCCTGCGGACCGTTGCGGAGAAGTCGGCCTCGATCCGCAGCGGGCCCGGCGGCAGCGCCCCGGGAGGCCCGGGCACCACCGGCTCCGGGGCGCGGGAGACGTCCGCCGAATCGATCCTGAGCTTCTCCACCGCGGCCCCCGACCCGGACGCGGCTTCCCGCAGCACCCCTGCCGCGGCCCGTTCCGTGATCCAGGAACCGTCCTCGGGGCCGCCCAGAGGGAGCAGACGTCCCAGGCCGAGCCGCTCGCGTACCGCGGCGGCCCATCCGTCGGCCCTGTGCGGGCCGTCAGCCGTAGTCATTGCTCCACCCTGCCCCATCCACGGCGCGGGACCGGGGAAGCGCACTTACTGTGGGCCACGGAAGTCCAACCCCGCCCCGAAGGGAAGAGCGGCGATGACCGAGAGCCCGCAGCGTAACCGGCCCGACAGCCCCGGCAGCCTGACCGGAGGGGACGAGGGCAGGCAGCACCAGCTCACCAAGCGCGGCGGGGGAGCTCCCGGCACCAGGGGCCGCACCACGATCGCCGACGGTGTGGTCGAGAAGATCGCCGGAATGGCGGCACGTGACGTCGCCGGTGTCCACGCCATGGGCAGCGGCCTCTCCCGGACCTTCGGCGCGGTGCGCGACCGGGTCCCCGGCGGAGGCAAGTCCGTCAGCCGCGGCGTGAAGGCGGAGGTCGGCGAGTCCCAGGCCGCCCTCGACCTGGAGATCGTCGTCGACTACGGGGTGGCGATCAGCGAAGTGGCCCGTGACGTGAGGGAGAACGTCATCGCGGCCGTGGAGCGGATGACCGGCCTCGAAGTCGTCGAGGTCAACATCGCGGTCACGGACGTCAAGCTGCCCGACGAGGAGGACGACGAGGAAGAGTCCGCGTCCCGCGTCCAGTAGGTCTCTCCAGCGCGGCAGTTGAGGAGTGAACGATGAGCATGGCAGTGGTCGGCATGGTGGCCGGCATGGCACTCGGCTTCGCCGGTTACTTCGGCGGCTTCGGAGCCTTCCTGCTGGTGGCCGCACTGGGCGCGATCGGTTTCATCGCCGGCCGCTTCCTGGACGGTGACCTGGAGCCGGGCGACCTCTTCCGGAGTCGCGACCGCGGCGACCGGCGACGGTGACGGCGGCGACAGGCCGGGTCCCCGCCGCTGGGCGGGGGGAGACCCGGATCGCGGACAGGGTCGTCGCCAAGATCGCCGCCCAGGCGGCGAAGGAGGCCGTCGGCGAACGGCCCCCGGACGGCGACGCTCCGCGCGCCACCGTCACCGTGCACCGCGACACCGCCAGGGTGAGGGTCAGCCTCGATCTGCCCTACCCCTGCGACATCGGCCGCCGGAGCGCGGCGGTGCGTCGTCGGGTGACCGAGCGGGTAGGAGCACTGGCGGGTATGGACGTACCCGAGGTGGCCGTGCGGGTCGAGCGGCTGCATCCGTCCGCGGAGGGCACCGCACCGGAGGGGAGCACCCGATGACCGAGCCCCACGAGCCGGACGACAGCACCCGGCGTCTGCCCACGGTGGAGACACCGGCCGGCGGGGTGCTCGAGATGGACCAGTCGGCGTCCGGCTCCTCCTACGAACCGGTCCACGCCCCCGGCGGCAGGACCGGCCGCTTCCGGTCCGGACGCAGGATCCCCGCGGCCGTGGTCGCCCTGATCCTCCTCGGAGGTGCGGGGCTCCTGCTGTACGACATCGCGGCGGTGCGCGCCGGTCACCCCGCGATGCAGTGGCGCCGCACCGCCGCCGACGACCTGGCGTCCCGTCACCTCGACGACGTATGGGTCCTGGCGGGCTCGGCCCTGGCCGCCGCGCTCGGCCTCTGGCTGCTCCTGCTGGCACTCACCCCCGGACTGCGCGCCCTGCTCCCGATGAACCGTCGTCACCCCGGCGTACGGGCCGGGCTCGACCGGACCGCGGCCGCCCTGGTCCTGCGGGACCGGGCGGTGGAGGTGCCGGGGGTGCAGTCGGTGCGGGTGAAGATGGGCCGGCGCAGGGCGAAGGTGCGCGCGGTGTCGCACTTCCGGGAACTCGACGACGTCCGGGCCGACCTGGACACCGTGCTGGGTGAAGCGGTCGGGGAGCTGGACCTCGCGAGGCCGCCGGGCCTCTCCGTGCACGTACGCCGGACGGCGAAGAAGGGGTGACCCCGTGATCAAGACCGTCAACAGGCTCCTGCTCGGGCTGGTGGGGCTGATCCTCGTCGTCGTCGGCGGGGCCGTCCTCGCTGCGGGCCTCGGAGCGTCCGTCCCCTCCTGGTGGCCCTTCGACGGCCCCGACGACGTCCTGCTCAGCAAGGCCGACCGGTACCGGTGGCGGGACGAGGGATGGTGGTGGCCCGCGGTCATCGCCGTCCTCGCCGTTCTGGTGATCCTCACCCTGTGGTGGCTCCTCGCCCAGCTGCGCCGCGGCCGTCTCGCCGAGGTGCTGGTCGACAGCGGCGACGGCGAGGGGGCGCTGCTGCGTGGCAGGGCCCTGGAGGGGGTGCTCGCCGACGAGGCGAACAGGCTCGACGGGGTGTCCGATGCCAAGGTCGCCCTGACCGGCCGGCGCACCGCCCCCCGGGCCAGGGTCCGGATGATGATGGAGCCCCATGTCTCGCCCGGCATGGCGCTGCGCGGGCTCTCCGAGGGGGCGCTGAACCACGCGCGGACCTCGGCCGGGCTGGAGGAGCTCCCGGCCGAGGTCCGGCTGAAGGCGGTCAAGCACCGGGCGCGGCGGGTGAGCTGAAGCGTGGGCGCCGGGGAGCCGGAGTCAGAATCCGTGCCGGGCGCCGCCGTCGACCGGCACCATGATCCCCGTCAGGTAGGAGGCCGCCGGGGAGAGCAGGAAGGCCGAGGTCTTCCCGAACTCCTCCGGGGTGCCGTAGCGCCGCAGCGGGATACGGGCCTCGTTCGCCGCGCGTGAGGCCTCGGCGTCGCCTGACAGGGCGTCGAGTTCACGCACCCGGTCCGTGTCGATCCGGGAGGGCAGCACGCCGACGACGCGGATGCCGCGGGGTCCCAGCTCGTCGGCGAGGGACTTGGCGAAGCCGGCGAGACCGGGACGCAGCCCGTTGGAGATCGTCAGGCCGCCGATCGGCTCGTGCACCGAACCGGACAGCACGAAGCCGATGACACCGCCCTCGCCGAGGGCCTCGGCCGCCGTACGGGCCAGGCGCACGGCGCCGAGGAAGACCGACTCGAACGCCGACTGCCACTGGTCGTCCGTGTTGTCCGCCAGGAAGCCGGGGGCGGGACCGCCCACGCTGACGAGAATGCCGTCCAGCCGGCCGAAGCGTTCCTTCGCGGCGTCCACGAGCCGCCTGGCGGCCAGCGGGTCGGCGTTGTCCGCGCCGAGCCCGACGGCGTCCGGGCCCAGTTCGGCGGCGGCCTCGGCGGCGCTCTTCTCGTCCCTGCCGGAGATGATCACCTTCGCGCCGTCGGCGGCGAGAGCGCGCGCGGTGGCGTTGCCCAGCCCGCGGGTCGCGCCGGTGACGATGTAGACACGGTCCTTCAGTCCAAGATCCATGGCCCTATCCTGCCAAGTCCTCCCGGGCGAGGTCGACCGCGCTGTTCACCAGGCCGATGTGGCTGAACGCCTGCGGGTAGTTCCCGAGCTGGCGCCGGGCCGCCGGGTCGTACTCCTCGGCCAGCAGGCCCACGTCGTTGCGCAGCGCCAGCAGGCGGTCGAAGAGCGCCTCGGCCTCGTCCCTGCGGCCCGTCCGCAGCAGGGCGTCGACCAGCCAGAACGAGCAGGCGAGGAAGGCTCCCTCATCACCCGGGAGACCGTCCACGGAATTGCCGGCCGTGCTGTAGCGGCGGATCAGACCGTCGTGGGCGAGCTCCTCGCGCACCGCGTCCACCGTCCCCCGTACGCGGGGGTCGTCGGGCGGGAGGAAACCGGTACGGACGATGAGCAGCGTCGAGGCGTCCAGCTCCCGGGAGCCGTAGTACTGGGTGAAGGTGTTGCGCTCGGGGTCGTAGCCCTTCTCGCAGACCTCGGCGTGCACCGCGTCCCTCATCGCGCGCCACCGGTCGGCGTCACCGGGCAGCTCCGGGTTCTCCTCCAGGGAGCGCACGGCCCGGTCGGCCGCCACCCAGGCCATCACCTTGGAGTGCACGAAGTGCCGGCGCTCCCCGCGGATCTCCCAGATGCCCTCGTCCGGCTCACGCCACGAGGACTCCAGGAAGCCCAGCAGACTGAGCTGCAGGTTCCAGGCGTGCGGCTTGTCGTCGAGCCCGGCGTCGCGCGCCACCCTCAGCGAGTCGATGACCTCTCCGTACACGTCGAGCTGCCGCTGCTTGACCGCGGCGTTTCCCGAGCGGACCGGCACGGAGTTCTCGTAGCCGCTCAGCCAGGTCAGTTCCGTCTCGGGGAGCCGGCGCTCCCCGGCGAGTCCGTACATGATCTGGAGGTCGGCGGGGTCTCCGGCCACGGCGCGCAGGAGCCAGTCCCGCCAGGCGGCGGCCTCCTCGAGGTAGCCGGCCGAGACCATGGCGACCAGTGTGAGGGTGGAGTCCCGCAGCCAGCAGTAGCGGTAGTCCCAGTTCCGCACCCCGCCGATCTCCTCCGGCAGCGATGTCGTCAGGGCCGCGACGATACCGCCGGTGGGGGCGTAGGTGAGCGCCTTGAGAGTGATCAGGGAGCGGAGCACGGCGTCCCGGTGCTTGCCGTGGTACGTGCACTTCGCCGACCACTTCGCCCAGTCGGCGAGGGTGTGCTTCAGCGACTTGTGCGGGTCGATCAGCTTGGGGCGCGGGGAGTGCGAGGGGTGCCAGGTGAGGACGAACGCCACGCTCTCGCCCTCGGCGACGGTGAAGGAGGAGCAGGTGCTGAACTGCTGGCCCCACGTCTTCACCGGCGGCTCGCTGCGCAGCCAGACCGAATCGGGGCCTGCCACGGCGACCCGGTGGCCGTGGGAGCGGCGCATCCACGGCACCACGGAGCCGAAGTCGAAGCGCAGCCGCAGCACCGAGCTCATGTCGACGCTGCCGCTGACCCCCTCGACGATCCGCATGACGTCGGGGGCCTTGTCGCGCTGCGGCATGAAGTCGATGACCTTGACCGTCCCGGTCCTGGTCTCCCAGTAGGTCTCCAGCACGAGGGAGTCGTCCACGTAGGCGCGGCGGGTGCAGTTCTCGGTGCTTTCGGCGCCCTGAGGGGCGATGCGCCAGTGTCCGTTGTCCTCGTCGCCGAGCAGGGCCGCGAAACAGGCGCCCGAGTCGAAGCGGGGCAGGCAGAGCCAGTCGACGGAACCGTTCCTGCCGACCAGGGCGGCCGTCTGCAGATCGCCGATGAGGGCGTAGTCCTCGATGCGTGGAGTCACGTTCAGGCGTCTTCCCGAACCTGCGCCACGCTAAGCAGCGAACCCGCCGGGAACAGCGTTGCCGACGTGGCCTCAGGCGGTCGCGGGTTCCGGCTCGGGCGCCGCCTCGGCGTCCTGTGCGGCCTCTTCCCTGTCGCGCTTCTCACGGCGTACGAGGACGACCCAGCCGACGGGGACCCCGGCGGCGAAGAGCCACCACTGGACGGCGTACGCCATATGGGGGCCGATGGAACTGTCGTCGGGAGCCGCGATCGTCTCGGGGCTGCCCCCGGCCGGCTCCGGATCGGTCAGTTCGAGGTATCCGCCCAGCACCGGGCGGCCCAGAAGGTGAGCCTGCTGGGCACTGTTGATCAGCATCACCTGCCGGTCCGGCAGGCCCGCGAGATCCTTGATACCGCTGGCGCTCGTCGTCTCGTCCGCCTTGAGGCGCCCCTTGACGGTGACCTCGCCGCGCGGCGGGGCCGGAACCTTCGGGAAGGTCTGCTGGGAGGCGGCCGCCTCGACCCACCCGCGGTTGACCAGGACGGTGCCGCCGCCCTTGAGGTTCAGAGGGGTCAGGACCAGGACGCCGATCCGCTCGTCCCGGGAGGTGCGACGGCGCACCACGACCTCGTGCTCGGTGTCGAAGGTCCCGGTGGCCGTCACGGCCCGCCAGTAGTCCGAGCGGGGAACCGTGTGCCCGGGAGAGGTGAGACGGGCGACGGGGACGGGGTCGGCCTTGAGGTTCCGGGTGATCAGGGCGTTCTGCTCGACCTTGTGCTCATGCCGGTGCAGCTGCCAGAAACCCAGCTCGACCATCGTCGGGATCATGGCGAGGACGAGGAGGGTGACGAGCACCCACTGCCGGGTCAACAGGAAGCGGTACACCCCATGACCGTACAGCCGGGGCCATGGGGTGCGGCACGGAGGGTCCCCCGTGCGTGGGAGAACGACCCGTCATACTTTGTCCACGATGCCCGTCCTCCCCTCGGCGCGGGCGCAGTGACCCCCGCAGTACCAGTGCCCGTCGACCTCGACGCCCTGGCCGATGACCTGCACCCGGCAGTGCTCGCAGATGGGCGCCATGCGGTGGATGGCGCAGGAGAAGCAGTCGAAGACGTGCACCGCGCCCTGCGCGTGCACCTCGAAGGACATGCCGTAGTCGTTTCCGCAAACCTCACAACGTGCCATGCGCCACAGGGTGGGACGCCGGGCGGCGGCGGGCGAGCGGGTGGCGGGCGAGTCGCCGCCGGTTCACTCCGATGACGGCGACGGCTTGGGCACGGAGACCGCCTTCGCCGGGGCCACGTCCCGCAGCAGATGGGTGAAGGCGCTCTCCTCCAGGATCGGGGTGCCGAACGCCTTCGCCTTGACCGTCTTGGACGTCGCCGAGTCCGGGTCGTTGGTGACGAGCAGGCTCGTGAGCCGGGAGACGCTCGTCGCCACGTGCAGACCCGCCTCCACCGCGCGGTCCTCCAGGAGCTCCCGGTCGACGGAGGTGTCTCCGGAGAACGCCACCCGCATGCCCTGCATGAGCGGTTTGTCCGACTCGTAGCGTCCCGGGTTCGGATACGGGCACGCGGGACGCTTGCGCGAGGGGCGCCAGCCGCCCTGGCTCTGCGACGGGCGGTAACCCGACCGGGGGGTGACCGGGGAGTCGTACCACTCCGTCAGGGGGCGGCACTCCAGCAGAGGCAGACGCACCCCGCCCCGGGCCGCGGCGTGCAGACTCGGGCGGAACGCCTCGGCCAGCACCCGGGCGTCGTCCAGCGCGTGGTGCGCCCGCTGCTGCACCACACCGAAGTGCGCGGCCAGCGACTCCAGTTTGTGGTTGGGCAGCGGAAGCCGGAGCTCCTTGGCCAGCGCGATCGTGCACAGCCGCTGTTCCACCGGAGCGGTCACCGACGCGCGGGCGTACTCCCGGGCGATCATCGACCAGTCGAAGGCGGCGTTGTGGGCGACGAGCACCCGGCCGGAGAGGCGCTCGGACAGCTCGGCCGCCACTGCCGGGAAGAGCGGCGCACCCTCCAGGACCTCACTGGTGAGGCCGTGGATCCACACCGGGCCGGGGTCCCGCTCGGGATTGACCAGCGTGTACCAGTGGTCCTCGACCTCGCCTCTCGCGTCGAGGCGGTACACGGCAGCGGACACTATCCGGTCGTCGCGGGCGAGTCCGGTGGTCTCCACGTCGACGACCGCGTACCCCTGGGGATACGCGGCCGGCCACGGCGCTGCGGTCTGACGGTCCTCGAGCATGGTCACAGAGAATACGGGCCGGGACCGACAGCGGACTATCCGGGCGCCCGGGAGGTGTGAACCCGGACGGCACGTCGCGTAGTTGGCCGAGGCAGCGGGAAGGCGCTCCGGGAGGCGCCCGCGGCGGGTGCGGCGAGAGGGGCCCGGATGACGGACACGCGGACGCAGGACGAACCCCACGGCGGCGGGCTCGGCACCCGCCTCAACTGGCTCCGGGCCGCCGTGCTCGGCGCCAACGACGGGGTGGTCTCCACCGCCGGAATCGTGGTCGGTGTGGCCGGGGCCACGGGGGAGCGCTCCACCCTCCTCACGGCCGGGCTGGCAGGGCTGCTCGCCGGCTCCATGTCGATGGCGGCGGGCGAGTACGTGTCCGTCTCCACCCAGCGCGACTCGGAGAAATCCGCCCTGGACACGGAGAAACGTGAGCTTGAGGAGACCCCTGAGGCCGAGCTCGCCGAGCTGACCGAACTGCTGGAGGAGAAGGGGCTGAGCAACGACCTCGCCCGGGAGGCGGCCGAGCAGCTCACCCGGCGCGACGCGCTGCGCGCCCACGCCGAGGTCGAGCTGGGCATCGACCCGGACGAGCTGACCAACCCGTGGCACGCCGCGGGCGCCAGCTTCCTGGCCTTCACCGCGGGGGCGCTGCTGCCCCTGCTGGCGATCGTGCTGCCGCCCACGTCGGCACGGCTCCCCGTCACGGTCGTCTCGGTCCTCGCCGCCCTCGCGCTCACCGGCTGGTGGAGCGCCCGGCTCGGCGCGGCCCCGGCCCGCCCCGCGGTGCTGCGGAACATGGCCGGGGGAGCGGTGGCCATGGCGGTCACGTACGGAGCGGGGGTGCTGCTGGGGGCGGCGGGGGTGTGAGGCGGGTTTCCCCGGTGCGCCGCGCCCGGACCGCCGGGGCCCGTTCCGGACATCCCGCGGCGGGACGGTTGGCGGAAACCGCCAAAGCCGAGCGACACCGGCCCTCGCATACTTGTCGGTAACAACATCTATGCCCGGCGCCCGGCACAGCTCTACGGTGCTCGCATGGAGCCGAACCTGCCCGATGTCGTGCTGTGGTCGATCCCGGCCTTCGTCCTGCTCGCCGTACTCGAAATGGTGTCCTACCGGCTTCACCCGGACGACGAGGCCGCCGGGTACGACGCCAAGGACGCCGCCACCAGCGTCACCATGGGGCTGGGCAGCCTGGTCTTCGACCTGCTGTGGAAGATACCCGTCGTGGCGATCTACGCCGCCGTCTACGAACTGACCCCGCTGCGCGTGCCCGTTCTGTGGTGGACGGTCCTGCTGATGCTGCTGGCCCAGGACTTCTTCTACTACTGGTCCCACCGGGGCCACCACGTGATCCGGATCCTCTGGGCCTGCCACGTGGTCCACCACTCGAGCCGGAAGTTCAACCTCACCACGGCGCTGCGCCAGCCCTGGACCTCCCTCACCTCCTGGCCGTTCTACCTCCCGCTCATCGCGCTGGGCGTCCACCCCGCCGCGCTCGCCTTCTGCTCCTCGGCGAACCTCGTCTACCAGTTCTGGGTGCACACCGAGCGGATCGACAAGCTGCCCAGGCCGTTCGAGTACCTCCTCAACACCCCCTCCCACCACCGGGTGCACCACGCCTCCCAAGGGGGCTACCTCGACCGGAACTTCGGCGGGATCCTCATCGTCTGGGACCGGCTCTTCGGCTCGTTCGCCGCCGAGACCGAGCGTCCCGTCTTCGGGCTCACCAAGAACATCACCACCCACAACCCGTTCCGCGTCGCCACGCACGAGTACGCCGCCATCGCACGCGACGTACGGGCCGCCGCCACCTGGAGCGAGCGCGCGGGCCGGGTCTTCCGCGGACCCGGCTGGCAGCCGTCGCCGCCGACGGGCGCGCCCTCCCGCCCGGTGCTGCCGGACACGGCCGCCGAGCGCACCGGATGAGCGCCGCCACCGGAGCACCCCGGCTCGTACGTCCCCTCCTGGTCGCCTTCCTCGCCGCGTCGGCGGTCCACCTGGCGGGGCTGCTCGCCGGGGTGGAAGCCCCGCACCTGGTCACCAAGCCGCTGCTGATGCCCCTGCTCGCCGCCTACGCGGCCGCCCGCGGAGGCCCCCGGCTCCTCGTCGCCGCGCTGCTCTGCGGCTGGGCCGGCGACGTGCTGCTCATGCCCGACGCGGACCTCGCGTTCCTCGCCGGAATGGCCTGCTTCGCCGCCGGCCACGTCTGTTACCTGCTGCTGTTCGGCCGCGCCCCGGCGCGGCCGGTCTCCGGCCTGCTGTACGCCGTGGTGCTCGTCGTGTTCGTCGCGCTGCTGTGGCCGGGACTGCCGGGGGGACTGCGCGTCCCGCTGACGGGATACAGCCTGCTGCTCACGGCGATGGCCTGGAGGGCCGGAGTCCTGGGCCGCCTCGCCGGCGTCGGCGGAGCCCTCTTCCTCTTCTCCGACGCACTGATCGCCACCGGCATCGCGGACTGGCCGCAGCTGCCGGCCCACCACTTCCTGGTCATGCTGACCTACATCGCGGCGCAGTACCTCCTTACCCGAGGGGCGCTCGGGCAGGACCGGGATTCCACCGGCGACGCCCCCGGGGCGTACCGTGAGGGCCGTATCGGTATCTGAGACCAGCGAGGACCTCACCCATGCGTGCCACCGTCATCCACGCGCCCCACGACATCCGCGTCGAGGACGTGCCCGACGCCGCGGTGCGGGAGCCGGCGGACGCGGTCGTCCGGGTCCTGCGCTCGTGCGTCTGCGGCAGCGACCTCTGGGCCTACCGCGGCGAATCCGCCCGCCGGCCCGGTCAGCGCATCGGCCACGAGTTCCTCGGCGTGGTGGAGGAGACGGGCCCCGAGGTCAACGGCTTCGCCGCCGGAGACCTCGTCGTCGCCCCCTTCCGCTGGTCCGACGGCACCTGCACCTACTGCGCCGAAGGACTCACCACGTCCTGTCCACGGGGCGGATTCTGGGGAACCCCCGGGTCCGACGGCGGTCAGGGCGAGGCGGTCCGTGTCCCGTTCGCCGACGGAACCCTCGTCAGGCTTCCGGCGGCGGCCGCGTCCGACGACCGGCTGCTCACCGCGCTCCTCGCGCTCTCCGACGTGCTCGGGACCGGCCACCACGCCGCGCTCGGCGCGGGCGTCGGGCCCGGCAGCACCGTCGCGGTCGTCGGTGACGGAGCGGTCGGCCTCTGCGGGGTGATGGCGGCCAAGCGCCTGGGCGCCGAGCGGATCATCGCGCTGGGACGCCACCAGGCCCGTACCGACATCGCCCGCCGCTTCGGAGCCACCGACGTCGTCGCCGAACGCGGTGAGGCGGCGCTCGCCGCCGTCCGGGAACTGACCCGCGGCGAGGGCACCCACGGTGTCATCGAGGCCGTCGGCACCGAGCAGTCGATGCGTACGGCCCTCGGGATCGTCCGCGACGGAGGCAGCGTCGGGTACGTCGGCGTCCCGCACGGCAGCGGTACCGGGATCGACCTCGACGAGATGTTCGACCGGAACATCGCGCTGCGCGGCGGCGTTGCCCCCGTACGCACCTACATCCCGGACCTGCTGCCCGACATCCTGGACGGCACCATCGACCCGTCCCCGGTCTTCGACCTGACCGTCGGGCTCGACGGGGTGCCGGGGGGCTACAAGGCGATGGACGAGCGCACGGCGCTCAAGGTCCTGATCAGGCCGTAGCCCGCGCCCGCACGACGCGGAAGAGGGGGCCGGGAGCGAACACTCCCGGCCCCCTCTCGTCAGGGGACTACCAGCGGACCGCGTCCAGCGCGTCCACGACACCGGCTCCGTAGAAGCCGTTGTAGTACTTGCCGCCCTCGCAGACCGCGTCCACCGTGCCGTCACCGTCGATGTCGTACGGCGCGCCGCACGCGGTGGCGTCGGCCTGGACCGTCATCAGCGCCTTCACCGCCGCGGCGGAGGCGTACGGGTGCTTCGACTTGATCAGGGCCGCGACACCCGCGACATGCGGGGACGCCATCGACGTACCGGCCTTGTAGCCGTAACCGCCACCGGGCAGCGTCGACAGGATCAGACCGTTGTCGGCCGGCGCCTCGGGCGTCTGGTAGCGCGTCGAGTCACCGCCGGGCGCGGCCACGTCGATGACCCCGAGACCGTAGTTCGAGTACGAGGACTTGAGGTTCTTGGCACCGGTGGCCGCGACCGTCACGACACCCGGCAGCATGGTCGGGATGTCGGGGCAGGCGCTCGGGTCGACCGTGCGGGTGACCGTCGTCGCGTCGTTGGGGCTCGTCGTGTCCTCGATGGCGTCGAGGGCGAGGTCGTGGTCCGAGTTGCCGGCCGCCGCGACGTTGACGACGCCCTTGCCCTCCGCGTAGCGGGTGGCGCGGGTGACCGCCTCGACCAGGGCGCCCTGGTCGGGGTCGTTCTTGCAGTTGAACAGCCACGGGTCGGTGTAGTAGCTGCTGTTCGTCACGTCGACGCCGTGCTCGGCGGCCCAGACGAAGCCGCAGACGACGGCCTCGGTGTAGAAGTAGCCGGCCGGTGTCGAGACCTTGATGCCGGAGACCTTCACGCCGGGAGCGACGCCGGTCACCCCGACACCGTTCTTCGCCGCGGCTATGGTGCCGGCGACATGCGTGCCGTGGTCGCTCTCACCGGCCATCGGGCGCCAGGCGCCGTCGGTGGTGTCCGGGGCTCCGGACACACAGTTCACCGAGGCCGCGCGGTCGAAGTTCGGCGCCAGGTCGGGGTGCGTGTCGTCCACACCCGTGTCGATGACGCCGACGGTGACCTTGCTGCTTCCGAGCGACTTCTTGTGGGCCTGGTCCGCCTTGATGGCGGGCAGGTCCCACTGCAACGGCTCCAGCGGGTCCTGACCGGCGGCCGCGTCCTTGGACGCCGCCTTCGCCTGCGCGGCCGTCAGCGGCTGCTCGACCCCGATGTCCTTCGTCGCCTGCGGCTCGATCGGAGCGTTGCGCGTCGCGCCCGCCGACTGGACGCCCCTGGCCTTGCGGATCGTCGGAGCGAAGTCCGGGTTCTTCGAGTGGACGACGATGACGCCTATCTTGTCGTACGAGGTGACGATCGTCCCGCCGGCCTTGGATATCGCCTCCCGCACCTGCTTGGCCGCGCTTTGGCCCGCCCGCGTGTTCACGACGTACGACAGCTGGGGGCCGTCCGCCGTGACGGCCGCCGCCGGCTCCTCGGTGGGTGCCGCGGCCGCGGTCCCCGTCGGGAGGAAGCCGAGGGAGGCCGTGAGCGCGAGTCCGACGGGCAGCGTGAGTACGCGAGTCCGTCTGGATGCCAGATGAGCCATGGGTTCTCCACATCATCCGTGCCGTGGGACCGGGCGCAGCCGCGCCCGGTCCGGTACATGACCAAGGAAGCTATCCCTGATCTTGCCCGAGCATCAACGAATACGGGCAAGTGAGTTCGAGGTGTGACCTCCGGGAGGCGCGTCAACGGCAGTCGGGTGGAGAGAAGACCGAATCTGCGGTGAACCACTTCGCCACGCTCTCCGTGCCGTTGCACAGGGAGTCGTGCAGCCGGTTCCAGCCACCCCCCACACCGCAGAGGACTCCCCGTGAATTCCAGCGTCCCCACCACCGCACCCGCGTCGCGAGGAGAATCCGTGGCCACCGAAGCACCGCCGCCCCAGCGGCCTGAGGACGGCAGCCCCGTCCAGCCCACGACCGAGGCGTTCCTCGAGGCGCAGAGCAGTGCGGAGTTCGCCGAACTGCGCCGGTCACACCGCTCCTTCGCGTTCCCGCTGACCGTCGGCTTCATCGCCTGGTACCTGCTGTACGTCCTGCTGTCCAGCTACGCGGGCGACTTCATGGGCACCAAGGTCGTCGCCAACTTCAACGTCGCCTTCGTGTTCGGCCTCGCCCAGTTCGCCACCACGTTCCTCATCGCCTGGTTCTACTCACGCCACGCCTCGAACAAGCTCGACCCGCAGGCCGCGGCCATCAAGTCCCGTCTGGAGGCCGACGCATGAGCGCCGCGTACGCATCGCAGGACGTGATCCAACTCGCCGCCACCTCCTCGTCCGAGCACCGGCCGCTGATCATCACCCTCTTCGCGGTCTTCGTCGCCGCGACCCTGGGCATCACCGTCTGGGCCGGCCGGCAGACCCGGAGCGCCTCCGACTTCTACGCGGGCGGGCGCCAGTTCACCGCCTTCCAGAACGGCCTCGCCGTCTCCGGCGACTACATGTCGGCCGCGTCCTTCCTCGGCATCGCCGGCGCCATCGCGCTCTTCGGCTACGACGGCTTCCTCTACTCCATCGGCTTCCTCGTCGCCTGGCTCGTGGCCCTGCTGCTGGTCGCCGAGCCGCTGCGCAACTCCGGCCGCTACACCATGGGCGACGTCCTCGCCTACCGGATGCGGCAGCGGCCGGTCCGCACCGCCGCGGGAACCTCCACCATCGTGGTGTCGATCTTCTACCTGCTCGCCCAGATGGCCGGCGCCGGCGTCCTGGTCTCCCTGCTGCTCGGCATCACCAGCGACGCGGGCAAGATCCTCATCGTGGCCCTGGTAGGCGTCCTGATGATCCTCTACGTCACCATCGGCGGGATGAAGGGCACCACCTGGGTGCAGATGGTCAAGGCCGTCCTCCTCATCGCGGGCGCGCTGCTGATGACCCTCATGGTGCTGTGGAAGTTCGACTTCAACGTGTCCGACCTGCTCGGCACCGCCGCCGAGAAGAGCGGCCACGGCGCCGCGTTCCTGGAGCCCGGCCTCAAGTACGGCGCGACCGGCACCTCGAAGCTCGACTTCATCTCGCTCGGGATCGCGCTGGTGCTCGGCACGGCGGGACTCCCGCACATCCTGATCCGCTTCTACACGGTGCCCACCGCCAAGGCGGCCCGTAAGTCCGTGAACTGGGCCATCGGCATCATCGGCGCCTTCTACCTGATGACCATCGCCCTGGGGTTCGGCGCCGCCGCCCTGATCGGTCCGGAGGAGATCAAGGCGAAGAACCCGGCGGGCAACGCGGCCGCGCCGCAGCTCGCCGAATACCTCGGCGGGGTCGGCACCACCGGGGGCGCCGTCCTGCTGGCGGTCATCTCGGCCGTCGCCTTCGCCACCATCCTCGCCGTCGTCGCGGGACTCACCCTCGCCTCCTCGTCCTCCTTCGCGCACGACATCTACGCCAACGTCATCCGCAAGGGTCAGGCCACCGAGAAGGAGGAGATGCGCGCCGCGCGGTGGGCCACCGTGGCCATCGGCATCGTCTCCATCGCGCTGGGCGCCATGGCCCGCGACCTGAACGTCGCCGGCCTCGTCGCCCTGGCCTTCGCCGTCGCCGCGTCGGCGAACCTCCCGACCATCTTGTACAGCCTGTTCTGGAAGCGCTTCACCACCCAGGGCGCCCTCTGGTCGATCTACGGCGGTCTCGCCTCGTCCGTCCTGCTGGTGCTCTTCTCACCGGTCGTGTCGTCCAAGCCCACCTCGATGTTCCCGGACGTCGACTTCGCCTGGTTCCCCCTGGAGAACCCGGGACTCATCTCCATCCCGCTGGGCTTCCTGCTCGGCTGGCTCGGCTCGGTCGTCTCCAAGGAGGAGCCGGACCGGGGCAAGTACGCCGAGCTCGAGGTCAAGTCCCTCACCGGCACCGGCGCGCACTGACCGTCCCGTGCCGCGGGCCCCGTCGTAGGGATCTACGACGGGGCCCCTTCCCACCTCGTGTCAACCGGTCCCCCGCCCTGTCGCACCTCTCGCGTACTCTCGGAGAAGTCAGACCGCAACAGCGGACACCACCGGGGGAGGGGGCCCACAGTGCTCATCGACACCTACGGCAGGGTCGCCACCGACCTGCGTGTATCACTGACCGACAAGTGCAATCTCCGCTGCACCTACTGCATGCCCGAAGAAGGCCTGCAGTGGCTCTCCAAGACCTCCCTGCTCAGCGACGACGAGATCGTGCGGCTCATCCGCATCGCCGTCACCGACCTCGGCGTCACCGAGGTCCGCTTCACCGGGGGCGAGCCGCTGCTGCGGCCCGGACTGGTCTCCATCGTCGAGCGCTGCGCGGCCCTGGAGCCGCGTCCCAGGATGTCGCTCACGACCAACGGCATCGGGCTCAGCCGCACCGCCTCGGCCCTGCAGGCCGCAGGCCTGGACCGGGTCAACGTCTCGCTGGACACCCTGAGGGCGGACGTCTTCAAGACCCTCACCCGCCGCGACCGGCACAAGGACGTCCTGGAGGGCCTCCAGGCGGCCCGCGATGCCGGGCTCACCCCCGTCAAGGTCAACTCCGTCCTGATGCCCGGCCTCAACGACGACGAGGCCCCCGAGCTCCTCGCCTGGGCCGTGGAGAACGCCTACGAGCTCCGCTTCATCGAGCAGATGCCGCTCGACGCCCAGCACGGGTGGAAGCGCGACGGCATGATCACGGCCGGTGACATCCTGGACTCCCTGCGTACGCGCTTCACCCTCACCCCGGAGGGGGACGAGGAGCGCGGTTCCGCTCCGGCAGAGCGCTGGAGGGTGGACGGCGGACCGCACCGCGTCGGCGTCATCGCCTCGGTGACCAGGCCCTTCTGCCGCGCCTGCGACCGTACCCGGCTCACCGCCGACGGCCAGGTCCGCACCTGCCTGTTCGCCCGCGAGGAGACCGATCTACGGGCAGCGCTCCGCTCCGACGCACCGGACGAGGAGATCGCGCGGATCTGGAAGATCGCGATGTGGGGCAAGAAGGCCGGATCCGGCCTCGACGACCCCGCCTTCCTCCAGCCCGAGCGCCCGATGTCAGCGATCGGCGGCTGAGGAGTCCCACTCCGCGAGCGTCACCACGTCCTTCAGGAAGCCGCGCACACCGAGGAACGACGACAGGTGCTCGCGGTGCTCCTCGCAGGCCAGCCAGGTCTTGCGGCGCTCCGGAGTGTGCAGCTTCGGGTTGTTCCAGGCGAGGACCCACACGGCGTCGGCGCGGCAGCCCTTCGCGGAGCAGACCGGTGCGCCGGTGGCGCTCTCGGCGGAGGTGTCGGGGAAGTTCACGACCTCAACCCTACGGGCTCCCGCCCCGCCCCCGGCCCGCCGTCCCCGCCGGAGAACGGCGACGCCGAGCAGCCACGGGGGGAGCTGCCCGGCGTCGGTCCGTCGCTCCGACGGGGGATGCGGAGCGTTCACGGAAGTATGCCACGGTGCCCTGGGGCCGGTGCACCGTAACGGCATGATTGATCTGAGCTTTTCCTGAGCTTTGCCGGTCCCGGCGTCAGCCCGTGGAGCGGGCGTCGCCCACGTGACCGGGCTCCGGGTCCGCGTCCGCGGGACTCCCCGCCGGAGCCGCGTCGAGGGCGGGCCGCACGGGTGCGGGGACGAACGTCGTAGGGAGTGAAGGGGCGTTCTCACGACCGGCGTTGGCGATGACCACGGCGACGTACGGAAGCAGGAGGCCGAGCGCGAGCGCGACCATGGCCACGTGCCGTTCGACGTTCCACAGGCTCGCCGCCAGTACCACGGAGACGGTGCGCACCGACATCGAGATGATGTAGCGCCGCTGCCTGCCGCGTACGTCGTCGGCGAGACCCTGCCGTGCCCCGGTGATCCGGAAGACCTCCGTGCCGCTCTGCTTGCGCATCGTGATTCCACCGCCAGATCTCTGTGCCGGGCCCACCCGGACCGCGCCGCTCATACGGTACGCCGGGAGTCCGCGCGGTACGAGACCGGGGTATGCCCGGTTCGTGCCGGTCCGGAGGCGGTGCCACGTACGGCCCTGTCCGGCATGCGGTGCCCGTCCTGCGGGCCGAGACTGAACCGACGTGCGCACACCGCGCCGCACGAGGAGGCGATATGAGCTGGTTGTGGGCAATCATCGTGGGTCTGGTGCTGGGTGTGATCGCCCGTGCGATCCTGCCGGGCAAGCAGGACATCCCCCTCTGGCTGACCGTGATCTTCGGCATCCTCGGCAGCATCCTGGGCAACGCCGTCGCGGGCTGGATCGGCGTCAGGGACACCGACGGCATCGACTGGATGCGCCATGTGCTGCAGCTGATCGGCGCCGTGGTCGTCGTCGGCGTCGGCGACATGCTCTGGCAGTCGATCAAGGGCAACCGCAAGAAGCAGCAGAGAACCTGACGGGGAAGACGCAGCACCGGGGCCGGTCACGAGGGTGACCGGCCCCGGTGCTGTCGCGTCGGCGTCAGCCGGCGACGACCTCGACGGCCGCGAGGTTCTTCTTGCCCCGGCGCAGGACGAGCCAGCGGCCGTGCAGCAGCTCCTCGCGGGCCGGAGCGGTCTCCCCGTCCGTGACCTTCACGTTGTTCACGTAGGCCCCGCCCTCCTTGACCGTGCGGCGGGCCGCCGACTTGCTGGCCGACAGGCCGACCTCGACCAGCAGGTCCACGACCGGAGCCGGCTCGGTGACCCGGGCGTGCGGCACCTCCGACAGGGCGGCGCTCAGCGTCGCCTCGTCCAGCTCGCCGAGCTCACCCTGGCCGAACAGCGCCTTGGACGCCGCGATGACCGCCGCGCACTGGGCGCTGCCGTGCACGAGGGTCGTCAGCTCCTCGGCCAGCGACCGCTGCGCGGAGCGGGCCTGCGGGCGCTCCTCGGTGAGCTTCTCCAGCTCCTCGAGTTCCTCACGGCTCTTGAAGCTGAGGATGCGCATGTACGTCGAGATGTCCCGGTCGTCCACGTTCAGCCAGAACTGGTAGAACGCGTACGGCGTCGTCATCTCCGGGTCGAGCCAGACGGCGCCGCCCTCGGTCTTGCCGAACTTGGTGCCGTCGGCCTTCACCATCAGCGGCGTCGCCAGCGCGTGCACGACCGCGCCCGGTTCCAGGCGGTGGATCAGGTCGATGCCCGCCGTGAGGTTGCCCCACTGGTCGCTGCCGCCCTGCTGCAGCGTGCATCCGTGGCGCCGGAAGAGCTCCAGGAAGTCCATGCCCTGCAGGAGCTGGTAGCTGAACTCGGTGTAGCTGATGCCCTCCTGCGACTCCAGCCGGCGGGCGACCGAGTCCTTGGTGAGCATCTTGTTGACCCGGAAGTGCTTGCCGATGTCCCGGAGGAACTCGATCGCGGACAGGCCGGCCGTCCAGTCCAGGTTGTTCACCATGGTGGCGGCGTTCGGGCCCTCGAAGGTGAGGAAGGGCTCGATCTGCGCGCGCAGGCGCTGGACCCAGGCGGCGACGGTCTCGGGATCGTTCAGCGTGCGCTCGGCGGTCGGCCGGGGGTCGCCGATCTGGCCCGTGGCCCCGCCCACCAGGGCGAGGGGCTTCAGCCCGGCCTGCTGGAGCCGGCGCATGGTGAGCACCTGCACCAGGTGGCCCACGTGCAGGCTGGCCGCGGTCGGGTCGAACCCGCAATAGAAGGTGACCGGGCCGTCCGCGAGAGCCTTGCGCAGTGCGTCCTCGTCGGTGGACTGGGCGAACAGCCCGCGCCACTTCAGCTCGTCGACGATGTCCGTCACGGTCGTTTCTCTCCTCTGGGGATTCGATGGGTTGTGCGGCCAGTCTATGGGGGTCAGACGCCCTGGCTGACCGAGCTCATGTGGAAGTCCGGGATGCGCAGCGCGGGCATCGCGGCCCGGGTGAACCAGTCGCCCCACTCACGCGGAAGCGTCCGCTCCGTACGGCCCGCCTCCGTGGCCCGGGACAGCAGGCCGACCGGTGACTCGTTGAAGCGGAAGTTGTTCACCTCCCCGAGCACCTCGCCGTTCTCCACCAGGTACACCCCGTCCCGGGTCAGACCGGTCAGCAGCAGCGTGGCGGGGTCCACCTCCCGGATGTACCAGAGGCAGGTGAGCAGCAGGGCCCGGCCCGTCGTCGCGGCCACCATCTCCTCCAGGGACCGCTCGCCGCCGCCGTCCAGCAGAAGATTGTCCGTCGCGGGAGCGACCGGCAGGCCCGTCAGGCCCGCGGAGTGCCGGGTCGTGGTCAGCCGCTCCAGCCGGCCGTCCTTGACCCACTCGGTCGGGGTCAGCGGAAGCCCGTTGTCGAAGACCGACGAGTCGTCCCCCGACGCGTGCGCGACGACGAAGGGCGCCGACTCGAGCCCCGGGGCGTGGGGGTCGCTGCGAAGGGTCAGCGGCAGCTCGGACAGCTTCTCGCCGATCCGGGTGCCTCCGCCCGGCCGGGAGAAGACCGTACGGCCCTCCGAGGCATCCCTGGCGCCCGCCGACCAGTACTGGTAGATCAGCAGGTCCGCCACCGCGGTCGGCGGCAGCAGCGTCTCGTACCGTCCGGCCGGCAGCGCGATACGGCGCTCCGCCCAGCCCAGTCGCCGCGCCAGCTCGGCGTCCATGGCCGCGGGGTCGACGTCCTGGAAGTCGCGGGTGGCCCTTCCCGCCCACGCCGAACGGGTCCGGTCGGGGGACTTGGCGTTCAGCTCCAGCGTTCCGTTCGGCTGGTCGTGGCGCAGCCGGAGCCCCGTCGACGTGCCCAGGTACGTCGACGTCATCTGGTGGTGGGCGAAGCCGTACAGTTCGCGGCCGCCCGCGCGGGCACGGGCGAAGGCGTCGCCGAGCGCCGGGGCGAAGGCGGCGAAGACGTCGGAGCCCGTCTCGGCGGGCGCCTCGGCGAAGTCGGCGGAGACCGGGACCCCGGAGACCAGCGGCTGGGCGTCCTCCGCCGGGCCTGCCGCGCGCGCGGCGGCCTCGGCGGCCCGTACCAGCGGCTCCAGGTCCTCGGTGGTGACGGCCGAGCGGGAGACGACCCCGGAGGCCGTCCCCTCGGAGCCGTCCACGGTCGCGATCACGGTCAGGGTCCGCCCCCGCGTCACCCCGTTCGTGGTCAGCGCGTTGCCGGCCCAGCGCAGATTGGCGGAGGAGTTCTCGTCCGCGACGACCACACAGCCGTCGGCGGTGGAGAGCTCCAGCGCGCACTCGACGATCTCGTACGGCTTGCTGGCGCGGCTCATCGCCCGGCCTCCTGCGTCGTGTTGAGGATGTTCACGCCCCGGAACAGGGCCGAGGGGCAGCCGTGCGACACCGCCGCCACCTGACCCGGCTGGGCCTTGCCGCAGTTGAACGCGCCGCCCAGCACATAGGTCTGCGGCCCGCCGACCTTCTCCATCGAGCCCCAGAAGTCCGTGGTCGTGGCCTGGTAGGCCACGTCCCGCAGCTGGCCCGCCAGCCGGCCGTTCTCGATCCGGAAGAACCGCTGACCGGTGAACTGGAAGTTGTACCTCTGCATGTCGATGGACCACGACCGGTCGCCGACCACGTAGATCCCGCGCTCCACCCCGCCGATCAGGTCCTCCGTGGAGAGCCCGCCCGGATCCGGCTTCAGCGACACGTTCGCCATCCGCTGGACGGGCACGTGCTCCGGGGAGTCGGCGTACGCACAGCCGTTGGACCGGCCCAGGCCCGTCAGCCTCGCGATCCGGCGGTCGGTCTGGTAGCCCACGAGGGTCCCGTCCTTGACCAGGTCCCAGGACTGCGCCTCGACGCCCTCGTCGTCGTACCCGACGGTCGCCAGCCCGTGTTCGGTGGTGCGGTCCCCGGTCACGTTCATCACGGGGGAGCCGTACGCCAGCTTGCCCAGCTGGTCGAAGGTGGCGAACGAGGTCCCCGCGTAGGCCGCCTCGTAGCCCAGCGCCCGGTCCAGTTCGGTCGCGTGACCGATCGACTCGTGGATCGTCAGCCACAGGTTGGACGGGTCGACGACCAGGTCGTACGTCCCCGCCTCGACACCGGGCGCCCGCATCTTCTCGGCCAGCAGCCCGGGAACGCGCTCCAGTTCGGAGTCCCAGTCCCAGCCGGTACCCGTGAGGTACTCCCAGCCCCGGCCGGCCGGCGGGGCGATCGTCCGCATGGAGTCGAACTCCCCGGTGGCGCCGTCCACGGCCACCGCCGTCAGCTGCGGATGCACCCGCACCCGCTGCTGGGTGGTGACGGTGCCCGCGGTGTCGGCGTAGAACTTGTTCTCGTGGACCGTCATCAGCGAGGCGTCCACATGCGCCACCCCGTCGCCCGCCAGGAGCCGCGAGCTCCACTCGGACAGCAGCCCCGCCTTCTCCTCGGCGGGCACCGAGAAGGGGTCGATCGCGTAGGACGACACCCACGTCCGCTCGCCGTGGGCCGGCTCGTCCGCCAGCTCCACCCTCTCCTCGGACCCCGCCGCCGCGATGACCTTCGCCGACAGCTTCGCCATGGCGACCGCCTGCGAGGCCACCTTGGCCGCGGCGTCCATCGTCAGATCCACCCCGGAGGCGAAGCCCCACGCGCCGCCGTGCACCACCCGGACCGCGTACCCGGTGTCGGTGGTGTCCGAGCTGCCGGAGGGACGGGCGTCCCGCAGCCGCCAGGAGGCGCTCCGCACCCGCTCGAACCGGAAGTCCGCGTGCACGGCCCCGAGCGCGCGGGCGCGGGCGAGCGCCGCGTCGGCGAGAGCACGCAGCGGCAGGGCCAGGAACGACTGATCTACCTCATGGGCCACACGGGCCTCCCCTTGCTCCACTGACGAAAATGTCTCCGCAGTGAATCATGGGGGCTCCGGCCGCTCCGTGCTCCGGTTTTACGGCGCGCGGTCCGCGGGGAGGCGATCTGTGGGAACCCGACAGACGCGGCCCGGCGGCGCTGTCGGTGGCCGATTCCTTGGATCAGCTCTGGTACCGATAGGTTTTCGCTGTACCAGACCGCCAAGGAAAGGGTGATCCGTTGAGCCGCTCGGTTCTCGTCACCGGAGGAAACCGGGGCATCGGCCTCGCCATCGCCCGCGCCTTCGCCGACAACGGCGACCAGGTCGCCATCACCTACAGGTCGGGTGAGCCGCCCCAGGCGCTCACCGACGCGGGTGTGCTGGCGGTCCGGTGCGACATCACCGACGCCGAGCAGGTGGAGCAGGCCTACAAGGAGATCGAGGAGAAGCACGGTCCCGTGGAGGTGCTGGTCGCCAACGCCGGTATCACCAAGGACCAGTTGCTGATGCGGATGTCCGAGGAGGACTTCACGTCCGTACTCGACACCAACCTCACCGGCACCTTCCGCGTCGTCAAGCGGGCCAACCGCGCGATGCTGCGCGCCAAGAAGGGCCGTGTCGTCCTGATCTCCTCCGTCGTCGGCCTCCTCGGCTCGGCGGGCCAGGCCAACTACGCGGCGTCCAAGGCGGGCCTGGTCGGCTTCGCCCGGTCGCTCGCCCGCGAGCTCGGCTCGCGCAACATCACGTTCAACGTCGTCGCACCCGGCTTCGTCGACACCGACATGACCCAGGCGCTCACCGACGAGCAGCGCAAGGGCATCGTGTCGCAGGTGCCGCTCGGCCGCTACGCGCAGCCCGCCGAGATCGCGGCCGCGGTGCGCTTCCTCGCGTCGGACGACGCGTCGTACATCACTGGAGCCGTCATCCCCGTTGACGGCGGATTGGGCATGGGTCACTGATCACCATGAGCGGAATTCTCGACGGCAAGCGCATCCTCGTCACGGGTGTGCTGATGGAGTCCTCCATCGCTTTCCACGCCGCGAAGGTGGCCCAGGAGCAGGGCGCCGAGGTCATCCTGACGGCCTTCCCCCGGCCGACCCTGACCGAGCGGATCGCCAGGAAGCTCCCGAAGCCGGCCAAGGTCATCGAGCTCGACGTCACCAACACCGAGCACCTCGACCGGCTCGCCGGCCTCGTCCGCGACGAGCTCGGCTCGCTCGACGGGGTGGTCCACTCCATCGGTTTCGCCCCGCAGGACGCGCTCGGCGGCAACTTCCTCAACACCCCGTTCGAGTCGGTGTCCACCGCGATGCACGTCTCGGCGTTCTCGCTGAAGTCGCTCGCCATGGCCTGCAAGCCGCTGATGAGCGAGGGCGGCTCGATCGTCGGCCTCACCTTCGACGCGCAGTTCGCCTGGCCGCAGTACGACTGGATGGGTCCCGCCAAGGCGGCGCTGGAGGCGACCTCCCGCTACCTCGCCCGCGACCTCGGCCAGGACGGCATCCGCTGCAACCTGATCTCCGCCGGGCCGCTCGGTTCCATGGCCGCCAAGTCCATCCCGGGCTTCGACGGTCTCGCCGAGGTGTGGAACACGCGCGCCCCCATGAAGTGGGACATGACGGACCCGGAGCCGGCCGGACGCGGCATCGTCGCGCTGCTCTCCGACTTCTTCCCCCGGACCACGGGCGAGATCATCCACGTCGACAGCGGCGTGCACATGATGGGCGCCTGACACCGGCGTGAAGCGCGACGGCCGCGGACCCCACGGGGTGCGCGGCCGTCGCGCTTTTCCGGGTGCCTGACCGCTCGAGTCGAAAAGACGGCCGCCCCACCGCAGAATGTGGTGGAACCGGACTTTTGGTCAGGCTGTGGGGAGGAGATCGTTGTGCGCTCCACACGTCGCCGAACCTGGGCGCTGCTCGTAGCGGCGGCCGTCGTCGCGGGGCTCCTGGCCCCGGTGGCCGTCAGCGCGGCCAACCGGGCGGGCAGCCGTCCGGCGGCCCCCCGCACCCCCAAGCCCGAGCCCTCGGGCGCCGAGTGCCGTACGTCGGTCGAGGGGTCCACGGTGACCGCCTACTGCCACAACCCGTACCCCGCCACCGATGTCGTACGGCTCCACACCGAGTGCGCGCGCTGGTGGGACGTCGACGCGGACGGCGCCGCTGTCGCGGTGCAGCCCGGCCGCACCGTCAAGCTGGAGGACCGCTGCTGGAAAGAGGTCGGCCGGGCCTGGGTCAGCCACTCCGCGGCCGCCTGACCGTACGGATCCGAGGCCGCCCGCGGGTATCCGCCCCCGGAGCGGTCACCCAGGAGGTCAGACCGTCTCCCGCAGACAGGTCAGCGCGTGCGCCGCGGCCTCGGTCGCCGCCGTCTCCGCGTCACCCGCCCGGATCGCCTCGACGAGCCGAGCGTGGTCCATGAGTCCCTCCGGCCCCAGCTCCGGGCCCACGTCGTCCCGCAGGTAGTCGCGCAGCAGGTCGTTCAGGTCGGCGTAGAGCTCGGTCAGCACGTCGTTGTGGGAGGCCGCCACCACGGCGAGGTGCAGGGTCGCGTCGGCGGCCACGAAGGCCTCGGCGTCCCCGGAGGCCCACACCGCCTCCCGCCGCGCCATCAACGTGTCCAGCTGACGCAGGTCCCGGTCGGTGCGCCGCAGAGCCGCCAGCCTGGCCGCCGAGGACTCCAGCGTGGACCGCAGCTCGGCGACGTGCCGGGGATCGGCGTCCGCGAACCTGCGGTGCATCACCCCGGCCAGCTCGCTGGTGGCGACGACGTACGTGCCGGAACCCTGGCGGATGTCCAGCAGCCCGTTGTGGGCGAGGGCCCGCACCGCCTCCCGCACCGTGTTCCTGGCGACCCCGAGCTGTTCGACGAGCTCGGGCTCGGTCGGGATCCTCGAGCCGACCGGCCACTCGCCCGCCGTGATCTGGTTCCTCAGCTGGGCAATCACCTGGTCGGCGAGAGCCGAACGCCGCGTGGACGTCAGCGCCATGGTGCTCCTTGCTCGATGTCCGGAAGGGGATCGGTCCGGGAGGTGCGGGCCCGTCGGATCGTCTCCGATTGTCTCAGGGGCGGTCCGCCCCCGGGGAGGACCGCGGACGGAGTGGACAGTCAATCATCCCATGATTCTATGATGGACCCCATGCGTCACGACGAGACCCCGACCCTGAGCCCACCGTCCGCCGCCACCGGTGCCGAGGCCCCCGGCCGGACGGAGCAGGCGCCTTCCCCCTGGGTGCTGCGGATCGTCACCCTCGGCCTGGTTCTTGCCGCGCTCAACCTCCGGCCCGCCATCACCAGCCTCGGCCCCCTCCTCGAGGAGGTCCGGGACGGACTGCACATGAGCGGCAGCATCGCCGGCGTCCTCACCTCGGTGCCGCCGCTCTGCTTCGCGCTGTTCGGATTCGCGGCCCCCAGGCTCGCCCGCCGCTTCGGCCCCGCCGCCGTGGTCTGCGCCGGCATGGTGGCCATCGCGGCTGGGCTGCTGCTGCGCCCGTTCGTCGGCGGCACCGTGGGATTCCTCGCCGCCAGCGCCCTCGCGCTGATGGGCATCGCCGTCAGCAACGTCCTGATGCCCGTCATCGTCAAGCGCTGGTTCCCCGACCGGGTCGGCACCGTGACAGGCCTCTACTCCATGGCCCTGGCCCTCGGCACCGCCCTGGCGGCCGCGCTCACCGTGCCGGTGACCAACGCGCTGGGCGGCAGCTGGAGGACCGGGCTCGCCGTGTGGGCCGTCCTGGCCGTCGCCGCCGTCCTGCCCTGGATCCCGTTCGTCAGGGACCGCCGGGACGCCTCGGGGCCCGCCGCCGGCACCCCGGCCCCGCCCGCGCTGCGGATCACCCGTAGCCGTACGGCCTGGGCGCTCGCCTGCTTCTTCGGCCTCCAGGCGACGGCCGCCTACATCACCATGGGCTGGATGCCCCAGATCTTCCGTGACGCCGGCATCCCGGCGGGCACCGCGGGCGTGCTGCTGGCCGTCACCATGGCGATGGGCGTGCCCCTCGCCTTCGTCATCCCCCGGGTCGCCTCGCGGCTGCGCACCCAGGGCCCGATCGTCCTGGTCCTCAGCGGGTGCGGCCTGATCGGCTACGCCGGTCTCTGGGCGGCCCCCGCCGCGGGCGCGTGGCTCTGGGCGATCCTGCTGGGCGTCGCCAACTGCGCCTTCCCGCTCGCCCTCACCATGATCGGCATGCGTTCGCGCACCGGCCCGGGCGTGGTCAGGCTCTCCGCCTTCGCGCAGTCCACCGGCTACCTGCTCTCGATCCCGGGACCCCTGCTGGTGGGCGTGCTCTACCAGCACAGCGGCGGCTGGGGCATGCCGATCGCGCTCATGGCGGGCCTCCTCGTGCCCCAGACCGTCGCGGGAATGCTCGCGGGGAGGGCCCGGACGGTCGAGGACGAGTGCTGAGGTGCGACACTGTGCGCATGCCAGTGCTCGATCCGAATCCTCAGAACGGCCAGAAGAAGCTCCTCCTCGTCTTCGGGGCGATGCTTCTCATCTCCGTGGTCATCGGTGTGATCGCCACGATCGCCTCCCCCTGATCCGGCGCTCCCGCCCCGCGGGGTGGGGACAGCCCCCCATCCCCTAGGGGGCGGGGTTCAGGGTCCGGTGGGTGGTGCACCGGATGGGACCGCCGTCCGCCGGCCCGTAGCTTCGGTGTGACACAGCCGAGAACCCCGGAGGCGGACATGGCGGCCCGTACGAAGACCCGTACCCACGGCCCGGCCGCGGACGTGGTGGAGATCCGGCTGCCGTGGTGGGCCGTCGCCCTGCCCGCACTCGCCTTCGCCGCGCTGCTCCTGCTGATCGTTGAGCCCGGTCAGGCGCAAGCGGCCACCGGCGCCCCCGTGCTCGGCCGGCTGTTCGGGCACCTGCTGGGACTGCTGCCCGTCTGACGCCGCCAGGCACCCCGCGGCCCTCGTTCACCCTTGGCGGGCGAGCACCCCAACTCCCTGCGCCCGGAAGCGTCATTCGTGCGAAGCTGAGAGGTATGAGCGCCGATACACCTCGCAGGATCGTCCTACTCAGGCACGCAAAGGCGGAATGGTCGCAGGACTCCGACCACGAGCGGCCGCTGGCGGAACGAGGCAGGAAGGACGCCCCCGTCGCAGGCAGGAAACTGGCCGATTCGGGGATCGTCTTCGACCTGGCCCTGTGCTCGACGGCCACCCGGACCCGCGAGACCTGGAAGCTCGCGGTCCACGAGTTCGCACAGCGCCCCCGGACCGTGTACGAGGAGAGGCTGTACGAAGCCTCCCTGGGTGAGCTGATCGCCCTCTTCGACGAGACCCCCGACGAGGTGACCAATCTGCTGGTCATCGGCCACAACCCCGGTATGCATGCCGCCGCTGACGCGCTCTCCGGCGGAGTCGAGGGCGATGCGCTCGCCCGTATGACCAGGGACGGGTTCCCGACCGCCTCCTACGCGGTCGTCGAGTTCACCGGATCCTGGAAGAGCCTGGAGCACGGAGCGGGCAAGCTCGTCGAATACTGGACGCCGAACGACTGACCGTGACATGCCGAAGGGGCGCCCGCGCACGAGGTGTGCGGGCGCCCCTTCGGCGACGGAGGACCGGTCAGTCCACGAGACCGTCCGCGGCCTCGACCTCTTCACGGGTGATGCCGAGCAGATAGAGCACGGTGTCCAGGAACGGCACGTTCACCGCCGTGTGCGCGGCCTGGCGGACGACCGGCTTCGCGTTGAAGGCCACACCGAGCCCGGCGGTGTTCAGCATGTCCAGGTCGTTGGCGCCGTCCCCGATGGCCACCGTCTGCGCCAGCGGCACCCCGGCCTCCTCCGCGAAACGGCGCAGCAGCCGGGCCTTGCCCGCGCGGTCCACGATGTCACCCACGACCCGGCCGGTGAGCCGGCCGTCGACGACCTCCAAGGTGTTGGCCGAGGCGAAGTCCAGCCCCAGGCGCTCCTTGAGGTCGTCCGTGACCTGGGTGAAGCCCCCCGACACCACGCCCACTTGGTAGCCGAGCCGCTTCAGCGTCCGGATCAGCGTGCGCGCACCGGGGGTCAGCCTGACCTCGGCGCGCACCTTTTCCACCACCGAGACGTCGAGCCCGGCCAGCAGTGCCACCCGGGCGTGCAGGGACTGCTCGAAGTCGAGCTCGCCGCGCATCGCCTGCTCGGTCACCGCGGCCACCTCGGCCTCGCAGCCGGCGTGGGCCGCGAACAGCTCGATGACCTCGTCCTGGATGAGCGTCGAGTCCACGTCCATCACGACCAGGCGCTGCGCCCGGCGGCTCAGCCCTGCCGACACCACGGCGATGTCGACCCCGATGCCGGCCGCCTCGGTCGCCAGGGCGGTCCGCAGCTCCTCGGTGCCGGTTCCGGACACCGCGAACTCGACCGCGGTGACCGGGTACTTCGCGAGCCGGAAGATGCGGTCGATGTTGCCGCCGGTGGAGGTGATCATGGCCGCTATGGCCGCCGTGGACTCGGCGGTCAGCGGGTGACCCAGCACCGTCACATGCGAACGGCCGTAGCCGCGCGGGCGGTTGTCGCCCGTGCCCGAGATGATCTCGGCCTGCAGCTTGAGCGACTCCGCCCAGCTGTGCACGGTCGCCCGCAGGTCGCCCTCGGTCGTGCCGCCCGGCGCGGGGGAAGTCACCAGGGCGCACAGGACGATGCGGCCACGGGTGACGACCTGCTCGATGTCCACGACATCGACGGCGTAGGCGGCCAGGGTGTCGAAGAGTCCGGCGGTGATGCCCGGCCGGTCCTTCCCGAAGATCTTGACGAGAAGAGTGGGGGTGTCCGTGTCCCGGTCAGGCTCGTGGGGCTCGGGAGACCGGGGTGACCGAGGTGACTGGGGTGCGCTCATGGTGGTCCCACCGTATAGGGCCGGGTGGTGAGCTCCGAAGCCCGTCCCGAGTGGCGGACACCCGGGACCCGGACGCGCCCGGTGGCTCCCGGCCGGGCCGCCGGCGCCTCGGATGGGGCGGTCCGGCACCATTCCTCCCGAGTCCCCCGGGGGAATGCGGAGCCTGCGCGCGGTCTTCACGCCGCCCGGCTTTCCGTTACGGGACCGCTCCTGGAATAGTTCCCCACGATGTTCAGCATCCCTAGGCTCCCTGCGACGGGGGCGACTCGGGGGACGACTAGTGGGGCGCGGAGTGCCGGAACTCGTACTTGAATTGAATGGAAGGACCTGGGCCCTCGATCCGTCCAGGCCGTACACCCTCGGACGTGATCCGCAGGGCGACGTGACGATCGACGACGCCAGGGTGTCGTGGCGGCACGCCACGATCAGCTGGAACGGCCGCGGCTGGTCCATCGAGGACCACGGCAGCACGAACGGCACCTACGTACAGGGACAGCGTGTCCAGCAGGCGGAGCTCGCTCCCGGGACCTCGGTCCACCTGGGCAACGCCAACGACGGACCGCGGCTGAGCCTCACCGCCGCCGGTGTCGTCGGTGCGGCGCAGGGGCCGGGTGTACAGCAGGCGCCCGTACCTCCCGCGCAGCAGCAGCCGGGGGGCGGATGGCCCGGAGGCCCCGCCCAGCAGCAGGCCGCCGCTCCGCAGCAGGCGGCGTGGCAGCAGGCGCCGCAGGCTCAGCAGCCGCCGGTCCCGCACCAGCAGGGCCACGGCAACCCGCCGGCGGCGGGCAGGGCCGCGGGTGCGCCGCCGGTCTACGGCGACCGCAGCCCCACGACCTTCCACCAGCTGGACCTCGGCCGGGTCATGCGTATCGGCCGTGCGCTGGAGAACGAGCTCGTCGTCTCGGACCTCCAGGTCTCGCGTCTGCACGCGGAGTTCCGCGCCACCCCCGACGGCCGTTTCGAGATCAGGGACCTGGGCTCCCACAACGGCACGTACGTCAACGGCCAGCCGCTCAGCAAGTCCGGCTCCGCGCTCATCGGCCCGAACGACATCGTCGGCGTCGGCCACTCGACCTTCCGGCTGGTCGGCGACCGGCTGGAGGAGTTCGTCGACACCGGCGAGGTGTCCTTCTCCGCCCGCCACCTCACGGTGACGGTCGACGGGGGCAAGGACATCCTCAAGGACGTCTCCTTCGGCGTCCCCGAGAAGTCGCTGATCGCCGTCATCGGCCCGTCGGGCTCCGGCAAGTCCACCCTGCTGAAGGCGCTCACCGGCTACCGGCCGGCCAACCAGGGTGATGTCCTCTACGACAACCGGAACCTGTACAAGCAGTTCGCCGAGCTCCGCCAGCGCATCGGCCTGGTGCCGCAGGACGACATCCTGCACAAGGAACTCACGGTCACCAAGGCCCTCAAATACGCGGCCAAGCTGCGCTTCCCCGCGGACACCACGGAAGCCGAGCGCACCGCCCGGATCCACGAGGTCCTCGCCGAGCTCAAGCTCGACATCCACAAGGACAAGAAGGTCACCTCGCTCTCGGGAGGCCAGCGCAAGCGCGTCTCGGTCGCCCTCGAACTGCTGACCAAGCCGTCGCTGATCTTCCTGGACGAGCCGACCTCCGGCCTCGACCCGGGCATGGACCGCGACGTGATGCAGCTGCTGCGCGGTCTCGCCGACGACGGGCGCACCGTCCTTGTGGTCACGCACTCCGTGGCCGAGCTGGCCATCTGCGACAAGCTCCTGGTGATGGCTCCCGGCGGATCGGTCGCCTACTTCGGTCCGCCGGAGGAGGCGCTGAACTTCTTCGGCTACACCAGCTGGGCCGACGTCTTCTCGGCGTTCGAGAACTACCGCGACTACGACTGGGCGGGACGCTGGCGCGGCTCGCAGCACTACCAGATGTACGCCGCGGACATCGACGCCGTCGCCCCGCAGTCCGTCCACATGCCCTCGCCGCAGCAGATGCGCCCGCCGAAACCGTCCGGCTGGACGGCCCAGCTGTTCACGCTGATGCGCCGGTACATCTCGGTCATCGTCTCCGACAAGGGCTTCCTGGCCCTGATGGTGATCCTGCCCGCGGTACTCGGTGTCGTCAGCGTGGTGATCCCCGCGGAGTTCGGGCTCGCGGAGCCCGACCCGCCCTCCCGGTTCAACGGCAAGGCCGGAACGATCATGCTGATCATCGCGGTCGGCATGTGCTTCGCCGCCGCGGCCAACTCCGTACGTGAACTGATCAAGGAGCGGGTGATCTACGAGCGGGAACGGGCCACCGGACTCTCCCGTTCCGCCTATCTGCTGTCGAAGGTGATCGTCCTCGGCGTGATCACCGCCTTCCAGGGCGTGATCATCTGCGGGATCGGCTTCTCCACCCGCGAGCTGCCGGAGGAGGGCCTGTTCATGCCCCCCGCCGCGGAGATCTGCGTCTCGATCATCGTGCTGGGCTTCACCTCGATGATGGTCGGCCTGCTCATCTCGGCCCTGGTGAAGACCGCAGAGAAGACCATGCCGCTGCTGGTCATGTTCGCCATCGTCCAGGTGGTCTTCACCGGAGTGCTCTTCCAGGTCTACGGATCGCCGGGCCTGGAGCAGTTCGCCTGGCTGATGCCCTCGCGCTGGGCGGTCGCCGCGGCAGGCACCACCCTCGACCTCGCCCACCTCATGCCGCCGTGGGACCCGGAGAAGCCCACCGACCTCGACCCGCTCTGGGAGAGCTCGGCCGGTCAGTGGGGGATGGACATCGCCGTCCTGCTGCTCATGGGGATCGTCCTCTTCTGGGCGGTCTCCCGGATGCTGCGCCGCCATGAGCCCGAGGTCATGCGGAAGTAGTCACGCCGGAGCCGGAGCGGCTCCGGAAACGCCCGAGGGCGGCACCCCGTGGGGTGCCGCCCTTCGGCATGTGCCGGCCGGTCACGCGACGCTGCGGACCGGCGGGCCGGTTCTGCCCAGGCCTTGCTCGAGCGTGGCTCGGTTCGCGTCGGCTCAGTACGCGCTGTCGACGTTGTCGATCGAGCCGTACTTGTCCGCGGCGTAGTTCGCGGCAGCGGTGATGTTTGCGACCGGGTCGTACTGGTCGTGCTTGGTGCCGTTGACGTGGTAGAAGTCGAAGGTCGGCTTGATGACCTGCAGCAGGCCCTTGGACGGGACGCCGTTGATCGCGTTGATGTCCCAGTTGTTGATGGCGCGCGGGTTACCGCTGGACTCACGCATGATGTTGCGGTGCAGGCCCTCGTAGGTGCCGGGGATGTTCTTCTTGTGCATGATCGCGAGGGACTCGCGGATCCAGCCGTCGAGGTTGTTCGCGTAGACCGGCTTGCGGTCGGCGGCGCGGCTGGCCTTCTTGGCGGCGCGCTTCTTCGCCTCGGCCTTGGCCTTCTTCTTGGCGGCGGCCTTCTCGCTCTTGGCCTCGGCGACGGCCTTGGCCTTCGCCTCGGCCTTGGCGGCCGCCTTCTTCTCCGCGGCGGAGTCCTTGGCCTTGGCCTCGTCAGCGGCCTTGACCAGCTGCTTGGCGGTGGCGTTCTGCTCGATCGCGCCGGCCTGGAGGTTCTCGGCCTTCTTACCGGTGTAGGCCACCGGAGCGGCGGCCGAAGCGGCCTGCGGCTCGGTCGTCGTCGACCCGTCGTTCGGGACGAGCGAGAAGGCGACGCCGGCGGCGGCCAGGGTCGAAACACCCGCGAAGGTGAGCTTCTGGACCTTGTTCAGACGACGGCCACGGCTGGTGATGCGGGAGAAAGACATGCAGTCGTACCTCTTCGAATCGTGTTGTCCTCGGCGAGGACGCGGACGGAAGCGCCGGGGCGCATCTCCGTCGGGGACAACTCGATTCTTAGCTACCGCAAAACGCCGTGGCAAAGGTGTGACGTACGAAGCTGTTTAGTTTGCGTGGGCCCAGTTCATTCCCATTGTCCGTTTTGAACCCGGGCGTGATGCCCGTTTTGGTCAAACTATCCTTCTTCGTAAGTGACGTGGGCCCTATGCCTGGCCTCACACCGGGTCGCCTTCGCGTTCACGAATAGTTGCTTTCGCGATGCGGAGCGTAAGGGATTTTCCGGGCATCAGGGAAGCAGGAGGTGGGAATCCCCGAACTCGTGCCAGAGGTACCCGCCCGCCAGCGCCTCGCCGTACCCCCGCCGCAGCGCCTCCCGCCCCGCGATCGCCTCCAGCATCAGCAGATGCGAGGCCTCGGGCTCGTGCAGACCGGTCAGCAGTCCGTCCACCACCCGTACGCCCCGCCGGGGCGTCACCACCAGGTCCGTCCAGCCCGCCGCCGCGCGCACCACCCCGTCCCGGCCCGCCGCGGACTCCAGGGCCCGCACCGCCGTCGTGCCCACGGCGATCACCCGGCCGCCGTCCGCCCGCGCCGACCGGATCAGTGAAGCGGTGGCGGTCGGCACCTCGAAGCGCTCCGGACAGGGAGGCTCGTGCGCCTCGGGCGACGACACGCCCGTGTGCAGTGTCAGCGGCGCGAACCGCACCCCACGGCTCACCAACGCCGTCACCAGGTCCGCGGTGAACGGCCTCGCCGCGCTCGGCATCTCCGCGGACCCGCTCCCGTCGGGCGACGGCACGGCGAACACCGTGCGGTACGCCGACGCCGGCTGGTCCCGCTCGGTGTAGGCGTACCGGATCGGCCGCCCGTACCGGCTCAGCAGACCCGGCACGTCCCCCGGCACCCGCGCCCACCAGAGCCGTGCGCCCGCCGATCGATCCAGCGGCTCGTCCAGGACCAGCGCCTCACCGCCCGGGAGCCGCACCACCGCCCCGGCGGGACCGCCCGGGCGCGGCCGGGTGGTGCCCCTGCCGTCCGGCCGGCGCAGCTCCACCGCCCAGCGGCCGTCCCCGCCCCGTGTCGAGAAGTGCACGACGACCGGTTCACCGCCCAGACGGCCGTCGACCGCGGCCGCCAAGGTCGTCGACGTGTTCACCACCAGGACGTCCCCCGCCCGCAGCTCCCCGGGCAGATCCCGGAACCTCCGGTGCGAGACCTCGGTCCCCCGTGACACCAGCAGCCGTACGTCGTCCCGCCCGGCACCCCTCTGTTCCGCCGGCACGCGCGCCGACAGCTCCGGCGGGACCCGCAGCGCCTCCAGCGCGGTCACCGCTCCGCCCTCCGGCCCGCGCCCAGCAACGCCTCGGCCGTGTACCTGCCGCCGGCCGGGCGCTGATCCAGCAGCCGCAGGAAGGCGGGGACCACCGTGTCCGGGTCCGGCCTCGGGGCCGGGTCGTCGGGGACGGCCGCCGCGTAGAGGCCGGTCGCCATGTCGCCCGGGTCCACCGCCCACACCCGCAGCCCCGGCTCCTCCTGCGCCAGCACCGCCGCCAGCTGGTCCAGCGCGGCCTTGGAGGCCCCGTAACCTCCCCACGTCGCGTACGGCTCGACGGCCGCGTCCGAGCTGACCACCGCCACCGCCCCCGCCGCCGAGGCCCGCAGCAGCGGCAGAGCCTCCTGCACCAGAGCCAGCGCCGCGACGACGTTCGTCTCCAGCGCCTCCCGCAGTCCCGCCAGGGGCAGGACCTCCAGCCGTACGAGCGGTTCCGCGCCCAGGGCGCTGGCGTTGCTCACCAGGAGATCCAGCCCGCCCAGCCGGTCGGCGGCCGCCACCAGGGCCCGGCGGTGCGCCTGGTCCCTGACGTCACCGGCCACGGCGACCACCCGGGTCCCGTGACGGCGTCCCAGTTCCCCTGCCGTCGCCTCCAGCACCCCCTCCGACCTGGCGCCCAGCACCAGATCCCAGCCCCGGCCGGCCAGGGCGGCGCCCAGCGCACGCCCCAGCCCCTTGGATCCGCCCGTGATCACAGCTACCGGCATGACCGTCATCCCCTCGCTTCTCGTCCCGTTCCGACGGAGCCAACGTAGGAACGCGCCGCACGCGGACGCCTCGGCCATCGGCCGCAAATGCCCGGAGCACTTCGGCCTAGGGCCTGTCCGGCGGATCTTGTCGCGGGCGCGGGGTCTGGTGCGCCGACCTGCGGCGTTGTCGTCGGTTGCCAACGCTCCGCGTTTGCGCCCTCCTCCGCCTTGCATCTCGGCGCACCAGACCCCGCTCACCAGCACAGAAGCGCGCGGGCCACCTCACTGCGACCTGATCCGCCGGACAAGCCCTAAGCCCGACGCCCTACACCGGAGACCGTCCGAGGCCCGATACGGGGCCGCTCCCCCCGCCGGTACGGTGACCACATGAGTCATCGCCCACCGTCGGGCCTCGCCGCGGTCAGCGCCGCGCTGCTCGCCATGAGCCGGCACCTGGAGATGAGGGACGTCCTCAAGACGATCGTCGCCTCGGCGCGCGAACTCCTGGACGCCGAGTACGCGGCGCTCGGCGTACCGGACGATCACGGAGGCTTCGCGCAGTTCGTCGTGGACGGTGTCAGCGACGAGCAGTGGAAGGCCATCGGGCCGCTGCCCCGCCAGCACGGCATCCTCGCGGCGATGCTCCACGAGGCGAAGCCCCAGAGGCTCGCCGACGTCCGTGAGGACCCCCGCTTCGAGGGCTGGCCCGACGCCCACCCCGACATGTCCGACTTCCTCGGCCTGCCCGTCCAGGACGGCGACGAGACCATCGGGGCGCTCTTCCTCGCCAACAAGCGCTGTCCCAGGCCCCAGAAGGGCTGCGGCTTCACACAGGAGGACGAGGAACTCCTCGGGATCCTCGCCCAGCACGCGGCGATCGCCCTCACCAACGCCCGGCTCTACGAGCGCAGCCGCGAGCTCACGATCGCCGAGGAACGCTCACGGCTCGCCCACGAACTGCACGACGCCGTCAGCCAGAAGCTGTTCTCACTCCGGCTGACCGCCCAGGCGGCCGCAGCACTGGTGGACCGCGACCCGGTCCGGGCCAAGGGCGAACTCCAGCAGGTGGCCGCCCTGGCCGGGGAGGCGGTGGACGAGCTCCGCGCCGCCGTCGTCGAGCTGCGCCCCGCCGCGCTCGACGAGGACGGTCTGGTGGCCACGCTCCGCACCCAGATCCAGGTGCTGGACCGCGCCCACAGCGCGAGGGTCACCTTCGAGAGCACCGGCGTACGCGCCCTGCCCTCCGCCCAGGAGGAGGCGATGCTCCGGGTCGCCCAGGAAGCCCTGCACAACGCGCTGCGGCACTCCGGAGCCGGACAGGTCACCGTCACGCTCGGCAGGGACGCCGGCACCACGGTGCTGCGGATCACCGACGACGGCCGCGGTTTCGACACCCACGCGATCCGCCACGCCGGCCGCCATCTGGGCCTGGTCTCGATGCGGCACCGGGCCGGCAGCGTCGGCGGACGGCTCACCGTCGACTCGGAGCCCGGCGAGGGCACCACGATCCGGATGGAGGTCCCCTGTGGCTGACAAGATCATCAAAGTGCTGCTGGTCGACGACCACCAGGTGGTCCGACGAGGACTGCGCACCTTCCTGGAGATCCAGGACGACATAGAGGTCGTGGGGGAGGCGTCGGACGGGGCCGAGGGCGTGGCCAGGGCCGAGGAGCTGAAGCCCGACGTCGTCCTGATGGACATCAAGATGCCGGGCACCGACGGCATCGAGGCGCTGCGCACGCTCAGGGAGCTCGAGAACCCCGCCAGGGTGCTGATCGTCACGAGCTTCACCGAGCAGCGCACGGTCGTACCCGCGCTGCGGGCGGGCGCGTCCGGCTACGTGTACAAGGACGTGGACCCGGACGCGCTGGCCGGCGCCATCCGGTCGGTCCACGCCGGCCACGTCCTGCTCCAGCCCGAGGTCGCCGGAGCGCTGCTGGCCCTGGAGGACACGGGGACCGGCACGGGGCGGGGGAGCACCCTGACGGAGCGCGAGCGTGAGGTGCTGGGACTGATCGCCGACGGCCGCTCCAACCGGGAGATCGCCCGCGCGCTGGTGCTGTCGGAGAAGACGGTCAAGACGCACGTCTCGAACATCCTGATGAAGCTGGACCTCTCGGACCGGACCCAGGCCGCGCTCTGGGCGGTACGGCACGGCGCGGCCGGCTGACGGGTCCCTCCGCGGGAGTCAACGGGAGTCCGTACGCCCGCGCCCGGAGGAGCAAGCGGAGGGTTCCACTCCAGTACGAGATTCATACTGTCGGGTGGATGTCACCCGTCCGGCGTATCCCTCGGTCGCGTCGCGGCGTTCTCCTCACGTGCTGCGGCATTCGGCCGCGGCGACGCCCAGGAGGATCCAGAAGTGAAGAACCTGAAGAAGGCCGCAGCCGTCACCATGATCGCGGGCGGAATCATCGCCGCGGGTGCCGGAGCCGCCTCCGCCACGGGCCACGGCCACGGGGGCGCCGGCGCCCACGGCCAGGCCGCCGGCTCCCCGGGCGTCGTCTCGGGCAACCTCGTCCAGGTCCCGGTGAGCGTCCCGGTGAACGTGGTGGGCAACACGGTCAACGTGATCGGCCTGCTCAACCCGGCCTTCGGCAACTTCGGCCTGAACCACTGAGCCGAAGCGTCACGTCTGACCGCGTGGCGGGCCCGAACGGCCCGCCCCGCGGCGCGCTCGCACGCCGCTCACCGGGGGACGTCTACCGTCCCCGTTCCTCCACGTAGGCGTTGTACGCCGCGACCTGGGCCCGGCGGGCCACCCGCTCGACCGGCCGCAGAGCCTCACCCCGCGCGGCGATCTCGGAGGCGCTCACCGCGCCGCCGTGACCGTTCTCATGGGCCACCGACACCAGCAGCCCCACCCTCTGAGCCAGCTCGAGCACCCGGACCGCACGCGGGGGATATCCCGGAGCCAGTACCTCGCGCCCCCGTTCCACCCGCGCCCGGTAGGCGTCCACCGCGGCCTCCGCGACCGGACCCGACCCGGCGACGTCCAGTCGGGACAGCACGGCGGTGGCGTCCCGCAGCGCCTCGGCGAGTTCCCGCTCCGCCTCGCCCAGCGACGGCACATCGGCCGGCGGTGCCTCCCGCACCGGCAGGCAGTGCCAGACCACCTCGACGTGGAGATCCCCGGCGGGGCCCACCTCGCTCACCTCCGGCACCAGCCCGTACGGCGCACCGCACGTGACCACCGCCTCCTCGGCCTCCAGCGCCCTGGCGTTGAAGTCCGGAGGCCCGCTGAGCCCCAGCGGATGCCCGGGCACCGGCAGCGCGACCCGGAAACCGGTGGCACCCAGCCCCCTCAGCCTCCCGAGCGCGAAGGTCAGCCCGACCGGCCCCGTCTCACCCGGCAGCCCCTCGACCCGGTGCACCGCGTCCTCGCCGACGATCGCGAGCGCCACGTCGTCCGGGGACACAAGTCCGGCCAAAAGTGCGTTTCCCCATGCGGCGAGCCGCCCTGAGCGTGGTTCCGAAAGCATGGGTACAGCCTAGGCAACGGCCCCAGGGCCTGAGCACTCCCCGGGTGGCGTAGGTTTTCCCTGGGAGCTGTGCCCACAGGCACGCGACGATCTCGACACTGTATGGGGAGACAACGCGCCATGAGCGATGTACTGGAGCTGGTGGACGTATCCGTGGTCCGCGACGGACGCGCTCTGGTGGACGACGTCTCATGGTCGGTCAAGGAGGGGGAGCGCTGGGTCATCCTCGGCCCGAACGGCGCCGGCAAGACCACCCTCCTCAACATCGCGTCCAGCTACCTCTTCCCGAGCACCGGCACGGCCAAGGTCCTCGGCGAGCAGCTCGGCGGGGTCGGCACCGACGTCTTCGAGCTCCGCCCCCGCATCGGCATCGCCGGCGTGGCCATGGCCGAAAAGCTGCCCCGGCGCCAGACCGTGCTCCAGACGGTCCTCACCGCCGCGTACGGCATGACCGCCACCTGGCACGAGGACTACGAGGCCGTCGACGAGGAGCGGGCCCGTGCCTTCCTCGACCGCCTCGGCATGACCGAGTACCTCGACCGGAAGTTCGGCACGCTCTCCGAGGGCGAGCGCAAGCGCACCCTCATCGCCCGCGCCATGATGACCGACCCGGAGCTCCTCCTCCTCGACGAGCCGGCCGCGGGCCTCGACCTCGGCGGGCGCGAGGACCTGGTCCGCCGCCTCGGCAGGCTGGCGCGCGACCCGTACGCCCCCTCCATGGTCATGGTCACCCACCACGTCGAGGAGATCGCACCCGGCTTCACCCACGTCCTGATGATCCGTCAGGGCAAGGTACTCGCCGCGGGACCCATGGAGACCGAGCTCAGCTCCCGGAATCTCTCCCTCTGCTTCGGCCTCCCCCTCGTGGTCGAGCACCACGGCGACCGCTACACCGCCCGGGGCCTGCCCCTCGGCCAGTAGGCGCACCACAGCCAACCTCCTCCGCGCCCTGTCGGGGAGGGTGTCCACGGTCCTACGATGACGCTGTGGACATCGACGCGTGGGTGTGGTGGCTGATCGTCGCGGTGGGGCTGGGCATCCCCCTCGTCCTGACCGCGATGCCCGAGTTCGGGATGTTCGCCGTGGGGGCGGTGGCGGCGGCCGTCGTCGCGGCCCTCGGAGGCGGCATCGTGGCCCAGGTTCTGGTGTTCGTGGTGGTGTCCGTCGCCCTGATCGCCGTCGTGCGCCCGATCGCGGCCCGGCAGCGGGCCGGCCGGGCGACGCACGCCAGCGGCATCGACGCACTGAAAGGCCGTCAGGCCGTCGTCCTGGAACAGGTGGACGGCAGCGGAGGACGTATCAAGCTCGCCGGAGAGGTGTGGTCGGCCCGCTCGCTCGACGCCGACCAGACCTTCGAACCAGGCCGGCAGGTGGACGTCGTGGACATCGACGGTGCAACGGCCGTCGTCATGTAGCGAACCGGTCACACGGCGGGCCCCGGTCTGCCAAACTCGAAGTCGATCATCATGAGACCGCAACCGTCGTAAAAGACGCGGACCTCATGACCGTTCGACCTCGATCACCGCGATCCGTCGGCAACCGAAGGGCACGAGGCACACGATGCAACCGATCATCATCGTCCTGATCATTCTGGTGGTGCTCGTCTTCATCGCCCTGATCAAGACGATCCAGGTCATCCCGCAGGCCAGTGCCGCCATCGTCGAGCGCTTCGGCCGCTACACCCGCACGCTCAACGCCGGGCTGAACATCGTCGTCCCGTTCATCGACTCGATCCGCAACCGGATCGACCTCCGCGAACAGGTCGTCCCCTTCCCGCCCCAGCCGGTGATCACCCAGGACAACCTCGTCGTCAACATCGACACCGTCATCTACTACCAGGTGACCGACGCCAGGGCCGCCACCTACGAAGTGGCCAGCTACATCCAGGCGATCGAGCAGCTCACCGTCACCACCCTCCGCAACATCATCGGCGGCATGGACCTCGAAAGGACCCTGACCTCCCGCGAGGAGATCAACGCCGCGCTGCGCGGAGTGCTCGACGAGGCCACCGGCAAGTGGGGCATCCGCGTCAACCGGGTCGAACTCAAGGCGATCGAACCGCCCACCTCCATCCAGGACTCGATGGAGAAGCAGATGCGCGCCGACCGCGACAAGCGCGCCGCCATCCTCACCGCGGAGGGCATCCGGCAGTCGGCGATCCTCACGGCCGAGGGTGAGAAGCAGTCCGCCATCCTCAGGGCCGAGGGTGAGGCGAAGGCGTCCGCCCTGCGCGCCGAGGGCGAGGCACAGGCCATCCGTACGGTCTTCGAGTCCATCCACGCCGGGGACCCGGACCAGAAGCTGCTCTCCTACCAGTACCTCCAGATGCTGCCCAAGATCGCCGAGGGCGACGCCAACAAGCTCTGGATCGTGCCGAGCGAGATCGGCGACGCCCTCAAGGGCCTCAGCGGGGCGTTCGGCAACCTCGGCGGCGGCGCACCCGGCTTCAACACGGGCACGGAACAGCACAGGGAGGCGCCGCCCGCACAACGCAGGGAGGCGCCCCCCGTCGAGTGACCGGAGAGCACCTTCGTGCATGATCGGTGAGGCCCCTCGACCTCCATGGCGGGGAGGCACCACTGACCAGCGAAGGAACTGGCCTTGTCCATCTGGGAAATGCTCGCGGTGTTCGCGGCGGGGATCGGCGCCGGCACGATCAACACCATCGTGGGGTCCGGCACGTTGATCACCTTCCCCGTGCTCCTGGCCACCGGACTGCCACCGGTCACAGCCACCGTCTCCAACGCCCTGGGCCTCATTCCCGGATCCGTCAGCGGGGCCATCGGCTACCGGGAGGAACTGGCCGGCCAGCGCCGCCGGACGCTGAAACTCAGCGTCGGGGCGCTCATCGGAGGACTCACCGGCGCGACCCTCCTGCTCGCCCTGCCGTCGACGGCCTTCGAGACGATCGTCCCCGTACTGGTGGCACTCGCCCTCGTCCTCGTCATCCTGCAGCCCCGTATCAGCAGGGCCGTCCAGCGCCGCCGTGAACGGACCGGCGGCCCCACCCGCCCCGACGGCGGACCGCTGCTCTTCACCGGCCTGATGCTCGCCAGCGTCTACGGCGGCTACTTCACCGCGGCCCAGGGGATCATCTACCTCTCCCTGATGGGCATGCTGCTCGACGACACCATGCAGCGCCTCAACGCCGTCAAGAACGTCCTTGCCGCAGTGGTCAACAGCGTTGCCGCGCTCTTCTTCCTCTTCGTCGCCGACTTCGACTGGACGGCGGTCGTTCTCATCGCGGTGGGTTCCGCGATCGGCGGCCAGATCGGCGCGAAGGTCGGCCGCCGCCTCAGTCCGAAGCTCCTGCGCGGCCTGATCGTGGTCGTCGGCACCGCGGCCATCGTGCAACTGCTGCTGCGCTGAACGACATGAGCCCGTCCCCAGGCGAGGGACGGGCTCGTACGGGCCGGTCTCACGCAGCCGTGCGCGCCAGCCACTCGGGAAGTGCGGACCGGTCACCGGCACCCAGCGCCAGCAGCATCGCGTCGGCCGGCGAGGGCACGAACGGCTGACGCAGCAGCGGCATCCCCGCCTCCTCCGGAGTCCGCGCGGCCTTGCGGTGGTTGTCCTCGGCACACGAGGCCACGGTGTTCAGCCAGGTGTCCTGGCCGCCCTGGGCACGCGGCACCACGTGGTCGACGGTGCTGGCCCTCCGCCCGCAGTAGGCACACCGGTGCTGGTCCCGTATGAGCACACCCCTTCTGGACCACGGAGCGTGTCTTCGGAACGGCACCCGCACGTACCTGCAGAGTCTGATCACCTGGGGTACCGGCAGATCCACGGCGGCACCTCGCATGCGAAGGGCGGGATGCGACTGCTCGACGACGGCCTTGTCCTGCAGGATCAGAACGACCGCACGGTTGAGCGTCACCGTCGACAGCGGCTCGAAGCTCGCGTTGAGTACAAGTGTGTCGCGCATCCTGTCCACCTCCCGTGTGCCGCCCGTCGGTCGGCGGGCCCGGGATCAACTCTGTCCGGGAGAGCCGTGACGGACAACGCAATAAAAAGTGCCCTGCCCTGATCTCTCCAAGACCAGGGCAGGGCAAACAGGAGGCGAACCTTCAGCTTTCGGGGGCCGCGTACTCCCCGATCAGCTGGGCGCGTCCCAGCGTGTGGAAACGCAGGTTGAACCCGACGGCCGCGGGCGGGGTGTCGCTGTCCGGTCCGAGCTTCTCGGTGTCCACCGCGTACACGGTGAAGACATAGCGGTGGTTCTCACCGGCCGGCGGTGCGGCACCGCCGAACTCCTTCGCCCCGTAGTCGTTGCGGGCCTGGACCGAGCCCGCGGGGAGCCCTTCGAACGCCCCGCTGCCCGCGCCTGCCGGGAGCTCCGTCACGGATGCCGGGATGTCGAACAGCACCCAATGCCAGAACCCGCTGCCCGTCGGGGCATCCGGGTCGAAGCACGTCACCGCGAAGCTCTTCGTCTCCGCGGGGAAACCCTCCCACCGCAGCTGCGGTGAGGTGTTCCCCGCGGCGTAGACCTGGTCGTCCGACAGCACCGCTCCCGGAGAGAGGTCCTTGCTCACCACGGTGAACGCGGGAACCTCGGGATGGAAGTCATGAGGAAGCGGCGCCCTCTTCGGCTCGGTCACGTCTCGCACCTCTCCTTGTCGGTCGGCATGTGTCTCTACCCACCGACCCTAAGGGCTGTCAGAGCCAGTTGCGCTGGCCGCCGACCTGCGCGAGCCACTGATTCAGGTAAGCGGCCCAGTCGGTGCTCTGGTAGTCGTTGAGACCGACCTTGAACGCGCGGTAGGAATCGCTGCCCTCGCTGAAGAGGCCCGGCTTCTTGTCCATCTCCAGGACGACGTCCATCTCCCGGTCGTCCGCGACGAAGGTCAGCTCGACCTGGTTGAGCCCCCGGTACTGCTGCGGCGGGAAGAATTCGATCTCCTGGTAGAACGGCAGCCGCTGCCGGGTGCCGCGGATGTGGCCACGCTCCATGTCCGCGCTGCGGAAGCCGAAGCCGAGCTGCCCGAAGGCGTCCAGGATGGCCTGCTGTGCGGGGAGCGGGTGCACGTTGATCGGGTCCAGGTCACCGGAGTCCAGGGCCCGGGCGATCTCCAGCTCCGTCGTCACCCCGATGTTCATGCCGCGCAGGTGCTGCCCCGCGAACATGGTGATCGGCGTCTCCCACGGAATCTCCAGGCCGAACGGCACGACGTGCACCGCGCCCGCCTCCACCTCGAACGCCCCACCGAGACGCATCTTGGTGAACTCGATGTCCTGCTTGGTCTCCTGGTCCCCGCCCTCGACCTCGACCCGCGCCTGCAGGCCGACCGAGAGTCCCTCGATCTGCTGGGACACGGATCCGCCCTGGATCCGCACCTCGCCCTGGACGACCCCACCGGGGACGACGTTGAGTTCGGTCAGCTCGGTCTCGACCGAAGCACCGCCGGCACCCATGCTCGCGAGCAGCCGCTTGAAGCCCATGTTTTCCTCCTTGGTCCTGACCCCTACATACGCGCCACGACCGTAACCGGTTCCCGGCGCCGCCGTCCGCCCGGTCCCTCGGGGGCACGGGAAGCAAGGAACTCCGCGCACCGGCGGCCGAATCGGTCAGCATGGACGACGTGAACCTCGCTGACCTTGCTGAAGACGTCGCTCCCAGGCTGCTCGGTGCCATCCTCACCCACGAGACCCCCGAGGGAACGGTGAGCGTCGCCATCACGGAGACAGAGGCGTACTCCGGTGCCGCCGACCCCGCCTCCCACGCCTACCGGGGGAGGACGGCGCGCAACGCCGTCATGTTCGGACCCGCGGGACACCTGTACGTCTACCGGTCCCACGGCCTGCACTGGTGCGCCAACATCGTCACCGGGACGGACGGCGTCGCGTCCGCCGTCCTCATCAGGGCGGGCAGAGTCCTGGAAGGCGAGGATCTGGCACGCGTGCGTAGAGGGGACAGGGCCGAGGGCCCGCGTCTCGCACGAGGGCCGGGCAACCTCTGCCGGGCTCTCGGCATCACGGCGGAGCAGAACGGCACGGACGTACTGACAGGTGCCCGGGTCAAGCTGTCCGAGGGAGAGCCGGTGGCCCCCGCGCTCATCCGGGCCGGTCCCCGGGTGGGCGTGAGCAGAGCCCACGACTGGCAGCACCGCTTCTACATCGCGAAGGATCCGACGGTCTCGGCCTACCGGCTGAGCCCGAGAGCCGAGCCGCCCACAGGAGGCTGAGTCGCCGGCCGTGAGACGCTCCCGGGGGGCTTGGCGGGACGGTCGGTCTCCGCTTGACTTCGGCCCATGGCGGTTGACGACTGTTTCGCGCATCCACGACTCGCCGCGATCTACGACCACCTCGAACCGGACCGAGGTGACCTGGACGCGTACGTACGCCTGGTGGACGAATTCGGGGCGCGGAGAGTACTGGACATCGGCTGCGGCACGGGGGTGTTCGCACTTCGCCTGGCCGGACGCGGGCTCGACGTCATCGGCGTCGACCCCGCCCGGGCCTCGATCGACGTCGCTCGCGCGAAACGAGGCTCCGAACGGGTGCGCTGGATCAATGGTGAGGCGACGGACCTACCGCCCCTGCGTGCCGATCTGGCGACGATGACCGGCAACGTCGCCCAGGCCATCACCGAACCGTCCGCCTGGCGGGGGACGCTGCGAGCAGTCCACGCGGCACTGCGACCCGGCCGGCGTCTGGCGTTCGAGTCCCGCGACCCGGCCGCACGTGCGTGGGAGGAGTGGACTCCTGGGAACTCCTACCGTGAGACGCGGATCCCGGGTGTAGGAGTGGTCGAAAGCTGGGTCGAGCTGGTCGAGGCGAGTCTGCCCCTGGTGACATTCCGCCGGACCTACAGGTTCGCCGTCGACGGCCAGGTGCTGACATCGGATTCGACCCTGCGGTTCCGCGAGCGGGAGGAGATCGAGCAGGATCTGGTGTCGCACGGCTATCTGGTGGACGACATCCGCGATGCTCCCGACCGGCCGGGCATGGAGTTCGTTCTTCTGGCGAGGCGCCCGTGAGCCGCCGGGGAGCAGGACTACGACGCCCTGTGGTTCTCGGCCAGGCAAGACATCGAATCAGCCAAACGAACGACTTGCTCTGCGGCCCGCCGCCGGCATTGGCCTCGTGCGGAGCGGTGTCCAAGTGATCCTGGACGGCGGTTCGGGATCACCCCGGGGTGAGGCGTCATCACCCTGCCCCACCAGGAACGGGGTGGTGGTCGCACAGGAGAGCGCGGACAGGGGTCACGCCGGTCCTTCCGCCCCTCGGCCGGCTCTCCGTCACCGCTGACGGTGGCGGAGAGCCCCGGCGCCTCGCCGCGACGCAACTTGACTCGCCCCCGCCGTTTCCCTAACGTAGTCCGAGCCGCTTGAACGGAAGCAGTTGCTGGTGTGGTCCATCGGACCGGACCGAAGCACCGTGAGAGGGCCAACCACTACCTACGATTCACCCCTGGCGGGTGCATTTTCGGCATGCCGAAATCGCCTCGATCGACTCGATTATGAGTCGCAGCGGAAATCAGCTAAAGTAGTGACCACGCCGAAAGGGAAACGCGAAAGCGAAGAACTGGAAAGCGAATCAGCAAGAACCCGCTTCGGCCGGGAATCGGACACGAAAGAGTCTGATAGAGTCGGAAACGCAAGAACGAAGGGAAGCGCCCGGAGGGCCCCGGTGAAACGGG